>NZ_BSPC01000117.1 GCF_030160835.1 Labrys miyagiensis | reverse complement strand
AAGGTCTCGGCGCTCGTCTACGTCTCTGCATTCGCGCCCGACGTGGGACAATCTCTGGCGATCTTAGCCAAGAGCGGTCCGGCAACCGAAGGCGCAGCGGCGATTCATCCCGACGAAAAGGGCAACCTCTACATCGATCCCAAAGTGTTTCCTTCGGCAGTCGCGGCTGACCTTCCTCCGGAGATCGCCGAATCCTTGGCAAACCATCAGCTCCCGTTGAACCACACAGCGTTCGAGGCTCCGGTCGATACGGCAGCCTGGCACGACAAGCCAACGTTCTATGTGATCAGCACGAAGGACAAGGTCATCGCACCCGAGGTTCAGAAGATGTTCGCCGTCAGGATGAAGGCCCAGACGACGGAGGTCGACGGCAGCCATGCCTCCCTGGTCGTCCACGCGAAGGAAGTCGCCGCGGTGATTGAAAAGGCCGCGCTCGTGAAGTGACGATTGGGCTCCCGGCGCCTTCGTGCCGGGAGCCCAACGCTCGCTCTGACGAATAAGGACGCCTGGGCCAGCCTCGCGATCCAAGAAATGAAAGAGACTCCAATGATCAGTGGCAACACATGCACGGAAAAGCTAACTGTCGAGCACGTCACTATTCGATCAAGCAACACCTTCGCGGTGGT
>NZ_BSPC01000115.1 GCF_030160835.1 Labrys miyagiensis | reverse complement strand
GGATATTTCTGAGATCGGCTTTTCACGGCACGGGGGCACAATCGCCCCCGTTTTTGTTGCAGCAGCAGGTCGCCGAGGCGGTTGCGTAGACGAAGAAGATGGGCGGGTATTTTGCCTGGGGCTTCAATTGCCATCCAGCCCCATTCATGGCGCAGATAGTGGAGTGCCGTGGTGAAGCTGAGTTGAGTAGGGCTTACCTGCGCCTCGCTAGCAACCTCAGCCATTTCCAGCCTGACCAGATTATAGGCCAATAAAGCGCCCCAGATCTCTTGATATACGGTTTCGGGAGTGCCGCTGCGCAGGGTCAGCTCGCTGCCGAGCATATCCTGTTTGATCTCCCGATAACGCGTTTCGATCCGCCAGCGTTCTTCATATTGATGCACGATCTCGCGGGCCGGATAGGCTTTGGCATCCATGAGGGAAGTCAACAGGATACGCTTTTTGCCGTGGCGGTTGGTCGTCTCGATGGCCCGGGCCTCCCAGAAGGCCGGCAAGTTCGGGTCGGCTTTGCGCGCTTGAGCAGAAACGCTCATCCGCACTCGATAGTCGTTGGGATTTGGATCCAGCCGCTCCCATGCCAGGGATCTCTTGGCCGGGATCAGCCAATGACGCTGCTCCCCTGTCGTCTGAAGCTGCAGCAGGAGGCTGGCACTGAAGAAGCCTTTGTCGAACACCGTCAGGGACCGATCCGGCACTCCGACAAGGAGGTCCTTGGCATAGAGCATTTCGTTCTTGCCATAGACCCCGAATACCGCATCACGAACCAGATGAG
>NZ_BSPC01000114.1 GCF_030160835.1 Labrys miyagiensis | reverse complement strand
AGTGATGCGCGCATCGCGTGCTTTTGCGTTGAGCTTGACGAGAAGTTTACGAGCCAGAGCGATGCGGATGACCATTTTGGGTTTCTTGGCATCCTTCAACCTCTGGTGGAAGGCCTTCAGGCCATCATCATATCGCCTGGCGATATCGGCCACCAGGAACAGGATGCTTCGCACCGGGGCTCTACCGCCTTGAATGGAGCGTTTGCCCTGGCGCTTGCCGCTATCGTCGGCTATCGGGGCCAAGCCAACCAGCTTGGCAATAGCTCGGTTGGAATAGGTCCCGATCTCCGGCAAATCTGCCATCAGACGCGCAATGGTACGGCCTGCGACGCCTTTCATCGACCGGAAAGTCTTGGTCAGATGGGCCCACAGAGGGTCGTCATCGATCATTGAAGCGATCTCTCCTTCAAGCGTGCGAGACTGGCGCTTGAGCAAGGCAATCAGTTCATGAAGGCTGATCAAAGCTCTCGCGTCCTTGGTCGTGCTGCAGCGCTGCTTTTGCACGATCAGATCGCCGGTAACCTGGCTAAGCCGACGCACAAGGGCACTCAGGCTTTGCTGCTCGGGACTTGGCGGTTGGTCAGGCTGCATATCCTTGACCTCGCCGTAGCGGCGGATCATGGCTGCGTCGATCTTGTCCGTCTTCTCCAGAGCCCCCATGGCCTCGGCAAAGCGGCGTACCGAGCGAGCATTGGCCAGGGCACAGGGCAGGCCCATGTCCCACAATAGCAGGAAAGGCGCCCGCTCATAGCCACCGGTGG
>NZ_BSPC01000113.1 GCF_030160835.1 Labrys miyagiensis | reverse complement strand
ATAGGTCGGTGGAGTGCCTGGCAGTCTGTCGATGCAGCCGCCGTCGCCTCACCCTTGCCCATGGCCCGCGCGTCGACAAACGCGCAAGGACCGGGCGTCTCTTCCATCGCCCGGGAGCCTCGTCACCGGCCCGGCCTCTCGGCCGCACCGATGCTTGCCTCCCAAGCCGCCGGATGGAAGGCATGCCGAGGACAGGAGGACGCGGCTCCTCCCGCCCAAGTCATGCCGGTCAGGCGATATAAGCCGCCGCAGCTTCCGGGCCAGGGAAGCCGGCGGCCATAACAATCGCCTCGCCCACGGAACGGACGACGGGTGTAGGGGTGCACGGAGCGATCTCTCGCCCCGCTTGCAGGCGCCGACAGCCCTGTCCTCGCTGTCACCACCGCCGCTGCCGGCAAAACCGGCAGCAGTCCAAACGGGCTTGGCAAGCCGGCCTTGCAAAAGGCCGGCCCCGATCGCCTGCACGGCGAAACCGCCGTGCCTGCCATCAAGCCCTTTCCCATCGCGCATGGATCCCCAGGACGTGAAACGCCCTGATGGCGGTTCCACGGGACCGCCGATCCAACAGGTTCCTCATCAAGCCCCGCTTCGCAGGCCAAACGGACCGGATCGAACCTCCGGCGATGCCGGAGGCGAGAACCCTCTCCGCCCGAAGGCGGCGAGCGGCCTGCGTGATCCCCCGCTCTGACGCCCCGTCCTGGCTTGCAGCCGGGACGAGCAAG
>NZ_BSPC01000112.1 GCF_030160835.1 Labrys miyagiensis | reverse complement strand
CCGCCGCGGGCGAGCAATTGCTCATGTGTGCCCTCCTCGACGACGCGGCCGGCCTCGATCACGCAGATCTTGTCGGCCTCCTGGATCGTCTGCAGGCGATGGGCGATGACGACGACGGTACGCCCGGCGCAGAGGTCGTCGAGCGCATTCTGCACCGCCTGCTCGGATTCGGAATCGAGCGCCGCCGTCGCCTCGTCCAAGAGGATCATCGAGGCATCGCGCAGGATGGCGCGGGCGATGGCAATACGGGCGCGCTGGCCGCCGGAGAGTTGCAAGCCGCGCTCGCCCACCTCGGTGTCGTAGCCCCGGTCGAAGGCCCGGATGAAGTCATGCGCATAGGCCGCCTTCGCAGCCGCCTCGATCGCCTCCTGCGAGGCGCCGGGATGGCCGAAGGCGATGTTCTCGCGGATGCTGCCGGCGAAGAGGTAGACGTCCTGGCCGACATAGGCCATCGCCTCGCGCAGGCTGCCGACCGAGACCGTGCCGATGTCCTGGCCGTCGATGGTGAGGGCGCCGGATTGCGGCTCGTAGAAGCGCAGGATCAAATTGACCACCGTCGACTTGCCGCCGCCGGACTGGCCGACCAGCGCCGTCGTCTTGCCCGCCTCGGCACGCAGCGAAAGCTCGCGCAGCACCGGCTCGTCCGGCTTGTAGCCGAAGCTCACCTTGTCGAAGACGATGGTGCCGCCCTTCTTCACAAAGGCCGGCTTGACGCGCTCCACCGCGCCCTCGCCGGCCGGCGTGTCCATGATCTCGTAGAACATGCTGACGCCGGCGACCGCCGCGTTGAGGTTGACATTGGTCTTGGCCAGCGCCTTGGACGGCGCATACATGGCCAGGAACGCAAACAGGAAGGAGGCGAGACCGCCGAGCGTCAATTCACCATTCGTGATGCGCCAGCCGCCATACAGGATCACCGCCGCCACGGCGACGCCGGCCATGGTGTCCATGATGGGATCGGCGCGATAGCCGAGCCCGGCCATCTTGTTGGCCGCCGTCTGGGCCTCGAGGATGCCGCTCTCCATGCGCCGGCGCATGGCGTCCTCCATGCCGAAGGACTTCACCACCCGGATGCCCTGGGAGGTTTCCTGGATGATGCCGGTGATCTGCGCCGAGCTCTGATATTGCCGCTTCACCACGCGCCCGACCCGGCGCGTGACATAGCGAAGGCCGAGGATCGCCGGCGGCATCACGAGCATGGCCGTGAGCGCCAGCAGGGGATCGCGCACGAACATCACCACCACGAGCGAGACGACCTGCAGCACGTTGCTGATCAAATCCACCAACAGGTTCGAAGCCACGCGCGAGGAATTGGCAACGAAGCCGTTGGAGGCCACCATTTCGGTGGAGTGGCGCGCGGTGAAATACGCCATGTCCTGCTGCACGACGTGGTCGAACAGGCGCCTTTGGATGCTGGCGATGATGCTATTGCCAATCCTCGCCATGATCGTATCTTTGAGGTAGCCCGAAACACCTCTGACCAGGAAAACGACGATCGCCGCCGCGGCAAGGCCGGCAATCGCCCGCAGGCTGACATCGGTGCCCAGGGCATGAATCACCGGGCCGATCAGCCAGGCCAGGACACCGCCCATGGCCGCTTCGACGGCCCCCGCACCAATCGAGGCCGCGTAGGACTTCAGATGCCGCACTCCTTCATCCCTGAACAAGCGGCGCAGGATCGGGATGGCCTGAATCGGAATCTGCTTCGAGATATGGGGCTTGGCGGCGGAAATGAC
>NZ_BSPC01000111.1 GCF_030160835.1 Labrys miyagiensis | reverse complement strand
CGATGTCGTAGGTAGCACCGGTTAGGGCCGTGTTGCACATGATATGAACCGCGAGCCCGGCGACATCGGCAGGACTGACGACACGTCCGATGGGCAAGGTCGCGCGCAGTTCGTCTCGCCGCTTATCGAGATCGTCGCCGAGAAGTGAGGCCGACAGAGGCGTGTCGACGAAGCCTGCGGCGATCAGGTTGACGCGGATCGGGGCGAGCTCCAACGCGAGGTTGGCGATGAGGGCGGGAAACGCTGCGGTAACGGTCGATACGATCGCCAAACCTTTCCGCGGGCGACGGCCGCCGGTGCCTCCCATGAATATCAGGGAGCCGCCTGGCCTGACCTTGCCTGACGCGCCGCGTGCTACCCCGAGCGCAAGCAGCAGATGTTCAGTGAGGCCGCGCTGCGCCTCTTCCTGCGACATGTCCAGTGGAGGTTTGTAGTGAGGAGCGCCGGCAGTGACCATGACATGGTCGACCGGGCTTGGCAGATCATCGAAGAAGGACTGCAAGGAGACCCAATCATTG
>NZ_BSPC01000110.1 GCF_030160835.1 Labrys miyagiensis | reverse complement strand
GCAGCTCTCTGCCTCAGTCACGGAACTTGCTGATCGGCTAAGGCCGGCTAATATTGTGAACGCCGCAGTTGATCGCCTGGCTGGGAAAGCGGCAACGGTGGCCAGCGAGGCTCTCAATGTTGCGAAGAAAAACTCAGGCAAGGCCACGTTGGTCGGAGCCGGGGCACTGCTCGCATTCGACCTTGGACGCGTGACATCAAGGCCTCCAGATCAGCCGACGGCCGCAGAACCGCTTGGCGACCCCGCAAATGAGAGTGACGAGGAGCCGAGCGCGCCGCACTACAGGTCCATAACGGATAGCTGGCGAACCTTACGCTACTGGGGTGGCGGCGCCGTTGCCGCTGTCGTTGGTTATGCTCTTGGAAAAGTCATTCCGGTGTCGGCTGCCGAAACGGAGTTGCTTGGAGAGATGCCTTCCGAAGTCAAATCTGCCGCAGATCAGTTTTGGCAGGAACATGCGCGTGGCGCCAAACTCGCGGCTGCCGATAGCTTCGGTCTAGCGCGATGGGCTGC
>NZ_BSPC01000109.1 GCF_030160835.1 Labrys miyagiensis | reverse complement strand
AGGAAGTGGTCAAGGATGCCTACAAGGCGCTGAAAGCCAAACTCACCGGGTCAGTGGCAGAGGATGTGGCCGAGCTGGAGCAGGCGCCGGATTCCAAAAGCCGCATGGGCGTAATCGCCGAAATCGTGGATGGCCTGCCAACAGCAGATCAAGAAGAGTTGCGTCGTCTGGCGCAAGCGCTCACCTCGAAGCTGGAGGAAGCAGGACCGATTGGTTTTGATGCCAGGGGGCTCAAAGCTCTGAACGTGGAACTTGGCAAGATCGACGTCACCGAAGGGACGGGAGCAAGCTTCCGAGACGCGACAATAACAGGGACTCTGAAGGCCGGGGACATCAAGGTGGGAAAAACCCAGCGGTAGCGGACCCTTCTCAGACCGTTACCGTTGGAGTTCAAGTCGCTGGGAGCACCATCGGAACGTTGGTCGCCGGCTTGAGCGCCGAAGATCTCGTGGCCGAACTCGACAGGCGAGGCTTGCTCCAGTCCGCGGAACTGGCCGGATTGCAGCGCCACATCGTCATCGCCCTGGCTGAACGTCTGAAGCCGGACGATGATCTGGATTTCGAGCAAGCGATCGTGGAGCTCAAGCGAGCCGTCAAAATTGCGCTCGATGTCATTGCGAGGGGCGCGCAGGGATCCAACGAAGGTGCCTTCGTCGATGCGGTGCTGGCACAGGTCGCCGAGAAGACCAGGAACGAAGATCTGGATGGAGCGGCGCAGACCCTGGAGACCGCACTCATCGAGCTCGACAGGCAAGAGGCCGAACAGAGAGAGGCGACAATCCGGAAGCGAACCATCTTTCTTGAGGCCGCCATCAAGCAGCACACACTCAGACGCGACGCCGTTGCTGTCGTCAGTCAACTCGAACGTCTTGTCGATATTGATCGAAGCGCCGACCGACCTGCGTGGCTCCCGCAATTTCGGGAACAGTATCAGAAATATCTGCAGGACGGGCAGGCCCAAGGCATCAGTTTCTCGCTCCTCGTTGCAATTGAATGTAGCAGGCGTATGGGCGCCACAGCTCGCGATTCCGACGAGAGAGGCAACGCAGAT
>NZ_BSPC01000108.1 GCF_030160835.1 Labrys miyagiensis | reverse complement strand
GCGCGTTTGGCGTCGAGTTCGACCTCGCCGCGCGAGAGGACCATGAAGTGGTCGCCGACGAGGTAGGCGTGGTGGGGGTTGTGGGTGATGAAGATGACGCCGATGCCCTGGTCGCGGGCGGCCTGGGCGATGTAGCGCAGCACGAGGCCGGACTGGGCGACGCCGAGCGCGGCGGTGGGCTCGTCGAGGATGAGGACGCGGGCCCCGAAATGGATGGCCCTGGCGATGGCCACCACCTGGCGCTGGCCGCCGGAGAGGGTGCCGACGGGCTGTTCGAGGTTTTCGAGCTTGATGCCCATGCGGGTGAGTTCGTCCTGGGTGCGCTGCCACATGGCGGGCCGGTCGAGGCGGCGGAAGGGTCCCCATCCGGTGACCAGTTCCGAGCCCAGGAAGAAATTGCGCCAGACCGGCAGGAGCGGCACCAGGGCCAGGGTCTGGTAGACGGCGGCGATGCCGCGGTTGAGCGCCTCGCGGGGGGAGGAGAAGCGCACCTGCTGGCCATCGACCAGATAGGCGCCCTGGTCATAGGAGAACAGGCCGGCGATGATGTTGATGAGGCTGGATTTGCCGGCGCCGTTGTCGCCGAGGATGCAGGTGACCTCGCCCTGGCGCACGGCGAGGTTCACGCCGCGCAGCGCGCTGATATTGCCGTAGTTCTTGCCCAGTGCCTTGAGCTCGATGATCGGGGTGTCGGTGCGGACCATGGGTCTATCCTTTACCACTGGTTATCCTTTCATGGCGCGGGCGCGGATCCAGGTGTTCACGACGGTGGCGAGCAGCAGCATGGCGCCGACGAAGAACTGGAACCAGTCGGGATCCCAGTCGGCGTAGATCACGCCCTCGGTGGTCATGCCGAAGATGAAGGCGCCGAGCGCCGAGCCGACGGCCGAGCCATAGCCGCCGGTGAGCAGGCAGCCGCCCACCACCGAGGCGGCGATGTAGAGCAGTTCATTGCCGATGCCGGCCCCCGACTGCACGGTGTTGTAGGCGAACAGCTGGTGCATGGCGAGGAACCAGCAGCCAAAGCCCACCAGCATGAACAGGCCGATCTTGACCTGGACCACGGGCACGCCGACGGCGCGGGCGCTGTCGCCATTGCCGCCGACCGCGAAGATCCAGTTGCCGACCTTGGTGCGCAGCAGCACCCAGGTGGCGAGGGCGACGAAGACCAGCCAGTAGAGGATGGCGATGGAGAGCTGGACGTGGCCGAACTGGAAATTATAGGCGAAGATCGCCTGCAGGGTGCCGAAGCCGGCCATGTCCGAGATGTCGCCGGTGGCGACATTGCCGGTGATCAGCTTGGTGATGGCGATGTTGAGCCCCTGCAGCATCAGGAAGGTGCCGAGGGTGACCAGGAAGCTGTGCAGTTTGGTGCGGATCAGCAGCCAGCCATTGAGGGCGCCGATGCCCAGCGAGAAGAGCAGGGAGAAGGCGACGCCGACCCAGATGTTGCCGGCGACCTCGGTGGCGAACATCGAGGCGGCGAGGGAGGAGGCGATGACGGCGACGCCGGCCGAGAGGTCGAACTCGCCGCCGATCATCAACAGGGCGACGGCGACGGCGGGAATGCCGATGGTCGAGGCCTGGTAGAGCACGGTGGTGAAGGCGGCGGGCTGGCGGAAGGGCGGGGCCATCAGGCAGAAGAAGGCGAACACCAGGATGGCGCCGCCGAGGGCGCCGGCCTCCGGGCGCTTGAGGATGGTCTTCCACAGGCTCTGCGGCTGGAGCTGCTGGCGCCGCAGCTGCGGCGTGCTCTGATCGAGTGTCTTCATCGTGGTCTCCTCCCCCTGTGAGCCGCCGCCCGTCCGCGCCGCCGGCCGGACCTCAAGTCGGTCCGGCCGGCGCACGCTTCAGGCCGGCCTCGTCACATTGCGGCCCGGCGCCCGGCGCGTGCCGGTGCTCAGCGCGTGCCGGCTTTGGCGAACTTGGCGACGGCGTCGACATTGTCCTTGGTCACGAAGGCCGGGCCGGTCAGCACCGGGCCGCCGCCGCCGACCACGTCGCCATTGGTCAGGTTGAGCCACAAGAGGTCGACGGCCTCATAGCCCTCGACATAGGGCTGCTGGTCGATCGCCCATTGCAGCTTGCCGCCCTGGATGAGCTTGACGGCCTCGGGCGTCAGGTCGAAGGTGCCGAGCTTGGCCGAGCTGCCGCTCCCCGAGATGGCGTCGAGCACGGCGGGGGCGAAGGGGGCGCCGAGGGTCACGACATAGTCGATGCTGGGATCCTGCTGCAGCTTGGCCTGCACGCGCGACTTCACCGTCGGCATGTCGTAGCCAGTGGTGTAGAGGACCTGGAAGCCGCCCTTGAAGCTCGCCTTGATGCCGTCGCAGCGCTCCTCGAGCTGGACCGCGCCCTGCTGCTGGTCGACGCAGACGACGTTCTTGGCGCCCTCGGTGTTCAGCCTGTCGCCGACGGCCTTGCCCGCCACGGTCTCGTCCTGGCCGACATACATGAGGAGGCCGGCCTTCTTCCAGTCGTCGCCGCCGGCATTGAAGCCGACGATCGGAATGCCGGCGTCCTGGGCTTCCTTGACGTTCTTGGCCATGGCATCGGGGAAGGCCAGGGTCAGGGCGATGGCGTCGACATGCTGCTGCACGACGTTGGAGATCAGCTGGGC
>NZ_BSPC01000107.1 GCF_030160835.1 Labrys miyagiensis | reverse complement strand
ACAAGGACGCAGGTCTTCGGCCCGAACCGCCAGGCACAGTTCAGGCTGCCAAGGCCAGCGCACCCCGGTGGCAGGCCGGGTCGTACGGTTTTCGTTCGGTCCAGGCGCGCCAGAGCACACGGATCCAGGCGCGGGCCAGGATGCGCACGGCGTGCGGATGCGGACAGCCCCGGGCCTTGGCGCGCTGATAGATGTCGGCGGCCCAGGGGCAAGCGTGACGGGAGTTGTCGGCAAGGCCGGTGATGGCGTGGCGCAGACGATGATTGCAGGCCCAGCGGAAGACCACGCCGCGGCTTTTGCCGGACTGGCGGGTGACCGGGCAGACGCCGGCCTCGGCGGCGAGTTGATCGGCGGACTGGAAGCGCTCGCGCACGTCACCGAGTTCGACCAGGATCTGAGCGGCGCACAGCCGGCCCGCGCATGGGAAGGACATCAGGATCGGGCCATCCGGCAGCGCCGCGACATCCCGCTCGATGCGCTGGGTCACGGCGCGGATCTGGGCCCCGAGGCGTGTGAGCACGCTGGCGAGCGCCCGCACGAGGACGCCTTTGGCTTCGGCCTCCGCGACGCTGGCCCGGCCCTGGGGCGCAGCCTTGAGGCGAGCCAGAAGCTCGGCCGCACTGCGACGCCCGCTATAGGCGTGCCGGACCAGGAAGGCACGCAGGCGCTGCTCCCCCAAGCGGGCCGCGCTGGCGGGCGTGGGATAGCGCTCGACGAAGACAAGCGCGATCGGGCTGTCGATCGCGGCGAAGAGAACGCCCGCGCCGGGCCAGAAGCCCTCGAGCAGCGTGCGCAGCTGGTTCGCCAGCGCCACACGCTGCCTCACCAGAGCGGCGCGCCCGCGCACCAGCGCCTGCAAGGCCTTGAGCCCCGGCGAGCAAGGCATCAGCGGGCGGAAGCGATGGCCATCGGTGCGCTGCAGATCGGCCAGCAGATAGCAATCGCCCGGATCGGACTTGGCCCCGGCGGCGCTGTAGCGGGGCCGGCTCGCCTTGACCACATTGGGATGGATCGGCACGATTGGATGGCCCACTGCCATCAGCGTCTCCACCACCAGACCGTTCGGCCGTTCGATCGCCACCGGCAACTCGCCAGGCGGCCCCAGCCGGGCCAGCCGCTTCACCAGATCCGCAAGCCCGGCCGCATCGTGTCGCACCATGAACCGGGCCGCCACCGCCCCGCTCGCCCGCTCCACCACGCACACCCCATGCTCGCGGCCACCCCAGTCGAGTCCAACGCATTTTGCCATCTCAGCTCTCCGTCAGTCTGGGTTAGACTACCGGCCAGCTGGGAGGTCTTGCGGGAAGCTCACTGACCGGCGCTGCGGCCTCGACATCCTGGCGCTACATCCTGTTGCCCGTCCCGACCTCCCAGCACCTGACGCGTCGCTGGTCTCTTGATGGCCGTCGAGGCGGCTCGCGGACAAGGGCGATCACGAAAGGGGCCGGGAGACGAGT
>NZ_BSPC01000106.1 GCF_030160835.1 Labrys miyagiensis | reverse complement strand
GTCGTGCGGCACCGGCAATCCTTTTGAGTGATGCAGAGCGTCAGGAGTTGGAGTCGCTTGCCCGTGCCCGCAAGACGGGCCAAGCCCTGGCCCGGCGGGCGCGGATCGTGCTGGCAGCGGCGGCAGGGCATGAGAACAAGGCCATCTGCATTGAGGTTGGCGCGGAGCCCAACACCGTCGGCAAATGGCGCCGTCGCTTTGCGGAGTATCGCCTGGACGGGCTGCTCGACGAGCCTCGTCCCGGCACGCCGCGCAAGATCGGTGACGAGGAGATCGCTGATACGATCCGCCGCACCTTGGAGACGACGCCGGCTGGCGCCACGCACTGGTCGCTGCGTTCGATGGCCCGGACCGTGGGGCACGCCCCGTCCACGATCCATCGCATCTGGCGCGCCTTCGGCTTGCAGCCCCATCGCACCGAAACCTTCAAATTGTCGAATGATCCGCTCTTCGTTGAAAAGGTGCGCGACATCGTCGGGCTCTATTTGTCGCCACCCCTGCATGCCCTGGTTCTGTGCGTGGACGAGAAGTCACAGATCCAGGCGCTCGACCGCACCCAGCCTCTCCTGCCCATGCAGCCGGGCCAAGTCGAGCGGCGCACGCATGACTACACACGCCACGGTACCACATCTCTCTTCGCGGCCCTCGACATTGCCACAGGCACGGTCATCGGCCACTGCTATCCCAAGCACCGCTCAAGCGAGTTCCGTAAGTTCCTCGACCGAATTGAAGCCAACGTTCCCCCCGAGCTCGACGTCCATCTCGTCATGGACAACTACGCCACGCACAAAACCAAGCTGATCCGCGATTGGCTGATCAAACGGCCGCGCTGGCATGTCCACTTCACCCCAACAGGGGCCTCTTGGATCAATCAGGTTGAGCGCTTTTTTGCTCTGCTTACCGAAAAACAGATCAGGCGTGGCGTCCATACCTCCACACACCAACTCGAAGATGACATCCGCGCCTTTATCGACGCCAACAATGCCGATCCCAAGCCATTCCGTTGGACAAAGTCCGCCGATGACATCCTGGCCGCAATCC
>NZ_BSPC01000105.1 GCF_030160835.1 Labrys miyagiensis | reverse complement strand
ACTTGGCCCTATCCGGTCTTCGATTTGTTTATGGGGAATTTTACCCCGGACGCCTTGCAGGCAAGAGCCGTCGGAAATGATCAACTATGCGAGGCGGTTTTTTATAGCGCTGAGGAAGACTTGATCGGAGGACATATCGAGGAAGCAAAGCCGCTGTTGCAGAAAGCGTTCTCGATATGCCCCAAGACATTTATTGAATTTCAAGGAGCAGTAGCGGAACTGAAACGCCTGCAATAGGCTTAACGCAACAAAGCCTTGGCTATTATTTTCAAGTTTGGCATGAGCAATTCTGAAATTCCAATCTGACTCCTCCTCATGATCCGCATCCTGGATAAAACAGGGCCATACTCTACTGACAGTTTATAGACCCCCAGCACCGCGAGCCACAGATGGAAGTAATTTCGACCTATGGAAGCGAACACTTTGCCGGGGTCGACGCTCTCTGGAGAGAAGCGCTCCCGGATGACAAGCCGTGGAATGCCGCCGAAGTTGCAATTCCCGAGAAGGT
>NZ_BSPC01000104.1 GCF_030160835.1 Labrys miyagiensis | reverse complement strand
GTTGGAGGGGCGCAGTCGAGAAGAAGCGGCGCGGATTGGCGGCATGGACCGGCAAACCCTGCGCGACTGGGTTCACCAATTCAACGAGCACGGTCCAGATGGGCTGAAGGATCATTGGTATGAGGGCCCCTCGGCCCGCCTGAGTGCCGAGCAATTATCGACCCTCGCCGATATTGTGAAGACGGGACCGGACCGGGTCGAGGATGGCGTGGTACGCTGGCGCCGGGTCGATCTGAAGCGCGTTATCGAGGAACGCTTTGGCGTCAGTTATCATGAGCGTACGGTGGGCAAGATCCTCAAGCAGATCGGCTTTTCGCATATCAGTGCCCGTGCGCGTCATCCCGGCCAGAAGCCCGAAACGATCGCGGCGTTTAAAAAAACTTCGAAGCCACGCTGAAGGCGCATCTGGCCCATCTTCCCAAGCACAAGCCGATCGAGATCTGGTTCCAAGACGAGGCGCGGATTGGCCAGAAGAATGGACTTGTACGTCAATGGGCGCTCCGCGGCACCAGGCCACGCCAGCCGGCCGATCAGCGT
>NZ_BSPC01000103.1 GCF_030160835.1 Labrys miyagiensis | reverse complement strand
CGTCGCGCCCGCATTGAGCGTGGTCCGGCAGCGGCAGAGCATGACGGGCTTCTTCAACAAGGAGCCCAACCATGCCCCATCCCGCTATTGATGCACCCATCAGCCCGCTGCGTCAGCGGCTGATCGACGACATGAACATGCGGCGTTTCTCACGGGAGACGCAGCGCAACTATCTCCGCGACATCGGACGTCTGGCGACATTCCTTGGACGTTCGCCAGACACGGCTACCGCCGACGACCTGCGCCGGTTCCAGATCGAGCAGCAGGAGGACGGCGTCCCCGTTCCGACCATGAACAGTATCGTGTCGGCGCTGCGCTTCTTCTTCACCCACACGCTCGACCGCCCGGACCTGGCGCGCCGGCTCGTCCGGCTGGCGCATCCGCGCAGGCTGCCCGTGGTGCTCAGCCGCGACGAGGTTGCCCGGCTGCTCAACGCCACCACCTGCCTCAAGCACCAGGCCGCGCTGTCGGTCGCCTATGGCGCAGGCCTGCGCGTCGCCGAGGTGTCGATGCTGAAGGTCGCCGACGTCGACAGCGAGCGCATGCTGCTCCGTGTCGAGCGTGGCAAGGGCGGGCGATACCGGAACGCCATGCTCTCGGAGGACCTGCTCACTCTTTTGCGGCAATGGTGGAAGGCCGGACGGCAGCAGGGCGTGATGCATCGCGACGGTTGGCTGTTCCCGGGACAGCACGCGATGAAGCCGATCAGCACGCGGCAGCTCTATCGGATCGTCGTCGAGGCGGCCCAGGCGGCTGACATCGCCAAGCGGGTCGGGCCGCACACCCTGCGCCACAGCTTCGCGACCCACCTGTTGGAGGACGGCACCGACATCCGGATCATTCAGGTCCTGCTCGGACACGCCAAGCTGAACAACACGGCCCTCTATGCCAAGGTCGCGACCCGGACGGTGCGTGCCGTGACAAGCCCGCTCGACAAGCTCGGCCTGGTCAATCCGGAAGAGATCTCGCCCGACGGCTGAGCCGTGCGCACCTCGATCGAGGTCGCCGCCGTCTTCCGCGCAGCAGGCCCTGCCTACCGGGCCGCCCATACCGGTCACCTGAGCCTCGCCCAGCTCAAGGTCATGTCGGCGATCGAGCATTGCCGTACCGCAGCCCTCGGCGGGCATGTCGAAGCCTGCGAGGACTGCGGCCAGTGGCGCATCGCCTACAACTCCTGCCGCAACCGGCACTGTCCCAAGTGCCAGGGCGCTGCGGCGCGGACATGGTTGGCCGAGCGGGAGGCCGACCTGCTGCCGGTCGGCTACTTCCACGTCGTGTTCACGCTGCCGGACGAGGTCGCCGCCGTCGCGTTCCACAACAAGGCGGCGGTCTACGACCTGCTATTCAAGGCAGCGTCAGAGACAATGCTGACCATCGCGGCAGATCGCAAGCACCTCGGCGCACGTATCGGCATCACCGCCGTGCTCCACACCTGGGGTTCGGCGATGACGCACCATCCGCACGTGCACATGATCGTGCCGGGCGGCGGCATCGCACCGGACGGAAGCCGCTGGGTCTCGTCGCGACCGGCATTCCTGCTTCCGGTGAGGGTACTTGGCAAGCTGTTCCGCCGGCTCTTCCTGACCCGTCTGGTCGCGCTGCATGATGCCGGGCGGCTCCCCTTCTTCGGGTCGATGGCACACCTCTCCGACCGGCGAGCCTTCCTGCGCCACCTTACTCCAGTCCGCAAGAAGCGCTGGGTGGTCTATGCCAAGGCGCCGTTTGCGGGACCGGAAGCGGTGCTCGCCTACCTGTCTCGCTACACCCACCGGGTCGCGATCTCGAACAGCCGCCTGATCGCCTTCGACGAGAGCGGCGTCACATTCCGCTACAAGGACTATCGTCGTGACGGCGCAGACCGTCAGCAGGTCATGACGCTCGCAACCGATGAGTTCATCCGCCGCTTCCTGCTTCATGTCCTGCCGCGTGGCTTTCACCGCATCCGACACTACGGCCTGCTCGCCGGCTCCGCTCGCAAGGCCGGCCTCGTACGCGCCCGCGAGTTGCTCAACGCCGCCCCACCTCCCGATGACGACAGCCCGGATGGAACGGACGAGTTCCACCCGTCATGCCCGTGCTGCGGCGGGCGCATGATTGTCATTGAGGTGTTCAAACGATGGAGGCAGCCGCGCGGACCGCCGAACGCAAGGACACCGAACCGGGAGAACGTCCCATGACCCGGCATAGCATGATCCAGCCTCAAGCCGCAGGCGTACAGCCTTCGGCACCGGATCCACGCGGGTCCATGGTGATCAGCAACGCCAACAGGACCGTGCCGAGCCGCTCACTGTTCCGACAACAGCACGCCCACACGCAACGAAGCGGTCGGTCCGCGTTCATCACCGCGCTTCTCGGCGGCGGTCGCGCCATCGCCGACAGCAGCCGAAATCCGAAATCTCCATAGCCATCGACCTGTGGCCCGCGGGTTCCTTCCTCGGGGACTTTCGTACGCCTGCCGGCGCCCGAAACTCTTCACGGGAGCGGAATGGCGGCTTTCCTTGTCGAAAAGCCAATGAGGGGACATTGGTTGGCGGCTTCTCGCAGCTCTGCAGGGCCAGTTAGGTCGTTGCTACAATCGGCCGCCCTTCCACCGTTCAAGCTTCCCTGCACTGCTATAGCGCCAGCAAAACCGATCCGCACCCCGCTTCGACCGCTACGACGCCGGCGACAGCCCGCGGCCGCTTGCCCGCGACATCAACCGCACCCGCCGGCGAGGCTCACCCACCTCCGTTCTTCGGCGCAGTAGCAAACATACAAATCGCTAGTCTGCGCAATCTGCCGCGCTTCTGTCCACGGGCAAAAAGAAGTGCTTGCGTTCGCACTGAGTTAGCACCCTCCGCAGCGTGCTCTTTGCATAATCAATCATATCTTTTGGCGTTTCGAAAGTTCGTACTATCTGAACATTCATTTGGCCGGCGACAATGGCGATCCTGGTCCCGTCGGAATTGAACGACGCTCGCGTCAGCGCCGATCGGTTCGCTTGGTCCTCTCTACTGGCCAGGATCGCCATCTCCCGGCCCGATTCCGCCTCCCAGAGTCTGACGGTGCGATCCTGGGACGACGCCGTCACGACATAGACACCGTTGGGGCTGAACGCGGCACTGTCCACACTGCCGTGATGACCCCGAAGGACTACCTTTTCTGTTCCATCCCGAGCGTCCCAAATTCGAGCGGTTCCGTCGCGTGAGGCGGTCAACAGTGACTGACCGTCGCTGCTGAAATCGACATCTGTCAACGCGTCGCTGTGGCCTCTCAGCGTGACGACCGCGCTTGCGTTCTTGGTGGACCATATTCGTGCAGTCCGATCCAGCGACCCGGTCGCAAACAGCAGGCCATCACGACTGAAGGCTCCTGTGGTAACGCGATTCAGATGCCCGACAAATACAGCGAGCTCCGTCCCGTCCAGCTTTGAAAGCCGCGCGACGTTGTCATCCGTAGCCGTGAGGACAAGACGCCCGTCGGGGCTGAAAATGGCTTTTGGCATTTTCCCGCTTGTCTTGAAGGCAGCCAATTGGCTGCCGCTCTCCGTATCCCAAAGCTGCGAAGTGCCATGCAGCGACGCCGACGACAAGACACGTCCATCGGGGCTAAATTGAACATTGAGGAGAGCCGCATCTCGACTTTTCAGCTGCACGGTTTGGCGCCGGCTTTCAATGTCCCAAATGATAATTCTGCCATCAAGAGACGCGGTTGCTATGTGATTGCCATCAGGACTGAACGCCACGCTTTGGATCCGTTCGTTCGTTTTGAGCTGGCCGATTTCGTGTCCGCTCGCAACATCCCAAAGATGCGCGACGCCCTCCCCGCCACCGGTTACAAGGTGCGCATTGTCGGGACTGAACACCGCAAACGTCGGCGCATACTTGTGAACAAGCGTGGTCGTCAGTATTCCATCAATGTCCCACAGCCGCGCGGTGCCGTCGTGAGACGCTGTGAGAAGATCGTTGCCGGCCGAGCTGAACTCCACGTGCTCGACCAGGGGGCCGCGGCCATTGATGGCTGTCAGCAGCGACGCGTGCTCGACGTCCCAAATGCGGACCGTACCGTCGATGGAGCACGTAGCCAAAAGTCGATCGTCGTGACTGAAAGCACTGTTCGTCTCCTGATCGCGCAGCGCCGGGGTGTCCGTTAGAAGAAGGCCAGCCGACTCCTCGCCAAGCACGTTAAGCAGTTTCCCCGTCACACCATCCCAAAGTCTCGCGGTGCCGTCGAGCGAAACAGTTGCAATGAGATGACCGTCGTGACTGAAGCCGTTACCACGCGTATCGCTCTTGTGACCGCGAAGGACAGCAATCTCTGTCCCGTTCGACACATCCCAAAGTCGCGGAGGCATGCCTTCGTGAACCACTCCACTTATCAGGATCCGGCCACCGTCCGGACTGATCGCGACCTCGTTAGGCCATGCCGGCATGGCCCAGCGGCTGATCGGTTTGCCGTCCTCTGCGTTCCAGGTACCAACGATACCGTCATACCCTGAGCCAGCCACGAAGCTCTTGCCGTCGGGACTGAAGCTAACCTGCGATGACACTTTGCCGGGTACACTCAGCAGTTTCTTTCCGGTGAGAGCGTCCCAGATTGCAGTATCATTGCCCTTTCCCGCCGTGAGCACGCGCAAACCGTTTGGGCTGAAAATCGCGGTTGGAAAGTCACCGGGCTGCGGAAGAACAAAAAGCTGCTCTCCCGTTGTAGCGTTCCACACGCGCGCAGTACCGTCGCGCGCCGCGGTGACAACGCGGCTTCCGTCCGGGCTGAACGTGGCTCGCTCGACTACATCCTGGTGGCCCTTCAAGAGAGCAATAAGTGAACCGTCCAGGGCGCTCCAAATGCCAGCCGTCTTGTCATAGGACGAAGTGACAATGCGGTCCCCCGTGGAACTAAACGCCGCGTCCGCGACTCCGGCATCGTGGCGGAAGATCCGAGTTTGCCGATGGAGGAGGAGTGCCTTGTAAAGAGCGGATTCTGCTTCAAAGAGGTAGCGCCCTTTCGAAGCGGACGCGTCGGCCGGCAGCGCCTCCAGCGCGAGCAAAATGGCGGCCTCTGTGTCGCCGCTTGCGGCGATTTGCAGTGACAGAAACGAAAGCGAGAGGGACTGATTCCGGAGGGCCTGGTCGCGAGCCGCAAGCGCGCCTTCGCGTGATCCGAGGGCTTGCAGTTCGGCGGCCTTCGCTTGCCTTTCGCTCGTTTTGGCCAACACCGCTTGTCGCTCGGCTTCCTGCTGCCCTCGAAACCCAATAGCTGCGCCGGCGCCGGCAATCGCCGCCAGGATGATCGCCACGATTGCTGCGTGGCGGGTGCGGCGCGCTAACCGTGTTGCGGCCGCCGCCTCGCCCTCGATTCGCGCGCGCTCGGCTTGTCGCTCCCTCTCTGCTTCTGCCTTCCAAGCCGATGACGACGCCTCGACATACTCGATGATTTGATCGTCGACTTCCTCGCGTCGCGACAAAATCAATTCCTCTCCTTCAGCAAGCCGCTTTCCTGGCGGCAGAAGAAGCTCCGGGTTCCTGTCGTCAGAATGCCATCGGCGCGCCTCGGTCCGGAGGCGCGAGCGCATCTCAAGAAAATCGCGGTTTGCGTTGACGATCGCGCACGCACGGGGCCAGCGGCTCAGCAACGCCTCATGTGCGACGCGAACGATGGCATGACCCTCCGCGTTCTCGTCGCCGACAAGAAGACGAGCTGCGATCAATGCATCGAAAAGAGCGGATTGTTCGGGCGCTCCGGCTACGTCGGCCAGCAAGGCAGGGGCTGCCGTCACCACCTCCTCGCCCAGGCGCACAGTCGTAAGCGCTCGGAGTACAGCGGGCAAGGCAGCCTGGATATGAGGCGGCAGAGCGTCGACGACTTCGTCGGCGCGACGCGCGACCGCGCCCTCGAGGCCACCCAGCGCTCGATAGGCAGCAAACGTCAGTAGCCGGCGGTCTCGGCCGGCTTCGTAAAGAGCATCGAGCACAAATTCGAGAAGCGGCAATGATCCGGAATCGGCAACCGCCGCCGCCTGCAGCACGTCCTCCAATCGCCCATGGTCGGCAGACTCCTCGAATCGCAAGCCGGCAGCACTTGCCGGCCCACGTATGATCTGAGCGATCTCCACGCCGGCCGGCGGCAACAACTCATAGGTGCCCAACTCGTCTTTCAACGTGGAGAAGCCCGGCACTTCACTACAGCGGTGAAAGAAATCGGCCCGTATCGTGCCAATTACCCAGACGAGGCCGCTCCCAGCCAGCATTGCTAGCAGACGCACCAGCGCTTCGCGCGACTTGGGTTCCGACTCAGTGGTGAACAGTTCCTCGATCTGGTCGACGGCGAGCGCCAAACGCGCCTGCGGAGGTGCCAAACCAGCCGCTGCTGCCGCCTTTCCAAGCGCCGACCGAATCAGCGCTAGAGCACGATCGGGGACGTTGCGAAGCAGGTCCGCCAGCTCGGTTGCGGTCCTCTCCTCGGCAAGTTCCGGCAACGCACCTCCGCGTAGCAATGCCGCAGCCATGGCGGAGATGGCATCGGACCCCTCCGATGGTCGGAACAGGCAGCGGCGCCATAATGCAATGCCGGCGACCGTCCCAGGTCGGGTGATCGCTGGAAGCAGCCCCGCCCGCAATAGCGAGGATTTTCCCGATCCGCTCATTCCGTAGATCAGCAAGAAGGCTTTGCCATTGACGGCTTGCTGCTCAAGCCTCCTGGAGCAGGTGGCGATAGCTTGCGCTCGGCCGAAGAAAAGCTCAGCGTGATCGAACTCGAAGACATCGAGGCCGCGGAACGGCGACCTGGCCTGCTCCGCAGACTCCGGCGATACGGAATAGGCGTGCACAGGGCGCGCAATATTCTTCAGTCTGTGCTCGCCGAAGTCTGAAAAAGTGAGCGCCAGCTTGTCGCGGACTTGATCGCGGGCTGCGCGCGAGATGCATACGCCGCCGGGCTCACAGAGTGTTTCGAGCCTGGCCGCGACATTGACGCCCTCGCCGTAAATACGTTCCCCGTCCTGAATAACATCGCCAAGGTTCACGCCTATGCGGAACACCATTCGCCTGTCTTCCGGCGTCTCACGGTTGCGCTCGGCCATGATCCTCTGAATCGCAACAGCGCATTCGACGGCTCGGACGGCGCTGGGAAACTGCGCAAGGATGCCGTCGCCCGCGGTATCGATGATCCTCCCGCCAAAGTTGCCAATCGTCGGCAGAACAACAGTTTGATGTCCCTTCAGCTGCCGGACCGTCGCAGCCTCGTCGATACCCATAATACGAGAATAGCCAGCGATATCCGCCGCCAAAATGGCGACAAGCCGTCGTTCAGAAGGTTGGGTGTCCACAGCGGGCTCGGCCATCAGATCGACATTTGCGGGCGACATTTTGCGCGCGATTGATGGTCAAGCGTAGCATAGTTGCGCCACAGGCGCCTTAGCAACGATTGCTGTGGTCAGAAAGGGCGCCGTAGCAGGCTGTGGGCCTTCCTGTGGCCCGTGAGGCGGCGGCCTATGGCTCAACCCTGGCAGAGAAAGCGACCCAGAGTCGATCAAGCGGGGCTTGGATCAGCAGTTGGATCGCTGGCTTCTACGTGGACCCGGAAGCGCAGGTGCGTCCGGACCATCCGCTACGGCCGCCATGGCTATGCGGTTTCCGCCACTTGGCGCACAATGGCACGCTCGATCCATCTTTGAGCCATAATCGTCGACAATGCCCGCTGGCATCTCCTCCCTATCGCTGAGGAGTTGGATCGAGCGCGCAAACACTGTATAGCTTTGCTACGTACCTCGCGGAGCGAATGCGCCTGAACTCGAACCTTACGCCGTTGAACTCGCCCGGTTCAGATGAGATTAGCGATGTCGCACCAAACGGCGCAATTCCGCAAATAAGCGGTGATTGATTTCACTTGGTTATGTCGGCTGGTCGAGCGATCGCAGATGTAACTATTTGACGGCAGATCAAACTATAAACAGCGGTCGCCGCACGTCAAATCCGGGATCGCAGGTGCTCGCTCTGGGGTGCGATCGCGATGAATATACAACAATATAACCATCTCACGGGCTTACAGTTGAGCCGCCGTCAGGTGCTCAAGGGAGCCGCGCTCGCAACTATGAGTTCGTCCAGCTTAGTAGGGAGCTTGTCCCGAGCATTCGCGCAAGACAATCTACGGGCACAGATCTTGGGAATTCCAGGTGTCGGTATTCAGCCGACCGACGCCGATTGGCAGAAGGTGGGCGAGCTTTGCCTCGGCGGCACGAGGTCCAACGTAGCGAGAGGCGAATTTACCGGCGTCGAACTCAGCTTCATGGGTCTCAACAGCCAGAATGTGCACAATGTTGTATTTCGCGGATTGCTTAAGCCCTGGGAAACCTATACCGGCGCGAAGATCACCTGGATTGATCTCATTCAGGCGGATTACGACACGCACCTGCAGCAAGGCATCGCCGCCGGCATGCTGGATTTTGACATGGCCGAGATGGGCGCGCCATTCGAAGGCGACGTTTGCGGCAATGGCCTCGCGTCCGAAATGCCAGACTGGGTCAGGACGCAGGTCGATATGGACGATTACGTCAACTATCTGAAGGGGCCGGTTGGTACATGGGATGGCAAGCGCTATCGCGTCTCCATCGACGGCGACTGCCATACTTTCAGCTATCGCACCGACGTCTTCTCCGATCCTGATTTAGCGGCTGCATGGAAGGCGGCGGGAGGAGAGGGCGCCTGGGGCCGCCCGCGCACTTGGCAGAGAGTGCAGGCAGCGACGAAATTCCTAAAGGGCAAGAAAGTCGGCGGAAAGGATGTCTTCGGCTATCTTGATCCGGCGAAGGGAGCTGGTGGCTTCGGCTTTTATTTCTTGGCGAGCCGCGCGACGGCCTACGCTAAGCACCCGGACGACAAGGCTTGGCTGTTTGATGTGGACACCATGAAGCCGCGCGTCAACAACCCAGCCTTTGTGCGCGCCATCCAGGACGTCATTGACGCGCTTCCTTCAGAGCCGGCAGACCAAATCAATGCCGATCCGGATACGACGGCCTTCCAGCAGTTCGTTATGGGCACAGGATCCATGTTGTCATGGTGGGGCGACGTCGGTCCCTCGGCCCGGACTGCCCCCTCGGTTGTCGGCAATGTCGTCAGCTTCGACATCCTGCCGGGCTCCGACGACGTCTATAATTCGAAGACCAAAATGTGGGAAAGGCTCGCGGGCGGCCCGAACTTTGCGCCCAACATGGCTTTTCTCGGCTGGGGCGTTTACGTCATGGCGTCAGTCGACAGCGACGACAAGAAGAAGAAAGCAGCCTGGAGTGCGGCCGCCCACCTTGGCGGAAAGGATATCTCACTCTGGACGTCGGTTTATCCGACCGGCCTGCAACCTTATCGAAACAGCCATTTCAACATTCCCGAATGGGTGGCGGCAGGATATAGTGAGGCCTTTATTACTTCGTATCTCGACGCCAATAAGAACAGCTACAACCATCCGAATGCGGCTATCGAACCGCGCATCCCCGGTATATTCAGGTACTACAGTGCCGCAGAGGACGGGTTGGCCAGGATCTACGCCGGGCAGTCCGACGCTCAGACTGGAGCCGATGCGATTGCCGCGGCATGGGAGAATCTGACCGATCAGATCGGTCGCGACAAGCAGATCGAGCTCTACAAGGCATCGCTTGGCGTCTAGTCGAGATATGTGAGTCACCGAGCCGCGCTTTTCCCGGGGATTTTGAACTGCTCTTGTTCTGACCCCTAATTGCGGAGCATCAACGTTTGCGCAGCCGAGCGCTTCATCCAGACCGCTCTCAGAGAGTGGGCTTATGCTCAGGCCTATCCAACCTCACAACGCCGCGCCCAAGAGCTCCCAATCTGGCTCCATCGATATAATTGGCATCGCCCACACGGCGGCATAAAATCTCAAACTCCTATCAGCAGACTCGGCCTGTCCGAGGACAACCTCTTGAGGCTCCACATCTAGCTGCGCTGGCCGATGCCGGCGAACTGAAGGATGTGGATTTGTCCAAGGGCAAGTTGAAAGTATCGCCCATCCGCGATCTGACGCCGGAGGTTGCCAAAGACCTGGGCCGGCTTGCATACGACGCACTGCCCCGGGTCAAGATCACGGACCTGTTGCAGGAGGTCGACCGCTGGACTGGCTTCAGCGACTGCTTCACCCACCAGCGCAGTGGTCGATCGACGGAGGATCGGCCGGCTCTGCTAACTGCGGTTCTGGCCGACGGGATTAACCTCGGTCTGACCCGCATGGCCGAATCCTGTCGCGGAGTCACCATCCGCCAACTCGCATGGATGCACGACTGGCATGTTCGCGAGGAGACCTACACGGCCGCGCTCGCCCGCATCATCGATGCTCACCGCGAACTGCCGCTCGCCCGCCTCTGGGGCGACGGCTCAACCTCGTCATCGGATGGCCAGTTCTTCCGTGCCGGCGGCCATGGCGAGGCAGCCGGTGACGTCAACGCCCAGCACGGCAACGAGCCCGGTGTGGCCTTCTACACCTGGATCTCCGACCAATACGGCCCCAATCATACCAAGGTGATCGCAGCCACGGCGAGCGAGGCCATCCATGTGCTGGACGGGCTGCTCTATCACCAAACCGGGCTGGCCGTTGACGAGCACTTCACCGACACTGGCGGCGCTACCGATCATGTGTTCGGGCTCTTCCACCTCATGGGCTACCGCTTCGCGCCGCGGCTGCGCGACCTGAAGGACCGCCGGCTCTATCTGTTCCCCGGCGATCAGCCACCGGCCGTTCTGGAACCATAGATAGGTGGCACCATCGACCTCGAGCACCTCCTCGCCAATTGGAATGAGCTTCTGCGGCTGGCCACGTCGATCCGCACCGGCACAGTGACGGCCTCCGCCATGTTGCGGCGCCTGTCGGCCTATCCGCGGCAGAATGGCCTTGCGCTGGCATTGCGGGAGCTGGGTCGCATCGAGCGCACGCTGTTCACCCTGGACTGGCTGTCGGACCCCGCGTTGCGACGACGGGCCAACGCCGGGCTCAACAAGGGCCAGGCCCGCAATGCTCTGGCACGGGCGATCTTCTTCAACCGGCTGGGCGAGATGCGTGATCGCAGCTTTGAAACCAAGCCTACCGAGCCCCCGGCCTGAACTTGCTCGTGGCGGCCGTTATCCTGTGGAATACCCGCTATTTGGAAGCCGCGTTGGGAGATCTGGCGCAGCGGGGCATTGATACAAGGCCGGAGCTGGCGCGACACATTGCTCCGCTCGGCTGGGAGCACATCAGTCGGACCGGTGACTATATCTGGGATGCCGATCCACTACCTGAGCACGGACTGCGGTCACTTCGCCGAATTGCCTCCATTCTTGTTCCCATGAGCGGTACGTAATGATCACTTTCGTGTCGTCACCCCATCTACACATGGGATGCAGAACACCAGATGCCTGAAGGCTTCCGGTCGCTCAGGCTTGCGGCTCGGTTGCGCCACGCCGCATGACGTTCATGCGCTGCGCAACATGGTCCTGCACCTGCTGGCGCCGCTCGACGAGGTCAGGAACCCGCTGAGGGCGAACGAATTTCTCCCGAAACCAGCCGCCTGAAGAGCCTGCCGCTATCAACGGCTCCGGTCTTTGGCTCATCGGCACGGAGCAGGACTGTGATCTACCCGCCAACGAGAGCCGCTGTCATGAGAGGCCCTCAATGCGCGATG
>NZ_BSPC01000102.1 GCF_030160835.1 Labrys miyagiensis | reverse complement strand
CGGCGTTGTGCCTGGGGAGTTGCGTGTGATGACGGTGCTGTCGATGAGCCGAACGGAGATCGACCGGGTTCACGTCTTGAAGGATTTGCTGGCGGAACGGATACGAACGCGCGAAGCGGCGCAGCTGATGAGCGTGACGACCCGCCAAGTGTTTCGGCTGCTGCAGGCGTATCATGCCGGCGGTCCTGCGGCGCTGATTTCCAAGAAGCGTGGCAAGCCGAGCAATAGATCGTATCCCGCGATCGTCCGGACCGAGGTGGTCGCGCTCATTAAGGCGAACTATGTCGATTTCGGACCGACCTTGGCGGCTGAGAAGCTGGCCGAGCGCCATGGTCTGCATTTCGGCGTGGAGACGATCCGGCGCTGGATGATGGCGGAAGGCATCTGGAAGGATCGCCGGCAGAGACACAAGCCCGTGCACCAACCACGCTACCGGCGAGAGTGCTTCGGCGAGTTGATCCAGATCGATGGCTCTGAGCATTGGTGGTTCGAGGATCGGGGGCCGCAATGCACCCTGCTCGTCTTCATTGATGATGCGACCAGTCGGCTCATGCATCTTCGTTTCGTCGAGACTGAGTCGACCTTCGATTATTTTATCGCGGCGCGCACTTATCTTGAGCGCCATGGCAAGCCCGTTGCATTTTACTCCGACAAACATGCCACGTTTCGTGTCAACAAGGCTGACGCCACCGGTGGCGATGGCATGACGCAGTTCGGCCGGGCGCTGCACGAGCTCAACATCGATATCATCTGTGCCAATATCCCTCAGGCCAAGGGCCGCGTCGAACGGGCGAACGGCACCTTGCAGGATCGACTGGTCAAAGAGATGCGGCTGGCTGGGATATCGACCATGGAGGCCGGCAACGCTTTCCTGCCCACCTTCATGGAGGACTATAACAAGCGTTTCGCAAAATTGCCTTTCAATGACAAAGACTTGCACCGCCCGCTTGCCGAGCATGACGACATCGAGGATGCCTTTGCTTGGAAGGAGGAGCGGACCGTCTCGTTCAATCTGACGCTGCAATACGACAAGGTGCTGTTCATGCTCGAGCCCAACGAGACCACAAGGCCCCTCGCCCGCCAGCGCGTCATGATCTACGACTATCCGGACGGCCACTTCGCTATCAAGCATAAGGGCCGCACCCTGCCCTACAAGATCTTCGACAAGCTGCGGCAGATCGACCAGGCAGCGATCGTCGAGAACAAGCGTTTGGGTCCAATCCTGGCGATGATCGCCGAACAGCAAAAGCAGATGGACATGAGGCGCAGCAACAAGGCTCCTCGGCGCCGTGGCCAAGCCCAGAGCATGTTCAAGGCCGGTTGAGCCGCGCTGGTGGAAAGTCGCAGCGCGGCTGCGCAACCCCGACCAGCTGCGCCGCGCTGCTTGAGCCTCAAAATAGAAGGTGCAGATCGACATTTCGGGC
>NZ_BSPC01000101.1 GCF_030160835.1 Labrys miyagiensis | reverse complement strand
TCGTCAAATATCCACGCCTCAGAGAGCACTAAAAGTGCGTTCTCTGTGAGACCAAAAGCGGCATCTTCGTCGTTAAGCTCTTCCTCGGATAGCCGTGGCCCTTCCCATGGGAGGGGAGACAGGTCAATTTCCGCCGGCATTCGCTGTGCTCTGTTAGATCTCTCTGAAAAGGGAGCATGCAACGGTCGCAAATACAAGCGTCCGTAATAGAGCGTCCCGAGCAGTCACCGCCCCTTCAAGTTCCGCGTCTGGAATCCGCTCGGCCTGATACATGCCGACGCAGCGTTCCCACGAGCGAATGCCGTGGTGGTGGCACCACGCCGCGAAGAGGTCCGGACGGCAACTCCATGGTGTGTCAGATTGTCTGTCACCAGAAGAATTGAACTAGCGGGAAATCCAAATGCTCTCGATAGTGGTGCGTGCAAAGAACAATTGGGAGAACACATGCCAGCTTATGATCCCCTCGCCGGTCACCTTAAGACAGTTGCTTTTCGAGAGATCGAGTTGAGCTTTGCGGAGATAGAAAAGATTATTGGTCGAGGTCTTCCAGCCAGCGCGGAGCGGCCTCAATGGTGGGCAAACACCGTCGCCTCTGGTCACTCCCAAAGGGAGGCGTGGCGGGCCGCTGGGTTTGACGCATTCCTCATTGCGGGCCGCAGACGGGTCAAGTTTGTACGGGTGCGTTGAGGCTCTGAGGTTGGCCCTGATGTTCGATCGCTAACGCGAGCTACGAAGCAATTAGCCTGTCGACCAGATGGCAGTCTGCCAAGCCGAACTCTTCGGCAGAGTGTTCCCGGGCCGCAAAGTAAATCCCTCTACTTCCTCCTTGATCGATCTGGAATCTGACCCCAATAGTATCTCGATCAATGGGATAGAATCTGGAGGAAAACTGAGGATGCGTGTGTCGAGAAAGCTTGTTTTCGGCCTCCTCTTGATCACCTTATGGCTAGTTTCACCTGTCGCCTTCGCCGCCGATCCAGATTTCGATGAGACACACGACTTCCTCCATGTCGTGGTCCACGGGAAACACTATCGCTTGGACAGTCTCATTGTGAAGAAACAAGGAGCAACCGGGCCGCTGCCAATTGCTGTGATTACGCACGGTACGGACAAAACTCAAACGGCAAATCAGAATTTGACGGTCGACAGGTATCGATCTGCGGCCCGAGACTTGGCGTTGCGAGGCTGGCTGGCGGTGGTAGTAATCCGGAGAGGGTTTGGACAATCCGACGGCAGCGTTGAACACGGCGTCGATTGCAAAGACCCTCACATCCGTCGGGATATCGACACAGGAGCGGACGATCTTCAGGCAGCCATCGATGTGGTAAAGAAACGATCAGACGCTGACCCCTCGCATATCATTGTTATGGGCAACTCTGCCGGAGGAGCTATCGCGGTCGCGCTTGGCGCGCGAAATCTTCCGGGCCTAGTTGGCGTCGTGAGCGTTTCCGGGGGCTTGCGCTCGACCTGTGCCGGTTGGGATGACAAGTTGGTAGAGGCTTACACAGCCTATGGTGCTGCCAGCCGCGTCCCCAATCTTTGGCTCTACGCCAAGAATGATTTTGTTTTTCCCGCGTACGTCGTTGAGCGCTTGCACGGCGCCTTTTCCAAGGGGGGCAGCGATGTGCAATTGAAGGAATTCGAGCCCGCCCTGAAGGATGGTCACGATCTCTTTGTCAATGGAGTGCAATGGCTGGGCGAACTCGACGACTTTCTTCGTCTGCATCACTTGCAAACGTGGAGTAGCCAAGAAGCTCCCGCGTTGGTGAGGCATCTGGGGTTTAGTCAAGGTATAGTCCAAACCCAATATGCTGCCACTTACATGTCAGCGCCCGTCCCCAAGGCGATGGCATTTTCTCCCAGCGCCAGGCGTGTGTACTATGAAGATGGCGGCCCGAACGATCTTGCTGCGGCTCGCAGCTCGGCATTGAAGATGTGCGAGACAGCAAAAAACACCGATTGCGGGATTGTGATGGAAAATGATCGTTGGATTGGGCCGGCTGGACCATGAATGAAAGATGCGAGGGTTAGGTGGCCCTCAGATGTCATCCTCGGGAGATGGCACAGCGGCGGCTACTGGACCCAGAAACGCCACCACGGTTTGGACCTTGGGCCGTTTGCGATATCTTGAGGTAGCGGCCAGGCTATCGGCGCCCGATTGTCTCCTTCCATACCGCTTCGAACGCAGTCGATGAGGTAGTTTTCGGCGTTGGCCGCAACCTCGGCAAACCACGGCGGCGGCGACGTGTCGCCGCGCTCCATCCCAGCCAAAAAGCCCACCAGGGACCGCACCCGCGGTCGAAGAGGCGTTCAAGGAGCGATGAGGCGCATGCTTGGCCCTGCCGCTCCCCCCGCCCTTCGTCAGCTGCACCCCTTACTCCTCGCCGTGCCGTTGCCGCGAGACCTTGCGGACCTCGGTGAAGAAGGTGGTGGTGGCCACGCCATCACCGCGGATGCGCCCCGGCTTCAGGCGAATGCGGCTTTCCTCATCGCGGCTCATCGGCACCGCCCTGAACAGTCAAAAAGCGAGGCAAGATTCGGCGTGGTGCCGCGAGAGAGCGCCCTAAGACTGGAAAGGCAGGAGGAGGCGGCACTCTACTGCCCTCTGATAGGTGCCGCGCGCGGCCTCCTAACCAGTGTGCAGACCATAACAATTTAGCGAAGAAGGCTAACGCAGTGCCGTTCGCTTTTATCTTGCCCTCCGCCCTCCTCACCTTCTCCGCCCTCATCCCCACCGCATTTTAAGGAATCCGTGCTTCTCCGTCTGGACGCCAACCAGCATCAGCGCTCAACCCAAAGACATTCGGCGTGACGATCACCACGGCCAAGAACGCAGCGTCGGGAGCGTGTGTCGTGGGGGCCGTGCTGGTGTGCCTTGCTCTGCCCTGCCCTTGACCCGACGCGGCCACATTGAGACCGCGAAGCGTCCTTGGCTGTCGCGGGGACACCGCCTACCATCGGCCAATCCCACGCATCGCCGCAAGAATCTGTCATGGCGCTCTTCGATGCTAACCTCAGGCGGCAATCCCAAGGCCCGGCCTATCGCCTTCCTCACCCAATTCAGCATCTTCTGGACCCTCAAACCGCATCGTAGCAGCCATGCGGCAGGCGGGCGAAGACAGCCAATAGGAGGAGGTCACCTGTACTCCTGAAGCTCCGGGCCGGTTCGGCCTGCGCTGCAGGTGGTGAGCCGCGTGGGTAGAAACGCTGAAAGGCTGCCTGCCGGAAGACGCGAGCCTTCGTCACCCCGGACCTTCCGGACACTAGGCGGCACTCTCGCAGGCTAGCAATAGCCCCGGCCAAAGGCGGAGCGGCTTGCATTCCTGAGCCGCCCTCGCCGCTAGGCGCCGCTCGTCCACCGAGCAGCAACGAGCGCCCGGGCCGTGAAGGATCAGGGGGCTGGCCGTGCCAGGAGTGAATGCGGCCCGGTCAGAACTGGAAGTCCTTCTCCTCAGCCATCGTCAGCCCCGACAATGTGTGGAAAGGACAGGTTCAGCAATGTCTTAACTATCGTGCACACATTGCGTGCCGAAGCCACACATTGCCGAGAGAGAGAAAACTGTGAACAAAAACAACACCCCAACCGAGCTGCACATTGCGGCCTTTTATCTGGCCATCTCGGTCGTACTGCTTCACGCGCCTGGGCCGACAACCTCAAACACGCGACATAGTACGATATAACACAACAGACCCAATCGCGATATTCCGCACTGACTTCTGTATCCCGTCGTTGCACAGCATGCAAAATCGCCGCCTGTCAAATGGCCATTGGCTTGCACTCTTGCTGTTGGCGAGATGCATTCTGCAACACTATCATCCGCCATTCGATTGGCCCGAAGCCACCGAAACACAGCGGCCGTCGGTCAGACTTTTGCATAGTGCAGCCACTACGAAGGGCATCGAGGGCGCAGCCGAAATACACATCGCTGGCTGTCTAGTCACTTGACTAAGGCTTTTTCAAGCGCACTCCGACACCGCCTCCATTCTCCGGAATAAACTGAATGCCGGCGTTTTCCATGGCGCTTTGAAGATTGTCCACGGTGTGATTTTTGAGCTGGTCCCCACGTTCGAAACGCACAACTGTCTGCGTCGAAACATGCGCTTCACGTGCCAGATCTATCACACCCCACCCAAGCGCAGTTCGGGCCATCTTGCACTGAAGGGGGGTCATGTAATCACTATATTATGGTGATTTATATTGAGCATCGTCATCTTGCGGTGTAAGGTTTTTGTCGCAAAGCGGCTGAATGCGTGCGGACACACGCATCCAGCCTGACCACAATCTAAGCTGTATGGAGCTCGGATCATGGCTGATTCTGAGACTAGCACGAGTTTATCTAGGCTATCACGAAGGGACATTCTCTCCACCCTTCTAACCGCCGCTGGCAGCACCGCTTTCGATCGAACGGGTGTGGCAAGAGCGACCACTGAACTGCAAGAGGACCCTGCCCTCGCTGCTTGGAAATTCTGGCGATCAGCGCATCGTAAAGCGCTAACTTGGTGTCGAAAACAGCAACGCTTGGAGACCGTACTCGCGCGCACGATCGGCTTTCCGAGTGTCACTCTTCATGCAGCCGAACTACGCCAACCCGTGCGAATTGGATCACTGGAATCGTTCGAAGACTGCGCAAGAATCGCTCCATCGCTTCACCGAATGCGAGAGTTCGTAGCCACCGAGTTGTGCGTTCATCAAGCGCGTTGGGACGACATGGATCGGGAGATCGGGTATTCGATCGCTGTGCGGCAGGAGGAGATTTCGTCGGCGGAGGAGGCGCAATTGGCCGACCAATTGTTTTCCATCGACGCTACCTCGATTGCCGGTATCACCGCGAAGATCGATGGACTGATTGCTACTGGTGAACCCGGCGAAACGAGCGATGAATTTCCGTGGCCGGAGCTTCGCAAGATCCGCAGCAACCTGTTTCAAATAATACATCAACCAATTGGTCATACGGGTTAAGTGACGGGCCACTACCCAAACCACTCCGGCGTGACCTCGATTAGAGATTGCGCCGGAAACAAAGCCGAGACATCCAACAATATTGTTTTGCGGCCGAGAATTGAGCGCTGTTGTTGAGGTGCCTCCCGCCAGCGATCCCAGCTCGATATCTCATATTCGTTGCGCAAGCTTGTGGCGAAGATGACTTAACGCGCTAGGCCTCGCATTGCCTCGGCCAATGCGGTGTATTTTTCATATTTGCCACCAGACGCAGCTGACGAGGCGGGATGCGCGTGGCCTCCTCGTGGTCTAGGTGCTCCATCGGCTCGTCGAGCAGCACGACGAGGCTCCGGCAGTGCCAGGCCCGTGCGAGGTTGAGCGCTGCTCCTCACCACGCAAGAGCCAGTCCTGGTGAACAAGCCATTGTTGAGGTCGCCGACCTCGCGGATGCGTCCGGTGAGTCCGACTGCGCCGAATTCCTGCCACAGGGCATCATCGGGCAAGGCGTCGGCGAAGAGACTGGTGGGGACCTAATCGGCGAGAATGGCCACACGTCGCAGGGATATTCGCGTGGGCAAGGTGGAAAGTAGGAGCTGGGGCGCCCCTCCTCGCGCCACTGTCACTCCTCATCTATGAAACGCCGCGATTGCTTTCTTTCGCATTTGCACTTCCGCCCAAGCGGTAACAATGGCTTCCGGCGGCAACGACCTAGCCAATGTTGCCGCGCGCGCGCGGGCAATGGCGGCGGTCGACGTGTCGCCAACTTGGGCGTACAGCCAGTCGGCGATAGCGTAGGCGCGGAATGCTGCGAGGCCGTTGTCGGCGCCCTGCCCCTCGATGTCGGCTTGTTGCGCGAGCCGGAGCTGCGCAGCGGGGTCACCGCGCTCGGCGGCATCGAGCCAGATGCGACTCGCTTCGGTACGGTCGGCGGGCGCGTCGGATTCAGTGAGAGACAGCGCCAGCGGGTTGCCGGCCGCGACAACTCCCTTCTCATAGGCTTTGCGCAGCAGGTCGCTCGCGCGCGCAACATCTCGTTTGACACCGCGCGCGCTGAAATAGAGTAGTCCCATATTCATGAGGGCGGCCGGATAGTTTCTGTCCACCGCAGCCTGATAGTTCAAGCGCGCAAGATCGAATTGCTGTGCAGCCTCAAAGGCACGCCCCAGTTGATAGATGAATCGCGGCTCGCCGGTGGCGTTCTTGATCGCCGCTGTGCAGGCATCGATCGCAGCAGTGGCGTTTAACGACGCAAGCATCACGCCAGCAGTTGTCCGCGCCGGGTCGAACGGATTGGCCGCAAGACGGTCACACTCGTCGATATTCACTGTAGTGCTGGTGTTCGCTTCGAGATCTTCCTGGAGAAAAAAATCGCGGCGCTCCCACCCGAACAGCGGACGCGGTGAGCGCGCCTGCAGCAGCGGCAGCATGGTGCCCACGGGCAAAGCCTTCAGCAGATCGAAACTCCAGATTAGCCCGTCGGCGCCGGCGGAGGAGGTCAGTATGCGCTTATTGTCCGGGCTGAACTCCACATTGTCCATGGGGTCGCGCCCACGCGCTGGGGCAGCGATCTCACTACCGCTCTTAAGGTTCCACACGCGTACGTTCATCGCCTGGTCAGTTGTCGCTCCCATGGTCTCGTCGGGGCTGAGAGCGAAATGGACGACACCGCTCCCTACATTGATCAGTCTAAGAAGAGTGCCGGCATTGGAGTCCCAAATGCGGACGCCGCCATCGAGCGAGGCGGTGACAGCGCGGCTTTCATTGCCTAGAAACAGGGCGTCGTCGATCATATTGGCATGGCCGGGCAGCGTGACGAGTTGCTTCCCCGTAGCTGCGTCCCATATGCGCGCTGTACCGTCCCAGCCACCCGTGATGACGCGAGCGCCATTACGCGAGAACCGTGCGCTCTGGACAAAGTTCGAATGTCCCGAAAGGAGCACAAGCTGTTTTCCGGTCGACACTTCATAAATACGGGCGAAGGTATCCATCGACGAGATTACAACGCGCAAGCCATCCGCCGACCATTGTACGTCTTCGACATGATCGGTATTGCCCTCGAAGTGCCGAAGCTCCTTGCCCTCGGCAACGTCCCACAGGCGCGCAATCCTGTCTTCGGACCAGCTGACAAGCTGTCGCGAATCGGGACTGAAGGTCAGCCCATTCAACGGGCTGCCGATCTGGAGAACATGCTCGAGCTTCCAAGTCCCTACTCGCCACAGTCGGATCGTTCCGTCTCGGGAACGTGTGGCGAGCGTACTACCATCTGGGCTGAACACGGCATCGTCGAGCCGGTCGGTATGTCCCTGCAGGCTCGTAATTAAGCCGCCAGTGTCGGCATCCCAGAGCCGCGCCGTCTTATCCGGTGAATACGTTACCAAGAGCTTGCCGTTGGGACTGTAGTGTGCCCCACTTACATAGTCAGAATGTGCCTGCAACATCAGCCGCCTATGGTCGATATTCGGGTCCCAAATGCGAGCCGTCTTGTCGAGAGATGTCGAGAGCAGGCGCTTGCTATCTGGACTCCAGGCCAAGCCGGTAATCGAGTGTTGGTGGCCGCTAAGCACGCCTAACGCGGCGCCGGTCCATCCATCCCAAATTCGCACCGTGCCATCTTGCGATCCTGTCGCAATGAGATTGCCGTCGGGACTGTAGGCCACCTCGGTTACCCAACTGGAATGGCCGGACAGGATGCGTAGGGTCCTGCCCGTCGACACTTCCCAAATTCGGGCGTTCTTGAATTCAGTGGCCGCGACGATGTAGAGCCCGTTCTGACTGAAAGCCGCCGATTGCACGTTATAAAGGTTGAAATCGCCGCCACCGAAGGTGCGGATCGCTTGGCCAGTAGTCGCGTCCCACAGATGTGCAGAGCTATCTAGGCCGCCGGTCAGCACCTTAGTGCCATCGGGGCTAAAGGTAACGAAGCTGATCGTCCCCTCGTGCCCAGTAAGCGTAGCAATCTCGACCCCAGTATCGGAATTCCATAGGCGCCCGACTTTGTCGTTGGCGATCGTCGCGAGTTCCTTGCCATCGGGCGAGAAGACGGCATCCACCAGGTAGCTCGTATGACCGACCAGTATATGTGTCGTCTCGCCCGTCACCGCGTCCCAGATCCGGGCTTGCCGATCCCATCCCGCCGTCACGATGAGCTTGCCGTCCGGACTGAAATGGGCCCGCCAGATGCCGGCAGCATGACCGATCAAACGCTTTAATTCCATTCCTGTGGTGGCATCCCAGATGCGGGCAGTGCGGTCGTCCGATGCAGTGAGGAGAGTCTTCCCATCGGGACTGAACTCGACACTTCGGACCGTCGAGAGGTGTCCGGAGAGCACATGGAGTTCGGCGCCGCTGACGGCATCCCAAATGCGCGCCGTCCCATCTTCCGACGCTGTGGCCATCAGCTTGCCATCAGGGCTGTAAGCGGCACCGCTCACATAGCCTTTGTGTCCGGCGAGCACACCCACCAGCCGATCCTTGCTGATAGTTCGCTCCATCGAGGCCACTGCCTCGTCCACCAGAGGTCGGTCGGCGGATTGCATAGCGTCAGGGAGGGCCGCCAGCGTCAATGCTGAGGCCAGATCGACATTGCCGGCATCGAGCTGGCGCTCGGCGGCATCGGCAAGAAATTTTGATTGGTTGATTTGGGCGGCCGCGAGCCGCTGCTTGGCGAGACCCTCTGCAAGCCGTGCCTCGCTCTGCATTAGGAAGGCATAGCCGCTCAGCAATGTAAGCACAACAGCGAGCGCGGCCAAGCCTGTGGCAACGGCTAGGAGGCGTCGCCGCGACCGCTCCTGCTGGCGCTGGCGCAAGTCATCGTATCGGCAGCCCAGCACCGTCGCTAGGATGCGAAGGACCTCCCCGTTAAGTGCGCGCAAAATATCGCGGCGATCATCGGCGCGGATATCCGCTGCCAGTGGCTCGGACTCACCTGCTGCGCCCGAGTAGAGCGTGGGCGGAAAGGCATCCTCCGGTTCGCCGTCGATCAGCAGCGGCAAGATGTTGCTGCTCTTGCCCATCTCCCGGAATGCGGCGATTTCAGCCGAAACCCATTTCGACTCCTTGGCGCGCGGTGAGCAAACAACCACGAGAAAGCGCGCCGCCGTCAGGGCTTCGCGAGTAGCCTTAGTCAGGTCGCTATTGGTGGCAAATTCCTCGCGATCGCGGAATACGCGAGTGAGGCGAGCCGGGATCCCCTTTTTTACCAGTGCCCCCGGTGTCCGGAATACCTCGAGACGTCGATGCAGCCTAATCGCTATCTCTTCGTCTAGTCCGCCATGCCGATAGCTGATGAATATGTCAAAGCCGCCCGTCGCGGGCGAGGGGCTCCGAGGCGCTGACACAGCCTTGTTGTCAGAATTCGACGCGTCCATCGTCGTCCTCGAAGAGGGCAACAAAATATCGAGGTGGCCCGAATCGGCAAATCAATAGCTACATATACTGTTACTGGCGAAACAATAGTTGCTCGATAGAGCCGGCGCAGTTGCAACTGGCTTAATGCCACCAATCGGAAGCAGCGAACAACTCGACCGTGCAGTGACACAGAGCGCTGGAAGCGCCCCCTTGCTACTCCAATCTGCTGGCGCTTATCTAAGTGCAGTCACCAGGGCTCGATGTCCCGTATATTGTAGTAAAGGGTGAGCCGCTGGTCTAGGTGTTCAATCTCAGGGTTTGATGGCGCATCATCAGTTCTGAGGCGTCAGGATGAGTATCGCCTTTGGCAAGCGTACTTCACAGCAGCACCGGCAGGATCGGATCGAGCAGCAGAGCCGGAAAATTTTCTTAAGTAATCATTTCAACTTTTGGCGGATCCGATACATGGATTACGCTTCGAAATTTGACGAGATTTTTCGGGAGACGGAAGTGTCATTGCGGCGGCTGCGACGTCTCTCGACAGAGGACTTTGCCATCATGAAGACGCAGGTCGAGAATTTGCGGGATGCTCGACAATACGATCTGATGAGCAAACTTGCCGAAGCGATCTGCCGTCATGATCCGGAGGATGCGAAGAATCGGCGCCTCTACGCTCAATGCCTCATTGAACTGGGCAACGTCACAGCAGCAATCGATGTACTGAATGCGTTGCGCGCGCGGCCAAACCTTAAGCCTTCGGAGTATGCCGAAGCGGGCGGCCTGCTCGGGCGTGCCTACAAGCAGATTTTCCATGAGCTGAGCGACAAGGCAAGCCCCGAGGCCCGCGACGCCTTGAGGAGCGCCATCGCGTCTTACCGGGAGCCTTATGAGGCCGATCCGGCGCTCACCTGGCACGGTGGGCTTCGGGTTCATTGTGAAATGCTCCAGGTTGGCGAGGGAATGGCGACGCCGGGCTGGCAGATTGGATCCTCCAGCTTGATGCCATATCGCTCTGCGAAGGCGGAAAGACCATGATTGTGTTGCAGCTCTTTGTCGTCAGTAGCTTCATCATGCTCCACGAGGCGGCAGCCGAGCTCCACTAGGTTGTTCGCAGTAGGCCAGTTTATGTTCCACAGTCGTAGCGTCTTGTCGTCCGACCAAGACAGCGCCCGCTGGCCATCCGACAGCAACAGAGCGCCTTTAATTACGGCGTCATGCGGCATTGCCGACCCGATCTGCCTACCTGTGGCAAGGTCCCACAGCCGCAGCATGTGATCCGCCGACCACGACAGCGCCCGCCCGCTGTGAGCGAGTACCAAAGCGCCCAAGATCTTATCCTCGCGTGTCATGGCCGGACCGATCTGCTGCCCGGTGGCGAGATTCCACAGCCGCAACGTCTTGTCGGCGGACCAAGATAGCGCCCGTTGCCCATCGAGCAGTCGGACGCCCAAAACGGCGTCGTCATGCACCATGGCCGGGCCGATCTGTTGACCGGTTGCAAGATCCCAAAGCCGCAGCGTGTTGTCGGCAGACCATGACAGCGCCCGCTGGCCGTCGGGCTGCAGCAGAGCGCCATTGAC
>NZ_BSPC01000100.1 GCF_030160835.1 Labrys miyagiensis | reverse complement strand
GGTCGGCGTACGACCAGAACCCGGAACTGGGCCGGGACGATATCGAGCCGTTCACTCCGATCCTCACCGATGACATGCAGTGGGTTGCGACAGCACGGGCAGCTCTTGTCCTCGAGATCGACCAGGGTCTCGATCCGTGGCAGATGAGCGGGCAGCGAGCCGCGGTTCGCCCGGCGCTTTGAGGCCCGTGCGCCCTTCACGGCCGATGAGCTCGCCTCACCTTCGGCTTCGCGGCTGGCCTCGGTCTGCTCGACTTCCTCCAGCCCCAGCAGCAGTTGATCTTCCGGCAATGTCTCTGCCCGGCGGCCGAAGCGGTGACGCTGCAATTCCTTGATGATCTGCTCCAGACGCTCGGCCCGGGCCCGCTCGGCGAGCAGCATCGCCTTGAGCGTTCCAGGATCGTCGGGCAGTGTATCGACGCCAATTGCCATGACGCCGATTCAATCATATTCGTCAGTAACTTGCGAGAGTTTTGAGGGCTCGGCAGTCACGCGGGAGCCGTTGGTGTCCGCCCTTCGCGCGCTTCATGAACGCGCCGCCAATCCAGCCCTTCCAACAGGGCCGAGAGCTGTGCCGATGTCAGGCGGATCACACCGTCCCTGAGGGCTGGCCCTAACGGCGATGAAGGCATCGCCTGTCGGGTAAGACCATTGGAATTTGCCTTCTTCCAAACGCTTGGCGTAAAGGCACACGCCGGTCCCATCCCAGAACACAAGCTTCACCCGATCAGCCCGTTTGGCCCGGAACACATAAACGGTGCCGCTGAACGGATCCGTCTTCATCTCGTCCCGCACCAGGGCCGCCAATCCCTCCGCCCCTTTGCGGAAGTCCACGGGTCGTGTCGCCACCATCACCTTGACCGATCCTGTCGGCCCGATCATGACGTTGCCTTCAAAGCGCGGATGACGGCCGCCACTGTTTTGGCGTCGGCGCCGCGACCCACTCGCAACGGGACACCCTCGATCTCCAGTTCGATGATCCCCGGAGACCGAGGCGATTTGCGTGCAGGCTTGGGGTCGGGCGGTTGCTCAGCTTGGACCGGCATCGGCGTCGATAAGACCGCCGGAACAAACAAGGGCGTCGGCTCCTCTGCCGCCGGCCTGCGGGCGGCACGCCGCCAGGTGAACAACTGCTGCGGGGAAAGGGCGTGGCGGCGCGCCACACCGCTTACGCTCGCGCCGGGCTCATAGCTCTCGGCAACGATCCGGGCCTTCTCTTCCTCCGACCATTCTCGCCGCCGCCCGGAGCCTGTGAAAACCTCGAACCGCCGCACCGGCTCTTCATCGTTGGTTTTAAGCGTAAGCTCTGAAATCGTCATATGTCTAAGCCCTCAAGGG
>NZ_BSPC01000099.1 GCF_030160835.1 Labrys miyagiensis | reverse complement strand
GTTGAGCTTGCAGGTCTCGATGAGGGAGGCAATGACAGCCCAGTGTTCGCCGCCGCCATCGGAGCCTGCAAAAAGGGCGTTCTTGCGATTGAGAGCGATAGGCCTGATGGACCGCTCGACGACATTGCTATCGATCTCGATGCGGCCATCATCGATGAAGCGGCAGAGCCCTGGCCAGCGTGAGAGCGCGTAGCGGATCGCCTCGGCAAGTTTGGTCTTCTGACTGATCAGGGCGAGCTTTTCGCGCAACCAGGGTTCCAAGGCCTGGAGGATCGGCCTGCTCTGTTGCTGGCGGGTGGCTCGGCGTGCCTCGGCATCGCGGCCGCGGATCTCGGTTTCGATCTGATAAAGCTGGGTGATGCGTTGTAATGCCTCGCTGGCGATCGGAGCAGGACCGGCGGCGGCCAATTCGAAGAAGCGGCGACGCACGTGGGCCCAGCAAAAGGCGAGCACCACGGCGTTGCGTTCGGCCAGCGTACGATAACCGCCATAGCCGTCCACCTGCAGCACCCCGACAAAGCCCTCCAGATGAGCGATGGGCCGCTCGGCCTTGCGATCCGGCGCATAGACATAGGCGACCGCCGGCGGATCGGTGCCACCCCAGGGACGATCATCGCGGGCATAGGCGAACAACTGCCCTGTCTTGGTCCGTCCACGGCCGGGATCGAGCACGGGTGCCGTCGTCTCGTCGGCGAAGAGCTTGGTCGAACTCTTCAGGATCGCAAGCAACCGCTCGTGAACGGGTTGCAGCAGGAAGGCCGCACGCCCGACCCAATCGGCCAGCGTCGAGCGATCGAGGGTGACGCCTTGCCGGGCATAGATCTGCGCCTGGCGATAGAGGGGCAGATGGTCGGCATA
>NZ_BSPC01000098.1 GCF_030160835.1 Labrys miyagiensis | reverse complement strand
GGCGCGTCTCCAGCAAGACCACGCGATGATACGGGCTGGCTCAATGCGTTGTTGTGCCAAGCGATTTGTGATGCGACGCACTTCCTGGGTGGACCAGCGGATCAGGGCTTGGGTGGACTGGTGGCCCGCGGTTTGGTTTTTGGGGGCGTCGCGTTGTTGGCGTGATGGCGCACGGTTGCCATCATGGCGAAGGCGAGCATGACGAAGGAAACATGCCGATGCCAGCCGTGCCAGGATCTTGTCTCATTGTGATCGAGGCCAAGCTCGTTCTTGGCCGTTTCGAAACTATCCTCGATGGTCCAGCGCTGGCCTTCGACCTTGACCAGGGTGGCGATGTCGGTGCCGGCTGGACACCAGGTTGAGAAGAAGGCCAATTCAGCATCGGCGATGGTGCGGCGGATCAGAAGGCCGCGCGTCCACCAGCCTGGCGTCGGGCAGCCATAATCGGCCTGGGCATCGAGATCGGCCAGTTCACAATAGGCCCAGTCATACAGGCGTGGCCCCTTGGTGCCATCGCCCGCCGACAGGCGCTGCCATTGGGAGGCTGGCAAGTCCCGTGCGATCTGTTCGGCACTTCCGCCAATGGGAGGCTTGTCTCCCCAGGAATTGAAGAGATGGTCGGAACTGACGCCAAGCACATAGCC
>NZ_BSPC01000097.1 GCF_030160835.1 Labrys miyagiensis | reverse complement strand
GCGAAATGCCGACGGCTATTATGGCTGGGAGGAGAACGCTCCTTTCGACAAGATCATCGTCACCTGTGGCATCGACCACATCCCGCCGCCTCTCCTGAAACAACTCAAGCCCGGCGGCATGATGGTAATCCCCATCGGCCCGCCGGGTGCGCAACATGTTCTGAAAGTCGTTAAGCAGCAGGAGGCCGATGGCAGCTTCCATGTGGCACGCTCCGACATCTATGGCGGCGGCATCATCAATTTCGTCCCCTTCACCAAGCTTGAAGGTGAAACGATCAAGGGTACGCACAGCAACTAAATCGTCTTCGCCGAGAGCGCGATTTGCGATCCTTTGGGTGACAGGAAGATTGCCGACAGCGCTGCGATAGCGAGGGTCGCCAGGCTGGCGCGGCCGGGACGGAGCGCAATCCAGAGCAGGCTGCCAAGCAACCACAGGCCAAGCGGAACAAGGAGGAGATTTTCTGGCAGGAGCACGTAGAGGCTTGCGAGCGTGACAAGTCCTCCAAGACCCGCACCAGCCAGATCGGCGAAATAGACTCTGGCGAAATGCGCGCGCCTTCAGAAAGACACACCCCAGGAATAGCGCGCCCGCGGTGAATGGCAGCAGGTAAAGCACCAGATTGCCGTATAGGCGCCATTTCTGGGCCGAGTCTGCTACCTTACAGTTTCAAGGCAATTTTGCGGCAAATGCGATTACTGACAATTCTCTCCTTTTGCGCTCTCGCTACGTTTACACGTGTGTAGCGGCAAAAATGAATAGCCATTCATCTTTATTCCATAGTGAAATCACCTAACTGCGACAGCACTGGCAGACTCTAATCAGCATATAATTCGATGATGATACTTAGTTAGGCGTACGGATGACCCCGTAGCGCGGCCCGCGTTAGTAGGTAGCGTTTCCTCGCATCCGCCGGCTCCTAAATGCGAGTGCGCGATATTGGAGATAGAATTTTTAAAGAACAAGGTCCGTTCTGTGTTTCCGGTGCACCGTTTTCGCCAGGTCAATCGCGTTAATATTACCTCGGTGCTGGTGCTCTGTTTGGCTGTCTTTATCTTTCTTTTGGTGCCGCCGGCCGTTCGTAAGGTAACCGTTAACGACACACGATTGGGACCAGTCACCATCGCTGTGCCGCGAAGCACGGAGACTTCAGGATTTGCAATCATTCTCGCCGCCGACCCACGGGCGGTGGGTGCTCGGCGTATGCGAGCCTCTCTGCTTTCGCGAAACCTTTCCGTGGCTGTGCTGCCGGTAGACGCCGTACTCTCCTCGCTCGAAACGTCATCGAATGCGCCATGCGTCTATCTGGCCGGTCTTCTCGAAACCTTCTCGCAGGCAGGGCAAAAGGCGGTCGGGGACAGTCACTATCATTGGCCAGTGGTGATCGGGCTCGGTACGGGCAGTGGACTTGCCTATATTGCGGCCGCCCAGTCCCCTCCGAATACTATCGGCCCAACCGTCAGTGTCGGTTTCAAGGCAGAGTATGCCACACACGAGCCGTTCTGTGCCGGCGCGCCCTTCACAGCTATGCCAGTCGGCTTTCGTTATAGCGCGCTACCGAGATCCCCGCCGAACTGGTTGGCGTTTGGAAATAGCGGCCAGTCAGCTCAAATTCGCGAGTTCGCACCCAACTCAACCGTAATCGGACTTTCGGATAGCGGGGGCGCATCGGACCAGGCCGAGATGATTGCCGATATGACTGTCCAGGCCTTGTCCGCGGACGCAAGCGGACAGGATCAAATTCCAGTCGAGGAACTTCCAGCGGTCAGCGCCCGGACGCTAGTGATCTTCTATTCGGGGGATGGCGGTTGGCGTGACATTGACAAGAAGATCTCTGAATATCTCAACCTCAACGGCGTCGCCGTCCTTGGCGTCGATAGCTTGCGCTATTTCTGGCAGCAAAAGTCACCTGGAAAGGTCGGTTCCGATCTCGAGAAACTGATCGCGACCTACAGGACCAAATGGGGTGTGAAACGCGTGGCGCTGGTAGGCTTTTCAATCGGTGCCGGCGTCCTGCCCTTCGCCTGGAACACCATATCCCATTCAACTCAGAACAATGTCGATCTGATCGCGATGCTGAGTCTCGATCCCAAGGCAAGCTTCCAGATCTCTGTCTCCGGCTATCTCGGCTGGCAGTCCGCCAGCGATATGGCGGTCGGACCTGCTGCAGCTTCTCTGCCGCATGAGAAGGTCCTGTGCTTCTACGGCGCAGACGAAAAGCAGGCCGGCGAAAGCGGTTGCCTGCTTAAGGTCATGCGGGGCGCAACGCTCATTGAGCGGCCAGGCGGCCACCATTTCGACGGCAATTATATTCCGATCGCCCAGGCAATCCTCCGTCGCCTATCGAAGTAGATCCACCCCAGCCACAAGTGTAACCGCCTGCTCCAACCCTCGAGGAAGGTGATAACAATGCGCAAAACCGCGAACTCTCGCCCGCCCAGGCCTTCCCGCGTAGGGATGATGGTGATGTCCTATTTGACGCTTACTGGAGCGGCCCTCGGAGCGGTCCTGTTGTGCGCCGGCTCCTACGCAGGCAGCGCGTATCTCCGTGGCAACCTGCATGAGGTGGTGGCCAGTGAGGCCTATCGGTCGGCGCAACTCAGCGATTCCCAGTTGAGCTATTACGCTACGGCCCATGTACTAAAATCGATCATCAATCTAAGGGGTGCCAACCCTTATGCCGCTTGGTATAAGCGAGAGATAGTTGCAGCCAAAGAGCTTGGAATCGCACATTATGACTTCAAAATGTCGGCCAATCGCTTGTTGCCCACCGACACGGCCGACGAGCTGATCAAGCGCATGCATGACGCGCCCAAGCCGTTACTCATACATTGCCAGGCGGAAGCTGATCGCAGTGGGCTGGCAGCTGCGATCTATCTTCGCAGATTACACGGAGCTGACGAGGAGGATGCAGAAGATCAGCTATCGATCATGTATGGTCATTTCGGCATTCCCTACCTGTCAGGTACCTATGCGATGGAAGTGAGCTGGGAGCAGGTAGAGGAGAAGAGCTGAAGGGTTGGCGCTTGTCTGAAAGGTGAGGCGGCGCTGCAGGGAGAACCACGACGATGGCGGGCAATGCTGGCCGTTTCACGGCCCTAATCCCCGACGCCCCCATAGCCAAAGAGAGAAGGCGTAGAGAAAGGCGGGCGCAATTATTTGGATGGCATCGAATTCGTCGACCATTCCAAGGTCGAAGAGAAACATCGCCACACTCAGCGTGATGCTCAAAAGGCCGATGGTAAAAGCCGGCTGGACGAGGTGTTCGCGGGTCTTGCTCATCGCAACAGTCCAGACATTGGCGGATGCAAATTCGCTTAGAATTTGCAACAAGGAAAGACCATGGCCACCCCGCATGAAGAGCGGCCACGCCGTTTTTTCTAGATGCTGTATTCCTTCAGGGTGGCATCGAGTTTGCTTAGCGCAACGGCCGCGTCGGTGGCCTGGGGATTGGGCTGGCGTAGCGCGGCCAGAGCTTCGTCGATCGCAGTGTCGATATATGTCCAGGTAGCCTTGTTCTTGGGCTTGAGCGTCGTTTCGGCTTTATCCCAGGCCGTTTCGAGGTCCTTGATCCTCGTACGCGCCGCCTTTAGGTCGCCCTTGTTGACGGCGGCAAGTGTGTCCGCAACGATGGTTTGAAAGGACGCCAAATTCCCGAGGGAAGCAGCGGCCGCCGGCTGCTTTGCGAAGGCAGGGGTTCCTGTTATCGCCGCAACAGGCATGACAGATACAGTCAGCGAGAGGGCAAGCACACTACCGAATTTTTCGATTCTCTTCCGCATTCTTCAAACTCTGATCAAATGAAAAAATGATGGTGAATGATCTCGACCGTTAGGGTGTCATCGGGATGCCGGCCTTTGCCAATGCCTCGGCAATCGCCTTATGACAAGTCGCGTCGTCGTCCTTTTTCATGGCCGCCACAGACACGGTCGTTGCTTTATCGAGTGCCGCCTTGGCCTCTGGCGTGAGGCCCGGTTTATTCAAGGCCTGCTCCAGCTGCAACATGTCGCTTTCGCAATCGGCATAGGCCAGGCTCGTTGTATAGGCCAGGGCGACGGCCAGGGTGGCGGTCATCTTGAGAGCATATTTCATCGGTGATCCTTTCATCGACGGTTCATGGAGATGGGGGCGGCCGAAGTCACTCAACGGCGCTCGGAGCGATGCGGTCGGCCTTGCTGACAGTCAGGTAGAGGACGACGGCGAGGATGACCGCTAGGAACATGACGCTGGTCGTGACGGTACCAAGTCCGAGGCCATCTGCGATCACCGGTTTGGCCAGCCAGTCACCAATAGAGGCACCCAGAGGACGCGTTAGGATATAGGCGACCCAGAAGCAGAAGACCGCGTTAAGCCTCAGCCCGTAATAAAGAGCGCCGACCGCTGCAATGGAGAGGGCGAAGACGATGGCAGCCTGAAGGTAACCCAGATCAATGGACTCGGCGAGCAAGTCGCCCACTGACGTGCCCATGGCAAAGGTGAAGAGGATAGCCAGCCAATAGAACCGCTCACGCCGGCTGGTCACAATGGTGTGGATGGAGAGCGTCTTCTCGACCGAGTACCAGGCCGCGAACACGATCGCCAGAAAGATGCTGAAGGCAATCGATGTGGTGACGAGACTTATTCCAAACCCGTCCACCAAGTTGTCGGAAACCAAAGTTCCGACGATGCTGATAAGTACGACGGTCAGCCAATAAAGCGTCGGGACGTAGCGCCTCGCGCGCAGCTGGAATACCAGCACAACCGCAAATAAGACAGACATCACGACAGACGTTACCGTAAGTCCCATGTTCATTCGGACGGCGAGAAGATCCGCTGCCGTTTCACCAACTGTCGTCGCCATGATCTTAATAATCCAGAAGTATAGCGTTACTTCCGGAACTTTGTTCAACATTTCAGAGGCTGACGAAACTCTGCTCTGATCCATCTTGTAATGTTCCATGCAATCCTGGCTACTCGGAGAGGCCTGATTAGTTCGAGGATCGTAGGAAGCGTTTATTAGATGTTAGTTAGAGCGAAAGGTGGTGGTCCCTGGCACCGTCGTTTCTTGAACGTCTGCGCGTGAAAAGTAGAGGCTGCAGCAGAGGCCTCGGGTGTCCGTTCGGTTGCGAAGCTCGATCATCATGCCATTGCGATCCGAGATCGATTTGCAAATCGCTAATCCCAGTCCGGCTCCTTCGATCTCCTGTCCGGAAGCGCGAAAGAAGCGCTCGAAGACGCGGCCGATGAGATGGGGAGGAATGCCCGGCCCGGTGTCGCAAATCGTCAGAAGGCCGCAACCATTGTCGTCGGCAACTTTCACATCGATACGACCACCGGGAGTGGTATATTTCACGGCATTGTCGAGGATGTTTGAGATCACAGTCTTGATGTCGCCGATGGTCGCGGTCGCTCGCGCAGCCTCATCCAAGGACTCGACCAAACGAATATTCTTGCTGTCGGCTATAGGTGCTAAGACTACAATGCACTCTCGAACGATCGCCGCAAGACGGATTTCTCTGCGCGGGTCGCTCTTCGAACCGCTATCGAGACGCGCCAGTTTGAGCAGTTGGTCCACGACATTTGATGCGCGGCGGATGCCGGCTTCGACATCGCCGACGCGCTCGTCGATTTCCTTCCGACCGATTGCCCCGCGGATGTTGCCAGCTTGAAGGGAAAGGGCTGTCAGCGGCGTTCTCAACTCGTGAGCGGCATCCGAAAGGAAACGACGCTGCCGATCAACAGCATTGTACAGACGGGCGACGAGATCATTCACCGCCTCGACCAATGGAGCGATTTCGATGGGAACGCCTGCAAGAGAGATGGGCACACGGTCATTCTCGTTGCGCTTGGTGACGGAATGAGTGATCCGGTCGAGGCGGCGGATCATCCGGTCGACCAGGAAGCCGAGCACCAGCCAGGACAGAGGTAGCAGTATGGCGATGGGTGCCGCGGTGCGTAGCGCGGCATTTGCGGCCAGTTCTTTTCTCACGGCGATGCGTTGCGAGATCTGCACGATCCGCAGCGAGGAAATGTCGGTATAGGTCCGCCAGCCCTCGGCGCCGAACTCATGAGTCGAAAAGCCCTTCTTCGGCTCGCGCGGAATCGTGAGCCCTGTGTCGGATGTACCCATCGCGGTGCCAGACGCATCCCAGACTTGGACGAGGAAGTCGTCCTCCGGATCATAGTCGCTGTCGTGGGGAGGTGAGAGTGCGGGAGGTGGGTTGTCGCCCACATAGCGAGCTATTTGCTTGAGCTGCTGGTCGAGGAGCTCGTCAGTCTCGTCGATTGCGGTAAGGTATGCGGCTGCTGCCCCTCCGAGACCTACGAGCAGCAGGAGCACAAAGATCCACAGGAACGCAACTTTGCGAATAGAGGTCAAGGGGATGCCTTGTCGATACGCCAGCCCAATCCGCGCACGTTCTGGATGATGTCCTTGCCGAACTTGCGTCGGATATAGTGGATCAGCACGTCGACGGCATTGCTTTCGACTTCCTCGCCCCAACCATAAACTTGCTCTTCCAACTGCGCGCGAGAGAGAATGCCGCCCGGACGCCGCATTAAGGCTTCGAAGACTGAAAACTCCTTCGCGGAAAGCTGTTGGGTTTCACCCCGATAGGTCGCCTCGCGATTATGCAGGTTGAGAGACAGGTCTCCGATCGCCATGGTGGCGGTGAGGTCGTTCGACGGGCGGCGCCGGGCAGCGACGCGCATGCGGGCAAGCAGTTCCTTCATTTCGAAGGGTTTGACGATATAGTCGTCGGCGCCGGAATCGAGACCCGCCACACGCTCATCAAGGCCATCCCGCGCTGTGATGATGAGAACCGGCACGCTTTGCTTGCGCGCGCGAATTCCGCTTAGCAACGTTAGGCCGTCCCTTCCCGGGAGGCCAATATCCAGCAGGACGAGTGCATACTCGTGGTTGGCGAGAGCCTCCTCGCCATCGTCGGCATTGCGGACCAAATCAGCCGCCAGAGCGGCCTGCCGCAATGCGATAAGAAGAGCCGGACCGATCATCGGATCGTCTTCGACCACCAGAATTCGCATGAGAGCATTCAGCCAAAGTGACGCGTAATGCGAGCAAAGCCTCTGCGGGAACATCGCAATTCAGAATTAGCGGGGAATGAGAGGCACGCCGTCACAATCGTGTTCCGACCCTAATCGGCTCCTAATTTCCGGGCTACAGCATCACTTGCAGGACGCCCGGCCTAAGACATTAGCCGGGGTGCTATTTTCAAGTGAGAGTTCTATGATTCTATTTGGAAGCTGCATGTGCCGGTCTGTGCATTATCGGCTTTCAGGCTATACACCGAATGATCGAAGTGGTCTTGAGCTCTACTATATCTGCTGCGTGGCCGAGCTTCGTTCCGATCGGTTGCACTGGCGAGCAGGAGAGGAGCATTTGTCATCCTTTGAGTCGCAGGATGGGCGCGACCTATATTATTGCTCATTGTGTGGCACGCAGAAGCTGTCTCGCGAGATTGACGGGCACCGTCTATGGCTTCGCCTGTTCACAATCGACAACCCGGCGGATTCATTTCCTTTGATTTCTCAGATCGATCGCACTCCATACACCAACTAACTGGGATCACATTTTCCATGCCGGTTGAGCAGATGGAGCCTGCAATCGTTCCTATAAATCTCTCGCTTGGATACTTCGGTACTGCTCGGCTGATGGCCACCGCGTCTGCCTGCATCCTCTTCAATCTGAGGTCGCAGCCGCACTCGATGTTACGGAAGTCTTGCGACGGCCGGAGATTGTCACCTGCTTCGGGCTCCACGGTGAAAATGAAACCGAACTGGACACAGAATCTCATCCAGTCAAGGCGAATATGGCTTGAGTTTGCCCGAGGCCTTCACTCAAGATTATCGGCCAGAAATTGCTGGCTAATATTGTTGTTTCGAGGAGGTGTAGAATGCCTATCGGTACGGTGAAGTGGTTCAATTCGACTAAGGGCTTTGGGTTCATACAGCCCGACAGCGGTGGGGGCGATGTGTTTGTCCACATCAGCGCTGTCGAGCGAGCCGGGCTGCGCGATTTGCGGGAAGGCCAAAAGATCTCCTACGAGCTTGTAGCCGACCGGCGGACAGGCAAATCGTCAGCAGACAATCTCAAGCCGAGTTGAAAGCAGGTGACCGGCGGCAAGGCCTGGCCCAAAGCCAAAATGCGCCTCGCAGGGTAGTACGCTCTGCCAGCACCCCTGGCCGGAGATGGAAGCTGGCGAAGCCGATGCCACCACAGGGCTGTCGGGCCAGTTTGAAGTAGGCCTTCCGTTTTGGCGTAGTCTGGAGCCTCTTGCCTAAGTCAACCCTGAGCGCTGCGTCTCTACTGGCCGCCCGGGACTTGTCAGCAACCAAGCCAGAGCCAAGGAACCTGTATCAAATCACGCCGACGTCGTCTTTAGCAGGCCTTTTGCCCGCTTGGCGTACTCGATCAGCAGCCGCGCGCTCTTTGCCTCCTCCTGGAAATCGGCAAGGTTCGCCAGGTCCTTCACCAGGTTCACGCAGTCCCAGGAGTACGGTTCACCCACAGGGCGCAGATCGACCTCGAGCTTCTCACCTTGCTCTTCCGACTCCAGGAAGCAGCTCTGGTCGCCCTCAACCATGAAATCTTCGTCGATCTCGTAGCCGACCTCCGAAGGGTCGAGCGCCCCGGCCTTCTTGATCGCATCCTCGTCGGAGAGGGCAGTGATCGTGGTGTAACCGGCGACGCGGGCCGTCACTATCGCGCGAACCGTGTATTTCTTCGGCGCGGGAGCTTCAGGAGCTGCGTCTTCCTCCACCAGGTCGAGATCACCGGCAAGCGACGCCTCGGCCTTTTGGAGCTTCCCGCGGGAATCCCTGTAGTACACGGAGGCGGCGGCCAGGGTCTTCTCAAGGAGCTTGCGCGCCGCCGCCTCACTGGTTGCTTCGACGCGCAGGGCGGCGAACAGCTTGGCGTCGAAAAGGTATTCCTTCATCATTCCGTCTCCTCGACTGGGCCGTCGAGCCAGCACGTGGCGAATGCGGCCGAGGTGAAGGGGTCGCCTGATTGAGCTTGTAGTCATCCTCCAACGGAATGGAGAGGCGCTCACATTCGAAGCTGTCCATCTTGCCTCCGGTCACTTCAGCATTGGCTGCGGTGACGTCGATTATGCCGCTGAGGTCAAAGTCACATGGGGATTTGGGCATAGGTCGTTATTCAAGTTCGTGCCGGTGCCCGGAGACGCCGACACAGAGGAAGGGGGGTGGTTACGCCACGAGGAGAGCGTGGAGCTTGCTTGCGAACTCGGAGTCGGTCGTGACCGCCAGGCTTGAGCCTGAGCGATTGGCGATCTTCAGCACTAGGAGCAACTGCATGGTCTGCCCCGCTTGGCTAATCGCCATGCCTTGAGGGTAGTCCTCAGCGTTGAGATCCGCGACCAGATCTAGGGGGGTCATAGGCCTTTCGCTTTCAGAACGTTGTAGGCGTTGATGACGAGGGTCGAAGGCGTGCAGCCCGCGGCGAGAGCGGTGATCACGTTCTTGAACGTCACGGCCACCTTCTTCAGGGTCGGGCGCGTGCCGATCACGGACGCCTCGTTCACTTCGAGGTCGGCCGGGGCTTCGTCCGGTGACAGCACGAAGGCTTCGGCGGCGAACGTGGACAGTTCGCCGTGAACAGGCGGGCCGAACGCAGCCTTGCGCTCCTTAGGTGTATTGGGCGGCTTAGCGGCCGTATCGTCGCAAGCCTCGACCTTTTCTTGCTGGCCGCCGATCGTCTCGATCGCGTCGGTCTCGTCAGGTTCACCGCCTTGGAGATCGGCGAGCGTGAGGTCGAGATCGGCGTCTGCGATTGCGGCGTCCCAGGGGATCATTCCAGCATAGTTGTCCATGTCAGGGGTCTCCGATGTTGTGTGACTATCTTGCAAACCGCCGCGCTTTCGAGGCTCTGAGAAAACGCGCAAGCAGATCCGGACTTAGCTGGGGGAATAAACGTCCTGCGCGAAAACCTATGCGCGAATTATTTGATGATGGTTAGGTGCGAGGGGCGGTCCTTGGGCTGGGGAGCGTTTTGTATTTGAGCGGTGAGTAAGGGCGCTGCGGATGGAGCTGCACCGCGAAGGCGGCACCTCGCTGGGCCTGGCAGCGGACCACCATCCACTCCCTAGGCTCCAATGCCAGTAGCACTATCCAGACTGCCTGGGCCGTGCCTTTTTCGGTAGAAGAACTCCCGTACCCAATGCAGGCGGAGGGGTTCATACCAGGTCGTGGAACTTGATCTTGAGATACCGGCGCCTTTGCCTCCACGCGGGGCTGGCTCAAAACCCTGCTCACCGAGAATGGCGGCACCACGCTGTTTTTACTGGGCTGCACGTGCGGGCCGAACGGGCGCATCGATGCCATCGCCGCGTCGAGCGGTGCGCCGACCGATGCCTGGAGCTATGGCTTTGACAATTCCGGCAACCTGACCGCCAAGTCCGCTGTTGCGGCCTATACCTACCCGGCGCAGGGCCCCACCGTCGTCCGCCCACATGCGGTCGAGGCGGCAGGCTACCTACCCCGAGAAAAATTGGAGAGAGCGCTTCAGCGCGACCGAAGTCCTGTTCATACGGTATTAAAGCTTCAAAATTAGCGGCGGATGATGGCTAAAAAAATAACTTAAGTATCTGTTGTATAAAGAGAAAATGGATGCATATCTTCGTGACTTCCACTGCTGGAACGCTCTGGCGGTGCAATGAGATGAGGAGTTGAAACATGCGTACCATCAAGTTTCTGATTGCAGGAGCTACATTGATTGCTGCGGCGGGCGTTGCCAGTGCTGCGAGTGTCTCCGGCAAAATCACGAAGATTGATCCAAAAACTGATGCGATCACCTTGAGCGACGGCAAGGTGTTTACGCTTCCAGAAGGCATAGAAGCAGAGACCCTCAAAGTAGGGGAAACGGTCGATGTCACTTATTCCGGAACGGGCCCTCGGCTGAGGGCTTCCAAGATCCACGTCGTGAAGTAGTGCCGGCGGTGTTGTCAGACTAACCCTAAGTTGTCTCTGCCAGATGCACGGAGGTCAGACCGAAGCTCGGTTTAGGCTGCGACGGTCCGCCACTCGGCCAGGGGGGCCGAGCGTCTCTGTTTGTGGATTTGTTGGCTGACGAGGTGGCGCTCTGAATTAAAATGGTTGTGGATCTGACCATGGACGGCAGCGAATTTTTGCAGCGTCTTCGTCCTGCGGAATTTGAGCATCGCTGTTTCTCGTCGTCGAAACGGCTGGTGGGAATTCTCGGCCCGATTGTTCTTCCACTGGCCCACTTCCCGGCGTTTGCGGTTGCCGCTCTCCCGCATGGCCGCACCGTAGGAGCGCAAGCCGTCGGTGACGATGATCTCGGGACGGCCGTAGCGCTTCATGGCTTTCTTGAGGAACTTCAAGGCACCTGCTTTGTCCCGCGTCTTACTGACGTAGAACTCCAACACCTCGCCCTCGTGATCGACGGCCCGCCAAAGATAGTGGAGCTCGCCGTTGACCTTCACGAAAACCTCATCGACGTGCCAGCGCCAGCGGCTGAAATTTCCAGCCCTCACCCTCCTTTTGCGGATTTGGCCGGCGAACAACGGACCGAAGCGGTTCCACCAAAACCTCACCGTCTCATGGCAGATGTCGATGCCCCGTTCATGCAGCAGATCCTCCACATTCCTCAATGACAAGGGGTAGCGAACGTACATCATTACCGCGAGGCGGATCACCTCCGGCGACGAATTGAAATAGCGAAACAGATTGGGTTTGGGGCGCGACATCCTCGCTCCCTACCTTACCCCTCCACCTTCGGCAATTTGCTCTGACAGAGCCCCTCAATGCGCAATGCTGGCCAGCGCCTTTTCGCGAACGAGATCGGCCTGCACCATCATGCTCGCGAGTTCGCCCACCGTCGTCCGCGGCGTCCAGTCAAGGATGCGTCCGGCCTTGGCGGGACTGCCGAGCAGCATGTCCACCTCGGACGGACGACGCAAGGCTGGATCGATCTGAACGATCGTGCGCCCCGTTTCCCGGCAGCGGCCCACTTCGTCGTCGCCGCTGCCCGCCCAATCGAGATGGATATCGGCGGCCGCGAAGGCCTGGGTGGCGAAGTCGCGCACCTTGGTGGTCACGCCGGTGGCGAGCACGAAGGTGTTGGGCTCCTCCGCCTGCAGCATGCGCCACATGCCGTCGACGAACTCGCCCGCGAAGCCCCAATCGCGCCTGGCGTCGAGATTGCCCAGCGTGATGCTCGGCTGCAGGCCGAGACGGATGCGGGCCGCGCCGATGCTGATCTTGCGCGTCACGAAT
>NZ_BSPC01000096.1 GCF_030160835.1 Labrys miyagiensis | reverse complement strand
CTCGATCTTCTTCATGCTCCGGCCCGCACAGGGCGCGGAAAGGCGAAGCCGTGTCCTGGAGTTGTGTCCTGGAAACCGGTTGCCGTGTCTCAGCCAGCGCGACGCAAGCCTCCCCCACGAAGCTGGGGGAGGCTTGCGTCGCGCTCTTCACCCGATTCCCCTGTGCATTCCCGAGACAACCCTTGCCGAAGGCCCGGAATCCACCGATATCAGGGCTCCGTGCCTCCCTGCCCCCTTGGACCAAAGTTTCGTGACCAGCCGCAACGCGCTCGACAGCATCTTCCTGCCCCTTGACGATTCTCCTCCCGTCGAATGGCAGATCCTGCCCGGTCTGCTTCCCTACGCTGAGACCGTGGCAGCAATGGAAGAGCGGGCGGCTGCCATCGCCGATGGCAAGGCGGGCGAGTGCGTCTGGCTGCTGGAGCACCCCGCCCTCTACACCGCCGGCACCTCGGCGCGGCGCGAGGACCTTGTGGCGCCGCACCGCTTCCCGGTGCATGAGAGCGGGCGCGGCGGGCAATACACCTATCATGGCCCGGGCCAGCGCGTGGCCTATGTCATGCTCGATCTCAAGCGCCGCAAGCAGGATGTGCGCCTGCTGGTGGCGGCGCTGGAAGCCTGGCTGATCGGAACGCTCTGGGCTTTCCATGTGCGGGGCGAGCGCCGCGACGATCGTGTCGGCGTCTGGGTGCGCCGGCCTGAGCGTGGGGACGGCGCCGAGGACAAGATCGCCGCCATCGGCATCCGCCTGCGGCGCTGGGTGTCCTTTCACGGCATCGCCATCAATGTCGAACCGAATCTGGAGCATTTCTCCGGCATCGTGCCTTGTGGCGTGCGCGACCATGGCGTGACCAGCCTGGTCGATCTCGGTCTGCCCGTGACAATGGAGGATGTCGATCTCGCCTTGCGCGCGGCCTTCGAGCCGATCTTCGGGCCGGCGCTTACCAGGTCGCCTTGACGGTCGCAGCGAGACCGTTGCCGGGGATGATGGCAAGGGCGATCAGCCAGCCGATCATCGGGCCGCTGAACAGGCCGAAGGTCGCAAGGGTCTGCTGCCAGGAGGCGAGTGCCTCGGGATTCAGGAAGAAGATCGCACCGGCCACGGCCAGGAGATAAAGGCCGAGGAAGATCGGGATGACGAAGCCCGACCAGCCGAAATCATGCAAGCGCTTGCGCGACAGGCAGAGCGCCGACCAGGCGATAGCGGCCATGAAGACAAAGGAGCCGAGACCGAAGGGGCCGCCCCAGCCATGCATCCCGTGATGGATGCCAAGCGCGGCGAGGGCCAGCAGCAGCACGCCCATCGAGAAGGCGCCCCGGTCGACAGATCCGTTCGGCGAGAACAGCAAACGCAGGATGACGACTGACAGCATTGTCCTGACAATCCGGTTAAGCCAAGCTGATTTTATCTTTAACATCGAGGGGTTAACACGGCGTTTCAACGCAGAGAGTCAACTTTCTCTCCCGGGTGCGCGGACGTCCCGTCCGCTCTTGGAAACGCGGTGGCTGTGCGCGTACAAACGAATCTTTCGTGGGACCGTAGACGTCTTGCCCATCTTGGGAAACCTAGCGCTTCCAAGAGCGGACGGGACGTCCGCGCACCCGGGAAAAAACCTGCGATCCCGGGGAAGCCTACAGCCGCCCCGTCGCCACGCGCATCTTGTCGGCCAGACCGCCGCCGATGCGCCGGTAGAGCGCGTGGGCGATCTGCTCGTCGCGCTTGCACAGCGTCTTCAGTTTCTCCTGGTCGAAGGCGAGCACGCGCACGGCTTCGTCCGTCGTCACGGTCGCCGTCGCCGTGACTCCAGTGGCGAAGGAGACATCGCCCACAAAGGCTCCTGCCCCGATATGGGCGACGAGTTGGTCCTTCACGCGCACCTCCGTCTGGCCCTGGCAGATGAAGGTCAGCTCGCGCACCGGTTCGGCCTCGACGGTCATCACGGTCCCGGCCGGTAGCGTGCGCCACTCGGCGGTGCGCAGCAGCTGAGCCACCTGCGCCTTGTCGAGATCGCCGACGATCGGCTTGATGAAGGCCTTCTGGTCATCGGAAAGCTTCAGGCTGAAGCGATCGCGCAGGAGAATGCCGAGCTGGACGAGATTGATCAGGATGAAGGCGCTATCCCAGGCAATGCTGGGCCAAACCGCCGAGCCGCTGATCAGGAAATAGACGATCTCGAAGCCGATGCCGACCACGGCCGCCAGCCGCAGCCAGAAGATATTGGTGAGCAGATAGGATATGGCGATAATCGTGTAAGCGATATGGCCCGGGACAGCCGCCCAGCTGAAGAACTGATCCCAGATGCTCAAGGCACGGCTCCATCGGTGGGGATTGCCAGACGGCGGGAAAGCGCCACTTTGGAGTGGCAGTCTCCGACTGCCAACCTTGAAACACCGTGCTTGCCGGACGTGTCGATGGCGGTCGGAGACCGCCACTCCATTATACGAATTCCATGATCACGGCATCCACCGCCAGCGTGTCGCCGGACTTCACCCGGATCTTCTTCACGGTGGCATCACGTTCGGCGCGCAGGACGTTTTCCATCTTCATGGCCTCGACCACGCAAAGCGCCTCGCCCGCCTTGACCTCCTGGCCCTCCTTCACCTCGATGGTGCGCACCAGGCCGGGCATGGGGCAGAGCAAGGCGGTGGAGAGCGAGGCATTGGTCTTGACCGGCATCAGCCGCGCCAGCTCCGCCTCGCGCCTGGTGTAGACGCGGACGTCGATCGCCGCACCGCGATGAGCGAGGACGACACCATTGGGAATGGAGCGGACCAGCATGGAGACGGCCTCGCCGTCGATCTGCCCGGCCCAAACCGGTTGACCAGGCTTCCAGTCCGAACTCAGAATGACGAGCCGCCCGGGCGAACCTTCCACGGTGAGGAAGGTGACCTGCATCTCACCCTGCGCCTCGTCCACCTCGACGGTGAAGGACTCCTGTCCGAGCACGGCAACCCGCGTGCGGTCGAAGGTCACCGCCCGCCCGGCCATCTGGCCGCTGATCTGGCGTTTGCGCTGGTTCTGCAGGTGGTCGATCATCGTGGCCACCGCGGCGAGGCGATCGGCCACCACCCCTTCCGGCGCCGGCGGCGCAAAACCGCTCGGAAACTCCTCCGCGATGAAGGCGGTGGAGAGCCGCCCCTCCTTCCAGCGCGGATGCTCCATCAGCGCCGAAAGGAAGGGGATGTTGTGGCGGATGCCCTCGATGGCAAAACTGTCGAGCGCATCCGACATCGCGGCGATCGCGCCGGCCCTTGTCGGCGCGTGGGTGCAGAGCTTGGCGATCATCGGGTCATAATGGATCGAGATCTCGCCGCCCTCGAAGACGCCGGTGTCGTTGCGAACGGTGATGCCCTTGTCGCGCCGCTCGGCCGGCGGACGGTATTGCGTGAGGCGGCCGATCGAGGGCAGGAAGTTGCGTACGGGATCCTCGGCATAGACGCGCGATTCCACCGCCCAGCCGTCGAGCGTCATGTCGGACTGCCTGAGCGCCAGCTTCTCACCGGCGGCGACGCGGAACATCTGCTCGACTAGGTCGATGCCGGTGACAAGCTCGGTGACGGGATGCTCCACCTGCAGGCGGGTGTTCATCTCGAGGAAGTAGAAACTCTTGTCCTGGCCGGCGACGAATTCCACCGTACCGGCAGAATCATAGTTTACGGCCTTGGCGAGAGCCACTGCCTGCGCGCCCATACGCGCCCGCGTCTCGGCATCCAGCAAGGGTGACGGCGCTTCCTCGATGACCTTCTGGTTACGGCGCTGGATCGAACATTCGCGCTCGCCGAGGTGAATGACATTGCCGTGCTTGTCGCCGAGAACCTGGATCTCGATATGGCGCGGCTCGACGATAAACTTCTCGACGAAGACGCGATCATCGCCGAAGGAGGCCTTGGCTTCGGACCGGGCCAGGCGGAAGCCCTCCTCCACTTCGCCGGCCGAATAGGCGATGCGCATGCCCTTGCCACCGCCGCCAGCGGAAGCCTTGATCATCACGGGATAGCCGATCTCGTCGGCGATGCGGATAGCGGCCTTGCCATCCTCGATGATGCCGAGATGGCCGGGCACGGTGGAAACGCCGGCCGCGGCCGCCGCCTTCTTGGATTCGATCTTGTCGCCCATCGCCGCGATGGCATGTGGATTGGGGCCGACGAAGATGATGCCGGCCTCCTGCAGGGCCTTCGCGAAGGCCTCGCGCTCGGACAGGAAACCATAGCCCGGATGCACGGCATCGGCTCCGGTCTGCCGGCAGGCAGCGATGATCCTGTCGATGCGCAGATAGGATTCGGCCGCTGCCGGCGGGCCGATGAGCACGGCCTCGTCAGCCATTTCGACATGGAGGGCATCGCGGTCGGCATCCGAATAGACGGCAACGGTGGCGATGCCCATGCGGCGGGCTGTCTTGATGATTCGGCAGGCGATCTCGCCGCGATTGGCGATCAGAACTTTCGAGAACATGCCGGCGACCACCTGAAATGCCACGGAAACGTCCGTTCACGGCGTCTCACAGTTTTCACCCGTGCGCAATGAGTCGTACCCTGTGCGAGGCCGACGTGAACAAAAATGCCGGCCCCAGGGGCCGGCAAATCGCTTGGCTCGGATATATCGATCTCAGATCATCTGGCAGATCGACTTGTCCCAGTTGTTGGTTGCCGCCATCTGGCGGGGGTCGACCAGGGCCAGCAGCGCGCGCTCGGCGCGGCTGACGATGCCGTCATGCTGGATGCGTCGGCTGAGCCAGGCGCTGTCGCGGTCGTCGAGCTTCACCGGCGTCGTCATCGACAGGCCGTGCGTGTCGTTGGTGGCGAGCAGATGGGCCTGGATCGTCTCGGCGAACAGGCCATCCCAGGCCGGATCGTTGGTGCCGGTGCAGCCTTCGGCCATCTCGAACAGGATATCGGCTTCCGGGCGCGATATGATGCGGCGCTTGTCGCCCTTGGCGACCTGCAGCAGCCGGGCGAGGTTCGCGATATCCCGGGCATCGACCACGCGCGAGAAGTGAATGCGGCCGAGCGCCGCGGGCCCCTCACCCGTCATGGCCGAGTGCTGGATCTGGTGCAGCGCGAAGCTGGCAAGATCGGCGGGCACGCTGCCGGCCGTCTCGATCAGCTTGATCAGCTGTTCGAGCTCGGCAGCATTGGCTACCAGCCCTTCGCCACCATCCAGCATGGAGAGCAGCCAGGCGCCCTGCTCTCGGGAGATGCCACCCTTGGGCTCGCCATTCTCCAAGATATAGGATGTCAGCATGTCTTCGAAGAGGGCATTGAAGCTGGCGTTGCGGCCTGCCAGCCTGCCCTGGAGGGCGAACAGGGCGTCGGCGTCGGCGGCCTGGAGCGGCTCACCGCCTTGCCAACGCCGGTACATTTGCCCGATTTCGGATTCCTCGATCGCACCGCGCTCCAAAGCGGGCTGCACCAGGGTTGCGATTGGTGACGTCACCATTGGTCTAGCCTTGCAAATGTTTGCGCCAATTCCCCCGGCGCCTCATGAGGCCACTTTGAGCATGCATCACTCAAAGCTGCGTTAATGCGGGACCTTATCGTGAGGAGGTGGCCAAACAATGTGCGTTTTGCCACAAAGCTGTGGCATTGCTGCGATGCAAACCAGTTTTGCACATCTTTGCAGGCCTGCAAGAATCGCTATTTTAGCGCCAACGAAGCGAACGGAGACCAGCCGTCAGCTCTACGCTTCATCTGTTTGATACAGAAAGATTTTTTGCGAGAATCCGGCATCCTCCGGGTTTGCAGGACGGCAAGCTGGAGGGCAGCTTCCATGAGCAACACCATTTCCACCGGCGTCCACAGCGCCGGGATTCACCATATTACTGCAATCACGGCCGACGGCCGCGCCAACATCCGCTTCTATCGCGACGTGCTTGGCCTGCGCCTGGTCAAGCGCACCGTCAATTTCGATGATCCGACCGCCCATCACCTCTATTTCGGTGATGCCACCGGCAAGCCGGGCACCATCCTGACCTTCTTCTCCTGGGCTGGCGCCAACCGTGGCAAACCGGGCACAGGCGAGGCACAGGCCGTGGCCTTCCGCGTTCCCGCGGGCTCGCTCGGCTGGTGGCGCGGGCACCTTGCCAGCATGGGCATCGCCTATGAGGAGGCCAAGCGCTTCGGCGAGGAACTGATCGCCTTCTCCGATCCCGATGGCATTCGCCTCGAGCTCGTCGCCGCCGGCACGCCGGAGGGCGCAAACTGGGCGGGCAATCCGATCCCGGTCGAGCATGCGGTCGGCGGTTTCCACGGCGTGACGCTGCACGTCTCGGCCGAGGAAGGCACCGCCAGGGTCCTCACCGACGTGTTCGGCTTTATGCCCGTCGGCAAGGAGGACAAGGTCAGCCGCTACAGCAAGGCGGATGGCGTCATCGGCGGCCATGTCGATGTCATCGTCGACGCCACGCGTATCCGCCCATCCATGGGTGCCGGCTCGATCCACCATGTCGCCTTCCGGGCGACGGGTGATGCCGAGCAGCAAGCCCTGGTCGAGGCGCTCGATGCGATGCGCGTTGGCACCACGGAACAGAAGGATCGGAACTATTTCCGCTCCGTCTATTTCCGCGAGCCCGGCGGCACCATCTTCGAGATCGCCACCGACGATCCCGGTTTTGCGGTGGACGAAAGCGTCGACACTTTGGGCACCGTGCTCAAACTGCCGGCGCAGTACGAAGCCTATCGCAGCCAGATCGAAGCGGCCCTGCCGGATATCGACTAACCTGGGAGCGCGGACTTCCAGTCCGCTCTTGAGCCGCAATGCTTGCGGTTGAGAGGCAGACGAAGATGTCCGCGCTTCCTTCCCTACCTTCACCATTTCCAGGAGCGGACAAGACGTCCGCGCTCCCAGCAGCCATGACCCTCTCCCACATCCATCGTTTCGAACCGGGCCCCAGCTCCAAGGGCCTCCTGCTCCTGCACGGCACAGGCGGCGACGAGCACGACCTGATCGACCTCAGTCGCGCCATCGCACCGGGCGCCCCGCTGCTTTCGCCGCGCGGCCAGGTTCGGGAAGGCCCGGCCAACCGCTTCTTCCACCGCATGGCGGAGGGCGTATTCGACATCCCCGATCTCAAGGCCCGCACGCAGGCGCTCGCCGACTTCGTGGTCGAGGCCGGCAGGACCTATGGCATCGAGCCGCCGGTCGCTCTCGGCTTTTCCAACGGCGCGAATATCGCAGCCTCGCTGCTGCTGCTCCGCCCGGAGGTGTTGTCCGGCGCCATCCTGATGCGCGCCACGCTGCCCTTCGAGCCGGACAGCCTGCCGGATCTCGCCGGCAAGCCGGTGCTGATCCTCTCAGGCCAGGCAGACCCGATGGCGCCGGCCGCCAAGGTCGAACGGCTGGCGAACCTGCTACGCCAGGCGGGCGCCGAGGTCAGACACGAGGTGTTGCCGGCCGGGCACGGGCTGCTGCAGCGGGACCTCGAGCTGGCGCGGGACTGGTGGGCGGAATCTGGGAGCGCGGACATCTTGTCCGCCTCTTGAACCACCGCGTTTCCCGGAGAGGCGCAATTTGGTGTGCCGGTCTTCAGACCGGCATCTTCCACATAGGTCCCGGGCATGCCGGTCCGAAGACCGGCACACCGATTCGGCTCGCGTCCTGGACAACTGGGACCACAGCGGTGCCAGGAAAATCTCCGCGCTCCCAGCATCACAACGGTATGTTGTCGTGCTTCTTCTTCGGCGCCTCGACATGCTTGTTGCGCAGCATGGACAGCGCCCGCGCTACGCGCTTGCGGGTCTGCGAGGGCTGAATCACCTCGTCGACATAACCGCGCTCGGCCGCCACGAAGGGCGAGAGGAAGCGGTCCTCGTAGCGCTTGACATGGTCGGCGATCTTTTCCGGGTCCGCCATGTCCTGCCGGAAGATGATCTCAACGGCGCCTTTGGCACCCATCACCGCGATCTGCGCCGTCGGCCAGGCATAGTTCACGTCGGCACCGACATGCTTGGAGGCCATCACGTCATAGGCACCGCCATAGGCCTTGCGCGTGATGATGGTCACCAGCGGCACGCTGGCCTGCGAATAGGCGAACAGCAGCTTGGCGCCGTGCTTGATCAGCCCGCCATATTCCTGCGCCGTGCCGGGCAGGAAGCCGGGCACGTCGACCAAGGTCACGATCGGGATCTCGAAGGCGTTGCAGAAGCGCACGAAGCGCGCGCCTTTGCGGCTGGCATCGGAATCCAGCACGCCGGCGAGCACCGTCGGCTGGTTGGCGACAATGCCGACCGTGCGGCCGGCGATGCGCGCAAAGCCCGTGATGATGTTGCGCGCGAACTTTTCCTGGATCTCGAAGAAATCACTCTCGTCCGCCAGCTTGCTGACGAGTTCCTTCATGTCATAGGGCTTGTTCGGATTGTCCGGCACCAGTGTATCGAGCGAAGGCTCCAGGCGCTCGGCATCATCAAAGGACGGCAGCTCCGGCGGCCCCTCGCAATTGTTGGCCGGCAGGAAGTCGATCAGCCGGCGCATCTGCAGGAGCGCCTCGACATCGTTCTCATAGGCACCGTCGGCCACCGAAGAGCGCACGGCATGCACGGAGGCGCCGCCGAGTTCCTCGGCGGTGACGCTCTCATTCGTCACCGTCTTGGTCACGTCGGGGCCGGTGACGAACATGTAGCTGGTATCCTTCACCATGAAGATGAAGTCGGTCATCGCCGGCGAATAGACGTCGCCCCCCGCGCAGGGCCCCATGATCAGCGAGATCTGCGGGATGACGCCGGAGGCCAGCACATTGCGCCGGAACACCTCGCCATAGCCGCCGAGCGCCGCCACGCCCTCCTGGATGCGGGCGCCGCCTGCGTCGAACAGGCCGATGATGGGCGCGCGGTTCTTGAGCGCCATGTCCTGGATCTTGTTGATCTTGGCGGCATGCGTCTCGGACAGCGAGCCGCCGAACACGGTGAAGTCCTTGGCGAACACGAAGATCTTGCGTCCGTTCACCGTGCCCCAGCCCGTCACCACGCCATCGCCGGCGATATGGGAGCTGCTCATGCCGAAATCGACGGCGCGATGTTCCACGAAGGCGTCGAACTCTTCGAAGGAGCCGGCGTCGAGCAACAGCTCCAGGCGCTCGCGGGCGGTGAGCTTGCCCTTGGCATGCTGGGCGGCGATGCGCTTCTCGCCGCCGCCCAGTTGGGCCTGCGCGCGGCGGGTTTCGAGTTCAGCCAGGATATGCTTCATGAACGGCGTTTCCTGCGGCTCGTTGTGACAAATGCCGCTTGTCATCCATAAGCCGGGATTCTGAAAATTTCATCGATTTTGCGCGAGGCGAACCGGTGAAGCTGTGGAGGGGAAGCCTGCTTTCTGCTTGAACCGCTCCGGCCGGCGCTGTAGTCCCGCACAGCAGCAATCAGGAACGGAAACTCCCATGTCGACTCTGGCCCGGATGGACGCGCAGGCCCTCGCCGCCCTGCACCGCGATCTCACGCGCGACTATGAGGCGCTCAAGGGCCGCAAGCTCTCGCTCGACATGACGCGCGGCAAGCCGGCGCCCGAACAGCTCGATCTCGCCAGCGGCATGCTGGCCCTGCCCGGCAATCGCGACCATCTCACCCAATCCGGCGAGGATGCCCGCAATTATGGCGGCCTGCAGGGTCTCGCCGAGGTGCGCGCCCTGTTCGCGCCGGTGCTGGGCGCGCCGGCGGCGCAGATCGTGGTGGGCAACAATTCGAGCCTGGCCATGATGCATGACTTCCTGGTCTACGCACTCCTGCGCGGCGTGCCCGGCGGCAGCAAGCCCTGGTCGAAGGAAGAGGAGATCGCCATCCTCTGCCCGGTGCCGGGCTATGACCGGCATTTCGCGCTAGCCGAATCCTTTGGCATCAAGCTCGTCCCGGTACCGCTTACCGGCGACGGTCCCAACATGGATGAAGTCGAGCGCCTGGTGGCCGATACAAAGGTCAAGGCGATCTGGTGCGTGCCGCAATATTCCAACCCCAGCGGCGAGACCTACAGCAGCGAGACGGTGGAGCGCCTGGCGCGCATGAAGACCGGCGCGGGCGATTTCCGCATCCTGTGGGACAATGCCTATGCGCTGCATCACCTCGGCGACGAGCGCCCACATCTGCGCAACATTCTCGATGCCTGCAGCGAGGCCGGCAATCCCGATCGCCCGATCATCTTCGCCTCGACCTCGAAGGTCACGCTGGCCGGCGCAGGCCTCGCCTTCCTGGCGGGCTCCCCCACCAATGTGCGCTGGTATCTCGACAGCGCCGGCAAGCGCACCATCGGCCCCGACAAGCTCAACCAGCTGCGCCATGTCCGCTTCCTCAAGGACCTCAAGGGCATCCATGACCATATGGAGAAGCACCGGAGCCTGATCGCGCCGAAATTCGCGGCGGTGGAAGCAGCCTTCGAAAGCCGGCTGGCGCCCTATGGCTTTGCGAACTGGACGAAGCCTGATGGAGGCTACTTCATCATCCTCGATGTGATGGAAGGCACCGCGAACCGTGTCGTGGCCCTCGCCAAGGCGGCGGGGCTCGCGCTCACGCCGGCAGGCTCCACCCATCCCTATGGCAAGGACCCGCTGGACAAGACGCTGCGCATCGCGCCGACCTATCCGAGCCTCGCCGAGGTGAAGCAGGCCGCGGATGCCGTAACGCTCTGTGCCTTGCTGGCGGCTTGCGAGAAACGCCTCGCCAGCGAAGGGTAATGCTGGGAGCGCGGACGTCTTTCCTGGGACCGCAGGCGTCTCGCCCGCTCTTCGTTCGTCCAGGGCGCTGGCTAAAATTGGTGTGCCGGTCTTCAGACCGGCATGCGCTCGACCTGTGCGGCAAGATGCCGGTCTGAAGACCGGCACACCGATTTCGCCCCTTCCTGAACCTGAGGCGTTTCCAAGATGCAGGCGAGACGCCTGCGGTCCCAGGAAAGGCGTCCGCGCTCCCAGGGATTACCGCAGCATCCCCAGCAGCCGCGACGCCGCTTCCATCTCGCGCCAGCGCCAGGCGCGGCGCTGCTGGGCTTCCTCGTCGCTGCCCCAAAGCTCGATCTGGTAATCCTCGTCGACATGCGCGGCCGCCCAGGCGGCCTCCGGCTCGAGATGGCCTCGGGCCACCGCAAGCGCCAGCACCACCGAGCCGGTGAGCGTTGTAATCACATGGAGACTTGCCAGGCCCAGCTCATCGAAGGTCGACACGGTCCGGGCGATGGCGGCCAGCGCCTCGGGCGGCTGAGCCTTGTGGATGATGCCCTCGGTCAGAGTCAGTTCGGCCCCGACATTCCGGACACTCCATTCCAGAACGGGGTTCCATGCCTCGTTCTGCCGGCGCGCCAGCTCCGCGGGGGTGTCGGCGCGATAGCACAGCAGGTCCGAACCGCCATATTTGGCGATCTCGTCGATCACCGCCTGGCGCGTTTGGCACACGCCGTCGATCGCCGAATTGGCGATGCGTGTCATCGGCATGGCGAAGGGGTCGATATGATCGGCCTGCGCGTTCCACTCCCCGGCCAGCGCCTGCGCGATGTCGGGCGAAGAGAAACCCAGCAGCGCCTTGGCCGGCGTGCGGGCCACGCGTCCATCGAGCGCCACGGCATGGAGACCGTCCCTCTCGACGATATGCGCCTGTTTGTAGAAGCGTTTCGGCAGTTCCGGCTTCATGCCCTTCTGGGCCGAATGCATGGGATCGGGAACCGAACCGTCGCGAAACCAATGGCCGTAGAAATCGCGCTCGTCGCTCATGAGGGTTCCGGCACCTTGAAGGCATCGACCAGCGGCAGAAGCTGGTCGAAGGTATCGATAATGTGGTCGGCTCCGGCCTCGCGCAGCTCCGCCACTGGGTGGTTGCCCCAGGAGACGCCCACCGTCGCCGCTCCGGCGGCGCGGCCCATCAGGATATCGAAGCTGGTATCGCCGATCATGATCGCCTGCTCGGGCGGCAGGCCCACCTCGCGCGCTGCCTGCAACACCATGCCTGGATCGGGCTTGGAGGGCGCCTTGTCGGCTGTCTGGATGGTGGCGAACACGCCCTTGCTCCAGCCGAAGCCATCGAGAATGCGCTCGACACCGCGCATGGATTTGCCGGTGGCGATACCGAGGACGACGTCGTCGCGCAGGCGCAGCGTCGCCACCAACTCCGCCGCACCCGGAAACAGGGGCGGCGCATGGCTGGGATCGTCCACCCGAGAAAGGAAAGCCTCGCGATAATAGGCGGCAGCCTGCTCGATCTCGGCCGCGGTGGTCTCCTCGCCCAGCAATTGACGCACCGCCGGTTCGAGCGACAGGCCGACAATGCCGAGCATCTCGGCGCGTGGCAGCAACGGGCGGCCCATGCGCTCAAACATATGCACCAGGCAAGCATGGATCAGATGCTGGCTGTCGAGCAGCGTGCCATCGACATCGAACAGGACGAGTTTCACGTGGGCCTAATCCTCCGGCGCGTCGACGATGGGGTCATAGGCCGAGCTATCGAAGCCCAGGATGTCGAAGCTCTGCCGCATATGGGGCGGCAGCGGCGCGGTGACATCGAGCGTGCCGCCGCGCGGGTGCGGCAGCGTGATGCGACGCGCGTGCAGATGCAGCTTCTTCGGCAGCTCTTCGGGGATGTTCTCCATCGCCTCGCCATATTTGGGATCGCCGATGATCGGGTGGCCGATATGGGCGGTATGGGCGCGCAGCTGGTGGGTGCGGCCGGTGACGGGCTTCAGCGACAGCCAGGACACCGAGTTGGCGGCCCGGTCTACCAGTGAATAATAGGTGATCGAATGCACGGCTTCCTCGTCGCCATGCTTCATCACGCGCACTTTCTCGCCATCCATGCCGAGCTGTTTGGACAGGAAGAGCGAGATGCGGCCCTGCTTGGGCGACGGCACACCCTTCACCAGCGCCCAGTAGATCTTGCGGGCCGAGCGGGTGCGGAAGATGGCGCCGAGTTCGGAAGCGGCCTTGCGGGTCTTGGCGAGTACCAGCACGCCGGAGGTGTCGCGGTCGAGGCGATGGACGAGACGAGGCTTCTCACCATCGGGGCCGGCCAGGGCCGCCAGCATGCCGTCGACATGGCGCTCTGTGCCCGACCCGCCCTGCACGGCGAGGCCATGCGGCTTGTTGATCACCAGCACGTCCTTGTCTTCATGCAGGATCAGCGAGCGGATGAACTCTGCGTCCTTCTCCGCCTGCACCGAACGCTTGGTCGCGATATGGGGATTGGATGCGCCCTGCTCGGATTTCGGCAAGGGCGGCACGCGGATGCTCTGATCTTTGGCCAAGCGATCGTTGGTCTTGGCGCGCCCGCCGTCGACACGGACCTGGCCTGAGCGCAGCAGCTTCTGCAGATGGCCGAAGGCAAGGTCCGGGAAATGCGTCTTGAACCAGCGGTCGAGACGCATGCCGTCCTCATCAGCGGTGACGATACGTGTTTCGACCAGGAAGGACATCAAGATTCCGAAGCGCAATGAAAGGGATCGCGTCCCTATAAAGCAGCAGAGGGGCGCTGTCTCTCTTCAAATCGCCAGTTCGACGCCGGGCAGGCCTTCGCAGCAATCGGCGACGAAGAAAGTCACGAAGGCGCGCGCCTTGCCGGCCGCGATGCGGCAACGCTGCACGCGGCCCTCGCGCTCCTGCGTCATCAGCCCAGCGGCCATGAGCTGGGCGATATGATGGGCGAGGGTGGATTTGGGAATACCGAGTTCCTTCTGAATCTCGCCGACCGCGAGCCCGGTATCCCCTGCCTTGATCAGAAGCTGGAAGATCTGAAGACGGTGCGGGTGGCCGAGTTCAGCCAGGCACCGCGCCGCATCGTCAAATGCCATATCCATCAAGGCCATTGTGTTTTCGCGCCCTTCCGAGAGCCACAAAGGCGGCCCAATAAGCACCGAATGTCCGCCTCCGACCGCGCCAGTAAGGATCGGCCTTGTCGAACAATTTTTCAATATCGCATCTTTCGATGCCGATATCCCCGAGAACCTGATCGCTCAGCCCGTCGAAGTACCTGATATTGACACGGCGCTCGCGCTCCGCAAGCAAATCGTCGAGAATGTCCTTGATCCAATCAAACATGGTCGCCTCCTGAATAGCACCATAGTTCTAGAAATGTAGTCCTATTATCTGGAATTGCAAGGAGGTCGTGATGGGTGAAGTCAACAAGAAGCCGGTTCGGGCCACCGGCGGCTGCCTATGCGGCTCGGTGCGCTACACGATCCGGGGTGTCCTGCACGATGTCTGGGCCTGCCACTGCATCCTGTGCCGGCGTCTGCATAGCCATTACTGCGCCTACGCCGCCTGCGATTCCGGCGATATCGAGATAGCACCCAGCAACAAGCTGCGCTGGTACCGCTCCTCACCCTTGGCGCGCCGGGGCTTCTGTTCCAAGTGCGGCGCTCAGATCTTCTCGGTCACCACGGGCCGCAACCACATTTCCATCGCCGCCTCGACGATCAATGAGCCGACGGGGCTCAAACTGGTTAAACACACCAATGTGAGCCAGAAGGGTGATTACTACGAGATCACCGATGGCCTGCCGCAGGAGCGCGGAAAGTCCCTTCGTGATGGCAACTGCTAAGGCGTTTTGCGATTTGGCGGAATCGTCGAGAATCGCAAGGACGCGTCGAAATAATGCTCGCCCAAGTCTCGGGGTACGCAGGAAAAGCTGGTGATATGGGCAAGCCTTGTCGCCTCCCGAGTAACGCTACAGTGTTAGAAATACAGTTCTATTATCCGGATTTACAGGGAGTGCCGAGATGGCCGAAGTCAACGAGAACCCGGTTCGGGCCACCGGCGGCTGCCTGTGCGGCTCGGTGCGCTACACGATCCGGGGGGCGTTGCGCGATGCCTGGGCCTGCCACTGTATCCTGTGCCGACGCCAGCAAAGCCATTTCGCTGCCTATGCCGCCTGCGATCCCGCCGATCTTGAGATCGCGCCCACCAACAAGTTGCGCTGGTATCGTTCCTCGCCAACGGCTCGGCGCGGCTTCTGCTCCAAATGCGGCACCCAAATCTTCTGGGACGGCAAGGGCAGCGACCATATCTCGGTCTCCGCCGGCTCCCTCAACGAGCCAACCGGCTTGAAGCTGGTCAAACATATCTGCGTCAACCAGAAGGGCGACTATTACGAGATCTCCGACGGCCTGCCGCAGGAGGCATAGCCCTACGATTGCAGGCATCCCTGAAGATGCAGGCCGTGAAGCCCGCGATCCCAGGGAATCTATCGCAACACCTCACAGATCCGGATCGCGGCGGCGGTCAGGTCCGCCTCGCCGAAGCCGGAAAAGCCGAGCACCAGGCCCTGCTGGGGCGGAAGAGCGAGATACATCGGCGAGAGGGCCCTGGCGCCCACGCCCGCAACCAGCAATTCGCGAACAATCGCGCTGTCGTCGCGGTTGCCGCCCAGTCTTGCCACTAGATGCAATCCCTGCTCCGGGGCCGACACGCTCAAGGCGCCCCCGGCATGCATAGTCAGCGCGGAGACCAGCGCATCGCGGGCGGCCTCGATCCGGCGTCGGGCGCGGCGCAGATGGGCGGCGAAATGTCCGCCGTCGAGGAATTCGGCGACAGCCGCATGGGCCAGTGTCGGCGGCTGGCGATCAATATGGGCCCTGAATTCGAGCACGCGGGCCAGCAAGGACCTGGGTATCACGGCGTAGCCGATCCGGATCCCCGGAAAGAGCACCTTGGAGAAGGTGCCGAGATAGACGACGCGCTCGGCTCCATCCATGCCCTGTAGAGCCGTCAGCGGCGGGCCGGCGAAGCGGTATTCACTGTCATAGTCATCCTCGATGATCCAGGTCTGCCTGCGCCGTGCCCAGTCGAGCAGGGCGAGGCGGCGGCGCATGGTCATGGGTACGCCAAGCGGAAACTGATGGGAAGGCGTGACATAAGCGAGCCGCGCCTGTGGTGCGAGCGCCTCGCCGAGTTGCGGATCGAGCCCCTCCTCATCCACGGGAATGCCGGCGATTCGGACGCCCACGCTCTCCAGCACCGCCTTTGCCATGGTGTAGCAGGGATCCTCCATCCAGGCTGTATCCCCAGGGCTCGATACGGCTCGAAGGACGAGATTCATGCCGTGCATGGTGCCGGTGGTCACGACGATCTGCCCGGCATCGCAGCGTACGCCGCGCGCCGTCGTAAGATAGGCGGCGATCGCCTCGCGCAAGGCCTGGCCACCGCGAGCGTCGCTGTAGTGGAAATGTTCGGCGCCGGGCCGCGCGAGGCTGCGCGACAGCAGGCGGCGGAAGACGGCCATCGTCTTGGTATCGATGGTGGCCACGCCAAGCTCGCAGGGCAGTGGCTGCGCGGGCGGGACGGGTGGCACGGATGCCGCAGTCGCCGTCCTCACTACGGGCACCTGCGCGGCCACAAAGGTCCCCGCCCCCACGCGGGCCTCGGCGAAACCGTCGGCGACCAGCATCTCGAAAGCCGCAACCGCGGCAGCGCGCGAGAGGCCCAGACGCTTCGCCAGATCGCGCGTGGTGGGCAATTTTGTGCCCGGAGGCGCCTGCCCGTTCTCGATCAGCTTGCGGATGGCGGCATAGAGTTCGCGCATACGCGCTCCCTCTCCCGGCAGCACAGGCATCAGCGACGACCAATCCGCCAGATTGGTTCGTACTTTTTTACCAAAATTGGATCTTTTTTGAACCAATGCCATGGCGCACCTTGGGGACATCATCATTCAAAAGCAAGCGCAGAAGAGTCGGACCCATGAAGGAACAGGAAGTCACCTCCGCGAGCTTCGCCGTGACGGCGCGCAACCGGCTGAAGCGCCGGCACGATCGCGGCCGCTATGATCACGAGGCCGTCTATGCCGTGCTCGATGCCGGTTTCCTGTGCCATGTTGCCTATGTCATCGACGGGCAGCCCTATTGCACGCCCACCATCCATTGGCGCGAGGGCGACTGGCTCTATTGGCATGGCTCCTCGGCCAGCCGCATGCTGCGCAACCTCAAGGGCGGCACGCCGGTCTGCCTGACCGTCTCCCATCTCGACGGGCTGGTGCTGGCGCGCAGCGGCTTCAACCATTCCGCCAATTACCGTTCAGCAATCTGCTTCGGCACCGCCCGCATTATCGATGATCCGGACGAGAAGGCGAAGGCGCTGCGCGGCGTGGTCGACCGCTTCTATCCCGGCCGCGCCGCCGAATTGCGCGAGACCCATGCGCAGGAAACCAAGGCGACCATGGTGATCGGCATGCGCATCGAAGAGGCTTCGGCCAAGGTGCGCGCCGCCGGAGTCGGCGATGACGAGGAGGATTACGGCCATCCCGTCTGGGCCGGCGTCATCCCGGTGAGCACGGTGATCGGCGCTGCCGAGCCCTGCCCGCGCCTGCTGCCCGGCATGGAACAGACGGCGAGCGTCGCAAGCTACCGCGTCGGCCGCCGGCTGGACGAGACTCTGGCCGAAGCGCAGCTTCTCTATGAGGGCGACACCGAGGCGGACGAGCTGGTGGCCTGAGTCCCGGGATCGCAGGCTTCCAGCCTGCATCTTGGAAAGGTTGCGTCTGCCGGAGAGGTGGCGTTGGTGTGCCGGTCTTCAGACCGGCATTTTTCGCGCTGGCCCCGGGCATGCCGGTCTGAAGACCGGCACACCGACTTCGGCCCGTGTCCTGGGAAGAAAAAGGCAGGCTGGAAGCCTGCGATCCCAGCGTTACCCCTCGCCTCGCTCCCGTCTCAACTTCTCCCAATACTCCAGCCGCTTGCGGATCTCCCTCTCGAAGCCCCGCTCCACCGGCTCGTAGAACCGGCGGCGGCCCAATGCATCCGGGAAATAGTTCTGGCCGGAAAATCCCTCTGGCTCGTCGTGGTCGTAGCGATAGCCCTGGCCGTAATTCTCCGCCTGCATCAGCTTGGTCGGCGCGTTCAGGATGATCTTGGGCGGCGTCAGCGAGCCCGCCTCCTTGGCGAGGCGCGTGGCGGCCTTGTAGGCGGTGTAGGTGGCGTTCGACTTCGGCGCCGTCGCCACGTAAATCACCGCCTGCGCGATGGCGAGTTCGCCTTCGGGGCTACCGAGGAAGTCATAGGCATCCTTGGCGGCGTTGGCGACGACGAGAGCCTGCGGATCGGCCATGCCGATATCCTCCACCGCCATGCGCACCACGCGCCGGGCGATGAACAGCGGATCCTCGCCGGCATCGAACATGCGGGCGAGATAATAGAGCGAGGCATCGGGGTCCGACCCGCGCACCGATTTGTGCAGGGCCGAGATCAGATTGTAATGGCCGTCCGCCGACTTGTCGTAGATCGGCGCGCGGCGCTGCAACACCTGCTGGAGCACGGCGGCATCGAAGATCTCGCCGGGCTTGGCGGCGCGCCAGGCTTCCTCGGCCAGCGTGAGGCTGGCGCGGCCGTCGCCATCGGCCATGCGCACCAGCACCGCCCTCGCCTCCTCGTCGAGCGGCAGCTTCCTACCCTCGACCGCCTCGGCGTGGGCGAGCAGGCGCAGGATCGCCGCCTCGTCGAGAGCGTTGAACACCATGACGCGGGCGCGCGAAAGCAGCGCGGCGTTGAGCTCGAAGGAGGGGTTCTCGGTGGTGGCGCCGACCAGCGTCACCGTGCCGTCCTCCATCACCGGCAGGAAACTGTCCTGCTGGGCGCGATTGAAGCGATGGATCTCGTCGACGAAGAGCAGCGTGCCCCGGCCCATCATGCGGCGCGAGCGAGCGGCCTCGAACACTTTCTTCAGGTCGGCAACGCCGGTGAAAATCGCCGAGATCTGCTCGAAGGCAAGGTCCGTCTCGCCGGCCAGCAGGCGCGCCACCGTGGTCTTGCCGGTGCCCGGTGGGCCCCAGAAGATCAGGCTGCCCAGCGAGCCGGAGGCCAGCAGACGCGTCAGCGCCCCCTCGGGCCCGACGAGATGGTCCTGTCCGGCCACCTCGGCAAGCGTCTTCGGCCGCATGCGGTCCGCCAGCGGGCGCGGTGCGTCCTTGTCCAATCCTGCCGAGGAGAAGAGATCCGCCATCAGCACGTTCTACCTTCTGATCGAGCCGTCAAGAACCGCAAAATACGCTTGTGTTCGGCGCGTGAAGCGGGATGACCGTTGCGACTTGAACGCATTTTGCTCTAGCCACCCAGGATCGTCGAGATCTGCTGGCCGTCACGGTTGATCGTGATGCGCCAGAGGTGGCGCTGCTCCTGCGCCAGCTGGTTCAGCGTCTTGGGATCGGTCACCTTCTGGCCGTTGATGACCAGGATGATGTCCTTCTTCTGGAAGCCGAAATTGGCGGCGGCGCTGCCATCCTCGACGTCCGTCACGACCACGCCCGCGGAATCCATCGACATGCCGAGCGACTCGGCCACAGCCGGCGAGAGATTGGCGACCGTCGCGCCGGCCAGAGGGGAATCGCCCTCCAGCACGGTCTCGTCGCGCGGCGTCGTCTCCGGTGCCACAGTCAGCTTGACGGGAACGGTGACATGCTCGCCCTTGCGCAACACATCGAGCTGTGCCGTCCCGCCCAGCGCCTTGGTGGCGAAGCGGTAGCCGAACTCATCGGGATCGGAGACGGGCACGCCATCGACGCTCAGCACAACATCGCCGGTCGTGAGACCGCCATCGGCCGCCGGCCCGCCCTTGGCCACGTCGGTAACAAGAGCGCCGGTCGGCCGGTCCATCGAAAGGGATTCGGCGATCTCCGAGCTGACATTCTGCAGGCTGGCGCCAAGCCAGGGCCGGAGCACGCGGTCCGAGCCGGCCTGGGCTGAGGCAACCACCACCTTCACCATGGCAGCGGGAATGGCAAAGCCGATGCCGATATTGCCGCCCGAGCGCGAGACGATCGCGGTGTTGATGCCGACGAGCTTGCCGGACATGTCGACGAGGGCCCCACCCGAATTGCCTGGATTGATGGCGGCATCGGTCTGGATGAAGGACTGGAAGTCGGACTGGCCAACCTGGCTGCGCGCCAGCGCAGAAACGATACCGGAGGTCACGGTCTGGCCCACGCCGAAGGGATCGCCGACGGCGAGCACGAGGTCGCCCACCTGGACCTTGTCGGAATCGGCGATGTCGAGCGTGGACAGATCCCCCTTCACGCCCTTGAGCCTGAGCACGGCGAGATCGGCGCGCTGGTCCTTGAGGATGATGTCTGCATCGAACTCACGTTTGTCCGAGAGGGCAACGCGCACCTGCGTGGCATTGGCGATGACGTGGTAATTGGTGACGATCATGCCGTCCCTGGCCACGATCACGCCCGAGCCCAGCGAACGCTCCACCCTGTCGCGCGGGGCCCCGCCCCCGCCGCCAAAGAACTGGCGGAAGAAGGGGTCGTCGAACATCGGATTGGCCTGTTCCTTCTCGACATGGGTGGCGTAGACGTTGACCACCGCAGGCGTGACCGCCTTTACCACCGGCGCGAAGGAAAGCTTCACCTGCCCCGTGCTTTGCGGCACGGCGGCATCCTGCGCATGGGCCGGGACCAGGCCGGCAAGCAGGATGAGGGCGGCAGGGACGAGACGGCGCATGGGCAACTCCGGAAGAGACTGGTTTTGCGAAATCAGGAAGTCTTCTGGACCAGATCATGCGCAAAGCCAATGGTGCAAATGTGGTTGCTGGGAGCGCGGACTTCCAGTCCGCTCTTGAACCGCCTGTGCCTCCCGGGAAGTCGCGACCATTGTCGCGAGTGCAGGCAGCCGAGCCTTCTCATGAAACCGCTGTAGTTCAAGAGCGGACTGGAAGTCCGCGCTCCCAGTAAAAAAGGGCGGCGCTCGCGCACCGCCCTTTTCGAAAATCGTACCTGTAGCGAAACCGATCAGGCGGCTTCGGCCTGCTCCTGCACCGGGCCCGAATCCTGGCCCTTGGCCGAGACGTCGCGATCGACGAACTCGATCACGGCGACAGGCGCCGAATCGCCATGGCGGAAGCCGGCCTTGAGCACGCGGGTGTAGCCACCCTGGCGCGTCTTGTAGCGGCTCGCCAGCACGTCGAAGAGCTTCTTCACGATCACCTCGTCCTGAAGCGCAGCGAGAGCCTGACGGCGGGCGTGCAGGTCGCCGCGCTTGCCGAGGGTGACAAGCTTTTCGACGATCGGGCGAAGATCCTTCGCCTTAGGGAGCGTGGTGACGATCTGCTCATGCTTGATGAGCGAAGCCGCCATGTTCTCGAACATCGCCTTGCGGTGCTCGGCGGTCCGGTTGAATTTGCGATGAGCCTTGCCGTGACGCATTGCCCTGTTCCTTGTGCTTTGGCAGCGCGATGCGCCGGATCAATAATGTTCCTCGAAGCGCTTGGCGAGCTCTTCGATGTTTTCCGGCGGCCAGCCCGGCACTTCCATGCCGAGGTGGAGCCCCATCTGCGCCAGCACTTCCTTGATCTCGTTCAAGGACTTGCGGCCGAAATTCGGCGTGCGGAGCATCTCCGCTTCCGTCTTCTGGATGAGGTCGCCGATATAGACGATGTTGTCGTTCTTCAGGCAGTTTGCCGAACGGACCGACAGTTCCAGCTCGTCCACCTTCTTGAGGAGCGCCGGGTTGAAGGCCAGCTCCGGAATGGCCGGGGCCTCGGATTCCTTCTTGGGCTCTTCGAAGTTGACGAAGACTTCCAGCTGGTCCTGGATGATGCGAGCGGCGAAAGCCAGCGCGTCGTCCGGGGTGATCGAGCCATTGGTCTCGATCGTCAGCGTCAGCTTGTCATAGTCGAGGATCTGGCCCTCACGGGTGTTCTCGACCTTGAAAGCGACCTTCTTCACCGGCGAATAGAGGCTGTCGACCGGGATCAGGCCGATCGGCGCATCTTCCGGACGGTTGCGGTCAGCCGCAACATAGCCCTTGCCGGTGTTGACGGTGAATTCCATGCGGATCTCGGCACCCTCGTCCAGCGTGCAAAGCACGTGCTCGGGGTTGAGGATCTGGATGTCACCGACCGTCTGGATGTCGCCGGCGAAGACCTGGCCAGGACCCTGCTTCTTCAGCACGATGCGCTTGGGGCCTTCCGCCGACATCTTGACGGCGACTTCCTTGATGTTGAGGACGATATCGGTCACGTCCTCACGCACGCCGGGGATGGACGAGAACTCGTGCAACACGCCGTCGATATGTACGGACGTCACCGCTGCGCCCTGCAAGGACGACAGCAGAACGCGGCGCAACGCATTGCCCAAGGTCACGCCGAAGCCACGCTCCAGCGGCTCGGCAACGGCAGTTGCCTGGCTCTTCGGATCGTCTCCCGGAGTCACTTCGAGCTTTTGCGGCTTGATAAGTTCCTGCCAGTTCTTCTGAATCACGACGACACCCTTCAATCGGTCTCGGTGCTGCCAACAAGCCCGACACGCTCGAACAGCGGCCGGGCCATTTCAAATCGCGAAATTAGACGCGACGACGCTTGCGCGGGCGGCAACCATTGTGTGGAATTGGCGTCACGTCGCGGATCGACGTAATCGTGAAGCCCGACGCCTGCAAAGCGCGCAGGGCCGATTCACGACCGGAACCCGGACCGGAGACTTCAACTTCCAACGTACGCATGCCGTGCTCGCTCGCCTTGCGGCCAGCATCCTCGGCAGCCATCTGCGCGGCGTAGGGGGTCGACTTGCGCGAACCCTTGAAACCCATCGTGCCCGACGAGGACCAGGCAATCGTATTGCCCTGGGCGTCGGTGATGGTGATCATCGTGTTGTTGAAGCTCGAATTGACGTGTGCAACGCCAGAAACGATATTCTTGCGCTCGCGACGGCGAACGCGACCTGCGGCTTCCTTGGCCATGTATAAATCCTTCAAGCGCGCCCGTTGTACCAGGCGCTCGGGACAAAAAGAGAAAACGAATTACTTCTTCTTGCCGGCGATCGGCTTTGCCTTGCCCTTGCGGGTGCGGGCATTGGTATGCGTGCGCTGTCCGCGGACAGGCAGGCTGCGACGATGACGCAGGCCACGATAGCAACCAAGATCCATCAAACGCTTGATGTTCATGGCAACGTCACGGCGAAGATCACCCTCGACGATGTAGTCGCGATCGATCGTCTCGCGAATCTGCAAAACTTCCTGATCCGACAGCTGGTGGACACGGCGCTCAGGCGCGATGCCGACCTTGGCAACGATTTCCTTGGCTTTGGCCGCGCCAATGCCATGGATATATTGCAGCGCGATTTCGACGCGCTTGGCGGTGGGAATGTTGACACCAGCGATGCGGGCCAATTTCCGGTCTCCAAATCTTTGATCCGGCGAAGGGCCGAAGATCAGTCCAATCATGTCCGGCGAACCGGCAGCGCAAAAACGAGCCGTTCGCTCGAATGAGCGATCGGCCCGCGCGTCTTTGACGTGAGTGGCGCCTTGTAGAGATTCTCTGCGAAGACGTCAACTCGTAAAGACAAAGTTCATGCATAATCGGCCGAATGGCCGTTATGCGCTGGAAGCCGCCCCCAATTCAGGTGGCTCCAAGATATCATCGATCTCGGCGGTAACTTCCTCGATCGATTTCATCGCATCCACGGTGTAGAGATCCCCGCATTTGCGATAATAGTCCGAAAGGGGCGCCGTCTCGTTGCGATAGCTCTCGAGGCGGGCCTTGAGAGCTTCGGCATTGTCGTCCTTACGCGGCGTACCCCCGGCAGCGATGGTCTCGGCCACCCGCTTTTCGATACGCGACAGCAGGATGGATTCGTCGACCTGGAACTCGATCACGGCGTCGAGATGCATGCCCTTCTGGGCCAGCATCCTGTCGAGAGCTTCCGCCTGCGCGACCGTGCGCGGGAAACCATCCAGGATGAAGCCATTATGCGCATCCGGTTCCTCGATGCGATCAGCGACGATGCCGACGACGATGTCGTCGGACACCAGATTGCCAGCAGCCATCACCGCCTTGGCCTTCACCCCAACCGGCGTGCCGGCATTAACGGCCGCCCGCAGCATGTCGCCCGTCGACAGTTGAGGAATGCCATGCTTCTCAACCAATCGCACGGCCTGGGTACCCTTGCCCGCCCCCGGCGGACCCAGGAGAATGAGCTTCATCCGCGACGCCCTTTCAGCTTGGTCTTGCGCACCAGCCCCTCATATTGATGAGCGAGCAGATGTCCATGGATCTGGGCCAGCGTGTCCATTGCCACGCTCACCGTGATGAGCAGCGAGGTGCCGCCCAGGACGAACGGAACCGAGGGCACCAGGTAGTTCTGGATCTCCGGCACCATGCACACCAGGGCGATATAGACTGCACCGACCACCGTGATACGCGTCAGCACATAGTCGATGAACTTGGCGGTGTTCTCGCCCGGACGGATGCCCGGGATGAAGCCGCCATGCTTCTTCAGATTATCAGCCGTCTCGGTCGGATTGAACACGATGGCCGTGTAGAAGAAGCAGAAGAACACGATCAGGATCGCATAGAGCACCATGAACAGCGGCTTGCCGTGGTTCAGGTAGATGGCGACGTTGGCGAGCCAGGAATTCGGGTTGCCCGCGGCCACGAAGGTGGCAGCCGTGGTCGGCAGCAGCAGCAGCGAGGAAGCGAAGATCGGCGGAATGACGCCCGACGTGTTCAGCTTCAGCGGCAGATGCGAGGACTGGCCCTCATAGAGCCGGTTGCCGACCTGGCGCTTGGGATACTGGATCAGCAGGCGCCGCTGGGCACGCTCGAAGAACACGATCGCCAGCACCACGGCCACCGCGACGATCAGCGCCATGAACAGCGTGATCGGCGACATGCCGCCCGTGCGGGCCAGATCGAACATCTGGGCCAGGTGGGTCGGGAACTCGGCGACGATGCCGGCCTGGATGATCAGCGACGTACCATTGCCGATGCCGCGCGAGGTGATCTGCTCGCCCAGCCACAGCAGGAACATCGTGCCGCCGACCAGCGTGACGGTGGTCGAGAGCTTGAAGAACAGGCCGGGATCGGTGACGATGCCCTGGCCGCCTTCGAGGCCCACCGCGATACCCCAGGCCTGCGCCGTCGCCAGCACCACCGTGAGATAGCGGGTATACTGGTTCATGACCTTGCGGCCCTGCTCGCCCTCCTTCTTGAGAGCTTCGAGCTGGGGCACCACCGTCGTCAAAAGCTGAATGATGATCGAGGCGGAGATATAGGGCATGATCGCGAGCGCGAAGATCGCCATACGCGACACCGCACCGCCCGAGAACATGTTGAAAAGACCGAGAATACCGCCGGCCTGGCCGTTGAAGGCGCTCGCATAGGCCTCGGGATTGATGCCAGGCAAGGGAATATAGGTGCCCAACCGGTAGATGAGCAGCGCGCCCAGCGTAAACCAAATGCGCTTCTTAAGTTCGTCAGCCTTGGAGAACGAACTCCAATTGATGCTCGCAGCAAGCTGCTCCGCCGCCGATGCCATATCGTGCTCCGCCGTGTCGAAAGCGCGCCAATAAAGGTGCGGCCCGCCAGAACAGGCGGGCCGCTACTATATAATGTCAGGCCTCAGCCTTTGCAGAGGCGGTCAGGACTTTTACCGAACCGCCGGCCTTTTCGACAGCAGCCAGGGCGCCCTTGGTGGCGCCAGCGACTTCGAAGGCAACCTTGGCCTTGAGCTCACCCGAGCCGAGCAGCTTGACGCCGTCGAGAACGCGGCGGATCACGCCGGCCTTGACGAGGGCCTCGGCGTTCACCACGGCCTCGGCATCGAGCTTGCCTGCGTCGATCGCTGTCTGGATGCGGTCCACGTTCACTTCGGCGTAGTGCAGCGCGAAGATGTTGTGGAAGCCGCGCTTGGGCAGACGGCGATGCAGAGGCATCTGACCGCCTTCGAAGCCCTTCACGGCGACGCCGGTACGGGCCTTCTGACCCTTGACGCCACGGCCGCCGGTCTTGCCCTTGCCCGAGCCGATACCGCGTCCAACGCGGATACGGCTCTTGGTCGCGCCTTCATTGTCGCGAAGATCGTTGAGTTTCATCGTCGCGTCTCCTACTCGGCCCCGACCACGCGGACGAGGTGGCCGAGCTTGGCAATCATGCCCCGCACGGCCGGCGTATCTTCCAGCGTGCTCTGGCGGCGGATCTTGTTGAGGCCCAGGCCGACGAGAGTCGCGCGCTGGTCCCCGGTACGGCGGATCGGGCTGCCGATCTGCTCGACCGTCACGGTCTTGGTTTTAGCCATCGCTGTTCCCTTCCCGATCAGTCGGTCGACTCAGCGTCGATACCCTGACGCCGGCCCTGGATCTGGGATACCTTGAGGCTGCGGCGAGCCGCGACGGAGCGCGGGCTGTCCTCATGCTTCAAGGCGTCGAAAGTGGCGCGCACCAAATTGTAAGGGTTCGAGGAACCCAGCGACTTGGCGACGACGTCATGCATGCCGAGCGATTCGAACACGGCGCGCATCGGGCCGCCGGCGATGATGCCGGTACCGGCCGGAGCCGCGCGGAGCACGACCTTGCCGGCGCCATGACGGCCATTGACGTCATGATGCAGGGTGCGGCCTTCGCGCAGGGAAACCCGCACCAGGCCACGCTTGGCCTGGTCGGTCGCCTTGCGGATGGCTTCCGGCACTTCGCGGGCCTTGCCGTGGCCGAAGCCGACACGACCCTTCTGATCACCGACGACGACGAGTGCAGCAAAGCCGAAGCGCTTGCCGCCCTTCACCACCTTGGCGACGCGGTTGATGTGGACAAGGCGGTCCACGAACTCGCTGTCGCGCTCTTCGCGCTGACGGTCACGTTCACGTTCACGAGCCATAGAATCCGTTCCTTAGAAGTTGAGGCCGCTTTCGCGGGCAGCATCGGCGAGCGCTTTGACGCGCCCGTGGAAGATGTAGCCTCCACGATCGAAAAAGACGTCCTTGACGCCCTTGGCAACGGCGCGCTCACCCAGGAGCTTGCCGATTACCTTCGCGGCCTCGATGTCGGCACCCGTCTTCAAGCTGCCGCGCAGGTCCTTTTCGATCGACGAAGCGGCGACCAGGGTCTGGCCGTTCGCATCGTCGATGACCTGAGCGTAGATATGCTTGGAAGAGCGGAAAACCGAGAGGCGCGGCCGTCCGTTTGCCACCGCGCGAAGACTGCGGCGGACACGCGCCTTGCGGCGCTCAAGAGCTTGCCTTGCATTTGCCATTGATAGGCTCCGTTACTTCTTCTTGCCTTCCTTGCGGAAGATGAATTCGCCAGCGTACTTGACGCCCTTGCCCTTGTAGGGTTCGGGGCCACGATATTCGCGGATCTCAGCCGCGACCTGGCCGACCTTCTGCTTGTCGATGCCCGAAATCACGACTTCCGTCGGCTTCGGGGTGACGACGGTGATGCCTTCCGGGATCGGATAATCGACATCGTGCGAATAGCCGAGCGAGAGCTTGACGACCTTGCCAGCGACAGCGGCCTTGTAGCCGACGCCGTTGATTTCGAGCTTCTTTTCGAAGCCCTGGGTCACGCCGACGAAGATGTTCGAAACCATGGTGCGCGACATACCCCACTGGGAGCGTGCGAGCTTGGTTTCGTCTTTCGGGTCGACCTTGATGGCGCCGTCCTTGTGCTCAACCGAAATGAGGTCAGGAACCGTGAAGAACAATTCGCCCTTCGGGCCCTTGGCCTTGACGGTCTGGCCGTCCAGGCTGGCGGTGACGCCAGCAGGAACGGGAACCGGCTTCTTACCGATACGAGACATTGTGTTTCTCCTTCGGCTCAGAAGACGGTGCAGATCACTTCGCCGCCGACGTTGGCTTCACGGGCCTGATGATCGGCCATGACGCCACGCGGGGTCGAAACGATCGACACGCCAAGTCCATTGGCGACGCGGGGAATATTCTTGACGGACGCGTAAACGCGACGGCCAGGCTTCGAGACGCGAGCGATCTCACGGATCACCGGTGCGCCATCATAGTACTTCAGCTCGATTTCGAACTCGCTACGGCCATTGCCGTGATCGGTTACGGTGTAGCCGCGGATATAGCCTTCCGCCTGCAACACATCGAGAACCCGCGCACGCTGGCCGGAACCAGGCGTCGTAACGCTGGTCTTGCGGCGCATCTGCGAATTGCGGATACGGGTCAGCATATCGCCGACTGGATCATTGATCGCCATGACGATATCTCCTCACCAGCTCGATTTCACGAGGCCGGGAACCAGCCCCTTGGAACCGAGTTCGCGCAATGCGATACGCGACATCTTCAGCTTGCGGTAAACGGCGCGCGGACGGCCGGTCACTTCACAACGGTTGCGCACGCGCTCCTTGGCGGAGTTGCGCGGCAGTTCCGAGAGCTTCAGACGAGCGGTGAAGCGCTCTTCCATCGACAACGTTTCGTTGTTGGCGATGGCTTTCAAGCGGGCGCGCCGGCCAGCAAACTGCTTGGCAAGCTTCTCGCGGTGCTTGTTCTTTTCAATCGAACTTTTCTTGGCCATTTAGGTCTCCAACGTTCCGCGTTTGAGGGCGGATAACCGCCTCACTGCCGGAAGGGGAAGTTCATCAGTTTCAGAAGCGCACGCGCTTCGTCGTCGGTCTTGGCTGTGGTGCAGACGATGATGTCCATACCCCAGACCTGGTCGACCTTGTCGTAGTTGATTTCCGGGAACACGATGTGCTCCTTGAAGCCCATGGCGAAGTTGCCACGGCCATCGAAGCTGTTCGGGTTGAGGCCCCGGAAGTCGCGAACGCGCGGCAGCGCGATCGTCACCAGACGGTCGAAGAACTCATACATGCGGATCTTGCGGAGGGTGACCTTCGCGCCGATCGGCATGTTCTCACGCACCTTGAACTGCGCAATGGCCTTGCGTGAACGGGTCACGATCGGCTTCTGGCCCGCGATCAAAGCGAGGTCGGCAGCGGCGATCGCCACCTTCTTGGTGTCGGCGGTAGCTTCGCCAACACCCATGTTCAACACGATCTTGGAGATCGTCGGAACTTCCATCGGGTTCTTGTAGCCAAACTGCTCGATGAGCTGCGGGCGAACCACGTCGTTGTAATAGGCCTTCAGACGGGGCGAATACGCTTCGGTCTGCTCGGCCTTGGCCACAGGGGTCTTAGCCATCGATCTGCTCTCCCGAACGCTTGGCGACGCGAACCTTCTTGCCGCCTTCGAGAACCTTGAAACCGACGCGGGTCGGCTTGCCATCCTTGGGATCGGCAATAGCGACATTCGACAGGTTGATCGGCGCTTCCTTGGAAATCACGCCGCCCTCCTGGCTCGCCGTCTGGCGCTGGTGGCGGCGAACCATGTTCACGCCACGAACCAGAGCCCGGTTCTCTTCCGGGAAAACCCGGATCACTTCACCGACACGGCCCTTGGAGCTGCCGGTCATGACGACAACCTTGTCGCCCTTCTTGATCTTGGCGGCCATGTTACAATACCTCCGGCGCCAGAGAGATGATCTTCATGTGGTTCTTGGCGCGCAACTCGCGCGGAACCGGTCCGAAGATGCGGGAGCCGATCGGCTCCTTCTGGTTGTTGATCAGGACGGCCGCGTTGCGGTCGAAGCGGATCACCGAACCATCGGGGCGGCTGATCGCCTTGGCCGTACGAACGACCACGGCCTTCATCACATCGCCCTTCTTGACGCGCCCGCGCGGAATAGCCTCCTTGATCGAAACGACAATAATGTCGCCGACGGAAGCATATTTCCGCTTCGAGCCGCCCAAAACCTTGATGCACATCACGCGTCGCGCGCCAGAATTGTCCGCGACGTCGAGATTCGATTGCATCTGAATCATGACGTACCCTCTTATTCTTCGCAGGCTGGTATCCGCACGCGGCGGACCCGGCCCAACCTCGGGTTTAGCAGCAGGATTTTCACCCAACCGCCGTGAAGTTCGCTGCCTGCTCGGCTTTGAACCCACTTCGCCTGCCTTGCGACCGGCAAATCATTTTACAAGCACCAAAGCGCGGCCAAGGCGGCGGATCACTCCGCCCCTTTCGCCGACGCTCCGGGAAAGCGTGCCTTCTAGCGATTCCCAAGCCCAATCACAAGCAGAAAGCCGGCTTCCGCCGGCTTTATTTTCAGCGCGACTGGCAAAGGCGCTCCGGCCTTCCCTCTTGCGGGCCTGAACCGATCAGGCCTCGGCAGCTTCAGCAGCCTGGTCGACGACGACCCAGCGCTTCAGCTTGGACATCGGGCGACCTTCCTCGATCCACACGATATCACCCACCTTGTGGCCGTTGGCCTCGTCATGGGCATGGTAGTTCTTGGTGCGGCGCACCGTCTTCTTCAGCAGCGGATGGGTGAAGCGGCGCTCCACCTTCACCACAATCGTCTTGTCGTTCTTGTCAGAGACGACGACGCCTTGCAGGACGCGCTTGGGCATGGACTATCTCCTCAAGCCTTGGCTTTGGTCGCGGCCTTCTGGCTCTGAACCGTCTTGATCTTGGCAATGGTGCGACGAACAATGCGCACTTCCGCCGTGTTGCTCAACTGGCCGGTGGCCTTCTGGAAGCGCATGTTGAACTGCGACTTCTTCTGCTTGGCGAGTTCATCGGCAAGCTGGTCGTCGGACAGCACCTTGATATCTTCGATCTTCATGGGTGTCTTCCTCACTCAGCAATGCGCTGGATGAAACGGGTCTTGATGGGCAGCTTGGCCGCGCCGAGCGTCAGGGCAGAGCGGGCGATTTCCTCGCTCACGCCGTCCAGCTCGAACATGATGCGGCCAGGCTTGACGCGCGCGACCCAATGGTCGGGCGCGCCCTTGCCCTTACCCATGCGCACTTCGGCGGGCTTCGCCGAAACCGGCACGTCCGGGAACATGCGGATCCACACGCGGCCCTGGCGCTTCATTTCACGGGTGATCGCACGACGAGCGGCTTCGATCTGACGCGCGGTGATACGTTCGGGCTCCAGAGCCTTCAGGCCGAACTGGCCGAAGTTCAGGAGAGCGCCCGAAGAGGCCACACCGTGGATGCGGCCCTTGAACTGCTTACGGAATTTGGTGCGCTTGGGTTGCAACATGGTTTTCTTCTCTCAGATCCCCGTAAGCCGCTCAGGCAGCTTCGTGACGGGGGCGCGACGACGAGCGACCGGTCTCCGGCTCCGCCATGCGCTTGTCCTGGGCCATCGGATCGTGCTCGAGGATTTCACCCTTGAAGATCCAGACCTTGATGCCGCACGTGCCGAAGGTGGTGAAGGCCGTCGCCGTGCCGTAGTCGACATCGGCGCGCAGCGTGTGAAGCGGCACGCGGCCTTCGCGATACCATTCCAGACGTGCGATTTCGGCGCCACCCAGACGGCCCGAGCAATTGATACGAATGCCCTCGGCGCCCAGGCGCATGGCCGACTGAACGGCACGCTTCATGGCGCGGCGGAAAGCCACGCGACGCTCGAGCTGCTGAGCGATCGAGTCGGCGACCAGGGTCGCGTCAACTTCCGGCTTGCGCACTTCAACGATGTTGATGTGCACTTCAGAGGCGGTGAGCTTCGACACGGCCTTCTTCAGCTTGTCGATATCGGCGCCCTTCTTGCCGATCACGATACCCGGACGAGCCGAGTAGATGGTGACGCGGCACTTCTTGTGCGGACGCTCGATGACGATGCGCGAGACGGCGGCCTGCTTCAGGAGCTTCATCAGCGCCTGGCGGATCGCAATATCCTCGTGCAGCAGCTTGCCATATTCGCCCTTGGCGGCGAACCAGCGGGAATCCCAGGTCCGGTTGATACCCAGACGCAGGCCGATCGGATTGACTTTCTGTCCCATCGTTTGCTCCTTACGCCTTGGCTTCGACCTGGCGGACCACGACCGTCAGGTTCGAGAAGGGCTTTTCGATACGCCCTGCCCGGCCGCGGGCGCGGGCATGGAAACGCTTGATGACGAAGGCCTTGCCGACAAATGCCTCGGAGACGATCAGATCGTCCACGTCCAGGCCGTGATTGTTCTCGGCATTGGCAATGGCGCTCTGCAGCGTCTTCTTCACATCGGTCGCGATACGCTTGCGCGAGAAGGTCAGGTCGGCGAGAGCCGAGTCGACCTTCTTGCCGCGGATCATGGACGCGACGAGGTTGAGCTTCTGCGGCGAGACGCGCAGCATGCGCGCAACCGCCTTCGCCTCGTTGTCAGGCAGGGCCCGTTCGGACTTCGGCTTGCCCATCGCTTACTTCCTCTTCGCCTTCTTGTCCGCCGCGTGACCATAGAAGGTACGCGTCGGGGCAAATTCACCGAGCTTCATACCGACCATGTCTTCGTTCACCTGCACCGGAACGTGCTTCTGGCCGTTATAGACGCCAAAGGTCACGCCGATGAAGTGCGGCAGGATGGTGGAGCGGCGGCTCCAGGTCTTGATGACCTCGCTGCGGCCGGAGCCGCGCGCGGCATCCGCCTTTTTCAGGAGGTACCCGTCAACAAACGGGCCTTTCCAGACTGAGCGGGACACGTGTGGTCTCCTTACTTCTTCTTAGCGTGACGGGACGAGACGATGAACTTGTTCGTCGCCTTGTTCGAACGCGTCTTCTTGCCCTTGGTCGGCTTGCCCCAGGGCGTGACAGGGTGACGGCCACCCGAGGTACGGCCTTCGCCGCCACCATGGGGATGGTCGATCGGGTTCATGGCAACACCGCGGACCGACGGCTTGATGCCGAGCCAGCGCGAACGACCCGCCTTGCCGAGCGAGATGTTCATATGGTCCTGGTTCGAGACCGCGCCGACGGTGGCGAAGCAGCTCGACAGGATCAGGCGCTGCTCGCCCGAGTTCAGGCGCAGGATGACGTAAGCGCCATCGCGGCCTGCGATCTGGGCATAGCTGCCGGCGGAGCGGGCGATGGCACCGCCACGGCCGAGCTTGAGCTCGACATTGTGGACGATGGTGCCAACCGGCATCGCCGACATCGGCATGGCATTGCCCGGCTTCACGTCGGCCGAAGCCGAGGCGACCACCTTGTCGCCGACAGCCAGACGCTGCGGGGCAAGGATATAGGCCTGCTCACCGTCCGTATAGGAGATGAGCGCGATGAAAGCGGTGCGGTTCGGATCATACTCGATCCGCTCGACCGTACCCTCGACATCGAGCTTGCGGCGCTTGAAGTCGACGATGCGGTAGGCGCGCTTGTGGCCACCCGACTTGCGGAACGAGGTGATGCGGCCGGTGTTGTTGCGGCCGCCCGACTTGTTCAGGCCTTCGGTCAAGGTCTTGACCGGAGCGCCCTTGTACAAGGCGGAGCGGTCGACCAGCACAAGCTGGCGAAGGCCCGGCGTAACCGGCTTGAATTTCCTGAGAGCCATTGGTCTCTCTCCCTTTCCGGTCCGCGCCTCAGAGGCCCGTCGTCACGTCGATCGTGTGGCCTTCGGCCAAAGTCACGATCGCGCGCTTGACGTCGCTCTGGGTGCCCAAAATGCCCTTGAAACGCTTGGTCTTGCCCTTGCGAACGAGCGTGTTGACACCCGTCACCTTGACATTGAACAGCTTTTCAACGGCCGCCTTGATCTGCGGCTTGGTCGCATCGGGAGCGACCTTGAAAACCACCTGGTTGTGCTCGGAGTGAGCGGTCGCCTTCTCGGTGATCACCGGCGACACGATCACGTCGTAATGCCTGACATCGGTGCTCATTTGAAGCGCGCCTCCAGCGCATCGACAGCCGCCTTGGTCAGCACGAGGCTGTCACGGCGAAGGATGTCGTAAACGTTGATGCCCTGCACCGGCAGCACATCCACATTCGGGATGTTGCGGGCGGCCAGTGCGAAGTTCTGATCGACCTCTGCGCCATCGATGATGAGCACGTTGGCCAGGCCCCGCTTGCTGAAGGCTTCCTTCAGCGCTTTGGTCTTGACCTGCTCGACCGCCGCCTTGTCGACGATGATGAGCTGCTGCGTCTTCGCCTTGGACGAAAGCGCATGCTTCAGACCGAGCGCACGCACCTTCTTGGGCAGGTCATGCGCATGGGAGCGCACCACCGGACCGAAAGCGCGGCCGCCGCCACGGAACTGCGGAGCCGAGGCTGCACCGTGACGAGCGCCACCGGTGCCCTTCTGCTTGTACAGCTTCTTCTTCGTGCGGTTGATCTCCGAACGACCCAGCGTCTTATGGGTGCCGGCCTGGCGCTTGGCCAGCTGCCAGCGCACGACGCGCTGCAGGATATCCGTACGGGGCTCGAGACCGAAGATCTCGTCCGACAGCGTAACCGAGCCGGCGTCAGAGCCTTCGAGAGTGGTAATTGAGAGTTTCATCGGCTCCTCCTCACTCGCCAGCGGCTGCTTGAGCAGCTTCAGGCAAGCGGAACGCGCCGGGCTTCGGCGCCGCTTCCGGCAACTGCTTCTTCACGGCGTCACGCACCAGGATCCAGCCGCCCTTGGCGCCGGGAACGGCACCCTCGACCAGGATCAGGCCGCGCTCGACGTCGGTGCGCACAACCTTGAGATTCAAGGTGGTGACGCGCTCGTCGCCCATGTGACCGGCCATCTTCTTGCCGGCGAACGTCTTGCCCGGGTCCTGGCGCTGACCGGTCGAACCATGGGCACGATGCGTGATCGAGTTGCCGTGGCTGGCGCGGTGGCCGGCGAAGTTCCAGCGCTTCATCGAACCGGCAAAGCCCTTGCCGACCGACGTGCCCGTGACATCCACGAACTGGCCGGGGACGAAGTGGTCCGCGGTGATCGTGGCGCCAACCGGGATCATCTCGGCTTCCGGCACGCGGAATTCGACGATCTTGCGCTTGGGTTCTACGTTGGCGACGGCAAAGTGACCGCGCTGCGCGTTGGTCGTGTTCTTGACCTTGGCGAGGCCGGCACCGAGCTGAAGCGCGGTATAACCATTCTTATCGTTGGTCCTGTGGGCGACGACCTGACAGTCGTCGAGCCTGAGAACCGTGACCGGGACATGCTCGCCAGCGTCGTTGTAAACGCGGCTCATGCCGATCTTCTGTGCAATGACACCAGAACGCATGGCGTTCGTTCCTAACACTAGAGGAGCCTGATCAGAGCTTGATCTCGACGTCCACGCCGGCAGCGAGGTCGAGCTTCATGAGCGCGTCCACGGTCTGCGGGGTGGGGTCTACGATATCGAGCAGGCGCTTATGGGTGCGCATCTCGAACTGCTCACGCGATTTCTTGTCGACGTGCGGCGAGCGGTTCACCGTGTATTTTTCGATCCGCGTAGGAAGCGGAATCGGTCCGCGAACGGCGGCGCCAGTGCGCTTGGCCGTCGAAACGATCTCGCGGGTCGACGCATCGAGGATACGATGATCGAACGCCTTGAGACGGATGCGGATGTTCTGGCCGTTCATGCCCTGACTCCGAAAATAAGTGGCGCGCCGCCAAACACGGCGCGCCGGAAAGATGCGTTGAGCTCTTACTCGATGATGGCGGCGACGACGCCGGCGCCGACGGTGCGGCCGCCTTCACGGATGGCGAAGCGCAGCTTCTCTTCCATGGCGATCGGCACGATCAGGCTCACCGTCATGGCGATGTTGTCGCCCGGCATCACCATTTCCGTGCCTTCCGGCAGCGTCACGATGCCCGTCACGTCCGTGGTGCGGAAGTAGAACTGCGGACGGTAGTTGCCGAAGAACGGCGTGTGACGGCCACCCTCTTCCTTGGTCAGGATGTAGGCTTCGGCCTTGAACTTGGTGTGCGGCTTCACCGAGCCGGGCTTGCACAGCACCTGGCCGCGCTCCACGTCCTCGCGCTTGGTGCCGCGCAGCAGCGCGCCGATGTTGTCGCCAGCCTGGCCCTGGTCCAGCAGCTTGCGGAACATCTCAACGCCCGTCACCGTCGTCTTCTGCGTGGCGCGGATGCCGACGATCTCGACTTCCTCGCCAACCTTGACGATGCCGCGCTCGACGCGGCCGGTGACCACCGTGCCGCGGCCCGAGATCGAGAACACGTCCTCGACCGGCATCAGGAAGGGCTGGTCGATCGGGCGCTCGGGCTGCGGGATGTAGTCGTCAACCGTCTTCATCAGCGCCAGGATGGCGTCATGGCCGATCTCCGGCGACTTGTTCTCCAGCGCCATCAGCGCCGAGCCCTTGGTGATCGGAATGTCGTCGCCCGGGAACTCATACTTCGACAAAAGCTCGCGAACCTCGAGCTCGACCAGCTCCAGAAGCTCCGGATCGTCGACCATGTCGACCTTGTTCAGGAACACCACCAGCGCGGGAACGCCGACCTGGCGGGCCAGAAGGATGTGCTCGCGCGTCTGCGGCATCGGGCCGTCGGCCGCCGACACCACCAGGATCGCGCCGTCCATCTGCGCCGCACCCGTGATCATGTTCTTCACATAGTCGGCGTGGCCGGGGCAGTCGACATGCGCATAATGGCGGTTCTTCGTCTCGTACTCGACATGCGCCGTCGAGATCGTGATGCCGCGCGCCTTCTCTTCCGGAGCCTTGTCGATCTGGTCATACGCCGTGAACGTCGCACCGCCCGTCTCGGCTAGCACCTTCGTGATCGCTGCCGTCAGCGACGTCTTGCCATGGTCAACGTGACCAATCGTGCCGATGTTGCAGTGCGGCTTGTTGCGTTCAAATTTCTCTTTGGCCATAGCCCCGTTTCCAGCATTGGAGGATTGGGTATTTCGCCGGTGCGAAATATCGGGCGGGTCGATAGGGGTTTTTGGAGCGGCGCGCAAGAAAAGAATGGCGCCAAATCGTGTCCCCTGCTCGAAATCGGACCGGAAAGGGCTGGAGCGGGTGGAGGGAATCGAACCCTCGTATTCAGCTTGGAAGGCTGCTGCTCTACCATTGAGCTACACCCGCACTCCAAACAGATACAGTGGACGTTGGTGGAAGGGGTTGGATTCGAACCAACGTAGGCTGAGCCAACGGATTTACAGTCCGTCCCCTTTAACCACTCGGGCACCCTTCCAGCACGTCCTTCCGCAACGCTGTAAGGCCGTTGCGAAACCGCAGCGATCGAGTGGCGCGACCGCTTCGTTTGAGGGCGCCGTTATGGTGAGGGGAAACAGACCTGTCAACCCAAAAGGCGAAGTTTGCCGGTGACTTTCTGCACTTCGTGCATGACGGGGCTTTTTTTGCAGCGCCAGCCGTGCAATGGGCTCTCCTCGGTACGGAGAGAGAGATGAACGACAGGGATCGCAGGGGCCATCGCGGCCATCATCGGGGCTATGCGGAGCAGGCAACGCTGGACACGGTGGTGATCTATGGCTGGCATCCCGTGCGCGAGGCCCTGCAGAATCCCGCCCGCAAGCTCAAGCGCCTGCTCGCCACCGAGAACGCCGTGAAGCGGCTGGCCGACGAGAAGGTGCCGACCCGAATCAAGCCCGAGATCGTGCGTCCCTCGGAGATCGACCGCCTGCTGACGCCCGATTCGATCCATCAGGGGCTCTATCTCGAAACCGCGCCCCTGCCCGCCCCCGCCTTCGGCGATCTCGGCCCCAACGATATCGTGCTGGTGCTCGACCAGATTACCGATCCGCACAATGTCGGCGCCATCATCCGCTCGGCATCGGCTTTCAAAGTGGCGGCGATCATCACCACCGAACGCCATTCGCCGGCCGCCACCGGCGTGCTGGCGAAATCGGCCTCCGGCGGGCTCGAACACGTGCCTGTGGTCTCGGTGAAAAATCTCGGCGATACGCTGGACGAGATGGGCGAGAGCGGCGTGACCCGAATCGGCCTCGATTCCGAAGGCCCGGCTACGCTGGAGGGCACCGATTTCCGCGGCCCCCTGGCCCTGGTGCTCGGCGCCGAGGGCAAGGGTCTCAGGCAGCGCACGCGCTCGCTATGCGATGCCCTGGCTCGGCTGGACATGCCGGGCGCGATCAAGAGCCTGAACGTCTCCAATGCCGCCGCGCTGGCGCTCTATGTGGCGAGGACGAAAGTCCCGGCCTGAAGCCGCCCGGGATCGCAGGCATCCTTGCCTGCTCTTGGAAACGGCGCGTTGGGAGGAAGGGGCATTGCTTGGTGTGCCGGTCTTCAGACCGGCATCTTCCACCTAGACTAGGGTGAGGGCATGCCGGTCTGAAGACCGGCACACCGATGGAAGCCCTATGCCCTTGAGCGACGGGCAGGCAAGGATGCCTGCGATCCCAGGAATGCTATTTGCCAGCCGGCGCTGGTGCCGTCGGCGCTGGTACAGCCGCCGCCGCATCGAAATCCATGATCTCCAGATTCGGCCGCGGCACGGGGAGTGCCGTCGCCTCCTGTACGGGCGCGGGCTTGACGGCCGGCGGCACGGCCACCACCGTCCTCGGCTTCATCGGCGCCAGACGGCGCGGCTGACCGGGCACCACGACGACATTGCGCGGCGGGCGGATCACCCGCGGCCGCACGGCCGGCCCTCTGTCACCGGGACCGTAATAATCAGGCTCGTCGTAATAGGGGGCATAGGCCTGACGGCGGCCGGCCCAGGGGCGCTGGTCATAGCCGTAATCGGGCTGATACTCGTTGCGGTAGGCGGGACCGGGGCGATAGGCCCGAGCCGGCGGGTAGTAGTCGCCGCCCCAGCCATCGTCGGCGTAATAGGGGCCATCGCGCCAGCCGGCCAGGGCCGGCGCAGCCGGAAGCGCGGTAGCCAGAGCCAGGGATATCGCCAGAAGGCGCACGACAGGAACAGTCACGGGGTCCATCCTCTGGATGATCGTTTGACCGCTGGTAACCCACGATCTGGGCGGAATAAGGATTTCTTAACCCTTTTCCATCTGCGCCGACAAGGCTTCAACCAGCACGCGCCGCCCCTCGGGCATAACGAGACCCCGAGGCGCGAAGACATCGCGTTCGAGGAAATGGTGGGTAAGCCTGAGGGCATCGGCGATGTCGGCGGCATCGGGAATACCCTCCTCCCCACGCAGGAAGGCGGGCAGGGGCAGCAGCTTGTCATGCCAGGGCGCGCCGGCCTCCCGGCTCACGGCGCGCCCGGATTTGGGCGAGACATAGATGAGATCGTCCTGCCGGCCAGTGGCGGCGCAGATACTGAGATCGAGCCCGAAGCCAAGCTCGGAGAGGATTTCGAGTTCGAAGCGCGCGATCAAGGCGGGTGCCAGGTTGGCATCGGACAAGACCTCGATGACCTGGCCGAGCGCCTCGTGCAAGCCGGGATGGGGATCGCGCTCGGGCAGCAGCCGCACCAAGGCTGCGACATGGCTCATGGCGAACAGTGCCAGGCGCGAGGAGAGAAAGTCCGCCGCATGCAATGTGAGCCCCTCGACGGCGTAATTGCCGAGATGCCCGTCGATCCGTGCCCGCCAGACCAGTTGCACCGCGTTGCCGGGCTGCAGCACAGGTTGCAGCATGCGCGAGCGCCCGCCCCTCACCAGTCCGAGATGGCGGCCGTGATCCCGCGTCATCGCCTCGAGAATCACGCTGGATTCCCCGTGGCGCCTGACGCCGAGAATATAGCCGCTATCGGTCCATTCCATTTGAGATCAATGCGGCTTTCACCGCTTCTCGACCGGGAATTCCAGGCCCATCTCGCGATAGCGCTCGGGATCATCCGACCAGTTCTCGCGCACCTTGACGAACAGGAAGAGATGCACCGGCGCCTCCGCCATGGCGGAGATCTCCTTGCGGGCTGCCATCGAGATCGCCTTGATCGTCTCGCCGCCCTTGCCGATGACGATCTTCTTCTGGCCCTCGCGCGTGACATAGATGGTCTGCTCGATGCGGGCCGAGCCGTCGCTCATCGACTTCCAGTCGGTGGTCTCGACCGTTGATTCATAGGGCAGTTCGTCATGCAGGCGCAGGAAGAGCTTCTCGCGGGTGATCTCGGCGGCGAGCGAGCGCAGCGGTGCGTCGGAGATCTGGTCCTCCGGATAAAGCCAGGGGCCTATGGGCATGATGCCGGCAAGATGGTTGAGGAGATCCTCAACGCCGTTGCCGGTCAGCGCCGAGATCATGAAGGTAGCATCGAATTTCTGCTTGGCGTCGATGCGGGCCGCAAGGTCCAGCAGCGTCTCGCGCTTCACCGCGTCGATCTTGTTGAGGATGAGGATCTTGGTCTGCCTGGTGTCGGCGAGTTTTGCGAGGATGGCCTCGTTTCCCTCGTCGAGGCCGCGCTGGGCGTCGACCAGCAGGCAGATCGCGTCGGCATCGGCAGCCCCGCCCCAGGCGGTGGTGACCATGGCGCGGTCGAGCCGGCGCCTGGGCTGGAAGATGCCGGGCGTGTCGACGAAGATCAGCTGTGTCGTCCCGCTCAAGGCGATGCCGCGCACGATGGCGCGCGTGGTCTGCACCTTGTGTGTGACGATGGAGAGCTTGGCGCCAACGATGGCATTCATCAGCGTCGACTTGCCGGCATTGGGGGCGCCGATCAGTGCGACGAAGCCGCACCGGGTCTCAGAAATTTCGTTCATTGAATTTTCCATGAGCCGTCCCGATCGAATGCGGGAACGGCATTTTTCTCACTATAGCAGCGATTTGCGCGCTCGCGCGGGGAATTCAGGAGCCCTTCCCCTCGAAGCCGATGCCCTCGCGCGCCATGAAGGCGGTGGCGGCGGCCTGCTCGGCCAGGCGCTTCGACTTGCCCTCGCCTTCGGCCGGAACCTGCGTCTCCACATCGACGGCGATGACGAAGCGCGGATTGTGATCCGGACCGGAACGCGAAACCAGCCGGTAGGTCGGCGCCTTCAGCGCTCTTGCCTGCGCCCATTCCTGCAACGCAGTCTTGGCATCGCTCGGCGGGCGGATCGGGGCATGCAGGCGCTCCTGCCAGGCCCGCTCGACCATGGCGCGCGCGCTCTCATAGCCGGCATCGAGGAAGACGGCGCCGATCAGGGCCTCGCAGACATCGCCGAGCGTGGTCAGGCGCTTGCGCCCGCCCGACTGGGCCTCGCCCATGCCGAGCTTCACATGCGGGCCGACGCCCCAGTCAGCAGCCACGGCGGCGCAGGTTTCCTTGCGCACGAGATCTGACAGGCGGCGCGACATCGCCCCCTCCTCATCATCCGGGAAGGCGCGGAAGAGCATGTCCGCCACCGCCAGGCCAAGCACGCGGTCCCCCAGAAACTCCAGCCGCTGATAGCTGAGGAGGCGTCCCGGTCCCTCGAGAAAACTGATATGGGTCAGCGCCCGCTCCAGCAGGCCGCGATCGGCAAAGACATGGCCGATGGCGGTTTCCAGGCTCTCAAGCGGCGGCTTCTTCTTCACGCTCATTGGATCGGCTTGAACGTCCGTCCTGGTTCGCTACTGGTCGAATAGAGCACGGCCCAGGCCTTTGCGATGAAATTGTCGGCCGGCACGAAGCCGACACCCGAGGCTGTCATATCACGGGAATCTTCAGAATTGTCGCGATTATCGCCCATGGTGAAATACTGGCCGGGCGGCACGAGGAATTCTTGCGTATTGTCGTAGAAGCCGACGTCGCCCTGGATCTCGATGATGTCGTATTTCACGCCGTTGGGTAGGGTCTCGATATATTTCGGCACATCCTGTTTCCGGCCGAACATATCCTTTAGCGCATAGGTGCCGTCCTCCTGGCGTGGCACCATCGTGCCGTTGAGATAGAGGCGGCCTTCCTTCATCTGCACGCGATCGCCGGGCATGCCGATCACCCGCTTGACATAGATCACGCTGGGATCGTGAGGGAACAGAAAGAATGCGATGTCGCCCTGTTGCGGATCGCTGGCCAACAGGCGTCCTTTAAACAGGCCTGCTGGGAAGCCCAGCGAGCCCGCTGATACGCCATAGCTAAAACGTCCCGCCATGATCACGTCCCCCACGAGGAGCGTCGGGATATTGGAACCGGAGGGAATCGAAAACGCACGAGGCTGGGCCGCAGCGACCACAGCGGCCAGGACAAGAATTGCCATGAGAAATTTCTTCACGGACGAATCCCGATATCCCACCACTCCGACAGCTGCACATCGGGCTCCTCAGTCCGAGGTACGGGATAAGATTGATCTTAGTGGATGAGCGAGAACAGGCGGCTGCCGCGGACGGTCCAGGGCCACTGCCAGAAGGCGAGCACGGAGGCGCTCTTGTCTTCCGGACCATCGCCGACCGAGAAGAAGATGACCTGGGCCTTGCCGACGAAATTGTCGAGCGGCACATAGCCGACGCCGCTGTTGGTCATGTCGCGGGAATCGTCGGAATTGTCGCGGTTGTCGCCCATCATGAAGTAATGGCCTGCCGGCACCACGAATTCTTCCGTGTTGTCGTAATAGCCCGTATCGCCGCTGACTTCGATGATGCGATGCTTCACGCCATTGGGCAGCGTTTCGAGGTAAGTTGGCACGTCGACATCGCGGCCGAAGGAATCCTTCATCTGGAAGGGCTTGGCTGCCTCACGCGGCACTATGGTGCTGTTGATGTAGAGCCGGCCTTCCTTCATCTGGATATGGTCGCCCGGCAGGCCGATTACGCGCTTGATATAGTCGGTCGAATTGTCGCTGGGCAGCTTGAAGACGGCGACGTCCCCGCGCTGCGGCCCGTCGCCGGACCAGATGCGGCCCGCCGGCAGAATGTCCGAGATCAGGGGTACCGAGTAACGCGACCAGCCATAGCTGTATTTCGACACCATCACATAGTCACCCACAAGCAGCGTGGGGATCAACGAGCCTGAAGGAATATTGAAGGGTTGGAACAGGGCCGTACGCACCACAAGTGCGATGATCAGAGCATGAACAATGATCTTGATGAGTTCGACGATGCCACCGTCTTTAGTCTTCGTCACGGCGCCACTGGAGTTGGGCGTCTTGTTTGGTTCGCTGGCCACGCTCATCGATCTTCCATCTTTGGAGGCTGTCTTTCGGAACAACCCTGTCGCGGCTGCTATAACCTTTGGCGACTCCGGGCGCAACGACAGACCCGGTTTCTATGGCAGCAATGGGGCGTTCACCCTCGCGGACGGGCTTCTATGAGCACAAAAGCCTGCGCAAGCGGGTGCTCGTCGCTCAAAGTCAGGTGAATGACGGCCTCGTGCCCCGCCGGAACGAGGGTATCGAGCAGCGTCCGTGCCGCGCCGGTAAGGGTCAATGTCGGACGCCCGGCGCCATCATTGCCGACCTCCATGTCGTGCCAGTGGATGCCGTGCATGCCATTGACGCCGCTGCCCAGAGCCTTGGAGCAGGCCTCCTTGGCGGCGAAGCGCTTGGCCAGCGTACCGGCCTTGTCGGCCCGGCCGGCCGCCTTGGCCCGCTCGATCTGGGTAAAGCAGCGCTCCTCGAAACGGCGGCCGAAACGCTCCAGCGCCGTTTCGATCCGCTTGATGTCGCAGAGATCGTTGCCGATGCCGATGATCATACGGCCCGGCTCCGGCCCGCCGCCATGGCTGATTTCACCGTGCGGATGCTCTCGGCAAGCCCCACGAAGATCGCCTCGCCGATGAGGAAATGGCCGGTGTTGAATTCGGCGAATTGCGGCACGGCGGCCAGCGTCTCGGAGGTTTCGAAATCGAGCCCGTGGCCGGCATGCACTTCCAGGCCGAGGCCGGCAGCGATGCCCGCGCCAAGCTTCAGGCGCTCGAACTCGGCTGCGGCGTGACCGCCCTGCCCCCCCGTCACCGCTTCGCACCAGGTGCCGGTGTGCAATTCCACGATGTCGGCGCCGAGCGCCGCGCAAGCCTCCAGCACGGCCCTGTCCGGCTCGACGAAGAGCGACACGCGGATGCCGGCATCCTTGAAGCGGGGGATGGCATTACGCAGGTTCGCCTCGCCGCCGCGCACGTCGAGGCCGCCCTCGGTGGTGCGCTCCTCGCGTTTCTCGGGGACCAGGCAGACCGCATGAGGCTTCACCTTGAGGGCGATCTCCAGCATATCCGGCGTAACCGCCATTTCGAAATTGAGCGGCGCCGGCACCTCTGCCCGGATGCGATGGATATCCGCGTCGCGGATATGCCGCCGGTCCTCACGCAGATGCGCGGTGATACCGTCGGCGCCCGCCTCGATGGCAAGCTGGGCCGCCCGTACGGGGTCCGGCCATTTGCCGCCGCGCGCATTGCGCACGGTGGCGACATGGTCGACATTGAGGCCGAGGCGGATCTGGTTGGAACGCGTGTTACCGGACATGGGTGTCTCTCAACTGGAAAGCGCGCGGCTGCCGGGCTTGACCACGGGAAGCTTGGCAAGCTCTGGCGGCAGCTGGTCCGCTGGGAAGGCGGGAATGTCGAGGGTCGCAAGCGCCACCAGTGGCTTGCCGAGATCGGCCTTGCCACCGGAACGGTCGATCAGGCAGGCGGCGCCCACCACCTCGCCCGGGTGCTCGGCGATCGCCGCCAGGCATTCGCGCGAGGACAGGCCCGTGGTGACGATATCCTCGACCATGACGACACGGGCGCCAGCCGGAATCTGGAAGCCGCGTCGCAGCTGGAACTGGCCGTTCTCACGCTCGACGAACACCGCCTTGGCGCCAAGGGCACGCGCCGTCTCGTAGCCCGGCACAATGCCGCCGACCGCGGGCGAGACCACCATGTCGATCTTGCCGAAGCGTTCGGTGATCTTGGCGGCCAGGGCCTTGCACAGGCGCTCGGTGCGCACCGGATCCATGAAGATGAACATCTTCTGCAAGAACACCGGCGAATGCAGCCCGGAGGAAAGGATGAAATGCCCTTCGAGCAGGGCGCCCGCATCCTTGAACTCGGCCAGCACATCATCCTGCGTCATCATCGGCTCCTTGCGATTTTCCGGCTGTAGGGGCTACGCCGACCGGCAGCGCAGATCAATGGCCGATCCAGCCGTCGGTATCAAAATTTCGGAAGTGCAGCCTGCGGCGCCACAATGGGAGCACTCCCTTCACACGGGAGGGTTCGCAGGCTCGGCCAGGCTTTGAATTCGGGTTAACAAGGGCGCCACCGTCATTTCGGCTGTGGCCTATCCTCCCAAGCTTGGGCTTGGGAGTGGGAACGCCGGAATCCATGAACACAGTTCTTCGAAGGCTGTGTTCATGGATTCCGGGGTCTCACCATGTTCGCCCGGAATGACGATGCCGCGCTCACACGATGCGCGTGACCTCGCTCACCACCTTGCGAGCGCGCAGGCCGTCGATGATGGCGAGCAGATGCTTGAGGTCGTAGACCTCCAGATCGATGATCATCTCGGTCATATCGAAGGAGCGGCGCTGCATGGCGAGGTTGTCGATATTGCCGTCCGTCTCGGCGATGACCTGGGCGATCTGCGCCAGGGTGCCCGGCTCATTGATCGAGACGACCTGGATCCTCGCCGGGTAGCGCTCGGCCCGCGTCGCTTCGAGATCCCAGCGCACATCGAGCCAGAGTTCGGGACGATCCTCGAAATTGGCCAACGCCGGCGACTGGATGGGATAGATGGTGATCGCCTCGCCCGGGGTGAGGATTGCGACGATGCGGTCCCCCGGCACGGCGCCGCCGTCCGAGAAGCGCACCGGCAGATCGCCCATCAGGCCACGCACGGGAATGGCAGCCGAGGCGGGATCGCCCCCGCTCGGCAGCTTGAAGCGCAGGTTCTGGCCGCCTTGCAGGCCGAACCAGGTCTCGTCGAGGCCAGCGGCCGCGTGGCTCGATTGCTCGACCTTGAAATCCGGAAAGACGGCCCGCACCACGTCCTGCGAACGCATCTCGCCGCGGCCGACCGCTGTCAGCACGTCCTCGACGCTCTTGCGGGCGAGCCGCTTCAAAGCGCCCTGCAGGGCATCCGGCGAATAGGTCTTGTCGAGGCGCTCGAAGGCACGCTCGATGATGCGCTGCCCCAGCCCCGCATATTGGGCGCGCACGGCGCTGCGCGTCGCCTTGCGGATGGCGGCGCGGGCGCGGCCGGTGACGACCAGCGTCTCCCAGGCAGCGGGCGGCGTCTGCTCCTTGGCGGTGATGATGGCGACTTCGTCGCCGTTGTAGAGCTCGGACACCAGCGGCGCCGTGCGGCCGTTGACGCGGCAGCCCACCGCCGTATTGCCGACATCGGTGTGCACGGCATAGGCGAAGTCGATGGCATTGGCGCCGCGGGGCAGGGTGATCAGCTTGCCTTTGGGCGTGAAGCAGAAGACCTGGTCCTGGAAGAGCTCGAGCTTTGTATGCTCCAGGAACTCCTCGGGATTGTCGCCTTCCGCCAGCATGGCCATGGTGCGGCGCAGCCAGGCGAAGGCGCGGCTCTCGCCTTCGAGGCGCTGCGTGTCGCCTGCCTTGTTCTCCTTGTAGAGCGCATGGGCGGCGATGCCGAATTCGGCGATGCGGTGCATGTCATCGGTGCGGATCTGCAGTTCCACGCGCTGCTGGCCGGGCCCGATCACCGTTGTGTGCAGCGAGCGATAGTCATTCTGCTTGGGCGTCGAGATGTAGTCCTTGAAACGCCCCGGCACGAGCGGCCATTTGGTGTGGACGATGCCGAGCGCGCGATAGCAATCCTCCACCGTGCCAACCAGCACGCGGAAGGCGAAGATGTCGGAAAGCTGCTCGAAGGCGACCTGCTTCTGCTCGGTCTTCTTGAAGATCGAATAGGGTCGCTTCTCGCGGCCCTTGACGGTGGCCTCGATCCCCCGTTCGCGTAGTTGCTCACGCAGATCGTTCTCGATCTCGGCGATCAGCGCGCCGTTGCGGCGCTTCAGCCCCTCAAGGCGGCGAACGATGGTCTCGTAATGCGCGGGCTGCAGTTCGTGGAAGGACAGATCCTCCAACTCCTCGCGCATGTCCTGCATACCCATGCGACCGGCAAGCGGCGCATAGATGTCGAGCGTCTCCTGGGCGATGCGGGCGCGCTTCTCCGCCTTCATGAAATTGAGCGTGCGCATATTGTGCAGGCGATCGGCGAGCTTGACGAGAAGGACGCGCACGTCCTCCACGATGGCCAGCAGGAGCTTGCGCAGGTTCTCGGCCTGCTTGGCCTCCTTGGAGACGAGATCCAGCTTCTTGATCTTGGTCAGGCCGTCGACAAGGGCGGCGATCTCCTTGCCGAAACGCCGCTCGATCTCGCCGCGGGTGGCGTCCGTGTCCTCGATGGTGTCGTGCAGAAGCGCGGCCGCGATGGTGGCATCGTCAAGCTTGAGGTCGGTGAGGAGCGAGGCGACCTGGAGGGGATGGGAGAAATAGGGATCGCCGGAGGCGCGGAACTGCGCGCCATGTTTCTGCATGGCATAGACATAGGCGGCGTTCAGGAGATCCTCGTTCACGGCCGGATTATAGGCCCGGACCTTGTCGACGAGTTCATATTGCCGCATCAGGCGGAAAGGCGCCGTCACTCACATTCTCCCGCCGGGATGGTTTTCACCCCTGGCAAACTCAACGTTTCGCCGCCACGCTCCATGGCCAGCCACGGCCCTATTCAATACGGGCAGTGCACAAAAGAAAAGCGGGCCGGCATCGCCGACCCGCTTAATCTTGTCTGGAAGGGCGAAGAGCTTACTCTTCGTCGTCCGAACCGTTATTGGCCGGGGGCACCAGACCCTCCAGGCCGCGCAGCAGGTCCTCTTCGGACATGCGGTCGAAGGCGATGTTGTCGTCGGAATCGCTGGCGGCGAGCGCGGCAGGATCCGATTCGGGCTCGTCCACCTCGACATATTTCTGCATCGAGTGGATGAGGTCTTCCTTCAGATCATCCGGCGTGAGCGTCTCGTCCGCAATCTCGCGCAGAGCCACAACGGGATTTTTATCACGATCGCGCTCGATGGTCAGCGCCGCACCGCCCGCAATCATGCGCGCACGATGGCTGGCGAGCAGAACCAGCTCGAAGCGGTTCTCGACCTTGTCGATGCAATCTTCCACCGTGACGCGGGCCATGGCGAAGCCTTTCTGTACCGTGTTTTGGGATCAAGCGCGCCAACTACACCGAGCCGGAACTTTCTGCAACCCCTATCGCGGAACCATGATATGATTGTCACCATAAGCTTCACCGCACCGAGCAAGACTTTCGGAGGAGACAGCACAATAACGAGCCTTCACGTCTCGATATTGCAATAAACCAAACATGTTCCTGGCTGAAGAACGCCAATGTAGCGACACAGATCGCAGACTTGACTTTCTATACCGTCCTAGGCACAAGCGGATTGCGACAAGCTTAAGCTTGTCGTTGCTGGCTTTTCGTTGGGATTAGACACGAAGCACGCGCTTTATGTTATCTCGGCGCTCAATACTAAACTTAAATTTAGACACAAATTTTCGCTATGCTTCAGAAGCCGGCTTTAGCACAACGAACCCTGACTGGCAGAAGAATGAACAACATCCAGGAACGCATCGCCCTCTTTATCGATGGCGCCAACCTTTACGCCACAGCGAAAAGCTTGGGGTTTGATATCGACTATCGGAAGATGCTCAAGGAATACCATAGCCGCGGTTATCTCGTCCGAGCCTTCTATTACACCGCTTTGGTTGAGGATCAGGAGTACTCCTCCATCCGTCCGCTGATCGACTGGCTGGACTATAACGGTTATGCGGTCGTCACCAAGCCGACCAAGGAATTCGTGGATTCCACCGGCCGCCGCAAGGTCAAGGGCAACATGGATATCGAGCTAGCCATCGATGCGATGGAGCTGGCCGATCACATCTCGCACATGATCCTGTTCTCCGGTGACGGCGATTTCCGTTCGCTGGTGGAAGCCATGCAGCGCAAGGGTGTCCGCGTCTCGGTGGTCTCGACCGTCTCCACCCAGCCGCCCATGGTGGCCGACGAACTGCGCCGCCAGGCCGACGAATTCGTCGACCTCGTCACCTTGCAGAGCAAGATCGGCCGGGACCCCTCCGAACGGGCCGTGCGCAACCAGTCCGGCCCGAACTACCCCGCCGGCGCCGGCGCCCCGCGCCAGCCGGCACAGCAGGGCTTCGCCGGACAGACGCCCGGCTTCATGGCCGCGGGCGCCGGCAATCAGGGCGACGAGGAGTGAAGCGCCCTCGGGTGCACGTCGTGGGCTGACCGGATTGTCGGCCCTCCCTCACAGAAGAATCCACCCCTCGGGATGGAGATCACCGCAATAGGTCGAGAGCATCGTCTCCCGCGCGAACCAGTTGCGTGGCGCTACCGTCATGCCGCCCTCATGCTGGCCCAACCAGGCTCCCCACCAGCTGAAGGTGCTGTTGGCGATGACATGGTGCCGGCAATGCTGCATCAGATACATGTCCTCGAAATGAGAGGCCCCGCGCGCTATCTGCCATGGCCCCAATCCCTCCAGGACATTGCCGATGGCGGAGGGTTCGTCTGAGAAGACCAACAGGGGCACCCCAGGACAGGCGCGACGGATCAGCGAGATGGCGTTGCGGTAATAGGCGGCATCGAGGCGGCCATGAAGTGCAAGCGCCTCGGGATTCGACACGTAGTCTCCTCGCCTCACATGCACTGAGATGGCGTCGTTCGCTTCGAGCGTCGCGGCGCGGCTCCTGACGTCGTCTCCGACCAGCGGATCGAGGTCGAAGACCGCCCTGATCCTGTCCTCGATCCCGGAAAAATAACGCGGCGACTGGAAATAGCCGCGCAGCAACATCTCGCCCGACAAGGCCTCCACGGCTTGATCATAGTGAAAAACGGATTCGACAAAGCGTTTGCCTTGCCAATGCGGGTCGGCCGAAGGGAAAACGCCGACCTTCGCACCGTGGGGAAACCGGCTGAGCTCATATTGGCGCTGCCGGTCTCGGAGCAACTGAACGACATCGAAATGAAGCTCATTGCCGGCGCGGGCGGCGATTGCCATACCGGCGGCGGCTTGGAAAAGCTGATTGCCGAACCCTCCGTGGAGTTCGACATAGGTCGAGGCACGCGAAGCCACCAAGGCGTCCGGCTCTGTTGGTGACGTGGAGATCGACATGGACTGAGTGCCTCTGAAATCCGCCCAAAGAACTGCCCGCCGCACGCAAAGGTCCAAAGCGTTGGACACTGTTGCAAGGGCGGTTGAAAACACACTGACGCAGCCTTGTAATTCGCTCCGGTTTGGCGTTTCAACACATCAGTTGCAGTTCTTCCTACCTCATAACGCAAGATAAGTTTCCGATGCCTGTCCCATCGACAACCGAGCCTGGCCGAGACTGCCCGCTTTGCGACCGTCTCGTTGCCTTCCGCCTGCATTGGCGGGCCAAGGAGCCGGGCTGGCACAATGCCCCCGTGCCGAGCTTCGGTTCAATGACCGCGCGCCTGCTGATCGCGGGGCTAGCGCCCGGCCTGCAGGGAGCCAATCGCACCGGCCGTCCCTTCACGGGCGACTGGGCGGGCGACCTCCTCTATGAAACGCTGGGTGATTTCGGCTTTGCCACCGGCACCTATGACGAGCGGCCGGATGATGGGCTGGAACTCATCGATTGCCGCATCACCAATGCGGTGCGCTGCGTGCCCCCGGAAAACAAGCCTGTAGGCAGCGAGATTGCCGCCTGCCGGCCGTTCCTCACCCACACCATCGAGGAGATGGAGGGGCTCAAGGTCATCCTGGCGCTCGGCAAGATAGGCCATGACAGCGTGGTCACGGCCCTCGGCGAGAGACCGGCGCGCTACCGTTTCGCCCATCACGCCCAGCACAGGATCGGTAAGCTCATCCTCGTGGATAGCTATCACTGCTCACGCTACAACACGAACACCGGCCGGCTGACGACCCAGATGTTCAGGGACGTGTTCCAGACCATCCGGGGCCTCCTGCCCGCCTGAACGGCCGTCAGCCCTCCGAGGCGCGCTTCACCAGGTCCGCCATTGCCAGATCGCCCCGTTCCGACAGGCCGGCATGGACGCCGTCCCGGTCGGCCTCCGGCCGGTTCTGACTGACCTTCCACTTGCCCTCCAGGCTGGCGATCTCGATCTCCAGACCGACAATGCCCTTGATCTGCGCCTGCAGGAACGCCTCGGGCGCATCGTCGACATGCCAGGGCAGGAAGCGGCTCGCCTCTTGGGTGTTGGTGAGCGCGGTGATCTGCGCCCGCAGCCAGGCCGGATCGTCGAGGATCCTGAGCCGCCCATGCGCATGTACGGTGACGTAGTTCCAGGTCGGCACCACCTTGCCCGTCTCACGCTTGGTCTCATACCAGCTCGGCGTGATATAGCCCTCGACACCCTGGAAGATCACCAGCACCTCTGTCTCGGGGTCATGCTTGCGCGCCAGATCGTTGGCCCGCGCTATATGGGCGAGCAACGTGCCTTGCGGGCCCCGGTCAGCGTCCAGCAACATCGGAATGTGGTTGGCGTCGAGCCGGCCATCGGCCAGCGTCACCAGGGTCGCCAGCGGGTGGGTGCGCATGAGGGCATGCAGCACTTCCGGGCGTTCTTCGCGGAAATGAGGGGGCTGGTACATCGGCAGCTCCGTGAGAGAATCGAGTGATCGGCGCGTTTTACTCTCGAATCGAAGCGCAAGAACCAAAAATATAGTTGGCGCCAGCCAGCCAATCTGGGGATCCCTGGGATCGCAGGAGAGTGCCTCCGCCGAAGCGTCATACTCGTTGAAGTGCGGGGGAGAAAAAAGAACAAATATTGATTTTTGTTCCTTCCCGTGTTCTCATCCGTCTTGGAACGAGGCGTCAGCAGCCGGCGAAGGAACGACCCGGCTCCGAACCCTCCATCCACCCCGACAGCCTATCCTGAGCGATAGGCGCACGGCGGTCCTGCTTCTCTTGAAGCCGGCTTCCGGGGGGTGACGAGCGGGACAGACGGGATCGGCACACCATGGAAGTGCCTCGCGATGGCAGGACCACGCGATCAAAGATCCCGGGATGGAGCGGGACGGGCAACAGCCCGCCAACGCCTTCGTCCCATCTCCCGCCGATGCGGTGAAGACGGCTCATGCCTCCGTCCGGCCGGATGGAAACGCTAGGCCCCTTTGCCGAGCCGGCGTGCCTGGGTCCGGATGGTCCGTGCCATCCGCCTTGGCCCGCCTCCGCCTTCTCAGGCGGAAAAACAGGTGGCCTTGCGCGCCTTGTCAGCGTGCCCGGCAGCCGGAACAGGGCGATGGCGTCTGGCCGACAATGCGGCCTGCCATCTTCCATGATCTATGCTTTCACGGCTGCTCCGCAGCCGCCATCGCCCGGTTTCTCTTCATCAACCCAGCCTGACAAGGCGTGGGAACGAGAGCGTTTGCGTAGGGCGCCGAGAAGGCGGCGGATCGGCAAGCCGGTGTTCAGGGAACAGGAGAGGCACACAAGCATCGTGTTTGAAGAACTTGTTCCTTAAGATCCCTTAATACTTTGTTTTGTCTAGGATTTTTGTCAGGAAATTGCGAGACGCTTTTCCGGAATCTGCTCGGCGATCAGCCCTTGTCGCGCAGCAGGCGGCCTTTCTCGCGCTGCCAGTCGCGCTTCTTCTCGGTTTCGCGCTTGTCGCCCATGGTCTTGCCGCGGGCCAGGGCAAGCTCGATCTTCGCCCTGCCCTGCTCGTTGAAATAAAGCTTGGTCGGCACGATGGTAAGGCCGTCGCGCTGCACGGCCCCGATCAGCTTGGCGATCTGGCGCCGGTGCAGCAGCAATTTGCGCGGGCGCTTGCGCTCGTGGTTGAAGCGGTTGGCCTGCAGATATTCCGGGATGTCGGCATTGAACAGCAGCAGGTCGTCGCCCGACGGCCCGGCATAGGATTCGCCAATCGTCGCCTTGCCGAGACGCAGGGATTTGACCTCCGTCCCAGCCAGCACGATGCCAGCCTCGAAGGTATCGAGCAATTCGTAATGGAACCGCGCCTTGCGGTTATCGGCGACCATCTTCTGGGCGCCTTTCTTTTCGGACACGTGTCTCTCGCTTTCAGCTCAACAGAGCCTCAGTTCAGGAGGCCTGCATGGACCATGGCCTGCCGGATCTGGCCACGGGCACCCTCGGTGACCGGCAGCAGTGGCAGGCGGACTTCCTCCTTCACGCGGCCCAGAAGGGCCAAGCCGCATTTGGCGCCGGCGAGGCCGGGCTCGAGGAAGGTGGCACCATGAAGTGGGATCAACCGGTCCTGAATTTCAAGGGCCGCGGCATAATCGCCGCGCAGGGTGGCGTCCTGCAGCTGGGCGCACAGGCGCGGCGCAATGTTGGAGACCACGGAGATGCAGCCCTGTCCACCGGCGGCGTTGAAGGCGAGCGCCGTCATGTCCTCACCCGACAGCTGGATGAAATCCGGGCCAAGCTCACGGCGCTGTTGGGAGACGCGGGCGAGATTGCCGGTCGCGTCCTTGACGCCGACGATGTTCTTCAGCTCGAACAGGCGCTTCATCGTCTCCACCGACATGTCCACCACCGAGCGCGGGGGGATGTTGTAGATGAAGATCGGGATGTTGATGGCATCGTTCACCGCCTTGAAGTGCTGGTAGAGCCCTTCCTGGGTCGGCTTGTTGTAATAGGGCGTGACCACCAGCACCGCATCGGCGCCGGCCTTCTCGGCATGCCTGGCGAGGTCGATTGCCTCAACCGTGTTGTTGGAGCCGGCGCCGGCGATGACAGGAACCCGGCCCCTGGCCTGGGAGATGCAGATCTCGACCGCCCGGCGATGCTCGGCATGGCTCAGCGTCGGGCTCTCGCCCGTGGTGCCCACCGGCACGAGGCCGCTGGTGCCCTCGGCAATCTGCCAGTCAATCAGGTCGCGGAAGCCTTTCTCGTCCAGAGCGCCGTCACGAAACGGCGTCACCAGCGCGGTGAGCGAACCTCTGAACTTGGCCTTCGACATGATCTCAACTCCGCAACCGCCAGAGCAAAACGCGTTTTCGAGAAACGCTGTTTACTCTAACTCTCTGTTTCGACGCGTCTTTGCGATTCTTGACGATGCCGTCGAATCGCAAAAACGCTTTAGGTGACGGACAGCTTCGTCGCAACACCGTCGCTGGCCAGACATATACGAGCGTATCAGCCGCGAAAAGAGCGGGAGGGCGGATTCTCGGCTGAAAATACCCGGTTTCGAGCCCAGGATTTTCGCATCCATCTGGTTAATGAAGTGCGTCCGCCCTGAGAGCTGTAAAATTAGGCCGTGAATCGCGAATCCGCCGTTATCAGGTCATGAAAATCGCTATTTTCTCCCGCCTGTGTGATGGCGAGAGTGTGGCATTACGATGGAGTAATTCACGCTTCCTCAATGAGGAGACGCGAGAATAGCCAGTCTGGAATTCCTGGGTTGGCATGGCGGCAATGCTCGTGCGGTTTTTGAGTGGAACATCCCTGTTTGTTGCCGTGCTGACGGGGGCTGTCGCCGCCCCCCTCACCCCGCCCGGCGATGCGACGCTGAGCCGTTCGCCCGCCACGCTCATCAGCACCGACAGCGATATCACCGGCTCGATCGGCGCCGCTTCGCCCGTCGCACCACAGCTCCAGACGCTTCGTCAGGCCATCGATGCCTATGAACGCGGCGATCTTGCCGGCGGCGACGGTCTCGCCCACTCCCTGGACGATCCTGCCAGCCGCGCCACGGCGGAGTGGATTGCCCTCCGCAACACCTCGCGGCAGGTTGGCTTCCAGCGCATCAATGCTTTCCTGGCGGGCTATCCAAGCTGGCCCGGGAACGGACTGCTGCGCCGGCGCGCCGAGGAAGCACTCTACAATGATGGCGCCGATGCCGGCACGATCAGGGCCTTCTTCGCCTCCTCCCCGCCCGAGACCGACGAGGGCAAGGTGGTGCTCGCTTCCGTGCTGCTGCGCTCGGGCGACCAGGGTGGCGCCACGGCCCTGATCCGCGATGCCTACCGCAACAACGCGCTCTCCGGCCAGCTCGAATCCGACATCATCAGGACCTATGGCAACCTGCTCTCGCGTGCCGACCATAAATTCCGGGCCGACCGCCTGATCTATGACGGCAATTACAGTGACGGGCTGCGCGTGGCCGCCCGCGCGGGCAGCGATGTCGTGGCGCTCGCCAAGGTGCGTATCGCCGTAGCCAGGGGAGCCGGCAATGCCGGCACCCTGCTCGCTTCCAATGCATCGAGCGACCCCGCCTATGTCTTCGCCAAGGTGAGTTATCTGCGCCGCCTGGACAAGGACAAGGACGCGGCGGCGCTGCTGGGGCGCGCCCCGCGCGACGCTACGTCCCTGGTGCGGCCGGACGCATGGTGGACGGAACGGCGTCTGGTGGCACGCGCCCTGCTCGACCAGGGCGATTTCCGCACCGCCTATGCGGTGGTGGCCGGCTATACGGCCGAGAGCGACAACACGCGCATGGAAGCCGAATTCCACTGCGGCTGGATCGCCCTGCGTTTCCTGGGCGATGCCCGCACCGCAGCGCGCCATTTCTCCACTCTCAGCGCACAGTCGCAGCGGCCGATCAGCATCTCGCGCGGCGCCTATTGGCAAGGCCGCGCGGCCGAAGCGCTGGGGGACAAGGGCGCCGCCACGCGCTTCTACCAGCTCGCCGCGCGCTACCCGATCACCTACTACGGCCAGATCGCCCGGGCGCGTCTGGGCATACGAACACTGGATCTTCGCACCGTGCCGGAAGCCTCGGCGGCCACGCGGGCGGCCTTCAGCAACCTCACGGCCATACGCGCCATCACCCAGCTCTACGCCATGGACGAGCGCAATTATGCCCGTTCGCTCGTCAGCGACATGGGCAAGGGCCTGCAGGACACCCAGCAGCTCAGCCTGCTCGGCCAGCTCGCCCTCGCCAATCGTGACGCCAAGGCGGCGCTGGGCGTCGGCAAATCGGCAACGCAGCGCGGCCTGCCGCTCGACGCGATCGCCTTTCCGACCGGCGCCATTCCCGGCTACCAGGGCTCGGGCAATGTCGAACGCGCCGTGGTCTATGGCATCGCCCGGCAGGAAAGCGAATTCGGGCATGATGTCGTGAGCGGCGCCGGCGCCCGCGGCCTGATGCAGATGATGCCTTCCACCGCCAGGGCCACCGCCAAGGCCGCCGGCATGGCCTTCGACCCCAAGCGCCTCGCCACCGACCCGGCCTACAACGCCATGATCGGCGAGGCGCATCTGGGCGAACTGATCGACCGCTTCCGCGGCTCCTACATCATGACCTTCGCGGCCTATAATGCCGGTCCGTCCAAGGTCGCCGATTGGGTGAAAACCTATGGCGATCCGCGCGACCCCAAAGTCGATCCCATCGATTGGGTGGAGCGTATTCCCTATATGGAGACGCGCAATTATGTGCAGCGCGTGCTCGAGAATGTGCAGGTCTACCGCTCGAGGCTCGGCGACAAGAGCGCGCTGCTGATCGACTCGGACCTGCGCCGCGGCGAAGGGCGGTAACCGCCTGGCCCCCGTCAGAAGGTGCGCCGCACCCGCAGCACGCCCGTCCAGCCCTTCTGCTCCTCTTCAAAGGCGAAGAAGCCCTGGCCGCCCTTGCCGCGGTAGGAGGAGTAATAGGCCTCCGCCCCGAAAGAGAGGCCGCGTGTGACGGCATAGACGGCATTGCCGCCGGCCACCCAGCCCTGGATGTCGGGCGCCTGGGGAACGAAGATGCGCGTGTCGACACTCGCGGCGCTGTAGTCGAGATAGCTGCCGAGCAGGTTCACCGTAAGGGCGGGCGTCAAATTGAGACCGAACTCGCCCGTCGCCGTCCAGCCATTGCCGAGATCCGTCCTGTCGTTGAAGCGGTCGAAGGCCGCGTCGAGCTGCTGCCAACCGAGATAGGAGGACGCACCGTTCGCATAGGTGCCCTCGGCCACGATATGTCCGCCGGAAAGCACGGGTATGTTGAGGCCGAGCGCACCGCCGAAGGCGTAGCCATAATCGGAGCCGCCCAGGGGCTTGGACGGCGCCGGATAACGGATCTGGTGTGCAGCCGCGAACACGGAGGCCTCGCCCCAATCGGCGTCGTAGCGCAGATTGCCGACGATATCGGGCACCACGGATCCACCGGACGAAACCACATTGCTCGGAAAACCGAAGGTGTCGAACAGGCTGCTATGCGTGCCGCGGGCGTCCTCAATCGACAAGGTCGCCGAGAGGCCATTGCCGAATTCCAGCGTATAGGCAAGTAGATTGGTGGTCGCCGCATAGCCGAAATAGGGCTGCAGAAGATCATTGGCGTAGTCGAGATCGTAAATGCCGAAGTAGCTGTGCGCGTAGCCCGCCGTCAGGCCACCGATCTGCAGATAGGCCTTGTCGACCACGAAGCTCGTCGTCTGCCCGGGCCCGACATAGGCATCGAGCAGGAAATAGGAGCGCAGCAGGCCGTAATCGGTGTTGGTGCGCGCATCGAAGCCGACCTGCGCGCGCGTGAAAAAGCCGGTGGCATCGTCATTGCGGCTGGGCTGGTGCTGGAGCACGTAATCCGCCCTCACCTCGCCGCTGACCCGCAGGCAGGTATCGCTACCCGGCAACGCCCAGAAGCCGACACCCATCATGACACAGGCCTGCAGCTTCTCATCCGGCCCGGCCTTGCCCACAGGCAAACTCTGCGCCGCAGCGGCACAGGAGCCCATCAGCAAGACAGCAAGGCTGAAGATGCCTGCCTTCATTACTCCCCCTCGGCTGGGACTCAGAATTCCCGGACGTAGACGCCAACCTAGACTTGGCAGGATGAGGCAAAAATCGGTGTGACTCAATGGATGGCGGCAAAAACCGATCGAAACGGGGCATATTCACAGCCAGAGTTGCATAAAAGGCACGCAAACAAGGGCGGTGATGCCAGACTTGTCATAGGTCAAAATAGGTACGGCACTGACATTCGCTCGCCGACAACCTGGCCTGCGTTAATGGATCTGAGTCTTGAAGCTCGCCTGGCCCTGCTGATCTTCGTCAATGCTGCACGCCTGGTGGGAGGCTCGCTTTCACCGCACGCACCGTGCGCTACTCCCACAAACCGGAGATTGCCATGAGGCTTGCTTCGTCGGTTTGGATATAGGCTTCGATGTCGGCTGCCAAAGTCGGATTCTGCCGGCAGGCGGCTACATGAGCCGAATACTTGCCGCGGCCGTCCACGCCCAGCATGGCGACCTTGCAGGGCTGCTTCTGAAGAGACAGCCAGCGCAGGGCACCGGCCAAGACCCCGCAACTCGACAGGCCCAATGACAGGCCCGCACCCGCCTCGAGCAGGGAGTAGCAGGCAAGCGCCTGGCTGTCCGGGATCCTCAGCAATTGATAATCACCACTCTCCGGGACAAAGCTTGTCCGGCGCTTCGAACCCATACCGGGAACGAGCAATCGGCCCTCATTCATCGGCTTGGCAAGTATGTTCGAGGCAATGGAATCGACCACGATCAGTGGAAAGGACAGTTTCCGATCCCGCACATAGCGGGAGATCCCTGCTGCTGTTCCCCCCGATGACGCCGAGACAAACATTGCGTCGGGCAAGAAGGACTCAAAGGTCTCGGCTGCCGTCCATCGATAATGCGTGTTGGGGTTTCCCGGATTGTTGTACTGATCGAGAAAGGTCGCGCCCGTCTGAGCTGCAATCTCGCCTGCAAGCGCGATGCGCCCCTGATGCAGCGTCTCCCCTTGCACAGGTTCAGCGACATGAATTGATGCACCTGCGGCGCGGATGAGATCGACAGTCGCTGCAGGCGTCCCCGCCGAGACGACGATATCGACCTGCACATCGAGCATGCGGCCCAGCGATGCCAGCGCAATGCCGTAATTTCCCGACGAAGCATCGATCACGTGGCCATGCGGCCCAAGGGAACCGGAACCAATGGCTTCGGCAAGTAGCGCCCAGGCAACCCTGTCCTTGATGGATCCGAAGGCGTTCCGGTATTCCTCCTTGATTCGAATCTCGTGCTCCATTCCTCCCATGCTGACCCGTAGATGGCGCCAGGGCGTGTTCCCGATCGCAACGGGCGGTGCAAGCAGACGAGGGTGAGCAGGCCAATCCAAAATCAACGACTTCCTCTGAAGCGAGTCTTTCTGAAGCAGGATTCCTCGCTCAGCGAAGGGGGTAATGCAAGGAAACTTCTTGCTGCCCCACATGGGAATTCTTAAGAGTCCGGCCGATCAGGAGATATGTCGATGGGCGCAGAGCAATGGATGAACAGGGATGATGCGGTCGCATTGCATCGCAGCGGAGAAGTCGCGGCGGCAATCACCGCCTACAAGGGCTTGCTGATCAAGGATCCCGATGACGCCGACATCCTCGGGTTGCTGGGCGTGGCGACAGAGCAGAGCGGCGATCTTGCCGGAGCCGAGACGCTGCTGCGCCGCAGTCTGTCGAAGCCCACCACCACGGCCCTTCTTTATAGGAACTTCAACAATCTGGTCGGTCTTCTCATCGAGGCGGGGCGAGAAGAGGATGCTGGCGCGTTGGCTGCTGAGATCGAACTGCCCGACTGGCCATCGGCGCTCGTCCCGGATGCCGTACAGAGAGATACTATTGTAAGTACAGTCGAGGCATTGAAATCACTGGATGAACCAGCGAAAGCTTTACGCATTTCAAATTCAGCGGCTCCATTCTTCAGCGCAAACCTTGTATTCAGCACGCAGCGAGCAGAGTTGCTTCACGCGGACGGACAGTTGGAGAAGGCCCGCACCGAGTTGGCGCAGGACTTCGGGCCGGAAGAGGAAAGCCCGAACTTACACGCCCTTCGCGCGGCGCTTGCGTTCGAGGCACAGGACTACAAGACAAGTGCCAACTCGACGGCGAGGTTTGCGTCGACACTCCCCACCCTTCTGTCACCAAGGCAAGCCTCCCAGAAGTTCGTTCTAGCCATCTTGAACCCAGCTCCTGAAGTCATTCAAGAGCTGCGATCAACCGAATTTCTTCATTATAGTGGAAACTTTCCGTCACAACTGGCGACAGAGTTCGCAGATCGATATCGGTTTCTTTCCATCTATCCTGACTCTCCCACGGTCGCCGACGCCTTGAAAGACCTGCCGCGTCCGGCCTTGGCCCTGAACAATTTCGTCAATGCGGAGAAATTACTTGTTGAGGGTAAGTTCGCTGAAGTCTGCGCTCTGGTCGACCAACTCAGCGTTCCTGTCCTTAATCATCCGAAACTTGTGGCTCAGGTCACCCGCCAGAAAAACTCCGAGCGGTTTGCAAAGGTTGAAGGCATCATCGCGCCCCGGATCGTTCGCTATCAGAGTTCTAAGCCGCTGCGTGGTCTCCTGATTGACGACATCGAGTCTCGCTATGACTATCCTATGATCTTGCGCACAGTCTTCCAGCAGATGGGCAAGGGAACATGGCTCATTCATGATCGGAAAGAGTTGCACGAAGCGCTCGATGCGACCGATGAGCAACAAGTCTACCTGATCAACTACGTCGATCTACGTCATGAAAACGGCTTTTTTCGCCGGATACGCGCTGCATTCGTGAACAAGGTCTGGACGATCTTGCGCATCGACTACGACGGCTATTGGAATGTGAGAGGACGCAGAGAACATCACATCGTCGAGTTCTATCGCAACCATCCTGATTTGATGGAACTGTCCGACAGGATGACACTCGATCCCCAGGCCCTGCTGGACGCTTCGGCGCTCGCCAAGCTGGACGACATCGCAAAGATCATACCGTTGGACATCTTTGGCATGGATTTCGATATTACGGATGACGGCCAGATCGCAGTCTTCGAGGCCAACGCGACGATGAACCTTCTCAGCAATGCCGAAGGCGGATTGATTTATCCGCAAGAGGCTCAACGTCGTCTCACCCAAGCGTTGCATGCATTGTTCGAGAGAACGGCGGTCTCCCCGATTTGAGCATCGGGTCTGATTGCGAGCACTTGTCAGGTAGGTCCAAGCTTAACTTTATAAGCTGTCGCTACAATCTCAATCGGGGCCTCCTTTATTGAAGGACATCTCCGACCAATCCACATACGGCCTGTCAGATGCTTACAGCCCATACGGCTCGCGATAACTGAACAGAAGGCACCATAACCTCCATACTTTGACACCTCGCAGTCCAAGCACTGGTTTTTTTATACCGCGTAGGTTCTTCCACACCTCCACCATACGTAGAGGGTTTTTTGTTTGTAAAAAAAGGCCCGGCTTTCGCCGGGCCTTCCATGACTTTGCGATCGAGATTCGATCAGAAAGTGCGCTTCAGGCGGATACCAGCCTGCCAGATGTTGGACTTGATGTCGCGAAGAGCAGGAGTCGTCTCCGCCGCAGTAGGAGTCAGATTGGTCAGAGCATTCTTGGCTTCGACACGGGTGTAGGCAATTTCACCCGCAACCGTCAGCCCCTTCACAATCGTGTAGGTCAGGTTGCCGGCGACCGTGAACTCCTGGACCGTGAAGTTCGCGTTACCAAGGGTTACCGGATTGATGAAGGCATTGTCATACTTCGTGTCGATGTAGCTGGCGACCAGGTTGGCGTTCAACACCGGAGTAATGTTGCCACCGAGTTCGCCGACGATCGACCAACCCTTGCCCTTTTCAGACCGAAGGCCAGCCCCAGTGCCGATGAAGAGATCCGAACTGCCAAGAACAGTGTTGCCAGCACCAAGGTAGTCGGTCGCGGCGTCGGCATACTGACCTTCAACGATGAAGTGGCCACCGTCGATCACCGGGATCTTGATCAGTACGGTACCGCCAACGGCGAAGCCGTACGTATTCTCATGTGGGATGCCGCCGGCACCAGGGCCGACCACAACGCCACCCACGACCGTCTCGCCAGAGCGGTTCTGGTGACCGGCAGCCTGCAGCGCCAAGGATCCCCAATCGGCGTCATAGCGCAACTGACCGACGACGTCAGGAACCTGCTGGCCACCAGCAACAAAAGTGCCAGTACCAACTATACCGTCAAAGGCATCCGCGCGATGGTCGAGCCCATCTTCGATCGACAGCGTGGCGCTGAAGCCACCGCCGAACTGGGCGGTGTAGGCAATCAGGTTCACCGTGTTCGATTCAGCGTAGTACGGAGCCCAGATGGTGTCGCCATACTCGTTATCGTAGAAGCCGAAGAACGAGTGGGCGTAACCAGCCGTCAGGCCACCGAACTGGATGAAGGCCTTATCGATGGAGAAGGTGTTGCCATTGAAGGCGTTGCTGCGGCCGCCGGCGCTGATCGGATGGGAGTCAGCGTTGATCTGGAAGTAGGAACGCAGCAGACCCCAATCGGTCTGGGTGCGAGCGTCGAACCAGATGCGGCCCTGGGTGTTGAAAGCCGAACGGTTGTCATTGCGATTGAAAGAGTTCTTGGTAAAGAACGTACCGCCCGCTGTTCCCCCAGCCACCGGAGCTATAGTATAGAAACCAGGCCGATCGCCGCCGAAGACGCGATAATCAGCGCGGATTTCGCCGCCGATCTTGAGGCAGGTGTCGCTGCCGGGGATGTAGAAGAAGCCGGGGCCGAAGGTCGAGCAGACCTTAACATACTCGACAGCTTCGCCCTTGGTCATGGGCAGATCGGCAGCCTGGGCAGCGCCGATAGCAGCGATACCAGCAGCGGCGCCGAGGAGAAGAGACTTCATCGTCATTAGATGACCTCCAAGACAGTTATTATTTGATCGAGAGCGCCGCTTGGTGCTTCGACCGACTCGCGAGACCCCGATCACACTCAGAACTTGTAATCCGGACACGACGCATCATCTGTGTCGTTGGAGAAACATTGTCGGACTCTTCTCGGTTGCACAATAGAGATTGTGCTCGGCAACCCCGAGTAGAGGCATTTTGAAAAAGTTGTGTAGCAAAAAAGACACAGACGCCTTATTCGCAGATCTCAGCGTGAGGAAAGCCATATTTGGGGGATTTTCAGACAAATTCCGCCACAATTCCCGGCGGCGCAGGCCACTTGGAAGCTTTTGTCGGGAGTAGCCGACACGTCACTCGCACAAGGCATCCCGTGTGGAAGCGTCGCCCGATTGCGGCATCGAGTAGGGAAGCGGGGGCCGAATCTGTGGCACGTTCGAGAACAACATCGCCCACATTTCGGAAACGCGACGAGGAATCTGACCGGGTGAGGTGCTCGAATCGGCCTGCTTTGCCGGCGTGCAATCCGACAGCACTTGAAAGTGGCCGGCACACCCGACCGCCGCATCCTTCCAAGGCCAGGCACTGGTCTTGCGCTGCAACGGTGTGACCACCGAGGTCGCAAACTCAGCCGGCGCCATCCTGCGTCCGCCAGGGCAGTGATCCGCCAGGGCAGTGACATGGGCGGTCCAAAAAACGGAACAGATTTCACTCGTTTTGAAACGAAAAGACCGAGACGCCGGTCACCGCCGCTCTGACCTCGAGAGAGTCTGACAGACTCCCGACCGCCGGCCTCTCGGATCAGGAGATCTGGGTAGCTATCGGATCGTCAGAGCGCGGTTCGGGATCAGGGCAACAAGGCCTGCCATCACGCGGCCTCGGCTGGCATGGAGATTACTCCCGCACCAGCAGGTAGGGCCGACAGCCCCTTCGTCAATCGCGATCGATATCTCCCGACACTAAAGCAAAATACATTCAGGTAGGAGCGGATTCCAGATTAACTCGTTGGCCCCGAGTGCACTTTTATGTTCCTGGAGATTCGATTTGAAGGCTCAATGCCCTCGGTTATCGTTGCGGCCTCATGGAGAGCTTATTGCAGGGCACGCAATGAAAAGGCCCGGCTTTCGCCGGGCCTTCAATCTTTAGAGGTGGCTCAGACTAGATCAGAACACCCGCTTGAGGCGGATACCAGCCTGCCAGATGTTGGACTTGATGTCCCTAACGCCGAGAACCGGCGCTTCGGCAGTGCCAACGTTGGTCGCGGCGTTATCAGCCTGAACACGGGTATAAGACACTTCGCCAGCGACCGTCAGGCCCTTCACGATTGTATAAGTAAGGTTGCCCGCAATCGAGAACTCCTTGAGCGAGAAGTCCTGGCCCGCGACGAAGAGGTCGCTATATTTGGTGTCGATATAGCTGCCCACCAGGTTGGCATTCAGCACCGGCGTTATATTGCCGCCCAGTTCGCCGACGATCGACCACCCCTTGCCCTCCTCGAAGTTGGGAGTTGCGCCGGTCTTGATAAAGACATCCTGGGTTCCGAGCACGCTGTTGCCCGCACCGAGGTAATCGGTAGCGCCGTCAGCATACTGACCTTCAACGATGAAGTGGCCGCCGTCGATCACCGGGATCTTGATCAACACCGTGCCGCCAACCGCAAAGCCATACTTGTTGGCATGCGGCCCTGCGATCGTGTTGCCAAAAGCGTCGACAGCAACACCACTGCGGGACTGATGACCGGCAGCCTGAGCAGCGACAGAGCCCCAATCACCGTCATAACGCAGCTGACCGACGACGTCGGGAACCTGCTGGCCGCCATAGATGTAGCTGTTCAAGCCGAGGCTGGAACGATGATCGCGACCGTCTTCGATCGACAGCGTGGCGCTGAAGCCGCCGCCAAACTGAGCGGTGTAGGCGATCAGGTTGGTGGTGTTGGACTCAGCATAATAAGGAGCCCAGATGGTATCGCCGTACTCGTTGTCGTAGAAGCCGAAGAACGAGTGGGCATAACCAGCCGTCAGGCCGCCGAACTGGATGAAGGCCTTGTCGATGGTGAAGGTGTTGCCGTTATAGACGTTGCTGCGGCCGCCGGCGCTGATCGGATGCGAGTCAGCGTCGATCTGGAAATAGGAGCGCAGCAGGCCGTAATCGGTCTGCGTACGCGCATCGAACCAGATGCGGGCCTCAGTGTTGAACGCCGAACGGTTGTCATTGCGGTTGAAACCGTGCTTCTCGAGAAGAGTATCACCCGCCAGAGCGCCCGTCCCTGGGGTGAAAGCAGGCCGGTCGCCACCGAACGCGCGATAGTCAGCGCGGATTTCGCCGCCGATCTTGAGGCAGGTGTCGGTGCCGGGGATGTAGAAGAAGCCCGGGCCGAAGGCCGAGCAGACCTTCACATATTCAACGGCTTCGCCCTTGGTCATGGGCAGATCGGCGGCCTGGGCGGCGCCGATGGCGGCGATACCGGCGGCAGCGCCGAGAAGAAGTGACTTCATCGTCATGAGATGACCTCCAAGACATTTTACTGCGGCCGCGACATTTGCGTCTTCGACCGGTGCGCGAGACCCCGGCCCCAACCTCAGGTCGGCGGTCCGGATACGACCCATCGGGTGAATCGTTGGAGTGACACTGCTTCAGCCGCTTTTTTAACACAATGCAGATTCAGCGACGATGAATGTATTCGCATCGTTTTGCCAAAGACATGTCACCTAAAAGACACAACATCATCGTCGCTCACAGAGTTATTTTGGAATATAACAATCTATAATAGCAATAATAAAATTTGACAACTAAAGGTTTAGCTTGAAATACGCCACATTTGACTCCGATACACGCACAGGTATTACACGCAATGGTTTTGGTGCGCAATTAAAATTATATCAATACTTATGATTGCTCAATCAAATGAATACAACTTCTGATTCCCCCTGCCGGTCGAGAAGCGCATGACAACAGGCGCCGCGGGTTTGTGACCGGCAGCTTCTCGGCTCTGCAGCAAAGGAGGTTCCGTCCGTTACAGGCGGGCGATGGCGACCTTCACGCGGTCTTCGTTGATCCCGATATAGCCAACGAGATCGGTCTGTGACTGGTCGCCAGACCCTTCCTGGGCACTGTCCTGGGCATACCCCCAGAAGAGATCGCGCAGGGCCGCGGCAAGGCGCATCGCGGCGAAGGAAGCACGGTCCCGATCGTTTGCTGTACGCCCAAGCCAGAGCTCCAAGGCGGCGTTAGCGGCGTTCTCCGTCATCAGCGCGTTGTTGGCGAGGCTGGCGATGTCGGCCAGCGGCTGCCCCTGCCCCGCATATTCCCAATCGACCAGCCAGAGCCTGCTGCCGTCGTCGATCAGGTTGTCGCCATGGACGTCATTATGGGCGAAGCCTTGGGGAATGTCGGCAAGGCGGGGCGCCAGCATGGAAAGCAGCGGGCGATGGCTCTCGACAGCCCCGCGCCAGCGACCGGGTCCGCGGGTGAGTGCATCGGCGTAACGGACCAGGATTGTGATCAGGCGCCGATCCTGCTTCGGTCCTTCATAATACAATGGAAGTTTTCTGTAAGTATTTCGAAGCAAGTCGACCGTCTTGGACAGCGTATTCTTGTCTTCGAAATTCGCCCTGCCCAGCGTATGTCCGGCGACATGGCGCAGGACCATCAGGTCCGGTTCTGCCCAGAACAGCTCGGGGCAGAGGCCGGCCATCGCGGCGGCGCGGGTTGCCGCCTGCTCGGCGGAGCGATCGATGTCATGCGCCGCGTTGTCGCCGACGATGCGCACCACGAAGCGGCCCTGCGGCGCGCTGACCAACAGATTGCGGTTGGTCATGCCACCGGGCAGCGGCTCGATATGGACCGGCCCGGACCAGATCGGAAGAGCGGCGAGACGGACCTCGAGATCGTGCATCGCCGCTCCTGCGGGAGAAGGCACGGAGGGATCCCCTTCCGCGCCCCTCAGTCCCGAAGCTTACACCGTGCCTTCGAGCGTCTTGCGGTAGAGCTTGAGGGCACCGGCCTTGGTCAAGGTCACCGGATTGCCGCCGGCCGTCGGATCCTTCGGCGCCATCTTGGACATCAGGTCGAACTTCTGGTCATCCACCTTGAGGCCGGCCAGCGTATGCGGCACGCCGAGCTCCTCGCGCAGCGCCAGCGTCCAGTCGAGGAAGGCCGAGTAGCGTGGCTTGAGGCCGATAAAGGCGGCCAGGCGCTCGATCTTCTCCTTCACCGCCTTCTTGTTGAAGGCGATCACATAAGGCATGAACACCGCGTTGGTCAGGCCGTGATGAGTGTCGTAGAGCGCCCCGACGGGATGGGAGAGCGCGTGGATAGCCCCCAGCCCCTTCTGGAAGGCCGTGGCGCCGATTGCAGCGGCCGACATCATATGGGCGCGGGCTTCGAGGTCCGTGCCGTCCTTGTAGGCCCGTGGCAGATATTCCTTGACGAGGCGCATGCCTTCCACCGCCATGCCCTCGGCCATGGGATGGTAGAAGGGCGAGCAATAGGCCTCCAGGCAGTGGGCCAGCGCGTCGAGCCCGGTGCCGGCGGTGATGTGCTTGGGCATGCCTACCGTGAGTTCGGGGTCGCAGATCACCACTTTCGGCATCATCAGGGGATGGAAGATCACCTTCTTGGTGTGGCTCTTCTCCTGGGTGATCACGCCGGCGCGGCCGACTTCCGAGCCGGTGCCTGCCGTGGTCGGCACGGCGACGATCGGCACGATGCCCTTGGGATCGGCGCGGGTCCACCAGTCGCCGACATCCTCGAAGTCCCACATCGGCCGCTTCTGGCCGGCCATGAAGGCAATCACCTTGCCGGCATCGAGCCCGGAGCCGCCGCCGAAGGCCACCACGCCGTCATGCCCACCTTTCCGCAACACCTCGAGGCCGGCATAGACATTGGACTCGATCGGGTTGGGCTTCACATCCGAGAAGATGGCGGCATGCAGGCCGGCGGCCCTGAGGCTGTCGAGCGCATCCTTGGTCATCTTCTGGGTGGCGAGGAAAGGGTCCGTCACCAGGAGCGGCGCCGTGATGCCGGCGGTCTTGCAGGCGTCGGCGAGCTCGGAGATGCGGCCGGCGCCGAAGCGGATGGCGGTGGGGTAGCTCCAATTGGCGCGGGGGGACGTGGCGGTCATGGGCGGGTTCCGTTGGGGGGCGGGTCTTCAGACCCGCCTTCTTGATTGAGCGATACAAAGAGGCGGGTCCGAAGACCCGCCGCCCGATTCAGATCGTCCTCAGATGATAGCTCTTGGGCTGCGTCAGCGAGTCATAGCCCAGGCGCGAGAGACCCGTGCCGCGGCCGGTGTCCTTCACGCCCGTCCAGGTCAGGCCGGGATCGAGATAGTCGCAGCGGTTCATGAACACGGTGCCGGTCTCGATCTCGCCGCCGATGCGTTCCGCCGCATCGAGATCCTGCGTCCAGATCGCGGCGGTGAGGCCGTAGGGCGAGTCGTTCATCAGCTTGATCGCCTCCTCGTCGGAGGTCACCTTCATGATGCCGACGACCGGGCCGAAGCTCTCCTCCATCATCACCGACATCGAGTGATCGACATCGGTGAGCACCTGCGGGGCGAGATAGGCGGTGCTGCCGACATCGGCCGCGTACTTGGCGGTGTTGATATGAGCCTTGGCGCCCTTGGCGATCGCCTCGGCGGTCTGCTTCCTCACCCAATCGGCAAAGCGGACATTGGCCATCGGGCCGAGTGTGGTCTTCTCATCCAGCGGATTGCCCAGCACATATTGGCTGGTGAGTGCGGTGAAGCCATCGACGAAGCGGTCATAATGGCTCTCGTGCACATAGATGCGCTCGATGCCGCAGCAGCACTGGCCGGAATTAAAGAAGGCGCCTTCGACGAGATTCTCGATAGCATGCTCGACATTGGCATCCGCCCGCACATAGGCCGGATCCTTGCCGCCGAGTTCCAGGCCGAGCGACATGAAGCTCCCGGCCGCAGCGCGCTCGATTGCCTGCCCGCCAGCCACCGAGCCGGTGAAATTGGTATGATCGACCAACCCCTTGGAGAGGATGTCGCTGGTCTGGTCATGTGTCAGCACCAGGTTCTGGAACACGCCTTTGGGCAGGCCGGCCGCGTCCATCGCCTTCTGGAAGCGCTCGCCCACCAGGATCGTCTGCGCCGCATGCTTGAGGATCACGGCATTGCCGGCGATCAGGGCGGGCGCAACGGTGTTCACCGCCGTCATGAAGGGATAGTTCCAGGGCGCCACCACAAAGACCACGCCCAGTGCCTCGCGCTTGATCATGCGCTTGAAGCCGGGCCGGTCGTCATCCGGGGTGGTGGGCGCCAGACTGTCCCTGGCGATGCGCACCATGTAGCGCACGCGCTCCTCGAAGCCGCGGAACTCGCCGCCATAACGAACCGGACGGCCCATCTGCTGGGCAAGCTCGGGCACGACTTCCTGGTTCATGCCCAGCATGATGTCGAGGAATTTCAGCACGTAAGCGCTGCGCTCCTCGATGGAGAGCTTGCGCCACTCCTTCTGGGCCGTGCGGGCGGCCTTGAGCGCACTGTCGATCTCGGCGGCGCTGGCGGCCGGACGGCGGACCAGTTCCTTGCCATCGATGGGAGAAATACAGACGATATCGGACATGATTGGGAACCTCTGGCGGACTCCAGCCCAAACCAGGCCGGATTCGCCTTAGTGAATACGACGCTTCCTGTCAGGGACCTGGACACACGGTCCCCAGACGGCAGGTGAAAGCCTATACAACAAGCCACGGCATTTTGTGATCACATTTTATATGATCTCGAAATAGCGCTCCAGTTGCCAGTCGGAGATGGTACGGCGGAACTCGCGCTCCTCCCATTCGCGCGTGGCAGCGTAGTGCTCGACAAAGGCGTCGCCAAACAAGGAGCGCGCCGCCTTGGACGCCTTGAGGCGCTGGGCGGCTTCCCACAGGCTGCGCGGCAATTGGCGAACCTTGGGGAACTTCTTGTCATAGGCGGAACCCTGCACCGGCGCATCGGGCTCGATCCTGTTCTCGATGCCCCACAGGCCCGAGCCGATGGCCGCCGCCAGGGCGATATAGGGATTGATATCGGCCGCCGCCACGCGATACTCGACCCGCTGCGACTTTTCCGAGCCGGGAATGACGCGCAGCGCGCAGGTGCGGTTCTCCACACCCCAGCTCGCATCCGTCGGCGCCCAGAAGCCGGGGATGAGGCGGGTGTAGGAATTCACCGTGCAGGCGATCATCGCCAGCAATTCTGGCATCAGTGCCTGCTGGCCGCCAACATACCAGCGCATCTCGTCCGACATCTGGTGGGGCTTGGCTTTGTCGTAGAACGCGCCCTTGCCTGATTTGAGGCTGGTGAGAGAGGAGTGCAGATGGCCCGATTGTCCCGGCCAGTCATGCGACCACTTGGCCATGAAGGTCGTCATCCAGCCGCGCTTCTGGGCGAGGATCTTGGTGAAAGTCTTGAACAGGGCCGCCTTGTCGGCCATGGCCAGAGCCTCGTCCACCCTCAGGGCGGCCTCAAGCACGCCCGGGCCGGTTTCGGTATGGAGTCCTTCGATCTCCATGTCCATCTCGCGGCACATCTCCAGGAGATCCTGGTAGAAATCGGCGTGCACGCCGGCGCGCAGCATGGAATAGCCGAAGTAGCCCGGCGTGATGTTCTTGAGATTGCGGTAGCGCTTCTCTCGCACGCTGTCCGGCGTCTCGTCGAAGACGAAGAATTCGAACTCGGCCGCTGCCGAGACCTTGTAGCCCATGTCGGCGGCGCGGGAGAGCACGCGGCGCAGTGTGCCGCGCGGACAATAGGCCTCGGCCTCGCCGGCGAACTCGCCGATGAAGAGTGGAATGCCGTTCTCGAAGGGGATGGTGCGCATCGTCTCCGGCGCGAACCGAGCCTCCGCATCACGATAACCGTTGTGCCAGCCGGCGAAGGAGGTGTTGTCGTAAAGCTGGTCGTTGGAGTCCCAGCCGAGCACCACATTGCAGAAGCCGAAGCCTTTTTCGAGCGAGCTTTCGAACTTGTCGCGAGCCATGTATTTGCCGCGGAAGACACCGTCGATATCGAAGACGCCGACCTTTACGTCCGCAAAGCCCTTCTCACGCACATAGGCAATCGCTTCGGCTGCATTCTTGGGTCTCGCTGGGGCTGCCATGATCCGCTTGTTCCCGACTGTCTGGAGTGTTCTTGAAACTGCAATGAAAAGGCCGGCCCCGGTGCAAAGCGGAGCCGGCCTGTGTGTTTATCGTCAAGCCGTCTCGCCGACGGCCTTTTCGGCCTGCGCGATTTCGCTGGCACGCTGGGCGATAGCGGCCCCGATCGGCGGCCCCTTGAAACGCCGCGCCTCGATGCCGAACCATAGCACGAGGAGAAGCACCACGAGGCCGATGGCGTAGTTGATCAGGATGTCGAACGGCGGTTGAATGCCGGCATACATCAGGACCAGAACACCCAGCACCGCGATGATGCCGAGCGGCTTCGACCAGATGCCAAGGCGGAACGGACCGAACTCCGTCCAAGTCTTGCCTTCGGCGAGCAGGCCCGCCGCAATCGGCATGGCGTAGGAGACGTAGAGGAACAACGCGCACCCTGCCGCGAGCGCCGCGAAGGCCGGCGAGTAGAGCGTCGCCGCAACCGAGAGCACCGCGCCGAGCCAGATGGCGGCAACGGGCGTACGCCAGGTCGGGCTGACGCCCTTCCACAGCGAGGAACCCGGAAGCCCACCATCACGCGCAAAGGCATAGATCATGCGCGAGGTCGAGGTCAGTCCGGCCAAGGCGCAGATGAAGTTGGCAACCACGATACCGATGGCCAGGATATCCTTGAGGATGCCGGGCGCCGGCAGATTGCTGAAGAGGTTGAACCAGGCGGCGGCGCCATCCTTGGCCGTCTGAGCGAGATCCGGGCTGGCCATCACGAAGGAAACAGCCATCGCGAGACCGAAGACCAGCGACCAGAACACCGAGTGGATCATGCCGCGCGGCACCGCCACGCGGGCATTCTGCGTTTCCTCGGAAGTGTGAGCCGAAGCGTCGAAACCCGTGATCGTATAAAGCGGGTAGAGCAGGCCGATGAGGAAGGCAATGATCACGGGGCGCGGCGAGGGAACATAGCCACCGCCCGGATCACCCGTGGTGTTGACGAAAGTGGTGATGCGGGAGAAATCCCAGTGGCCGCCCCAGATCAGGAATGTCGCCGTCAGAAGCACGGCGATGACGAGGATGAGATAACCGGAGAAGTCGGTCAGCAGCGTGGTGAGCTTGATGCCGAAATGGTTGATCAGCGCCTGGGCAATGGTGATCAGGCTAACGGCAACGACCTGCGTGTAATAGGCCGAGCTGTTGATGGTTGCGGCCTGATCAGCGGTCATGCCGCTCGGCAGCGGATCGCTGACGGCCGTCCAGTTGGTGACGTCGACATGGAAGACGCCGGCGAGGACGAGATCCCGGAACAGCTGCCACACACCGACATTGACCGACGCGACGACGAAGATCAGGCCGAGCAGGTTGAACCAAGCCGTGGCCCAGCCCCACCCGCGTCCACCGAGAATCGAGGACCAGTGATAAAGGCCGCCGGCCGTGGGATAGGCCGAACCGATCTGGCCAAGACAGGCCGCGACGACGAGCGCGAAGACACCACCGACAACCCAGCCGATGGTAGCCTCGAAGCCGAGGCCCGTACCCATGGCGAGCGGGAACGACGTGATGCCGCCCGCCAGGATGCAGATGATGGAGAAGGAGATGGCGAAGTTGGAAAATCCGCCCATGCGGCGCGCCAACTCCTGTGCGTAGCCCATGGAATGGAGGACCCTTACGTCCTCGTCAGTCGATCCACTCATTGTAAGTCCCCCGACTTATCGCTTTGTGAGGATGGATAGTGCCTTTCAGATCGTTACGTCCCTGGCCGGTCGGCCAGCATTCATTCTTGAGGAGGTCCCTCCTGAAATGCGATGCCTTTGAGAATAGAGGCAAGTTTCGTGCCCCACCCAGCTTCCTGCTCCGGCGTCGTGAGGAGATCGTTGCGGATCTCCACCATGACGCTCGCCAGCCCCTGGCTTTGGCCGTGGCGATCGAGCGTGTGGTAGACCCGGTCGCCGGGACTGTAAGGCTCGTTGGCGCCGACGACGTTGGTTGCATCACGGCGCAGCGCCGCCAGCATCGGGGCAGACAGGCTCTCGTCGCGATCGAACAGGATGCCGATATGCCAGGGGCGCACCGCCCCATTATATACCGGAGTGAAACTGTGAATACCGATAACCGCGACAGGCCCCTTCGCCCGCTTGGCGGCCACCACGGCTGCGACACCGGCATGGAATGGCTCGTAGATCTCTCTCACGCGAGCCTGACGCTCCTCAGGCGAAAGCCCGGCATTGCCGGGAATGACTGTATCTTCGCTCTTGGCCGTGATGGCGTCAAATACGGAAGGATCGCGATTGCAGTCGATCAACAGGCGGCTGACGGCGCAGGACACCAGCGGCGAATCGAGCTCCCGCGCCAACATGCGGGCAACACCGAGCGCGCCGGGATCCCAGGCGATATGGCGCTGTAGTTCGGTCTCCGGCAAACCGAGATTGCCGAAGCGTGCCGGTATGAAGTTGGAAGCATGCTCGCAGATGATGACATAGGGGCCGGCCCCGTCGGCATTGTCGACGACGGCGATGGTGGCCATCTCAGCGAGTGAGTCTAACATTCATTACGTCCGGCCAAAAACTGGAACACTGTGTTATAGTGAGTACAGCATCGCCCGACTTGTCAATTACGAAAATAACCGCCACCCTCGGTTTCGTACCTTTTGAGACGGAGCCGCGCGATGATGACAGAGCCGGATCAGCCGACCACCACAGGCGATGAGACCCTCGCGACGCTGATCCGCAGCCGGCTGGGCGACCTCACGCCGACCGAGCGGCGAGCCGCTCACGTACTCTTGTCGAACTACCCCTTTGCAGGCCTTGAGACTGTTGCACAATTTGCCGCTCGGGCCGGCGTTTCAGCGCCCTCGATCCTGCGGTTCATCGCCCGTCTCGGCTTCGGCGCCTATGCCGACTTCCAGCGTCATCTGAAGGATGAACTGGAGGCGCAGTTGCAGTCTCCGCTGATGAAGCAATCGCAGGAGTCGGCCAGCACCACCCCGCTTTCGGGCTTCGCCGCGGCCGTGCTGACCAATGTCAAGCAGACTTTCGAATCGGTCGCGCCGGCTGAATTCGAAGCCATTCTTTCCATCATGACGGATACCAAGCGGCGGCTTCACATCGTGGGCGGCCGCCTCACCGAGGCAATCGCGCTCTATGCCGTCAGGCATCTGCGTGTGATCCGCCCCGAAGTGACGCTGGTCGAGGGCCAGGCCGCGACCTGGCGCGACCAGGTCATCGATTTCGGCAAGCGCGACGTGCTCATCGTCTTCGATATACGCCGCTACCAGGACGACATCATCCTGCTGGCGCAGGAGGCGGCCGAGCGCGGCGCCACCATCGTGCTCTTCACGGACCAGTGGCTCTCGCCCATCGCCCGCTTTGCCCGCCACGTGATCTCGACACGTACCGCGGTGCCCTCGAACTGGGATTCGAACGTCGCCATCCTGGCGGTGGTGGAAGCGCTCATCGCCGGGGCGACGAAGTCGCTGTGGGAGCTCTCGAAGGCGCGAATGGAGGCGCTGGAGATGCTCAGGAAGGGCGGGCCAAGGTAGCGCTGGGAGCGCGGACGTCCCGTCCGCTCTTGGAATCACCGGCGTTTCGAGACTCGTTCTGACGATCTGTACAGCGTGCTTCTGCTATGCTTGCGGTTCAAGAGCGGACAGGATGTCCGCGCTCCCAGCATCATTCCAGCCTGATCTGCACGCTGGCGGTATGCCCCTTGGCGTCGATCACCGACAGCCGCGCAAAGCCCTTGCCGGGATTGTCCCACACCGCCTCGCGCCGCTCCTCGCCGATGGCGATCGGCAGGCCGTCCGCGAGCCAGGTGAAGGGCGGTGCGCCGCCCATGGCCTTGAGGGCGAGCGTTGCGTCGGGCTCGTTCGAGGAGATGTCCACGCGGGCGCCGTCCGGCGGGAAGGATATCGCCAGCGGCGCGTCGCCTGGGCCGGAGGTCGCGACTTCCGGAAGGCTGCCGGGCCGGAAACGCTGCAGGGCCGGCGGCAGGTCGGCGGTACGGGCGAAGACCACGCCGGGCGGTGGCGGCAGCAGCGGCGTGCGCTTCTCGCTGATGCGCTGAAAGGCGTCGAACAGGATCGGCGCCGCAGCCTTGCGGCCGATTAGATCCGACACCGGCGCGCCATCCGGTCGGCCGACCCAGACGGCCACCGTATTGGCGCCGTCATAGCCCACCGCCCAGGCATCGCGGTAGCCATAGGACGTGCCGGTCTTGTAGGCGATCTTGCCCGCGATGGCGTTCTCCGGCGGCGGGGCGCCGATCAGCACATTCCCGACCTGCCAGGCGGCCGCCTTCTCGAACAGGCGATGCGGCTGGACAGCAAGGGCCCGGTCCTGCGGGCGCCAGATCAAGGGCAGCGCCTCGCCGTCGCGTGCCAGCGCGAGATAGAGAGTGGCGAGATCGGTGAGCTTCACCCCTGCCCCGCCGAGGCCCACGGCAAGGCCGGGCGCGGCGTCGAGGGGCAGTTCCGGCTCGGCGCCGGCATTCTTCAGGCGCGCGATCAGCCGGGTCGGCCCCACGGAATTCAGCAGCATCACCGCCGGCACGTTGAGCGACTGTTGCAGGGCGCGGCGCATGGTAACCGTGCCCTGGAAGGCATCGTCGAAATTCTCGGGCTTGTAAATGCCGAAGCGGGCCGGCCTGTCGTCGACCAGCGTCTCGGGGTGGGCGAGCCCATCCTCGAAGGCGAGGCCGTAGATGAAGGGTTTCAGCGTGGAACCCGGCGAGCGCAGGCTTTCGGCCAGATCGATTTGCCCGGCCCGCGCCTTGTCGAAATAGCCGACGCCGCCGACATGGGCGCGCACCTCGCCGGTGGCATTGTCGACGGCGATGATCGCGACCGAGACGCCGCCGCCGAGCGCCGTGGCGCGCTCGCGCGCCAGGTTCTCGAGCTGCTCCTGCAGGAAACGAGAGATCGTGGTGGTCTCCACGAGATTGGCCTTCTGGGGCATGCTCGGGTTCTGGGCCTGGTCCTGGCGGGCGAAGCGTTCCGCCACATGGGCGGCGAGGATCGGGAAGAGCCTGCGGCCCTGGGGTGCGGCTTCGAGGGACGCGGCCTTGGCCTGGTCGGTATTGATGATGCCCTTGCACGTAAGCAGGGTCAGCACGCGGTTGCGCGCCGCCTTGGCCGCCACCGGCGCCCGATCGGGCCGGCGCGTCTCGGGTGCCTGCGGCAACGCGACCAGCATGGCAGCCTCGGCCGTCGACAGACGCTTGGGCTCCTTGCCGAAATAGGCGAGCGAGGCGGCCCGCACGCCTTCGAGATTGCCGCCATAGGGCGCCAGCGCGAGATAAAGCTGCAGGATCTGTTCCTTGCTGAGCCGGTTCTCGATCTGCACCGCCCGGATCATCTCGGCCGCCTTGTCGGCGAAGGTGCGGCCGGGGCGCGGCTCCAGGAGGCGCGCAACCTGCATGGTCAGGGTCGAGCCGCCTGAAACGATATGGCCATGGCGCAATATCTGCCAGCTCGCGCGCAGCATGGCCACCGGATCGACGCCGTGATGGGAGTAGAAACGCTTGTCCTCATAGGCGACCAGCATCGAGATGTAGCGCCGATCCACCTCCTCGGGCTTGGCCGGCAGGCGCCAATAGCCGTCCGCCGTGGTGAAGGGGCGCAGCAGCTTGCCGTCTCGATCGACCACCAGGGGCGAATAGGTGATGGCCTCGCCCAGAGGCACAGGGCCGAGGCGGCGGATCGCCTCGGAGAGCGCAAAGCCGCCGGCATTCACCATGATGATCGCCGTGAAGAAGAGAGCGCAGAGGATATGGGTGCGGCGGGCGGTCATGGGGTGGTCCAAGCTCCCTGCATGCGAGATGAGCCCTCACAAGCAGGGACACGACGTCGAAGTCCCCTCGCCCCGTTCTTACGGGTGTCGTCCACTCCTTTGGAGTGGACTAGGGATAGAGGTGAGGGGCAGCACCGCCCTCTGTCATTATCACGCTGGGATTGGTTTACTTGCACGGATGCGGCTGCCTTCTCGTCCGATGTTGCGTAGCCCCTCACCTCTATCCTCTCCCCGTAAGAACGGGGCGAGGGGACACACACGACTCGCGCCGGTCTTCATCGCCTCATCTCGCTCAACCGGCCCTCACCTCTCCGTCACGGACATCGTCGTCGTCGCGAGCGTGGCGTTGCGGTCGGGCTGGTACATGTCCTCCACCGTGGTGCCGGGCAGCGTGTAGTGACCGGGCGCGATGGCGCGGACGATATAGGCAACCTTCATCGCCTGATCCGTGAACGCGGCGACAAAGCGGTCGTCGCGGAACTCGGAATGGGTCACGTCGGTGAGATCCTTCAGCCAGGACAGGCTGCCGGTCTCGCCCGTGGCGACCAGGTTCGGGTTCTCGATCTCGAAGCCGGCGGGCAGCCGGTCGACGAGAAGGAAATTGCCGGTCTGGTCGTCACCCGGGCGGCTGGCGCTCAGCACCACCACGAGTCGGGTGTTCTGCCGTACCTGGGTGGGATCCGCCGGCTTGCCGTCCAGCGTGAAGTAGTCGCGCGTCAGGTTCATGCCGTTGGAGGATTGCGGCTCCGGCACCGTCGGCGAACCGGAGACCGCCACCACCGCCTGCAGCTGGGTAGCGCCCGGATTCTTGACCGTATGGGGCGCCGCCAGCGCACCGCCGCGATAGACCTTGTAGAAAGCGCCTTGCTGGGCCGAGCCATCGACACTGAGTTCGATGGAACGGGCCTGGTCGACCACGGAACGCGCCGCCAGCACCATCCAGGTCATCTCCTGGGTCGAGCTGTAGCGCGTCTTGGCACGGGCGTCGGAGATGACCTGCAGCGCCGACTTGATCACCGGCACCCCTGCCCCGCTATCGCCAGCCAGCGCCACCATGGCGGCTGCATCGCGCAGCGGCGAGCCATAATTGCGATAGCCCGAGACAGTCCCTGCGGCTTCGGCCTGGAGGGCCTCGGCGGCCGAGGCGAAGGCCTCGTTGGCGCGCGGCTTGTCGCCGAGCATGCCGAGCGCGGCCGCGATCTGCGCCCGCGCCATGGCGGTGCCGAATTGACCGATCTTGGTGTCGGCGAAATATTTCAGATCACCCGCCGGCGCCCGGCCGGCGCGCGCCAGGGTGTAGAGCGCATAGGCGATATCCTCGCCCTTGCCCTCTTCCACCTCGGGCGCGTTGCCGACGCGGTTGCGCAGATAGTCGACTGCCTGGTTGAGGGCCTGCTCGGGCACGGCGAAGCCCTTCTCGCGGGCCCGCAGCAGGAAGTCGGTGACATAGGCGGAGAGCCAGAGCTCGCCGCTGTCGGCGCTCCACAGGCCGAAGGCGCCGTTGGAGTCCTGCCGGGCGAGCAGGCGCTGCACCGTATCGGCCAGGCGCTCCTTCACGGTGCCGTCGAGGTCGAGATTGTTGCCGCCGAGCTCGGTGAGATAGAGCAAGGGCAGCGCACGGCTGACGAGCTGTTCCGAGCAGCCATAGGGATAGCGGTCGAGATCGCGCATCAAGCTGGGCACGTCGAGCGCCGAATAGGGCCCGACCGAGAGCGAGACCGCCCCGGTGCCCTGCACCATCTCCGCCACCAGATCCGAGTTGACGGTGATGGCGCCGCCATTGGCCGCAACGTTCTGCACCACACGGCGCGTCACCGGCGGATTGGCCGGCAGCACACCCAGTGTGAAGCTCTGGTCGATCGCGACATTGCCCGGCCCGGCAAGCGAAGCCACGAGCCGCGCCGTGCCCACACCCGTGGCGGTGATCGGGATGTTCACCGGCGTGCGCGAGCCCACCGGCCCGATCTTCACCGTCTGGTAAAGAGCAGCCGGGGCAGCGCCGATGGGACCGTCGACATTGACGGCGAGCGTGTAGTCACCCGGCGCCGCCTCGGCATTGACGAGGTCGAGCCGGAAGCGCGACTGGTCGCCGGAGCCGAGGAAGCGCGGCAGCGTTCCCGATATCACCACAGGATCACGGGCGATGACATCCACCGAGGCGTGGCCGACCTTGGTCGGCGTCCAGGCCACGGCCATCACGCGAACGGAGCCGTTGAAGGCCGGGATATCGAAATTGACCGCGGCCGTGCCGTCGGAGGCGACTTCGACAATGCCCGAGAACAGGGCAAGCGGCGCCTGGGTGGGGGGCGGGCTGTTGAAATTGCCGCCCTGGTCGCCACCCGTGCGTATGTGCCCGCGCGTGCCCTCCATGCCGTCGATGAGCTGGCCATAGATGTCATGCAACTCGGCCGAGAGGCGCTTCTGGTTGTAGTAATAGCTCTCCGGTTCCGGCGGCTTGTAGCCGGTGAGGTTGAGGATGCCGACATCCACGGCCGCCAGGGTGACATAGGCCTTCTCGCCGCTCAGGCCCTCGATCTTCACCGGCACCTTGAGGGGTTGGCGCGGCTTCATCGTGTCGACCGGCGAGAGCGAGACCTTGAGGGTGCGCTCGTTACGGTCGATGCCGAACCAGGCGAGACCGATGGCGCGCGTGGGCATGCGCTTGGCTTCGACGTCCATCGGGCGGAAATGGGTGACCACGACATAGGCGCCGGTGCCCCAATCCTTGCCGACGGTGACGGGAACCGTCGTGCCGTTCGCCGGCACATCGATCAGTTGCGAGGACAGGAGCTTCTCGCCCACGACCTGCACCGAGGCCTTGCCGGCAAAGCGCGCATCGATCTTCACCTGCAGCGTATCGCCGGATTTCACGCTGGAGCGGTCGAGCGCCACCGGCAGCATGTCGGGCGTATCGGCCTTCTCGCTGGTGTAGTAGCCGGCGTAGAAGCTCGAGGAGGAGGATGCGAGTCCGTCGGCCGCGATCTCGAGGCGGTACTGGCCCCATTGCACCGGCGCGGTGATCTGCACCGGCTTGTCGGCAAGGAGATCGACCGTGCCGCCGCCCACCTTGCGGGCCGTGGTCACGGCTTCATAGTTCCAGCGATTGTCGGACTTGTACCATTGATAGGTCGTGCTCAGGCGCTTCAGCGTCCAGGTCGCGCCCTTGGCAGCCACCTGCTTGCCCTGCGGATCGACGGCGATGGTGTCGAACAGGGCCTGCTGGCCCTCCGGCACCGTGCCGTCGTCGAAGCGTGGCTTCAGGCCGAGCATCGAGCCAGCGGAGGCGATCGGCAGCGAGGTGGTGCGCACTACGCCGCGGCCGCCGCCTTCCTTCATGCGGATGGTGAAGTTGGCCTTCAAAGGCCGCGTCGTGGTCGGCAACTGAGGCAGCGGCACGGTGAAGTCGGCATGGCCCTTCTCGTCGGTCTGGGCGAGATCGTCGATGGTGTTCTGCACCGCGTCGACGTTCTCATCCGTGAGACCAAAGGCATAGTCCTTCCATTGCGGGAAAGGCTGGTCGTCGACGGAGACGGAGACATCGCCCTCGACATCGAGGCCGGCGGCCGGGGCGCCGAAGAGATAGCGCCCGTCCACCTTCAGGCTGGCGCCGCTGGTGCGGTCGATACGCGTGCCGTTGGCGGTGAGGTCGAACTCGATACGATCCGGCACATAGTCTTCCACCAGAAAGGTGGTCTCGCCCACCGGCGCGCCCTTAGGATCGGTATAGGCCTGCACGCGCCAGGTGCCGCTGGCGGCCGAGGAGATGATCGGGACATCCGACGTGCGCCCGCCGGCGCCCTGGTCATTCAGCACGGTGCGCGAATATTCGACGCCATCCGGACGCTGCACCACGAGCGTAACGGGGACATTGCCGAGCGAATTGGCGTTGCCGTCGCGCAGCAGCACGGCGGCATGCACCGTCTCGCCGCGGCGGTAGACCCCGCGCTCGACATAGACGAAGGCATCGGCCGCGCCGGGCGGATCACGCCCGGTGACGCCGCGATCCGTGAGGTCGAAAGCTTGCTGCGAGAGGTCGATGAAGGCGTAGTCCTGCTTGTCGTCGGAGGCGACGACCAGAGCCGGCTCCTGGCCGTCCGTGCCCTTGGTGAGGCCGGCGTCGAACCAGGCCGAGCCGTCGGCGCCCGTCTTCACCGTGCCGAGGATCTCGTTGTCACGGGCGATCAGGCGCACGGTGACATTGGCGAGCGCCTCGGCCGTCGCGATCGAGCGCAGAAAGACGTGCAATCCGTCCTTGCCCTTCAGCGTGGAGAGGCCGAGGTCGGAAACCACGAACCACTGGGTGGCGAGTTGGCCGGAATCCTCATCGTCCTTGTCGCTGCTCACCTCGCCCGCCTGGGCCGTCATCACATAGAGCCCCGGCTCGATCTTGCCGAGCGCCTCGTCCACCGGGAAGGCGGTGGTGACGTCCTCGTTCGGCGGGGTCGCCAGGTCCATGGTGCCTTCCCAGACCTTCTGCCCCTTGCTGCGGGCGAGCTCGCTGGCCTGCGAACCATAGATCTGGTCGAGGAAGCTCGAATCGGCCACGGCCGAGAGCAGGCTGCGGTCGCCCACACGATAGAGCTTCAGCTTGGCCTGCTTGGAGTTGACCGAAACCAGCGGGATGCCGTTCTGGCCGGTGCGTGGCAGCACATAGGACTTGCCGACGAACTGCACCGAAGGCGCGCGGTCGCGCACATAGAACTCGTAATCGGCATCCTTGAGGAGGCTCTCGTCCACCGCCGAGGGCAGGCCCTGGCGCACCGTGACCTTGTAGCTTCCGCCATGCTTGAGGCCTTCGACGCAGAGCTTGGTGCCATCGACCGTCACGGCCGAGACCAGACCGGGATCCTCAGTGAAATATTGAGCGAAATCGCTGACCGAGTTCGAGAGCGGATCGGAGAACTGGAAGCACACGCGCGGCTGCGGCGCATCGCTTTCCACCGTGTAGTCGGTGATGCGGAAGCCATGCTCCTTGCGCACCTGCTCGTAGGTATCGCGGATCGTGGCATCCTCGACGAGGTCGAGGCTGGCCCTGTAGGCGGTCAGGGCCGGACGCCAGTCCTCGCGCTTGACCAGGGCCTGCGCCACGTCGTTCAGGGCGGCAGCCTTGTCCTGCGTGGTCGAAGCGAGCTGATAGGCGCGGATCGACGCGCCAAGCGCCTTGTAGGGCAGCTCATAGCCATCCTGGTTGTTGAAGGGCTCGGCCACGAGGAGGAGATCGGCAAGCTGCTTCCAGGACGCGAACTCGTTGGGCCTGAGCGCCAGCACCTGCTCCACCGCGACGGCGGTATTGCGGGCATTGTCGGCCTGCTCCGCCGCCTGCAGCTCCTGCTGCACCTGCGGCAGCCCCTTCTTCATCGTCTTGGCGAGCTTGGCGAGCGTGTCCTTGTAGTTGTCGGCCGCATAGGCATAGCTGTCGGCCTGGAACGGCGGCGCTGCATGAGCCGGCATGGCGGTCTGCCAACTCAGCAAGGCGAGCACAATCATGAGTTGTACAAAATACCGAACGGCGCCGTTGATGCGCGCTGTCTCGCCAAGCATGCTGCCAATCCTCATTCACGCCAAAGCCTTGCCAATGCTAGCACCCTCGCGTGACACGCAAGCGGCACATTCAGGCTTGCAAGGCCCTCCCAAACGTCACACTAAGTGCGGGCCGGGCCGGCTGCAATGAGGATTTATCAAGTTTTTGCCACCTGTTCCGGCCGTAACACCTTGGCGCAGCAGCCACTTTGACCAGCACGTCACTTTTTTGGCGGCAGGGCTGGACAACCCCAGAACCCATGGCTATAAGCCGCCGTCTCGCGTCGGCCCCGGCTGACTCGACCAGATGCCTAGGTAGCTCAGTTGGTAGAGCATGCGACTGAAAATCGCAGTGTCGGTGGTTCGATTCCGCCCCTAGGCACCATCTCCAAGTTCAGCAACGTTTCTGGGCGTTCAAAATTCATATAAAATCAAATACTTAGCTACAACTTCCATTCGGTGCGGTCCGCCTTTGTGTGTCTGCAGCCACTCCACACGGTGGTAGGGATGGCGGTATCGGAGGCGGATTCTGCTAACATGTGGTGGTACTTCCACCCGGACGCCACCATGCCGCTGACAGACATCGAATGCCGAACGGCTCGAAACTTTGGCGGCAGGACTAGCGTTTCGCCGGCAAGCGCAAGCTTTCGGCGATCGGCCCCCTATCCGGCGATCACGCTGGTGGCGGCCCGCAAGGCCCGCGATGAAGCTCGCGCCCTGGTTGCCGGTGGCATCGATCCCTCCGAAGCCAGGCAGGAAGCCAAGGCTGCTCGCATTATGCAGGAAGCCGCCGCAGACAGCTTCAAGGCGGTGGCGGAAGGCTATGTCGCCAAGCTCAAGCGCAAGGGTCGCGCTCCCACGACTATGAAGAAGATCGAATGGCTGCTCGACTTCGCTTTGGCTGATCTCGGCAAATTCAAGATCGGTGAAATCAGTTCGGCCAGGGGTGCTTGCCGTGTTGCGCAAGGTGGAGGCACGCGAGGCCTATGTGAGCGCTCACCGCCTGCGCTCCACCATCGGCGCCGTTTTCCGCCATGGCATCGCCAGTGCCCTTTGCGAGAATGATCCGACACAGGCGCGCAAGGGCGCGCTGACGACGCCCACCGTCACGCCTCGCGCGGCTCTTCTCAAACCGGCCGCCTTCGGCGCGCTTCTCCGTTCGATCGAGGATTTCGACGGTCAGGCCACGACACAGGCCGCGCTGCGGCCGATGGCCTATCTGTTTCCTCGGCCGAGCGAGTTGTGCATGTCTGAATGGGCCGAATTCGACCTCGAAGCAGCAACCTGGGAGATCCCGGCGAGCCGCATGAAAATGCGCCGGCCGCATCGTATCCCGTTATCGCGGCAGGCTGTCCTCGTTCTAAGAGACCTCCAGGACATTACCGGAAGAGGCAAACTTCTGCTGCCCTGTGTCCGCACATTCGCTCGCCCCATCAGCGAAAACACGCTGAACGCTGCGCTGCGCCGACTCGACTATTCCAAGGAAGAGGTCACGGCGCACGGTTTCCGCGCCACGGCTTCGACATTGCTCAATGAAAGCGGGAAGTGGCGCGCCGACGCGATTGAGGCGGCCCTCGCCCATGTCGGAGCTGATGAGATTCGTCGCGCCTATTTGCGTTCGGATTTTTTGGGAAGAGCGCAAGGCGATGATGCAATGGTGGGCGGATTACGTGGACGCCCTTCGGGAGGGAGGCAAGGCAAGAAATCCCGGCTCATTTGGTGAGCCGGGGAAGGTTGGTCTTGTGTGAGGAATGGAATCCTAGTTGGCCGGAGATGGATTAACTCAGCCCGTCGGGCGTCGAGAGTTGTGCCAATGGTCAGATGGCATTGGAGATATCTGTCGCGAGGCCAGTCGCCCCACCACTGTAACCCGATATCGCCGTAGCAAGCGTTGGGTTCGTAGCGGCTAGCTTGGCGTTGATGGCCTGAATGATATCAGGAGAGAGTGGCTTGTTTGCAGCTGCCTTTAGGGCCGCAGCCACCTCCGCGGCCGTTGGAGCTGTAGTGCCTTGCGCGGGCGAAAGGTAGTTTTGCAGTAGGCCTGCATAGACGACCGCCACCTTGCCAATTTCGGACTTAGCCGATGCGTGCTTGAGCGCCGAGGGCGACGCATGCAAGAAGCCATTCAGCGAACCGAGGCTACTGGCCGAAAGTTGGGTTGTGCCCTGATCCGTATCGTCCTGCCTAGACGAACCGGCGGCCCCAGAGGCCGAGGCGTGGCCGTTGGCATGGGAACCACTATTGCCATTGCCGCCTCCATTTCCTCCTCCCTTGCCATTGTTTGCAAGGGTGGGAGAGGCGACAAGCGCAATACCCACCAAAACAGCGGAAGCATATTTGGTGACGGTGGTCATCTTAAGGGTGAGAAACATGAATCTCTCCTTTGAGCGCCCGAAGGCCGGGTTGCGGTCATCCCACCCGTTAATGACCACAGTGTGGCAAAAGGATACCGGAACAACCATTGGTAGAGCACGACCATGCCGGCGCTCACCCCATCCTCTCCACATCCGCTGGCGTCTCGCCGTAGCGTCCCAGGATATTGGCGCCATCGAAATCTCCGGTCGCCGGGTCGCCCGACCGCGAGAACGCAATGGTACCAACCACCGTTTCGGATCTCCTGACTTTCCCCACCATGTTGAACGCCCGGAAGTTGGCTCTGGCCGCGTCCGGCACCTCTTCCGGCCCGAGACCCAACAGTTCTCCATGATGATCGCGGGTAAAGGGAAGGACTAGGTAACGGGTGACGCGCGGCATGACCATAACCTATGTGCCAATGCATCAGCGTATCGCCCCGCTATTAGCTGTCTATTAGGTGTCCGCAGAGGGGCCGCGCAGACAGGATAAGTATTTGGCTGTAGTGGTGGTATGGTGGAAGGGTACCAGCAGGTGTAGGAATTTGGATAAGAAGAAGGCATGAGATGATGGGGTTGACAGAGGAAGCTAGACCTACCGGCGAGCGAGAAGGCGCGTGAGGATGAATTTCTGTAGCCTGCCGGCCTATTGTTGAGATAACCGCTCACGATTGCCTAGTAGATTGTGCTTACTGATCTACTGGGCGGCATACCGCGAAAGAGTGGTCCACCACGCCGGCCTTACCTGGATCGAAGACAACAGGTTGCCCGGTCATGCTCGGAGCCCGAACTCTGTATAGCCGGCGATACGTTCCGCCGGTGCCACGCTGCCGCCTAGGTGATGGCGCTCTCATGAAAATGGGTATTAGATCCATGTTGGCACAATGATACCTAATGGAGATGATGATGCGATTTTCGGTTAGAACGTTGCTTGCAATGGCTTTGCTGGCGATCGGATGGGCAATGGCGCCGGCGCCGTCCTCTGCCTTGCCAATCGCCCCCGTGGAGCATGCCGCACCATCGGGGACAGTCGGCAATCAGCCGCTGGCGCAGAAGGCCTACTACTACTATCACCACTATTACCGGCACCACTACTATTATCGGCCCTATTATCGACCCTATCATCGGTACTATCGGCGACACTACTATTACGCCCCACGCTATTATTACAGACCGTACTATCGGCCGCGATATTATTATCGTTACTGATCGTTGGCCATAACCATGTTTCGGCGAGGTTTGTGATGCGCCGCTTGCGCTCATGAGGCTGGCTTGTTGTTCCGGCTCACCGAAGCGCATTAACCCCTCGGGCTTTCGGGCCGGGGGGGCACTTTCAACGTGTTTGGGGCTATCTATCGGGGTGCGGCCGGAGCCCCCATGCCAGGCGGCGGCTGCAGATGGTCTGGCGTCTGCTTCTGAAAGTTCGCACACCCAGCCAGCGAAATAGCGATACCAAGTAGAATGACGAGCCTCATAGTGTCCTCCATCTACGAAGGCTGATAATGCACAAATCTGGTGGTTCTGCGCCTTTGTTCGCTTGAACCGACACTGCTCTCAGCCGAGCCGAACTCGGCGGCCTTCTCGCTCCCTTTTTTCACGAAGCGGGTGGCATGGTATTTCGCCTGCTCCCAACGCGCGGTATCTTGCCTCGGGTTCGCACTTCGCGGCTTATGGCGTGCCTCATCATAGGCCAAGTCCCTGCCTATCGTGGCCTCGCCGATTCCCTCAATTGCCCTAATCGAGATCGGGCACGCTCGCCTCATCTGCTGTCGCACAGCCCCGAGAACGATGCGTGCCGCTGGGTCTTGTCCCAGGTCCAACCGCGGGACTCGCTCTCGGCGAGCGTGAACGCCGAGGAACCTCTTCGTTCAGGTGGAATTCAATCCTCGAGGTGGCAACGTACCTTATGGCGGGCGGCTTCCGGATCGAGCCGACGCACAAGGCGCGGCGCCAGGCAGAGGAGCGTTTGAAAGCAGAGCATGGTCAAGCAAACGCTCGATAGGAGATGGCGGCGGGCCCGAAAGCCCGGATCACCTTGGGCTCGCATTTTCCTGGGCCAGCCGAAGGGGAGGCCCGGCTGGGGCTGGGGGCTTGAAGTGCCGGGCCTCCTGCTTCCCGGGACTCGATGTGATTGGGAAGCGCAACACCGTTCACACCCGTCTGAATTAGCCGAGCATTAGGAGCCGACCGTCAAACTCATCCTCGTACGAAAACACTTCGGCGCCAGCCTCTGAGATTTTGCCGACCATTTCAATCGGGACTGTTCGATCGAAGCGACGGTAGCATGCGCAAGAGGGTTCCGTCCTTGAAAATGAACTGATGCCACAAGGCCATCAATGCGTGCAGGCCAGCCAGTATAAGGATCGCATTGCCGCCGAGTTGATGGAGATCAGCCAAAAAGCCAGGAGGGCCATCGACGGCGATCGACGGGAGTTGAAAGCCGAGAAAGGAGACGGCCAAGCCCAGGCGGGAGGCTGCATACCATCCAGAGAGCGGTACGAACAAGATCAGCGCATAAAGCGCCCAATGGCCTGCCCTTGTAGCAAGCGCCAGCAACTCGCCATGACTATTGTCGGCTGGCGGCCCTCCTTGAACAAGCCGCGAGATGAAGCGCGGGACGAACAGCGCCAAGACGGACATGCCAAGCCAGAAATGGAGTGTTGGCGGATTGGTTCGCACATGAGGCCCTCCCTCGGAAGTCAGGTATGCAGCAAGGATAAGCAAGGCCATGGCCCAGTGAAGCGCAATGACGACCGATGGATATCGGCGCATCAGAATTTCCTTTTTCAAGAAGCCCCGCCTCCACATTGTTTCGTAAAGCTATTCTTTCCGGTAACGCCAAAATTGCCAGAATAAACAAATAGCCTGCGTACGCTGAGAGACTACACACACTGAGCCCGGCGATGCCCCCGATTCCGATGGCTACAAGGCTGCGAGAGCGGCGCACCAAGCGCACAACTCTCGCCTTGCGGTCACGGCTTTGGTCTCTCCAATGACCGCGGCTTTCGCTGGCTCTGCCCGTACGACGGCACCAGCAAACGAGGTATTAAAGAAGAAGCCGAAGCACCACCTTAAAGGCGCCGGCCCGGCATTGTCACGACAGCCGGAACCCGATGCTGGCCAGCCCGAAATAGAGGATGAAGAGGTGGGTCAGCGCCGGAATGTTGCGCATAATCTCGCAATAGGCGTCGATCAGGGCATGGAGCACTTGGTTATTTCCGTACTGCCGCATGAGGGCGAGAAGGAAACCGAGGGAAACGCTGAGGAGAAGCGAAGCTAGCGTAACGGCTACGGTGGCGCCGACGCCAGCGATCGGGCCTTCCAGGATCATGGTGAAGGTCATGGCGCGCCTCTCAATGCCGGGTCTGCCGGAGGAAGGCCTGCGTGCGTGCCTCGCGCGGCGACAGGATCAGCTGGCGCGCTGGTCCCTGTTCGACGATCCGGCCACCATCGAGAAACATCACGCGGTCGGCGACGTCCCGCGCAAAGGCGATTTCATGCGTCACGATCAGCATGGTGCGTCCTTCCGCGGCGAGCTCCTCCATCACCTTCAGCACCTCGTGAACCAGTTCCGGATCGAGCGCCGATGTTGGCTCGTCAAACAGCATCAGCTTGGGCTTTTGGGCGAGCGCCCGGGCGATCGCCACCCGTTGCTGCTGGCCGCCGGACAATTCCAGCGGTGAGGCGTCGGCGCGGTGTGTCATGCGCACCTTCGCCAGCATCTCCAGGGCGAGCTCGCGCGCCTCCTTCGCCGGTAGGCCGCGTACCTTGCGCGCGGCGATCGCGACATTCTCGGTCACCGAAAGATGCGGCCAGAGATTGAAGAGTTGGAAGACCAAGCCCATTTCGGACCGTTGCGGGGCGAGCTGCCGGTCGCTCATCGTCCGACCGAGGCGAACGCCGATCCGCTCGCCATCAAGGTGGATCTCCCCGCCACTTGGCTTTTCCAGAAAATTGAGACACCGCAGGCAGGTCGATTTGCCTGACCCGGAGGGGCCGATGAGAGCGATCTTTTCGCCTGCGGCGACCTCGAAATCGATACCCTTCAGGACCTCGACCGTGCCGTAGCTCTTGTTGAGGCCCGTCACGTTCAGGAGCGGGTTCATGGCGTTTCCCTTTGATGTGCTTGTTTATCGGACGATGCGAGGTGGCCGACAAAGCGCCGCCCCGGCCTGCATCAGCCGCCGCTGGCGCAGGCGGGCAGTTTGTAGTCCGCCGGGCGGTCGATACCGGCGCGGAAATTCTTGCCCGCCGGCGTGTACCAAACATCGGCGGAAAGACCGTAGCGCGTACCGCTCGCCTTCATCTCGCAGTTCCTCCACATTTCCGCGAGGATGGCGTCTACCTTCTGGCGTAGGTCGTCGTTCTTCTTGTTGAAGCCGTAGACGACCTGTCCGAGACCCGTGAGCAGCGGGAAATCGGGATTGGTGTCGGTGAACGCAAGAAAGTGCATGTTCCAGTCGGGATTCTGCTTGATCGCGTAGGCGACGACCGGCGGATCGCCGATGACGGCATCGATGCGGCCGGCGATCAGGTCGCGCACCGCGGCGTCAGAGGTGTCATAGAGCGAGAGCTGCAGTTCCTTGATCTTCTTGAGCTCTGGCACGCAGGAGAAGCCGGTGATCGTACCAACCTTCTTGCCTTCAAGGTCGGATAGCTTTTCCCAGTTCGTTTTCGACGGCTGCATGATGCCGTTCTTGAAGTAGTGGATCGGCTCCGACAGCGTCATGATTTTAGTGCGCTGCTCGGTCCAGCCCATTGTGCCGAGCATCACGTCGACGCGGCCCGCCTGGACCGAGGCCGCGACGTATCCCTCAACAAGATCGCCACCACCATCGGCCTGTCACCCCGCCAGTTCACGCGCCTGTTCCAGGCGCATATCGGCATGACGCCGAAGCATTTCATCCTGGAAACCCGCCTGCGCTACGTGCGCTTCCTGCTCGACAACAGCGTGCTCTCCGTCACCGCGATCGCCCAAGAAACGGGCTTTTCCGATTCTGCTCATCTCGCGACGGCCTTCCGCAAGAAGTATCAAAGCTCACCGAGTGAGTTCCGCCACAGGCGCAACTAAACGAAGGCATGCTTCCATGTCCTGCTCTATTCTCACCCTCTTCGGCGACCAAAATAAGCAGTTTATGACTTGCCTCTATCACAATGGCCACTTCGCGCCGTACCATATCCACGACGATAGTCCCGTAGGTGCAGCCCTCACGCCAGCTCCAGTCATCGGTGCCTGCGACGCGAGCCGTCGTCATTGTGCCGCGAGATTGTGTCGTCGCTGACAAATATGTCCACGCGCTTCAACAGTCATTCTCCGGGCAGGCCACCAGCGACATCATCAGGAAGGGTGCCCGAATTCAGCGGTCCGATGAGTCCGCCTGGCCCTCGAGCGCAACCTTATTTCGTTTGCATGCCTGTGGATATTTACGGGCACGCTCCCGTTCCAGCTACGCAGCACGAAAAGCGACGAAACCCGATTAAATAGCTTCTCTCAAATTGCCTGTTTTCGCTTAACCCGTTGATATCGCACAGGTCGGATTCTCGCCGCTAGATGTCCTCCGATACTGATTGTGATAGTCTGCGTTCAGTGGGGTAAGGCAATGGAGCAAGACCGATGTCATACCGTTTGCTGACTCTTGCAGCGTTGCTGATGCTCCTGCCGGCCGCCGCACGCGCGGGCTGTCTCTACAAGCCTTTCGACTTCCACCCTGAGAAGAATGACGGCGTGGTAGTCGACGTGATCGTCGATGGCGGTTCGTCCTGCACGCATAATTTTGGCGAGGGCCCAGGCTACGCCTTTACGGGCCTCAGAGTCGAGCGCGAACCAGAGAACGGAAAACTGATAAAGACCGGCGCCAATCGGTTCCTATACACGCCCGATAAGGGCTTCATCGGCAAGGACGCCTACATTCTCAAGATCTGCGCCAGCAAGGGCGCACGAAGGGGCTGCTCGACAGTCGCATTTGTCTCGCAGGTGAAGTAGACGAGGAGCAGTCAGCTAGAGCAAAATGCGTTTGGGTGAAAACGCTATTTTTCTCTAACTCTTTGTTTCGACGCGTCTTTGCGATTCTTGCCGATTCCGTCAAATCGCAAAACGCTTTAGGCGCTGTCAAACTAACTCCAAGCGGTCTCCGCCGGGTGCACGAAGGCCAATTCGAGCCTCGGTTGGGCCGCGCGCTCCACTCGGCTAGGGCGGCCGAGCGTCTCTGCTTGTAGATTTCCCCGCCGACGAGGTGGCGCTCCGAATTAAAGTGGTTGTGGATCTGGCGGTGGACGGCAACGAACTTTTGAAGTGCCTTCGTCCTGCGGAATTCGAGCACCGCCGCCTCTCGTCGTCGAAACGGTTGATGGGAATTCTCGGCCCAGAGAATCCATCATTGCAAACGGCGCCAACAAGTCAGATCGGCAGATCAAGCCGAGGCTTCCAGAATGGCCTAAACAGCTCGATCTTCGGGCAGCGGTTCATCACAACCTTCAAATCGGCGGCCTCCGCCAGTCGCGCGGCCTCATCGTTGCGAACGCCGATCTGCATCCAGACCACCTTGGCGCCGATTTTTATGGCCTCCTCGGTGACGGCATAGGCCGCTTCCGAGGTGCGGAATATCTCCACCATATCCACCGGCCGGTCGATCGCGCTGAGCGAGGCGTAGACTGGCAGGCCACGGATTAGGCTGCCGGCTTCGTTCGGGTTTACCGGGATCATGTCATATCCGGTCTCGTGAAGAACCCGCAGAACGCCGTAACTGAACTTCGTCGGGTCCGAGCTGGCACCGACCATCGCGATGGTCTTCACAGACTTGAGAATGCCGGCAAGATACTCCGGCGAGTAGGCTTCGTCATGGTTCATGGCCGGTCCTCCATGCATCCCGGCTGCCTGCGAAGGTCAGGCTTCAATTCGTCAGGCCTGAGGGGGCTTTGGAACGGATTTCTATAGAGCTTGTCATGGCTTTCAACGCCGACATCGAACGTGCAATCGCTTCTGGGGCGGGCGATGCAAAGCAACACATAGCCATCCGCGAGTTGCCGGCCATTCAGCGCGACGCCGGCACGCTGATCGACCGCGCCTGACAACAGCTTGGCGGCGCAGGAAATGCAGCCGCCATAGCGGCAGCCATAGGGCAGCGAAACGCCCTGCCCTTCCAGGCTGTCGAGCAGCGGCTTTCGCCGATCGACCGCAAAAATCTGCCCATTCCGGTTTGCCAGCGTTATCTCGACGGTGTCCACGCGCCTATGTCCATATGTCCGAGGTACAGTCACCTCCCGGATAGCGAGTCTCGTGGCAGCGCGCCGGGCCTCCCGGCTCCTTGCCGAAATCAACAAAGAATTCCTTATTGATCGACATGCCGCCATTTTCCGCGTCGCAGTCGACCATCAGCATGCAGCCACCGTTCTGGCGGATTTCGGGATAGAACTGGTTGTCCCAGGTCGAGAACAGCGAGGTGGTCACATAGAGCCGCCTACCGTCGAGCGACAGCTGGATCATCTGCGGCCCTCCGGTGATAGTCCGGCCATTGACCTGCGGCGCCTCGCCGAGCAGGCCGCCCATCCAGACCTGGCCGGTGAGAATCGGGTTGGACGGATCGGAAATGTCATACTGGCGCAAGTCGCCATGCAGCCAGTTTGACAGGTAGAGAAAGCGGTCATCCATCGACACGAGGATCACGCTGATAAGGCCGGGCACCGGAATCGGCCAGTCCGGGTGGCGCCGGTTCTCGATGTCGATGATCTTCTCGACGACCCACTCGCCTTCTTTCTTGTACCAGTGGATGATGTTCGAGGAGAGCGCGGCGCCGACAAAGCCGTGGCTGCTGTCGGGGTTGTGGTGGAAGCGCACCTCCAGCGGGATCAGGCCATCCTCTCCCAGATAGACCGTCTTCACGACGCTCTTCTCGGCAAAGTCCCAGAAGTGGATTTCTCGGCCGTATTTGAGGAGGCCGACCTCCTCGAGATCGAAGCCCGGCATGAAGGTGTTCGGCGCCGCCCACTCGCTGGAGACCATGACGTTGTGGCGGGGCTGGTACCAGAAGTCATAATTGAACTTCATGCCGGCCAGGTCATTCTCCCAGCGGCCGACAATGTTGAAGTCCTGATCGAGATGCAGGAACCCGCCGGGCGCTTCGCCCTTCGCATCGCCGAGCATCGAGATGATGATGTCCGAGCCGAGGCAATGCACCGTATGCGGCGCCGACAGGTTGGTCTTGGCCTTGATCTCCCTGCCCTCGATCACCTTGTACAGGCTAGGGTTTTTGGGGTCGGTCGCGCAGTCGACGATGTGGAGATTGGAGCTGCGGACCCCGGGCACGATTAGATACCGCCGTTCGCGGGTGACGTCGCCATGGCAGGACGCACAAGCGTTCCATCCCATGTGGTGCAGCTCATCACCGATGCCTGGCATCTCCAGGCGGCTGACAACCTTACTGTAAGTCGGGCTCTCGGGATCTGCGTCGATCGTCGCCAGGTAATCTGGCTTCTGGATGCCGGTGCCAATGTAGAGGGCCACCGTATACAGCAACAACTCACGCGGCGCCTTCATCGCCTCCGCCGGCGACGCATAGCCGGGACCGCTGCGCTCCGGTGTGCAACACTCGGCCATGGAGTCTCCTCCCGTTTGTGCTCTGGGGCACCAAGCCATCCTACGCCGGGCTTGATGCGTCCGCGATAGGATTTCCTCGTTCTCCCATCAGGCTGAATTTTGCCTCAGGTACGATGCCAGATGGTCGCTGAGATCCCGTGCATCGTCGCCAGCGCCGTCGATTAGGGCAGACTTGCGACGGCGCAGAAACTGCATCCCCATCAGGTATAGGCCAGGATGCTCGGTGACCCCGCCGTCGTGACGGATCTGACCCTTGCGATCGAGAACCGGTATCTGAAGCCAGGAGTAGTCCGGACTGTAGCCGGTGGCCCAAACGATCGTCCTGATCCGCCCGGTGGTGAGATCCATGCTGAGGGGCGGCGCGCTCTCCACCTCGGTTGGGGCGAGGCGGTGCGGCGCATCGACCTCGCCGTCAAGGCCATTCGCGGTTGCCCATTCGTCGATCGTGCCCAGGAGCCGGTTCATCTTGAGGTCGGCCATCGTGCAATTGTTGAGCAGCGAACCCGAGAATTGCGCCTTGCCGTCAATAATGCCGGCGATTCGGCCGACCAGTCTAACGCCGATGCCGGTCAGCGCGTTGAGGTCCAAGGTCCTGCGCTCGGGCGAGCCGGCCAATTGGAGGGAGGGCACCCGCCGCGCCCGGCCAATGTCGTCGACCTCGTCATAGCGTTCGTCGTGCACGCCGGCGACGTCCATCCACCACTCGATATCTTTGCCCCGGTAGAGCCGTGGTGCCCGCACATGCTCGCCCACGGCGAGGATAACCGGACGGCCCGAGCGGTGAATCTCGTCGGCAAGCTGGGTTCCGGTTGCTGACGCACCGACGACCAGCACGCCGCCGTCCTCCAGTTGACCGGGGTTGCGGTAATCCATCGAGGTGATGGTGGCGATCCCCGACGGCACCGCTGCGGCGATGGCGGGAACCCGAGCGACATTGCAGGCGCCGGTTGCAAGTACGACGGTTCGGCAGCGCCAGCTGCCCTGGTCGGCGGCCACGACGAAGCCGCTTTCCGCCGCAGACAGCGACGTCACCTTGGTATTGGTCTGGACCGGTGCCGAGATCACGCCCGCGTAACGGGTGAGAAAATCGATGACCTCCGGCATCGTTCGGTAGCCATCGGGATCGTCGCCGTCATAGCCAAAGCCTGGCAACCGGCTTTGCCAGTTAGGCGTCAGCAGTCGAAGCGAGTCCCATCGCTCTGTTCGCCACGAATTGGCGACCTCGCCGCGCTCGATCACCACATGGTCGATCGAGCGGTCGGTGAGGCACCGGCTCATCGCCAACCCGGCGTGGCCGGCACCGATCACAACAGTTGTTATGGTGCGAAAACTAGCCAACGCACTGATCGCGCAAAAGCATCAGTCAGTTCACTGTGACGCTGACGTTGGTCGGGTTGGTGACGATATCATAGACGGCAGAGCGTTTCTGCGATTGGGCCACCAGTGCCTTGATTTCATCCTCGCTCGCGTCCGCATCGATTTTGAAGGCAACCTTGATGCCGTCAAAGCCGTTCCGGACGTCCTTGTCGATGCCGAGGATGCCTTGGATATTCATTCCACCTTCCAGCGTCGCCGTGACCGAGCGCAGCTGAATTTGCCGCAGCTGGGCAACCGAAGCCACACCGGCTGTCAGGCAACTGGCGAGACCGACGAGCACCATCTCGACCGGTGTGGCGCCCTTGTCGTCCGAGGCAAAAATCTCGGGGTGGTCTGCGTCGAAAGTGAAGGTGGTCTTGTGCTTTTGCTCCTGGCCAAGCCCGTAAAAACCCTCGACGGTCGAGCGGCTATGCGTGCCGTTCTTCCATGTGCAGGTAGCCCGCCAAGTGAAATTGGCGGCCTCCGGAGCATCGGTCAGCGCCGTACGGGCGGCGAGCAGGGCAGCTACGTTGACGCCATTGTTGGTTTGAACCTCTGAGGCCATTGGTCTTCTCCCTGTTTTGCGCTTTGAAGCAAAGCGTCTTCATTTTCAGCGATCTTACCGCCGATCGCTGACGGGTGGTATGCGCACCCAGGCATTTCTCCGTACTCTTTTAGGCTGATCCACGTGGAATATAGTAGTCCAACGAAAGTCTCACATTAGGTACAAATTTGTGGACTAACTGCAAGCCTAAATCTTTGATTTCGTTAGTTCTCAGATAAGTTGTCCTTATCTAACTTCTTTCCCGGATTGAGAGGATTTTCTCGGATTATCTGTTTTCCGTCAACTCGTTGATATCGCTTCATTCGGATTCTCACAGCTAGATGTCTTCTGACGGCCACCATGCTTAAGACACTGCGCCAAGAGAGGCAGCCTGCCGTTGTTCATGGCCGTACATCGCATTTGTCTTGACGGGGATAATGGCCTGGCGCCCCTCCGGCTATCAAGCGCGCCAACGCGCCGCTGGCCGCTGCCTGGCGATCAATTGCTAAGGCGCTTCGGCCCGCCGCTTTGCAAGCAGGCAGCGATGATCGTGAGCGCATCGATCGATGCAGGAGCGAGCTCCAACCACCGTGCGCGGTCGCGCCAAGGCAGCCCATCAGGGTGCGATGAGGCGAAACACCGCCTGCTTGGAGAAGAACTCGTAAGTCTGCGCGAACTTCTTCGCTATGGAAAGAGACTTACCGCGTGGATCCCCGTCGGCGAAATCGAAATAGAAGTGTCCCATCTCATGAAGCTGCATGAGCTGCAGCGTCGCCGGAGCCATTCCGATGAACAGCGGGGTCTGCGTGGCATCCACGTCGCGATAGCGCGGATTGAAGAACATGCCTGCCGGCGGATCGCTCACGGCTGGCGGCACACTGACGCTGCCATCGGCGGCGGTCGTAACATTGGCCGGGAAACGGGCGACGAACCCGGCAAAGTCGATGCCCTTCTGATCTCGCGGCAGATTGGGCAACTGCTTTTGAAATTCCTCATATTGACGCGCCATGGTCTCGATGACGACGATATCAGGGGTGAACGACATGCCGCAAAAACGCCGCAGCGCATCGAGAACCAGCGGGTTGTTGGCCTCGAAGTTCAGCAGCTTTCCAGGATCTTCGTTGCGCTCCCGTGTGGCCTCCAGCAGTTGGCGCAGCAACTCGAGGGATTTCGCGACGATGCGCGTAACGGCTGGTCGCTCCCGGCTGAGGACTCCAAGAATCCTCGCTGGCTCATCGGGGCCAAAGGGGTTCGAGCTATGCTTGTGGCCTAGGAGGTCGTCATCGAGCCGCTCGATGGTCATCCTTCCCACTATGGCATCGGCGCTTGCCTGGTAGCTTGCATTGATAATCTTCCGTGTTCGCTTGTAGCTAAGCACAGCGTCCTGCGTGCTCTGTTGAAAGGTTTGGCCTTTCAGTTCTCTCGGGTCGATGTTCGCCTTGTCGATGGTAAGGAGCGCCATCTGGATGGCGAAGACGTAGTCGCCTGTATCGCCAAACTTCACATGGTCCGTGTCGTTGTGCAGGCAGCCTTGCAACCGAGTATTATTCTTGAACAAGGGGTGTTCGAGCGCTGCTTTTACCATGTTGACATCACCTTGCCTGCGCTATCGGAAGTGTTGGTCGAGCTAAAGGTCCCCGCTGGATCGGGGACATTACCGGCAAACTTGCATTCGCCGGATGACGGTCTCTCCGACGCATAGGCTGTTGCCTTCGATAGTTTTTTGCAAGTCTGATACCCGCCAACTCAAATATTGACCTGTGCCGATTGATCGGAATCGCATTGGATCGTTGGCGAGTAAAAGCCATGCGCCTTGGCATGCATCGAGGATCTGGTTGTAGGAGTTCCAGACGTTGCGCAAAGTTTGTTCCGGCACAGACAGGCCCAGATATGCTTCATGGGATTGAGTTCTAAAGCGTTTTGCGATTTGACGGCATCGGCAAGAATCGCAAAGACGCGTCGAAACAAAGAGTGAGAGCAAAGCAGCGTTTGCGCCTAAACGCGCTTTGCTCTAGACAACAAGGCGGCCGGGGCAACAAAGGGATGTTGTCAGCGACCACCAGCCAGCCCCCTTGCCCGAGAAGCGCCGCGCCACCTCCATCCGCAGATCCACACAGCGCCAACGAACCACGCCGTGGCGTTCAGGATCGGGTGCTGCCAGCGCCAAATCGAGCAGTTCTGCCGTTTATTCCGGATGGGGGCGGAAGGCTCGCAGATTGCCGCAGTTCACCTTCAGCCGAAGGGACTCGCCCTGTTGCGGCATCGGAGAACCGTCCTGGCGCAGGCGTACGTCGACATCCTCCCCCCAGGGCGTGCGCGTTGCGAGGTGGATGATGTCACCGAGATAGGTCGCACCCTTTACGGTAACCGCAATGCTATGCGGCTCGGCGCTTCCACCGGGCAAAGGAAGGGCAAAGGCGTCCGGCCGTATCATCACCGTGACGGCGGCGTCGTGTGCCGGCTGCTCAAGGCCGGCTGCCGGCAGAAGGGTACCGTCAGGCAGGCGCACGGCCGGCGTGCCGTTCCGCCCGAAGGCGGACACGCCAGAAATGAAATTCGAATGCCCGATAAAGCTTGCGACGAAGCGGCTCGCGGGCGCCTCATAAAGATCGCGTCCGCTGCCGACTTGTTCGACACGGCCGTTGTTGAACAGGGCAATGCGATCAGACAGGCGCAACGCCTCCTCCTGGTCATGCGTCACATAGAGGATCGTCACCCCGGTTTCGAGGTGCACCCGTTTGATTTCATATTGGATCTCCTCACGCAGCTTTTTGTCGAGAGCGGCGAGCGGTTCATCCATCAGAAGGATGGGCGGGTCATAAGCGAGTGCCCGCGCCAGAGCCACGCGCTGCTGTTGGCCGCCGGAAAGCTGCGATGGCATGCGGTTTGCGTACGCCTCCAGGCGCACCAATTCCAGCATGGCCTTCACCTTCGCATCGATGTCGGCGCGTGAACGACGTCGAACGCGAAGCGGAAAGGCAACATTCTCGGCCACGGTGAGATGGGGAAACAGCGTATAGCGTTGGAAGACCATGCCGATATTGCGCTCGTTCGGCGGCACGCGGAGCATGGAACTGCCTTTGAGCAGCACGTCCCCGGCCGAGGGATCCTGCAAGCCGGCGATCACGTAGAGCGTGGTGCTCTTGCCGGAGCCCGATGGGCCGAGAAACGTTACGAATTCGCCTTCCGCGATGTCGAGCGAAACCTCGTCGACCGCCGTTACGCTTCCGTATTTCTTGGCAAGACCGCGAATGGCGAGAAACGGTTCGGTCATACTGGATTATCCTTTCGCAGAAGCGTGGCGAGCAGGAGCAGGAGCGCCGAAAAGCCCACAAAAAGGGCCGAGACTGCGGCGATGACAGGCGAGAGGTCCTGCCGCAGCGTGGTGTAGATGCGGACCGGCAAAGTCTGCAGGTCCGGGCTCGCCATGAAGATGGCGATCACGACTTCGTCCCAGGAGGCGAGGAAGGAGAAGATGGCGGCCCCGAACAGGCCTAACCGGATGGCGGGAACGGTCACCCGGAGCCTCGCTTCGAGCGGCGTTGCGCCACACAGGATGGCGGCATTCTCTATGGCGACATCGAAGCGTTCCAGCGCGTTCGAGATCGAGATAATCGCGAAAGGCAGCGCGACCACGAGATGGGCCATCACGAAACCGATGAAGGTGCCGTTGAGGTGGAGACGCAAGAAGAAGGCATAGAGCGCCACCGCCATCACCACCACCGGCATGACCATAGGCGTCAGAAACAGCGCCCGAAGGATTTCCCGGCCGGGAAAACGCCCGCGTGTCAGCGCCAGCGAGGCCAGGAAGCCCAACACGACAGACAGCACGGTCACAGTTACCGCGATCTCCAGGCTGGCCAGTAGGGATGCAAACCAGTCCGGATCGGCAAACAAAGCGCGGTACCATTTCAGCGTCCAGGATGGCGGCGGGAATTGCAGCCACTGCGAAGAGCCGAAGGAAAGCGCCACGATGAGCAGGATCGGCAGAAGCAGGAAAAGGCCGACCAGCACGCTCACGACGACCAGCACCCAGCGCAGCCAGCCAAGGCGGGAGAAGTCGAGCAGCATCTAGTGCCTCCCTCCTTGCACGCCGAAGCCGAACCAGCGGATCTGCACGGCGTAGAGGCCGAGCGTCACCACCAGCAGCACGGTGGCGGCGGCGCCGGCCAAGCCCCAGTTCAGCAGCGACTGCACCAGCTGGGCGATCAGCTCGGCCAGCATCATGTTGGAGGTGCCACCGAGAAAGGAAGGCGTGACGAAGTAGCCGAGCGACATCACGAACACCATCAGCACGCCAGCGCCGACACCCGAGGCGACCAGCGGCAGGAAGACCCTGGTGAAGACCTGCCAGCGGTTCGCCCCGCACAGCGATGCCGCCTGCAGCACGGATGGGTCGAGCGTGCGTATGGTGGCGTGCAGCGGCAGAATCATGAAGGGCAGCATGATATAGGTCATGCCGATGGTGACGCCGACGAGGTTGTTGATCAGAGGCAAGGGCTGCGAGATCAGGCCGATCTCCATCAGGGTGCGGTTGATCACGCCGGTTCGCTGCAGCAGCACCATCCAGGCATAGGTCCGGGCGAGCAGGTTGGTCCACATCGACAGGACGATGATTCCGAACAGCAGGTCTGCCCAGCGCCGCGGCGCCATCGCCATCAGCCAGGCTACCGGAAAGGCGAGCATCAGCGTCACGGTGGTCACGACGCCCGCCACCAGGAAGGTATTGGCAAAGACGCGGATATAGGTGGTCGAGCCGAAAACCTCGGCATAGTTCTGCAAGCCGAACTGTGGCTCGAGAATGCTGCGCAACAGCAGCGCGACCACCGGAAGGACGAAAAACAGCAGGATGACGGCGAGCGCCGGGGAGAGCTGGCCCAGGCCCGACACCAGGCGTCGCCGCTCCAGCGCGGAGCTGTCTTGCCTCGGGCCGGTTTCCGTCGGCCCGCCTTCGAGGCGTGGGATCGCCGTCATGGTGTCACCGTCGCTCCGCCGAGGGCCTTATTTGGCCTGCCAGTCGTACCAGCGCTTGCCGATCTCGTCGCGATGCTCGGCCCAGTAGGACATGTCGAGATTGATTTGCGACGAGGTGAATTTGTCGGGTAGGCCGGCGGCTGCCTTGGCGTCCATCATGGCCGCCGATTTGAGGTTGGTCGGCGCGTAGTTTGTGGCGCCCGCCAAGTCGGCCTGGCCCTTGGCACTGGTCGCCTCCGCCAGGAATTTCATGGCCGCTGCCTTGTTTTTGGTGCCCTTCGGCACCACGAGCACGTCGGCGGCCGTCAGATTCTGTGCCCAGGATATGCCGATGTTCGGATTGTCGCCTTGCAGCGCGAAGATGCGGCCGTTCCAGAACATGCCGATGGGAGCCTCGCCCGAGGCGAGCAATTGCTGCGATTGGGCGCCGCCGGTCCACCAGACGATGTCGGCCTTGATGGTATCGAGCTTCTTGAAGGCGCGGTCGAGATCGAGCGGGTAGAGCTTGTCCGGCGACACGCCATCGGCGAGCAGGGCGATCTCGATGACACCGGGCGCCGACCATTTGTAGAAGGTGCGCTTGCCTGGGAAGTTGGTGGTGTCGAACAGATCCGCCCAGCTCTTGGGCTCCTTGCCGGCAAGGGCATCCTTGTTGAAGCCGAGCACGAAGGAATAATAGAAACTCCCGACCGAGTGATCGGTAACGAATCGCGGATCGAGGTCCGCCTTGTTGACGACCGTGAAATCGATGGGCTCGAGCATGCCGGCCTTGGCGGCGGCGATGGCGAAATCACCCTCGACATCGACCACGTCCCAATCGACATTGCCGCTGTCGACCATGGCCTTGAGCTTGCCATAGTCCGTGGGTCCGTCCTGCTTCACGCTGATGCCGCTGGCGGCTGTGAAGGGCTGGGCCCATGCCTCCTTCTGCGCGTCCTGCGTCGTGCCGCCCCAACTGGTGAACACCATGCTGTCGGCATGGGCAAGACCCGCGTTCAAGGCGAGGAGGGAGAGAGCGGCAAAGCCGGCCGCGGCGAAACGGAAACGTGTCATGCTATGGTTCCCTATGTTGCTCGGATGGTCGTCTTGTTCTGATAGGCGGTCTCCCTCGGCCTCAGGCCAGGGGAGAGAAACTGGTCGGCTTCAGGATCTTGTTTTCCATGGTCTCGATGAGAGCCTGGATCTTGGGCAGGAAATCCTGCCAGGCTGGGTCAGCCGCGAGCGCTGCTCGGCGGTTCTCGCGATCGTTGAGGTCGGCATAGGCCCAGATGTGGACGATCTCGTTGAGCACACCGATTTCGGAAAAGAAGTAGCCGACGAGCTGGCCCAGATGCCCCCTCTGGATGGCGATCCCCTCTTCATCCACCAGCTTGAGATAGGCCGGCACCGTGCCGGTCCTCAGCCGATAGGTGCGCAATTCGTAGATCATCGCCCCCTCCTCAACGCATCACGAAGGGATCGGGGATCGGATCGTCGCTGGTGCGGATCCACACGGATTTGGTGCGGGTGTAGTCGAGGACCGACTCGCGGCCCCCCTCGCGCCCAAGCCCCGAGAGCCCGTAGCCGCCAAAGGGCACGATGGGCGAGACCGCCCTGTAGGTGTTGACCCAGACAATACCGGCCCTGAGGCTTCGTATGAGACGATGGGCGCGGGTCAGGCTCGCGGTGAACACGCCTGACGCGAGGCCGTAGCGAGTGTCGTTGGCAAGGCCGATGGCCTCTGCCTCCGTGTCGAAGGCGACGACGCTCAGCACCGGGCCAAACAATTCCTCGCTCACGCAGGCCACCGCGTTGTCCCGCGCCCTCACAATCGTGGGCTCGAAGAACCAGCCTTCGTTTCGCCCGGCAGGCCGCTTGCCGCCGCAGACGAGCTCGGCTCCCGCTTCAAGACTGGCGGCCAGGACCTTCTCGATGCGATCGCGCTGCTGGCGCGTGGCCAGTGGCCCCATCTCGGTGCTGGCATCCTGGGGATCGCCGATGCGGATGGCCGCGGCCTTTTGCTTGAGAATGGAGAGAAGGCGCTCCTGCGCCGGGCGCTCGACATAGAGGCGCGAACCGGCGACGCAGCTCTGGCCGCTCGCGGCGAAGATGCCGGCGACCACGGCATTGGCGGCGCTTTCGAGGTCCGCGTCGCCGAAGACCAGCACGGGCGACTTGCCGCCGAGTTCGAGGGTCGTGTGGGCGAGATTCTCCGCCGTGTTGCGCACGATGTGTCTCGCGGTCGCGGGACCGCCGGTGAAGGCGACGCGCGCCACCAGCGGATGGCTGGTAAGCGCCCTTCCCGCCGGCTCGCCAAAGCCGGTGATGATGTTCACCACGCCCTCGGGAAAACCGGCCTCATGCACCAGCCTTGCGAATTCGAGCAGGGGCGCCGGCCCTTCCTCCGAGGCCTTGAGCACCACGGTACAACCGGCGGCCAAGGCCGGTCCGAGCTTCACGGCCGAAAGGAAGAGCTGCGAATTCCACGGCACGATGGCGGCGACGACGCCGATGGGCTCCCGCCGCAGATAGACTTCCATCTCCGCCTTGTCGATCGGCAGATGCGCGCCCTCGACCTTGTCGGCGAGGCCGCCAAAATAGCGGTAATATTCGGCAACGTAACCGATCTGCGCCTTTGTCTCGCGAATGATCTTGCCGGTGTCTCGCGTTTCGAGTTCGGCCAGGCGGCCCGCGTGCTGGGCGACGAGATCACCCAGCTTCACCAGGAGCCTGCCGCGCTGGCTCGCCGTCAAACTGGCCCAGGCCGGATCGAGAAAGGCGCGATGCGCGGCCTTTACCGCGCGATCGACGTCTTCCTCACTGGCCGCCGGCATATCCGCCCAGGTTTTCTCCGTCGAGGGATCGAGGCTCTCGAAGCTTGCGGCCGCGTCGACGAAGGCACCGTCGATGTAGAGCTGGAAACGAGGCCGAGACATGGCGTTCCTCCCTCAGGCGAAGGCCGGCATCACATGCCGGATGAAGAGATCGAGGGACTTCTTCTTCCGCTCATGCGCGATCCCGGAATCGATCCAGATCGAGAACTGATCGAAGCCAAGCACCTCATAGCCCTTGAGCCGCGCGATCACCTCATCAGGCTCCCCGATCACCAGGTTCTTGCGCACAGCCTGCGGTGAATATTGCGGCATGGCAGCCATTTCTTCCGGCGTGAGCGGCTCCATGATGCCTTGCCGAATGGGCCGCTTGTTGAGGAACCACGCGCCGAAGAGACAATAGAAACGGCTGAGATCGTTCGAGAGCCGTTCGCTCTCCTCCGGCGAGTCGGCCACGAATGTGTGCTGCAGCAGCATGATCTTGGGACGCGGCACTTCCGGATGATTGGCGACGGCGGTCTGGAAGCGCTCCATCAGGCTCGAGACCTCGCCATCGCCGGCGGCGAGCGGCGTGACCTGGACATTGCAGCCGGCGGCCACGGCGAAATCGTGGCTGTTGGGATCGCGCGCCGCGATCCAGACCGGAAGATCCGCCTGGATGGGCTTGGGCGAGGCCGTGGTGCTCGGGAAAGTCCAGTATTCTCCCTGATGGGCATAGTCGCCGGCCCAGAGTTTCTTCACCGCCGGCACGAGTTCGCGCATGCGCAGGCCCGCGCCCATGGCGTCGAGCCCAGGCATCAGACGCTCATACTCGAACATGTAGGCTCCGCGCGCGACCCCGAGATCAAGCCGGCCATTGCTGGCGACATCCGTCATCGCCGCCTCACCGGCCAGCTTGATCGGATGCCAGAAGGGGGCGATGACATTGCCGGTCCCGAGCCTGATACGTGAGGTCCGCGCGGCGAGATAGGCGAGCTGGATGAAAGGATTCGGCGCGATGGTGAATTCCATGCCGTGATGTTCGCCGATCCACACCGTCTCGAAGCCGGCCTCTTCAGCGATGCCAGCCAGCTCCCCCAATTCGTCGAAGAGCTCACAGTGCGGCTTCGTCAGATCGGCTCGCTCCATATGGACGAAGAGGGAGAATTTCATGCCGGGCTCCTCGCGCTGAATGGCCTGCCGGATTTGCCGACGCGATGAACGGTGCCTTCATCGGCATTGCCGACATAGACACCGAACTCGTTCTCCTCTCGCTCGCGCACGAAACGGCGCAGCATCGAGCGGACGGCATCGTCCCGCAGGCCAGCCCAGGGAATGTCGTCGAAGGCGAACAGCCGCGCTTGGCCGGGTGCTTCCGGCATGGCCACGATCGAACCGCGATAGTAGATGCGCTGCAGATTGGCCTCGCCCGGCTCCTCGAACACCGCGAAAAGAAAGCCGAGCTCCGCGACGAGACCGAGTTTGGCCAGCACTCCGCGCAGCGACGAGGGGTCGCCACATGGCTCGAGGCTGTGGCCCTCGGGGAGGTCGTAGTGCCCCCCGCCGCGATCGAGGAGAAGCACCGCGCCGTCAGTTTCAAGGATCGCGCCGACATTCGCGCGGCCGCCTGTCGCGGCCAGGGCCTTTTGCGACAGGGCGAAATCGACATAGGCGCCGCGGCAATAGCCGAGTGGATTGCTTTCGCTGCCACCGAAGGCGGCGACCTCACCGATCAGAATGATATGATCGCCGGCATCGACGACATTGTGCGAGCGGCAATCGAACCATGCAGCGGCTTCGTCGATCACCGGACTGCCCGTCGCCTCGCGACGCCATTGCGAGTCCTTGAACTTGTCGGCGGCCTTGGAGGCGAAGAGGCGCGAGACGTCCTTCTGGTGCTCAGCCAATATCGAAACAGCAAAGTGACGCGTATCGGAAAAGACAGGGTAGCTCGAAGCCGTGCGGGCAATGCAGACCAGGATCAGCGGTGGATCGAGTGAGACCGAGCTGAAGGAATTGGCGGTGAAGCCGCGCGGGGTCCCATCCGGTTGAACGGTGGAGACGACGGTGACTCCGGTGGGAAAGGCCCCGAGAGCCCGGCGGAATGCGACAGGATCCGTCGTCGGCCGGGTCAGAAAATCAACCAGGACCTCGTTCACGCGCTTCGGACTGACAAAGGCCATGATGTGACGCTCGCCCGCCAGCACCTCGACGCGCCCGCGCGCCGCTTCCGCCGCCATGCGCTGCGACATGGCGGGCGACGAATTGGCATCGTGTTCGCCCGTAATAAAGAGCGAGGGCATGCGCAGCTGGCCCAGGCGCCCCTCATGAGCCCGGTCCGAGGTCGCGAACAGGCGGTAGGTGCGGGCATAGCCGGTTGGATTGACGCGCCCAAGCAGGTCGCGGACGGCCTGAGCCTGAGGCTCCAGCGCCGAAGGCACGGGTGAGCCAAACCAGCGTTCGATCGCGGCCTCGTTGGAGGCCGGCTCGCTCGCCGCCTCGAAGGCGCGGGCACGTTGCTCGACGCCGGCACGCTCGGCCCGCGTGCGGCAATAGACGGCATTCAGCGCCGTGAGCGAACGACAGCGCTCGGGATGGGTGAGAGCAAATTCGAGGGCTACTAGCGCACCCATGGAATGGCCGACGATATGGGCCTTGTCTATGCCGAACTTGTCGAGCAGCTGGCGCGCCTGCTCGGCATAGTCGGCCAAAGCCGGCTCGGCCGGGGGCAGCGAGGAGCCACCATGACCGAGCATGTCGTAGGCGATCACATCAAACCGGTCACGAAGCGCCTCGAATTGCGGGGTCCAGATCGAGGCATCGAGGCCAACGCCGTGAATCAACAGGACGGGCTCGCCCCTGCCCGAACGGAGAACGCGGGTGACGCCCTCACCCCCGCGGAGTTCATGGGCGAGGCGCCCCTCAAGCATTGTCCGTCGCTCCGAGCTCCTTGAGGTCCTGGTAGCGATCGCCAATCCGGTGGTGCGGACGACCTCCGATCGAGCCTCCGAGCGCCACCACGATTTCGTCTGGCCCCGGTGCGTCAAGGATGGAGAACTGGATCGTCAGATAATGGGAGCGGCGCCCCTCATCGAGCTTGTCCATCATCGGGATGACCACCGGACAGTTCGGTCCTCCGCGCGTGTTGGTGAAGCTGAGATAGCTCTTGGCGCCGACGGCCTTTCGAAAGTGATTGCCGAACCGCAATGTGTGGATCAGCGCCGAGGCGTGTTCGAGTTCCCCCGAAGTCCCCACCACCGCTGCCTTGCCATAGGCCTCGATGGCATCGCCCGAACCGGCGAGCGCCACCATTTGCTGCGTGAGCAATTCGCCGAGATGAGGAGCGATGCGATGGATCGCTGGCTTGAGATCTTCAACGAAGCCCTGTCCTGCCCACGGATTCGAGATGACGGCAGCGGCGGCGAAAAGGCGGAAGGGGCCTGGTACCGCGCGAACACCCTCCAGCTTCACCTCTTCGGCATAGGTCACGATCTTGCGCACGCTGCCTTCCATCCTGCCACCTCAACCAAGGAAATGGACCGCGCTGGCCCTTGTGTGTATGATGGTATACCATAATATCGTCATGTCAAATCAGCTTCCCTTCAACGCGACGATGTGATCCAAACAGCCCTGCAACCGGAACCTTTCGATGAGCGCCGCCGACAGACTAACTCTCCGACAAGAGTCGGACGCCGTTGATGACATGCGCATTGAACGGCCAGGCAAAACCCTGCGGGAATTGACGCTTGAGAAGATGCGCGACGCGATCCTCGATGGTCGCTTCAGGCCGGGCGAAAGGCTGGTGGAACGGAACCTGTGCGAGCGGCTTGCCGTCAGCCGGACCGTGGTGCGGGAAGTCCTGAGGCATCTCGAGACAGAAGGACTGGTCGAAATATTGCCGCAGCAGGGGCCTGCCGTGGCAAGGCCCGATCCCAAAAAGGCGGCGCAGATCTACGAGATCCGAGGCTTGCTGGAAGGAGAGGCAGCGCGGACCTACGCGCCGATCTCCACAGCGGAAGGCGTGGCGCGCCTGGCGGCGTGCATCGACAGGAACGAAGCAGCCTTCGCCGAGGACAACACGAGCCTGGTTCTGAAAGGGACCAACGAGTTCTACGAGGCGTTATTTCATCTGGCGGGCAAGGATGTCGCCTGGTCGATCGTCCAGTCGCTCAACATGCGCATCAATCACTTGCGCGCGTTGACAATCTCCGAGCCGGGCCGAGGCAAGAATGCGATAGCTGAGATGCGAGCTATCCTTGCGGCCATCTCCTCGCATGATGCAGAAGGCGCCTACAGAGCTAGTATCGAACACATCAAATCTGTGGCCGCGCTGGCAGCTCGAAAACTCCAAGTTTAATTCCATGGAGCGACTGAGCTGCGGTCTTGAGGCATTGGAGATAATGCTCGCGATTCCTGATGCCGTCCTCACGGGGCGACACGAGGCAGAGTGTCGCGGCGCAGCGCCCATCGTCCCCCCTGACAGGGACGGCGAAGCAATGCGTGAAACTGTCTACAATGCTGTTGAACGTGAACTCGCCTGCCCTGCCCGCCTGGTGCACTTCCGCAGTGAAACGCTGCGGATCGAGCATTTCCCCATTTGGCAGGCGGAAATCCTCGCGGGGAATAAAGTCTAGGATTTCCTCTTCGCTCATGTCCGAGAGGAGCAGGCGTCCCGATGCTGTCCACGGAATCGGCACGGCGCGGCCAACATCCGACGAGATCCGAAAAGGCCGGACGCCCTCCTTCATGCGCACGACAGTGTATTTGTTGCCGTCGAGCATGCAGAGCTGGGCTGTCTCGCGCGTTTCCTCGGCGATGCGGGCCAGCACCTTGTCGCATTCGCGCATGAAGTCGAAATGATCCTCATAGGCTGCGCCGAGGAAATAGAGCTTGCGGCCGAGATAGACCCGTCCTTCGCCATCCGCATATTCGAGGATGCCGTTGCGCAGCAAAAGGTTCACCAATTCATAAACCGACGATCGCGGCGCACCGATGCGTGCGGCGATCTCGTTGGGCTTGGTCGGCTCGCGTTTCATGCGCAGGAAATCCAGGATCTCGAAGGCACGGTCGAGGCCCCTGGTTCGTCTGGCAATGCCTTCGTCGCTGATTGCGTCCATTCCCTGTCCTACCACACTGCCGCACCGGCATGTTGTGCTGCTTTCCAAAATTTTGATCGAGGCTTGTCAACCCCAAAAATCGGCATATAGTTCGCCATGTCCAGTATTACGACCACATGTCCAATATACCGTACATTAGTTAACGGCCAAAAAAGTGACAAGGCGGTGGTCTCAAAAAAGGGGAACGACACGATGAGAATCTCATTCTTGCAGAGCTTGACGAGCCGCCGCGCCCTGATTGCCGGCGTGGGTGTTGCTGCCATGGCGCTGATGGCCGTCACGGGTTCGGCGCTCGCCGCGTCCAATTGCGTCAAGGGCGATCGCAAGGCGCCTTACCGGGTCGGCTGGGCCAATATCTATTCGGTGCCGACCTGGATGAAGCAGACCGAAGGCACGATCACCGACGAGGTCGCGGCGCTGAAAAGGGAAGGCCTGGTCAAGGACCTGATGATCACCGACGCGCAGGGGAACGCCCAGACGCAGATCCAGCAGATCCAGTCGATGATCGATGCCAATCTGGACGCCATCATCGTCGAAGCCGGCTCCTCCACCGCCCTCGATCGCGTTGTCTCGGATGCCTGCGCCAAGGGCATTGCCGTCGTCAATTTCGACAGCCTCGTCGACACCAACAAACTGACCGCCAAGATCAACACCGACTCCCTCGAGTGGGGCAAGCGCGCCGCCGAATGGATGGTCGGCCAGTTGAAGGGCAAGGGCAAGATCATCATCATGAACGGCCCCGCCGGCGTCTCCGTCAGCGATGACCGTCGCAAGGGCGCCCAGCCGGTGCTCGACGCCAACAAGGGTCTCGAAGTCATTACCGAGACCAACACCGAATACAATGTGGCGCCCGCCCAGGAAGCCATGACGAGCCTGCTCTTCGCGAACCCGCAGATCGACGGCGTCCTTTCGCTGGGCGGCGCCCTGTCGGCCGGCTCCATCCTCGCCTTCGATCGCCAGGGCCGTGACCAGGTGCCGACCAGCGGCGAGAATGCGCGCCAGTTCCTCGAGTTGTGGAAGCAGAAGGGCCTGAAGGGCTGGGCCACGATGCAGCCGAACTGGCTCGGTGCCCTCTCCGTCTATGCCGCCGTGCAGGCCCTGCAGGGGAAGACCATCCCCGCCGTCGTCAAGGTGCCCTTGCCTGTCATCGACGACAGCAACATCGATACCTATCTCGCGCGGGCCGACAAGTTCCCGGCGGATGGTTACATCTATTCCGACTACGACAGGGCCCTCTTCGATAAGCTGCTGGCACAGTGATTACGCCGGCAAGCCGAAGAGAGACTGCCGATGGCCGACCGTCCGCCTTTGCTGGAAGCCCGACAGGTATCGAAGGGCTTCTATGGCAATCCTGTGCTGAAGGGCGTGAGCATCGCCCTTCAGCCAGGCCGGATCCATGCCCTCCTGGGCGAAAACGGGGCGGGTAAGTCCACCCTGATCAACCTGCTGTCCGGTGCCTTGGCCCCGGATGGCGGCGAGATCGTGCTCGACGGCAAGCCGGTACACCGCTTCAGCCCTGCCCTGGCGCGCGCCGCCGGCATCGCCGTCGTTCAGCAGGAACTGAGCCTGACCCCGGAACTCTCGATCGCCGAGAATATCGGGCTGGGCGCCTATCCGCGTCGCTTTGGCCTCATCGACTACAAGGCCCTGGAACGGCGTGTCCGGGATGTCTGCGCCCTTGTGGGATTGACCGAGCCGCTTGACGCACCGGTGGGAGACCTGGCACTTGGCCGGCGCCAGATGGTGGAAATCGCCAAGGCGCTCTTCCGCAAGCCGCGAGTGCTCATCCTCGACGAGCCGACCTCCTCCCTTTCCGGTCATGAGGCCGGAATTTTATCCGCCCTCATCATGAGGCTGCGGGACGAGGGCATCGCACTCCTCTACATTTCCCATCGTCTCGACGAAGTCCGCGCGCTCTGTTCGCATGTGACCGTGCTGAAGGACGGCGTGGTTACGGCCGACCAGCCTCTCGCCGGCGTCGATGCCAAGGGGCTGGTGCGCCTGATGGTCGGACGCGATGCAGGCGATCTGTTCCCTGCCTGGACGGTGCCGACACCGGGCGACGTGCGCATCGATGTCAAGGGCCTTGCCGCCGGCATGGTGCACGATGTCGATTTCGTCGCCCGTTCCGGGGAGATCGTCGGCATTGGTGGCCTCGTCGGGCAAGGCCAGGAGGATTTCCTACTCGGCCTCTATGGCGCCATTCCGGCCTCGGCGGTGAGTGCGACCCTCTGCGGCAAGCCGGGCCTGTTCGCCCATGTCGGTGCCGCCAATGCGGCGGGCCTGGCCTATGTGCCCGCCGACCGCAAGAGAGAAGGCCTGATCCTCCCCCACACCATCGCCTCCAATCTGCTGCTGCCGTCCCTGGACCGGCAGACGCGGCGAGGTTTCAGGGATCGCTTGCGCGAACGCTCGCTCGTCGCCGATCTCGCCCGAAGGCTGACCATACGCGGCGACACCGGCCGCGCCGTGCGGGCCCTGTCGGGCGGCAACCAGCAGAAGGTCGCGCTAGCGAAATGGCTGCCTCTGGAGCCGTCGGTCCTGCTCCTCAACGACCCGACACGCGGCGTCGATATCGAGACAAAGCGTGAGATCTACCTGATGCTGAAGGCCTTCGCCGCCGAGGGCAAACTGGTGATCCTGCTCAGCTCCGACACGCCGGAACTCGTGCATCTCTGCGACCGGGTGCTCGTATTCAGCGAGGGACGCGCGGTCGCCACGCTGGAACGCGATACGATCTCCGAAGAGGCCATTGTCGGCACTGCGATGGGCGTGTCCACGAAAGGAGTCGCGGCATGACGGACAGCGCGCTTTCCTCCAACCTCTATGCCGCGATCCAGCGCCGCCGCAATCGCGGCCTGGGCGGGCTCTACCTGGTCGTGGCGGCTTTCCTGCTTCTCTATGTCTGGCTGTTTCCCGGCATATTGAGTCTCGGCGGCTTTTCGAAATTCACGCAGAACTGGTTTCCCCTGGCGCTGGTCACCATGGCGCAGGCCTTGCTGATGCTGAACGGCGGCATCACCCTGGCGGTTGGCCCCCTGGTCAGCCTGGGCGCCGTGATTGCGGCAACCATGATGGGCGGCCCGGCAGGAACCGCGGGCGGCATTCTTGCGGTTGCGGTCGCGGGGCTGGCCATCGGCAGCCTAACAGGCATGATCGTCGCCTATCTGCGCCTGCCGGCCATCATCGTCACGCTGGCCGGTTCCTTCATCATCACGGGCATCGCCCTGCTGATCCTGCCGCGGCCGGGCGGCTTCATACCCGTCTGGTTCTCGGATCTCCTCGCCGGCGACCAGCCGGTCGCCTTCCTCCTGCTGATCCTGGTGCTGATCGCCTGGAAGCTCTTCCTCGCGACCCCGACCGGGCTCGGCATCTACGCCGCCGGTGACAATCCGGTGGGTGCCTATCATTCGGGCGTGCCGGTCGAGAAGGTCAAGGTCGCCGCCTTCGCCATTTCAGGGCTGCTGGCTGTCCTGGCTGGGCTCTTCGTCGCGGCGCAGACCGGTTCCGGTGACCCGGTGATCGGCAATCCCTTCACGTTAAATTCGATCGCGGGCGCCGTGCTCGGCGGTGTGGGCTTTCTCGGCGGCAAGGGCACCATGCGCGGCGCGATCTGTGGCAGCCTCCTGCTCTCGGTGATGATCAACGTGATGTTCTTCCTCGGCTTTCCGCCGGTCGCCCAATATGTCGCCCAGGGCCTGATCATCGTGGGTGCCGTTGCCATTCCCGAACTCACGGCCCGGTGGAGGCAAAAAAAATGAACGCCGTTTCCTCCGCCTTCAGGGATCTGTTCCGCCATCCTGCGCTGCTGACGCTGATCCTTGTCGCGCTTGTCTGGGTTGTGGCGAGCGTCATGCTCCGGGGCTTCGGCGCCTATGGCCACCTGCGCTACCTGCTTGAGCTCGCCGCCGTGATCGGCATCGCGGCTGCGGGGCAGACGCTCGTCATCATCATGGGCGGCATCGATCTTTCGGTCGGCGCCGTCATCACCGTCACGGCCATCCTGCTGCCGTTGATCTCGCCGGGCTGGGATTCGACAGGCCTTGTCGGTATTTTCCTTGCGCTGGCGATCGCCGCGGGCATCGGTTTGCTGAACGGCGCAGGCGCAGCCTACCTAGGCGTGCCACCGATCATCATGACCTTGGCAATGGCGACCTTCCTGCAGGGCCTACTGGTGATTATTGCCGGAGGCAGTGCCGTCTCCGTGACCAACGGCGCCGTAATCTGGCTCGGCTCAGCAAGGCCCTTCGGCGTACCGGCCGGGATCATATTGTGGGTCATTGTCTCGATCGTCGTGCTCGTCCTGCTGCATCGCATGCCGATGGGCGCCCGCTTTCTCGCACTTGGCGCCAATCCAATCGCCGCGCATCTGTCGGGCGTGAGCATCACCCGCAACATGCTCCTGCTCTATGCCTTGTCCGGCCTGTTCGCCGGAGTTGCCGGCACGTTGATCCTCGGCATGAACAGGCAGGGTTACGTCGGCATCGGCGATCCCTATCTCCTGACCTCCATCGCGGCGGTCGTCCTGGGCGGAACCTCGATCCTGGGTGGCAAGGGCACCTATGCGGGAACGATACCGGGTGCCATCCTCCTGGTGACGACGACTGCGCTGATCACCGTCGTCAATGCCTCGCCCGGCTGGCGTTCGATCATGTTCGGCTCCCTCATTCTGGCCCTGCTGCTCGTGTCCGGCCGCGAGGCCCGCCGATGAGCGGTCTCTATCGCGGGCCGATCATCGATCCGCATCATCATTTGTGGCATTTGGAGATGGGGCGCCACCCCTGGCTCCAGAAGCCATCGGCACCGCACGAGGAGATGATATTCGGCAGCATCGAGCCGATCCGGCGCAATTACGGCGTGGCGGACTACCTTGCCGATACGGCCGGGCAGAACATTGTTGCTACAGTCCATATCGAAGCAGGTTGGTCAGACGACCATCCCCTGGAGGAAAGCCGCTGGATCGACAGCCTCGAGAAGAGCCGAGGCGTCGCGCGGCGAAGTGTTGCGCATGTCGCGCTCGATCGGCCGGATGCCGCCTCGCTTCTGGAAGCGGAGGCCGCAAATGAAGGCGTCGTCGGCATCCGGGATATCGTCAGCTGGCACCCGGAGCCAGCCAAGTCCTTTGCCCGATCCGCAACTCTCATGAGTGATCCCCACTGGCGAAGCGGGCTCGAGGTCGCGACAAGGCTTGGACTGGTTTTCGACCTCATGCTGTTTCCCTGGCAGATGCCGGAGGCCCTCCGTCTCGTCGAAGATTTTCCCAATACCACTTTCGTCCTCAACCACTGCGGCAGTCCCGCGGATCGCAGCCCCGAGGGCATGGCACTCTGGCGCCGCGGGCTAAAGGCCCTCGGACGAGCCGATAATATGCTCATCAAGATTTCAGACCTCGTGGCGTACGACAATGACTGGTCTCTCGAGAGCCTGAGGCAGGTCATCGACCATTGCCTTGCCTGCTTCGGGCCGAAGCGCGCGATGTTCGCAAGCGATTTTCCAGTCGCGAGCCTGCACGCCAGCTTCAGTGAAATCTATGACGGATTCCGCGCCGTGGCCTCGCCGCTAAGTCGGACCGAGCAGCGCGACCTTTTCTTTTCAACGGCCAACCGGACCTACCGGCTCGGCCTGGATGCTCGTGGCGACGGCGAGGATTGATCATGTCAAACCTCCTTCTTTCTTCCGGCTTGATCGACGATCGCGGGCGCGCCTTGCCTGCCGGGCGAGCACGCCTTCCTCTCGACCGTTGATAGTCTTGTCTTTCATCAAGGAATCGATGCATGATCATGCGTTACCAGAAGAGCTTGCGGATGAGCCAGGCGGTCAGCTATGGCGGGCTTGTCTATATTGCCGGCCAGGTCGCGGAGAATCGCAAGGCCGGCGTCGAAGGCCAGACGCAGGATGTGCTGGACAAGATTGGATCCCTGCTCAAGGAAGCCGGCACCGACAAGTCGCGATTGCTGGCGGTCAATATCTTCCTACCGGCTATCGTCGACTTTGACGCCATGAACAGCGTCTACGATGCCTGGATCGACCCTGCCAATCCGCCTGCGAGAGCTTGCGTCGAAGCGCGCCTCGCAGATCCGGACCTGCGTGTTGAGATGACCGCAATCGCCGCGATCTGAGCGCGGAGGGAAAGATGCATACGGGCCTCGTTCATGCCATCGACTTCACCGCCCATGGCCGCCAGAGCGGATATTTGAGCATTCCCTATTCGATCGACCGTTCGCCCTACTATCAGATCAAGGTGCCGTTTCTGCGGGTCAAGAACGGCTCGGGACCAAGCCTCTTGCTGATGGCGGGAAATCATGGTGACGAATATGAGGGTGAGCTTCAGCTTGGCCGGCTGATGCGTCGCCTCGATCCGGCGGTGATCCAAGGCACCGTCACGGTGCTGCCGGCCGCGAACTTGCCGGCGGTCATGGCAGCCAAACGCTGCTCGCCTTTCGACGGTGGCAACCTCAATCGCGCCTTTCCTGGGGATCCGTCGGGAACCCCGACTGCACGGCTGGCGCATTTCCTCGAACACGAACTCTTTCCCCGCCACGATGTCCTGCTGGATATCCATTCCGGCGGCACCTCCATGGCCCATCTCCTGTGCACCCTGATCGAACGCCCGGAAGACGAAGCCCGCTTCGCGCGAGCAAACGAGTTGATGCGGGCCATGGCGCCAAGCCACGCTTTCATCGCCGATAACGGACCGGCGTCGCCAACCTCGATGGGAGCCGCCACGCGGACCGGCATCATAGGCCTCAGCGGCGAATTCGGTGGTGGCGGCACGGTGACGCCCGCGAGCATGGCCTTCACGGCGCGAGCCATCGACAACCTCATGCTGGCTTTGGAAATTGTCGACAAGCCGCTGCTCGGCAGTCTCCCGACGGAACAGCCTGCCTTGCAATTGCTTTCGCTTTCGCGCCACAGCCAGGGCATCTACGCCACCCGCCGAGGCTGGTTCGAGCCGGCGGTGGAACTCGGCGCCCCTGTCGATGCAGGAGGCCTCGCCGGCTGGTACCACGATCTCGAACGCCTGGGGGCGCCCGAGGAGCCGCTGCAATTTGCCGAAGGCGGCATCGTGATCTCACACAGGCTGCACTGCGACAGCCAGGCCGGCGACTGCCTCATGCAGGTGGCTGAGCCGATTAAACTCTAGCATATGGTTCAACGACGGACGGCTCGATGACGATACCATCGTAGCATCGGCGTCGGACCACGGCGGCTTCCGGCACTATTACGGAAAACCGGTAAACGAGGGCACAGTATAGTGCGAATATGCCTCTGCTAATACCGATAAACCGGGCCATAATAGCGCGGCCGATAGTAATAGCGTGGTCTATAATTGTACCGGGGCGGAGCATAATAGACAGGTGGCGGCTCGGCATAATATTCCGGCGCGTAGCGGTATCTCGGCATGCCATAAGGTGCGCTGTTCGGGATGCAGCGGCCGTAGCTCATGTAATAGCCGCGGGCGCAGCCATCCTCGATCGTCTGGACAAGACCGTTATTGGTGGAACCGCCCGGCGCAACGGGCATTGCCAGAGCCGGGCCGCCAGCCAGACCCACGGATGCAACAAAAACAGCAGTAGCAAGGGATTTCATCGCGTACTCCTCTAGGCGGACACACGCACTTTAACACGTTTAGCGTGTATTCGTTCCGGCTTCTGCCGCACCCTATTCGGCCGCGGCGCTCAAATAGGGCCGAACCTGATGCCTGATCGCGTCCAATGTTTCCTGGCTGATCATGCCGTCGGACAGGTAGAAGGAAGCCATCCGGGCGTAGTGGGTAGCGGATGCCGCCGAGGGAGAAGCCTCGAAAAGCTCCCGGGCTTCGTCGAGGGTGCTTGGCACATCATCCGGCATAGGACCTCCGATCGGCTGGACATCTGCCCGTCCATAGGCAGCCTCATGGCACGCGCCAACGATGCCAGGCCCCGGGCTTGGCTGCAATATGTCCGTGCTGTCTTCACGCGAATGCATTTTTTTCTAGGGCGCCTCGAAACCCACTTTCTTGTGCGTCCCGTCGCAATAGGGCTTGTTGCCGGAATGGCCGCAGCGGCAGAGAGCCGTCTGGGTCACGCGATTGGTGTTGCGTCCGGTGCCCGAGGAGATCTCCAGCGCCCCCTTCACACCGAGCGGCCCGTTCGGAAAGGGCGTGATCTCGACCGGGCCCACCAGATCGATGATCTGAAGCGTGCTCTCCAGCGCGGCCGGCTCGCCGCTGGCGATGAAATTACCGGCATGGCTGCCGTCGCAATAGGGCTTGTTCTGCGATAGCCCGCAGCGGCAAAGCGTGGCCCGGAACTGGGCCGGTTCACCCTTGATATGGAGATCGGCATGCACGGCGAGCGGCCCGTTCTCCCGGATCAGGATCCGGTTGGCGCGCGGCGCGGCCTCCTGCGGGCCGGCCTTGCGTATAACCTCAATGGCGCCGGAAGGACAGCTGAGGGCGACATCCATCGCCTCCTCGGCGCTCGCCGCATCGGGGTGGATCCACGCACCCTCGGCATTGGCGCGGAAGACGCCCGGCTGCGTCATGACGCAGCGCCTGGCATGGATGCACCTGCTGCCATCGAACCGGATCGTCACCTCCCTGCCCTCGACAATCTCGATCGCCATCCCCGTTCTCCTCGATGACTTTGCCCGCCCACCAGCAGCGAGCTAGTGTTGCGCGAAAACAGCGCCCGCACCAGTGGAAGAAGCAGCCATCCGCCCTGCAAGACCCGGCGATGACAAAAATGGAAAGACGCCTTGACCTCAACTGCACTTGAAGTTGTAGCCCCGGTATTGGGAAGGCAATCGTGCTTGCCTTCATCGCCTATCTCGGGATGTTTGTGCGCAGGGGCTGGAGAGTTTCATGGAAGGGCAGGCAACGATCGATGCGCGCTGGCAGGAAATGCTGGCGCCGGGTTATGCCGCGGCAACGGCGACATTGTGCCTGGGCGTGGCGCTGTTCGCCTTCAATGGCTTCCTCGTCTCGACCGCCCTGCCCTCCGCCATCGACGAACTCTGCGGAGCGGCCCTGATTTCCTGGTCGTTCAGCCTCTATCTGCTCTTCGCGATTGTCGGCGGCGCCATTGCCGCGTTGGTCAAGGCCCGATTCGGGGCACGAATTGGCCTGCAGGCCGCGGCCCTGCTGTTCACTCTCGGCACCTTGCTGGCGGGCCTAGCGCCCACCATGCCGGTTCTGCTGGCCGGGCGTGTTTTCCAGGGCTTCGGCGAGGGCCTGATCGCGGCGATCTGCTATGCGCTAATTCCGGAGATCTTCCCTTCGCGGCTGGTGCCGAAAGTCTTCGGCGCCGAGGCGATGGTCTGGGCGTGCTCGGCCTTCGGAGGGCCGGTGATTGCCGGAGTGATCAGCGAGACCATCTCCTGGCGGGTGGCCTTCCTGGTCAACGTGCCGCTTTCGCTCCTCTTCATGGGGCTGGTCTTCAAGGTCGTTCCCCGAGCCCGGGATAGGCTCGCCGGCGAGGCCGTGCCTTTCGCCCAACTCGGCGCGATCACCGCCGGCATGCTGCTGGTCATGGTCGCTGATCTCGCGGGCGGCGTCCTCGCCGCGGCGGGGCTGCTCGCCCTCGCGGCGCTCTTCTATACTGGAGCCGTGTGGAGCGACCGGCGGGCAACCACCAGGCTGTTCCCGGCCGGCGCCTTCCGGCTAAGTGGGCCGGCGGGCTTCGGCCTGTGGGTGATCCTGCTGATGCCGATGGCCCAGTCGGCCCCTTCCGTCTATCTGGTCTATCTCATCCAGCATCTGTGGGGCTATGGGCCGACCCTGGCCGGTGCCCTCAATGCCCTCATGGCGATCGCATGGAGCATCACCGCCATCGTGGTGGCCGGCAAGGCATCCTACGCGTTGCGGCGGCGGCTGGTCTGGCTCGGGCCGCTGCTGCTGGTCAGCGGCCTTGCCGCCATCCTTGCGGCGCTGGAATTCGATGTGATCGCCCTTCTGGCGACCGGCCAGGTCCTCATCGGAGTCGGCTTCGGCACGAGCTGGGGCTATCTCTGCCAGGGACTGATGGAGGCAGCGCCGGAAGAAGACCGCAGCCGCACCTCCACGCTGCTGCCCACCCTGCAATCGGCTGCCTATGCCATCGGGGCGGCCTTGCTGGGGCTGGTCGCGAATATGGCCGGCGCGGCCTCCGCAACCTCGCCGGAGGGCCTGCGGCAGGCCATGCTGGTGGTCTTCGTCATCGCGATCGCAATCGCCATTCCCGGCTTCCTCGCAGGCCTGCGTCTGTCGCCCTTGCTCTTCCGCACCCGGCCCAATTAGGGCGCCAGGGGACGGGACCTTGCGTCGGTTCGGCCTCAAACGACAGCCTCGGGCAGCCCATCCGGCTCGACTCTCAGCGCCCTCTCTTCAGGGTGCCGAATTAAATCTGCGTCATGTAGCCGGCTATGCCGACACCTCCCCGCGCGACGGTGTATAGTGCGGCCGCCATCATGGAGGAGGCGTCCATGACACATTATGTTGCTCTGATTGCCGGACAGAATGGCGCGTATGATGTCACCTTCCCGGACTGCCCGGGATGCATTGCCCACGGCCGCACCATTGACGAGGCCCACCGCCGGGCGAGTGCCGAGCTGAGCCGCTGGCTGCGCGACCGGGATGCCAGTCACATCATCAGGCCGGTCGCGCGCTCGCAGGCGACGCTGCTTGCCAATCTGGACTTCGCGGACGCGGTGGCCGATGGCGCGCTGCTGATGAGCGTGGGGGCGAGTGCGCTGCAGAATCCCGCCGTCCACCGGCCGGAGATACGCCAGCAGTAACGCAGCTGCTTCCTGAAGCTACCTTGGCGCGGGGGCATTGCGCCCGCTCGCCACGGACCAGCCCGCGTTGAGGCAATTTGCAGCTTCCATCCGGGACACCCGGCACCGAGCCCGGGTATCCTCCTTAGAACTTGTAGCTGACGCCGGCGGTGGCCGAGGTCTGGTTCCAGTCGGCATTCACCGGCCCGTCTGGCGTCTGATAGCTCTTCTTCTCGAAATCGCTGTAACGCAGCTCGGCCCGGCCGATCCAGCTCGGTGTAAAGGCATATTCAGCGCCGGTACCGATCGTCCAGCCCAGATGGGTGTTCTTGTCGCTGACGCCGCCCACGCTCAGCTTGCCATCGGCAACGGCGAGACCACCGGTGGCATAGAGCAGCACATTGTCGATGGCGTAGCCGGCCCGCAGACGCGCGGAGCCCTGCACATCGCTCTTCAGCCTGAGCACGCCCGTGACGGCGCCACCCTCATAGCTGAAATGGGAGCTGCCCTTCATGCCCGTCGCATCGAGATCCGCCTCGGCACCGAGGACGAATTGATTGATCTGGTAGTTGTAGCCGGCATGCGCGCCGCCGACGAAGCCCTGGAGATTGAACCTGTCGCTGCTGCTACTGCTGCTGGACGCTGGGAAAAGCCTGCTCTGGTCGTCGTCTTCCCGCCCCCAGGCATAGCCGGCATGAAGGCCGAGATAGGGACCGCTCCAGTTGAAAGGCAAAGCGACCGGCGCGGCAGGCTCCGCCGTCTGCGGCGCAAGATCGGCGCCATGGGCGATCGATGCGGCCACGACAAACGAAGTAGCGAGAACAAGTTTCTTCATACTGCTCAACCCTGCCAACGAGCGGACACTAGACAATAGAGGCAGGCATGGCTGTAACTGAAACGCCACAAAGGCGTGAATTCGACCCGGAGAACTTTCCAGATTAATGATACAAGGCAGCCCGTTGCCACCGTGCGGCGAGGTTTGGCCGGCTTGTTTCGGCGAGTGCCGCATTCTCGCCGAAGCTACAGGGAAAGATCGCGGCGGGCCTCGGGCGGCCTCTCTCATGTTTTGGAAATTGCAGATGCAAAGGAGGCACCGATGATCCGTCATTGCGTGTTCTTGCGGTTCAAGAACGACATAGCTGAAGAGACGATTGATGAACTGCTCGCAGATTTTGCCCTGATGAAGAATGTCGTTCCCGGTTTGTCAGCGGTCGTCGCCGGGAAGAACAACAGCCGGGAAGGTCTCGACCGAGGCTTCCGGCATGGTTTCACCATGGATCTCGACAATGAGGCATCGCGGGAGGCCTATCTCAGCCATCCGGCCCGCGCTGCCCTGGCCGAGCGGCTGCTTCCCTGCCTCGATGGCGGCCTGGACGGTGTGATGGTTGCTGATTTCACCTTGTAACCGGGCGAGACGATGCCCGGGAGCAATCGCTGCTTAATGCTTTGTTTCGCTCGATGATCTATGGAGAAGGGCACGCCTTTACGATCACATCCCTGCGGATTCCCGTATGCGCAAAAGACTGCTCGCTGCTTGCGCCTTATTTATCGCTGGCTTGGCGATGCCCGCCCATGCGGAGCCGAGCTTGCCGGGCTTTGCCAATGAGGTGCTCGGCAACCGGGTTGTCAGCGGCAAGGCGTTGAAGAAGGCGCCGGTCAAGACAGTCAAGGCCGGCGATCTCGAAGTGAAGCCGGAGATCACCACCCTCACCGTCATCGCGGCCAAGTTCGGCGGCATGATCCAGCACCATGGCGATGCCGGCGATTCCACCTATTGGCTGTGCTACCTGGTGCCCGGCAAGGAGGCCGTGGCGATCACCTTCGCTTCGGGCGAGATCGGCGGTGACGAGCACGCCGTCACCGTGATCAGCATCGAGAACAGCGCGGCCAGCAGCATCGAGGGATGCAGCGCGGCGCCGGCCGGCCTCACAGGCCTCGATTTCGGTATCCCCGGCCTCGGCAGCAAGCTCGGCGCGATCACCAGGGCGCTCGGCCGCGAAAAGCCCGACACCGCGAACCGCCTGAAATACAACAGCACCACCGCCAGCGCCGACGAAGGCTCGAAGTTGCAGACGCTGACCTACCGGCTGCAAAACGATGTCGCGACAGGTGTCGCGTTCACGCAAGCTTCGACAGACTGAAAAGGAACCATTCCCGCTCTTTTGAGGCATCGAACGGACACGTCGCGTCATCCCGGCCGAAGAGCCGGGATCCATGAACACCATCTTTCCAAGGTTGAGTTCCTGGATTCCGGCTCTTCGCTTTGCTACGGCCGGAATGACGGTGCAGTCTATGCCAACCCAACGATTTCGTCGAAACGAGAACGATTTCTAATCCATCAGGATCTGCAGCTTCACATCGGTCGGCAGCGCCTTGGCGGCGCGTTCGAAGGCGGCGATGCTGTCCCTGAAGGCATAGGTGCCGGTGATCAGCGGCTTCAGGTCCACCTTGCCGGAGGCGATCAGGGCGATGGCGCGATCGTAGATGTTGGCATAGCGGAACACCGTCTCGATGCGCACTTCCTTCGAGATGGCCCCGGGTACGTCGAAGGTCACCGGCTCGACCGGCAGGCCAACGAGCACCAGCGCGCCGCCAGGGCGCACGAGGTCGAAGATGCCGTTATAGGCCTTCGAACTGCCGCTCGCCTCGAACACCACGTCTGCGCCCCAGTCCGCGGTCTCGCGCGCGATGGCGCTGGCATAGCTTCCCTTGCCGAGGTCGACCGGGATGATGCCGTCATAGCGCCCGGCGATCTCGAGCTTCTCCTTGCTGAAGTCGGAGATCAGCACCTTGCTGCAGCCGCCGGCCAGGGCGGCGAGCGCGACCATGATGCCGATGGGGCCTGCGCCGATCACCGCGCCGACATCGCCGGGTGCGATATGGGCACGTGCCGCCGCCTGCATGCCGACGGCGAAGGGCTCCACCATGGCGCCTTCGGCGAAGGAGACATTGTCGGGCAGCTTGTAGGTGAAGGCGGCCGGATGCACGACCTGGGGCGTGAGCACGCCATGCACCGGCGGCGTCGCCCAGAACACCACGGACGGGTCGACATTGTAGATGCCGAGCTTCGAGGCACGCGAAGACAGGTTGGGGATGCCGGGCTCCATGCAGACACGGTCGCCCGCCTTCAGTGTCTTCACATTCGAGCCGACCTCGACCACCGTGCCGGCAGCCTCATGGCCGAGCACCATCGGCTCCTTCACGACAAAGCTGCCGATGCGGCCATGGGTGTAATAATGCACGTCGCTGCCGCAGACCCCCACGGTATGCAGCGTGATCTTCACGTCATCAGGCCCGACCTGCAGCGGCAGGTCGATCTCGCGCATGGACAATTCGTGTTGGCGTTCGAGAACAAGGGCGAGCATGGCTACCTCCTGACAGGGGCGCCGATCACAAGTCGGCACGTTTCGTCTGACTTTAGGGCGGGTTGCAGGGCGAGTTCAACTCCTGGGAATCGCAGGCGGCAGCCGGAACCGGTGTGCCGGTCTTCTCAGCCACATCGACTAGAAGTCGATGTGGCGGGAACGGCATGCCCTGGACATATGTGGAAAGATGCCGGTCTGAAGACCGGCACACCAAAGGCGCCTTCTTCAGCACACGCCTCGCTTCCGAGAGCGGGCCGTCCCGGCAATCTAGGCCGCGTCCACCTTGTGGATCAGGTTCATGATGCCCTCGCTCACCGCCGCATAATCGCGCGTGTTCGGCACGTCGCCGGCCAGCCGGTAGCCGTTCATCACGACGATGCGGTCGGCCAGGGTGATCATCTCGGGCATGTCGCTGGTGATCAGCAGCACCGCCGTGCCGGTATCCGACAATTCGCGCAGCAATTCATGCAGATAGGCCTTGGTCTTGATGTCGATTCCGACCGACGGCTCGTCGACGATCAGCAGGCGAACGCCGGCGGCCAGCCATTTGGCCACGCTGATCTTCTGCTGGTTGCCGCCGGAGAGATTGCCGACGATCTGGCCGAGCGATGGCGTGCGCACTTCGAGCTTGCGGATATAGGGCTCGGCCGTGTTGCGCACGGTGCGATCGGTGAGGAAACCGCCATATCGAGCCAATTTGCGCCAGAGGGTGATGCCGGCATTGTCGAGCACCGAATGGAGGAGGATCAACCCCTCCTGCTTGCGGTCCTCGCTGACATAGCCGAGCTTGTGGATGTGGATGGCGTCGCCCACACTGCCAATGGTGACGGGCTTGCCGTCGAGCCTGATCGTGCCCGCTATGGCCGGGTACTGGCCCATGATCGACTTGGCGAGCTCCGTCCGCCCTGCCCCGACCAGCCCGTAAAGGCCGACGATCTCGCCGCGCTTTACCGTGAGGTTGATGTCGCGATGGCCGAGCGGCGTCGCAACGCCCTCGAGTTCCAGCACGGGCGAAGCGGCGGAGTAGTCGCGCGGCTGCCAGTCGGGGATCTGCTCGCTACGGCCGATCATCAGCCGCACCAGATCCTGGCGGCCGAGGCCTTTCATGGACTGGCTTTCGCAGGCGTTCCGGCCGTCACGCAGCACCGTGACTTGATCGCAGATCTCCTGAACCTCCTCCAGCTTGTGGCTGACGAAGATCATGCTGACTCCCTCGTCCCTCAGTTTCTTGAGGAGGGCGAACAGGGCCACCGTCTCATGCGGCGTGAGGGAGGCCGTCGGCTCGTCGAGCAGCAACACCCGCGAGCGTAGCGACAATGCCTTGGCGATCTCGACAAGCTGCATCTTGGCGACGCTGAGCCGGGATACAGGCATGGACGGGTCGAGATCGAGGCCGAGCACGTCGAGCCAGCGCTTGGCCTCTTTGTTGATCTCGGCATAGTCGATGGGCTTGAGCAGCCGGCCGCTGAGACGCTCCAGCATGATGTTCTCGCCCACCGAAAAGCGCGGGATAAGATTGCGTTCCTGATGCACCACGCCGATGCCGGTGGCGATGGCATCGCGGGTGGAGGTGAAATGCACCGGCTTGCCGTCGACGAAGAGCTCGCCCTCGTCCGGGCGGAGCACGCCGGTGATCAGCTTGATCAAGGTGGACTTGCCGGCGCCGTTCTCGCCCAGCAAGGCATGGATGGAGCCCTTGGCCAGCGTGATCGAAACGCCTTCCAGCGCCTTGACGCCCGGGAAGAACTTGCTGACGCCGCGCGCCAGGAACACCGGATCCGAAGTCAGGTCCGCCATGGCTCAGATCCTCTTCAGGCCGCGCTGGAGGCGGACTTCGCGCCAGCGGTTCATGCCCACGGCCCAGAGGATGAGGGCGCCGAGGACCACCTGCACCAGGAAGGGGTCGATGTGGAAGAGCACCAGCGCCTGCGTGATGATGGCCACGATGGCGACGCCGAGCAGCGTGGCGAAGGCCGAGACATGGCCGCCGGCGAGCACAGCGCCGCCGATCACCGGCGCGGCGAAGGAGAGGATCAGCCAATCATCGCCGATGGTGGGCTGGCCGATGCCGAGCCGGGCCACCCAGGCGATGCCCGCCAGCGCCGCCAGCAGGCCTGACAGAGCATGCGCCATCACGATGGTGCGTGAGACCGAGATGCCGGAAAGCTGGGCGGAATGGGCATTGCCGCCGATCGCCAGGATGAAGCGGCCGAGCGGCAGGCGGTTGAGCAGATACCACATCAGCACGAACACGATGGCCGCCGGGATCACCAGCCAGGGGAGCGGTCCGAAGAAATTGGTGTTGCCGAAATCCTTGACGCTCTGCGGCACGCCGTAGAAGGGCTGCGCCCGCGTGATGGCGAGGTTGATGCCCTTGAAGACGGAGAGCGTCGCCAGGGTGATGACGAAGGCCGAGATGCCGGTGGCCGCAATGAAGGCGCCGTTGACGAGGCCGGCGGCAAGGCCGATCGCAGCCGCGAGCAGCGCAGCCAGCGGTGCCGGCAGGCCCCAGACTTGCATCATCCCGGCAAAGCAGATGGCCGCCAGCCCGCCGATCGCGCCGACCGCGAGGTTCATCTGGCCGATGGCGATGATGATCATCTGCGAGAAGGCGATCAGCATGTTCGCCGTGATGGCAAGGAGCAGGACCTGGATATTCAGCGTCGACAGAAAGCCCGGGTTGAACGGGGTGATGATGACGACCGCCAGGACAATGATGGCGAGGGGACCGAACCAGTCGGCCTGCAGGATCTGCCGCATCACACCATCCTCCGGTGGGCGAGATAGGAGCGCCGTGCGAGATCGATCAGCACGGCGATGAGCAGGAGCACGCCGAGGCAGGCCTGCACCCAGAATTCGCCGATCTGCAGGAGCAGCAGCCCGTTGGACAGCATCGTCACCAGGATGGCGCCGAGCAGCGTACCGATCACCGATACGCGTCCACCACCGAGAAGCGTGCCCCCCAGCACCGGGCCTAGGAAGGCGAGCAGCAGCCAGTCCTGGCCGAGTTGCCCGGCCATGGTGGGCAAAGCCGCGGCGTTGCGGGCCACCACGACCAGCGCCGCCACACCCGCCAGCGCACCGGACAGCATGTGACAGAGGATGAAGATGCGGCCGACCCGGACGCCGGAAAGCTCCGCTGCCTCAGGCCGGGCGCCCGCGGCGAGCATCTCGCGGCCGACCACCGTGTAGCGGTAGAGGATGATAAGAAGCAGGCCGACAGCGATGGCGATAAGCAGCACCGGCGAGACGAGGCCGAACAGGCGCGTGCTGGACAGGCTGGAAAAGCTCGGGGGAATGGATCGGAAGGACTGGCCCTGCGTCAGATAGGTCATCGCGCCGAAGAAGATGCTCATGCTGGCGAGCGTGATGATGAAGCTGTGCAGGCCGGAGCGCACGATCACGACGCCGTTGATCCAGCCAAGGACCAGGCCGGTGCCGATGGCAGCGACGGCTGCGAGAGGCCAGGGCAGGCCCCCCAGCTCGACGACGAAGCCGAACACCATCGCCGCACAGACGCCGATCGCTCCGACGGCGAGATTGAGCCCGCCGGTGACGATCACCACCATCATGGCAAAGCCCACCATGATGTTGATGGCGGCGACACGGCCAAGGGCGAACTGGTTGAAGCTGGAGAAGAACCGGCCCTCGGTCAGCAGGCCGAAGAGACAGGCGAAAAGGGCAATCAGGACGACGAGGCCGAATTCGTTGGTCAGGTAGAAGCGCAACGAACCGCTGCGCATCGGCTGGTCGACCGCGCTCGAGGCCAATGTTGCCATGGGCGTTTCGTCACCTGTCATGGGCGATACTGCACTTCTAGAAAAGGATGAACCGCTGCAGGAAGCGATTCAGGATATTCAACCAAACCATTGGCGGAATGATGGTTCCGGGCAATGCCGGGTCCGCAGCACTTGGCCTTCCCCGGCAGGCGGGGAAGGCCAACACCTCATCAGCAGGGCTTACTTGCAGTCCAGATAGGTCTTCTGGAAGTCCGCCAGCAGGGTCTTGGTGATACCCTGCATCGCGCTGACATAATTGTCGACACCCGAGGCATCGACGAAGACGGTGCCGGAATCGATGAAGCGGCTGGTCAGCGCGTTGGTGGTGAACGGCGCAGCGGCCTTCACCGTGCAGCCATTGCGCAGCTTGTCGGCAGCAAAGGAGCCGATATAGGCCTGCCCATAGGGGTTCTGCAGCATGGTTCCAGCCAGGTAGCCGTCCTTGATCGCCTTCAGCACCACTTCGTCATGGTCGATGCCGACCATCTTGATGCGCTTGTCGCCGATCTTGCGCAGGGCATTGGCGGCCACCACTGAGGGGACCCAGGCGGTGGTGACGATCCCGTCGATCTCGCCGGCGTGGGCCGCCAGATAGGCGTTGATCTTCTCTTCGGCCGGTTCAGGCGCATCGATATCGGCGATGACCTGGACAACCGTTCCGCCCTCCTCCTTGGCCGCTTTCTCGACGGCGTCGATGCGAAGCTGGGTGTTCGGATCGACCAGGAAGCCGGTGAAATGGGCTATACGCTTCTTGCCGCCCATGGCCTTGAACAGTTGCTTGGTGCCGAGATAGGCCGACTTGCTGACATCCGTGCCGAGGCAGAAGGCGGCCTTGGACGGATCCTTCAGGCAGCCTGCCAAAGCGATAACCGGCGCGCCGGTATCGGCCAGTTCATTGGCCGTGGAGACCGAACCGACGGGATCGCCGGGGAAGATCAGGAAGGCGTTGTAGCCCTGCGTCACCAGGCTCTCGAGCAGCTCGTTCTGGGTACTGAGATCCCATTTCTGGGGAACCTTATAGTCGGCGGCACCGAGGCCGTAATCCTTGGCGGCATCCTTGCTCGCCTGCTCCCAGGCGCCGAAATAAGGATGCGGGCCGCCGGGCACTGCGGCGACTTTGGTGTCGTTGGCGGCCAGAGCCGGCACCATTCCGGCGAACAGGGCCATTGCGGCGGCGCAGGCAAAAAGCTTATGTCGGGCAAACATGCGTTTCCACTCCCATTGGCATCTTGGTGCGAGCCCTTGTTGCTTTTCTCGGCCCGCCTGACGATTGGATACTAGGATCCAAGTTCGAAACATGCAATAGTGTTTGTGGGGCAAGGATGGAAATCGTACCTGCTGGTGCGATTCAAGACAAAGCGCTATCCACCTGCCGGCATTGGTTTTTTTGGAGGAGATGGCGCAATGTCTTCCGAGACACTCAAGGAGAGCGAGGAAGACGGTCTGGGCTTTGCTGTCGAGATCGACCGCAAACATCCCGTCGCCGACCAGATCTATGACGCCCTCAAGCGTGCGATCATTACAACGCGCCTGCTGCCCGGCACCTCGATCAGCGAAAATCGCATCTGTCGCCATTTCGGCGTCTCACGTACGCCGGTGCGCTCGGCCGTCACGCGGCTGAGCGAAGAGGGCCTGATCGACGTCTATCCCCAGCAGGGCAGCTTCGTCTCGCCGATCCGGCTCGGGGAGGTCCGCGACAGTCATTTCGTGCGCAAGAACCTCGAACTTGCCTTGCTGCGCGAGGCCGCCGCCAAATGGAGTCCGGCCCTGAGCGCGCAGGCCCGCGCCATCGTCGAAGTGCAGCGCCAGGCACTGGCTGCCGGCGACATCGACCGGTTCTTCGAAGAGGATGAGAATTTCCACCAGGCGTTCGCGGCCTTCGCTGCGCGCGAGGGTGTCTGGTCCACCGTGTTGCAGGCCAAGAGCCGCCTTGCCCGCTTCGTGCGCCTGTTCGGCACCCCTTCCCGCCTGCCCGTCGTTCTCGACGAGCACCTTATCGTGCTCGACGCGCTCGACGCCGGGAGGATCGGCGAAGCGGCTCAATGCATGGAAGAACATCTCGACATGATCTTCCACATCCTCGAACAATTGCCGGAAGAATACAGTCCTTACGTCGTCGAGTGAGATGCATGCGCCTTTGCAATGCCACCCTGCCCCAGCTCAAATCTGCTATCGCCAAGCCAGCCTATGACCGTTCAAAGGTGACGCCAGGCATCCTGCATCTGGGCACCGGCGCCTTCCACCGGGCGCATCAGGCCGTCTATGTCGACGACTGCCTGGCACGCGGCGAGACCGACTGGGGCATTATCGGCTCCTCCCTGCGCAGTCCGGAGACGCGCGACGCCCTCGACCCACAGGACGGCCTCTACACCCTTGCCATTCGAGACAGCGGCCGCGAGGAACTGCGCGTCATCGGCTCCATCTCCGGTGTGATCGTCGCGCCCGAAAATCCCGGCACGCTGCTGGCCCAGCTCAGCGATGCCGCCATCCGCATCGTCACGCTCACCATCACCGAGAAGGGCTATGTGGTGGATTTGGGCACCGGTGGCCTCAGGCAAGACAATGCGGATATCGCGCATGACCTCACCAATCCCGCCACACCACGCTCGGCCCTCGGCTTCCTGGCCGAGGCGATCGAGCGGCGCCGCAGGGCCGGTATCCGCCCTTTCACGCTGCTCTCCTGCGACAACCTTCCCCATAATGGCCGCACGCTGCAGCGTGTGCTCACCGAATTTGCGGCCCTGCGCGACAAGGACCTTGCCGCCTACATCACCGGCGAGATCACCTTCCCCTCCTCGATGGTCGACCGCATCGTGCCCTCGACCACCGATGCCGACCGCACCTCCATCGATGCAGTCCTCGGCCTTACCGATGCCTGGCCCGTGCTGGGCGAACCCTTCACGCAATGGGTGATCGAGGATCGCTTCGCCTCCGGCCGTCCCAGGCTGGAGGAGAGCGGCGTCGAGTTCGCTGACAACGTCGAGCCCTTCGAGCATATGAAGCTGCGCCTGCTCAACGGCACGCATTCCACCATCGCGGCGGTGGGGCGGTTGTCGGGCCATGAATTGGTGTCACAGGCGATCGGCGATCCCATCATCCGTGGCCTGATCGAACGCTATTGGCAATGCGTGATCCCCACCCTCGCCATTCCGGCCGACAAGGCCTTCGACTACACGCGCAAGCTGCTCGCCCGCTACGAGAACATCTCGCTGCATCACCGCACGGCGCAGATCGCCAGCGACGCCTCGCAGAAGCTGCCGCAGCGCATCCTGTCCCCGATCCGCGACTGCCTCGCCAAGAGCCTCGCCTGCGATCCGCAGATCTTCGCCGTGGCCGCCTGGATCCGCTCCTGCGGCGGTGCCGACGACAAGGGCGGTCCTCTGCCCCTCAACGATCCGACCTTCCAGGCCTGGACGAGCCAGCCCGACCAGCGCGGGACGCCGCCGGACGCCGTGGTCGACGCCTTCCTCGGCCTCTCCGCCGTGTTCGGCGAGGAGCTGCCGCGCAATTCCGGCTTCACGGCCAGGCTGAAGCAAGCCTATCGCGCCATCGCTTCCGAGGGCGTGCTGAATGCCATTCGATCCGGAGGCCTGGCATGAGAGCCCTGAGTTGCGAAGAGCCTGGGCGGCTGCGCATCATCCAACGCGATGAACCTGTCCCGGGCGAGGGCGACGTTCTGGTGCGCATCCGCCATGTCGGCGTGTGCGGCACGGACTACCACATCTTCCACGGCAACCAGCCCTATCTCTCCTATCCGCGCGTGATCGGCCACGAACTTGGCGGCGAGGTGGTGACGGCGCCGGCAAGCTCGTCCCTGCGACCGGGCCAGATCGTCTCGATCATGCCGACGCTCTATTGCGGCCAGTGCAGGGCCTGCCGCGCCGGCAAGACCAATTGCTGTCAGCGCCTCGAAGTGCTCGGCGTGCATCGCGACGGTGGCGCCTGCGACTACATCGCCGTGCCCGAGGCCAATGTCATTCCCGCCGACGGGTTGACCGCGAGCCAGGCGGCCATGGTGGAATTCCTCGCCATCGGCGCCCATGGCGTTTCCCGAGGCAGCATCGGTGGAAGCGATCGCGTCGTGGTGGTCGGCGCCGGGCCGATCGGCATTGCGGGCGCTATCTTCGCCAAGGCGGTCGGCGCGCATGTCAGCGTGGTCGACCTCAACGCCCGCCGCCTCGCCTTCTGCCGGGACGAGCTCGGCGCCGATGCCGTGTTCGAAGCTTCTCCTGACATCCTCGAAAGGCTCGGCCGGGCCACCGATGGCGACTATTTCGATTGCGTGATCGATGCCACCGGCAGCCCCGCCGCCATGCAGACGGGCTTCAACCTGGTCGGTCATGGCGGGCGCTATGTGCTGCTCTCGCTGGTGCGGGCTGATATCACCTTCAACGATCCTGAATTCCACAAGCGCGAGACCACGCTCCTTGCCAGCCGCAATGCTGTGCGGGCGGATTTCGAGACGGTGCTGTCAGCCATGCGCGGCGGCAAGGTGCCGATGTAGGCGCTCGCAAGCCACAGCGGCAGCCTCGACGAAGCGCCGGCCCTGATCCCGCCCTGGTCGAAGCCGCAGGCGGGAGTCATCAAGGCGATATTGTCCGTATAGGAAGACGACACGATCGGGAGCTACGTCGCCGCGATGCGCCTCTGCATGAGATGACCGGCCAGCTTCGCCACCTGCTGGCGGATATCGGGAACGGCGACGATTTCCCAGAACACCCCGGATGTGATCGGCCCGACCGCGTAGATGCGTTGCGAGGCCGCGCCGTCTCGGTGGATGACGCCACAATCCTCGCCGACATCGAGACCGAGGCCCAGGCGATCGGGCCGCACGACGCCATCGGCCAGGAGCTGCCGCAGCGCGGGATTGTCGGTCGCCGTCACATCGGCCGCCCTGCCTCGGCATTCGAACACCGCATCGGCATGGATCTGCTGTTCCGCCGTGCCCGTGCGGGCGATATAGCGTACCAGCACGCCCTGGTCCTGCGGTTCGAAACCGGCCACGCGGCCGGCGACGATGGAGAGCTGGCCGGCTTCCCGGGCCGCCTCGAGCCGCGCCGCCGCGGCGGGCGCCATGCGGTGGCGGTGTATGTCCCACCAGGCCCGGGCATGGCGCAGGAAGCGGCGGCGGGCTTCATGCGGAAGATTGCGCCACAAGGGCTGTGTGTACGGCCGCAGACCATCGACGATGCTGCGCCAGTCCCCACCGGCGGCCTGGTGCTGGCGCGCGAGCTGCTTGAGCCAGCGGGTGAGATAGGTGATGCCGGTGCCATAGGGGATATCGGCCGCATCAAGGCGATAGGCTAGCACCGGCCGATGGCCATGCGGGCGCAGACCCCGGCGGGAGATCGCGGTGATCCGCCCCCGATGCCCGGCATGCAGCAGCGAGAGCACCCTGTCGGCCATGGTGAGGCCGGTTCCGACGATGACAACCTCGGCATCTGGCGAAAAGGAGGCCGGGCCGGCGTCGAACCAGCCGTCGAAGCGCCAGGACGCCGGCTGGAGCTTCGGCCCCTCATTGCCGGTTGCGAGAATGGCGGTGTCGGCCTGCAACGGCTCCCGTCCGGCAAAGCGGACGAGGAGTCCTTCCGGCCGTTCCTCCACGCCCGTCACCTCGTCATTGACGATGGCTAGGCGCCGGCTGCCCGCCCGCTGCACGAGATGGGGCGACAGGAGGTCGGCGAGATAATCGCGATAGAGCCTGCGCGGCGCGAAGGACTGGGCATCCGGGCAGTCGACGCTGCTGTGCTCGCCCACCCAGCGCCAGAAATGATCGGGATCGTCCGGATAGGCGCTCATATTGGCGGCGCGGACATTGAGCAGGTGGTTGGGATGGCTGGTGCCATAGGCAATGCCCGCACCAAGCTCTCTGCTTTTCTCGATGAGAGTCACTCTCAGCGAGGGGTCGTGATGGCGCAGAAGATGCGCCGTCATCAGAACGCCACTCGCCCCGCCGCCGATGACCACGATGTGCCGGGTGGATGGAAGGGGATCAGGTGAAAGCATGTCCAAGCCGGTCTAATAATCTAGTATTTTGATAGATCAAAGGCACGCAAGCAGCAACGGCTTCCGGGCGCACAAAGGCATCTGATCCGGAAACGGGCGGCGCTCAGATGTGATACATGTAAGTAAGGTCGTCGAGGTCGGCCAAGGCGCGCATCTCGGCGAGGCTGCGGTTGTCCAGCACGGTCGAGATTGCCTGGCGGACTTCCAGCATCATCAGGCGAACCGAACATTGGCTCTCGTCGGTGCAATCGTCGCAGCGCTGATAGGCCGTGCGGCTGGCGCAGGGGATCGGCGCCAGCGGGCCGTCGAGCACGCGCACGATATGGCCGACCCTGATTTCGCTGGCGGGCCGCCCCAGCACATAGCCACCGCCCTTGCCCTTCTTCGAATGCAGGAAGCCGGCATTCTTGAGCTCGCCCAGGATCGTATCAAGGAACTTCTTGGGAATGCCATTCTGCTCGGCGATATCGGAGACCAGGCAGGGCCTGCCGGGCTCCTGCCCCGCCAGATGCACCATCGCCTTGAGGCCGTATTTGCCCTTCTTCGTCAGCATGCGGCCCCCAGGAACGTGTCAGCAAAATTTCCTTTCGATATCTGGTAATAGCAAAATTGGTGATTTGCCAATCAGACGGCTTCAATAGCCTGCCAAACCTGCCGGTAATTTGCACCAGTATGGTCCGGTGGCAATCGCGCCGAACCACCGAAGAGCTTTTCGCGCAGCGTCCCCTTCCGATAGGCGGTCTTGTAGCGCCCGCGCCGCTGCAGTTCCGGCACCAGGAAATCGACGACATCGCGGAAAGTTTCGGGGCGCACCGCGAAGGCCAGGTTGAAGCCGTCGATGCCGGTTTCGTCGACCCAGGCTTCGAGTTCGTCGGCAACCGTGGCGGGAGAGCCGACGATGACGGGGCCGATGCCGCCGATCGAGACATGCTCGGCGACCTCGCGCACCGTCCAGGTCCGGTCGGGATCGGCGCGGGTGATGTTCTCGAGCGCGGACCGGCCGGCCTCGTTCTCGACATGCTGCACGATGGCATCGGGATCCAGCTTCGAGAAGTCGATGCCGGTCCAGCCCGACATCAAGGTCAGCGCGCCCTCGGGATCGGCATAGCGGCGATACTCGGCGAGCTTGGCCTGAGCCTCCGCGTCGGTCGGCGCCACGATCACCGTGAGAAGGGTGAACATCAGGATCCCTGATGGATCGCGCCCGAGCCTGGCCGCCGCCTCGCGGATGGCGGCAACGCGCGGGGCGATCACCTTGCGGCTGGGGCCGGACATGAAGATGCATTCGGCGTGGCGGGCGGCGAAATCGCGCCCGGCCGGCGAGGTCCCCGCCTGGTAGAGCACCGGCGTGCGCTGCGGCGAGGGTTCGCTCAGATGCAGGGCATCGATGCGAAAATGGGGCCCGTCATGCCGGATCCTGCGCACGCGGGAGGGATCCGTGAACACGCCGGCGCGAGCATCCGCCACCACCGCATCGTCGGCCCAGCTCTCCTCCCAGAGCTTGTATACGGCCGTCATATAATCTTCGGCGATGGCATAGCGATCATCATGCGCCGTCTGCTTCGGCTTCCCCGCGCCCTGGGCGGCGCTGTCGAGATAGCCGGTGACGATGTTCCAGCCGATGCGTCCCCCGGTCAGATGGTCCAGCGTCGACATGCGCCGGGCGAAGGCATAGGGCGGCTCATAGGAAAGATTGACGGTGACGCCGAAGCCGAGATGGCTTGTGGCCGTGGCCATGGCGGGCACCAGCAGCAGCGGATCGTTCACCGGGGTTTGCGTGCCATGGCGCAAGGCTGCCTCGGCATTGCCGCCGAAGACGTCGTAGACGCCCAAGACATCAGCCAGGAACAGTCCATCGAACAGGCCGCGCTCCAAAGTTTTTGATAGATCGATCCAATAATCGAGCTTCTTGTAATCGCGCGAACGGTCCCGCGGATGGCGCCACAATCCGGGGGACTGATGCGCCACGCAGTTCATCTCGAAGGCATTGAGGCGGATGGGCTTGGGCATGATCTCGTTCGATTGTCATCCCGGGCGCGACGCGGCACGAAGTGTCGCTTCGCAGACCCGGGACCGCAAGAGGAGATTGGCTTGAGAACGGTCCCCGGACCAAACTCTTGTTTGGTCTGACTGCACCGCGTCGTTGCATGACGCCGTGCGTGCGGGATGACGATTTCCCTACCCGGCCGCTGCCTTCCTGTGCGAGGGCGCCACGACATTGGCGATGATCTCGCCGAAGGGTCCGGCATTGCGGGCCGGGCCGAGATCGTTGCCCGTGGTCTTCTTCAAGGGCAGCCGGGGGAAGACCAGCTCGGCGAAGCGGTAACACTCCTCCAGATGCGGGTAGCCGGAGAGAATGAAGCGATCGATGCCGAGCGCCATATATTCCTTCATGCGCTCGGCCACCTCGTCGGGATTGCCGACCAGCGCCGTGCCGGCGCCGCCGCGTACCAGGCCGACACCCGCCCACAGGTTCGGGCTGACCTCGAGCTTGTCGCGCGAGCCGCCATGCAGCGCCCGCATGCGGCTCTGGCCGACGGAATCCATGCGCGCGAAGGCCTTCTGGGCGGTGGCGATGGTTTCGTCGTCGAGCCTGGAGATCAGGTTCTCCGCTGCGGCCCAGGCCTCGGCGGAGGTCTCGCGCACGATGACATGCAGGCGGATGCCGAAAGACAGCGTGCGACCATATTTGGCCGCCACGGCTTTGGCATGGGCGATCTTCTCCGCCACCTGCTGCGGCGGCTCGCCCCAGGTGAGGTAGACGTCGACATGCTTGCCCGCCACCTCGTTGCCGATGGCCGAGGAGCCGCCGAAATAGAGCGGCGGATAAGGCTTGTTTACGGGCGGATACAGGAGCGTGCCATCCTCGATGCGCAGATGCTTGCCCAGGAAATTGACCTTGCCGCCCTGAAGCAGCTCACGCCAGATGGTGAGATATTCGTCGGTAACCTCGTAGCGCTCGGTGTGATCCTGGAAGACGCCATCGCCCTTGAGTTCGACGGGATCGCCGCCGGTGACCACATTGATGAGCAGGCGGCCATCGGAGAGCCGATCGAGGGTGGCCGTCTGACGGGCCGCGAAGGCGGGCGTCGTGAGGCCGGGCCTCACAGCCACCAGGAAGCGCAGGCGCTTGGTGATCGGCACCATGGCCGAAGCGATCACCCAGCTGTCCTCGCAGGAACGGCCGGTGGGCAGCAGCACGCCGAAATAGCCGAGTTCGTCAGCCGCCCGGGCGATCTGCGAGAGATAGCCGAGCGAGACATGCCGGGCCCCCTCCTCGCTGCCGAGATAGCGGCCGTCGCCATGGGTCGGCAGGAACCAGAGGACGTCGGTCTCCTTGGCGGGCTGCGGCAGGTCGAGATCGTAGGGCATGATGCGGGTCTCTCAGTCGAATGTGGGAGGCTCGAGGCGGAGCCGCCGTCATTGCGAGCGCAGCGAAGCAATGACGGTTAGCGGATCGCCTCAATGAAAATGATCCATCTCAGATCGCGCCGTGGCGCGGCGGGTTGATGCCGTTGAGCCAGTAGTCGCCGATGGCTCGGTATTTCCAGCGCACGGGGTCGTGCACGGTGTGGGTGCGGGCATTGCGCCAGAAACGGTCGAGCCCGTACTGGGCCTGGGTGGCGCGCGAGCCGGCGAGTTCGATCAGCTTGCTGCCGGCATGCAGCGAGGCCTCGGTCGAGGCGACCTTCGCCTCGGCCACGGCGATGGAGGCGGCGGCCACCGTTTCGACGGTGGGATCGGCCACCGCGACGTCGGTAATGCGCCCTGCCCGCTCCAGCAGCACGTCGGAGGCGGAGACGCGGATCTTCACCTCGCCGATCTGGGCGATGGTATAGGGATCCTCATAACCGTGATCGAGGCCGCTGTCCTTCCAGGGCCGCGCGTGGTTGCGGACGTAATGCACCGTCTCCTTCAACGCAGCGCGAGCGATGCCGGCCTCGACCGCGGCATGCATGATCTGGGCGACCGGACCCATCGAGGTCGGCCGGTCGAATACCGCGCGTAGCGAGATCACGGCGAAGGGATGGACCTCGACATTGTCGAGCGTAGTGGTGCCGGACGCCGTGACGCGCTGGCCGAAGCCGGACCAGTCGTCGATCACCGTGAGGCCGGGCGTCTCGCGGGGCACGAAGGAGATGGTCGAACGGCCGTCGTCGTCATTGGCGACCACGGCCACCCAATGGGCGAACAGCGCGCCGGTGCAGTAGAATTTGCGTCCGTTGAGGCGCAGGACTGGGCCGTCCTTGGAAAGGCGCGTGTTGTGGTCTTGCGCCGTCTTGGTGCCGATCTCCGAGAGGGCATTGCCGATGCGCTCGCCCGACAGGATGCGGCCGTAGAAGAAACGCTTCTGCTCCTCGCTGCCTTCGAGGCGCAGGGCGTGCAGGATGAAGAAGTGGTTCTGCGGGATCTGGCCGATCGAGCCATCCGCTTCCGAGAGGATCGCGATCACCTCGGCCAGGGTGCCTGAGGAAACCTCGGCGCCGCCATAGGCTTTCGGCACGGTGATGGCGAGCAGGCCGGCATCGGAGAGCCAGTCGAGCTCCTCGAAAGGCAGGCGCCGCTCGCGATCGCGCTCGATAGCTGATACGGCGATCCTGTCGGCAAGCCGACGGGCGACGACAAGCGCCTCGGCATCGTCCTTGATGACATGGGCGTGCCTGGCGCGGAGCGGCGGCGCCCTGAAGGCGACGATGCGCTCGGGCGGGGTATCGATGGTGAGAGCGGCGGTGGACATGGGCTATTCCTGGGATCGCAGGCATCCCTGCCTGCTCTTGAACGTTGCGCTTGAAGGATAGGAAGAGGCAGGCTGGAAGCCTGCGATCCCAGGGAGGCTCAGCTCCACGCGTGCCGTGGCGGCTTGACCCCGTTCAGTGCATGGTTGCCGACATGGAAGAACTTCCAGCGCACCGGATCATGCAGCGTATGGGTGCGCGCATTGCGCCAGTGCCGGTCGAGATTGTACTGGCCGAGGGTGGAGCGCGTGCCGCCGAGCTCATGCAGCTTGTTGGTGGCAAGGATGGCGATCTCGGTGGTCAGCACCTTGGCCTCGGCGACAGCGACGGCGGCTGCCGTGGCGCCCTCCTCCGTGGTGTCGTCGAAGGCGGCATCGATCGCCCGGCCGGCGCGCTCCAGCAGCGCCTCGGCCGCATGCAGCTTGATCTTGAGATCGCCGATCTGGGCGATGGTGAAGACGTCGTCATAGCCATGCTCCTGGCCACTATCGATCCAGGGGCGGACATGGTTGCGCACGAAATGGATGGTCTCGTCGATGGCGCCGCGGGCGATGCCGGCATCCACGGCTGCCTGGATGATCTGCGAGACGGAGCCGTTGGTGGTCGGCTTCTCGCCACCGAGATAGGCCGGGATCACGCCCTCGGCCTCGACACGGACATTGTCGATCCTGACATTGCCGCTGGCCGTGGTGCGCTGGCCGAAGCTCGACCAATTGTCGATGATGGCAAGCCCGGCCGCCCAGCGCGGCACGATGGCCAGATGCACCTTGCCCTCGGGATTGACGGCGCCGACGTGGATGTAGTGGGCAAACAGCGCGCCGGTGGCATAGAACTTCTCGCCATTGATGCGATAGCCATCGCCCTCCGGCGTGAGAGTGGTCTCGAAGGCACCGACATGCTTCGATCGAGCCTCCGAGAAGGCGTTGCCGAGCCGATACCCCTGCAAGACGCGGGCGAACCACAGCCTCTTCTGCTCCTCCGACGCGGTGACGCGGATGGCGTCGAGCGCAGCCAAGTGGTTTTGCGGGATCTGGCCGATGGAGGGATCGGCGGCCGAGATCAGCTTGATGACTTCCGTCAGCGTGACCCAGGATACCCCTGCCCCGCCATAGGTCCCGGGGATGGTGATGCCCCACAGCCCGCTCTTGGAAAAACGGTCGAGTTCGGCGGCGGGCAGGCGGCGGTCGCGGTCACGCTGTGCGGCTTCGACGGCGAATTCGGCAGCCAGGGCCTTCGCCACCTCGATGGCCTCGGCATCGGAGCGGATGACATGGGCCTGCGGTTCGAGATCGAAGGCCGGCGGCTCGGTGGTGATCGGCGGAGCGACGGAGATGGTCATGACAGCAACCTGAATGGATTCCAGGAAATGCTGCACTATCGAGTCTTTAATGTCTATATATTTTATCAACTAAATAGAAAGGAGACAGACTTCGGTTGGGCGAGATGAGACGTCTTAAAACAAGGCAGGGCGATTGCACCCCCTCGCCCCGTCCTTACGGGGAGAGGATAGAGGTGAGGGGGCAGCGCGACAATAGCAGAACTATATTCCCAACTGAGATCAACGGGATGGACATCCCAGATGGGCACCCATCCCGATGCTGTGCTCTTCGAACGCCAATCCCACAGGTCTACGCAGCCCCTCACCTCTATCCTCTCCCCGCAAGAACGGGGCGAGGGGACTTCGACGGCGCGCTCCATTTTCAACGCCCCCATCTCGCCCAACCGCCGCCTTAGGCCGGATGGAATCCGCCGTAACTGCCCTGGGCATAAACTAGGGGCTTGCCGGGATTGGTGCGGATGCCGCGCACGGCGCCGATGACGATCGAATGGCTGTGCCGGTCGATGAACTCCTCGACCTCGCAATCGATGGAGGCCAGCGCGCCTTCCAGAGCCAGGGCGCCGGTAAAGAGACCGCGCCAGGAGGCGTTCTCATAGCGTGCCACGCCCTTGATGCCGCCCTTGCCGGCGAAGCGGTCGGCGACATGCTGCTGGTCATGCGCGAGGATGTTCACGCAATAATGGCCGTAGCGCCGGATGATCGGCCAGGCCGAAGCCTCGCGATTGACGCAGATGATCATCGTGGGTGGATCGACCGCCAGCGACACCGCCGAGGTCACGGTCAGGCCGGTGCGCTCGTCCCCCTCGCCCGCGGTGATGACGCTCACACCGCCAGCCACCAACCGCATCGCATCGCGCAGGGAGGGTGATCCGATCGAGGGAATCTTCACAGAGATATTCATGGTCGTATCCGTCATTCAGATCAGGCGCGGAAGCCCCGCTCCCCTTCACGGCACCAGCGGCGCAACTGCAAAGAATGGTGCAACAATAAGAAGTTAATGTCTATAGATTTTATATTCTTTTCTTTCTTCGTCCAACGGATGGAGAGCCCCGACCACTGCCGTGAAACACTGGTACCACAATGCCTTGGACGGTTGTTTCAATACGTCGTGTTGCGCCGAGATCGCGCCTTCAGGGCGATCGGAGATTCGCCCAGAAGAGTTGGTTGTGCGGCTTTCGCGTTTCAAGGGCTCCCTGCTGGAAGGCCTTGTCGTTGAGGACATCGACCCGCGGAGTACGCGCCACTTGGGTGTGCCGGTCTTCAGACCGGCACGGAAGCGGCGCCCTCGCCGGTCAGGCTGAGGTTCCATGCCGGTCTGAAGACCGGCACACCGAACCCCCGCCTTCCTGGTGTGCCGGTCTTCAGACCGGCACGGAAACGACGCCCTCGCCGGTCGAGTTGAGGTCCCATGCCGACCTGGAGGTCGGCACACCAAAGCCTCACCAAGCCGGCTGGATCGCGCCCTTGAAATTGGCGTTGATGAAGTCGGCCACATCCTGATTCTGGTAGGCGGCCACCAGCTTCTTGAACACCGGCTTGTCCTTGTCCGCCTCGCGCACCGCGATGAAATTGCCATAGGGATTGCCGGTGCGGCTCTCCTGCACCAGCGCATCCGTGCGCGGCGAGAGCCCGGCGCCGAGGGCGTAGTTGGTGTTGATCACTGCGCCATCGAGATCAGGCAGCAGATTGGGGATCTGTGCGGCGTCGATCTCCTTGAATTGCACATTCTTGGGATTGTCGGTGACATCGAGCACCGTCGGCAGCAGCCCCTTGTCCGCCTTCACCTTGATCAGGCCATTGGCCTCCAGCAACTTCAGGCCACGGCCGCCATTGGAGGGATCGTTTGGAATACCGATGGTGGCCCCTTGCGGCAGATCGGCGAAGGCTTTGACCTTCTTGGAATAGAAGGCGATGGGCGCCACCAGCGTGTAGCCGATCGCCACAATCTTGTAGCCGCGCGCCGCAATCTGGCTGTCGAGGTAGGGCTTGTGCTGGAAGGCATTGGCGTCGAGATCGCCTTTCTCAAGCGCCTCGTTGGGGATGGCATAGTCGGAGAAGGAGATGAGCTCGATATCGAGGCCGCCCTTGGCGGCGACCTTCTTGGCCACCTCCCAGATGCGCTCCTCGTCGCCACCGATGACGCCGAGCTTGATGGTCTCGGCGGCGAGCGCCCCGCCCACCGGGCCGAGGAGGAAGGCGAGCGCCAGGGCTGCGCCGGCGAAACGGCGGCGCGTCAGTTTGTAAGTCGACATGCGTAGAGTTCCTGTTGCTAGGTTGAAGGTCAGTCGTGTCGAAGGCGTTTATTGAGCCTTCTGGCGATGCGGTCTCCCGCGGACTGGACCCCCTGGACGAGAAGGATGAGGATGGCGACCACCGTGGCCATCACGTCGGGCATGAAGCGCTGGTAGCCGTAGCGCACGCCGACATCGCCAAGCCCGCCGCCGCCCACCACCCCGACCATGGCCGAGTAGCCGATCAGGCTGACGGTCGAGAGGGTAAGGCCGAGCACGATGGCCGGCAGAGCCTCGGCGAGCAGCACCTTGCGAATGATCTGGAAGGGTGTGGCGCCGAAGGCCCGCGCCGCCTCGATCAGGCCGGGATCGACCTCGCGGATGGCGCTCTCGACGATGCGCGCGATGAAGGGCGCCACCGCCAGCGTCAAAGGCACGATCGCCGCCGCCGTGCCGATGGAGGTGCCGACCAACAGTCGCGTCAGCGGGATGATCGCCACCACCAGGATGATGAAGGGCGTCGAACGCGCCGCATTGACGATGGCGCCGAGCACGCCGTTGGCGGCGGGGAGCGCCAGCAACTCGCCGCGCTTGCTCATGGCGAGGAAGATACCGACCGGTAGGCCGATCAGCGCACCGAAGAGAATGGCGATGGCGACCATCACCACGGTGTCGCGGGTGGCCTGCGCGATCACCCAGAGGATGTCAGGCGACATAGCCGATCACCTCGCCCTTGAGCTGCAGCGCCGCCAGCGCCGAGATGGTGGCGAGGCGCGTCACCTCCTCGCCGGGCACCGAGACCAGCAGCGCCCCGAACGGCTCGCCGCCGATGGAATCGATGCGCCCCGCCAGGATGTTGACGTCGATGCCGAGAATGCTGGTCAGGCGGCTGATCACCGGCGCGGTCGCATGCGAGCCGGTGAAGGTGATGCGCAGCACCGCCTGGTGACCGGGCGCGGGCTCCGGCCGCAGCCGCCGGGCGAGATCGGCCGGCAGTTCCACGCCGGTAACGTTGCGCACGAAATTCGAGGTGGTGGGATGGCGAGGCTTCGTCAGCACGTCGAAGGCACGGCCGGTCTCGATCAGCTTGCCGGCTTCTAACACCGCGACCCGGTGGCAGATCTCCTTGATCACCGGAATCTCGTGGGTGATCAGGATGATCGTGACATCCAAGTGCCGGTTGATATCGGCGAGCAAGGCCAGGATCTGGCCGGTGGTCTCGGGATCGAGGGCCGAGGTCACCTCGTCGCCGAGCAGGATCTTCGGATTGGTCGCGAGAGCACGGGCGATGCCGACGCGCTGCTTCTGACCGCCGGAGAGCTCGGAGGGATAGCGATTGCGCTTGTCTGCAAGGCCGACGAGATCGAGCAGCGGCTCGACCCGCGCCTTGATCTCCGCGGCCCGCACGCCCGCGACCTCCAGCGGCAGCGCGACATTGTCGAACACGGTGCGGGAGGAGAGCAGGTTGAAGTGCTGGAAGATCATGCCGATGGAGCGGCGCACCGGGCGCAGCTCGCGTTCGCTGAGGGCATCGATCTCGACGCCATCGACGATGATGCGGCCATTGCTGGGTCGCTCCAGCCCGTTGATCAGGCGGATCAGCGTCGACTTGCCGGCGCCGCTGCGCCCGATCACGCCGAAGATCTCGCCGCGCGGAATCTCCAGGCTGAGATCGTCGAGGGCATAGACGGCAGCATTGCCCCTACGGGCGGCGAAGGAGCGCGAGACACGCTCGAAACGCACGATCGGCTCGGCCGTCACAGGCCCTCCCAGCTGGCCCAGGCTTTCCAGTCTCACTGGCGCGTTCACGCGACCAACTCCTCGAGGAGGGCATGCAGCCGCCGCGCCACTTGACCGGAGATGAAACGCTCGGCGTCGCGCGGGCCGGAGAACGTCATGCCGTTGTAGCGGTTGAAGCGTCGGCTGGCGGCGTGGAAGGCGAAGCGCCGCGCCTCAGCCTGGCGTACGACAATGCCGACGGCCGCGCCGGAGATTTCGATGATGTAGGATTCGGAACGGAATTGGGATTCGGATTGGGACGAAAGAGACATGAGTTCAGCCGCCACAAACGTGGCGCTCCACAAGACGAAGAGGAAACGGGTTCAGGAGAGATCAGCAGCAACAGCCGCTACACATCTCGCCTTGCATTCTCTCTGGAGATCTCTTTGCCTTGGTCACACCGATCGCGATCATGGGTCATATCCTGTCTGGGAGCCCACGACATCAGCCGTGGCGCTTTAGCGTTTGATGACGCGGCGCAAGCTGCTCGCTCAAATGCCCGCGACCGACTCGCTAGCGAGCCGATGGATTGAAAATATATAGTCTATAAAATTAGTCAACTGTTTGAATCGAGGAATCTGAAAGGCTTGGCTCAAAATCGCGAAAGAGCCGACGGTCGGGCGAGAGAAGTCGGGTTGAGAAAAGGACGAGGGCACTTCGACGGCGCGTTCTATCCTTAACCGTCTTATCTCGCTCAGCCGAATAACTTGCGTCTATTCTTCTCAGGCCGAGATGTATGAATTCGACAGCCGCAAAGCGGAGAAGGCGCGGTCGCCCCTCACACATAAGCCAAAATGCGACTCGCAATCTTCGACGCCGCCCTCTCGTCGCCCTCCCGCCGAGGGCGCGGCAGGTCGATGGGCAGGTCCAGCGCTACCGCCCCGTCGCGCAGCACGATCACGCGATCAGCGAGCGCCACGGCCTCGGCGACATCGTGCGTGATCAGGATCGCGGTGAAGCCGTGCTCGCGCCAGATGCGGGAGAGGAGGCCATGCATCTCAAGGCGCGTCATGGCATCGAGGGCGCCGAAGGGTTCGTCCAGCAGCAGGATCTCCGGCCGGCTCACCAAAGCGCGTGCCAGGGCAACACGCTGCTTCTGGCCGCCCGAGAGCACGCTCGGCCAATCCCCGGCCCGGTCGCCGAGGCCGACCTCGTCGAGCGCCGCTTGGGCCAGGCTGCGCCAGTTCGGCCCGCGGGCGATGCCGACATTGCCGATCACGCGCTGCCAGGGCAACAGGCGGGCGTCCTGGAACATCAGCCGCGCCTTGGCATGGGCGTCGCGGCCCACTTTGCCCCCGATGGCGACCTCGCCGGCGGTCGGCTGTTCGAGCCCGGCCACCAGTCGCAGCAGGGTCGACTTGCCGCCACCCGAACGCCCGACCACGGCGATGAATTCGCCCGGCGCGATAGAGAGGCTGAGCCGGTCCAGCACGAGGCGATGGTCGAACGCCTTCGAAGCGGCGTCGAGATCGATAGCAAGGCCGCGGGGCCGCGTCGGCTCCCTTTCCTCCCGCAGTGGCAGGGCATGGCGTGCCAGCTCCGGCTCGAAATAGGCGTCTTCGACGATATGCATGGCGTTGCTCATGCCAGAACCTCCCGGCGCGGCTGCACATAGGAGGGATGCCATTGCAGCGCGGCCTGCTCGAAGAATTTCACCACGATGTCCGAGAGCTTGCCGAGCACGGCATAGATGATCACGCCGAGCAGGATCACATCCGTCTGCAGGAATTCGCGGGCATTCATCGTCATGTAGCCGATGCCGGAGGAAGCCGAGATGGTCTCGGCCACGATCAGGGTCAGCCACATGATGCCGAGGCCGTAGCGCAGTCCCACGAAGATGGAGGGCAGCGCCCCCGGCAGGATCACGCGCCAGAAGCGCGCCAGCGGGCCGAGGCCATAGACCCGCGCCATTTCGAGAAGCTGGGGGTCGATGGTACGGATGCCGTGATAGGTGTTGATGTAGACGGGAAAAAGCACGCCCAGCGCCACCAGGAAGATCTTGGCGCTTTCGCCAATGCCGAACCACAGGATCACCAGCGGGATGATGGCCAGATGCGGCACGTTGCGCAGCATCTGCAGGGTGGAGTCGAGCGCCAGCTCGGCCGGGCGCCAGACGCCATTGATCACGCCGAGGGCGAAGCCGAGAAGGCCGCCGATGGCGAGACCTTGCAGGGCTCGCCCGCTGCTGACGGCGACATTGTGGAGGAGCGTGCCGTCCTGCAGAGTCTGCCAGAAGGCGAGCGCCACCGCGCTCGGCGCCGAGAGCACGCGCGCCTGCAGCCAGCCAACATCCGCCGCGATCTCCCAGCCCGCCAGGATCAGCACCGGCAGCGCCCAGGGAATCAGGCGTTGCGAGATGCGGCCGAGACCGTGCTGCGCCATCACCCCCTCCCCCTACAGCGCCGCGCCGGGGCGCAGTGCATCGGCAATCTTGATGGGCTTGGGGATCAGGCCGAGCTTGTGGAAGGTGTCGGCAATCTGCTGTTGGGCGGCGACGGTCTCGGCCGTGATCGGCTGCACGTTCCAGGCCTGGCGACCTAGCGCCAGCTTCAGCACAGGCGCGGGAATGCCGACGGCGGGCGCGAGCTCATTGGCGGCTTGCTCGACATTGTCCTTGGCCCAGACGTCGATCTCGTTGATGGCAGCGAGGATGGCATCCACGGCAGCCGGATTGGCTTCGGTGAAACCCTTCTCGCCGAGATAGAACTGGCGGTTGGAGACGATGCCCTCGCCATTGGTGAGCTGGCGCGCCTCGATCGCCACCTCGGCTGCCGCCTGGAACGGATCCCAGATCGCCCAGGCGTCGATATCGCCATGCTCGAAGGCGGCACGGGCATCGGACGGCGGCAGGAAGACGGGCTCGACATCGGCATAGGCGAGGCCCGCCTTCTCCAGCGCCTTCACCAGCAAATAGTGGACGTTGGAGCCCTTGTTGAGGCCGACCTTCTTGCCCTTCAGCTCGCCGACGGATTTGAGCGGGCTGTCCTTGGGAACCAGGATCGCCTCGCTCAGCGGCGCGGCCGGCTCATTGCCAACATAGACGAGGGGAGCGCCGGCGGCTTGGGCGAAGATCGGCGGCGCCTCGCCGGTGATGCCGAAATCGAGCGCGCCGACATTGAGGGCTTCGAGGAGCTGCGGACCTCCGGGGAACTCGGTCCAGGTCACGCTAAAGCCGAGCGGCTCCAGCTTCTTCTCCAGATTGCCGCGCGCCTTGAGCAGAAGGAAGGTGCCGTATTTTTGATAGCCCACCCGCACCACCTTGGTGTCGGCGCGAGCCGGGCCGAGCGTGACGGCCATCGGCAAGGCGGAGGCGGCGGCGAGGAAGAAACGTCGGGTCCAAAGCGAGGTCATAGGCTGATCCTTGAGGGCAATTTGCCTCATGATCCTATTAGTTGATAGATTTAGTCAACATTTAATGCGCCATTCCAGGATTTGCTCCTGACATGCGGTGCGAAGGGCTTCTCCGATCGAATCCGAATTCGCTCCTATCTCGTTGCCCTGGCGCGCATTTTTTCAAAGCCCGAAGGTTAAATCCATATAGTCTATAAAATCAGTTGACTTATAAGAGTCGCCATGCTCGATTTTGAGGCCTCGCTTCAGCCGGACGATGGAATGCCATGACGACCCAAGCCACAACCCGCCAAGCCGCGACGCTCCCTCCGGAGACCCTGCCGATTCTCGACTTCCGTCGCTTCGACCAGGGTGATGCTGCGCGCATCACCTTCCTGAAGGATCTGCGCGAGGCGGCACGCGGGCCGGGCTTCTTCTACCTCACCGGCCACGGCATCCCGCAGACGCTGATCGACGAAGTGCTGCGCCTGTCCCGCCGCTTCTTCGATCTGCCGGAGGAAGACAAGCTTGCCATCGAGATGGTGAAGTCGCCCCATTTCCGCGGCTACAACCGCGCCGGCTTCGAGCACACTCGCGGCAAGCCGGACTGGCGCGAGCAGGTCGATATCGGCGCGGAGAAGCGCGCCCGCCCCGTCGATCCCTCGGCGCCGGCCTGGACACGCCTGCAGGGTCCGAACCAGTGGCCGGCGGCGCTGCCGGAGCTGCAGCTCACCATCCTGCGCTATCAGCAGGAGATCACCCAGCTCGGCATCCGCGTCCTCCAGGCTTTCGCTCAGGCCCTCGGGCAGAAGGCCGAGATCTTCGAGCCGATCTACACCCCGGAGCCGAACCAGCTCCTCAAGATCGTGCGCTATCCCGGCCGCGAAAAGAGCGAGGGCGATCAGGGCGTCGGCGCACACAAGGATTCGGGCTTCCTCACCTTGTTGCTGCAGGATGTGCAGGGCGGCCTGCAGGTCGAGGGCGAGCGCGGCTGGATCGACGCCCCGCCCATTCCCGGCACCTTCGTGGTCAATATCGGCGAAATCCTCGAACTCGCGTCCAATGGCTATCTGCGCGCCAATGTCCACCGCGTCGTCTCACCGCCGGTGGGCACCGACCGGCTCTCGGTGCCCTTCTTCCTCGGCGCCCATCTTGCCGCCGAGGTGCCGCTGCTCAAGCTCTCGCCCGACCTTGCCGCTGGCGCGCGCGGCCTGACGCAGGATCCGCTCAATCCGCTCTTCCGCGAGGTCGGCCGCAACTACCTCAAGAGCCGCCTGCGCTCCCACCCCGACGTGGCGCGCCGCCACCATCCCGATCTCGTCGACGTGTCCAAGCCGGCCTCGCCCGCTTCCGCCTACTGATCCTTCTTGCCTGGAGCTCTCCCATGACCACCGATTCACGGCATTTCGAGACCCTCGCCCTCCACGGCGGCACCTACCGCGCCGACCCTGCCACCGGCGCCGTGGCGGTGCCGATCTACCAGACCACCTCCTACCAGTTCCAGGATACCGGCCACGCTGCGCGCCTCTTCGCGCTCGAAGAGCTCGGCAACATCTATACCCGCGTGCAGAACCCAACCACGGACGCGCTGGAGCAGCGCATCGCCGCCATCGAGGGCGGCGTCGCGGCCCTCGCGGTCGCGTCTGGCCAGACGGCTTCGGCCTATTCGATCCTCAACCTCACCCAGCCCGGCGACAACATCGTCTCTTCCACCGATCTCTATGGCGGCACCTGGACGCTCTTCGCCAACACGCTCAAGCAGTTCGGCGTCGAGGTCCGTTTCGTCGACCCGGCCGATCCCGAGAATTTCCGCCGCGCCAGCGACGACAAGACCCGCGCCTATTACGCCGAGACCCTGCCGAACCCCAAGCTGCATGTGCTGCCGATCCGTGAGATCGCCGACATCGGGCGCTCACTCGGCATTCCCCTCATCGTCGACAACACGGCGGCGCCACTGATCGCTCGCCCGCTGGAACATGGCGCCGCCGTGGTGGTCTATTCCGCCACCAAATATATCGGCGGCCACGGCACCTCGATCGGTGGCCTCATCGTCGATGGCGGCAACTTCCCCTGGGAGGAGCATGCCGAACGCTTCCCCCTGCTGACGCAGCCGGACGAGGCCTATCACGGCGCCATCTGGACCGAGGCGGCCAAGCCGCTCGGACCGATTGCCTATATCCTTCGGGTGCGCGTGAAGCTGCTGCGCGATGTCGGCGCGGCGCTGTCGCCCTTCAATGCCTTCCAGCTCCTGCAGGGCCTCGAAACCCTGCCGCTGCGCCTGCGCCAGCACAACGAGAATGCCATCAAGGTGGCGGAGGTGCTTTCCAAGCACCCCTCCGTCAGCCATGTCATCTTCCCCGGCCTGCAGTCGGACGAGAACCGCCGCCGGGCAGAGACCTATCTCAAGGGTGGCTATGGCGGCCTGGTCGGCTTCGAGCTCAAGGGCGGCATCGAGGCCGGCAAGCGCTTCATCGACGCGCTGAAGCTGCTCTACCATGTCGCCAATATCGGCGATGCCCGCTCCCTCGCCATCCATCCGGCCTCGACGACGCATCAGCAGCTCAGTGCTGAGGAGCAGCTCGCGACCGGCGTCACGCCCGGCTATGTGCGCCTCTCGATCGGCATCGAGCATCCCGACGACATCATCGCGGATATCACGCAGGCGCTGGCGGCGGCGGAGGACGAGTTGAGGGAGGCCGCATAGGGCGCGACGAGCCTCCCCCACGAAGCTGGGGGAGGTGGCCCGACGAAGTCGGGTCGGAGGGGGTGTGGGCGGAGTAAGGCTCGACGGCATTGCAGGGCCTCAACTCATGCGGCACCCCACTCCGCCCACACCCCACCCCCGGCGCGCACAATTTGTGTGCGCGACCTCCACAGCTTCGTGGGGAGGGCCCGCGTCTTACTCCACCCTGTATGTGTTTGTCGCCAAAGCCGTTTTCCTCCCGGAACCCACGCCATGTCCCAGCCATCATCTCCCAATCGCCGCAAGATCCTCCAGCTCGCCGGCGCCACCGGCGCCCTCGCCTCGCTCGGTGCCGTGAGCGGCCGTATCTTCTCCCCCGCCCTCGCCGCTCCCGCCCCCAAGATCCGGCTGGCCTGGACGGAAGTCGCCGCCTGCCACTCTCCCCTCGGCTTCGGCGTCGCCAAGGGCATCTATGCCAAGCACAATCTCGACGTGGAGCTGTTTTACCAGGGCGCCAGCGGCCAGACCCTGATCCAGGCGCTGGCCACCAACAAGGCGGATGCCGGCGCCGGCCTGATCGGCGACTGGCTGAAGCCCTTGGAACAAGGCTTCGACGTCAAGCTCTTCGTTGGCTCGCATGGCGGCTGCCAGCGCCTGCTCGCCTCCAAGGCCTCGGGCATCACCGATCTTGCCGGCGTGAAGGGCAAGACCATCGCGACCTATGGCATCGGCGCCCCGCCGCAGGTGGCGTTCCAGGTGACGCTCGCCAAATCCGGCATCGACCCGGAAGCCGACGTGACCTGGAAGGCGGTGCCCTTTGAGCTGGTAGGCGATGTGGTCAACCGGGGCGAGGCCGATCTTGCCGCCCATCTCGATCCCTGGGCCTGGTCGATCGAGAAGAAGTACAATTTCACCAAGATCGCCGACACCCAGACCGGCGTCTTCGAGAACCACACCTGCTGCGTACTCGGCGCCAACGGCCCCTTCCTCCAGGCCAACAAGGACGCGCTGCGGCGCCTCGCCGAAGCGAATATCGAGGTGCATGAATACACCGCCAACCACCCCGACGAGGTGGCACAGTGGTATTACGACAACCTCAAGCCCGCCGGCCTCAGCAAGGAGGACCTCACCGAGATTCTCGGCAAGCTCGTCTACCACAACCATCCGATCGGCCAGGCGCTGGTCGACCAGATCCGTATCACCTCCGAAGATCTGAAGCTGGTCAAGGTTCTCGATCCCTCCACCGATCCGAAGGAATTCGCCGAACGGATCACGGTCAACCTGCTCGCCTGAGACCGGAACGATGAGCGATACCATTCGTGCCCTGGAGGCCAGTTCGCCCTCTTCGGCCCTGCAGGGTCTCTGGGGTCATGTGTGGAAGCACGGGCTGCTCGCGGCCCTCGCCTGGGCCGCGACCGCCGTCATCACGGTCGGCCTGCCCGACGTGGTGCCCTGGGGCAGCGCCGGCCTCTTCGCCGCCATCACCGGTGCCGGGGCCGTGCTGTTCCTGATCCTGTCCCTCAGCGTGCACCGGCTTGGCCGTTTCAGCCAGACGCTGCTGCATTACGGCCCCTGGTTCCTGGCGATCGGCATCTGGCTGGCGCTGTGGGAGCTGACCACGGCGAAAACCGGCTGGCTGCCCAAACCCTTCTTTTCGCCGCCGCACGGCTTGCTGAACGTCTATGTCGTCGAAAGCCAGCGCCTGCTGATCTGCATCGCCTATACGCTGCGCCTGTGGTCGCTCGGCTTCCTGTCGGGCATCGTGGTGGGCTATGCCGGCGGCATCGCGCTCGGCTGGTCGAAGCGCGTGAGCTATTGGGGCATGCCGCTCCTGAAGCTCATCGGGCCGGTGCCGGCGACGGCGTGGATCCCCTGCACCTTCTACTTCTTCCCCACCACCTTCGATGCCAGCGTGTTCATCGTGGCGCTCGCCTCCGGCATTCCCGTGGCCATCCTCACGGCCTCGGGCGTGGCCTCGGTCAACCGGGCCTATTACGATGTCAGTCGCATCTTCGGCGCCAGCAACTGGTACCTCATCCGCAAGGTCGCCATCCCCGCTTCTCTCCCGCACGTCTTCGTGGGCCTGTTCATGGGGCTCTATTATTCCTTCGCGGTGCTGGTGGTGGCGGAGATGCTCGGCGCCAAATATGGCCTGGGCTGGTACATCCAGTTCCAGACCGCCTATTCCGGCTATGCCAATGTCTATGCGACGCTGCTGATCATGGCGCTGATCTGCGCCGGTATCGTCAAGCTGCTCTTCGTGGTGCGGGACCGTCTCCTCAACTGGCAGAAGGGCTTCATCTGATGGCCGCCACCGCCCGCAATATCGGTGTCGACATCCAGGATGTCAGCCACCACTTCGATCTCTCAGGCAGCCAACTCCCGGTGCTCGACAGCATCGACCTCAAGGTCGAGCCCGGCGAGTTCGTCGCCCTGCTCGGCCCCTCGGGCTGCGGCAAGTCCACCTTGCTGCGCCTGATCGCCGGCCTTGAGGCGCCTGCCACAGGTACGATCCTGGCCGATGGCGAGGCGATCACCAGGCCCGACCCGTCGCGCATCCTGGTGTTCCAGGACCCGACCTTGTTTCCCTGGCTGACCGTGTGGAAGAATGTCGCCTCGAGCCTGGAGGCGCGCGGCGTGCTGCAGCGCCAGCGCCACCGTGTCGGCCAGGCCTTGTCGCTGGTCGATCTCGATGCCTTTGCCGACGCCTATCCGCACCAGCTCTCGGGCGGCATGGCGCAGCGCGCCTCTCTGGCGCGGGCGCTGGTGAACGATCCCGCCCTCCTTCTGCTCGACGAGCCGCTGGGCAAGCTCGATTCCCTCACGCGGCTGACCCTGCAGGACGAGCTGGTTTCGCTCTGGCAGCGTACGGGCTTCACGGCCCTGCTCGTCACCCATGATGTCGAGGAAGCCCTCCTGCTGGCCTCGCGCATCGTCGTCTTTTCGGACCGTCCAGCCCGCATCAAGGCGGAATTCACCGTCGACAAATCCTATCCCCGCCATCGCGACGACAGCGATCTCATCCATCTGCGCCGTGAGATCCTCACCGCGCTCGGCCTGACGATTTCCTGATATGCAAACGCTCCCCATGGCCACCCGCTTCCTCGTCGCATCGGGCGCGCTTATCGTCCTGTTCTCAGTGGGCTGGTGGTGGGTCACCTACCGGGACGTGATCGGCTATGATTACATGTCCCTCCCCGACGCGGGAGTTTGTCTTGTCAGCAACACCGACATTTGCCAGCTTGCACGCTCGCTGTGCAGCAGCGCCCATCCCCTCGCGATCATTGCCTATTGGTCGGCGAGTATCTGGATTGGCGTCGCGGCCTTGTGCGGAAGCCTGGTAACGGGCACGGCACGGAACGCCTGATTTGAAACAGACGATAAGTAATTTGCAGTTGAATCAATGAGATAAATACGTTTCCCGATCTTCAGAATCTGATTCAACTGCTTCCGGGTTGACGTTTCCGCTCTGGGTCGCGGCGTTGCCTCAATAATAAAAGGAGTACCCATATGGCACTTTCCCGCACACCCCGACCCCTGGCCTCCAGGGTCGCCTCTCTCGGAGCTGCCCTGGCCATGCTGGCGACGGCAGGCGCCGCGCAGGCCGCCGACGTCACCGTCGCCTCCAAGATCGATACCGAAGGCAATTTGCTCGGCAACATCATCGTGCAGGTGCTGGAATCGCACGGTCTCAGCGTCAACAACCGCGTCGGTCTCGGCACCACGCCGATCGTGCGCAAGGCGCTGGTGGCCGGCGATATCGACCTTTATCCCGAATATACCGGCAATGCCGCCTTCTTTTTCAACAAGGCCGACGACAGCCTCTGGAAGGACGCCGCCAAGGGATATGCCGAAGCCAAGAAGCTCGACTACGACGCCAACAAGCTGGTCTGGCTCGACCCGGCGCCCGCCAACAACACCTGGGCCATCGCCATCCGCAAGGATGTGGCCGAGCCGAACAAGCTGAAGTCGCTCGATGATTTCGGCAAGTTCGTCACGGGCGGCGGCAAGGTGAAGCTGATCGCCTCGGCGGAGTTCGTGAACAGCGCCGGCGCCCTGCCCGCCTTCCAGACCACCTACAGCTTCAAGCTCTCGTCGGACCAGCTCGTGGTGCTCTCTGGCGGCGATACCGCCTCGACCATCAAGGCCGCCGCCGAGCAGACCGATGGTGTCAACACCGCCATGGTCTATGGCACGGATGGCGGCATCGAGGCGGGTGATCTCGTCGTGCTCGATGACGACAAGTCGGTGCAGCCCGTCTATGCGCCGGCGCCGGTGATCCGCGAAGCCGTCCTCAAGGCCCATCCGGAGATTGCCGACTGGCTGAAGCCAGTCTTCGGCAGCCTGGACCTCACCACGTTGCAGTCGCTCAACGGCCGCATCCAGGTCGATGGCGAAGCTGCCAAGGATGTTGCCGCGGACTACCTGAAGAAGAAGGGCTTCGTGAAGTGATGCTGAGCGCCGGGAAGGCAAGGCTGGACACAGGTGCTTTCCCGGCGTCCTCTGCGACAATGAAAGCATTCTCCATCAGGGGCATCGACAAGCTCGGCGTGGTGATGGCGATCGTCACCCTGGCCGGTCTGTGGCTGCCCTTCGCCAATTTCCGGCCAAGCCGCATCGGCCAGGCCCGCGGCGTGCCCTTCCTCGACGCGCTGCCTGCCGGCATCGGCTGGGCGGCGCTCGCCCTCTTCGTGATCGCGCTTGCCTTGATCGTCGGGCGGACGGCACCACGTCTGCGCCTGGCAGCCGCGGTTGCCGCCCTTGTCCTGCTCGGCCTGCTCGTGGGCCTCACACCGGACACGCTGATTCCCGCCGGCAATGCCCGCCCGCGTGTGGGCCCGGCCGCCGGCTTCTGGCTGCTGACCTTTTCCTTCGCCATCATTCTCACCGACGCCCTGGTGAAGCTCTCGCTGCGGCCGGCGCAGAGGGTCATCGCCCTCCTTATCGCCTTGGCCGTCTTTGCGGCCTTCCTGCTCTCGGGGCATTGGAACGGGCTGTCGATCATGAAGGAATATGCCACCAACGGCTCCGACTTCCCGGCCAATGCCATCCGCCATATCGTGCTCGCGCTGGCATCCCTTGCCGGCGCCCTGATCGTCGGGCTGCCGCTCGGCATCCTCTGCCAGCGTTCGCCGGGGCTGCGCGGCATTATCCTGCCGGCCCTGAACATGATCCAGACCATCCCGTCACTGGCCCTGTTCGGCCTGATGATCGCGCCGCTCACCTTCCTGTCGAAAGCCTATCCCTTTCTCGGCGAGCTTGGCATTCATGGCACCGGTCCCTCACCGGCAATGATCGCGCTGTTCCTCTACGCCTTGCTGCCGGTCGTCTCGAATACGGCGATCGGCCTCGATTCCGTTCCGGCCACTGTCGTGGATGCGGCGCGTGGCATGGGCATGACGGCCCGGCAACGCCTGTTGCAGGTCGAGCTGCCGCTGGCCTTCCCCGTCATTCTCACCGGTGTGCGCATCGTGCTGGTGCAGAATATCGGCCTTGCCACCATCGCGGCCTGGATCGGCGGCGGCGGCTTCGGCGTCTATGTCCAGAACGGCATGGGGGCGACCGCGATCGACCTGGTGCTGCTCGGCGCCATTCCCACCATCGCGCTCGCCTTTTCGGCAGCCATCATTCTCGACGCCATCGTCGACACACTCAAAGGACGGCACGCATGATCGAAGTCAAGGAGGTCAGCCGCCGCTTCGGTTCCCAGCTTGCGGTCGACAATGTCTCTCTCACCATCGAGCATGGCACCATCACCGTGCTGGTCGGTACCTCGGGGAGCGGCAAGTCCACGCTGCTGCGCATCATCAACCGGCTGATCGATCCGACATCCGGCACCGTGCTGATCGACGGCCGCGATACCGCCGCCATATCCGGCGAAGAGCTGCGCCGCGGCATCGGCTATGCCATTCAGGGCCACGGCCTGTTTCCGCATTGGACGGTGGCGCGCAACATTGCCACCGTGCCGCAACTGCTCGGCTGGGACCAGGCGCGTATCGCCAGGCGGGTCGACGAACTCCTCAAGCTCTTCGACCTCGATCCCAGCCTTTATGCCGAGAAGCTGCCGCACCAGCTCTCCGGCGGCCAGCAGCAGCGCGTGGGTGTTGCCCGGGCTCTGGCGGCCGAGCCCGCCGTGCTGCTGATGGATGAGCCCTTCGGGGCGCTCGACCCGATCATCCGCGCCAAGGCGCAGGAGGACCTGCTCGCCTTGCAGCGCCGCCTTGGCATTACAGTGGTGCTGGTCACCCACGACATGGAAGAGGCGCTGCTGCTCGGCAGTCGCATCGCGGTGATGGATGGCGGCAAGCTGTTGCAATATGCGACGCCCACCGAGATCCTCACCCATCCTGCGCCGGGCTTCGTCGAGCGGCTGATCGGTGGTCCCGACCGCTCGCTGCGCCTGCTATCGCTGATCAAGGTGGCGAAGGCCATGCAGCCCGGCGAGGCCGAGGGCAAGCCCGTCGCCGAAGATGCCAGCCTGCGCGATGCCCTTTCCGAATTGCTTTGGGCCGGCCGGCAGGCCCTGCCTGTCACCGGTGCGGACGGCCAGCCCCGCGGCCGGATCACCCTGCCCGCCATTCTCGGCCTCGCCGGCAAGGATACCCATGCGGAGGCGCCGGCATGAAATGGCTCGGCTATACGGCCAGGGCGGTAGCCATCGTCCTCCTCGTCCTTCTTCTCGTGGAGACGGACCTCTTCGCCCCGATCCTCGCCCCCCTCAACGACAATGGCGCACCGGCGATCTACCACCAGGGCAGCCTGCTGTTCCTGGCGCTCAACCATCTCGGTCTCGTAGCCCTTTCGACCTTTGTCGGAGGGGCCCTGGCGCTGATCGCCGGCATTTTCGTCACCCGCCCGGCCGGCGCGGAGTTCCTGCCACTGTCGCGCGCCATCGTGAATATCGGCCAGACCTTCCCGCCCATCGCGGTGCTTGCCATCGCCGTTCCCTCGCTCGGCTTCGGGGCCGAGCCGACGTTGCTGGCGCTCACGCTCTATGGCCTGCTGCCGATCTTCGAAAACACCATGGCGGGGCTTAAAAACGTGCCGCCCACCGCCCTTGACGCGGCGCGCGGCATGGGCATGACCGGCTCGCAGCGCCTGTTCCAGGTGGAATTGCCGCTGGCGCTGCCGGTGATCTTGACCGGCATCCGCCTCTCCTTCGTCATCAATCTCGGCACGGCGACCATCGGTTCGACGGTGGGCGCCAAGAGCCTGGGCGAAGTGATCATGGCCGGCATCACCACCACCAACACCGCCTACATATTGCAGGGCGGCATCATCGTCGCCCTGCTCGCCGTACTGATCTATGATGGCCTCGGCAGTCTCGAGCGCTATCTGGCGAAGCGGACCGGCATGGCAGCGGCGCGCTAGAGCAAAATGCATTCAGGCAGGAGCGGACTTCCAGATGAACTCATTGGCACCTAATGCATTTTTCGATTCTTGGTGATTCGATCTGAAGGCAAAATCCGCTAATTTCGTAATGGAGGTTTCGACGATGAATACCTCGATCGGACGCAAGATCGCGCGCTGCCAGCGGGCCCCCGGCCAAGTTGCCGACCTGATCTGGGACCGGCTTGTCGACGAGGCTCATGAGGCCATCGCAGCGGAGCCGCAATTCGCCACGCTCCTCTATACCGCCGTGCTCGACCACGCCTCCTTCGAGGAAGCGCTGATCTATCGCCTGGCCCATCGCGTCGAGCATCCGGACATGCCGGCTTCCGCGCTGCTGCATGCTTTCCGCGAAGCGCTGGCTGCCGACGCCGGCATCGGTCCTGCCATTCGCGCCGACATCCAGGCGGTGCTGGAACGCGACCCGGCCTGCACGCGCTATCTGGAGCCGCTGCTTTACTTCAAGGGCTTCCACGCCCTCGGGCTGCACCGGTTGGCGCATTGGCTGTGGAGCGAGGGGCGGCGCGATTTTGCGCTTTATCTGCAGGGACGCGTGTCGGAGATGCTGCAGGTCGACATGCATCCGGCTGTCCGCATCGGGCGCGGGCTGTTCTTCGATCATGCCACCGGCATCGTGGTCGGCGAGACGGCGGTGATCGAGGACAATGTCTCGATCCTGCAATCGGTCACGCTGGGTGGCAGTGGCATCGACGCCATCGAACGTCATCCCAAGGTGCGCAAGGGCGTGCTGATCGGTTCTGGCTCCAAGCTGATCGGCAATATCGAGATCGGCGAAGGTGCCTGGGTTGGCGCGGGTTCGGTGGTGATCAATTCCGTGCCGTCGCACCGCACCGTCGCCGGCGTTCCCGCCCGCATCGTCGGCTTCGCCGGCAGCGCCGAGCCGGGCCGGACCATGAACCAGATTTTCTTCGACGTCGGCCTGTGAGAAGGCCTGTAAATTTTCCATATTAGTCCATAAAAATTATAGACAATGTAATTTGGAATATTCTACAACCAGACCGTGCTGATTGGATACAATTCCCAGACTGCACATGGTGTAGCGAAACGGAAGGTCTTGCTTTCCGGGCTTTGTCGCTCGATCATGTCAAACGGGGCTGAATATCCTTCCGTATAAGAGACGAGCAGGGACGTTGGCGCTGGAGCCGCCCCAAAGAGGAAGAGAAAGGAATTTCATGCTCAGGTCGTGGAAACAAACCGCCGGCATCGCGATTGCTGCGCTGGCTGCAGGCTTCATCGCCGCTGCGCCGGCCCATGCCGGTCCCACGCTCGACAAGATCAAGGAGCGTGGCGTCATCAAGGTCGGCGTCGGCAGCCAGCCCGGCTTCTTCGCGCCTGACAGCAACGGCAAGTGGCAGGGCTTCTTTGTCGATTTCGGTCGAGCTCTGGCGATCACCGTCTTCAACGACCCCGACAAGGTCGAATTCACCAATTCCTCGCCCCAGCAGCGCCTGCCGGCCCTCCAGTCCGGCCAGTTCGACATACTGCTCTCGGCGGTGACGCAAACCATCACGCGCTCCTTCAAGCTCAACTTCCATTTCGGCCCGGTGGTCTTCTATGACGGCCAGGGCATCCTGGTGAAAAAGTCACTCGGCGTGAGCAAGGCCGCTGATCTCGACGGCGCCACCATCGGCGTGCAGAGCGGCACTACCGGCGAACAGAACATCGCCGACTTCTTCAAGAAGACTGGCAAGACCTACAAGTCCGTGGTGATCGAGGACACCAACACCTTCACGCAGGCCCTGCTCTCCGGCCGTGTCGACGCGCTGACGCAGGATTCTTCCGACCTCGGCCTGCGCCGCGCCGCTCTGCCCGCTCCGGATGACTATGTGCTGCTGCCCGAGCGCCTCTCGAAGGAGCCGCTGGCTCCTGCCGTGCTCGGCGGTGACGACCGCTGGCTCGAGATCGTCAACTGGACTGTCTATGCCACGATCCAGGCCGAGGAATGGGGCATCACCAGCCAGAATGTCGACAGCTTCCTCACCAGTGACGACCCGGCCATCAAGCGCTTCCTCGGCGTCGATACCTCGCTGGGTGAAGCCACGGGCCTCGATCCGAAATTCGCCTACAACATCATCAAGAAGGTCGGCAATTACGGCGAGATCTTCGAGCGCAATCTGGGCAAGAGCACCAAGATCGGCTTCGATCGCGGCCTCAACAATCTCTGGACCAAGGGCGGCCTGATCTACTCGCCCCCGTTCCGTTGATGCTTTTTGGGAGGCGGCCTTGGGCTGCCTCCCCCTCCTTGTTCGCAGACAGGCAATATGGCTGACATCGTAGGTATCGGAGGCCCTGCCCGACCGGGCACTGCCGACAAGTTGCGCATCTGGTGGGGAGACAGGCCCTATAGCCAGGCCATTCTGATTGCGGCGCTGTTCGTCATCGCGGCCTATTTCGGCAGCAACATCCTGCACAGCATGGCCGCACGCGGCATGGAGCCGAACTTCGACTATCTGTGGGAGCGCACCGGCTTCGACATCGACGAGACCCTGATCCCCTTCACCTCGGACGACACATTCGGGCGGGCGATCCTGGTTGGCCTGCTCAACACCGTGAAGCTCGCCTTCTTCGGCTGCATCTTCGCCACCATCCTCGGTGTGACGCTTGGCGTCATCCGGCTCTCCGGCAACCTGCTGCTGTCGCGGCTCGTCCAGTCCTATGTCGAACTGATCCGCAACACGCCGCTGACCCTGCAGCTCTTCTTCTGGATCGCACTGACACAGGCCCTGCCCCAGCCGCGCCAGGCGCTGCAGCCCCTGCCCGCCACCTTCCTGTCGATCCGCGGCATCTTCCTGCCGTGGTTCACCGTCGAGACTGGCAGCCTCTGGCCGCTCATCATCGCGCTGGTGCTGCTGGCCTTCGCCGCCCACTTCGTGCTGGCCCGGCGCCAGCGCCCGCTGTCCCCCGGCGCCTTTCTCGCCTTGCTCGCCGCCTTCCCCGTCGTTGCCGTCGTCTGGATTCTGCTTGCCGGCATCTCCTTCACTCCCGATCTGCCGGCCCTGCAGGGCTTCAACATCCGCGGAGGCCTGAGCATGTCGCGTGAATTCGCGGCCATGCTGCTTGGGCTCACGCTTTACTACGCCGCCTCCATCTCCGAGAGCGTGCGCAGCGGCATCGAGTCGGTCGGCATCGGCCAATGGGAGGCCGGGCGGGCCATCGGCCTGTCGCGGGGGCGCATCATGCGCCTGGTCGTCTTCCCACAGTCGATGCGGGTGATCACGCCGCTGATGACCTCGAGCTTCCTCGACCTCACCAAGGACACCAGCCTTGGCCCGCTGATCGGCTTCTTCGAGGTGACGCAAGTCATCAAGGTCAGCGCCAACAAGGACGGCAATGCCGTGGCGACGATCATCGTGCTCGTCATCGTCTTCCTGGCGGTGAGCCTGCCGGTCTCCTATTTGATCAATCTCTACAACCGGCGTCTCGCCAAGCGCGGGATCATCGCGAAATGAGCGACCTTGCCATCCCACGCGCCCGTCCATCGGGCTGGAACGATCGCTGGCGCATCTGGCGCGCCGGCCTGTTCTCCTCACCCCTCAACACCATCGTCACGCTCCTGGTGGTTGCCACCGCGCTCTGGATCCTCAAGGGTCTGTTCTTCTGGGCCCTGGTGGATGCAACCTGGAGCGGCACGGCGGATGACTGCGCCAAGAGCAGCGGTGCCTGCTGGGCCTTCGTGCGCGCGAATTCCAAGCTGATGGTGTTCGGCACCTATCCGATCGATCTGCTCTGGCGCCCGATCCTCAGCCTCGTGCTGATGTTCGGCCTGATGATCGCCTCGATGGTGCCGCGCCTGTGGAGCAAATGGCTGGTGGTCGCCTGGATCGCCACGCCCCTCGCCGTCATCCTGCTGCTGGGCGGCTTCTTCACGGCCAGGCCCGTCTCGACCAATGACTGGGGCGGACTGCCGCTCACCTTGCTGATCTGGACCATCGCCTATGCGGCCGCCTTCGCCATCGCCATCCCGCTGGCGCTGGCGCGGCGCTCCAACATGGGGGGCATCCGCCTCGTCAGCACCGGCTTCATCGAGATCATCCGCGGCCTGCCGATGGTGGTGATCCTGCTGGTCTCCAGCCAGATCGTGCCGATGATGCTGCCGGCCTTCGACGTGAACCTGTTCTTCAGCGTCGAGGTGGCGCTCACCATCTTCATCGCCTGCTATCTCGCCGAGGTGATCCGCGCCGGCATCCAGTCCCTGCCGGCGGGCCAGACCGAAGCGGCGCGGGCGCTCGGCCTCTCCTATTGGCAGACGACGGGCCTCGTGGTGCTGCCGCAAGCCCTGCGCGCCATCATCCCGCCGCTGGTCAATCTCGGCATCGGCGTGTTCCTGTCGACGCCGCTGATCGCCTTCATCGGCATGATCGACTTCCTCAGCGCCGTGAAGATCGCCGCCAGCAATGAGCAGGTCTGGCCGGGACGCTACACCGAGGCCTATGTCTTCGCGGCGATCGTCTATTTCGCCATCTGCTTCGCCGCCTCGCGCTACAGCCTCTGGCTCGAAGGGCGGCTGAAGGCCTCGGAGAGGCAGCAGGCGGAAAAGAAGAGGTAACCTGGGAGCGCGTTCCTGGGTGCGCGGACGTCTCGTCCGCTCTTGAAACGAGGACCTGCGCGAGAGAGGCCGCAGACGGGTCCTGACCTGCCTATAGGTTTCCCCCTTCCTACAAGCGTATCGTTTCAAGAGCGGACAAGATGTCCGCGCTCCCAGGCTTGACAAACCAATACGTCCGTCCATATTGGCATTATGGCTAGAGCATCCAACCGCGAAAAGATTCTCCACGAAGGCTTGCGTGTCGTGCATGCGCACGGCTTCGCCGGCGCCAGCGTGCGCGACATCGTGCAGGCAGCAGGCGTGCCGCAGGGCTCCTTCACCAATCATTTCGCCTCGAAGGAGGCTTTCGGCCTCGAAGTCATCGACCTCTATTTCGCCAACAGTTGCGAGAGCATGCGGCAGACGCTGCTCAACGACGATCTGCCACCGCTGCAGCGCCTCGGCGACCATATCGACGCCAGCAGGAACCGCCTGATGCGCAACAACATGCGCACCGGCTGCCTGTTCGGCAATTTCACGGCCGAAGCCTCGGGCGACAATGAGGCGATTCGAGCCAAGCTGCTGGATATCTTCGCCGAGACGCAGCGCGCCTATGCCTATTGTCTGCGCGCCGCCGTGAAAGCCGGCGAACTCAGAGAAGATTTCGACTGCGAGGAAACCGCCGCCTTCATCGTCGCTTCGGTGCAGGGGGCGAACCTGATGGCCAAGGCGCAGCGAGACCCCGCGCCGGTCGAGCGTTTCAAGAAATTCCTGTTCACCACCATCCTGCGTTGAGCCATCCCTTCAACAGGACGACACAGACTTTTGCCATAAGGCAATATGGACGACCGTATTGTCTACCCGATTTTCAGAACGAATGAGGTTTCCCCCAATGCCCGATACGGCTGCCACCCTTGCTCCTGCTCCGCGGCGGGAGGCCGAGGGCCTCGATCCGAACCGATGGTCGGCCCTGGCGATCCTGCTCACCGGGGCCTTTCTTGCTCCCCTCGATTTCTTCATCGTCAACGTCGCCATGCCCTCGATCACCAAGGGGCTCGGCAGCACCGCCGCCGATGTCCAGCTGGTGATCTCCGGCTATGCCGTGGTCTACGCGGTCTTCCTGATCACGGGCGGGCGCCTCGGCGATATCTTCGGCCGCAAGTCGATCTTCATGATCGGCCTCGCCGGCTTTGCCTTTGCCTCGGCCCTGTGCGGCCTTGCCTGGTCGCCCTCGGTGCTGATCGGCGCACGCATGCTGCAGGCGCTTGCCGCTGCCGCGATGGCGCCGCAGGCCCTCGCTTCCGTCCACGCCCTCTTCCCCTCCCAGGAGCGGGGCCGGGCGCTCAGCATTTATGGCGTGGTGCTCGGCCTTTCCTCCATCGTCGGGCAGTTGCTTGGTGGTGCGTTGGTGGGCGCCGACGTCGACGGCTTTGGCTGGCGCCTGATCTTCCTGATCAACCTGCCGATCTCCCTCGTCGCCTTCATCGCCGCCATCCCGTTGCTGCGCGAGACGCGCAGCGAGCACCGCCCCCGCCTCGACCTCGGTGGCGTCGTGCTGTCCAGCCTCGCCCTCTCCAGCCTGGTGCTGCCGCTCGTCGAGGGGCGCGAGCGCGGCTGGCCGGCCTGGTCGATCGTCATGCTGGCGATGACGCCCGTCTTCGCCGAGCTTTTCCGCCGCTACGAGGTCCGTCTCGCCAGGGCCGGCGGCGATCCGCTGATCGACATGGAGGTCTTCCGCCTGCCGGGGCTCCTGCGCGGCATTGGCGCCATCCTGACGCTCTATGCCATGGCGACCTTCTTCCTCGTCTATTCGATCTATCTGCAGTCGGCGCTCGGCTATAGCGCCCTGCAGGCGGGCCTCGCCATCCTGCCCTTCTCGGCAGGCTTCCTGACCGGCTCGACCTTCAGCCCGACCATCGGGCGTTGGGCGGGCGGCAGCGCGCCCTCCCTCGGCTACGGCCTCTCGGCCTTCGGCACCATCGCCACTTCTGCCGTCATACTGGCCTTCCCAGCGGGGGTGATGCCGCCTCTCGCGCTGATGGCGCCGGCGCTGGCCCTTATCGGCCTCGGCATGGGCATGACCATGCCGACCATGATGCGCGCCATCGTCGAGCGCGTCGGGCCGCGCCATGCGGGCCTGGTCGGCGGCATGGTGAACTCCACCCTGCAGGTCAGCGCCGCCATCAGCGTCGCCGTGCTGGGTGGACTTTTCTATACGATCCTCGGCAGCCGCACGGATGCTGCCGGTATCGGCCATGCGTTCGCCCTGACCCTGCTCGCCATTGCTGCCTGCCATATCGCCGGCGCCGGTCTTGCCGCCGGCCTCGGCCAGCGCCGGGCCCGCAAGACCTGCTCAAAAGACATCGCTATCGTCGCAGAATAGGAGAAGAGATCATGAACAAGCCCGTCAAAATCCCAGGCCCGGACCACCCGATCACCATCACGCCGACCCCCTCGCGCGTCGTCGTCACCGTGGCCGGCAAGGTGGTGGCCGATTCCACCCATGCGCTCAGCCTGAAGGAGGCGAGCTATCCGACCGTGCTCTATATCCCTCGCAGCGACGTCGACATGTCGCTGCTGGCACGCACCGACCATGCGAGCTACTGCCCCTACAAGGGCGATGCCTCCTATTACAGTATCCCCGCTGGCGGCGAACGCTCGGTCAACGCAATCTGGACCTATGAGACCCCGTACGCGCCGGTTGCCGAGATCAAGGAGCATGTCGCCTTCTATCCCGATCGGGTGGATTCCATCGAGATCGGCTAAGCTACCTCACCCGTAACCCTCCCGTCCCACAGGTTCCCATGAGCGCCCTGTTCACGCCCTTCGAGCTGCGAAGCCTCACCTTGCCCAACCGCATCGTCATCTCGCCGATGTGCCAATATTCGGCCGAGGACGGTAAGGCCAGCAGCTGGCACATGATCCATCTCGGCCATCTCGCGCTCTCGGGCGCGAGCATGCTTTGCATCGAAGCGACGGCGGTGGAGGCCGATGGCCGCATCACGTCCGGCTGCCTGGGCCTTTGGAACGACGACACCGAGGCGGCGCTGGTGCCGGTGCTGGCAGCCATCCGCGCGCATTCCAGGATCGCCGTAACGATGCAACTGGCCCACGCCGGACGCAAGGCATCGAGCCAGCTGCCCTGGGAGGGCGGCCAGCAGATCCCGGTCGCGCAAGGCGGCTGGCTCACCCATGCCCCCTCCGCACTGCCCCACAAGGAAGGCGAGGCGGCGCCGATCGCGCTCGACAAAGCCGGCCTCGCCCGCATTCGCACCGCTTTCGTCGAGGCGGCCCAGCGGGCGGAACGCCTCGGCATCGACGGCCTCGAGCTCCATGCCGCTCATGGCTATCTCATGCATGAGTTCCTCTCGCCGATCGCCAACCAGCGCAGCGATGCCTATGGCGGCTCGCTGGAGAACCGCATGCGCTTCCCCCTCGAAATATTCGACGCGGTGCGTGCCGCCTTCCCGGCGGACAAGCCTGTGGGCGTCCGCATCTCGGCCTCCGATTGGGTCGAGGGCAGCGGCTGGGGCATCGAGCAGGCTCTTGTCTTCGCGGGCGAGCTCAAGAAGCGCGGCGTCGACTGGATCGACGTCTCATCAGGCGGCGTCTCGCCCCTGCAGAAGATCGCCCTTGGGCCGGGCTACCAGGTACCCTTCGCCGAAGCGGTCAAGCAGGTCACCGGCGTGAACACGATCTCCGTGGGTCTGATCACCGAGGTGCAGCAGGCCGAAGAGATCGTGGCCAGCGGCAAGGCAGATCTCGTCGCCATGGCCCGCGGCATGCTCTACGACCCGCGCTGGCCCTGGCACGCCGCCGCCAAGCTCGGCGCCAGCGTCGACGCCCCGCCGCAATATTGGCGTGCACCTCCGCATGAGCAGAAGACGCTGTTCGGCGAGACACGGTTCGGCACAAGGTAACGCTGGGAGCGCGGACGTCTCGTCCGCTCTTGGAAACGAGGCGTTCTATGCCCGAGGAAGAGCGGACGAGACGTCCGCGCTCCCGGCGCTACGCCTTCCCGTGCCAGGGCACGAGTATCTTCTCCGCCAGCCGGACAATCCACTCGAAGGCGATCGCCACCAGGGCGATCACGAAGATGCCGAGCACGACGATATCGGTCTGCAGGAAGTCCGAGGCCGTCTTGATCATGATGCCGAGGCCGCGCGAGGCGGCCACCAGTTCGGCCGCGATCAGCGTCGACCAACCGACGCCAAGGCCGATGCGCACTCCGGTGAGGATCGAGGGCAAGGCGTTCGGCAGGATGACGTGGCGAAGCACCTGCCACCGGCTGGCGCCGAGCGCCCGCGCGGCGTCGAGCCTATCGGCCGGCACGGTGGCGACACCGGCGGCGGTGGTGATCGCCACCGGTGCGAAGATGGCGATCAGGATGATCAGGATCTTGGTGGTCTCGCCGATGCCGCACCAGATCACCACCAGCGGCAGATAGGCGAGCGGCGGCACCGGGCGCAGGAACTCGATGATGGGATCGAGGATGCCGCGGGCGACCGGGCTGAGACCGATGGCGATACCCGCGGGCACGGCGGTAGCGAAAGCGATGAGCAGGGCGCCGACGATGCGCCAGAGGCTGGCATCGAAATGCTGCAGCAGGGTGGCATCGGCGTAGCCGTCCGTGGTGACGGTGTAGAGCTGGTCGAGCACGGCGCGGGGCGATGGCAGATAGAAGGCCGGCAGCCACTCGAAATAGGACGCTGTCGACCATAGCAGCAGCAGCGCCAGCACGGTCACCACGCGCACGGGTCCCGCGCCGAGCGCCGCGGGCCTGGCCCTGCCTGCCTTGGCGTCCTTGGCAGCGAGATCGTCGAGGCTGGCGGAATTGACGAGGTCGCTCATGCATCGGCCTCCTTGAGGACGGCGGCCAGGACCTGCTCGCGTAGGGCGATGAAGGCGGGGTCCGACTTAATGGCGCGGCTGCCTTCACCAGCGAGGACGCGGCGCGAGAAATCGGCGCGGAATTCGCGGGTGATGCGGCCCGGCCGGGGCGACAGCACCACGATGCGCGTGGCGAGAAAGATCGCCTCCTCCACGCTGTGGGTGATCAGGAAGACGCTGCGCCCGGTCTTGTCCCAAAGGCGGATCAGCAATTCCTGCATCTTCTCGCGGGTGAGCGCGTCGAGGGCGCCGAGCGGCTCGTCCATCAGCAGGATGGAAGGCTCGTTGGCGAGCGCCCGAGCCATGCCGACGCGCTGGCGCATGCCCCCCGAGAGCTCCCAGACGCGGTGATCGGCAAAATCCGCGAGGCCGACGAGGTCGATGATGCGCCCACAGCGCTCCCTGCGCTCGGCAACGCCGAGGCCGGCCATTTTCGGCCCGAACTCGATATTGCCGCGCACCGACAGCCAAGGGAACAGCGCATCGTCCTGGAAGACCACGCCGCGATCGCCGCCTGGTCCTTCCACGGGCTTGCCGCCCAGGGTGATCGAGCCGGAGCTCGGTGCCTGGAAGCCGGCGAAGAGCTTCAGCAAGGTGGTCTTGCCGCAGCCCGACGCGCCGACCGCGACGACGAATTCGCCGGATTCGATGGTGAGGGAGACATTGCTGAGGGCATGGACCGAACGGCCGCCCCGCCCGGCATAGCGCACATCGACATCGCGTGCGGAGAGTGTGGACAAGGGGGTGATTCCTGCTGTGCCGGTCTTCTCAGACACATTGACTTTCGGTCGATGTGGCGGCACCGGCATTTCTCGTCAAACTGTGCCGGTCTGAAGACCGGCACACCGAAAAAGGCCTCGCCTCGGGAAGAGGGTGTTCCCGAGGCGAGGCGGCCCTGCGAAATTCTATTGGGAGGAGAGCTTCGTCAGGGCTTGTGCGGCATAGGTCTTGTTCACATAGGCCGAGTAGTCGGGCAGCACGGCCGGGATCTTCTTCTGCTCGGCGAGGAAGGCCGCCGTATCGGCAATGGCCTTGACCGAGGCGCCGCCCAGCAGCTCGGGCGAGGACTGTTCGGCCAGGAGCGGCCAGACGTTGGACTTCAACAGGCCGGGCACGTCCTCCGGCTTGGATCCGGTGAGGCGGGCGATGGCCTTGGCCTGATCCGAGGTCGCGGTCCAGGCATCGGGATTGTCGCGATAGGCCTTGTAGGACTGGCCGGTAACCTTGACGAAGGCTGTCACCACATCGGGATGGGCCTTGGCGAAATCGGTGCTGGCGATCCAGGCGTCGAAGGTCGGCGCGCCCCACTTGGCGACATCGGCCGAGGAGACCAGCACCTTGCCCTTCTCCTTCAGCTTGCCGAGCGCGGGATCCCAGACATAACCGCCGTCGATATCGCCACGCTCGAAGGCCGCTGCCAGTTCGGGCGGTCGCAGGTTCAGGACCTGCACGGATTTCGGATCAATGTCCCAATGCTTGAGTGCCGCCAGCAGGCTGTAATGCGAGGTGGAGACGAAGGGCGTGCCGATCTTCTTGCCGACGAGATCCTTGGGATCCTTGATGCCGTCGCGCACCACCAGCTCCTCGGAGTCTCCCAGGAGGGCGGCGACGAAGATGGTCTCGATCGGCAGCTGGCGGCTGGCGGCGGCGGCCAGCGGGCTGGAGCCGACATAGCCGATCTGCACGTCGCCCGAGGCAATGGCGGTGATCACATCGGCACCGGAATCGAATTTGCGCCACTCGATCGTCCAGCCGGTGGCCTTCTCATAGTCCCCGGCAGCCTGAGCGACCTTGGCAGGGTCGACACCGGTCTGGAAGCCGATGGTGACCTTGTTGTCGGCGGCGAAGGCGGGCGAAGCGAGAGCCGTACCGAGCGCGAGGCCGGCGGCCAGGAGGAGACGGCGATTGATGGCAGACATGATGGATCCTTGGAGACGACAGCCAGCCCTGCCGCAAACGCTTCAGCGCGCGGTCGAAAGGCTGACGGAAAGGGAAGATCGGGAGGGAATGGCCGCTGGCATACGGCCTGAAAGCCAGGCTCAGCAGCAACAGGTCGTCATGGCTGTTCCCCTCTCCGCAGGACGGGTGGAGGCCTCCGAACAGGCCGATCGCCACCCCATGCAGGAAACTTGCGTCGGCAAAACACCGGTGTCAATTAATTTCTATAGATTTAGTAGAAAATAAATCGAACAAAAGGCAGCCTTCGGAGGCCGCCTTGATCATTGCTCGTTGAGGGGGCTACCTGCGAGGCGTTCCTGGGACCGCAGGCGTCTCGCCTGCTCTTTTGGAAGCGGTGCGGTTCAAGATGCAGGCGAGACGCCTGCGGTCCCAGGAACGTCCCGAAAGTCGAGCCTTAAGGTGCCGACCTGGAGGTCGGCACACCAATTATCTTTTACCCGACGATCTCGTTGCCGGAGAAGAACTGGCCGATCTCGATCTTGGCGTTGTCGAGCGAGTCCGAACCATGCACGGAGTTCTCGCCGACCGAGAGGGCATAGAGCTTGCGCACGGTGCCTTCGGCGGCATTGGCCGGGTTGGTGGCGCCCATTACTTCGCGATGCTTGGCGACGGCGTTCTCGCCTTCCAGCACCTGCACCACGACCGGGGCGGAGATCATGAACTCGACGAGCTCACCGAAGAAGGGGCGCTCCCTGTGCACGCCGTAGAAAGTCTCGGCCTGCTCGCGGGTCATGCGGACGCGCTTCTGGGCGACGACACGCAGGCCGGCCTTCTCGAACACGGCATTAACGGCGCCGGTAAGGTTGCGGTTGGTCGCGTCGGGCTTGATGATCGAAAAGGTACGCTCGATGGCCATGGTCGTCCTGGTTGCTTTCGGGTTGAGGTGAGCGGCTTATAGCCAGCCCCCTGCCCGGCTTCAACCCCCGGGAGCGCGGACTTGTCTTTCCTGAAACAAAAGCGCCGACCGGATTGCCGGTCGCCGCTCTCCTGTCATCCTGTCGCTTGACCTTAGGCCTCTTCCGGCTCCAGCAGCACCTTCCAGATCAGGCCGCCGATCACCGCACCCACCAGCGGGGCGACCCAGAACAGCCAGAGCTGGCTGACCGCGCCGGTCTGCGCGAAGAAGGCGACCGCGGTCGAGCGGGCCGGATTGACCGAGGTGTTGGTGACGGGGATCGAGATCAGGTGGATCAGGGTGAGGCCAAGGCCGATGGCGATCGGCGCAAAGCCGGCCGGAGCGACCTTCGAGGTCGAGCCGAGAATGATGATCAGGAACGCCGCCGTGAGCACGATCTCGGCGATCAAGCAGGCCAGCAGGCTGTACTTGCCAGGCGAGAGGTCGCCATAGCCGTTGGAGGCAAAGCCACCGACCTCGAAGCCCGGCTTGCCGGTGGCGATGGCATAAAGCACGGTCGCCCCCGCGAGACCACCGATGACCTGTGCGATCCAGTAGGGAATGAGCTCGGCCCAGCTGAAGCGGCCACCCACGGCCAGGCCCAGTGAGACCGCCGGATTGAAATGACCACCGGAAATGCCGCCGACCGCGAAGGCCATGGTCAGGACCGTGAGACCGAAGGCCAAGGCGACGCCAGCAAATCCGATGCCAAGTTGTGGGAAAGCCGCCGCAAGTACAGCACTACCGCAGCCGCCGAATACCAACCAAAATGTTCCGAGGAACTCTGCTGCTAATTTTTTAATCATGTCTAATCCATGTGGGCTTGTTTATCGAGCTATTGCTAGATTCAGACCGTAACTAATCCATCTCGATGGAACTAATTTAAACTTCGCCCGGATTCGTAGCATAGGGTCGCAGGTGGGTGTAAAGTTATACCTCTTTGTCCGCGACAAGCAGTGGGAATATCATGATTCCTGAACAAGACCATGAACAAATGAATGCCTTGTGACAAAAATGCTTAATACACGGACGAGGCACCTTTCAGGGAGCCGTTGACGTCAGGTCAATTAAAATGAATATATGACGCAACGTAATGATGTGAATAGACTTCCACACTGGCCGACGAAGGCCTCGGCAGGCTGTTTTGGGGCCAGGGCCATTGCCCCGCCGCCGCGCTCATGCCAAAAGCCCGCCATGCTGCATGTCAACGGCCTCACCTACCGCCTGGGACCGCGCGTCCTATTCGACAACGCCACCGTGGCGCTGCCGCCGGATGCGCGCGTGGGCTTCCTCGGTCGCAACGGCACCGGCAAGACCACCTTGTTCCGCATGATCATGGGCGAGGTCGCCCCCGATCTCGGCACCGTCTCCGTGCCCCGCGGCACGCGGATCGGCCGCGTTGCCCAGGAAGCGCCGGGCGGCCCGGAGAGCCTGATCGAGGTGGTGCTGGCGGCGGACGAGGAACGTACCGCCCTGCTCGCCGAGGCCGAGATCGCCACCGATCCCCATCGCATCGCCGAGATCCAGATGCGGCTTGCCGACAAGGGCGCACACGCTGCCCCCGCCCGCGCGGCCACCATCCTGGCAGGTCTGGGCTTCGACCACGCGGCGCAGAGCCGGGCCTGCTCCGAATTTTCTGGTGGCTGGCGCATGCGCGTGGCGCTTGCCGCCCTACTCTTCACCGAGCCGGATCTCTTGCTGCTCGACGAGCCGACCAACTATCTCGATCTTGAAGGCACGCTCTGGCTGCAGGACTATCTTGCGGCCTATCCCCACACGGTGGTGGTAATCAGCCATGATCGCGACCTCCTGAACGCCTCGGTCGACTACATCCTGCATCTGAGCGAGGGCAGGCTCGAGCTCTATCGCGGCGGCTATGACGGTTTCGAGAAGCAGCGTCGTGAGAAGCAGGCCCTCAGCCTGAAGCTGAGGAAAAAGCAGGAAGATCAACGCCGTCACATCCAGTCCTTCATCGACCGATTCAAGGCCAAGGCATCCAAGGCCGTGCAGGCCCAGTCGCGCATGAAGATGCTGGCCCGCATGGAGCCGGTGGCTGCCCTGGTGGACGACGAAGTCAAACCCTTCGACTTTCCGCCTCCTGCCAAGCCGCTCTCCCCGCCCATCATCGCCATGGAAGGCGCGAGCGCCGGCTATGGCGAGCGCACGGTGCTCTCGCGGCTCGATCTTTCCATCGACAATGAAGACCGCATCGGCCTGCTCGGCTCCAACGGCAATGGCAAGTCGACCTTCGCCAAGCTGCTTGGCGGGCGGCTGGAGACCATGAGCGGCCGGGCTAGGCGGGCCTCGAGCCTCAAGGTCGCCTATTTCGCCCAGCATCAGCTCGACGAACTCAACCCGCGCGCCACTGCCCGCGACCATGTCGCCGAATTGATGAGGGAGGCGACCGAAGCGCAGATCCGCTCCCGCACCGCGCAAATCGGCTTCGGCGCCGACAAAGCCGATACGCCGGTTGAAAATCTTTCCGGGGGCGAGAAGGCCCGTCTCCTGATGGGTCTCGCCACCTTCGGCGGTCCGCATCTGCTCATCCTCGACGAGCCGACCAACCATCTCGACATCGACAGCCGCCAGGCGCTGGTGCAGGCGCTCAACGACTATCCCGGGGCGGTCATCCTCATCAGCCATGACCGCTATCTTCTGGAAGCCTGTGTCGACCGGCTCTGGCTGGTGGGCAATGGCACGGTGAAGCCCTTTGAGGGCGACATGGAGGATTACCGTCGGTTGGTGCTGGCCAAACCCGCGACGGAGAAGAGCGAGCGCACGAACGAACCCAGCCAGCGCCAGAGCAATGCCGCCCGCCGCGCCCAGACGGCCTCCAGCCGTGAAAAGGTAAAGCAGATCGAGGCGGCGATGGACAAGCTCCACGCCATCATCGCCGATCTCGACGAGAAGCTTTCACGTCCCGGCCTGTTCGAGAAATCGCCCGACAGGGCCGCGGAGATGGCCAAGGCCCGCGCCACGGCAGCCGAGCGTCTCGTGCTGGCGGAGGAAGCCTGGCTGGAAGCCAGCGCTGCATTGGAAGAGGCCAACGCCTGAGCTGGCCCTTGACGGCCGGAGTTCGCCGGCATTCCATGCATCATGCGCACTGACCCCGACATTTCATCCTCATCCCGCCGGATGTATCGCAGGGCCGGCATCGGCGATATCGCCCATGTCGTACAACATTCTCGTCTCCTGTGCCGGCGCTTCGCCCCGCTCGGGCCGGGCATCGTGCTGGTGCAGAGCGGGCGAAAGATCGTGCGTCATCGCGGCGAGGAGATCACGATCGGCGCAGGTGGTCTCCTGCTCATCCCCGATGGGGTCGATTTCGACCTCATCAACGAGCCCGCGCCGGACGCGCCCTACCGTGCCTTCGCTCTGAATTTCGACAGCGACCTCATCACCCGGGCCAGTATCGCTGAGGGAAGGCCCATCCGGGAAATCCGAGCGATCGAAAACACCCTGCCAGATGTCGAGGAAGCGTGCCGGAGAGCGATGGCCGCCATCGCCGCCGGGAACGATCTGCCCGACGCCATCGCCGCGGCTCGCGTCAGCGAGGTGTTGCTCTGGCTCGCCTCCTACGGTCATCGCTTCGTCCCTCCTGCCCGATCCGAGCGGGACGACAGGATGGCGCGCCTGCGCAAGGCCATCGCCGCGGATCCGGCATGTGCCTGGCGCGCCGCCGACGCGGCTTCTCTCCTGTGCACAAGCGAACCCAGCCTGCGCCGGCACCTTGCAGCGGCCGGCACCAGCTTCCGCGCCCTGCTCGTCGATGTCCGCATGAGCATTGCGCTCGCCCTGCTGCAGTCGACCGATAAGCCCGTGACCGTGATCGCCCTTGATGTTGGTTACGACTCGCCGTCGCGTTTCTCGGCGCGGTTTCGCGCTCGTTTCGATTTTCCACCGAGCGCGATACGGGGCCATCGACACGAGTTTGATCGAAACGGCATAAAGTCTGATCGGGCCAGCGCTGCCGCGATGGCCGCTGAATGAAACAATGACCTCCATCCGGCGCCCCCGCGGGGTGCCTGCAATGGAGGACATCATGAAAGCGATTTTCCCGGCCGTGGCGACTGCCTGTTTGCTGGCCGCCCCCGCCTTCGGCTTCGAGCTGACGAGCCCCGACCTCGGCGACGGAGCTACCCTGAAGGCTGCCCAGGTCTCGAATGTCTTCGGCTGCAGCGGCGGCAACCGGTCGCCGGCCCTCGCCTGGAAGAATGCGCCGGCCGGGACGAAAAGCTTTGTTGTCACGCTCTACGATCCCGACGCGCCGACAGGCTCGGGCTGGTGGCACTGGACGGTTTTCGACATTCCAGCCACCGTCACGAGCCTGCCGGGCGGCGCCGGCGGTCCGGGCGGCGAAGGCCTGCCAAAGGGTGCCTTGCAGGGTGCCAATGACGCGGGCATGCCAGCCTTCATGGGCGCCTGTCCGCCACCTGGTCCGGCCCACCGCTATGTGGTGACGGTGACGGCCCTCAAGGTCGACAGGCTGGGCCTCGACAGCAAGGCGAGCGGCGCCATGATCGGCTTCCTCACCCATGTCAACGCCCTCGCCTCGGCGAGCATCACGGCGACCTATGGTCGGTGACGGACCGCCGGAATCCGCGAGAGGGCGCATCCGCACGGGCAGAGTCTTATTTGGGCTGGCCCGTGCGCCTCGATTTTAATAGATCTACATAGGTTTCCGCCACACAGGCTCACCTGCATAGGCCCTGAAGGAAGGATTTCGAACCCAGATCTTTGCAACCCGACATCCATAGCAAGCCAATATCATAACAATCACGGAGGAACGCCATGCCTGAGATCGAAAAACGCACCATGGACAAAGTCACCTGGCGCCTCGTTCCCTTTTTGATACTTTGCTATTTCATAGCCTATCTAGACCGCGTGAATATCGGTTTCGCCGGCGCTTCGATGCGGACCGACCTCAACCTGTCGGCGGCCGCGTTCGGCGGGGCCGCCGGTATCTTCTTCATCGCCTATTTCTTCTTCGAGGTGCCGAGCAATCTGGCGCTCGACCGCTACGGGGCGCGGCTGTGGATCGCCCGCATCATGCTGACCTGGGGGCTGGTCGCCGGCGCGCAGGCCTTCGTGGTGGGACAGACGAGCCTCTATGTCATCCGCCTCCTGCTGGGCGTGGCCGAAGCAGGGTTCTTCCCCGGCGTGATCTTCTTCCTCACCCTCTGGTTCCCGGCGGCCTACCGTGCCCGGATCATCGGCTGGTTCATGTTCGCCATCCCGATCTCGACGGTGATCGGCTCCCCGATCTCAGGCTTCATCCTCAACCTCGACGGCACCTGGGGGCTGCATGGCTGGCAATGGATGTTCCTGATCGAGGCAGTGCCTGCCATCCTCATGACGCTCGCCGTGCTCTACTACCTGACGGACCGCCCTCGCGACGCGCAGTGGCTTGAGCCGCAGGAGGCGCAATGGCTGCAGGAGCGCCTCGACGCGGAGCGGGCCAACCGCGAGCGCCACGGCCACATGTCCTGGCTGAGTTCGATGCTCGATCCCCGCGTGCTCGCGCTCGGCGTGGTCTATATGGGCTGCAATATCCCGCAATACGGTCTCAGCTTCTTCCTGCCACAGATCGTCGGCAGCTTCGGACAGCTCAGCAATGTCGAAATCGGCTTTATCAACGCACTTCCTTATGCCGTCGGTGCGATCGGCATGATCCTGTGGAGCCGCCATTCCGACCGGGTGGCGGAACGCAAATGGCATACCGTCATCGCGTTGGGCGCCATCGTTGTCGGGCTGGCGCTCGCTGCGGTAGCGCCGACGCCGACGCTGAAGATGGCCAGTCTGTGCATCGCCGGTTTCGGCTTTTTCGCCGTGCTGCCGGTATTCTGGACCCTGCCCACCACCTTCCTCTCGGGGACCGGAGCGGCAGCTGGCATCGCCGCCGTGAATTCCATCGGCAATCTCGGCGGTTATTTCGGCCCGCAGGCCTTCGGCTGGCTCAGGGACACCACCCACAGCGACTCGGCCGGCCTGTTGTTCCTCGCTTGTTGTGCCATCGTCGGTGCGGTGATCGTGCTTGTGCTCGGGCATGATCCGGCGTTGGAACGGCCGCAAACCGCGAGTTGAGCGTCCTCTCGGCTTGGCGAGCCTTATCGCCCCGAGCATGAGACTTGAATTCGCTATCCCCGCACACGTAAGCGTGCGGGGAAGGTTGCGAGTTTCAAGCGCCGTCGAGCGTCATGCGTCATCGGTATCTCGTCATCCCAGTGTGACCGCATGCTGGTGCAATGGCCGTTCGGCATAGGAGAGGAAGGCCATGGATCACGCACGCAGGCAGATCATCATCGGCGGAGCGCTGCTGGCGAGCGGCGTAGCGGCGACAAAGGTGCACGCCGCCTCCGGCACTGTCGCCGATGAATTCGCGGCTCGGCTGAGCACCCATGACATCGAAGGCTTCGCGGCACTCTTTGCCGATGATTACGTCAACCATCAGCGCAGTGCGGCAGCGCCGCCGCCGGGCAATGTCACGCCGAAGCAGGGCACGATCGCCTTCTTCAAGGCCCGTCTAATCGGCCTGCCGGATCTCAAGGTCGCCATCGAGACCCAGGTGACCGGTGACGACAAGATCGCGGCGAGCTTCGTCTACACCGGCACCCATCAGGGTCCCTATTTCAGCGTCGCACCGACAGGCAAGACGCTGCGTTTCACCTCCTGCGACATCTTCAGGGTCGAAGGCGGCAGGATCGCCGAACATTGGGGCATGGGCGATATCGCCGGCGTGCTGGCGCAGTTGAAGGGGTAGCCCACAGGCAACGCTAGGGCGTAATGGCGTTAGGTTAGATCGCTGAGGTCGTCATTCCGGCTGGAGCGTATCCTCACAAGCTTTGCTTGTGAGTGGGAAAGCCGGAATCCATGACCACCAACCTCAAAGGACAGTGTTCATGGATTCCGGATCTCCCTTCGGTCGTCCGGAATGACGCCCATACCTTCGCGGGCCGATTCAGACAGAAGATGCTTCGCGCTAGGCCTTTTTCTCCCAGCGGCCCTCGTCGCTCTGCTGCCAATAGGTGGCGCTGAAGCCCAACGTCTTGGCTTGCTTCCAATGCTCGCGGGCGTCCTGCACGGCGTCGGCGTCATTGCCGTCGAACAAAAGCACGATGCGCTCATAGCCAGCCGCGTCCGGCGGCAGCGGTGCTCCATCGATCAGGAAGCGGATGGCCGAGGCATTGGGATTGCCCTCATGGCTCACCAACACGATCGGCTGGTTCGGACCGTCGTCATTCTCCAGCCCATGCGGCAGGAAGGTCTCGTCGCCATACGTCCAGAGCGTGTCGTCGAGCGCGCGTAGGCGCTCGGGCGAACCCTGCACGGCGCAACGCCAGCCGCGCTGGAGCGACTTTTCGAGCAGGCCCGGCAGCACCTTGTCGAGCGGAGCGCGCTGCAGGTGGTAGAAGAGCAATTCGGTCATCCCACCCTCCTCAATAGAGGCTCTCGTCCGAACGTGTGGCAATCATGAGCGGCCCTTCCCGAATCTCGTTCCACCACGCCCTCAACGCCGGAACCTGGTCGATCAGCCCGGCGCCGGGAATGACGCTGTCCGTCATGGCAAGCACGGCGGCAAGATAACACCAGCCGAGCGTGGGCGGCGAAGCTCGAAACGCTGGCGTCATCAGCGCCTCCAAGGCGAGCAGCACATGCAGGCCGGCGGCCAGCGCTTCCGGACCCGGTTCTCTGCCTTCGCGCCACCATTGCGGCACATAGATATCCCAAACCAGGGCGCGATAGGCATAGGCATCGACCACCCGCATGATCTGGCGCATGCGCGCGGCCTCCAGCGGATCGGATGGGATCAGGGCAGGATGGGGGAAGACCGCGTCGAGATAATGAGCGATGGCGTCCGTCTCGTAAAGGCTGACGCCATCGATCTCGATGCTCGGGATGCGCCGGAAGGGATGCCTTGCCGGATAATCCGCCGGCAGCCCGCGATCCTCGAAAACATCGGCCATGACAAAGACATGGTCGAGCTTCTTGATCTTGAGAATCAGTTTGATGATCCGGACATAGACGCTCTCCGGCGTACCGAACAGCGTGATGCTCACCCCTCGTAATGCTCCCCGACGAGGCGGTCGAGCAGGCGCACGCCCCAGCCCGAGCCCCAGCTGCGATTGGTCTCGGTGGACGGTGCGCTCATGGCCGTGCCGGCGATGTCGAGATGTGCCCAGGGCGTATCGTTGACGAAGCGCTGCAGGAACTGAGCCGCCGTGATCGAGCCGCCGTTGCGTCCGCCGGTGTTCTTCATGTCGGCGAACCGCGAATCGATCAGCTTGTCATATTCGGCTCCGAGCGGCATGCGCCAGACGCGTTCGCCCGTCGCCTGGCCGGCACCGTGGAGGCGCGTAGCCAGCTCGTCATTGTTGGAGAAAAGGCCGGCATGTTCCTGGCCGAGCGCCACCATGATGGCGCCGGTAAGCGTGGCCAGATTCACCATGAATTGCGGCTTGTACTTGTCTTGCACATACCAGAGCACGTCGGCCAGCACGAGCCGGCCTTCGGCGTCGGTGTTGATGATCTCGATTGTCTGGCCGGACATCGAGGTCACGATATCGCCGGGGCGCTGGGCATTGCCATCCGGCATGTTCTCGACGATGCCGATGGCGCCGATGGCGTTGACCTTGGCCTTGCGGGTAGCCAAAGCATGCATGAGGCCGACGACACAGGCCGCTCCGCCCATGTCGCCCTTCATGTCTTCCATGCTCGCAGCCGGCTTGATCGAGATGCCGCCCGTGTCGAAGGTTACGCCCTTTCCGACGAAGGCGATAGGCTTGGCATCGGCATCCTTGGCCCCGTTCCAGCGCATGACGACGAGGCGGCTCTCATGTCTCGACCCCTGGCCGACGCCAAGCAGCGCTCCCATGCCGAGCTTCTTCATCGCCTTCTCGTCGAGCACCTCGATTTCGATCCCGAGTTCCGACAAACCGGAGGCACGCTTGGCGAATTCCTCCGGAAAGAGCACGTTCGGCGGCTCGTTGACGAGATCGCGGGCGAGATTGACGCCCTCGGCGATCGCATCGCGCGCCTTGCCGGCTTTTTTTGCATGGCCGTCATGCCCACAGAAGATGGTGAGGGCAAGGCTCTTGGCTGCCTTGTCGTCCTTCTTCTTGGTCTTGTAGCGCTCGAAACCATAGGCCCGCAGCCGTGCCCCGAGCGAGAAATCCGCGGCCTGGTCGGCAGTGATGGAGGTGCCTGGCGGATCCAGCACCACCGTGGCCGATTTGGCCGAAGTCGGCAGTTTGCCGAGCACGCTGCCGCCCGTCTTCACCCAGTCCGTCGTGGCGATCTCCTCCACCTTGCCAAGGGAAACCACGATGAGGCGAGTCACCGGCAGATCGGTCGGAGCGAGAATGTCGAGCGAAGCGAGTACGCCCCCCTTGAAATTGTCAGCGGCAGCCGCACGTTTGACCACGCTCTCAACACCCGGTAGAGCAGCCTCCGTCTCGGCAGAGACAGCCAGATCGGCATTGGTGAAGATGACGGCGATACCGTCGGCAATCTTTTCAAATTTCGAAAACGACAGTTTCAATTCGGAAACCATATTCCATGCCTATGTCAAAAAGGTGCCGTCGGATTGACGGGTTGTTGGAACTTTTGCATGTCAATCCGTAACCATGTCTACAACAATCAGTTCGCAACGGCGGCCTCGCCACACAAACGTCTCGCGTGCGTCCTAGCACGAGGCTACAAAACCCGGTCAGGAGTCCCGAGGGGTCTATGAATCTCGTCAGCCGATATATCGCCAGGCAGTTCGGCTTTGCCTTTCTGGTCTGCCTCGTCGTGTTGACGCTCCTGGCCTGGATGGTCGGCGCACTGCGCGAGTTCAATGTCATGACAGCCCAGGGCCAGTCCGTGCTGGTCTTCCTGGCGATCAGCTCGCTCGCCTTGCCCGCGCTGGTGGTGGTGGTCGCCCCCCTTGCCGTGTTCGTTGCGGCGATCTGGCTGCTTCAGCGCCTGAATGCGGGTTCGGAGTTGGTCGTGCTCAATGCCGCCGGCTATTCGCCGGCCCGCCTGATCACGCCGTTTGCCGCCATTGCGGCGCTGGCCGCCGCCGGCATCGCGGCGATCACGCTCTACGGGCAGCCAGCCAGCCAGCACGAGCTGACGAATTGGCGCGTGGCGGCCGCCGCCGACGTGGTGCAGCACTTCCTCAAGGAAGGCCAGTTCACCACCCTGCGTGGCTACACCTTCCACATCCGCGAGCGCCAGTCCGACGGTACGCTGCTCGGCATCTTCGTGCAGGATGCGCGCGACAAGAACAAGACGACGACCTATATCGCCGAGACCGGCAAGGTGGTCGATTCCCCCTCCGGCCTGATCCTCGTTCTCAACAACGGCTCGCTCCAGCAACACGAAGGCGGCAACGCCTCCAACGCCTCGATCGTAACCTTCGATCAATATCAGTTCGATCTGTCGCAGCTTGCCAATGACGACAACGACACCGTCAATTTCAAGCCGCGCGATCGGTACACGGATGAACTCTGGAACACCAAGCTCTCCGATGTGAAGAGCGCGGTCGAGATGGGCCGCATCCGCGGCGAACTCGTCGACCGCTTTACGGCGCCACTCTATCCGATCGCTTTCATGTTCATTGCCCTTGCCGCTCTCGGACAGGCCCGCACTACGCGCCAGAGCCGCGCCAGCGCGAGCGCCTTTGCCATTCTCGGCGTGCTGGTGGTGCGCATCATCGGCTTCATCGCCACCCAAAGCCTCAGCGTCCATTCGGCGAGCGGTGTCTATATCGCCTTCGGCGTGCCGATCCTGGCTTCTGTCTTCTGCCTCTGCGTCGTCCTGGGCTGGATTCGCCTCGCGCTACCGCGCGGCCTGACGGACTGGTTCAGTGACATCACCAGCCGTCTCACCAGCCGGGCGGCGCGCGCATGATCTTGACCTCGACTCTCGGGCGCTATCTGTCGAGGCGCTTCCTGGCCGCGATCTTCGGCGTGCTCGCCTTCCTGTTCGTGATGATCTTCCTGCTGGACTTCGCCGACACCACGCGACGAGCCGGCGACATGCCGCATGTGGCAATCACCTCTATCGCCGCGATCTCGTTGCTGCGCACCCCCTCCGTCATCGAGCAGACGCTGCCCTTCGTCTTCCTGTTCGGCGCCATCATCTGCTTCGTCAATCTGAGCCTGCGCCTCGAACTGGTGGTGATGCGCGCCGCCGGCCTGTCGGTCTGGCAATTCCTGCTGCCCCCGCTCGTGTGCGCGATCATGCTTGGCGTCCTTGCAGCCATCGGTTTCAATCCGATCTCGGCGACTCTCAAGGCGCGCAGCGACCTCCTCGACGCCAAGGTGTTCGGCGCGCGCCAGGAGGGCGACTCCGACAAGGTCTTCTGGATCCGCCAGCGCTCGGCGGATGGCCAGGCGGTGATCCATGCCCTGGCCGAGAACGCCGATGATGGCACCCTGTCAGGGGTGACGATCTATGCTTTCGATCTTGACAATCGATTTACCAAACGCTTGGAAGCCGATACGGCGAAACTTGACAAGCGTGTCTGGCATTTGTCGAATGTGCGGGAATTCGTTCCCAATCAAGAGCCCCAATCCATGGAAACTCTTGATTTTCCTACACTTTTGACCAAGGCCCAGGTGGACCAGAATTTTGCGGTAGCAGCGGACAGCGTGTCTTTCTGGAGACTCCCGTCAGCAATTGCACAGCAGGGCGCCGCAGGGCTTGAAGCAAATGACTACCGGTTGCAATATCAGGTACTTCTGGCTCGCCCCATGCTGCTCGTGGCGATGGTGCTGATTGCAGCTACCGTTTCGCTGCGATTTGCCCGCCTGGGCGGTATTGGCGTTATGGTGTTGAGTGGTATCGGGGCTGGGTTCGTGTTGTATGTGGTAACTAAAATGGCAAGGGATCTGGGAGTAGCGGGGCTGGTCAACCCGGCCGCTGCTGCCTGGACTCCGGCTGTTGTTGGCGTTCTGATCGGATTTACTGTGTTGCTTAACCAGGAGGATGGCTGATGCGCGTATCAGCTCGCCACTTCCTTACGAATGTGCTGTGTACCACTGTCGCCGTGGCAGCGCTCTCGTTTGCGCTTGCCTCCTCGCCTGCTCGGGCCCAGAACCTGCTCAGTGGTATCAGCCCGACCACCGAAGACAACAATGGCCAGAAGCCCAATATGGTCCTCAAGGCCAAGGAGATGCAGTACGACCAGGACAAGGACGTCGTCACGGCCGTAGGTTCGGTACAGATCTATTACAATGGCCGCGCCTTGCAGGCCGACCGCGTGGTCTATGACCGCAAGTCCAAGCGCGTGCACGCTTATGGCAATGTCGTCATCACCGAGGCCGACGGCACCATCACCCATGCCGATGATTTCGACCTGACGGATGACTTCAAGGACGGCTTCGTCAATTCGCTGCGGGTGCTGACCACGGATGAAACGCGTATCGCCGCCAACCGCGCCGAGCGTACCGATGGCAATGTCACCGTGTTCCAGAACGGCGTCTATACCGCCTGCGAACCCTGCAAGGACAATCCGGCCAGGCCCCCCTTGTGGCAGGTTAAGGCCATGAAGGTGATCCACAACGAGCAGGAGAAGATGCTGTATTTCGAAGACGCCTACTTCGAAGTCTACGGCCTTCCGATCGCCTATCTGCCTTACATGTCGAGCCCCGATCCCACGGTGACGCGCAAGACTGGCTTCGTGTCGCCGCGTTATTTCCACACCTCCGATCTCGGCTATGGCTTCGAGGCGCCCTATTTCATCGACCTCGCTCCCAACTACGACCTGACTCTGACACCGGGCTTCACAACTTCCCAGGGTCCGACGGGACAGATCGAATGGCGCCATCGCCTGCTCAACGGCAGCTACTCGATCCTGGCCTCTGGCGCCTTCCTGGCCAATCCGGACAAGTTCGCCAATGAGGATATCGGCACTCCCAATTTCCGCGGGTCGGTCTCGAGCAAGGGCGAGTTTTGGCTGAACGACAAATGGCGCTTCGGCTGGGACGTGAATGCGCTCAGCGACAAATTTTACTGGCGCGACTACAAGTTCGACAATTTGCGCGGGCAGGTTACGGCAACATCGACCCTCTATCTGACGGGTTCCGGCGACAAGTCCTGGTTCGATCTGCGCGGCTACTATTTCCAGGGCCTGACGTCCGTCGACGTCCAGAAGCAGTTGCCCACCGTGCTGCCGGTACTGGACTACGACTATGTGGTCAATCATCCGGTCCTGGGCGGCGAGGTCGGCTGGAACTTCAATTTCACCAACCTGACGCGCCAGCAGTCGGCCTATGACAATATCGTCGGCCAGATCTGCAATGCGACCACCCCGATAACCCGGAGCAACTGCCTGCTGCGCGGCATCGATGGCAATTATGCCCGCGGCTCGCTGAACCTCTACTGGAAGAAGACCATCACGGACAGTTGGGGCGAGCAATGGACGCCCTTCACCTATGTCCGCGGTGATCTCGGCTTCACGCGCCTCGATGATCCTAACAACCAGCAATTCGTCGGCAACAGCAACGACACGGCTGCCCGCGTCCTCCCGGCCATCGGCCTCGACTACCGCTACCCCTTCATCTCGCAGTCGGACTGGGGAACGCAGATCTTCGAGCCGATCGCTCAGGTAATCCTGCGGCCCAAGGCAGCCCAGACAGGCTCGTTCCCCAACGAGGATGCCCAGAGCCTGATCTTCGACGATTCCAATCTCTTCGCCTGGGACAAGTACTCCGGCTATGACCGTGTCGAGGATGGTTCGCGCATCAATGCCGGCTTCCAATATTCGCTGACGACCAATGGCGGCGGCTATTACAATGCCTTGTTCGGGCAGTCCTATTCCTTCGGCGGCACCAATCCCTACAAGGATCCGGACATGGCCAACACCGGCCTTCAATCAGGCCTGGACACCAATACGTCTGACTATGTCGGCCGCATTTACCTGCAGCCGGTCAATAATTTCGCAATCCTGACCGATGCCCGCTTCAACGAGAAGACCTGGAACATGAAGGCCTTCGAGGTCGGCGCTATCGGCACGATCGGCAATTTGAAGACCGACATCACCTATGCCAGCTACGAGGCCCAGCCCCTGCTCGGCCTCGAAAAGCGCGAGGGTGTCAACGGCACGGCGGCCTGGAAGGTCGCGGAGAATTGGGTCGCTAGCGCCGGCGCCCAATACGACATGAGGACGAAGCGCTTCTCGACCAGCTTTGTCGGATTGACCTATGTCGACGCTTGTATCGCTTTCGGCATGAGCCTGCAGCGCGACTATGACACCACCTCGTTCAAATATGACACCACGGTACAGGTTCAGCTCCAGCTGCGCGGCCTTGGCGTCAGCGGCAATCCGAAGGAATTCGCCGACAAGGTGTGGAACGACGGCTTCAACAATGCCAATGTCACCAAGCCGAGCGTCTTCACAGATACGGACGGAAATTTGACCGGAGGTAGCACTGCGGCCAATTGAGGACGCTGTCGCCCCTCACAAGTGCAGACAATGCCCGAGGCAAGCCTCGGGCATCTGCTTTTTGTGTGCACGGATGGGACGATATCGCCAAGACACGCCGGGTGAGACAGGCTACTGCATCTCTTTGAACGCCTTCGCCAATGGATCCTTGCCGTGCCACATGACAGTCAGAACCTGCTCCCGATCGCCCTCACCATGGGGGAGCCGGCCGGCATTGGCCCCGAACTGATCCTGTTGGCCGCCGCCGGCCGCACACAGGCTGCTCCTTTCTTTGCTTATGCCGACCCCGCCTTGCTCGCTGCGCGGGCGCACCGGATCGGCCTCGACATGGCCATCGTGGAAACGGACGAAGCGGGCGCAGGTCATGCCTTTGAAAAGGGCCTGCCGGTCGTGCCGCTTCGCAACAAGGCGCCGGACAGGCCGGGCGAGCCCGATGTCGACGGCGCTGCTGCCGTGATCGAAGCCATCGAACGCGCGGCGGGGGCGATCCGGCTGGGCCGGGCACGCGCCATGGTCACGGCGCCGATCATGAAGGACGTACTCTATCGCGCCGGCTTCAAGCATCCGGGTCACACCGAGTTCCTTGGCGAGCTCGGCCAGCGCTTCTGGGACCAGCCAGCCGAACCGGTGATGATGATCTGGTCGGAGACGGTCGCCGTGGTGCCGGTGACCATCCATATCCCGCTGGCCGAGGTGCCGGCGGCGCTGACGGAAGACCTGATCTTTGCCACCGGCCTCGTCGTCGCCAGCGACCTCAAGGCCCGTTTCGGCCTCGCCGCCCCGCGCCTGGCCGTGGCGGGGCTCAATCCCCACGCCGGAGAGAACGGCGCGCTCGGCAGCGAGGATCGCGATGTGGTGGCGCCGGCCATCATCAGGCTTAGGGACGAGGGGATCGATGCCTGGGGGCCTCTGCCCGCTGACACCATGTTCCATGCCCGCGCGCGCCAGAGCTACGACGTGGCGCTCTGCATGTATCATGACCAGGCGCTGGCCCCGGCCAAGGCGCTGGCCTTCGACGAGGCTGTCAATGTCACGCTGGGGCTGCCCTTCGTGCGCACCTCGCCCGACCATGGCACCGCCTTCGACATCGCAGGCACAGGCAAGGCCAATCCCTCCAGCTTCCTCGCCAGCCTCAGGCTGGCCGACCGCCTTTCACGCTGAACGCCATGGCCCAGATCGATACGCTTTCACCGCTGCGTGACGTCATCCGCCAGCATGAGCTGATGGCCAAGAAATCGCTTGGCCAGAACTTCCTGCTCGACCTCAACCTTACAGCCAAGATCGCCCGCGCCGGCGGCTCGCTTGAGGGCGTCAACGTCGTCGAGATCGGCCCCGGACCCGGCGGCTTGACACGCGCGCTGCTGGCGAGCGGGGCGAAGCATGTCGTGGCGGTCGAGCGCGACGAGCGTTGCCTTGCGGCGCTTGCCGAGATCGCCGCCCATTACCCCGGACGCTTGACCGTCCATGCCGGCGATGCGCTGGAGGCCAACTGGCCAGACCTCATCGGGAAGCTGGAAGGCCCCATCCGCATCGCCGCCAACCTGCCCTACAATATCGCCACGCCCCTGCTGATCGGCTGGCTCAAGACCGAGCCCTGGCCACCCTGGTTCGATGCGATGATCCTGATGTTCCAGAAGGAGGTGGCCGAGCGCATCGTCGCCACCGAGGCCGACGACGCCTATGGCCGGCTTGGCGTGCTGGCCGGCTGGCGGACGCAGGCCCAGATCGTGTTCGACGTGCCGCCCAGCGCCTTCGTGCCGCCGCCGAAGGTGACCTCCTCCGTGGTGCATCTGCGCCCACGTCCCGAGCCGCTGCCCTGCACATCATCAGCGCTCGAGCGCGTGACGCAGGCTGCCTTCGGCCAGCGCCGCAAGATGCTGCGCCAGAGCCTCAAAAGCCTCGGCGGTGATCTGTCGGCCGCCCTGGAAGCCGCTGGCCTTCGTCCCGACATGCGGGCGGAGGAAGTACCGGTCGAAGGCTTCGTCACGCTTGCCAACACGCTGGCAAAATAGATCTACGCGGCTGCGGCAGGACCTGCGCCGTCGTCCCTACCCGCCTTCAGCTCAGCACGATGCCGCCGGCCACTACTTCCGCGTCAGGGCGTCGAGATCCGCCTTCAGCGTGTCCACCAGATGCGAAACCTGCGACTTGTCCGAGCGCTTCATGCGCTCGACATCGAGGATTTCCTTCAGTTTGGCGTAGGTGGTCTGCAGGTCGGTATTCACAAGCACATAGTCATATTTCGTCCAGTGGCTGATCTCGACACGCGCGTTCTGCAGCCTCTGCATGATGATCTCGGCCGAATCCTCGGCCCGGCGCTCCAGGCGGGCCTTCAGTTCCGCGAGCGAGGGCGGCAACACGAAGACCGAGACGATATCTGGCCGCATCTTGTTGTAGATCTGCATGGTGCCCTGCCAGTCGATGTCGAACAGGACATCACGGCCGGCGGCAAGCGCCTCCTCCACGGGACCGGCGGGGGTGCCGTAGTAATTCCCGTGCACCTTGGCCGATTCGAGAAGCTCTCCGCGCTCGCGCATATTCTCGAAAGTACCACCATCGACGAAGCGATAATGCACGCCGTCGATCTCGCTGGGTCGACGCTGGCGGGTGGTTACGGAAATCGACAGATGCATCCCCTTGTCTTCCGCCAGCAGCAGGCGCGTCAGCGTGGTCTTGCCTGCCCCAGAGGGCGAAGAGACGATCAGGAGAAGGCCCCGGCGCTGGGGAGCGGACGCAGTCATACTCATTCGATATTCTGAACCTGTTCGCGGAATTGCTCGACCACTGCTTTGAGAGAAAGCCCTGTCGCGGTCAAGCTGACGTCATTGGCCTTCGAACAAAGCGTGTTGACTTCACGGTTGAACTCCTGGGCCAGGAAGTCGAGCCGGCGGCCGACCGCCCCGCCCTTGCCGAGAAGATCGCGCGCGGCGGCAATGTGGGCGTGCAGGCGATCGAGTTCCTCGCGTATGTCGGCCTTCGCAGCGAGCAGGATGGCTTCCTGGTGGAGCCGATCAGGGTCGAGGCTCCTGGAAGCGTCCAGCAACGCGGCAACCTGCGTCGCCAGTTTCTCGCGCACCGCTGCGGGATGACGGGCCGGATTGATCTCGGCCTCGTTGGTGAGCGCCTCGATCTCGTCGATCCGGCCCAGCAGCACGCGGGCAAGCGCCATACCCTCGCGCTGGCGCATCTCGGCGCACTCTTTCACCGCCTTGGTGAAGCCTTCCAGCAAGGCGGACTGCAACGCCGCACGGCCTTCCTCGTCCTCCTCCTGCTCCTCGACCTCCAGCACGCCCTTGATGGCGAAGAGGCCGTCGAGGCGCGGTGCGGCCGCATCCACCCGTTGCGACGCTTCGGACATGGCCGCCACGATGGCGTCGAGCACGGGTTGGTTGATGCGCACCACCGGCGCTACCGCTTCGCGCTTCAGCGACAGGCCGATCTGGCAGGAGCCGCGGGCAAAGGCGCTTCCAAGCGTGGCCCGCGCGTCCGCCTCCACCGCATCCACACCGGGTGGCAGGCGGAAGCGTACATCCAAGCTCTTGGAATTGACGGTCTTGATTTCCCACGCCCAGCGATTCGCGCCGGTGTGCCCTTCCACCCGGGCAAAGCCGGTCATGCTGGTCACGGACATATGCTGCATCCTGCCCGGCTGCGGTCACCGGCACTGAGATCTGTGGGACCCCGCCCGCGCGAGGCAGAACCAGCCGGGACGATAGAGCCCCGGCGGGCAGCACTCAAGCCGGGGCTTGCGGCCTTACTGCACGCTCTGTGGAGAGTTCAGGTCGAAGGTCTTGTCGAGCAGCGGATCATGCGAGGTATTGGCCACCGGATCGTCAAAAGCACCCTTCTTGTGCTGGGCCTGCTGGTCGGGTGTCGTGGCCGGCGTGCCCGAAGCTGCGTCGGGCGCAGCCGGAACGGGAGCATTGGCCGTGGGCGCAGGGACGGGTGCGGCCGGCGCCCCAGCAGGCGGCGCAACCGGCACGGCAGCCTCCGGAGCTGGCGCTGGAGCGGCCTCAGGCGCAGCCGCGGGCGGCTGCTGGGTTGCCTGCTGCTTGCACTTCTTATTGCCCTTCTTGCAGGGCTTGGCGGGCGGAGCCGCCGGTGAGGCCGCGGCATTCTGGGCGGGCGCGGCAGGAGTGGGCGCGGCAGGAGCGGTG
>NZ_BSPC01000095.1 GCF_030160835.1 Labrys miyagiensis | reverse complement strand
TGCACCACAGCTACCGCCCCGAGGCACTCAACACTTAAGGTGCACCAGTGAGCGGACGGGACGTCCGCGCTCCCAGCGAAGATTCCGTCGCAACGCGGTTTGCACCTCTTCCAAAAACGTGAAAAAAGCACGCGTGATCAACTGCCCCGATGCCTGGAGACTTGAGGAATGACCGACAGCGCCGATCTCGGCCCCCGCGAGGCGATGGAATATGATGTCGTCGTGGTCGGCGCCGGGCCTGCTGGCCTCTCGGCCGCCATCCGCCTCAAGCAGCTCAACCCCGAAACCAGCGTCGTGGTGGTGGAGAAGGGCTCGGAAGTCGGCGCCCATATCCTCTCCGGCGCGGTGATCGACCCCGTCGGCCTCGACAAGCTCCTGCCCGAATGGCGGCAAGCCCCCGACCGCCCGTTGGTGACCGAGGTCACGGAGGACCAGTTCTATTATCTCGGCCCCTCCGGCGCCGTGCCGCTGCCCAATTTCGGCATGCCCAAGCTGATGTCGAACCACGGCAATTTCGTCGGCTCGCTCGGCAATGTCTGCCGCTGGCTGGCTGTTCAGGCCGAGGCGCTGGGCGTCGAGATCTATCCGGGCTTTGCCGCCGCCGAAGTGCTCTATGACGACAAGGGCGCGGTAACGGGCATCGCCACCGGCGACATGGGCATCGGGCGCGACGGCAAGCCGAAATCCGGCTTCACCCGCGGCATGGAGCTGCATGGCAAATACACCCTGTTCGCCGAGGGCGCGCGCGGGAGCCTCACCAAGACACTGATCGCCCGCTTCAAGCTCGACGACAACAGCGAGCCGCAGAAATTCGGCATCGGCATCAAGGAGCTCTGGCAGGTCGACCCCAAGAAACACGTGCCCGGCCGCGTCCAGCACTCCTTCGGCTGGCCGCTCGATTCGAAGACCGGCGGCGGCTCCTTCCTCTACCACCTCGAAAACAACCAGGTGGTGGTCGGCTTCGTCATCCACCTCAACTACACCAATCCATATCTCTCGCCCTTCGACGAGTTCCAGCGCTTCAAGCACCATCCGCTGATCGCGCCGACCTTCGAAGGCGGCAAGCGCATCGCCTACGGCGCGCGCGCCATCACCGAGGGCGGCTACCAGTCGGTGCCCAAGCTCTCCTTCCCGGGCGGCGCGCTGATCGGCTGCTCGGCCGGCTTCGTCAACGTGCCGCGCATCAAGGGCAGCCATAATGCCGTGCTCTCGGGCATGCTGGCGGCCGAGCACCTCTCCCAGGCGCTGGCCGAGGGGCGGGCTCATGACGAACCGCTCTCCTATGAGCAGGCCTGGCGCGGCAGCGAGATCGGCCAGGACCTCTACAAGGTGCGCAACGTCAAACCGCTCTGGTCCAAGCTCGGCACCTTCGCCGGCGTGATCCTCGGCGGCATCGACATGCATTGCAACGAGAAGCTCGGCTTTTCGCTGTTCGGCACCCTGAAGCACGGCAAGCCGGACTATGCCACGCTGAAGCCGATCGCCGAGTCGAAGCCGATCGCCTACCCCAAACCCGACGGCAAGCTCTCCTTCGACAAGCTCTCTTCGGTGTTCCTGTCCTCGACCAATCACGAGGAAGACCAGCCCATCCACCTCATGCTTGAGGATCCGAAGGTCCCGATCGAAAAGAACCTGCCCATCTTTGGCGAGCCAGCGCGGCTCTACTGCCCGGCCGGTGTCTATGAGGTGGTTTACGGGGATGAGGCGGCCAAGAAGGATCCGCGCTTCGTGATCAACGCGCAGAACTGCGTGCACTGCAAGACCTGCGACATCAAGGATCCCGCCCAGAACATCAACTGGGTAACGCCGGAGGGCGGCGGCGGGCCGAACTATCCGAATATGTAGCTGGGAGCGCGGAGTCTTCCCTGGGATCGCAGGGCCTGCCCCTCACTCCCGGACCACGACCGGCGCGCAACTCTCCCCCAGCACCATGGCCGGCTGGAACACCACATTGCGCGGTTCGCTGTCATTGCCCCGGCTGATGCGGTCGATGAGCAGGCGCAGAGCCTGGTTGGTCATGTCGGTGATCGGGTGCTCTGTGCGCGTCAGGCGCGGGCGCAGCCCGCCGATGCCGGGAATGGTGTCGGTCGAAGCGATCGAGATGTCCTCTGGGCATTTGAGGCCGAGATCGGCCACGGCCCGCATGACGCCGAGTGCCATCACGCCATTGGCGACATAGAGCGCGCTGGGACGGTCGGGCCGCTCCAGGATCTCGCGGGCGGCGGAATAGGCGACGTCCTCGCGGAAGGCCCCTGCCCGGATGTGACCGGGCTGCGGAGCGAGGCCGCGCTCCTCCATCGCCTTCAGCATGCCCTCGAGGCGGCCGCGCCCGGTGGACAGATGCATCAGCCCGGTGATCGTGCCGATGCGCTTGTGGCCGAGGTCGAGCAGGTAATTGGTGACCTGCCGTGAGGCCGAGACATTGTCGATCGACACGGTGTCGAACTGGGAACCGTCGATGACGCGCCCGAACAGCACCATCGGCATCGGGTTGCCCTCGAAATCGCGCTCATAGGGCAGCGTCTCCCCCACCGGGACCAGGACGACACCGTCGCAGGACAAGGTGCGGATACGCGCCAGGATGCGCCTTTCATTGTCAGGCTTCTCGTCGGAGTTGAACACCACCAGCGAATAGCCCCAGGCCGCGACCTCGGCCTCGGCGGCGCAGACGATGCGGGAAAAGAAGGGGTTGGCGAGATCGGCGACGACAAGCCCGATCAACTGGCTGCGCCCGCGCTTGAGGTTCCGGGCGGCCAGCATGGGCGTATAGTTGAGCTTGGCGATGGCCGATTGCACCCGCGCCCGCAACTCCGGGCTGACATAGGTACTGTCATTGATGACGGCCGACACGGTCGCGGTCGATACGCCAGCCGCCAGCGCGACGTCTTTGATGGTTGCCACCGAACACCCAACTAATCGTTTCGCTGAAAATGAGCGACACACTGCCGCGTGTCCAGAATAATTACGCCACTATCAGCAGATTTTTCTTGCCTATGAAGCCCTCATCGTCAAATCTAGCGAAACGGTTAGATATCTTTCGCTGGATAAATGCGCAACAGACGCAATCGGCAAGGGAGTGAAGGGATGACTAAGTGGACCATGGGCCTCCTGGTGGCGGGCCTCGCGCTGGCCGCCGGCCAGGCCAGGGCTGACGACAAGCTGCTCGGCATCGTCTCGATCTCGGCGACCGAAGCCAACAATGCCCGCTATATCTTGGGCGCCACCGCCGCGGCGAAGGAAGATGGCTGGACGGTTTCGGTGATCGATGCCGCCGGCAGCGCCGACCAGGCCAATTCGGGGATCCAGAACTTTGCCGAGCGCGGCGCCGGCGCCATCATCGACATGGTCTTCCCCTATTCCTCCATCGGCGCCGGCCTCGCCGCCGCCAAGAGTTCCAACATTCCGGTGGTGACCTGGGGCGGCGGCCTCGGCGGCACGGTTGCGGCCACCAACGGTTCCGGCGCCGAGATCGCCAAGCCGGTGCTCGACCTCATGGCCAAGGACCTCGCCGGCAAGGGCGACCTGCTGGCGCTCACCTACCACACGGGTGAAGTCTGCCGGAACCGCGAGGTGCTGATGGACCAGATCATGGCCAACAGCCCGGGTGTCGCCATCACCAAGAACGAGGTGCGCATCCCCGGCTATTTCGAGGACGGCGCCCAATATGCCAATGCCTGGCTCGCCTCCCATCCCTCGGGCGACAAGCTCGCCATCTGGGGCTGCTGGGACGATCCGGCGATCGGCGCCATCGGCGCGCTGCGCCAGCAGGGCCGCGACGACGTCAAGGTCTATGGCGTCAACGGCAATGCCCAGGCCATCGAGAACATCCAGAACGGCCACATGAGCGCGACCGCCTGGGAGGACAGCTATACGGAAGGCTACCAGATGGTGAAGCTCCTCAAGGACATCAAGGCAGCCGGTGCCGGCTGGACTCCGAAGGCCGCGGAAGTGCCTGCCGTGCTCGTCACCCAGGACACGGTCGCCCAGTTCATCAAGGACCATCCGGACGCCACCGGCAAATAGGCGACAGGCCGCTCTCGATGTCCGTCGATACCATCCTGCCGGCAGGGGAGGCGTCTTCGCCGCCCCCCCTTCTGGCCGCCCGGAACGTCGCCAAGTCCTATGGCGGTGTCCACGCTCTCAGGGACGCGTCCATCGTCCTCAAGGCCGGCGAGGTCCACGGCCTCGTCGGCGCCAATGGCGCGGGCAAGTCGACCCTGATCAAGATCATCGCCGGACTGGTGCAGCCGAACCACGGCCAGATCCTCATCGAGGGCCAGCCGATCACCATCGCCACGCCCCACCGCGCCACGCAGCTCGGCATGAACTTCATCCATCAGGAACTCGCCTTCATCCCCGGCATGACCGTGCTGCAGAACATCATGCTTGGCCTCCCGAAGAAGACACGGCTCGGCATGATCGACTGGCGCGCCATCGCCCGCGATGTCGAGCCGATCGCCAAGCGCGTCGGCATCACCGCGCCGCTCTTCGCCAGCGTCAAGGGCCTGTCCACCGCCGAGAACTGGCTGATCAATATCTGCCGGGCCCTGATCCAGAAGGCGCGCCTCATCGTGATGGACGAGCCAACGGCCTCCCTCTCGGCCAGCGAGGCCGAGAAGCTGTTTGCCATCATCGAGGATCTGTCGAAAACGGGCGTCGCGGTGCTCTATGTCTCCCATCGCCTCGATGAGGTGCTGCGCCTGTGCGCCAGCGTGAGCGTTTTTCGGGACGGGCGCTCGGTGGCTCGCATCGAGAAGCCCGACCTCACTCGCGCCGCCTTGGTCGAAGCCATCGTCGGCGGCCATGTCGAACACCTCGCCAAGACGGGAGAGGCAGCCGCGCGCAACGACGTCATGCTCAAGGTGGATGGCCTGACACGCCTGCCCAGGGTGAAGGGCGTCAGCTTCGAGCTTCACTGCGGCGAAGTGCTCGGCATCGGCGGCCTGGTCGGGGCTGGGCGCAGCGAGCTGGCGCGGCTGATCTTCGGCGCGGACAGGCTGCTGTCCGGCTCCATGACGCTCGACGGCCGGGCCTATGCCCCCGCAAGTCCGCATCACGCGGTGAAGGCAGGCCTCGGCCTGGTGCCGGAGGAGCGCCGGGCGGAAGGCCTGGTGCTGACCAAGAGCGTCGCATTCAATCTGCAGATCTCCAATCTGGCGCGCATCATCCGCAGCCCCGCCTTTCCCCTGATCGACGGCCGCCGCCGCAACGCCCTGTCGCTGCAGACGGTGCGTGACCTCGCCATCAAGACGGCCAGCATCGACACCCCCGTCGGGCGCCTCAGCGGCGGCAACCAGCAGAAGGTGGTGATTGGGTGCTGGCTGTTCAGCCGGCCCCAGGTCCTGATCCTCGACGAGCCGACGCGGGGGGTCGATATCGGCGCGCGCGGAGAGATCCACCGGCTGATCCGCGACCTCGCCGCCAGGGGCATGGCGGTGCTGGTGATCTCGTCGGAGCCGGACGAGTTGCCGGATCTGTGCGATCGTGTGCTGGTCATGGCCGAGGGCCGGATCGTGCGCGAACTGAGGGGTGAGGCCCTGTCGCGCAACACCATCATCGAGGCGAGCTATGCCGAAGCGCCGGCGGCAGGGAGGTCTTGACATGTCTCAGGTCAGCACGGCCGGCCGTGGTTCAGGCACGCGCGGCAAGGAATATCTCGGACTGTTCTCCCGCTACGCCACCATCATCGGGCTGCTGGCCATGATCCTGGCCTTCTCGGTGCTGTCGCCGCGGGCCTTTCCGACCGTCAATAACTTCACCAATGTCTTGAACCAGGCCTCGCTGACGATGATCATCGCCGCCGGCCTGACGCTCGCCGTCATCGTCGGCGAACTCGACCTCTCCATCGGCTTTGCGGCCAGCCTTCACGGTATCCTGGTCACCGGCCTCATCGTCAGCAACAAGCTCCCGATCCCGGTGGCTGTTATCATCGTCCTCGCCATCGGAGCGCTGATCGGCTGGATCAACGGCCTGATCGTCACCAAGATCAGGGTGAATTCAGTGATCGCCACGCTGGGCGTCGGCACCATCCTCACCGGCCTCGCCTTCGCCTATTCGGCCGGCGTGCCGATCGTCGCCGGCGTACCCGAGGCCTTTCTGCAGATCTCGCTGGGCCGTTGGTTGTTCGGCATTCCCAACAATATCATCATCATGGCGGTGGTGCTGGGCGGCCTCTGGCTGCTGGTGGAACGCACCTCGCTCGGCCAGGAGATCCAGGCTGTCGGCGGCAATCCGGCAGCGGCGCGCCTGGCCGGCATCAATGTCGATCGCATCAAGATCCTCGGCTTCATCGTCTCGGGTGTCTGCTCGGCGCTGACGGGCATCCTGCTCGCCTCGCGCCTCGGCAGCGGCACGACGAGCGCGGCGGACAGCTATCTGATGACCGCCTTTGCCGCCGTCTTCCTGGGCTCGGCGACCCTGCGCGACGGCGAGTTCCACGTTCTCGGCACGCTGGTCGGAGCGCTGATCATCGCCTTCGGCTTCAACGGCCTCAACATCTTCGGCGCCCCCACCTATTCGCAATATGTGCTGCAGGGCGCCATCCTCATCATCGCCGTCGGGCTCTCGAGCCTGGGGCGCTTCATCGCCGAAAACTAGGGATCCGACATGTCCAACGCCAAGGCACTTTGGGACGTCCACATCATCGAATATGCCCGCTCGAAGGACCAGCCGTTGGCGAGCCTCGTGTTCGGCACCTTCGCCGAAGGCGTGATCGACGTGCCCTTCTCCTTCGTCCTGGCGAAGAATGGCGACAGGGCCGTGCTTGTCGACAGCGGCTTCATGCGCGAAGGCAGCGGCGAGCAGATGAGCATCAAGTTCGGCGTGCCCTACTGGATCTCACCCTTGCGCATGCTGGAGGAGATGGGCGTGACGCCCGACGACGTCACCGACATCGTGCTCAGCCACGCGCATTTCGACCATATGGGCTCGATCGGCAAGTTCCCGAAGGCGCGGCTCCACATCCAGAAGCGCGAGATCCTGAGCTGGATCGAGGCAATGGCCCTGCCGCCGCAATTCGGCTTCCTGACCGACATCATCAATCCCGACGACCTGCGCAGCGCCTTCGATGCTTCCGTCGAGCATCGGCTCAACCTGGTCGACGGCGACGTCGACAACCTCATCCCCGGCATCCATGTCCGGCTCGGCGAGGGCCACACGCTCGGGCAGCAGTTCATCGTCATCGACACGGAAAAGGGCAAGCGCCTGGTCTCGGGCGATTGCGTCTACTCCAGGCGCAATCTCTGCGGCCACAATCACAACGGCGTCTACGTGCCCCTCGGCAACGGCATCGGCAGCGTCTGGGACCAGCTCAAGACCATGGACCGCATCAACAAGGAGATCGAGGGTGATCTCAGCCGCCTGATCGTCCTGCACGACGGCGAGCGCTGGAAACACCTGCCGATCGTCAAGGAGATCGAGGGCTTCCGCATCCTCAAGGCGTCGTAAAAGGGCCTGCGTGCGAGTGGGAGCAAACTCGCCGATTGGGCGAGATGAGGCAAGAGAGGATGAGGCGCGTCATCAAAGTCCCTCGCCCCGTCTACGGGGAGAGGGGTCGCAACCGTCACGCCTCATTCTGAGCAGCCCCATCTCGCCCACCTGCATAAATCGGGCCGCCTCAGATTAACGGCGCCGTTCCCGATAATGTCCTAGGCACATTGAAGTAACCACCTTCCCTCAACCTGCCTTCTTACGCTGCCGTCAGGTTTCAAATATATACCAACTCCCGAAATCAGACCCCCAAAGGGAGCTTTGCATGACCCACCCTCGTATTCTCGTCGCCGCAGCCAGCGGCCAGCTCGGCCGCCTCGTCGTCGATGGTCTGCTCGAAAGCCTGCCTGCCTCGCAGATCGTCGCCGGCGTGCGCAATCCCGACGGCGATGCCGCCAAGGCTTTCGCGGCCAAGGGCGTCGAGGTGCGCAAGGTCGACTATGCCGATCCGGCCGGCCTCGCCGTCGCCTTCATCGGTATCGACAGACTGCTGCTGATCTCCTCCAACGCCGTCGGCCACCGTCTCAGCCAGCATAGCAATGCCATCGCGGCGGCGAAGCAGGCCGGCGTCAAGCTGATCGCCTATACCAGCATCCTGCATGCCGACACCACGCCGCTCGGCCTCGGCGATGAGCACAAGCAGACCGAGGCCGCCTTGCGGGAATCGGGCGTGCCCTTCGCGCTGCTGCGCAATGGCTGGTACACCGAGAACTACGCCGCCTCCATTGCCCCTGCCCTCGCCCATGGCGCCTTCCTCGGCGCCGCTGGCGATGGCCGCATTTCGACCGCCGCCCGCGCCGACTATGCCCGCGCCGCTGCCGCCGTGCTGACCTCGGACGAGGACCAAGGCGGACGCATCTACGAGCTGGCCGGGGACAACGGCTTCACGCTCGCCGAATTCGCCGCCGAGATCGCCAAGGTGTCCGGCAAGCCGGTGGTCTACAAGAATCTCAGCGAGCCGGAATTCAAGGCGGCGCTTGTCGGCGCCGGCCTGCCGGAAGGCTTTGCCGGCCTGCTGGCGGATTCCGATGCCGGCGCCGCCAAGGGCGCGCTGTTCGATGACAGCGGGCAACTGAGCAAGCTGACCGGCCGGCCGACGACGCCTTATGCGCAGACCATTGCGGCTGCGGTGAAGGGGTGAGGTATTCCTGGGATCGCAGGGCATCTTTGCCTGCTCTTGGAAGCGTTGGACTTACAGGAGAAGAAGAGACAGGCATCTCGCCTGCTCTTGGAAACGATGCGCTTTACGAGAGGGGAAGACCAGGCAAGGATGCCTGCGATCCCAGGGCGTCCTACCCGCTCGCCCTCGTCATCCCCAGCCTCGCCGCGCAGCCGATCGCCAGCGTGATCAGCACCAGCGTGAAGCCGGCCACGGCCGGCCAGGCGCCTTCGCTCCAGAACCAGCCGCCGGTGGAACCGGCGACGCTCGAGCCGAGGTAATAGGCGAGCATATAGAGTGAGGCGGCGTGCCCCTTGCTTGCGCCGCCGAGCCGGCCGACCCAGCCGCTCGCCACCGCATGGGCGGCGAAGAAGCCGCCGGTGAGCACGGCGATGCCGGCAATCATGCCCAGAAGGTGCGGCGTGAGCGTCAGACCTACGCCGGCGGCCATCAGCACCAGGCTGACGATCAGCATCGGCGCCCGGCCGAAACGGTCCGCTGCCGCCCCGCCGAGCGAGGACGAGGCGATGCCGAAGAGATAGACGGTGAAGATCAGCCCAGTCTGGGTCGGGCCGAGATCGAAGGGCGGCGCCATCAGTCGGAAGCCGGCATAGTTGTAGATGGTCACGAAGCTGCCCATGGCGCAGAAGGCGATGGCGAAGAGCATCGGTTTGGCGAAGGCCCGTGTCCCGCCGTCCCTGAAATGGGAGGCCCAGGCTCTGGCGTGGTAGGCGAGGTCGAAGCCCTTCTTCGGCGTGAAATGGCGCGACGGCGGCAGAAGCGCGATGAAGCCGAGCGCCAGCACCAGCCCCATCGCGCCGATGCCGCCGAGCGCGAAGCGCCAGGAGAAGAATTCCGCGAGGAAGCCCGTCATCACCCGGCCGGCCATGCCGCCAAAGGCCGTGCCGGCGATATAGAGCCCCATGGCGAAGCCGAGACCGCGCGGCTCGATCTCCTCGGCGAGATAGGCGATGGCAACCGCCGGCACCCCGCCGAGCGCCAGGCCTTCCAGCGCCCGGATGACGAGGATGGCATGCCAGGCCGGCGTGATGGCGGCGGCAATGTTGAGGAGGCTGGCAAGACCGATCGAGGCAAACATCAATTCGCGCCGGCCGAGGCTTTCGGACACCGCCGCTGCGGCAAAGATGGCGAGCGCCAGCAGGCCGGTCGTCAGCGACAGCGCGAGCGAACTTTGCGCTGCGCCGATCTCGAAATTCGCGGCCAGCAGCGGCAGCAAAGGCTGCACGCAATAGATCAGCGAGAAGGTGGCGAAGCCCGCCAGGAAGAGGCCGAAGCTGATCCTGCGATAGGCGGCCGAACCTCTGACGACATGGGGAACGGGTTCGGTGGAAGCGGAGGCGACAGACATGCCGAAGGGGTCGGACGATCGCCGCGTCGTGTCAAGCGGGCGTGCCGCCGCGGTGGCGTCATTCCGGGTGACTGTATTCTCACAAGCCTTGCTTGTGAGGACACGGCCGGAATGACGACGTGCCCCTCATCTGACCCGATTCCGCTCCCGATCACGAAACTGCGACATCGGGAAACGATAAAATCGATTCCCGCCCATACGGGACGGGTTGTTCCCCCGCCTCAAAGCGGCCATGGTAAGAGCGAATGATTTGCGACTGCGTCGCCTCGTGGAGGCGAACGGATGATTCGGAGTTTTCCCAACAGTGGCCTTGTCTTCTCGCGCGCCTCTTTCCGCTGCCCTCGTGGCGTTCCTGGTCTCGACCGCCGCCGTTGCGCCGGCCTTCGCGGCCAAATCCGCCGAGGCCCCGTTCCGGCCGACCACGGCCTCCGGCAGCCTGCTGGCGGGGCGCCTTGCCGCCAATCTGCGCGATGACGACAATGCCGCCGCCTTCTACGCCCAGGCTCTGCGGAGCGGCCTGTTCAAGGACGACCAGGCGCGGCAGGAACTGACCAACCGCACCTTCATCGCGCTCTTGACCTCCGGCGAGATGGACAAGGCGGTGATGTTCGCCAACCGGGTGATCGCCATCGACAAGAAGAACGCGATCGCCCATCTGGTGCTCGGCATACGCGCCCTGAAGGCGCACAACTACAACGCGGCCCGCACCGAGCTTGCCTTCACCCTCGACAAGCCGATCCTGCAGCTCGCCACGCCCCTGATCTCGACCTGGACCTATGCCGGTGCCGGCCAGACCAAGAAGGGCGTCTCCGCCACGGACGACATCTCGTCCAATGACGGTTTCTCCACCTTCAAGAATTTCTCGGCCGGCATGATGCTCGACCTCGCCGGCCAGCATGAGGAGGCCATCGCCCGCCTCAAGGACGCGCATGAGCGCGATTCCAATGCCGTGTCGGTGATGGACGCCTATGCGCGCGCGCTGGTGCGCGGCGGCAAGAAGGATGAGGCGCTCGCCGTCCTCAACGACTATGCCGCCAAGGTGCCGCGCCAGCCCATCGTCGCCAGCCTGATCTCCGACATTCAGGCCGGCAAGCGCATCGGCCCGGCGGTGAACTCGGCCCAACAGGGCTCCGCCGATATCCTGATCTCGGTCGCCGCCGGCATCGCCAAGCAGGGCGGGGCCGACTATGCCGTGGTGTTCTATCGCCTGGCGCTCTATCTCGACGGCAACAACCCCAACGCGCTGATCGGCCTCGCCGAACTCTACAGCGACCTCAAGCAGGCCGAGATCGCCCAGCAGCTGTTCCAGGCGGTGCCGCCGTCCTCCCCGCTCAAGCGCAATGCCGAGATCGAGCTGGCCTCGACGCTGGACGAACTCGACAAGACGGATGAAGGCGTGGCGCATCTGAAGAAGATCATCGCCGCCAATCCCAAGGACCTCGACGCCATCATCTCGCTCGGCGGCATCTACCAGACGCGCAAGCGCTGGGACGAAGCGGCAGCGGCGTTCTCGCAGGCCATCGATGTGATCGGCACGCCTGGCCGCAACGACTGGTCGACCTTCTATTATCGCGGCATCGCCTACGAGCGCACCAAGCAGTGGCCCAAGGCCGAAGCCGACTTCAAGAAGGCGCTGGAGCTCTTCCCGGACCAGCCTTCGGTGCTGAACTATCTCGGCTATTCCTGGATCGACCAGGGTGCCCACCTCCAGGAGGGCATGGACATGATCAAGAAAGCCGTCGATCAGCGTCCCGATGACGGCTACATCGTCGACAGCCTCGGCTGGGCCAATTACAAGATCGGCCAGTATGACGAGGCGGTGGAGCAGCTGGAACGGGCGGTTTCGCTCAAGCCCAGCGATCCCACCATCAACGACCATCTCGGCGATGCCTATTGGAAGGCCGGCCGCAAGCTGGAAGCGACCTTCCAGTGGCGCCATGCCCTCGATTCCAAGCCCGAGGCGGACGAGAAGGCCGAACTCGAGCTCAAGATGAAGCAGGGCATGAAGGACACGGCCTCGGCCGATGCCAGCAAGGCTGCCGATGTGGCGCCCAAGCCCACCGAGCAGCCCAAGCCCGCCGTGGAGACGCCGACCCCCGTCAATGCTCCCAAGCCGGCGGATGCCCCCAAGCCGGTGGATCCACCCAAGCCCGCCGACGCGCCGAAGCCGGCCGATACGCCCAAGCCCGCTGCTCCCGGCAGCGGTGGCTAGGGCCATCTTCGGACATTGATTCATGCGCCTCAATGAGCATGCGCGCGCCAAGGTCAACCTGACCCTGGCCGTGCTTGGGCGTCGCGCCGACGGCTACCATGTTCTGGACAGCCTGGTCGCCTTCGCCGATGTCGCCGACAGCCTCAGCCTGGAAGTGGGGCCGGACCTGTCGCTGGAGGTGAGCGGCCCGCGGGCGGAGGGGGCCGGCGCGCTGGCCGACAATCTCGTCCTCAAGGCGGCGAACGCGCTGGCGAGCCGTTTTCCCGGCTTGGTTCTCGGCCATTTCCACCTCATGAAGGCGCTGCCGGCGGCGGCCGGGCTCGGCGGCGGCTCTTCGGACGCGGCTGCGGCGCTGCGCCTGCTCGCCCGCGCCAACAAGCTCGCTCTGACGCATGATGCCGTGGTGGAGGCCGCCCGGGCCACCGGCTCCGACGTTCCCGTCTGCCTGGAAGCCAGGAGCCGCTGGATGCGCGGCGCCGGCGAGATACTGTCCGAACCGGTGGCTCTGCCGCCTTTGCCGGCGCTGCTGGTCAATCCGGGCGTCGCCACGCCCACCGCCGAGGTCTTCCGCGCCCTCGCCTTCGAGCCCGGTCATGTCGCCCCCTATGACGAGATGCTGCCGCGCTGCATCGGCCTTGCCGGCAAGCCCGCCAGCCTGGTCGACTTCATCGCCTCCGGCCGCAACGACCTGCAGCCGCCGGCCATCGCCCTGCGCCCGGTGATAGGGGAAGCGATCGAAGCGGTCGGCCAGCAGCCCGGCTGCCGCCTCGCCCGCATGTCCGGCTCAGGCGCCACGGTGTTCGGCCTGTTCGACACGCGCGAGGCCGCCAAAATCGCCGCCGAGGCGCTGAGGCCGTTCAAGCCAGGCTGGTGGATCGTGGAGACCTCGATTGGGTAGGGGGCACATTTGGTGTGCCGATCTCCAGATCGGCATGGAACCGCCTCGCTTACGGCAAGAGTGCCGACCTGGAGGTCGGCACACCGATCGCGCCTCTTCCGACGAACGTGCCGTTTCCAGGAGCGGACGAGACGTCCGCGCTCCCGGCATTGCATCCTCTCCCCCAATCGGGCAAAGGTCCGGCCCGGCTAATCTCTGCAGGCGGTAACGATGAACATTCTTCTGATCGGATCGGGCGGGCGCGAGCATGCCCTGGCCTGGGCGATAGCGGCGAGCGCGGAATGCGACAGGCTCTATGCCGCGCCCGGCAATCCCGGCATGGAAGAATGCGCCATCTGTACCGCCATCGACATCACCGACCACCAGGCCGTGATCGCCTTCTCCCAGGAGAACGACATCGATTTCGTGGTCGTCGGCCCCGAGGCCCCTCTGGTTGCCGGCCTGGTGGACGATCTCGCCAAGGCCGGCATCAAGGCCTTCGGGCCGAGCAAGGCCGCCGCGGCCCTCGAAGGCTCCAAAGGCTACACCAAGGACCTTTGCCGTGAATTCGGCATCCCTACCGGCGCCTATCAGCGCTTCACCGAGGCGGACGCCGCGAAGGCCTATGTCCGCGAGCAGGGCGCGCCGATCGTGGTGAAGGCCGATGGCCTGGCCGCCGGCAAGGGCGTGGTGGTGGCGATGAGCCTCGACGACGCCCTCGCCGCCATCGACGCCATCTTTGCGGGCAGCGTGGGCGAGGCCGGTCATGAAGTGGTGATCGAGGCCTATCTCGAGGGCGAGGAGGCGAGCTTCTTTGCCCTCTGCGACGGCGCCACCGCCATTCCGCTGATCTCGGCGCAGGATCACAAGCGCGCCTTCGACGGCGACAAGGGCCCGAACACCGGCGGCATGGGCGCCTATTCCCCGGCTCCGATCATGACGCCGGAGATGGAGGCGCGCGTGATGGAAACCATCATCCGCCCCACGGTCCGCGCTATGGCCGCACGCGGCACGCCCTTCAAGGGGGTGTTGTTTGCCGGCTTAATGATTACCAAGGACGGCCCGGAGCTGATCGAATACAATGTGCGCTTCGGCGATCCGGAGACGCAGGTGATCATGCCGCGCCTGCGCTCGGATCTCCTGCCCGCCCTGCTCGCCTCGGCAGACGGCCTGCTCTCCACCATCTCGCTGCGCTGGAAGCCCGACACGGCGCTCTGCGTGGTGATGGCGACGAAGGGCTATCCCGGCAGCTACCCGCGCGGCTCGGAGATCCGCGACCTCGCCAAGGCGGCCTCGCTCGACGACGTGCTGGTCTTCCACGCCGGCACGCGGCGCTCGGGCGACCGCATCCTCGCCAATGGCGGGCGCGTGCTCGGCATCACTGCCATCGGCAAGACGGTCAAGGAGGCGCAGGCCCGCGCCTATGAGGCGGTCGATCTCGTCGACTGGCCGGAAGGCTTCTGCCGCCGCGACATCGGCTGGCGCGCCATCAGAAAGGCCTGAGCGATGACCAAGACGGTGGCATTGGCTCTGGGTGGCGGCGGCGCGCGCGGCCTTGCCCATATCGCCATGCTGGAGGTCTTCGACGAACTGGGCGTCAAGCCGGTGGCGCTGGCCGGCACCTCGATGGGCGCGATCTATGCCGCCTCCTATGCCAGCGGCCTTTCGGCTCGCGAACTGCACGACTACACCCTCGCCACGCTGGCAGACCGCCGCGGCACGCGCAGCAAGCTGTTCGCCGCGCGTGTCGGCAGGCTCGCCGACCTGTTTTCGCCGCTGGGCAATCCCGTGTTGATCGACGGCGAGGCCTTCTGCGACGCCTTCCTGCCCGAGGGCGTGCCGCAGACCTTCGCGCAATGCCCGATACCGCTCACGGTGGTCGCCACCGATTACTACGCAAGGCGCGAAAAAGTCTTCACCAAGGGCCCGCTTCGCCCGGCCATCGCCGCCTCGATGGCGATCCCCGGCGCCATCCGCCCGGTGCGCATCGACGGGCAGGTGCTGGTCGACGGCGCCACCGTCAACCCGCTGCCGATCGACCATTTGGCCGGCAAGGCCGACATAATCGTCGGCGTCGACGTCAGCGGCGCGCCGGTGGTGCCCGGCGAGACCGACATGCCCGGCGCCTGGGAGGCGTTGTTCGGCGCGCTGCAGATCATGCAGGGCGCGATCGTGGATGCGAAGGCGGCGCAATACAGGCCGGACATCTTGATCCGCCCGAATGTCGGGAGCATCCGGGCACTGGACTTCGGGCGGTCGAGCGTGATCTTCAGGCTGGCCAAGCCGGCAAAGGAAGAGCTGAAGCGGAGGCTGGGGGAGTTATTGGAGTAAGGCGCGACAGGAGAGCCTCCCCCACAAAGCTGGGGGAGGTGGCCCGACGAAGTCGGGTCGGAGGGGGTGTGGCGGGCAGGGCCTCACCTCGCCGAAAGGGCGCAGCGGTTGTGCAATGGGCTCAGGGCGCGCCCTTTTCTGACCACACCCCACCCCTGCTCTGCGTACACAAATGTGTGCGCGACCTCCCCAGCTTCGTGGGGAGGGCCCGCGCCTCGCTCGGCTCGGTTACCGCAAGCGGCCCGCCGCCTCCTCATGAGACGTTCCGCCCCTTTCCACCCGCGCCTTCCCGGCTTATGTGAAGGACGCCGCTCCGTCCCCATCCGAAAGGTCCCGCCTTGGCTGCCTCGCCCCGTCTCATCCATGGCTTTCGCGAGATCGCCCCGGCCTATGACCTCCTGTTCTGCGATATCTGGGGTGTCATCCATAACGGCCATGCCGTGTTCCCCGGCGTCACCGAGGCGCTGAGCGCGTTTCGCAGGGGCGGCGGCACGGTGGTGCTGGTCTCCAACGCGCCGCGCCCCAACGGCGCCGTGGCCCCGCAGCTAGACCGCCTCGGCCTGCCGCGCGAGGCCTATGACGCCATCGTGACCTCGGGCGACGTCACCCGCTCCCACATCGCCGCCGTCGCCGACAAGAAGGTCTTCCATCTCGGCCCGGAGCGCGACCTGCCTCTCTATCAAGGGCTCGACATCCACTTCGCCCAGGCCGACGAGGCCGACGTGGTCGTCTGCACCGGCCTGTTCGACGACACCACCGAGACGCCCGACAATTACGGGCCGATGCTGCGCGCCTTCCTCGCCCGCCAGGTGCCGATGATCTGCGCCAATCCGGACCTGGTGGTCGATCGCGGCGGCATTATCATCTATTGCGCCGGCGCCATCGCCGAGGCCTATCGCGCCATCGGCGGCGAGGCGGCGATTTGCGGCAAACCCTTCCAGCCGATCTACGACGCCGCCTTCGAGACCGCCGCCGCCAGACGCGGCAGCCCGGTGGCGCATGGCCGCACCCTTGCTATCGGCGATTCCGTGCGCACCGACCTTGCCGGCGCCGCTGCCATCGGCTGCGGCGCGCTGTTCATCTCCGGCGGCATCCACGCGCTGGAAGCCGGCCATGGCGAGGGCGAGATCGACGCCGAGGCGCTGGCCGCCTTCCTTGCCGACAAGGGCGTCGTGCCGGATGCCGTGATGCCGCGCCTGATCTGGTGACCACGCCATGCCTTTCGAGCAGTTCTTCGATCCCGCCTCCCTGCCGGCCCATCTCCACAATGCGGCGGTGGCGATCGGTAATTTCGATGGTGTCCATCGTGGCCACAAGGCGGTGATCGATGCCGCCGAGGCCCTGGCAAAGGGCCCGCACAATGTCCCGCATGGCCCGCCCCGCCCGGCGATCGCGCTGAGCTTCGAGCCGCATCCGCGCGCCCTCTTCCGTCCGGACGAGCCGCTCTTCCGCCTGACGCCTCCCGCCCTGAAGGCGCTGCTCCTGGAGCGCTCCGGGCTCGACGCCCTCATCACCCTCACCTTCGACCGCGCGCTTGCCGGCATGACGGCCGAGGAGTTCCTCGAGGAACTGGTGGTGCGGCGCCTGGGCGCCAGCGCGGTGGCCGTGGGCTACGACTTCCATTTCGGCAAGGACCGGCGCGGCACGCCCGAATTCCTGGTGCAGCACGGCCGGGCGCTCGGCCTCGACATCGCCATCGTGGCCCCGACCCGCGAGACCGGCGAAGCCGTCTCCTCCTCCGCCATCCGCAAGGCGCTGGCGGCCGGCGAGATCGCCAGGGCCAACCGGCTGCTCGGCCATGAATGGTCGGTGCTCGGCCCGGTCATCCATGGCGAGAAGCGCGGCCGCGAGCTCGGCTTTCCCACCGCCAACATGGCGCTCGATCCGCAATGCGGCCTGCAGCATGGCATCTACGCCGTGCGCACCGTTATCGACGGCATCACTCGCTCCGGCGTCGCCAGCTTCGGCCGCCGCCCCACCTTCGACAACGGCCCGCCGCTGCTGGAGACCTATGTCTTCGACTTTGCGGGCGATCTCTATGGCAAGGTGATCGAGGTCGCCTTCGTCGGGCGCATCCGCGGCGAGGAGAAGTTCGATTCGATCGAGGCGCTGGTGGCGCGGATGAACGAGGACGCGCGGCTGGCGCGGGAGATGACCAGGGCGTGAGGCCGGCGGGCATCGGCCTTGACACATGTCAGGTCAAAGCTCCCCGGCTGGGCGAGATGAGGCGCTTTAGAATGTAGCGGGCCGGTTGCGCCCCCTCGCCCCGTTCTTACGGGGAGAGGATAGAGGTGAGGGGCAGCGCGACCCTTGCAGATTATTTTCTTAAATGTATCAAAGAGATATAGTGAAGCTAGGCACGCCGCTCAGATCACAGCGCATTAGAGAACGCTCATCTCAAAACTGAGCGCAGCCCCTCACCTCTATCCTCTCCCCGTAAGAACGGGGCGAGGGGGCGTAATCGGCCCGCCTCGTTCTGAAATGCCTCATCTCGCCCCGCCGTCGCCGACTGCCTCAGCCCCAAAACGCATATCACGCTCGATTTCACCAGCCGGTCTATAGGCTCCCGCGCACGGCGACGACCTTCCGTCTTCAGGCGGAAACCCACCGTTGCTGTACATGTTGGTGTCAACCTGCCTGGCGCAGCTCTTCGCGTCTCAGCAGCGACTTTCAGGAGAATTCTGCATGTCCTCTACCCCTGGAACCTCGGCTGCCGTCTGGATCGGCCGCGTCTTCTCCGGCCTCGTGGTCGTGGCCCTCCTCGCGGATGGCCTGGTGCAGCTCTTCGCCCCCGGCTTGACCAAGGCTGAAATGGAGGCCAGCGGTTTCCCGGCCAGCCAGGCCCTGCCGCTCGGCATCATCATGCTCACCTGCGCCATCCTCTACGCCATTCCTCGCACGGCCGTGCTCGGCGCGATCCTGGTGACGGGCTTCCTCGGCGGCGCCATCTGCACGCATTTCCGCCTCGGCGAACTCGGCTCGCCACCACAGCTCATCTGTCTCCTGCTCGGCGCGCTGACCTGGGGCGGCCTCTATCTGCGCGAAACCCGCCTGCGCGAATTGTTGCCGCTGGCGGCCTGACGGGGTTTCGCCAATCCCGGGCCCACGCTCAATTTGCTCGCATGCGCCTGACATCGCGCTGAGGCGGAGTGCCGAACAGGCGGCTGTACTCGCGATTGAATTGCGAGGCACTTTGATAGCCCACCTGCCCCCCGGCGTTACCGGCGTCAAGGTCCTGGTTGAGCATCAGCTGCCGTGCTTCCTGCAGGCGCAGTTGCTTCTGGAACTGCAATGGGCTGATGCCGGTGATGTTGCGGAAATGCTGCCGAAATGTAGACGGGCTCATGTGCGCGCGAGCGGCTAGTTCGTCAACATGCAGCGTCCGTGTGAAGTTCTGCTTGAGCCAGGCGACGGCCTTTGCAATCTGCTGGCTTGGCGACCCGCTGGCGACCAGGTGCTGCAATTGTGATCCATGTGGACCCGCCAACAGGCGGATGGTGATTTCCTGCTGTATCAGTGGCGCCAGCCGGGGAAGAAGTGCCGGCTCATCGAGCAGCCCGACCAGCCGGGCAAGGGCCTCGACGAGTGGCCCATCCAATGCTTCGATTGAGATCGGCCGATAGACGCCGCCCCTCGACGGCTGCGGCAATTCCATCTCGGACGCCATTTGCACAACGTGGCGACTGTCCAGCGTCAGCACGAGACCGAGAAACGGCTCGTGGAAACTAGCCCGCGCGACATGCGTAACGACCGGTAGATCGATGGTCGTCACCATGGATTGACCTGGACCGTAATCGATCACTGCATCCCCAAGCATCACCTGCTTCTCGCCCTGCACGACGACGCCCAAACCCAAGCCGTAAATGCAGTGCAAGGGTTTGGTGGGCGCGTTGCGGCGATGGAGTGTTAGAGCCGGAATGGCGGTGGTGTGATCTCCCTCGGTTTGGGCAATTTTGCCGATAGCACGAGCCAACAGGGAAATCGAGGAGTTTCCCGCAGGTCTGGAATCTAAGTATCTGTACATTAAGAGCCTCCTGGGTCTCTACAACAGATTCCAGCCTAACACCTCCAATGCCATGCAAACACCATTTCGACAATGAACCGTCGTTTCGGGCAATAAACTCGTTGAATCCGGTAAACGGCCCGGACGTTCTCCAGCGATATTGCACCATCGAAATCGCACCCGAAACAGAGAAAAATCACCATGAAGCACATCTCGATCGGAGGCCTTCAGGTCTCCCGCATAGGCCTCGGCGCCATGTCGATGTCCGGCTATTACAACGTCGGCATGGGTAGCGACGCGGAGTCCATCCGTACGATCCACCGCGCGCTCGATCTGGGCGTCACACATTTCGACACCGCCGAGATCTACGGTCCCTACATCAACGAGGAACTGGTCGGCCGAGCCATCAAGGGCCGCCGCGACCAAATTGTCCTGGCGACGAAATTCGGGCTCTTCTCGCACGCTGGCGGTGGCCCTGGCGTTCTCGACAGCAGTCCGGCGAACATTCGCGCAGCCGTCGACGGCTCTCTCAAACGGCTCGGCACCGACCATATCGACCTGTACTACCAGCACCGGGTGGACCCAAAGACTCCTATTGAGGATACAATTGGCACTCTGGTCGACCTGATCGCAGCGGGCAAGGTCCGATACATTGGTCTGTCCGAGGCTGGCCCCGCCACGATCCGCCGCGCGCACGCCGTGCATCCCGTCGCTGCGCTGCAGACCGAATACTCCCTTTGGACCCGTGACCCGGAGGCCGAGCTTCTGCCGCTGCTCCGCGAGCTGGGCATCGGTTTCGTTCCTTACTCACCGCTCGGCCATGGCTTCCTCACCGGCGAGATTCGCTCGCCCGAGCAACTCTCCGACGACGATTGGCGTAAGACCAACCCGCGCTTCAGCGGTGAAAACTTCCGGCGCAACTTGCGCATCGTCGATGAAGTCAAGGCGGTCGCTGCAGAAGTAAATGCAACACCCGCGCAGATCGCTCTGGCCTGGCTGCTCGCCCAAGGCGACGATATCGCCCCGATTCCCGGCACCAAGCGAGTGGCTCGCGTCGAGGAAAACATCGCGGCCGACCAGCTCCATCTAAGCGCCGAGCAGATAGAGCGGCTGAACAACCTCGCGCCAGCTGTCGGCGAGCGCCACGACGCTGGAAACATGGCGGTTATCGACCGCTGAACTCAAAACAGCCGGCCGGATTTGCTCCCCCGGCTCGCCTTGCCTCTTGGGCCTACGTCTTGGAGATCCTTCCTGCTCTGGAAGGCAACCGACAGGAGACGCCATGCCCGAGGCCCTGATGTTTGCCCCGAGTGGGGCGGCGCCCAACAATCCGCGCCTTCGCCGGGGGCGGCCTGACTGGGGTTTCGCCCCTGGGTCGGCAGCCTCGATCATCGCCGCATCGGCGAAGGGCGGAGCCGAACGCCATGCCGCGACGTCCGCGACTGGAATCCCCTCAGTCGGCAATTGAACGAATGACCCGCGCTGGGTTTCCGCCGACAAGAGTATTTGGGGGAACGTCCTTGGTGACGACGGAACCCGCTGCGACAACAGAGTTTTCGCCCACCGTCACGCCGCCGATGATCGTTGCGCCGGCGGCGATCCAGACGTTTCTTCCGATCACGATGGGCTTGGCGGTTACGAAGGCGCGCCGCTGGGAAGGTGCAAGGGGATGGCCGGACGTGATGATGCTCACATTCGGCCCGATCATCACGTCGTCGGCAATGTCGAGCCCGCCAAGGTCATAAAACGTGCAGTTCTGATTGACGAAGACATTGCGCCCGACACGGATATCGAGCCCACCGGTTGTGTAGAATGGTGGGATCAATAAAAAGCTGTCGTCCACCTTCTTGCCGATGAGATCGCTGAACAAGGCCCGGACTTCGTCCGCGTCGCTGAGGGTCAAACGATTGAGATTGGCGGTGATCGCCATCGCACGTTTGACGTTTGCCAGCATGGCCGCCGATTCCGGCGTTCTCCTGGCAATTATCTTGGTGCGGTCACGATCCGCCATTCGTTATTTTCCTCCGGTAGCGGTCGGCATATGAAGGCCGCGCCGAGACTCTGCCAGGCGGAACAAATGCCTCCTGCTCCTGTTCACGATGAGGAAACAGGAGGATTTTCCATGGCAATCGAGAATAGGGAATACGGCAACCTCATCGGCAGCGACAAGGTGGAAGGCACCGCCGTCTATGGTGCGGATGGCGAACGCATCGGCTCGATCGAGCGCGTGATGCTCGACAAGCGCAGCGGCCAGGTCTCCTACGCCGTGCTGGCCTTCGGCGGCTTCCTGGGCATCGGCCACGACCATTATCCGCTGTCGTGGAACACGCTGAAATACAATACCGATCTCGGCGGCTACCAGGTCGGCGTCACCGAGGACGAACTCACCCGCGCGCCCAAATATGCGGAGGAAGAGCAGTGGGACTGGAGCGATCCCGATCGCACCCGCCTGGTGGACGACTACTACAAGACGCCGGGCGGGCGTGGGCTGGGCGAGTATCCGAACGCGGGGGTCTAGCTCCCGCTCTCATGGGTGGAAAACGGCGGCGCCGGGCCTGAGACAGAAGTCAGGCCCGGTGCCGTATCTGTGATTCTTCCGCTGAAGAACGGGGCAGCCCCTGTCGCGGCAGCGCCGGCTCAATCACCATACCTTTCGGCCGCGAAGTCGATGCCGGCCTGCACTTCGCCGGCCTGCTGCTTGCCGATCCAGATCGGACGGAGCGAGACCAGCAGCGATCCGATGGCTTTCAATGGCGATTGGCGTAATGTGGAATTGAAGTTCCATCTGAGCATGGCGTCACTTCAAGGGCCTTCACCGATTTTCAAAAATGGAGTTTGTTCATGTCACAAGAGATTTATGAAGTTGTCGAGCATGATGGCGGATGGGCCTACAAGGCGGATGGCGTGTTCTCGGAGCCCTTCCCGACGCGGGACGCAGCCCATGCAGCGGCGGAGCGGGCCGCACGCGAGCAGCGTACGCCGGGGGAAGATGCGGAGATCGATTTCGAGGACACCAATGGCAAGTGGCACAAGGAGCACTCTTCCGGCGGCGACCGCCCGTCGACTAGAGTGAAAAACTGAGAGCAGCGATACCGCTCACCTGAGCGGCCGATAGCCAGCTAACAGACCTGACGTCATCTCCCGCCATACGTAGTTGCCTGAAGATCCGCACGGCAGGTCTCGCCGAACTCGCCGAGGAAGTTCATGCCGCCGTCGCGGGCGAGATGGCGCAGCTCGTGTAGTGTCCGGTTGGGTGCGAGGTAGGTGTCGACGATGACGTCCAGCACGCGCTCGGCAGCCTCCACCACTGTCCGCGAGGTCGTCAATCGCATTCTGCCAACGATCGCGTAGAGGAGCACGAGATCCGCCACGTCATCCTTCTCATGGCTCAGCGCGTCGCCATACAGGCGCGTTGCCTCGGTGATGAAGCTGTCGAAGAGTTGCTCCCGCCTGTTCCTTTCAACCTCGCGCCGCCTTTCGCGGAGTTGCGCGCTCTGCGTGAGCCAGGTCGTGCTGAATGACGCCAGCCCGCCAACGATCGCGCCCGCGAGACCGAAAAGCGCTGAAATATAGGCCGCGTCCATTTTCGCCTCCTGCATGCAAGGGCCGTTGCCGGTGGCGCCTGACCGACTACAGCCTCTGCTGACCCCGATTGCTCCGCTGCGGTTGACGCGGCAGTTTCAGCGACGAATTCTGCCCTGTCATTGGCATGGGATAGCATCGGGATGCGCGTGCTGGAAAGCGGCCCATGAATGCGATCCCCAGGCAGATCGGACGCCAGGCTTTCGGACTTGATCCGGCGGCAATTGGAGCATGATCGCTTCAGAATGAAGTGAATCGTCATTCCCCCGACCAAACCGTTCGGTTTGGTTGGGGAGCGACGCGAAGAGCCGGAATCCATGAACACAACCTTGGAAGGACAGTGTTCATGGATCCCGGGTCTCCTCCGTCGCCCGGGATGACGTCGCGTGCCATTCTGATCGGATATCGCTTCGGGTCGCTTGGAGCTGCGCTTGCGTACGGGCCTCGTACCCAACACCGTCAGGTTGGCTCCTGCCGCCCACCCACGCCATCACGGCAAATGTCCGGATTTGTGCCCAAGCGCACGCGTTGAGGGCGAAAACGGTCGGTTTCGAGGCTTTCTGGGGGATTTTCGTAACGCGGGGAACAGGAAGGCGGCGAGGCCGGGCCTATAGCTCTGGCGACGGCCGGGTGGTCAAGCAGGCCGTTGCATCAAACACTTCCTCCAGAAAGCGAGAATTCAGCTATGAGCAAGTCCATCAAGGCTTTGGTTGTCGTCGGTGCCCTCGCAATGGGTGCCCTGTTCCAGGGATCGGCCGCCATGGCCGGTGAGTTCACCGTGGTCAATCGCAACGACAATTTGGCGATCCAGAATGTCTGGTTCGCCCATGCCGGGGAGTCCGACCCCTGGAAGGCGGCGGATGTCGATGCGGCGATCGCGCCGAACTCGACGTCCGACTTCACCATTTCCGGCAACAACTGCCTGTTCGACATCAAGGTGCGCTTCAGCGACGATTACACCTCGACCTACGACAATGTGAATGTCTGCCGCGGCGACCGCGTCATCGCCAATTGAGGGCGGAGAGTGCGGCGGCGCTGCTCCAGGCAGCGCCGCCAATGTTCATGAAGGCAGCCACTTTTGCGTTTGCTCTTCGCGATGGTCCTGCAAGCGACGGGCGAGTCCGTAGACATGTCAGTGGAAATAGCCAATCCACCATGACCACCCGACCTATCGGGTCACGTGCTGACATCTTGCCGTGCGTTTTGCGGGCCGGTGCGATGGCGCCTGAACTCGGCAAGCCGGCCGGGCTCGGGCGCAATCCCCGCTTACGGAAACTTACTGCTGCGGCTGCGTGCTCTGATCGCTGCTCGGCTCCATGGCCGGCTTCTTCTTGGGCGCGGCCTTCTTCTTCATCGCCTTGTGCTTGACGGCAGCCTTGTGAGGCTTGGCTTTCTTCATCGGCGCCGCCGTAGCCGGGGCGGGCGTCGCCGTCGTGGCATCGGGGGTCGCCGGCGCGGGCGTCGTTTGCGCGGAAGCCGCGCCAATGCCGATTGTTGAAGCGGCCAGAATGGTGCTTGCCAGGATGATAGCAAGTTTTCTCATGGTCATCGTCTCCTTGGGTTCAGCCCCAGGGTGAACCTCGGAGAGATCCTGTGTCAATAATGTGACAGCAAGGCGGCAATTCCGAGGTTATCCAATTGCCATGTTAAATACGGGTCAATCCTGGACTCCATGACCGCCGACATGGTGGCAGCAATATCAGCGCTTTGCGACCCGAGCCCCTGGCATTCGAGCACTGATCCGTCCTGCCAACCCAACTGGCAGCGCTGCCTCTTGTGGATGGAGAGAACGAGGATCGTCTTTTTCATCGAAGAATGCGCCGGCGGCTGAACCCTCTATGCGACCTGGCGCCAGCATCGCCTCCGGGTGTTCGCCCCGGTGCGATGCTGGCGCCTCGCCATCTCAGGCCGCGTCGACCAGCACGAGTTCAGCATCCTCGAGCGCGGTCACATGCAGCACCGTCTCATCAGCGATCGCGGCGCCGTCGCGGGCATCGATGCGCACGCCGTTGATCTCGACGGCCCCCTTGGCCGGCACGAGATAGGCGTGGTTGCCGGCACCGAGCTCATAATCGGCGGTCTCGCCAGCCTTCAGCGTGGCGCCCAGGATGCGAGCGTCGGTGCGGATCGGCAGGGCGTCGGCATCCTCGGCAAAGCCGCTCGCCAGCGTGACGAAGCGGCCGGAGCGATCACCCTTCGGGAAGGGCTTGGCACCCCAGGCCGGCCTTGCGCCGCGCGATTTCGGCTCGATCCAGATCTGGAAGATGCGCGTCGTGCCGGGCTCGCGGTTATATTCGGAATGCCGTACGCCCGAACCGGCACTCATCACCTGCACGTCGCCGGCCTCGGTGCGTCCGGAATTGCCCATGCTGTCCTGATGGGTGATCGCGCCCTCGCGGACATAGGTGATGATCTCCATGTCGGCATGTGGATGCGGGGGAAAGCCGGTGCCGGAGGCGATGGTGTCGTCGTTCCACACCCGGATCGGCCCCCAGCCCATGCGCTTGCGGTCGTAATAATTGGCGAAGGAGAAATGGTGCTTGGCGTCGAGCCAGCCGTGATTGGCACCGCCGAGGCTGGCGAAGGGGCGACGATCGATCATGATAGGTCTCCGTGGTCAGCGTGATTGCTGCGTTGACGGAAACATGGCCCCGGTCGTACTTTGATGAAATAGAAACATTGTCATCTCATCGTTTCCAAAAATGACACGTCGCCTCCCTGACCTCGAAGCCTGGGCCATCTTCGCCAAGGTGGCGGAATTTGGTTCCTTCGCACGCGCCGCGCAGGAACTCGGCCTGTCGAACCCCACCGTCTCCAAGGCCATCGCCCGGCTGGAGGCGCGGCTCGGCATCGCGCTCATCTCGCGCACCTCGCGGCGGCTGTCGCTGACCGAAGGCGGCCGCGCTGCGCTGGAACGGGCGACACGCATCCTCCAGGAGGGCGAGGCGGTGGAGGACGAAGCCGCCGAGCAATCGGCCGTGCCGCGCGGGCGCGTGCGCCTCAGCGCGCCCCTCTCCTTCGGCATTGCCTACATGGCGGCCACCCTGCCCGGCTTCATGGCCGCCTATCCCGACGTGACGCTCGATGTCTCGCTGACCGACAGCCAGGTCGACCTCATCGCCGACGGCTTCGATCTCGCCCTGCGCATCGCCCGGCTGGAGGATTCCTCGCTCCTCGCCCGCCGGCTGTGCGCCGTGCGCCTGCTGCTGGTCGCCGCACCGGCCTATCTCGACGCGCAGGGACGCCCGACCCATCCGGCCGAGCTTCAGCGGCACCAGGCGCTGGCCTATACGAGAGCACCCTCGCCCGGCTCCTGGCGCTTCAGCCATCCCCAGTTCGGCGAGGAAGTCGTGCAGCCGCCGGTGCGGCTGTGGACCGACAATGCCGACATGCTCAACCCGGCGCTCGTGGCGGGACTGGGCCTCGCCATCCAGCCGGAATTCCTGGTCTGGCGCGAACTGCGCGCCGGCACGCTGGAAATCGCCATGCCGGACTGGACCTCGCCACCGCTGGCCCTGCACCTGATCATGCCGCCTTCGCCGCTACGGCCGCTGAGGGTGCAGGTGGTAATCGACTATCTGGCGGCTGCGCTGGCGGGGGCGCCGTGGGCGTGAGAAGGCAGTGCGAGCGTAAAGCTGCCTTGGCTCACACGGGCGATATGCTGCGAGAAAGTCTGTCCAACCTTCAATGCATCAGGCAATATAAGCGGAATATAGCGCTATTCCATTTTAAATATAACGCTTTACTCTAAAAGTAAGGATGATTCTGGTGATGGAAAAACGTAACATTCCAGGCGTCCACCGCTATGATGCGCCAGCGGGCGGATGGGGCGCGCTGCGGGCAACCGCCAAGGCCGTTGCCGAGCAGATGCATGTCGCCGAGGCGCCGCTGCTGCTGCTGCGCACGAACAAGCCGGATGGCTTTGACTGCCCCGGCTGCGCCTGGCCGGACAAGGAACATACCTCCACCTTCCAGTTCTGCGAGAACGGGGCCAAGGCCGTCACCTGGGAGGCGACGAAGAAACGCGTCACCCCCGAATTCTTCGCCGAGCACACGGTCGCGGAATTGCTCCAGCAGAGCGATTACGAGCTGGAGAACCACGGCCGCATCACCCACCCGATGGCCTACGATCCGGCGAGCGACACCTATAAGCCGGTCGAATGGGACGATGCATTCGCTCGGATCGGGGAGGTGTTGCGCGGCCTGCCGGATCCAGACATGGCGGAGTTCTACACCTCCGGCCGCGCTTCGAACGAGGCAGCGTTCCTGTTCAACATCTTCGCCCGCGAATTCGGTACCAATAATTTCCCCGACTGCTCCAACATGTGCCATGAGGCGACCAGTGTCGGCCTTCCGCAGGCGATCGGCATCGGTAAGGGCACCGTCTCGCTGGAGGACTTCGACCATTGCGACCTCATCATCGCGATGGGCCACAATCCCGGCACCAACCATCCTCGCATGATGGGCACGCTGCATGAATGTGCCCGGCGCGGCGTGCCGATCTTCGTCTTCAACCCGCTGAGGGAACGGGCGCTTGAGCGCTTCGCCGACCCGCAGAACCCCATCGAGATGGCGAGCTTCAGCGCCACCCCAATCGCCTCAACCTACCACCAGGTTAAGGTCGGCGGCGATGCGGCCGCTCTGAAGGGCATCATGAAGGCCGTCATCGCCCGCGCCGACGCAGGCGAGAACGTACTCGACCGCGACTTCATCGCCGCCCACACCAATGGATTCGATGCCTTCACCGAGGATCTGCGGCAGACGCCGTGGGCGGCAATCGAGGCCGCCAGCGGCTTGGCTCGCGGCGCGCTGGAGGTGGTGGCTGATGCCTATGTCCGATCGAACGCCACGATCGTCAGCTATGGCATGGGCGTTACACAGCATGAGAAAGGCACGCAAAATGTGCAGCAGATCGCGGCCCTGCTGTTGCTGCGCGGCAATTACGGCAAGCCTGGCGCAGGTATCTGCCCCCTGCGCGGTCATTCCAACGTGCAGGGCAACCGCACCGTCGGCATCACCGAAAAACCTGATCCGCTGATGTTCGCCAATGTAGAGAGAGCCTTTGGCTTCCGTCCGCCGTCGAACCACGGCCATGACGCGGTCAAGGCGATGCAGGCGATGGTGGATGGAAAGGCAAAGGTGCTGGTTTGCCTGGGCGGCAATTTCTCGGTCGCCATGCCCGACGCCGATCTGAGCTATCAGGGTATGCGCAACCTGGACCTGGCGGTTCATCTGAACACCAAGCTGAACCGCTCCCACCTTCTGATCGGCAAGGAAGCGATCATCCTGCCTGTCCTTGGCCGCACGGAGCGGGACGTGCAGGTGACCGGCGCGCAATCGATCACGGTCGAGGATTCGATGTCGATGGTGCACGCCTCCCGTGGCAAGCTGGAGCCGGCTTCGGAACACTTGCGCTCAGAACCTGCGATCATCGCCGGCATCGCCATGGCGACCCTGCCCGCCAGCAAGGTCGATTGGCAGGGTCTGATCGCCGATTACGACCGGATCCGCGACAAGATCGAGGCCGTGTACCCCGATTTCCGCGACTACAACACGCGCATCCGCCACCCAGGCGGCTTCCGTCTGCCGCTGGGTCCGACCGAGCGGGTTTGGCACACCAAGTCCGGCAAGGCAGAGTTCATCCCCTTCGCCGGGCTGGAGGAAGACCCGATGCTGGCCGGGACGGACGTGCTGAAGCTGACCACGCTGCGCAGCCATGACCAGTACAATACGACCGTCTATGGCCTCGATGACCGCTACCGTGGGGTGTTCGGCAGGCGCGACGTGTTGTTCATCAGCGAGCGGGATCTGGCGGCGCAGAACCTGGAGCACGGCGATCTGGTGGAGATCATCTCCGCCATCCCGGGCCAGGAGCACAAGCGCATCCGTCTGACGGCGATCGCGCATGACATCGCCCCGGGATCAATCGGTGCCTATTACCCCGAGGCCAACAATCTTTGCCCGCTGACCTACCAGGATCCTCAGAGCGGCACACCGTCATATAAGTCCTTGCCAGTAAGGCTCCGGAAGATTGCATAATCGTCCAACAGGGTTGCCGAGACGAGTGCCCGGCGGGGGACGCAACCGGGTTCGTTGGTCTCCGCCGTGGAGTCCCGAACTCAATTCTGAAAGTTGACGATCTTGGGATCGGAGCCCGCGACGAGGCAGCCCTGCTCGACGCCGGAAGGTCGCTGCGTGCGGGCGTCGCGATACGACCAATAGGTGAAATAGAGCGAGCCAGGTGTAGCAACAGCGAGGCGTTCGAGTTCCTGAAACGGCCCCGAGTTGATCACACCGAGCTGGGGGACAAGATTGATGTCGGTTCGCCCGCCCATGGTGTGTGGGATGGTATGCCCCCGATGATAGCGTTTTCCACCCACTGTATTCGTGAGCGGGTGGCCCTTCATCCTGGTTGCGATGATGGAACGCGGCGACACGTCCTTGCCTTTGCTGAGCCCCCACGCCGCGATCAGACGCTGGGCGGATATGTCGAACAGATAGGAAAAGCCTTCGTCTTGAGTTTCTACGACCTCGTAGTCACTGACGACGCGGCCATAGTCGTCAAGCCAAGCTTTGACAAGGCACGGAGCCAGCATTGAAGTCACGACGGCTTCGGTCAACGGCGGTCGCAAGTTTTTCAGGGTTGATGTGAGACCGGCATAAATCAGCATGAGCCCCTCCGGCAGGTCCGGTTGGGGCGTATCGTAAGGAAAAATCGCCATCTGGTCGAGAAAGCGGGCAGCCCTTGTTGCTCTGCGAGGCCGAATGCTGGATCGGGCGAGCTGGCGCCGTGTTATCAGGAAATGCGAGCCCGGCACCGCAAGGATGGTTGAACCAGACCTCGCGCGACGGAGGTCCCAATCCTCGTCACTCGGCCGCTTGCGTTTGTTCGGCCGCCTTCTCGAACCGGTTGGGCGGCCGCTTGAGGCCGAGATTTTCGCGCAGGGTCGCGCCTTCATACTCGGTGCGAAACAGGCCCCGGCGGCGCAGCTCGGGAAGCACCAGCTCGATGAAATCGTTGAGCCCGCCGGGTACGATCGGCGCCATCACATTGAAGCCATCGGCGCCATAGTTCACGAAGCGCTCCTCGAGCTGATCGGCGATCTGTTCCGGGGTCCCGACCAGCTGCCAATGGCCACGGGCGCCGGCTATGCGCAGATAGAGCTGGCGGATGGTGAGGTTTTCGCGGCGGGCAAGATCGATCAACAGCGCCTGGCGGCTCTTGCCGGCCTCCGACTCGAGCAGCGGCGGCAGCGGGCTGTCGACGGGATAGGTGCTCAACTCCTCCCCGCCTGCGAGGCCCGCCAGCAGGTCCAGGCCGACCACGGGCTGGACGAGATCCTGCAGCGCCTCGAACTTTTCGCGGGCCTCGGATTCGGTTCTGGCCACGACGGGAAAGACGCCGGGCATGATCTTCAGGTCGTCGGGCGAGCGACCATATTTGGCGAGCCGCCCCTTGACGTCGGCATAGAAGGCCGTCGCGTCCTCCAGGGTCAATTGCGCCGTGAAGATCACCTCCGCTGTCCGGGCCGCGAGCTCCTTGCCCGGATCCGAGGAACCGGCCTGAACCACGACCGGATGGCCCTGCGGCGTGCGCGGCGTGTTCAGGGGACCCCTGACGCGAAAATGCTTGCCCTTGTGGTCGAGGACATGAAGCTTGTCGGCATCGAAATAGCGCCCGTTCGTTCGGTCGCGGATGAAGGCATCGTCGGCCCAGCTATCCCAGAGCCCGATCACCACATCCGCGAATTCCTCCGCACGGTCATAGCGGTCGGCATGGAGGATCGGCGCGACATGGCCGAAATTATAGGCGGCATCGGGATCGGAGGAGGTGACGAGGTTCCAGCCCGCCCGTCCCCCGCTCAGATGATCGATCGAGGCAAATTGGCGGGCGAGATTATAGGGCTCCGTGTAGCTCGTGGAGGCGGTGGCAACGAGTCCGATCCGCTCGGTGACCAGCGCCAGGGCGGACAGCAAGGTCAGGGGTTCGAACAGCGAGACGCCGCTGTGGGCCTTGCGGCTGGCCGCCTCGATATTCCTGAGCCGGACGTCGACCCCGTCTGCGAAGAAGACGGTGTCGAATTTCGCGGCCTCCGCCAGGCGCGCGAAATCGGTGTAATGCTTGAGCTCATCCCCGGCCCAGGCCTCGGGATGGCGCCAGGCCGCAACATGATGGCCGGTGAAATAGAGAAAAGCCCCGAGCTTCAGCTGGCCCTTGCGCTTTGTCATGATGCGGAACTCCCCTTGAGGCGGCCTATCAGGCGCGTGGGATGGATTGGGATACGGCATGGACCTGAAGGACGGCGTCGCGCCACTTCCGTTCAGGGCGGCATTCTCAATTCAGGCTTGCAGTCTGCTTGGCGGCTTTTTCCCGTATCTCAACCGAAGCGCCACCCGCACGCGGTACGCCGAGCCAGGAGAGGACCTCATCGCGCAGGCGGATGAAGCTGGGATCGGAGCGATCATGCGAGGCGCCCTTGACCGGGAGAATCGTGGCGATCCGGCCGGGATGGGGATGCATGATGACCACGCGGTCGCCCAGATAGACGGCCTCGTCCACATCATGGGTCACAAGGATTGCCGTTGCCCCCTCCTGCCTGACGATGCGCCGCAATTCATCCTGGAGACGCAGACGGGTCAGGGCATCGAGCGCGCCGAGCGGCTCGTCGAGCAGCAGGAATTTTGGCCGCGTGACCAGGGCACGCGCAATCGCCACCCGCTGGGCCATGCCGCCGGAGAGCTGGGCCGGATAGGCCTTCGCAAATTGATCGAGGCCGACGAGCTCGAGGTGCTCCGCAACAAGCGCCCTCTTTTGCGAAGCGCCCAGCGGGCTCTTTCGCAGGGCCGCCGCGACATTGGCCTCCACGCTCAGCCATGGCAGCAACCGGTGTTCCTGGAAGACGATCGAGCGGTCGAGGCCCGGGCATTCCACCCGCCTTCCCTCGACCCGGATCTCGCCCTGATAATGAGTGTCGAGGCCCAGGATCAGGCGCAGAAGCGTCGACTTTCCGCAGCCGGACGCTCCGACGATGCTGACGAATTCGCCCTCGGCGACCGTGAGGTTGATATCGGCCAGGGCTCTTACGCGCTGTCCAGCGACGTCGAACTCCTTGCTCACATGGTCGATGGCAAGCGTTTCAGCAGCGATCGCCTGGCTGCCGGTGATGACGGCATGAATTGTCATTGAATTCTCCAGCGCACAAGCCGGCGTTCCAGTGCCGCCGCCAAAAGGTTGAACAGGACGCCCACGAGGCCGAGCAGGAAGAGGCAGAGGAACAGCAGGTCCATATGGAACAATTGCTGGCCCTCGTTCATCCGGCCGCCGAGGCCAGGCGCGATGTTGAGCAACAGCTCGGCGCCCACGGTCGCCGTCCAGGCATAGATCAGGGCGGAATGCAACCCGGTGAAGACGCTGGGCAAGGCGCCGGGAATCGCGATCATGGCGACATAATCGAACCAGCCATAGGTCAGCACCTCGGACAGTTCGCGATAGCTACGCGGAATATTGGCGACGCCCTGCCAGCTGTTGACCAGGGCCGGCTGAAAGGCAGCCAGCGCGATGAACACCAGCTTGCCGGTCTCCCCTCCCCCGAACCACATCGAGATCAGCGGAACCCAGGCAAAGAGGGCGATCTGGCGATGGACGAGCAGGATGGGGCCGAGGAGGCGCCGCAGGAGCCGCGAAAAGCCGATGACAAGGCCCAGCGCCGTGCCGATCGCGCTGCCGGCGATGAAGCCGAGCAGGTCGCGCTGGAGACTGGCGAGGAAATTGCCGATGAGATTGCCCTCCTCCGCTTCCTTGATGCCGCGCTCGACGATCTGCTCCAGGGTCGGGAAGAAAACCGGGTTCGCGACGCCTGCGTGAGACAACAACTCCCAAAGGATCAGGAGCAGCACCGGGAGGATGAAAGGCCTGGCCGCTGCCGGGATATGCTCGAGGCGCGGCCACCAGGGCCTGGCAGTCTCCTCGCGCCGAGGATTATCGGCAATGATCGTGCTCATCGCTTGATCTCCGATTGCCAACGCTGAAGACGATGCTCGATCAAGGTCAGCGAGCCGTGAATGAGAAGGCCGATCGCACCGACGACGATCATCGCGGCGAGTACGAGTTCCAGCTGGAACAATTGGCGCCCATAGGCCATCAGGTAGCCGAGCCCCTCGAAGGAGGCGATCAGCTCCACGGCAACGAGTGTCTGCCAGCTATTGGCGAGGCCTTCGCGCAAACCGGTGAAAATCGAGGGCACGGCCGAGGGCAACACGATGGTCGTCAGCTTCGACCAGGGGCTGAAGGACAGAACCCGGCCCAGTTCGGCATAGGCCTGGGGCACCTCGCGCACGCCTTGCGCCGTGTTGAGGACGACAGGGATGAAGGCCGACCAGCCGATCACCACGACCTTGAGACTCTCGTCGAGGCCGACGAACAGAACCATGATGGGAAGCCAGCCAAGCGTCGGCACCTGGCTCAAGGCGAGGAACAGGGGATCCACGAACTGCCGCAGGGTCTTGGACAGGCCGATCAGCACGCCGAGCGTCAGCCCGGCGAGGGCGCCGGCGGCAAATCCCTCGGCGACACGCCGCAGGCTCGTCACCGTGCTGGAGAGCAGGGAGCCATCCTGGATGCCGTCCCGCAGCGTATCGTAGACCACCCAGGGCGGCGGCAGGATCTGCTCGGGAAGCCAATCCGCCAGGGCCGAGAGGGTCCAGGCGGCCAGGAGCGCGAGCGGCACGATGAGCCCGAGACCCACGGCCCCGGCTGCAGGGCCGATATTCCGACCGATATTTCCCTTGCGCCCCGCACTTTCTGCGGGGGCGCCAATGTGGCCATGGGGAGCGTCGGCGTGCAGCCAGGACATCTCAGTTGGTCGCCGCTCTGGTCTGCTCGACCTCGCCGTCTGTCAGCTTTTGACCCTTGGCGTCGAAGGTCGGCCAATAATGCTCGAGCTTCTGGTCGGTCAGGGCCTGCTTCAGATATTTGGTGTTGAACCAACTATCGATATCGACATCCTTCTTGATCAGCCCATAGGCCTTCGCGCGCTCGGCCTGGTCCTTGTAGCGGGCGACGATGTAATCATCGACGACCGGCGAGAGACGGTGGGCCAGGCGCTCGTCCTTGAAGTCGGTTGCGAAGCTCTCCGCCGGCAATCCGGATTTCGCCCAGATCTCAAAGACATCCTGCCTGTTGGCTTCGTCGGCGCCGAAATGCGCGGCCTTGACGAAGGCTTCCACCACCTTGGCGGTGTAGTCGGGATGAGCCTTTTCGAAATCCGCCGTGACATAGAGGCCCGAATTGCGGCCGAGGGTCGGATTGTCGTTCTTGGTGGAATAGATGATCTTGACCACCCCGTGCTTGGCCAGATCGAGATATTCCGAGCCGCCGAAGGAGGCGTCGACATTGCCCGAGACGAGCGCGGCGGTCGCGGCGTTGGAATCGAGGCTGACGAACCGGATGTTCTTTTCCGACAGACCATGCGCCTCGAGCACCCTGTCCGTTGCGATCTGCAGGTTGGTGCCGCGGAATTGCGCGACCTTGTGATCCCTTAGATCCTCGACCGAATGGATCGACGAATTGGGGGGAACCGCAAGATAGAGCGGGTCGTGGCTGCCGGCCGACGCAAGGAATTCGGTGGCAAGACCCCGTGAACGCCCGACGATCGCCGGAAGATCGCCAAGGCCTGCCGCGAAATCGAGCTGCCCGGCGGCAAGCGATTCATTCAGCGCCGGCCCGGCGCCGCGGAAGAATGTCCACGTCACCTTGACGTCGGGCTGGTCCTTGAATTCAGCCTCGACCAGTTGCTTGACATGGCCAATGGCGATGTAGTCGCCATAGCCGAACGGACGATCATCGAGGCCGGTGCCCGGATATCCGATGCGGAGGAGGGTTTCGGCCGAGGCCGGGGCGACGGCCGCGAGGCCTGCGGCCAGGGCCACAATGTAAGCGAGTTTCATCGATGAGATCCTTGATAGGGTCGATCAGGCAGCCAGGGCCGAGGGGTTGCGCACGGCCTTCTTGCGATTGACGCTGCGCCGGCCATCGACGCTTACCGGCACGTCGCCATCGAGCGTGGTGCGACGAACGACACGCTTGGCGGTGCCATAGTCGTTGACGCCGTAGTGCTGGGTGGCGCGATTGTCCCAGATCGCAACGTCACCCTCGTGCCAGCGCCAGCGCACGGTGTTCTCGGGCCTGGTCACGTGGGTCTGCAGCAGCTGGTAGAGATGTTCGGAGTCGCTCCGCGAATAGCCCAGGAAGCGCTGCACGAAGGAGCCCAGGACCAAGGAGCGTTCCCCGGTTTCGGGATGGACGCGAACCACCGGATGCTCCGTCTCATAGACGGTCGAGGCGAAGACTTCCTCGAAGTGGCGCAGTTCCTCGTCGGTGGCATGCGGGCGCAAGGCGGCATAGTCATAAGCATTGGTGTGCAAGGCCCAGAGCTGCTCGGCGGCGGTCTTGAGCGCGGGAGGCAGGCGCTCATAGGCCTCGACCGTGTTGGACCAGACCGTGTCGCCGCCGACCTCTGGAATGACGACGCCGCGCAGGAGCGAGATCTTCGGGTAGGCATCCACGAAGGTGACATCGGTATGCCAGGAATCAGCCCGGCCGCCGCCCTTGGTGGAGTCGAGTTCGAGAATGGCAGCGGTGCCCTTTTGCGCGTGCTGGGTGGGATGGGCCACCAACGTGCCCAGGCGAGCGGCGAACCGTTCCTGTTCGAGATCGGTGAGATGATTTTGGCCGCGGAAGAAAATCACCTTGTGACGCAGGAGCGCCGCATTGATCGCCGCAACCGTCTCTGCCGGAAGATCGCCCGACAACTTCACGCCGGAAATCTCGGCGCCGATCCGCGCGGCCACGGGCTTGATTACAAGTTCACCTTCGAGGGCAAGCGTCATGTTTATCGTCCCAGTTCTGCTGGCTCCCATAGCCATGCTGGAGAGGACTGTACCCCACGAAAAACAAAAGTCTATAAAAATTATGATATATATAGATTTAATAGATTTATGGCGTCGACGAACCATCGCGATCGCCGTCTGGACGCTGACGGGCTGGCTGCTGAGCAGTACCTCACGAACACGTGATGTAACAGGAATGCGCTCACCGCGAAGTCCCGAACAGGAGACCAATTCTCCCGGGCGATTATCGTGGTTGTAAGGAGCGAGACATGAGAGGCGCACTTTTTCGCGCGGGTATTTCTGCGGGCGCTGTGCTGGTCTTCATGGGTTTGCCTGGTTTGGCGGAGGCTTCCGGACGCCGCGTGCCGCTCGTGGTCGAACTGTTCACAAGTCAGGGCTGTTCGTCCTGTCCGCCCGCCAACGCCAATCTGATCAAGCTCCGCGGCCGGAGCGATGTTCTGGCCTTGAGCTTTTCGGTGACCTATTGGGACAGCCTGGGCTGGAAGGATGTGTTCGGCCAGGAAAAATTCACCGACAGGCAAAGCTCCTACGAGACAAATCTGGGGCATGACGGTCCCTTCACGCCTCAGATGGTGGTGAACGGCAGCCGGGATACTGTCGGCAACGACTTCTCTTCCGTCGAGGGCCTGCTGAGCGGAAGCCATCTGTCGACTGGCCCGGCCATCGAGCTCTCCTCAACCAGCGTCAACCTGGCGCCCGGCGCGGCACCCCGTTCCGGAACCGACATCTGGCTCGTCCGCTACGATCCAAACGTCGTCAATGTCGCGGTCGGTCGTGGCGAAAACACCGGACGAACCTTGCCTCATACCAACGTCGTTCATGAATTGAGGCGGCTCGGCAGTTGGACGGGCAGCGCCGTCAGGCAGACCTTCGAACCCGCGAGTGCAGGGCTGCGAACGGCCATTCTGGTGCAGGTACCGAATGGCGGGCCAATCCTGGCTGCAGCGACCGACTGAAGCCGCGGGTGTGACGTTCTTGGAATTCGGATGTGGATTGCCTGCCATGGGCCCCGCCTCCGGACTGCCCAATCGGGCAACTCAACCGGGGACCCGGCCGGCGGGACCCCACAGCAGGAAGTAGAGCAATGACCCTGATCAGGAAGACAACTGCCTCGACGCTTCTCGCAGCAGCACTGGGGCTCACGATGGTGAGCAATGGCTTTGCAGCCGAAGCCATGAAGCCAAAGCCCATGTCCAAGAACGCCATGATGGCCGACTGCATGAAGAAGGCAAAAATGGAAACCGATGCCATGAAGATGAAATCCATGGAAAAGGCCTGCAAATCGCATAGCATGATGCCGATGGCGCATTAGGCTGCCTTCGCCGATTGACCCGCATTTGCCGGTTCAAGCCGGCGGATGCGGGCAGTGACATCTTCCGGCCTCGACCGCCCTCGCGCGACAAGCGGCCTACGGAGTTCTGCGATGATCGACAAGGTGGAACAGCAGCGATCCGGTTCGGACGAAGCGAGGCTACCTGCAGGCGCAAAGCCTCTCGTCTATCGGCAGTTTCTGTGGACGCGCATCACGCACTGGACCTGGGCCATTGCCATGTTCTTTCTGCTGCTGTCCGGTCTCCAGATCTTCAACGCCCATCCAACGCTCTATATCGGCAATCAGTCGGGCTTCGGCTTTTCCAACGAAGTCCTGGCTATAGGCTCCCAGGACACCCCGGCGGGGCCGGTCGGCTTTACCCGCGTGCTTGGCAAGAGCTTCAACACCACTGGCGTGCTCGGCCTGTCGGCCGTCGACAATACGCCGACGGAACGCGGCTTTCCTAGCTGGGCGACCATACCGTCCTATCAGGATCTCGGCACTGGGCGGGTGGTACACTTCTTCTTCGCCTGGATTCTGGTCATCACCTTCGTCGGCTGGCTCATTGGCGGCCTGATCAACGGGCACCTCGGTCGCGATCTCATTCCACGGGGCAGAGACCTGCGAAACCTGCCCCGTGATGTCTCCGATCACCTGAAATTCAGGTTCCATCACACCCGAGACTACAACACCCTGCAGAAACTGGCCTATGGCGGCGTGTTGTTCGTGGTGCTGCCGCTGATCATCCTGACCGGGCTGACGATGTCGCCCGGGATCGACGCCGCCGTGCCCCATCTGGCCGATATTCTGGGCGGCCGGCAGACGGCGCGCACCATCCATTTTTGCATGATGCTACTGCTGGTCGGCTTTTTCGTCGTGCACATGCTGATGGTGATCGCTGCGGGCCCGCTCAACGAACTGCGCTCGATCGTTACGGGCTGGTATCGCATCGATCCCCCCTCGCAGCCCGCGGGCGCGCCTGAGCAGGAGATATGACAATGTCGAAGTTCAGGCTATCCCGTCGAAGCTTCCTCACCGCCGCCGCCATCGGCGGTTCGAGCCTGCTGCTGGCCAGTTGCAATGTGCTGGATGACCTGGACAGGGATAGCAGTGTCCGCGATGTGCTCGAGAGCGCCAACAACCTGACTTATCGCGTCCACCGGGCACTGGCCGATCGCAACGCCCTGGCGGAGGAGTTCACCGAGGCGGATATCCGTCAACCGCAGCGGCCGAACGGCAGCACGGATCCGGACGACGAGGACTACAAGCAGCTGGCATCCGACAATTTCAGGCAGTGGAAACTCGAGGTCGGCGGCCTGGTCGAGAAGCCGCTGTCGCTGTCTCTCGCCCAATTGCAGGCCATGCCGTCACGCACGCAGATCACGCGGCACGACTGCGTGGAGGGGTGGAGCTGCATCGCAAAATGGACCGGGGTCCCCTTGTCAATCGTGCTCGATGAAGCCAAGCCGAAGCCTTCGGCGCGCTATGTGGTGTTCTACTGCATGGACACCATCGACCAAGACGATGGCACCCAATATTACGGCTCGATCGATCTGATCGACGCCCGGCATCCGCAGACCATCCTGGCCTATGGCATGAATGGCAAGCCTCTGCCGATCGAAAATGGTGCTCCGCTGCGCGTACGGGTCGAGCGGCAGCTCGGCTACAAGATGCCGAAATATCTGGAGAAGATCGAACTGGTCGACAGCTTCGCCCAAATCGGCATGGGCCATGGCGGCTATTGGGAAGACAATGGCTATGAATGGTATGGCGGCATCTGATCCACAAGGACCGAAGGACGGCCTGCAATGGCCACTCCCTGCATCTGCCGACATTCGCCCCTACAAATCATCCACTGATATCGCATAGGATGAGCTCCGAAGGCAGGGTGACCGGCCCTCAAAGTCTCCCTTCCCCGGAGCCCTCATGCCCGATGCGGACGTCATCATCGTCGGCGCAGGTCTCGCCGGTCTCGTTGCGGCGACCGAGCTCGCCGATGCTGGCAAGCGGGTGATCGTGCTGGATCAGGAGTCGCGCCTTAATCTCGGCGGGCAGGCCTTCTGGTCGCTGGGCGGGCTGTTCCTGGTCGACAGTCCGGAGCAGCGCAGGCTCGGCATCCGCGACTGCTACGATCTGGCGCTGCAGGACTGGCTGGGCGCGGCTGGCTTCGATCGCGCGGAGGATCATTGGCCGCGGCGCTGGGCGGAGGCCTATCTTGCCTTTGCCGCCGGCGAGAAACGCTCCTGGCTGCGCGGCATGGGGCATCGCATCTTTCCGGTGGTGGGCTGGGCCGAACGCGGGGGCGGCAATGCCCTCGGCCATGGCAATTCGGTGCCGCGCTTCCATGTCACCTGGGGTACCGGGCCTGGCGTGGTAGAGCCCTTCGAGCGGCGGGCGCTGGAGGCCGAACGGACCGGGCGGATCGCCTTCGGCTTCCGCCATCGTGTCGACAAGCTTGTTGTCAGCAACGGCGCTATCACCGGCGTGCAGGGCGCCCTGCTGGAGCCGAGCGAGGCCGCTCGCGGGGTGGCGAGCTCGCGGGTGACGGTGGGCGACTTCGAGATGCAGGCCGGGGCAGTGATCGTCGCCAGCGGCGGCATCGGCGGCAATACCGGTCTGGTCAGGCAGAACTGGCCTGCGCGCCTCGGCACGCCGCCTGAGGGCCTCGTCTGTGGCGTGCCCGCTCATGTCGACGGGCGCATGCTCGGCATCGCCGAGGCGGCGGGCGCCCGGCTGATCAACCGCGACCGCATGTGGCATTATGTCGAGGGCCTCAGGAACTGGAATCCGATCTGGCCGCAGCACGGCATCCGGATCCTACCCGGCCCCTCCTCGCTCTGGCTCGATGCGCAGGGCCGACGCCTGCCCGGCCCATTCTATCCGGGCTACGACACGCTCGGCACGCTCGAACATCTGCGCCGGAGCGGCTTCGACCATTCCTGGTTCATCCTCACCCAGAGCATCATCCGCAAGGAATTCGCGCTGTCGGGCTCGGAGCAGAACCCCGACCTCACCGGGCGCGACTGGCGCCTGATCCTCGCCCGCATCAGGGGACGGCAGGCGACGGGTCCGGTGGAGGCGTTCAAGAAATATGGCGAGGATTTCGTGGTGCGCGACAACCTCGACAGCCTTGTCGCCGGCATGAACGCCCTCGTCGGCGAGCCGCTGCTCGATGCCGCCGCAGTCCGACGCGAGGTGGAGGCACGCGATCGCGAGATCGCCAACGCCTTTACCAAGGACGGCCAGGTGATGGGCATCCGCAACGCCCGGCGCTATCTCGGCGACAGGCTGGTGCGCACGGCAAGCCCGCACGCTCTGCTCGATCCTGCCCATGGCCCGCTGATCGCGGTGCGCCTGCACATCCTCACCCGCAAGACGCTGGGCGGCCTGGAGACGGACCTCGACGGCCGCGTCTTCGGCCACGACCTCGCCGTGATCCCTGGCCTCTACGCCGCCGGCGAGGCATCCGGCTTCGGCGGCGGCGGCATGCATGGCTACCGGGCGCTGGAGGGATCGTTTCTGGGCGGCTGCCTGTTCAGCGGTCGGCAGGCCGGACGTGCGGCGGCGCGGGTGGTGTAGGGGGTGGGACAATTTGCGAGCCGGTGTAGCTGGGCGCGACTCGCCTCCCCCACGAAGCTGGCGGAGGCTCACGTTGCGCCCTTCCTGCTATGCCTACGCTGCCATATCCTGCCCCGCCTCTCGCTTGAAAAGCTCAACCTCGCGCCCCACTATAATCGCCATGACTGTCCGCCCTCCGCAGAACCTGTCCAGCCTCTCGCCCAACGCTGCTGTCGATGTCCTCGCCGCCGAAATCCGCATGGAGAAGGCGATCTCGCTGGAGCGCACCGGGGAGGCGGCCGCAAAGGCCGTCGCCATCCTCAACGCCCTGCCCCTCGACGATCCGGAACGTCCGCGCCTGCTGGCGGAGACCGCCGAAGCGGTGTGGGGCTATTTCATCCAGCGCGAATTGATGGGCCAGTCCTCGCATGGCGCGGTGATCCGCGACCTCGCCATCCCGCGCGAGGTGCTGGTGCGGCTTGGGGTGCGGCGCATGCCGTGAGGGAGGGCGCACCAACCGCGGAGTGGCGGTCACCGACCGCCATCTTCCTCTCCAGCAAGCGCGTCGCCTCTTAAGATGGCGATCGGTGATCGCCACTCCCACTCCTTGCGCGCTTTTGCCCACCCCACGCCTTGCGCCCGCAGCCAGGCTTTCATACCTTCATATAATATCACGCATGCGGCCTTTGCCGCCTCTCGCGGTGCTCTGCCCGAAAGCCGCGCTCTATCAAGATGAAAGCCATGGATATTCAGTCGATCATGCGCTCGGTCGTGGCCGTGCGTTCCATCATTCCACAGGAAGCCTTCACGGCGGGTGTTCTCGGCACGGAGCGCGAGGGCAGCGGTGTCGTCATCCGCGACGACGGGCTGGTGCTCACCATCGGCTATCTCATCACCGAGGCCGAGGAGGTCTGGCTGACCACGCAGGGCGGGCACGTTGTCCCCGCCCATGCGCTGGCCTATGACCAGACCACCGGCTTCGGCCTGGTGCAGGCGCTCGGCAGGCTCGACCTGCCGGCCGTGAATCTCGGCGATTCGAGCAAGGCTGAGGTCGGCGATGAAGCTGTCTTTGCCGACGGCACCGGCCATTATGTCGAGGCCAATATCGTCGCCAAGCAGGAATTTGCCGGCTATTGGGAATATCTGCTCGACGAGGCGATCTTCACCGCGCCGGCCCATCCCTCCTGGGGCGGGGCAGCGCTGGTCGGCAATGACGGCCGGCTTCTCGGCATAGGCTCGCTGCTCCTGCAGATGGATCGCAATGGCGAGAGCTTCGACATCAACATGGTCGTGCCCATCGACCTGTTGCCGCCCATCCTCGACGATCTCCTGACGCGCGGCCAGGTCAACAGGCCGCCGCGCCCCTGGCTCGGCGCCTTCTCGGCGGAGAGCGACGGCAAGGTCGTGGTGGTCAGCGTTGCCGGCGGCTGCCCGGCGGCCAAGGCGGGCCTGCGCCCGGGCGACATCATCTCCGACGTGCGCAACGAGGAGGTCCAGGGCCTCGCCGACTTCTACCGCAAAGTCTGGGAGACCGGCCCGGCCGGTGCGGAAGTGCCGCTGCGCATCCTGCGCGACGGCCGCGAATCCTGGCTGCGCGTGAAGTCGGCCGACCGCAACAGCTTCCTCAGGAAGCCGCAGTTGCAGTGAATCGGGGGGCGGGTCTTCAGACCCGCCTCTGTGTGGCACGCGTAGTCAAGAGCCGGGTCTGAAGACCCGCCCCCAACTTTACCCCTCAGCTCGCGGCTTCCAGCTTGTCCTGCGTCTTCTTCTCGAAATCGCTGGCGTCGTGGCGCTCGCGCAATTGGCTCGAGGGTTCGCCCGAAGTGCGGTTGACCATGCGCCCGCGCTGCACGGTTGGGCGCTGGAAGATCGTCTCGGCCCAGCGCTGTACGTTCTCGTAGCTTTGCACGTCGAGGAACTCGCCCGCGCCATACTGCCAGCCCTTCGCCAGGCCGCCATACCAAGGCCAGACCGCCATGTCGGCGACGGTGTAGTCGTTGCCCGCGAGGTAGGCCACCTCGGCCAGGCGCCGGTCCAGCACGTCGAGCTGGCGCTTCACCTCCATGGCGAAACGGTCGATGGCATATTCGTTTTTTGTCGGCGCATAGGCGTAGAAATGGCCGAAGCCGCCGCCGAGATAGGGCGCGCTGCCCATCTGCCAGAACAGCCACGACATGCATTCGGCGCGCGTGGCGGGGTCCCTGGGCAGGAATTCGCCGAACTTCTCGGCGAGGTAGAACAGGATCGAGCCGGATTCGAACACGCGGATCGGTTTGGGGCCGCTGCGATCGAGCAGCGCCGGAATCTTCGAGTTCGGATTGACGTCGACAAAGCCGCTGCCGAACTGCTCGCCATCGCCGATCTTGATCAGCCAGGCGTCGTATTCGGCGCCTTTGTGCCCGAGCGCCAGCAACTCCTCCAGCATGATGGTGACCTTCACGCCATTGGGCGTGCCGAGCGAATAGAGCTGCAGCGGATGGCGCCCGACCGGCAGCTCCTTCTCATGCGTGGGGCCGGCGATCGGCCGGTTGATATTGGCGAACTGGCCGCCGCTTGCCTTATTCCAGGTCCAGACTTTCGGAGGCGTGTATTCGGGCGTGTCGGTCATTCCATAAGCTCCGGGGTAATATCGGGATGCGACGGATATAGGGGCACGATGGCAAGAAACAACATCGAGGGACAAGAGGCCGGGTGCTCAACTCTGGGCGAAGTGGAGGAGGCCGCTCGCGCCTCACTCGTAAATGCCCCAGAAAATCCACCGCCGCGCTTTATCCCGCCGCGATAGCCTGCTATTCACGCCCGCATGATAGATGTGCTGCGCCTCATACGAATTATCGTCCCGGCTTCCGCGTGCGGGCTCTGCTGAGCTCCGCGGAAGGTCCGGGTTTGCGCCGCCTGTCTCCTCCATCCGTATCGACGGACCTGTTTTCATGACCGACGTTGTGTCCTCTCCCGAAGCCGACAGCTTCGATTATTCCCAGACCCTGTTCCTGCCGCAGACGGCCTTCCCGATGCGTGGCGGCCTGCCCCAGAAGGAGCCGGAGATCCTGGCCCGCTGGCAGAAGGGCAATCTCTACAAGCGCCTGCGCGAGACCTCGGCCGGCCGGCCGAAATTCGTGCTGCATGACGGCCCGCCCTATGCCAATGGCAACATCCATATCGGCCATGCGCTTAACAAGATCCTCAAGGACATGGTGACGCGCTCGCAGCAGATGCTGGGCTTCGATTCCAACTATGTCCCGGGCTGGGATTGCCACGGCCTGCCGATCGAGTGGAAGATCGAGGAACAGTATCGCGCCAAGGGCAAGAACAAGGACGAGGTGCCACTGGTCGAGTTCCGCCAGGAATGCCGCGCCTTCGCCGAGCATTGGGTCGGCGTCCAGCGCGAGGAGTTCAAGCGCCTCGGCGTCGAGGGCGACTGGGGCCATCCCTATCTCACCATGGCCTATCCCGCCGAGGCGCAGATCGCCCGCGAGATCATGAAATTCGCCATGAGCGACCAGCTCTATCGCGGCTCCAAGCCGGTGATGTGGAGCGTGGTCGAGAAGACCTCGCTGGCCGAAGCCGAGATCGAATATGAGGACCACACCTCCGACACGGTCTGGGTGAAGTTCCCGATCCTTGAGGGCGCGCGCCGTGACGAGCTCGCCAAGGCCGCCATCGTGATCTGGACCACCACGCCCTGGACGATCCCCGGCAACCGGGCGATCGCCTTCTCCAGCCGCGTCGCCTATGGCCTCTACCGTGTCACCGCCGCGCCCGAGAACAACTGGGCCAAAGTGGGCGATACCTTCGTCCTCGCCGACAAGCTGGCGGCCGAGGTGTTCAAGGCTGCCAAGGTGGAGGCCTTCGAGCGCCTTGGCGGGATTGATACCGGCGAGTTCGCCACGCTCACGGTCGCCCATCCGCTGGCGGGCTTCGATCCCGGCTACGGCTTCAAGGTGCCGCTGCTCGACGGCGACCACGTCACCGACGAGGCCGGCACCGGCTTCGTGCACACTGCGCCCAGCCATGGCCGCGAGGACTTCGACGTCTGGATGGCCAATACCCGCCTGCTGCAGGACAAGGGCATCGCCACCCATATCCCCTACCCAGTCGACGGCGACAGCTTCTACACGGCCGATGCCCCCGGCTTCGAGGGAAAGTGCGTCATCACCGAGAAGGGCGAGAAGGGCGATGCCAACGATGCTGTGATCAAGGCGCTGGTGGCTGACGGCAACCTCGTGGCGCGGGGCCGCCTGAAGCACCAGTACCCGCATAGCTGGCGCTCGAAGAAGCCGGTGATCTTCCGCAACACGCCGCAATGGTTCATCGCGATGGACACGCCGATCAACGAGGTGCCGCCGGGCAGCGTTCCCGCCGCCTCGCCCGCGCACATCGCCGACGGCGCCCTGCGCAACGATCGCGGCCCGGTGCTCGGCGACGGCTCGTCCCTGCGCGAGCTCGCCTTGCACGCCATCAGCGTGACGGAATGGGTGCCGGCGGCTGGCGAGAACCGCATCACCGGCATGATCGCCAATCGGCCGGATTGGGTCGTCTCGCGCCAGCGCGCCTGGGGCGTGCCGATCTCGGTCTTCGTGCGCGACAAGCAGGGCGGCGGCGTCGAGATCCTGAAGGACGAGGCGGTCAACGAAGCGATCGCGCGGGCCTTCGAGGTCGAAGGGGCCGATGCCTGGTACAAGGACGGCGCCGCCGAGCGTTTTCTTGGCGCGCGCGCCTCCGAAGGCTGGGTCAAGGTCAACGACATCCTCGACGTCTGGTTCGATTCAGGCTCGACGCATGCCTTCACGCTGGAGGATCCCAGGCACTTCCCAGGCCTTGCCGGTATCGTGCGCAAGGCTGATGGCGGCCAGGATACCGTGATGTATCTGGAAGGCTCCGACCAGCATCGCGGCTGGTTCCACTCATCCCTGCTGGAAAGCTGCGGCACGCGCGGCCGCGCGCCCTATGACGTCGTGCTGACGCACGGCTTCACGCTCGACGAGCAGGGCAAGAAGATGTCGAAGTCGCTGGGCAATACCGTCGCCCCGCAGGACGTGATCAGGCGCTCCGGCGCTGACATCCTGCGCCTGTGGGTGGCGACATCCGACTATGCCGACGACCAGCGCATCGGTCCCGAAATCCTCAAGACGGTGGAAGACAGCTATCGCAAGCTGCGCAACACCATCCGCTGGATGCTTGGCACCCTCGCCCATTACGAGGCAAGCGACGACATGCCGGCCGCCGAGATGCCGGAGCTGGAGCGGCTGATGCTGCACCGGCTGGCGGAGCTCGGCCCGCAGATCCATGCCGCTTATGAAGGCTACGACTACAAGCGCGTGATCGCTTTGCTCGCGACCTTCATGACCTCGGACCTCTCGGCCTTCTATTTCGACGTGCGCAAGGATGCGCTCTATTGCGATCCGAGATCGTCGTTGCGTCGCCGGGCCGCGCTCAGCGTGGTCAACAGGCTCTTCACCAGCCTCGCCACCTGGCTGGCGCCGGTGCTGTGCTTCACCATGGAGGAAGCCTGGACCTCGCGTTTTGGAGAGGAGGCCTCGGTGCATCTGGAGCCGCTTGCCGCCGCCGATCCCGCCTGGCTCGATCCGGAGCTTGCAAAGAAGTGGGAGGTCATCCGCGATGTCAGGCGCGTCGTCACCGGCGCGCTGGAGCAGGAGCGCGCCGCCAAGCGCATCGGCTCCTCGCTGGAAGCCGCGCCCACGGTTTACATCGCGGACAACGCAACCCGCAGCCTTGTCGGCAGCGTCGACTTCGATGATGTCTGCATCGTCTCCGGCCTGACGCTCGCGGCCGGCAATGGGCCGGTGGAGGCCTTCCGTCTCGACGGCGTCCAGGGCGTCGCCGTGGTGCCCGGCAAGGCTTCCGGCGTGAAATGCGCCCGTTCCTGGCGCTATTTCGACCCGAAGACCGCCGATCCCGCCTTCCCCGATATCACCCCGCGCGATGCCGCGGCGATGAAGGAATGGCAGGCGCAAGCCGGAAGCGGATCTGGAGCCTGATCGATGCTGTCACGCTTCATCGGGCGTTTCACGGTCTTGGGAGTGCTGGTGGCGCTCGTCGCCATCATCCTCGACCAAGGCTTCAAGGTCTGGGCGCTGCATGTCTTCGGCATCGCCGACCAGATCGCCTTTCAAGGGCCGGTGGACTGGACGCCGTTCCTGCAGTTCACTTTGGTATGGAACCGGGGCGTCTCCTACGGGCTGTTCCAGCAGGAAAGCCAGGTCGGCATGATCCTGCTGGTGGCCTTCCGCCTGCTGGCGACGATCTTCCTGCTCGTCTGGCTGGCGCGGATTCCCACCCGCGCCGGGGCGGTGGCGATCGGCCTGATCATCGGCGGGGCCGTCGGCAATGCCATTGACGGATTGCTGGCGATCGAGGGGCCTTTCACGGCCGATTGGCTGCGTCGCGAGGGCGTGGCCGACTTCTTCCTGTTCCATGTCGGCAGCTTCAGCTGGTACGTCTTCAACATCGCCGACGTCGCCATCGTTGCAGGCGTGGCTCTCCTGCTGTATGACGTCGTCCTGAACAAGGAGCCCCGAGCCCATCTATCCTAGTGGATATCCTGATCCCGACGGATCGGATTTGGCGGGAATTCTTTGTTTTGACGCATTTTCTCTACAGAAAGTTTACCAACTTTCCGGGAAGATGTAATTTCCAGAGATATCTTCTGGGTTCGAGCAGCGATTGGGATTTAGGATGCGGACAAAGAATTGGCTCGGTTTGGCTGCGGCCACTGCGTTCATTGTCATTGCCCCCGCCGGTGCAGCCAGCGCGCAGTCGGTTCAGGGCTTCTTCCAGAAGATGCTGGGCACCGAAGACGAAGCGCCGCCGATCAATTATTCGGAACGCGCGCCGCTGGTAAAGCCCAAGCAGCTCGACCTGCCGGCCCCCGGCACGGCCGCCTCCAACGCATCGGACCCCAACTGGCCGAACGATCCGGATGAAAAAAAGCGCAAATCTGCCGGCATCATTCCGAAGAGCAAGCCGGAACATGGTGACGGCCGCCTCTCGCCGGGCGAGATGGCTAGCGGTCAGGGATCCGGTGGCGGCCAGGTGGATAGCCCTGAACCCTTCGACGCCGCCAAGTCGAGCGCCGTGCCGCTGAAGCCGAGAGACCTCTATGGCAAGCGCATCAAGACCGGCGACGAAGACGATACGCCACTGGTCGTCGGCCAGGAGCCGCCGCGCCGCTCCCTCACCGATCCGCCTTCCGGCTATCGCAAGCCGCTGGCCTCGGCTCCGATCGGTGGCGACGAGCCGCTGCCTTCCCAGGCCAACGAGAGCACGCCGTGGTATGACCGGATATTCAAGACCCCGAAGACGCACTGAAGCATCGCGGATCGACTTTCGAAGGGCCCGGATCGTTCCGGGCCTTTTTATTTTGCTCGCGCGAAACGCATCGGCGCGAGGCCAACTCCCCGTCTGCCGCATTGACCTCGCAAGCGGGGCGCTCCACATTCGCCCTCCAGGTGGGAATGGTCCTGGCGGGTATGCGGCGCGCCACCGGACCTGAGACGCAAGCGCATCATCAAAGGGGGCCCGGGCTGCCATGGTGCAACTGTCCGGTATCGTGATCGTCACCGGAGCCGCGTCCGGCCTTGGCCGGGAATCGGCGCTGCATTTCGCCGATTGCGGAGCGACGGTGCTGGCCGTCGACATCAATGCCGAGGGCCTCGCCTCATTGGCCTCCGAACGCATCCATCCTGCCGTCGCCGACATCACCAAGGCTGAGGAATGCCAAGGCGTAGCTGACAGGGCCGCGGCGCTCGGCAGGATCACGGGCCTCCTCAACTCCGCCGGCATCGAGTTGCATGGGTCGGTCATCGACATGCCGGAGGACGATTGGGATCGGGTGATGAATGTCAATCTCAAGGCGATCTTCCTGCTCTCCAAGCATGTCATTCCGCAGATGATCGCCCATGGCGGCGGCTCCGTGGTCAACATGTCCTCGATCCAGGGTCTCGCCACCCAGGCAGGTGTCGCTGCCTACGCCGCCACCAAGGGCGGCGTGCTGGCTTTGACGCGGGTGATGGCGCTCGATCACGGCAAACAGAACATCCGCGTCACCGCGATCTGCCCAGGCACGATCGAAACGCCCCTCGCCCAGGCCAATGCGCGGCACTGGAACCCGGAAGATCCGGGGGCGGTGCTGGCCGAATGGGGCACGAAACATGCCCTCAACCGCATCGGCCAGCCGATCGAGGTCGCAAGGCTCGCGGCTTTCCTGATTTCCGATGAGTCCAGCTTCATCACAGGCTCCTACCACCTCATCGATGGCGGGCTGCTCGCTTCCTTCTGACAGGGATTGCCATGAAACGGTCCGAGATCAACCGGCAGCAGAAAGCCGCCTCCGCTTTGTTCGCCGATTACCGCTTCGCGCTGCCCCCCTTTGCTGCCTGGGGCGAGGCGCAGTGGCGGGCCGATCCCGAAACCGCGCATTACTGCCGGGCTCACCAGATGGGCTGGGATGTCACCGATTTCGGCTCGGGCGATTTCGAGAAGCGCGGCCTGGTGATCTTCTGCGTGCGCAACGGTCTGCAGTCCCAGGCACACAGCAAGCCCTACGCCGAAAAGCTGCTCGTCGTGGGCGAAGACCAGGAGACGCCCACCCACGCCCACCGCATCAAGATGGAGGACATCATCGTGCGCGGCGGCGGCAATCTGATCATCGAGTTCCACAACATGACGGAGGATGGCCGCCGCGCCGACACACCGGTGGAGGTCCGCGTCGACGGCGTGCGCACGGCTCTCGAGCCCGGTGCCCCGCTGCGGCTCACCCCCGGCCAGAGTGTCACCATCACGCGCAATCTCTGGCACCGCTTCTACGGTGAGCCCGGCAAGGGCACGGTCTTCGTCGGCGAGGTCTCGCAGGTCAATGACGACCTGACGGATAATATCTTCCTCGACGGGCTCGGGCGTTTTGCGGCCATCGAGGAAGATGAGGAGAAGCTCTATCCACTGTGGAACGAGTTGCCGGAATAAGCTGGAAGCCCGGCGTCTTTCCTGGGACTACAGGCGTCAATCGGTGTGCCGGTCTTCAGACCGGCATGCCCTCGACCGTCCCGGCCGCGGAGAGGAAGATGCCGGTCTGAAGACCGGCACACCGAGCGCCCTATTCGGTGGCGTAGGTGTTTTTTCAAAAGACGGCTGGAAAGTCGGACCTCCCCTCCTACCGTCGCCCGAACAGCGCCTCGATATCCGTCAGCTTCAGCGTCACATAGGTCGGCCGCCCGTGATTGCACTGGCCGGAATTGGGCGTGACCTCCATCTCGCGCAGCAGCGCGTCCATCTCGGCCGGCAGCAGGCGGCGGCCGGCGCGGACCGAGCCATGGCAGGCCATGGTGGCGGCGACATGGTCGAGGCGGCGTTCCAGCACGATCTCCGAGCCCCATTCGGCAAAGCCATCGGCAAGGTCGCGGATCAGCGAGGCCGGGTTGGTGGTGCCGAGGGCGGCAGGCGTGGCGCGCACCAGCAACGCACCGGGACCGAAGGGCTCGATCGTGAGGCCGAGGGCAGAGAGGTCCTCGGCTGCGGCGGTCAGGCGCTCGACATCGGCCGGGTCGAGATCCACCACCTCGGGGATCAGCAGCAGTTGGCTCTTCACGCCGACGGCGGCGCGCTCGCGCTTCAGCCTTTCATAGACCAGGCGCTCATGGGCGGCATGCTGGTCGACGATGACGACGCCTTCCCTTGTCTGGGCCACGATATAGGTCTCGTGCAGCTGTGCCCGGGCGGCGCCGAGCGGGCGGTCGAGATTATCGGGCGCGACGGGTGCCGTATTGGCTCGCGCATCGGCCGAGGGCAGGACGAGCGTGTCGAAGCCGGCCTGGGCGGGTTCGGCAAATCCCGCAGACTCATCGGGCGGCATGCGCGGCGCGGCGGGCGAGAGGCGCCAGTCCCAGTCGGCATTGGCCGGACGCGTGAGGCTGCGCGCGAGCAGGCCGAGCGCGACATCGGCATTGCCGGAGGAGGTGCGGCCGGATTCCCGCTCCAGCGCGTTGCGGATGGCCGAAACAATCAGGCCGCGCACCAGCCCACCGTCGCGGAAGCGCACCTCTGCCTTGGCCGGATGGACGTTGACGTCAACGTCACGCGAGGGAATATCGAGGAACAGCGCCAGCACCGGGAAGCGATCCTTCGGCACATGGTCGGCATAGGCGCCGCGGACGGCACCGAGCAGCAGCTTGTCGCGCACCGGCCGACCATTGACGAAGAGGTACTGATGCTGGCCATTACCGCGATTATAAGTCGGCAAACCAACCTGTCCATGCAGGCGGACATCGCCGCGCCAGACATCGATCTCGATGGCATTGTCGATGAAATCGGCACCGAGGATGGCACCGAGGCGAGCGGCCTCATCCCCCGCCGGCCAGGTGGTAGGGGCATGATCTTCCCCGGCCAAAGTGAAGCTGATCTGCGGATTGGCCATGGCGAGACGCTTGACGATATCGCCGATCGCCGCCGCTTCCGTGCGCTGGGTCTTGAGGAATTTCAACCGGGCCGGCGTGGCGTAGAAAAGATCGCGCACCTCGATGCGCGTGCCCTCGCCCAGCGCCGCCGGCTTGATCGCCTGTTTCTCACCCGCCTCGATGGCGATCATCGAGGCGGTATCGGTACCGCGGGCCCGCGTGGTGATGGAAAGGCGAGAGACCGAGGCGATGGAAGGCAACGCCTCGCCGCGAAAGCCCAGCGTGGTGATGGCGAGCAGGTCCTCGGTCGGCAGCTTGGAGGTGGCGTGGCGCTGCACCGCCAGCTCCAGGTCCGACGGCGACATGCCGGAGCCGTCGTCGACGATGCGGATCAGCCGCTGGCCACCGCCCTCGCTGACCACCTCGATCCTGCTGGCGCCGGCATCGATGGCGTTTTCCACCAGTTCCTTCACCGCGCTCGCCGGCCGCTCGACCACCTCGCCGGCGGCGATGCGGTCGATCAGGATCTGGGGAAGGGCTCGAATGGCCATGAAGCGAATCGTCCGGCGGCGCATGATCCCTCAAATGCGTGGGATCATGCATGAAAACAAGAGGTTAGGGCACGGGCGACTCGACAGCGCAGTCGCGCGCCTTCCTCTTGGAACGATACACCAGACGACCAGCGGCTGAAACCATGGGGCTAAAACACTGGAAGGGAAACGCGGTTTGGAGGGGCGGGTCTTCGGACTCGGCTCTTGGCCGTATCTGCTCGCTGACGGCCAGGTCTGAAGACCGGCCCCTATAAGCGGGAGCTTTCGAAGCGCTATCGCGCATTCACGTTCACATTGACCCGGGCTGACGCGTGATGCCTACACTTTCAGAAAAATGCCGGCCTCAAGGCCGGCACACCGGATCAGGCCAGCCCTTCGGGCTTGCCGACCGCCGCCACGAAGGGCCGCCCCCCGCCGAACAGGCGCTGGGCCACGCGCCTTGTGTCATCGAGCGTCACCGCGTCGACCAGATCATTGCGGCGATCGATGAAATCGATGCCGAGTTGCTCGGTCTGGATCATGGTGAGCTGGTTGGCGATCTTGGTGGAAGCGTCGAAGCGCAGGGCGTAGGAACCGGTGATGTATTTCTTGGCGCTTTCGAGCTCGGCTTGCGTCGGCCCGTTGCGGGCGATCTCGGCCATCTCCGCCTCGATGATAGCAAGACTCTCGGCCGCGCGGTCGTTGCGGGTGGCAACCCCGCCACCGATAAAGGCGGCGTGGGCAAGCGCCCCGACCTGGGTGGAGACCGAATATGCCAGGCCCTTTTCCTCGCGGACCTTCTGAAACAGGCGCGAGGAGAAGCTGCCGCCGCCATAGATATGGTTGAGCACGAAGGCGGCCATGTAGTCGGGATCGTCGCGCTTCACGCCGGGGGTCGCGAATTGCAGCACGGTCTGCGGCACTTCAAGCTCGATGATCCGACGCTCGCCCAGACTGGCAAGGTCAGCCTCCGGTACGATCTGCAGGAGCGCCGAGGTCGGCAGGGAGCCGAACACCTTGTCGAGCATCTCCTCCGCGTCATGGGCGTCGATGGCGCCGACGATGGAAACCGTCAGCCCATCCTTGGCCATCAGGCGACGATGCTGGGCCGCGACATCGTCGCGGGTGATGGCGCCGATGCTCTCCAGCGTACCACGGGGCGAGCGGCCATAGGGGTGGTCCGGAAAGAGGCCGGCGAACAGAGCCAGAGACACCATGGCATTGGGATCGCTCGCCTCCCGCCGCAGGCCCGCCTGCAGGCTCTGGCGGATGCGCTCGACCGCGCCTTCCTCGAAGCGTGGCTCGGTGATGGCGTGATGCAGGAGGTCGAAGGCGAAGTTCTTGCGGTCGGCCAGCGTGCGCAGCGACCCGTTGATCTGGTCGCGCGCCGCCTGGAAGGAAATCTCCACGGCATTTTCTTCGAGCGTGCGCTGGAAGGCCTCGTCGTCATAGGGCCCGGCGCCCTCGTCGAAGAGGGCGGACATCATATGGGCGAGGCCCGCGCGGTCGGCCGGGTCCTGCGCCGCACCGCCCTTGAAGGCGAAGTCGACGGCAACCAGCGGTACGGCATAGTCCTCGACCAGCCAGGCTTCGATGCCGAGGGGCGAGACGATCTTCTGAATCATGGAAATACTCGGTCAGATCGACGCTTTGCGTCGATCATACAGGGAAATCAACCAAACACTCTTCTTTGACGGCGTTGCGACGATCGGCCGTCAGGCAGCCTGCCCTTCGAGCAGGCCCACCACGGACTTTCCGTTGGTCAGAACCAGGCGCCCCACTTCCGGCAGGCGCTCGGCCGCAACCGCGGCGATGCGCTGCGGCCAGAGCTGCAGGTCCTCGACCTTGCCGCCGACTGAGAGCATGGTGCCGTAATAGCGCGCCAGGGTCGACTGGTTGTCCTGTGCGTAGATCGCATCGGCCACCAGCCGCGTCTTGGCCCGCTCCAGCTCGTCATCGGTGACGCCCTCGCCGACGATGCGGGCGATCTCCTCGTCGATCGCCGCCTCCAGCGCCTCGAAGCTGACCCCGGGCATCGGGATGCCCCAGACGCCGAAGCGCGTCTCGTCGACGGCGGAGCCGCCATAGAAGGCGCCGGCGGCGGAGGCCACCTTCTTGTCGACCACCAGCGAGCGATAAAGACGCGAGGTCTGCCCGCCGCCGAGGATCTGGGAGAGCAGGTCCAGCACCTCGCCCTCGCCATTCCGGGCGCGGATATAGGAGGGTGCCCGCCAATGGCGCTGATAGATCGGCTGCTCCACACGCTTGTCGGCGAGCCGCACGCGGCGGTCGGCCCGCTGGGGCGGCTCCTGCGGGCGCAGGCGCGGCGGCGGCTCGGCCCGACGAGTGACCTGGCCATAGGTCGCCTCGGCGAGGGTGCGAACCTCCTCGGCCGTCACGTCGCCGGCCACGATCAGGCTGGCATTGTTGGGCGTATAGAAGCGGGCGTGGAAATCGATGGCGTCCTGGCGCGTCAGGCCCTCGATCTCGTCCTCCCAGCCGATGATCGGCGTGCCATAGGGATGGTGGGTGAACAGGGTCGAGGCGATCTCCTCGGCAAGCTGGGAACCGGGATCGTTGTCGACCCGCATCTTGCGCTCTTCGAGGACCACATTGCGCTCGGGGTTGACGACCTCGTCGGTGAGGGCGAGGCCAGTCATGCGGTCTGCCTCGAAAGCCATCATGGCGCCGAGATGCTCCTTGGCCACGCGCTGGAAATAGGCGGTGTAGTCCAGGGAGGTGAAGGCGTTCTCCTGGCCGCCGAGTTCGGCGACCTGCTTGGAAAAGCCGCCGGGATTCTTCTCGGTGCCCTTGAACATCAGGTGCTCGAGGAAATGGGCAATGCCGGACTTGCCCTTCGGTTCGTCCGCCCCGCCCACCTTGTACCAGATCATATGGGTGACGACCGGTGCGCGGTGATCGGGGATGACGACAACATGCAGGCCGTTGTCGAGATAAAAGTCCGTAATCGCCGGACCCTGGGCCTGGGAGGCACCGCCGAGTCCGGGGATGAGCGCAATCGTCATTGAAGATCCGATCGGGTGGGAAAAGAAGTCAGCTCAATATGGGCCGAAAAAGAACTTTGTGAAGCCCCCATAGCGTTACGGCAGGGGAGCTGCAAGGGCGACTGAGGTCGGAAGTAACATGACCTGCCCCCGATCTTTCGGCTGGGCGAGATGGGCACCTGGTCATAGGGCGTGCCGACGAGGTCCCCTCGCCCCGTTCTTGCAGGGAGAGGGCGCGCAACCGGCTCGCCTCGTTTTAGAATGCCTCGTCTGGCCCAGCAGGCGCGATGCAACCGTTCGAAATCGCTCCGTTCATTGCGACGCAATGACATGCCAAGCTCCAAAAGGGAGCTTGAATCACACCACAGGCGCTTCGAGAGGCAATTTTATGAGTTTGTGACCTGCAGCAAAACACATTTAAGCGGAAACGTTAATTTTCTCTAACTCTTTGTTTCGACGCGCTTTTACGATTCTTGCCGATGCCATCAAATCGCAAAACGCGTTGGTTGGTTTTACGCAGCGAGACGATGCGCGAGCCAAGCTCGTTGCCTGGCTCGCGACCCGCGCGTCTGCGGACTACTTCTTGTTGCCCCAGCCACGCGTGGGATTTCCGTTGCCGTTGTTGTGGCCATTGTTGCCGGTTCCCGGCCCGGAGCCATGGGTGTTGCCACCGCCATTGCCGCTGTTCGGCTGGTTGCCATTGCCATTGCCTGGGCCACCGCCACCGCCGCCGCCACCGCCACCGCCACCGCCACCGCCACCGCCGCCGCCACCGCCGCTACCACCACCACCGCCGCTACCACCGCCACCGCCGCCACCACC
>NZ_BSPC01000094.1 GCF_030160835.1 Labrys miyagiensis | reverse complement strand
CCACCACTGAGGCAAGAAGATGGAGCGATTGATGCGTCCGAGATCGCGTAGAGCGAGAGCCAGTCCGTTTTGACGCGGGAATGCGGACAGCTTGGCCAGTAGCGTCGAAGGTCGAACCTGGCCGGAGCGGATCGTCGTGACCAGGCGCAGTATGTCATTCCAGTTTGCTTTAATTCGCTCAACGTTGATGGAATCTCCGACGAGCGATGCTAAGTTCTCGGGTGGCGCGTCGCCTGGGAAGAGATAAAGCCTGCGGTCCTTGAGACCTCGTAACCGAGGTACGAGCTGGAAGCCGCAAAGATGGCAAAGGGCGAAGCTCATGTCGCTGACGCCGCCAGTATCGACATAGTGGGTTTCGATGGCGAGATCGCTGCCATGATAGAGCAGACCGTCGAGAACGTAGATGGCCTCGCTGGCATTGGCATTCATCGTGATGATGCAGAACGCGCCAAACTGGTCGGAGGTGAAGCGATAGAATTTGGTGCCGGGATTGGGACCATAGCGGGCGTTGAGGTCGCCGATCGCCTCGGCGTGGCCACCTGCCGGAAAATACTGGCCGTCCGAGGATGAGGTGGTTCCGCCGCCCCACAACTGAGCGAGAGACAATTGTCTCTGGGCGTTGACGAGGATGGCATGCGCGGCCGCGTAGCCATCTTCGCGGATATGCCAGTCATGCGCCCAGGCAAGCTGTCGCATCGTCAACCCAGGGGAAACATCCGCCATTCTCGTTAGGCCGAGATTGACGCCGTCGGCCAGAATGGCGGTGAGCAGCGCAAGGTTGTTGTCGGCCGTTCGCCCAGTTCGTAGATGCGTGAAGGCGTTGGAAAATCCCGTGCGGGCGTCCACCTCGAGCAGCAGGTCGGTGATCCGGATCGCAGGAAGGCGACTTTCGACCTTCGATTTCAAAGATTTTGCGATGTCGGGAAACATGGCCTTGTGCGGCGTGACGCTGAACCCCGTCCCGGTCAATTCGACATCGTCGAGTTCGCCAGCGGCGGCCAGGCGGGAAAGGTCGCTGAGCCCGTCGTTCAAGATCTGGCGTTGCAGATTGAGGTATGTGTCCACGTCGGTATCGACGGCGACCGGAAGCGGTCCTTCCGCGTGCATCAACTCGAATGTCGGCGTGGGAATGAGGAAGCTCTCGAAGGATTGGAAGCGCTTGGCTCCCTCCACCCAAACGTCACCAGCATCGAGCCGGCGTTTCAGCTCGCTGAACAGGCAGAGCTCGTAGGCCCTGCGATCGATCTTGCCACCCTGCAAGATGAGGGGCATCCAGGCCTTGGGTGCAAAGGATATGGGGGCCTTGTCCGGTATTGCTCGTTTGCCTGTGCGATAGAGATCGGCGATGACGGATAGTGCTCGCAAGAGATTTGCCGCCACAGCGTGACCGCGGAACACAAGAGTCGAGAGGAATTGCGGCGCCAGTTTTCGAATCGTCGGATAGCGCTGGAGCAATTCAATTTTGCCGTCTATGACATCTGGCGCGATCAGCGTATCGACCGCCTGGACGCTGGTCGCGAAGGCTGGCCATTGAATGGCCCGCTCGAGAGCTTTGGCGAGATCTTCGCCTTTCTCCCTGGCGTCGATGATCGCATGACAAACTTTAGAGACTTCTTTCAGCGGCTTGTGCACCTCCCGGACAGACCGAGTGACGCGATCAACCGCCTGATTGTTGGCTCGCCGCGTCAGGGCGCCCATGAGTTTCTTGAACATGTCGATTGCGCAGTCGGTCAGATGGCGGGAAAGATGCAGCACCGTCGCGGCCAACACTGCGTGCTGGCGTTCGGGGTTGAGGTCGCGCAGATGCTGCGCACTCATCCGCATCCCCTCTGCGGCGAATTCATCAAACACCTTGGCCGGAATGCGCTCCATCAATGTCGCCGACAGGTTCAGCGATCGGAGAAATCGAATGCGCTCGGCTATCCTGTCGAGGTTGACGGCGGTTGGCGCCAATGCCGGTGTCCTTGCCCAGGCGAGGACGGTCACGCTCGTCCCCTCGCGGGCGTCGAGAAGCTTGTCCAAATCCAGCTTCTGGCCGTGCGACAGCCCACCAATCAGCGCCCGGTGAGCAATCCGAATGCCGCGCCGAATTGCCAAATGAACGATGGCCTCTAGTGCCGGGCGCGCCGGCAGGAGTATGCGTAGGCGTCGCAACTCCTCCGTCACCATTTCCGCCAATGCATCGGCGTGGCGCAGGGTTTGCGCAGCCGGGGTCAGCCAGCCGGTGAGTGCCCGAACGTCCGAAGATGCAAATGGACGCATCTTCATTCTCTCGAAAAGCAGGGCGAGATGTTCGCGTCGAGTCTGTGGGCGCTCGAAATAGCGATTGATCTCGCGGTGATCGACGCCGATCTGCCGCGCGATGAACCGCAGGACGCCAAGCGGGATATCTTCGCCATCCGCAAGCGGCCGGCCAGGATATCGAAGTGTGGCCAGAACACAGGCAAGGCCCAGCCGGTTCGACGCCTTGTTCTGTCGCATGATCAGGTCGAGATCTGGCCGGTCCAGCGTGTAATGTTTGGCGATCTCCCTTTCATCGTCCGGGAAGGCCGTTGCCTGCTGCCACCATGCCTCGCCCAGCAGTGCTCGTCGTGCCATTCTCGGATCTTCCAATTTTGATGCGGGGAGTGCACCCGAGCTGGAAAATTCACGTCCGACAAACGAACGTTTCGCGCGGTCCACAGATTTTGTGCAACCTCATCCCAGAAATTGCCCGCGCCGGCCTATAGGCCGCAGAGCAACGGAACAGCTGCGGTGGTCGACAGGTGGCAATCACGTCGGCATAACCCTTGAAAGCGCGCCAGCACCGAGCGGCCAGCCTCAATGTTCGCAAAGCCGCCACCCGCGTGGGGATCAGCAAGACCGCGCTCCACGAAGCGCTCAGAGCCGAAAAATCAGTCACATCAAAGGCAAGCAGGCGCAAATTCCGCATATGTTCTCAAAAGTCGGACAGATCCACCACTTTCGTGTTGTGACGCCATTATTAGCCCTTGTCTTCATTACAACCCTTTGGATCGCCCTAACTTACACTTTCAGGATCAGCAAACGGATTGGCTTCGTTTGGGTTATTTTCTTCGTTATCTGGGCTGGTATCGCCGTTTATTTGATCAATGAGAAGAAGTTGACCTTAACGTTTGACAATTCCGCACCTCTGCAATCCACCCCGGCTGTGGTTTTGCAGCCCAAGCCAGCGGCGCCGTAGCGCGAGGGCACTTTACAGATATTCATGACGCAAGGATCGATTTGCGTTAAGGGGTTCCACCCTTCATCAGACGGAAATAGTGCTCGGCGTGCTGATAATAGTTTTCCGCCTCGATGCGGTTCCCAGCCCGCTGCTGAACTTCGGCTAGCATCAAGTAACGCTCATAACTTGCGCGTGTACCTTGGCCGCTCAGCCCTCTGACCGGATTGGTCCGAATTTTCTGTTTTTGCGGAAGGCCACTCGTTGCTCTCCCGGCGATGGGTTGGATTATATTCATGTGTACTTGAGCGCCGCTATGGCGCTCGTTCCTTTGTTTGTTGTTGAAAATCAGTCGGTTGGGCCAGTGCCAAAATCCTGCGTGTGCGGTGCCGGCTCACCGCAGGATGCATCACCCAAGTATTTCGGCCACGAGCTTGCGTAGCTCTTCGCGGGTTAGCCCGCACGGTTCAGGTTTCCAGTTCGGATCGGATTTACGCTGCGCGGTTACCGCTGGAGCGTCGGAGTCCAAACGCGCCTGCGTCCGGGCAGATTTAAGTTTAATACCAAGGGGCGTGGATTCTGACTCAAGGGGATTCCGCAAATCAGCGTGATCTGAT
>NZ_BSPC01000093.1 GCF_030160835.1 Labrys miyagiensis | reverse complement strand
TGCACCACAGCTACCGCCCCGAGGCACTCAACACTTAAGGTGCACCAGTGAGCGGACGAGGACGTCCGCGCTTCCAGCCTCATTGTCCCAGCAACGCCTTCACCTTCCCCGCGATCCCCTCCCTGAACGCCAGCACGCAGATCACGAACACCGCGCCCTGCGCCACCGTGACCCAGGAGCCGAGCCCGGAGAGATAGGTCTCCATCGCCACCACCAGGAGGGCGCCGAGCATCGGGCCGAACAGGGTGCCGGTGCCGCCGACCAGCGCCATCAGCACCACCTCGCCCGACATCGTCCAATGCACGTCGGTGAGCGAGGCGAGCTGGAAGACGATGGCCTTGGTGGCGCCGGCGAGGCCCGCGAGCGTTGCCGAGAGAGTGAACATCAGGAGCTTGAAGCGCTCGGCGTCGTAGCCGAGGGAGAGCGCCCGGGGCTCGTTGTCGCGGATCGCCTTCATCACCTGGCCGAAGGGCGAATGCACGATGCGGTGGATGATGAACAGCCCCGCGAGCACGATCACCGCCACCATGACATAGAGCGCCATGTCGTTAGAAAGGTCGATCAGGCCGAAGAGCTTGCCGCGCGGCACGGCCTGGATGCCGTCCTCGCCGCCGGTGAAGGGCGCCTGCAGGCAGAAGAAATAGACCAACTGGGCCAGCGCCAGGGTGATCATGGCGAAATAGATGCCCTGGCGGCGGATGGCGAGCGCGCCGATGGCGAGGCCGAGGAGGCCTGACACCACCGTACCGCCGAGGATGGCGAGCTCCGGCGTCAGCCCCCATTCCTTGGCGGCGTGGGCGCAGACATAGCTCGCCATGCCGAAAAAGGCGGCGTGGCCGAAGGAGAGCAGGCCGCCATAGCCGAGCAGCAGGTTGAAGGCGCAGGCGAACAAGCCGAAGCACAGCACCTTCATCACGAAGATCGGATAGGCCACGAAGGGCGCCACCACGATGAGGGCGACCAGCAGCAGCATGAAGGCGCGGTCGCCCATGAGCTTGGCCGCGCCGGCGGGCGAGGCGGTTTGGCTTGATCCTGCCATCAGGGTGTCCTCCCGAACAGGCCGGCGGGGCGTACCAGCAGCACGATGGCCATGATGACGAAAACCGTCATCGCGGAGCCCTGCTGGTAGAAGATCCTGACGACGCCCTCGACGAGGCCGAGGCCAAAGCCGGTGACAATGGAGCCGAGAATCGAGCCCATGCCCCCGATCACCACCACCGCGAAGATCACGATGACGATGTCCGCGCCCATATTGGGGCTGACATTCGTGGTCGTCGCCGCCAGCACGCCGGCAAGCCCCGCCAAGCCGACGCCGAACCCATAGGTCAGCATCCTCAGAATGGGGACGTTGATGCCGAAGGCCTCGACCAGCCTCGGGTTCTCGGTGGCGGCGCGCAGATAGGCGCCAAGGCGCGTCTTCTCGATGACAAGCCAGGTGATCAAGCAAATGGCGAGCGAAAACAGGATTACGAAGACGCGGCTTTTCGGCAGGATGACGAAGCCGAGATTGACCGGCCCGGTCAGGCTTGCCGGCGGGGTATAGGGCACACCGGAGACGCCGTAGTAATTACGGAACACGCCCTGGATGATCAGCGCCAGGCCGAAGGTGAGCAGCAGGCCATAGAGATGGTCAAGCTGATAGAGCCTGGAGATGAACAGGCGCTCCAGGACGATGCCGAACAGGCCGACTCCCAGCGGAGCCAGGATCAGGGCCGGCCAGAACCCGATGCCGCAATAATTCAACAGCATCCAAGCCGCGAAGGCGCCCATCATGTAGAGCGCGCCGTGGGCGAAGTTGATGATGTTGAGCAGGCCGAAGATGATGGCGAGCCCCAGGCTCAGCATCGCGTAGAAGGAGCCGTTGATAAGCCCGAGCACGAGCTGGCCCAGCAAAGCCGGCAGCGGAACGCCGAATATCATCGTCACGGTTGAGCCTTCCTGCTGCGGGTGGTTGTTCGGAGTGATCTTTACTTGGCGAGGTCGCGCAGCCCCTCACCTTTATCCTCTCCCCGTAAGAACGGGGCGAGGGGACTTTGAGGGCGAGGCTCGGTGTGAAGCGGCTCACCTCGCCCAGCCGGTTGGGTGGGCGAGATGAGGCGTCGTCGAACAGATCTCAACGATTGCGCCCCCTCGCCCCGTTCTTACGGGGAGAGGATAGAGGTGAGGGGCAGCACTAACCTTTGCGGAAGAGTGCACCCCCCAACCCCTCACTTCATCGTGCAGCCGGAATCGGCCACCGACTGGAAGGCTTCCGCTGCCGGGATGGTGGCGAGCAGGTTGTAATAGTCCCACGGGCCTTTCGACTCCTCCGGCTTCTTGACCTGGAACAGATACATGTCGTGGGTCACGCGGCCGTTGGAGAGCACCTGGCCCTTGCCGAAGAGCGGGTCGTCGGTGGGCGTCGCCTTCATCCCGGCCATCACCTTGGTGGCATCCTTGCTCTTCGCCGCCTCGATGGCTTTCAGATAGTGCAGCACGCCGGCATAGACGCCCGCATGCACCATGGTGGGCATCTTGCCGCCGCTCTTCTCGGCGAAGTGCTTGGCGAAGGCGCGGGTGTTGTCGTTGAGATCCCAGTAGAAGGCCTCCGTCAGGACCAGGCCCTGCGCCGCCTGCAGGCCGAGGGCGTGTACGTCGCTGATGAAGATGAGCAGGCCCGCAAGGTTCTGGCCACCCTGGGTGATGCCGAATTCGGCCGCCTGCTTGATGGCGTTGACGGTGTCGCCGCCGGCATTGGCGAGGCCTATCACCTTGGCGCCGGAGGACTGGGCCTGCAGCAGGAAGGAGGAGAAGTCGCTGGTGGGGAAGGGCGCCTTGACGTCGCCGACGACCTTGCCGCCGGCCGCGGTGACGATCTTGGACGCATTGTCCTCCAGCGATTTGCCGAAGGCGTAGTCGGCGGTGATGAAGAACCACGAGTCGCCGCCGCGCTTCACCATGGCGCCCGCCGTGCCCTTGGCGAGGGCGTAGGTGTCATAGGTCCAGAGCAGCGTGTTGGGGGAACATTGCTTGCCGACGATATCGGTGGAGCCGGCGCCCGAATCGATGAAGATCTTGTTCTTTTCCTTGGTGACCTGGCTCACCGCCAGCGCCACCGAGGAGGTGGGAACGTCGAAGATGGCGTCGACGCCGTCCTGGTCGTACCACTGGCGGGCGATGCCGGCGCCGACATCGGGCTTGTTCTGATGGTCAGCCGAGACGATGTCGACCTTGATGCCCTTGTCGGCCGCCTTGAAGTCGTCGACCGCCATCTGCGCGGCGATCACCGAACCCTGGCCCGACAGGTCGGCATAGACGCCGGAGCGGTCGTTGAGCACGCCAATCTTGACCGAAATATCATCGGCATAGGCGCCGCCGAGGCTGACGCCGACCATGACGGCTGCCAGCAGCAAAGGCTTGAATTTCATCAAATATCCTCCCATTCCCAAGTTATGTAGGAGCTACACGCCGAGATAGGCGTGCAGCTTGTCGATGTTGGCTTCCAGTTCGGCATTGGGGATCATATCAATCACCTTGCCCTGCTCGATGACGTAGTGGCGGTCGGCTACCGTTGAGGCAAAGCGGAAATTCTGTTCGACCAGGATGATGGTGAAACCCCGCTCCTTCAGCCTGGCGATGGTGTGGCCGATCTGCTCGACGATCACCGGCGCGAGCCCTTCCGTCGGCTCGTCCAACAGCAGGAGATTGGCGCCGGTGCGCAGGATCCGGCCGATGGCCAGCATCTGCTGCTCGCCGCCCGAGAGCTTGGTGCCCTGGCTGGTGAGGCGCATCTTGAGGTTCGGAAACAGCGTGTAGATCTCCGCCACCGGCAGCCCGCCCGGTTTCACCACCGGTGGCAGCATCAGGTTCTCTTCCACCGAGAGGCTGGCGAAGATGCCGCGCTCCTCCGGGCAATAGCCGATGCCGAGCCGGGCGATCTGGCGCGAGGGCAGGCGGATGGTCTCCTGGCCGTCGAAGCGGATCGAGCCCTGGCGCTTGGCCATCACACCGATGATCGATTTCATCGTGGTGGTCTTGCCGGCGCCGTTGCGCCCAAGCAGGGTGACGACCTCGCCGGGGTTCACATCGAAGTCGATGCCGTGCAGCACGTGGGATTCGCCATACCAGGCCTGGAGGCCGCGCACGCTGAGCAGCGGAGCGGAACTTTTGGGATCAGGCATGGCCACTCCCGATATAGGCTTCGACCACGCGCGGATCGCTCGAGACGGTGTTGTAGTCGCCCTCGGCCAGCACCTTGCCGCGCGCCAGCACGGTGATGGTGTTGGAGAGCGTCGCCACCACCGAAAGATTGTGCTCGACCATCAGGATGGTGCGGCTGCGCGCAATGCGGCGGATGAGTTCGGTGGTGCGCTCGACATCTTCATGGCCCATGCCGGCCATCGGCTCGTCGAGCAGCAGCATTTCGGGGTCGAGCGCCAGGGTGGTGGCAAGTTCGAGCGCGCGCTTGCGGCCATAGGAGAGCGCGGAGGCCGGCGTAGCGAGAAAGTCCGAGAGGCCCACGCTGTCGGCGAGGGCGGCCGCCTCCTCGTTCAGCGAATCGAGCGTGCGCTGCGAACGCCAGAAATCATAGGAATGGCCACGCCGGCGCTGCAGGGCGATGCGGATATTGTCTTGCACGCTCATCTGGCCGAACACCGCCGAGATCTGGAAGGAGCGCACCAGGCCGAGCCGCGCCACCGCCGCCGGCTTCATGCCCGTGATATCCAGGCCCTTATAGGTGATGCGCCCGCTCGACGGGGAGAGGAAGCTGGTCAACAGGTTGAAACAGGTGGTCTTGCCGGCGCCGTTGGGGCCGATCAACGCATGCACCGTACCGCGTTGGATGGTGAGGGCGATATCATCGACCGCGCGAAAGCCCCGGAAATCCTTCGTCAAGCCTTCGGTCTGCAGGATTGTGTCTGCCGCCATGAACCGAACCGTCTTTCCTGCCCGCGTAATCCATTGTTTTGCCTTAGCTTGTCGTTCCCGGCCGGGTTCGTCAATGGCGATATGGCGTTAAATCTGACGCAAAGTTAGGCACGGGCATAAGCGGCGAAGAACAAAGGAATATGACGGAGCATCCCGGGATCGCAGGCATCCTTGCCCGCTTCTTCCATTGCCGGAGAGCGTGCCGTTTCCAAGAGCAGGCATCTCAGGGGCGGCCGCGGCGGTGTGCCGGTCTTCAGACCGGCATGCCTTGGACATATGTGGAAGATGCCGGTCTTCAGACCGGCATACCGGAGGCGCCATTTTTGCATGAGAATCGTTTTCCGGGCAGGCGAAATTGCAGTGATGGGTAGCTGTGACTCCCCATCACGCCACTTTTTCTTGCATTGTTTAGCGATCGGTGAAAAACTAAACAAATCGTTAGCGGGGCGTCGGCATTATCTGCACCGCGTGAAGTTGCAGGATGGGGCCGGACGATGGATCAACAGGCGAAAGAGCTGCTCATTCGCGCCGTCGCCGCCACTATTTTCGATCATGCCGATGAACTGACCGCCCTCGACCAAGCCATCGGCGATGGCGATCATGGCATAAACCTCAAGCGTGGCTTCGAAGCGGTGCTGGCCGAACTGCCCGGCCTTGCAGCAAAACCCTGGCCGGACCTCTTCAAGGCCGCCGGCATGGCGATGGTGATGAAGGTTGGCGGCGCCTCCGGACCACTCTTCGGCACATTCTTCATGGAATTTGGCAAGGCCATCGGCGCCGAGCCCGACCGGGCCGCGGTGGCTGCGGCTTTCGCCAAGGCGATCGAGGCGGTCAAGGCACGCGGGCGTTCGGAAGGCGGGCAGAAGACGCTGCTCGACGTGTTGATCCCCGTCAATACGGTCCTGGCCGATGGCGGCGATGCTGCGGCGATCAACGCCGAAGCCGCTGCCGCGGCCGACAGAACCGTGCCGCTCAAGGCGATCCGCGGCCGTGCTTCCTTCCTGGGCGAGCGCTCGATCGGCCATATGGATCCGGGCGCACGCTCCTCCTCGCTGGTCATCATGGCAGCAGTCGACGCGCTCAAGAATCAGGGTTTCGTGCAATGACGGTGAGTATCGTGATCGTCTCCCATTCGCCCAAGGTCGCCGAGGGGGCGGCCGATATGGTGCGGCAGATGGTGGGCCAGGCGGTGCGTCTGGCCTGGACGGGCGGCGATCCCGGCGGGGGGCTCGGTACGGATGTCGCCAGGATCATCGCGGCGATCGACAGCGTCTGGTCGGAGGCGGGCGTTGCCGTCCTAGTCGATCTCGGCGGGGCCGAGACCAATGCCGAGATGGCGATCGAGCAGCTCGACGAGCACAAGCGCGATCTCGTGGTCATCTGCAACGCGCCGGTGGTGGAGGGCGCCGTGATCGCGGCAACCGAAGCCTCGGGCGGTTCCTCCCTCGCCGCCGTCCGCGACGCGGCCGAAGATCTGTATGGCTGAGTTGATATGCTGGACATGGACAGGACATTGACCGGCAAGGCCCTGCTGACCAACACGATTGGCCTTCACGCCCGGCCGAGCGTGAAACTCACCCAGCTTGCCAAGCGTTTCCAGTCGAGCATCCAGCTGGCGCTGGGGGAGGCCGGGCCGTGGATCGATGCCAAGAGCCCGGTGAAGGTGATGCGAGCCCGGGCGCCAAAGGGCTCGACGCTCTATTTCAACGTCGCCGGGCCGGATGACGAGGCGGCCCTGGCGGCGATCCTGGCCCTGATCGAAAACAAGTTCGGAGAAGAGTAAGATGCGAGGCGGGGGGCTTTGTAGCGGGGAATGTGGCAGATGACCGAGAGGCGGCTCACGGGACGTTCTGCCTCGCCCGGGCTCGCCGCCGGCCCAGTCTTCGTGATCGGCGGCCCGGCGCCGCATCGTGCGCCCGCTCTGCTGGACGAGGATGGCGAGGCCGCCCTGCGCCAGGCCATCGATGCGGCCCTCACCGACCTCGTTGCCCTGGTCGCGAAAGTCGACGAGGAGGGGGCCGATATCATCGGCTTCCAGATCGCCATGCTGGAGGACGAGGCCCTGTCGGAAGGGGCCTTCGATGCCATCGCCGCCGGCGTGTCGCCGACTCATGCCTGGCGCTCGGCGCTCGATGCCGAAATCCTCGATTACGAGCACAGCGAGGATCCCTATTTCCAGGCGCGCGGCGTCGACCTTGCCGATATCCGCGACCGCGTGCTTGCCCATCTCACCGGCACGGCCGGCCCCGCCCATGCGCCGGCGGGTTCAATCCTGATCGGCGAGGAGGTCGCGCCCTCCCTGTTCCTGTCGACGGACTGGAGCAAGGGCGGGGGCGTCGCGCTCGCTAGCGGCTCGCCTTCCTCGCATGTCGCCATGCTCGCCCGCAGCCGTGGCATTCCCATGGTGACGGGGCTGGGGCCGCTCGGTATGGCGGAGTACGCCATTCTGGACGGGGAAACCGGCATGGTGACCTTGGATCCCGGGCCGCAGGCGCTGGCGGGGCTGGCGCCTGCCCTCGCAGCCAGCAAACAGGCCAATGCCCATGCCGAGGAACTGGAGGCCAAGCCAGCCTTCCTTTCCGATGGCACGCGGATCGAGGTGATGATCAATATCGCCTCGCCGGCCGATATCAAGGGCTGCAGCCCGGAGATCTGCGACGGCATTGGGCTGGTGCGCACCGAGTTCCTGTTCGAGCCCGGCCACCCCCTGCCGAACGAGGAAAGCCAATATGCCGCCTATATGGCCATCGCGGCCTGGGCCAGCGGACGCCCCGTGACCTTCCGCACCCTCGATGCCGGCGGCGACAAGCCGGTGCTGGGGCTGACGGACGCGAGCGAATCCAACCCGTTCCTGGGCCTGCGCGGCTTGCGCCTTTCTCTTGCCCGGCCGGAGGCCTTCCGGGTCCAGCTCAGGGCCCTCACCCGCGCGGCTGTTCATCACGACATCCGCATCATGCTGCCGATGGTGACCGTTCCTTCCGAATTCGCCGAGGCATCGGCCCTGCTCGATGCGGTGGTGGCCGGCCTGGTGAGGGAGGGAACGGCCTGCCGCCGTCCGCCTCTCGGCATGATGGTGGAGGTGCCCGCCGCGGCGCTTGGCGCGCTGCGCTTTGCCGCCGACTTCTATTCCATCGGCTCCAACGACCTCACCCAATATACCATGGCGGCGGCGCGCGACATTTCGACGGTGGCGGCCCTGCACGATGCCAGCAATCCTGCAGTGCTCGAATTGATGGGGCGTACAGTCGGAGCCGGCAGGGTGCGCAAGGTTCCCGTTTCCATCTGCGGCGATGCGGCGGCGGATATGCGCCTCGTCCCCCAGCTTCTCGGCCTTGGACTGACATCATTGTCGGTCCCACCTGCCTTCGTCGGCCGGGTGAAGGCGGCAATTGAGAGTTTCGCGAATGTCTGACGCCAAGGAAATCAGTGCCCGTTCGATCGCCGCCTACAAGCTGATGCTGCGGCGGGCGCTGGACAATCGTCCCTCCGGCACGCGCCTCAAACTGGCGGCGGCGCTTGGCACCAACCGCTCCTTCATCTCGCAGATCACCAATCCCGGCTATCCGATCCCGATCCCCGCGCAGCATCTCGACGTCATCTGCGAGGTCTGTCGCCTGGCGCCTGCCGAGAAGGCGGAGTTCCTCGAAGCCTACCATGCCGCCCATCCCGGGCGGGCCACCGGCCAGAACCGCCAGGCGCAGAGCCGCAACCTGACGCTGACCTTGCCCGATCTCGGCGACGAGCGGCGCAACCAGGCCATGGAGCGGGCCATCCTCGATTTCGCCGCAAGCCTCGTCCACTATACCCGCGAGCTCGACCGCCGCCCCAAGGGGGAAGGCGGCGTTGCGCCGGGCGAGCTCGAACCACCTCAAGTCAATCAATAAGCCGACGATCCGCTCGGTGTCGCAGCCGGGCGATATCTCGACAGGGAAGGAACGTGCGATGAAGAAGCTCATCAACGCCGTGGGTGACATGCTGGCCCAGAGCCTCGACGGTTTTGCAGCTGCTCACGCCGATATCGTCACGCTGGGCGAAGAGCGCAAATTCGTGCGCCGCAAGCAGATCCGCCCCGGCAAGGTCAGCCTGATTTCGGGCGGCGGGTCCGGCCACGAGCCGCTTCATGCCGGCTTCGTCGGCGTCGGCATGCTCGATGCGGCCTGCCCCGGCCAGGTCTTCACCTCGCCGACCCCCGACCAGATGCTCGCGGCGGCCGAAGCGGCCGATGGCGGCGCCGGCATCCTCTACATCGTCAAGAATTACGAGGGCGACGTGATGAACTTCGCCATGGCGACGGAGATGGGCTCCGGCCCGGTGGAGAGCCTCGTCCTCGACGACGACGTCGCGGTGGAGAATTCGACCTGGACCACGGGCCGCCGCGGCGTGGCCGGCACCCTTATCGTCGAGAAGATGCTGGGCGCCGCCGCCGAACGCGGCGATTCCCTCGCCGACCTCAAGGCGCTGGGCACGCGCATCAACAGCCATACCCGCTCGATGGGCGTGGCGCTGACTTCCTGCACCGTGCCCGCCGCCGGCAAGCCCACCTTCGCCCTTGGCGAGGACGAGATGGAAATGGGCGTGGGAATCCATGGCGAGCCAGGCCGGCGCCGCGTGAAGCTCGCTTCGGCGGATGCCATCGTCGAGGAGATGCTGGGCGCCATCGTGGGCGACCTCTCGCTGAACAGCGCCACCGAGGTGCTGCTCTTCGTCAACGGCTTCGGCGGCACGCCCCTGATGGAGCTCTATCTGATGCAGGACCGCGCCCGCAAATGGCTCGACGCCAAGGGCATCCAGGTCGCGCGCTCGCTGACCGGCTCCTATGTCACGTCGCTGGACATGGCCGGCTGCTCGCTGACGCTCTGCGTGCTGGACGAGCAGGCGAAGGCCCTGTGGGACACCCCGGTTCATACGGCCGCGCTGCGGTGGGGGATGTAGGGCACGTCTTGATGTAAAGGGCGCGACGCGAGGCCTCCCCCACGAAGCTGGGGGAGGTGGCATTGCGAAGCAATGACGGAGGGGGTGTGGCCCGACGGGCTGCAGCCTCTCGGAATAAGGCTACGGCTCACAAACAGACCCGAGATTCATCTTTCAAAATCGAGTTCGTTGGGCCACACCCCCTCCGACCTCACTTCGTTCGGCCACCTCCCCCAGCTTCGTGGGGGAGGTCGCGCACACAACTTGTGTGCGCTGGAGTCGCGCCTTATCCGGGTCAAACCTACTTCAAACTCGCCTCGATCAGCATGTCGGCCACTTCAGCGACCGAGCCGGCCGGTCCGCCCTCGTGGAAGATCTGGCCGCTGACGAAGGCGCCTTCGATCAGGAGCAGCAGCCCGTCCGCCAGCAGGCCGGTATTTCTGACGCCCATCTGGCGGGCCATGCCCTCCAGGCGGTCGCGCAAGAGCTGCTTGCCGCCTTCCGCCACCAGCCGGGCTGGGTTGTCCTTCTCGGGATATTCCACCGCCGCATTGCTGAGGCCGCAGCCGCGATAGCCGGCGCCGGTTGCTCGCTCGCCGAGGCCGCTGAGATAATTGTGCAGATGCCGGCGCGGATCATTCTCGAAGCCCACGCCGGCGCCTTCGAAGCGCTCCCAGAACTCGGCGTCGTAATCCCTGACATAGGCCGCGGCGAGTTCGTCCTTGGAGGCGAAGCATCGATAGAGCGTCGGCTTTGTCACGCCGGCCTTCGAGACGATCGTGTCAACGCCCACGGCGCGAATGCCCTCCTTGTAGAAGAGCTCGCGCGCCGTCTGGCGGATGCGTTCCCTGGCCCGCAGCGGCGGCGCGGACTCCAAGTTCGGAGAATCGACCATAAGCCTCTTTCCTTTTCGATCCTTCGATGTTACAGACCGGTACGTACCTAGTCAAACATTTCCTCTCGCCCGAGTCCATCCGATGCAGACAGCAAGTCGCAGGCCCTTCGGCCAAAACTATGCCTTCGTGGTTGTCGGGGTGATCTTCCTCTCCCTGCTTGTCGCCGCCGGCGTGCGCGCCGCGCCCGGCCTGCTGATCCAGCCGCTCCACAGGGATTTCGGCTGGAGCGTCGACATCATCTCGCTTTCGGGCGCCCTCGGCATCCTGCTGTATGGCCTGGTTGGCCCCTTCGCCGCCGCCTTGATGAACAGGTTCGGCGTGCGCCAGGTGCTGGTGGTGGCTCTCCTCCTGATGGCGCTCTCCATCGGCGCCAGCCTGTTCATGACGCAGCCCTGGCACCTGATCGCCACCTGGGGCGTCCTCTCCGGCCTCGGCTCCGGCTGCGTCGCCATGGTGCTCGGCGCCACCGTGGTCAATCGCTGGTTCACCACCAATCGCGGCCTCATCATGGGCCTTCTGTCTGCCAGCGCCGCCACCGGCACGCTGATCTTCCAGCCGGGCCTTGCCAAGCTCGGCGAGATCGGGGGCTGGCCCTGGATGGTCTCGGCCGTGGCGCTCGGCTGTGCCATCCTGATCCCGCTTGCGCTCTTCCTGGTGCCCAACCAGCCCAGCGACATCGGCCAGCGGCCCTACGGTACCGATCCTTCGACGCCGATCGCTCCCGTGCCGTTGCGCGAGGGCCTGATCGACGCCTCGTTCGGCGCCCTGGCCCGCGCCGCGAAGACCCGCACGTTCTGGTATCTCTTCGCCACTTTCTTCATCTGCGGTTTCACCACCAACGGGTTGGTGGGCATGCATCTCGTGTCCTTCTGCGGCGACATGGGCATTCCCCAAGTGCAGGCCGCGAGCCTGATGGCGATGATGGGCATCTTCGACCTGTTCGGCACCACCTTCTCGGGCTGGCTGACCGACCGTTTCGATCCGCGCAAGCTGCTCTTCCTCTATTACGGCCTGCGTGGCCTCGCCCTGATCTACCTGCCCTTCAGCGGCTTCAACCTCTACACGCTGACCATTTTCGGCATCTTTTACGGCCTCGACTGGATCGCCACCGTGCCGCCGACCCTGCGCCTCACCAACGAGGCCTTCGGCGACCGCGATGCGCCCGTGGTGTTCGGCTGGATCGCGGCCGGCCACCAGATCGGCGCGGCCAGCGCCGCGGCTCTCGCCGGCTATCTCAGGGTGATGCAGGGCAGCTATGTCGAAGCCTTCGTCATCTCCGGCCTCACCGGCATCGTCGCAGCCCTGATCGCGCTGCTGATCGCTCGGCGCCAGGTGAAAGCCGAACCCGCTCTCGCCTAGAGCAAAGCGCGTTTACACGCAAACGCCCATTGCTCTAACTCCTTGTTTGAACGCGTCTTTGCGATTCTTGCCGATTCCGTCAAATCGCAAAACGCTATAATGAAAAGGTTGCGCCGGACATTTGTTAGACTAATGTCCGGCCAACTCCTTTCAGCCTCAGGAATCCTGCCATGACACTGCACGCCCGTAACTTCATCGCCGGTGAGTGGGTTGCCGCCACCGACCTCGCGCCGGACGTCAATCCTTCCAACACCGGCGAGATCGTCGGCCATTTCCCGCGCGCCAGCAAGGCAGACGCCGAGCGTGCCATCGAGGCCGCCAAGGCCGCCTTCCCGGGCTGGAGCCGCTCGACGCTGCAGGAACGCCATGACGTGCTCAAGCGCATCAGCGATGAGATTCTCGCCCGCAAGGACGAGCTCGGCGCCATCCTGTCGCGCGAAGAGGGCAAGACCCTGCCCGAGGGCATCGGCGAGGTCGCGCGCGCCGGCCAGATATTCGGCTTCTTCGCAGGCGAGGCGCTGCGGCTTGCCGGCGAGATCATCGGCTCGGTGCGCCCAGGCGTCGGGGTCGAGATCACCCGCGAGGGCATCGGCGTCATCGGCCTGATCACGCCCTGGAACTTCCCGGCCGCCATTCCCGCCTGGAAGATCGCTCCGGCGCTCTGCTACGGCAATTGCGTGGTGCTGAAGCCCGCCGATCTCGTGCCTGCGACCGCCCATGCGCTCGGCGAGATCATCGCCAAATCCGGCGTGCCGGCCGGCGTATTCAACCTGGTGATGGGCCGCGGCTCCGTCGTCGGCGAGGCGCTGCTCTCTTCGCCGGACGTCGATGCCATCTCCTTCACCGGCTCCGTCGGCACAGGTCGCAAGATCGCGGCCACCTGCATCGCCTCTTCGCCGATGAAGAAGGTGCAGCTCGAAATGGGCGGTAAGAACCCCTTCGTGGTGCTCGACGATGCCGACATCAAGGTGGCGGTGGAAGCCAGCGTCAACGGCGCCTTCTTCTCCACCGGCCAGCGCTGCACGGCCTCCTCGCGCCTGATCGTCACAGACGGTATTCATGACGCCTTCGTCTCGGCCCTGGTGGAACGCCTCAGGGGCCTGAACGTCGACGATGCCATGAAGAGCGGCACCCATATCGGCCCGGTGGTCGACCAGAGCCAGCTCGACCAGGACCTCAACTACATCAAGATCGGCAAGGACGAAGGCGCCAAGCTCGCCTATGGCGGCGATCTGGTGAAGCGCGACGCCCCCGGCTTCTACCTGACGCCGGCCCTGTTCACCGGCGCCAGCAACGACATGCGCATCGCGCGTGAGGAGATCTTCGGCCCCGTCGCCGCCGTGGTGCGGGTGAAGAATTACGAGGAGGCGCTCGCCGCCGCCAACGACACCGAGTTCGGCCTTTCGGCCGGCATTGCCACCACCAGCCTGAAGCACGCCACCCACTTCAAGCGCAATGCCCAGGCCGGCATGGTGATGGTCAACCTGCCGACGGCCGGCGTCGACTATCACGTGCCGTTCGGTGGCCGGAAGGGCTCGAGCTACGGCTCCCGCGAGCAGGGCCGCTATGCCGCCGAGTTCTATACGACGGTGAAGACGGCCTATACGCTGGCGTGATGTGGTGTGCCGAACTGGTGGTCGGCACACTGAATGTCTCACCCACTTCAGCAGGTTGTCGAAGTTGACGAAGTTGCATGGAGCCCCTACCTTTAGATAGGAGGGTTCCATGACAGCGAAGATACAGACCAAGACCGGATCCGACGCCGGCAGGCGAACTGACGGCGTGACCACCATGGTCCCGCTCAAGGGCGACCCTGCCGCGATCCTCAAGGATGTGCAGCTTCCCAAGGGTGTCAGCCTTGGGTTCTACGCCACAGAGCCGGAGGCGATCGCGAGCCTCAAGAAGGAATTGGGCGCAAAGGCGGGCAGAGCCCGTAAGTTCAGTAGTTTGTCAGCGGAGCGGCCGGGCCCGCGCAGCGCCATCAGACGGGATGCTTTCCGGCCGAGCACCCGGGCCCGAGCCCTGCTTCAGGGCATCCGCATCGCCGAAGAGGATCTTCGCGCGGCGGGTGGCGCTTATAGTCTTGATGAAGTCGCGGCCTTGCTGCACGGGATTTCGCGCCAGGCAGTAGACAAGCGCGTGCAGGAAGGAAGCCTGCTCGCTGTGCCCGGGCCAAGCAATCGGCGGATGTATCCGACGATCCAGTTCCAACACGATGGCTCTCTTGTCGAGGGGCTTCGGGCGGTCCGGCGCGCGCTGCCGACCGATAATCCCTGGACCATCCTGAATTTCCTCGTCCATCCCGACGACCGGTTGGGTTCGCGCAAGCCGATCGACCTGCTGAAGGCAGGTGAGGTGGAACTGGTGGTGGAAGCGGCGCGCCGCCTGGGTGAGCAGGGGGCGTGAGCGCGCCTCTGCCGCCTCCGGATCTGGCGGCTCGTTCGCCGGAATTCGTGACGCTTCCGACTGGCACGCCAATCCACCGCTTCTACACCGCACTCTACGAGCCGGTCTTTTTCGATACTTCGCGCAACGGCCGGCTGAATGCGCCCGATGCGAGCTACGGCGTCCTTTATGCCGCGAAGGAAGAAAGTGGCGCGTTCGCGGAAACTTTTCTGCGCGTTCCCGGCCGCACGTTGATCGATACCGGCCTGCTCCGGCGCAAGGCCTATGTCCGCCTGGGTCTCCTTACAGATCTCACGCTCATCAAGCTTGCCGGCCTGGGACTGGCGCGCCTCGGCGCGACCGCCGAAATCGTCCATGCCGGCCTGCCTTATGATGCGCCGCAGATATGGTCGAAGGCCCTGTGGGATCATCCCGCCAAGGCCGACGGCATTGCCTATTATGCCCGCCACGATGATGAGGCGCTTTGTTACGCGATCTTCGATCGAGCCAAAGCGGCATTGCATGAAATCGAGAGGCAGACAGATCTCGATCAGGACTGGTTCTGGCAACTGGCGAACCGCTATGGTGTCGGCATGGCACCGTAGCCGATGATTTCGGTGCGCCGACCTCCTCAGCCACATCGTGGCGGAAAGGTCGGAAGACCGATCATCAACGCCCCTCGAACACGTCAACGGCACGCAGGCGTTCCACATAGGGGGCGGGCAGGAGGTCGCTCCCGGCCAGCAGATGGGCGAGATAGACCGCACGCGGCTTCAGCGCTCCGTCGAGGAAGTTGCGGGCGACATAGGTGACGGCATCGACCTTGTCACCCACCCCGGGGCGGTGAACCGTCACGGCCATGCGCTCGTAATGGCCGGTCGCGACGTTTTCGTAATAGTCGAGCACGTCGAGCCCCGCCTCCGGCATCCGATTGAGCGTGCCCAGCACATGGGCACCGGCGGTGAAGGCAATATTGGCCGCCGAGGCGCCGGGGAAATAGGCCGACGGCTTGTCGAAGACCAGCGACCAGCCCTCCAGCCGGCCGAGAACGCGCTCGGAGCAGGCAATGCCGGCCGGCTGCAGCCGCGCTGTGATCAGGCGGGCCGGATCCATGTTGGAGCCATAGGCGAAGTACCAGACGGAGGGCATGGTGTTGCGGTCCCGTTGAATTTCATTGCCCAGAATTTCATTGCCTTTGTAGGACACAGCTGAAATTTGAGGGAAGAACAAATTCCGCGAATGGTGCCCCATGTCTCCAGCGTCCTCTGCCTCCTCCTCCTGGGATTTCTGGATCGATCGCGGCGGCACCTTCACCGATATCGTCGGGCGCGATCCTCAGGGGCGGCTGCATCCCCACAAGCTCCTCTCCGAGAATCCCGGCGCCTATCGCGATGCGGCCTGCCAGGGCATTCGTGAACTGCTCGGCCTCAAGGCGGGCGAGGCGATCCCGGCCGGGTTGATCGGCTCGGTGAAGATGGGCACCACGGTTGCCACCAATGCGCTGCTGGAGCGCAAGGGCGAGCGGCTGGCGCTCGTCACCACGCGTGGCTTTCGCGACGCGCTCGCCATCGGCTACCAGGCGCGGCCGAAGATCTTCGCCAAAAACATTATCAAGCCCGAGCAGCTTTATGCGCAGGTGGTGGAGCTCGACGAGCGCGTGCTCGCCGACGGCACGGTGGAGAAGGCCATCGATCTCGTCCAGGCCGAAGAGGCGCTGCGGGCGATCAAGGCCGATGGTTTCGAGGCCGTCGCCATCGTCTTCATGCATGCCTATCGCTATCCCGAGCATGAGAAGGCGGTGGCCGACATCGCCCGCCGGCTCGGCATCGCCCAGGTCTCGGTGAGCCATGAGGTCTCGCCGCTGATCAAGCTGGTCGGGCGAGGCGACACCACCGTGGTGGACGCCTATCTCACGCCGATCCTCAGGCGCTATGTCGACCAGGTCGCCGAGGAACTCGATACGGCCCGCACCGGCGCGCGGCTGATGTTCATGATGTCCTCGGGCGGCCTCACTGCCGCGGATCTCTTCCGTGGCAAGGACGCCATCCTGTCCGGCCCGGCCGGCGGCGTGGTGGGCCTCGCCCAGACCGGTGCGCAGGCGGGTTTCCGCCACCTGATCGGCTTCGACATGGGAGGCACTTCCACCGACGTCTCGCATTATGAGGGCGCCTATGAGCACGCCTTCGAGACCGAGGTCGCGGGCGTGCGCATGCGTGCCCCGATGATGCAGATCCACACGGTAGCGGCGGGTGGCGGCTCGATCCTGCATTTCGACGGCTCGCGCTTCCGCGTCGGCCCGGATTCGGCCGGCGCCAATCCCGGCCCTGCCTCCTATGGCCGCAACGGGCCGCTTACCGTCACCGACGCCAATGTCATGGTCGGCAAGCTCCATCCCGAGTTCTTCCCGAAGATATTTGGGCCGGGCCGCGATGCCCCGCTCGATGCCGGCGTGGTGCGCGCCAAATTCGAGAAGCTGGCGGCGGAAGTGGGCGATATCGGCAGCCCGGAGGCGATCGCCGACGGCTTTCTCGCCATCGCCGTCGCCAATATGGCCAACGCCATCAAAAAGGTCTCGGTGGCGCGCGGCTATGACGTGACGCGCTATGTGCTGCAGTGCTTCGGCGGCGCGGGCGGCCAGCATGCCTGCCTGGTGGCCGATGCGCTCGGCATGACCCGGATCCTGATCCACCCGCTTTCGGGCCTGCTCTCGGCCTATGGCATGGGCCTTGCCGATATCCGCGCCACCCGCCAGCGCGCGATCGAGGCGACGCTCGGCGAGGAACTGCTGGGGCGCCTTGCCGCCGAGGCGGACGAGATCGCCGCTGAAGCCCGAAGCGAAGTCGAGGGGCAGGGCATCGCCAGCGACGACGTCACCGTCCTCTCCCGCGTGCATCTGCGCTATGCCGGCACCGATGCGCCTTTGGTGGTGGAAGCGGGCAGCATTGCATCGATGCGGGAGGCCTTTGAAAACGCACATCGCAGCCGCTTCGGCTTCATCGATCCGGCAAAAGCGCTGATCGCCGAAGCGATTTCAGTCGAGGCCGTGGGCGGCGGCTCTCCCTTCAGCGAGCCGGAGTTGCCGCTCGACGGCGGCACGCCGGAAGCAGCCGAGGCCTTGCGCTTCTTCAGCGAGGGCGCCTGGCGTGACGGCCATATCTATCGCCGCGAGACGCTCACGCCCGGCCGCCATGTCGACGGCCCCGCTCTAGTGATCGAGCCGCACCAGACCATCGTGGTCGAGCCCGGCTGGCGGGCCGGCGTCACCGCCAGGAACCACCTGCTGCTCACCCGTGTGGAAGCGCTGCCGGCCCGTGTCGCCATCGGCACCTCGGCCGATCCCGTCATGCTGGAGATCTTCAACAATCTCTTCATGTCGATCGCCGAGCAGATGGGCGTGACGCTGCAGAACACGGCCTCCTCGGTGAACATCAAGGAAAGGCTCGACTTCTCCTGTGCCGTCTTCGCCGCCGACGGTTCGCTCGTCGCCAATGCCCCCCATATGCCGGTGCATCTGGGCTCGATGGATTCCTCCGTGGAAACAGTGCTGCGCCTCAACCGTTCGGCGATGCGGCCGGGTGATGTCTACTGCCTCAACGCGCCCTATAATGGCGGCACACATCTGCCTGATATCACTGTTGTCACGCCCGTCTTCGACGAGAAAGGCGAGGATATCCTCTTCTTTGCCGCCTCGCGCGGCCATCATGCCGATGTCGGCGGCGTCTCCCCCGGCTCGATGTCGCCGCGCGCCACCTTGATCGAGGAGGAGGGCGTCTATATCGACAATTTCAAGCTGGTCGACCAGGGCCGTTTCCGCGAGGCGGAGCTGGAGGCGCTGCTGACCGGGGCGCGCTACCCGGTGCGCAACCTCCTGCAGAATGTCAATGACCTCAAGGCACAGATCGCCGCCAATGAGAAGGGCGTGCGCGAACTGCGCCGCATGGTCGAGATGTTTGGGCTGGAGACGGTCGCCGCCTATATGGGCCACGTGCAGGACAATGCCGCCGAGAGCGTGGCGCGGGTGATCGACCGGCTGGAGGATTCCCGGTTCACCTATGCGATGGACCAGGGGACCGAGATCAAGGTCGCCATCACGGTGGACAAGGAGAAGCGTCGGGCGAAGGTCGACTTCACCGGTACGTCGCCCCAGCAGCCGAGCAATTTCAATGCGCCGGCCCCGGTCGCCCGGGCGGCGGTGCTCTATGTCTTCCGCGTCATGGTGGAGGACGAGATCCCGATGAATGCCGGGTGCCTGCGCAACATCGACATCGTCATTCCGGAAAAGTCGATGCTCTCGCCCGAATATCCCGCCGCCGTGGTGGCAGGCAATGTCGAGACCAGCCAGGCGGTGACCAATTGTCTGTTCGCCGCGCTCGGTTCGCTCGGCATGGCGCAGGGCACCATGAACAACCTCACCTTCGGCAATGCCCGCCATCAATATTACGAGACGCTCTGCTCGGGCGCGCCCGCCGGCCCCGGTTTCGACGGCGCGCCGGCGGTGCACACCCACATGACCAATTCGCGTCTCACCGATCCCGAGATCCTGGAACTGCGCTTCCCGGTTGTGCTGGAGGATTTCCATATCCGCCAGGGCTCGGGCGGGAGGGGCCGCTGGCACGCTGGCGACGGCACCGCGCGCACGCTGCGTTTCCTCGAAAGGATGGATTGCGCCATCCTCTCCGGCCACCGTCGTGTTGCCCCACCCGGCATGGCCGGTGGCGAGGCGGGTGAACTCGGCCGCAACAGCGTGAGGCGGCTGGACGGTTCGGTCGAGACGCTGGAGGGCTGCGACCAGACCGTGCTGGAGGCCGGGGAGGCGATCAGCGTTGTGACGCCCACCGGCGGGGGCTATGGCTCGGCGATATAGGCGTGGGAAATCCGGGTGCACAGGCATCCTGCCCGTTCTTCCAATAATCGGTTCGGTTCAAGAACGGGCAGGATGCCCGTTCACCCGGGGCTATTCGTCCTGATCGCCCGTCGGATCCTGGATCGAGCCGGTGAACTCCGGCTCCGGCTGCGCCATGCCGCGGCGCTCGGCGGTGGCGACCCAGCCGGCGGGGACGCGGGGGCGGCAGATATGGACGTCGCGCGTCGCGCTGTGGCGGGCGAGATCGAGATGGAGATGGTTTTCGTGCATGCCGTCGGAGGTGCCGGGGCCGAGCACGGTGTTGAATTTGCGGCAGCCGCCATAGGCGACATCGCGCCAGAAGGCCTGCTCTTGGGGCGAACCGCGCCAGCCGGTGAGAACGCGCGTCTCGCGGCCGTCGGCGAGCTTGAAGCCCTTGACGTCAACGGCATTGGCGAAGGCATGCTCGGAGAGTTTGCCTACCATGCGGTTGTCACGGCGGCGGCAGGAATAGCTGCCGAAGGTGGTCATCTCCACGATCGGCGAGCCGAAATTGGCGAGCGCTGCCGGCTGTACATCCTGCGTCAGCCAGCGCGTCAAGGTCGGGACCATCGAGCAGGACATCACGAGGCTGCGGTCGAGCGAGACCGAGAACGGTCCGCCGTCGCGCAACTGGACCGGGCCGGCGGACTGCATCGGCTCGGGCTGATAGGGTAGGGGGGCGGCGGCCCCGCCATCGCCGATCGAGCCGGTGGTGTCGCCCACCGGCGCCGGCGGCAGCAGGCCGTCAGGCTGGGCGGCCGGGGCCGGCGTATATTGCGGCTGGACCTGGTATTGGGGCTGCGGCTGGTATTGCGGCTGCACCGTCCGTGGCGCGCGCGGCTGCAGATTGGCATAGACGGGGGCAGAGCCGCCGCCACTGCCGGTATCGAGTGCCGAGACCCGGAAGGGATGGTCGACGCCGCAGGGGCCTGGGCCTTCGATGGCCTTGGCGATGCGGATGCCCGCGGTTTCATGCACTTCGCCGGAAGCCAGGCACTGGGCCTCGACCTGGGCACGCCAGGGCTCGCGCTCTTCCAGATCGAAGAGCGACCCGCAACCAGCCAGGCCATACAGCACGGAGCCCAGCACAAGGGAAAACGCAACGCGACGCAACATGGCTTCACTTTAGGGAGCATTTTCAAAAAGAAGAGTTAAGAGAGGCGTATGAAGTCGCATCCCCTTGGTATTCCGATATGGCCAAACCGTTGGATTGCGTGTAGTCGGCTGACGACAGGCTTGGCTGCATCGACGCAAAGCCGGTGAGAATTCCATGTTTGACGAAGACGATCTGCCTTTGACGGATTACATCGCGGTGGTGCTTGCTGGCGGCGAGGGCCAGCGCATGGGGCGCAACAAGCTGCTGATGGAGATCTCGGCCCGGCCGATGATCCGCCACGTCGTGGAAACCGTCCGCGGCGTCTTCTCCGACATCATCGTCGTCACCGGCCATCAGCGCGAGCGAGTCGAGGAGACACTCGAGCGCTCTCCTGTGGAATTCGTGGATTCGCCTGCCGCCGATGGCGCGGCGGCCGCTGTCAGGGTGGGCATGGCGCAGGCGCGCCGGCGGGCTTCCTATAGCGCCTGCAAGGGGATTGTCCTATGTATTGGCGACCAGCCGCGCTTGACGGAACGTGAAATTGTCGGCCTGATCGAGGTTTATGATGCCGGCGACAAAAGCAAGCCTCTCATACCGGTTCGGGAGGAACATCGTGGCTACCCGGTGATCATTCCGCCCGACTTTGACCTCGGCGATATTGATCTTTCAAGCGAAAGTGTCGTGGCGGATTTCGCCGGCCGCGTCGCAGTCTTTCCGACGAAGAATCCCGTGTATGTCTCGAGCGTCGACACGCCGGAAGATTATCGCACCTTTTTTGCGATCTGAAACTTTCCTTTTACATGCCGCAGTGCGCGGACAATGTGCCCCAACGGCGCAATCGTCCGACTAACGCCAGCGCAAGGGTCCGCGAATTTGAACCTCGGGTGGATTTTGTCTGTATTCAGCTTCCGTTGAGAACGGCTTTACGTAAATATTCCTTTGATATTTCGAGGTATGGATGCGTAGGCGTTCGATTTATTGGGGCAGCTGGAGGGTATTCAGAAATAATCACCTTAACTTTTTTAATTATCGGGGTTGCGCTGTTAAATTAGATTTAATCCAAAAGGGTGCGATTTCCTCATACCGCTTTTGCAAGACTTGCCCTGATGGTATGGGGGCGGTAAGGGGCAAGGCAACATATACCCGTGATTGCCAAGAGGTTTGCAGATGTCCCTTTCCCTCAGGCCAGAGACGACCCTTCCGACGGATGGCGTGGCCGGAACGCTGATCGGACGCGTCTGGCTGCCCGAGGTGGATGGTCCGGCCGTGGTGGTGGCGAAGGGCGACGGCCTGCACGACATCACCAGCAGCTTTCCCACCGTGCGGGATCTGTGCGAGGCGCGCAACCCGGCCCAGGCCGCCGGCGCGGCTCCTTCCGCCGAGGTCGGCTCGATCGCCGAAATCCTGGCCAACACGCCACCCGTCAACCGCGATGCGCGCAAGCCCTGGCTGCTGGCGCCGATCGACCTGCAGGCCATCAAGGCGGCGGGCGTGACCTTCGTCGTCTCCATGCTGGAGCGCGTGATCGAGGAGCGGGCTCGTGGCAATTCGGCTGCCGCCACCTCGCTGCGTAGCGAGATCGTCAAGCTGGTGGGCGACGACCTTGCCAAGCTGCGGCCGGGCTCGGCCGAGGCCGCCAGGCTCAAGGAGGTTCTGATCGCGCAGGGCGTATGGTCGCAATATCTCGAGGTCGGCATCGGCCCGGATGCCGAGATCTTCTCCAAGGCCCAGCCCATGGCCGCGGTCGGCACCGGCGCCGATGCCGGCCTGCATCCCAATTCTACCTGGAACAACCCCGAGCCGGAGGTCGTGCTGGTGGTATCTTCAAGCGGCAAGATCGTCGGCGCCACCCTTGGCAACGACGTGAACCTGCGCGACTTCGAAGGTCGCTCGGCGCTGCTGCTTTCCAAGGCCAAGGACAACAATGCCTCCGCGGCGATCGGCCCCTTCGTCCGCCTGTTCGATTCCACCTTCTCGCTCGATCATGTCCGCCGCGCCGACATCAAGCTCGAAGTCCGCGGGCCGGACGGCTATGTGCTGACGGGCACGAGCTCGATCTCCAAGATCAGCCGCGATCCCGGCGACCTCGTCTCCCAGATGATCGGCGTCAACCATCAATATCCGGATGGCGCCGTGCTCTTCCTCGGCACCATGTTCGCGCCGATCGAGGACCGTGACGAAAAGGGCAAGGGCTTCACCCACAAGATCGGCGACATCGTCACCATCTCGACCCCGGGCCTGGGCTCGCTCACCAACCGCATGGTGCGCACCTCCGACGCGCCGCCCTGGACCTATGGCGCCAGCCACCTGATGCGCAACCTTGCCAAGCGCGGGCTGCTGTAGCGATCCTAGGGGATTCAGCACAATTCCTGTGAGCGCAACTCCTCCGGCGGGTAGCCGGCGGAGACGAAGCCGCGCACGGTGAGGCCGATCTGCCATTCCCTCGGCTTGCCGGTGATGGAGAAGAGATTGTAGGAGGCCGGCCAGCGCGCCCGCTCCGGCGCCGCGGAGGCCGAGGGCGTGCATACGACCGGGATGGTCCCTTTCGGCCCCTTGATGCGGTGCACGAGGCCGGTATGGATGTGGCCATGCAGCACCAGCTCAGCGCCTGTTGCGCGCAGCACGGCCCTGAGCCGGTCGGAGTCGATCAGCATGGCCGTGGGCCCGGCATCCTGCCGGCGTACCGGATGATGCAGCATCACCACGCGGCAATAGCCCTCATGTCCCAAATGTTCGAGAATCGGGCCAAGGCGGGCGATCTGGCGCGGGCCGAGCTTGCCGGTCGCCATGAAAGGCGCCGTCGGGATGGCGCTCGACAGCCCGATCAGGGCGATCTTGCCGCGGATGCGCACATAAGGAAAGCGCTCGTCCTCGTCGAGCGGCCGGGCGCCGGCATTGTCGCCCCGCATCCAGGGATCGAACGCCGAGAGAAGGTGCAGGGCGCCGCCCTTGGTATAGGCATCGTGGTTGCCGGGCACGAGGGAAACATAGTCGGGAGCACCGACCGTCTCCAGAAAGGCGCGGGCGGCCGGATATTCGCCGGGCAGAGCGAGGTTCACGACATCGCCGGTGAGAGCGATATGGTCGGGAGCCTGCGTCCTCAAATCCTCCAGCAATTGCTGCAGCACGTCCATGCGGTGGGTGTCGCGCCGGCCGCGATTCCAGTTGATCCAGCCCAGCACCCGCTTGCCCGCCAGCTCCTTGGCTCTGGCTCGCGGCAGTGGCCCGATGTGGGGGTCTGAGAAATGCGCGAGCTTGAACATCGAAACCAATCGGTACTCCGCAAGGGATGTGGCGCTACCGTGACCTTGCGGACGGTCGCCTGTCAACGCAAAACGCCCGCGCATTCTCGCGAATGGGCGGGCGATGGGATTAAAGCGTCTTGCGATGCCACGGTATCACCGGGTCTCGCAAAGACGCGTCGAAACAGGGGGATAGGGCAAAACGGCGTTTTCGCTTGAACGCGTCTTGCTCTGGCAGATGATGATCATCAACCGCCGCCTTGCGGCAGGACGATCGTCAGTTCTTGGTGAAGGTCAGGAGTGCGACGGCGTCGCGGGCAGGACGGGTCCTAGTACGGATAAGAGCGGCGCTGGCAAGCAGCCGGAAGTAGGTAAACATCGAACTTTACCGGGGCGGCGGCCCCTTGGTCTCCTCTATTAAGGTCCGGGTGATATACGCCAGCAAAGAAATTTTTGCCACCCCCGACAGCCTGCTTGCCCCGCTGGACAGCTATGCGCGAAAAGGATGACGGGTGACAAAGATTAGTTTCGAAAGATATTTTTCAGATCCTGGTCCGATAGGTTCTCATTCACTGGCTGGCCACTCATGTCTTCTTCAGCAATAACCGTGCGCCAAAGGATTGGACGTCTGATAACGCCGCTCCTTTTTGGTTATTTCCATCTCGTGCGTGGCATGACCTTAGGCGTACGGGCGGCCGTGCTCGATGGCGATAACCGGGTGTTCCTGGTCCGGCATACCTATGTGCCGGGCTGGTATCTGCCCGGCGGGGGCATCGAGGCAGGCGAAACCTCGCAGGAAGCGCTGGCGCGCGAACTGGAGGAGGAGGGGAACATCCACCTCGACGGTCCGGCCGAGCTGCGGGGGCTCTACTGGAACCGGGAGGCAAGCCGGCGCGACCATGTCGCCTTCTTCGTGGTGCGGCAGTTCACGCAAGTGAGGCCCCGCCTGCCCGATGCCGAAATCGCCGAGGCCGGCTTCTTTCCGCTCGACGCTTTGCCCGAGGACACCACCCAGGCGACGCATCGCCGGCTCGACGAGGTGGCGGGAAAACGTGACCCGGATGGATTCTGGTAAGTATGACGGGTAAAATCCGGTTGTATCGTTTGAAATTTTGCTGTACCCGCCCCGGCATGATGACGATGAGCCTCCAGCTGCGACGACGAATCGTGGATCTCGCCCACGTGTTTTCGCGCGCCTGAACGGCTGAGCCCGGCAGGCCGAACCTGCCTGCCGGATTTGAACCATGCCTGAAATCGCCATCGACCTCACCCCCGAGACGCCGGATGACTGGCCCGTCATCGACAAGCTGCATGAACGGGCCTTCGGCCCCGGTCGCTTCGCCCGCACGGCCTTCCGGCTGCGCGAAGGCGTTCCGCCCGATCCCAGGCTGTCTTTCGTCGCCCGCATCGGTTCGATGATCGTCGGCTCGATCCGCCTGACGCCGATCCATATCGCCGAGCATTCCGCCTTGCTGCTCGGCCCCCTTACGGTGGAGCCGGCCTTCCGCTCGCGCGGTATCGGCCTGGCGCTCATGCAGGCGAGCCTTTCAGCCTCCGCCAAGGCCGGCCACAGGCTGGTGGTGCTGGTGGGCGACGAGCCCTATTACGGCCGCATCGGTTTCAAGCGTGTCACGCCCGGCCGGGTGATGCTGCCGGGCCCGGTCGATCCGCTGCGCCTGCTGGTGAAGGAACTGGCTGAAGGCGCCTTCGAGGGGGTTTTTGGCGCCGCACGCGGCGGGTGATTTGGGGGGCGGGTCTTCAGACCCGCTGGATGGCGCCGCAGTGCCTGTAAAGAGACAGGCGGGTCTGAAGACCCGCCCCCCCAATTTACGGCGTCACCCTTACCGCATCCGCCAGAATGGCCTGGCGCAGTTCGCGATTGTCCGGAAAGCCTTCGTCGATCCAGGCCTGTTCGGCGCGGGCAAGGATTCTTCCGACGCGTGGGCCCGGCTCGACGCCGAGGCGGGCGATGTCCTTGCCGCCGAAGGGCGGCCGCGGCGCCTTCCAAGCGGCGGGAAGGGCGAGGACTTCGCTGAAATCCTTATCCGGCCTCTGCGCGGCAAGGGCGAGCATGCCGTCCTCGAAGGCCGCCTGACCGAGTCGGTAGAGCAGTTCCCTGGCCCGGCTCGGCGAGGGCATGCCGCGCTCGGCCTCGAGCAGCAGGGCAATGGAGAGGAAGCGCTTGGCCTCGGCATTCGACAGGCGCAGCTTCTTCGCCAGGCGCTCGGCATCGAGCCTTGTGAACAGGCAGAGCACGGCAAGCCGGCGGACCGGATCGGGTGCGACGCCGGAGCGTGCTTCCAGTGTAATGAGCCGGCTAAAATTAGAGACCCGTGCGACCCCGCCGAGGATGATGGCCAGGAAACCCGCGCCGTCTATCTCCGCAAGCACCTCGCCGGCCCGTGCCGCCATCACCAGCTTCAGGAGCTCGGCGCGGATGCGCTCGGCCGAAAGCTGGCGCAGCCCCTCCCGGCTCCGGATCGCCGCGGAAAGGCTCTCGGGATCGACCGGGCCGACGCCGTAGCGGGCATGGAAGCGGAACAGCCTGAGGATGCGCAGATAATCCTCGGCGATGCGCTGCTCTGCCTTGCCGATGAAGCGCACGCGCCGGGCCGCGATGTCGTCGAGGCCGCCCGCATAGTCATGCAGCGTGCCGTCCGGCGAGAGCGAGATGGCATTGATGGTGAAATCGCGACGGAAGGCGTCGGCACGGAAGTCGCGCCCGAAGCGCACCACGGCATGGCGCCCGTCGGTCTCGATATCCTCGCGCAGGGTCGTAACCTCGAAGGGGTGGCTGTCGATGACGACGGTGACGGTGCCATGCTCGATACCGGTCGGCACCGTTTTCCAGCCCTTCGCCCGGGCGCGGGCGTTCACTTCCTCGGGCAGGGCGGTGGTGGCGATGTCCCACTCGACCACCTCTTCGCCGAGCAGGGCGTTGCGCACCGAACCGCCCACCACGCGCGCCTCCTCACCGCCGCCGTTCAGGGCGGCGAGAAGGGAGGCGAGGGGCGGTTTGTTCAGCCAGGGAAAACGCGTCCCCATCAATCTTGTACTCATCGCGTCTCGGGCTGGACCAGCTTGCCGTCTTCCATATGGGCAGGAATATACTTACTGCCGGCCGGCGCGCCACCATAATGCGCGAAGAGGGCGAGCCCCGCCGCCACGCAGATCACCGAGGCGGCCAGCAAGGAGAGGAGAGGCGCCCGCTCCCAGGCCCCGAGGCTGAAGCCGCGCCTGCCGCGAAGCAGGAGATAGAGGCTGTAGGCCAGAAAAGGCAGGAGGAAGAGCACCGTCTCAAACAGGAAAGGCCTCAGCATCAGCCATAGACCCTTTCATAGAGAGTATGGATGATTCCCGCCGTCACGCCCCAGATATAATGGCCCTGCCAGGGCATCGAATAGTAATGCCGCATGATGCCGCGCCATTCCCGGCGCTCGGCGACATGGTTGGCCGGATCCATCAGGAAGGCGAGGGGGCATTCGAACACGCCCGACACCTCGTCCGGATTGAGATGCAGCACCATGCCGGGATCGGCCAGCGCCACCACAGGCGCGATGCGGTAGCCGGAACCGGTGAGATAGAGGTCGAGATAGCCGATCGGCTGCACCAGGGAGCGGGAGAGGCCGACTTCCTCCTCCGCCTCGCGCAGAGCTGCTTCCAGGGGCCCGCGATCCCCTGGATCGATCCGCCCGCCAGGAAAGGCGATCTGGCCCGAATGGCTGCGCAGCGCGCTGGAGCGCTCGGTGAGCAGCACGGTTGGGCCATCAGGTCGGTCGACGATGGGAATCAGCACCGCCGCGGGCTTGGCCGGCACGCCGGGCAATTCGTTCAGCAGCTCGGGCGAGAAGCGGTGGTCGCCATGCGCGGGAATGCTCTCCCGATAGAGCGCGTCCGGCGGCTGGAGGGCAAGCCGCTGGCCCGCGCGCTCCAGGAAGGCGGCGAGCTCGGGATGGACGCTGGTCGTGGTGACGGTGGAGAGCATCGTCAGGACAATGCGCCAATTTCATCGGCCGGCGCCATGGCGAAGAAGCGTCCGCCGGAAGAAAGGCCGAACATGGCCTTGCCGTCGATGTCGCGGATTTCGCCAAGATCGGCAAGGTCGTAGAACAGCGCGCGGTTCACCCGGGCCCACAAGTCCGCCCGCACATGCACATAGGGCTTGAGGCCGTCGGAGGCGCCGATCTCGAAACGCATGGGATGGTCGGGGCCGGCGGTCGTCCAGTCGTCGACATTGGTGCGGAAGGAGAGGGTGCGCGCATCGCCCTCTCCCTCGACGCGCAGCTCGACGGCGATGAAGGGCACGTCTTCGACCACGATACCGACGCGTTCAACCGGCGTCACCAGCACATAGCGCTCGGGGTCGCGCCTGAGGATGGAGGCGAACAGCTTGACCAGCTCGATGCGGCCGATGGGGCTCCTCATGTAATGCCAGGAACCGTCAGCGGCGATGCGCATATCGATGTCGCCGCAGAACGGCGGATTCCACAGATGCACTGGGCGTTCGCCCGCCTGCTTGGCCGCTTTCGTCAATCCGGCCAGATCGGTTTCGGCCATAGCCCTGCCATTCGTGATAAAACGGACGTGAAAACGACATAGAAGCTCTCGCTCCTGCCTTAGTTGGTCTCTAATATCCGGTGATACAAGGGAATCGCGCAAGCGTTCCCGATTCCTCAGCGCCTTCGGGCGTGTTTACAGCGAGGCATGATGACCGCCGACACTGCCACCAATCTTGACGAAGCCATCATCCGATCGGCGGAAAACACGGCAGAACTCATCAAAAAGGCGCGGGAAGCGGTTCATACCGTGATTTTCGGCCAGAATGCCGTCGTCGATGGCGCCCTGATCACCCTGCTTTCCGGCGGCCACGGCCTGCTCGTGGGCGTGCCCGGCCTGGCCAAGACCAAGCTTGTGGAAACTCTCGGCATCGTGCTCGGCCTCGACGCCAAGCGCGTGCAGTTCACCCCGGACCTGATGCCCTCCGACATTCTGGGCACCGAGGTGCTGGACGAGAATTATGGCGGCACCCGCACCTTCCGCTTCATTCGCGGGCCGGTCTTCGCCCAGCTCCTGATGGCGGACGAGATCAACCGCGCCTCGCCGCGCACCCAGTCTGCCTTGCTGCAATCCATGCAGGAATACCACATCACCGTGGCGGGCGACCGGCACGACCTGCCCAAGCCCTTCCATGTGCTGGCGACCCAGAACCCGCTCGAGCAGGAGGGCACCTATCCGCTGCCTGAAGCCCAGCTCGACCGTTTCCTGATGCAGATCGACGTGCCCTATCCCGAGCGCGAGGAGGAGAAGCGCATCCTCCTGTTCACCACCGGCGCCGAGGAAACGCCGGCGCGCCAGGCCATGAATGCGGAGGATCTCCTTGCCGCCCAGCGCCTGGTGCGCCATCTGCCCGTCGGCGAATCGGTGGTCGAGGCCATCCTCACCCTGGTGCGCTCGGCCCGCCCCGGCGAGACGGCCGAGCTTGCCGGCAAGATCTCCTGGGGCCCCGGCCCGCGCGCCAGCCAGGCGCTGATGCTGGCCGTGCGTGCCCGCGCCCTGCTGCAGGGCCGTTTCTCGCCTTCCATCGACGATGTGGTGGCGCTCGCCGAGCCGGTGCTCAAGCATCGCATGGCGCTGAGCTTTGGAGCCCGTGCCGACGGCGAGACCGTCGAGAACCTGATCGGGCGCCTCGCGCGTAAACTGGGCTGAGCCCCATGGCAGTATCCACCCGGCTCGTCAGCGAACAGGCGGCCCTCAAATCGGTCGGTATGCAACAGGCCGCCCTCGATCTCGCGCAGGCCATGCCCAGGCTGGCGCTCGAGGCAAGGCAGGTCGCCGCCACCGCGATGCATGGCCTGCATGGCCGCCGCCGTGCCGGGCAGGGGGAGAATTTCTGGCAGTTCCGTCACTTTGCTTCTGGCGAGGCCGCATCCAGCGTCGATTGGCGCCGCTCGGCACGGGGCGATGCGCTCTATGTGCGCGAGCATGAATGGGACGCCGCGCAGACGCTGTGGCTGTGGGTCGACCGCTCGGCCTCGATGAATCTCGTCTCCAACCTCGCCCAGACCTCGAAGATCGAGCGCGCGCTGGTGCTCTGCCTCGCCTTCGCCGATCTCCTGGTGCGCGGGGGCGAGCGTGTCGGCCTGATTGGCGTGGTGAGGCCCTCCTCGCAACGCGCCATCATCCAGAAGCTCGCCCTTGCCATGATGGCCGCCAAGGAGGAGCCCTCCGGCCTGCCGGACCGTATTGCCCTGGCGCCGCGCAGCGAAGCCATCCTGATAGGCGATTTCCTCGGCGAGCCCGAGACGCTCGCCGCCACAATCGGGGCGCTCGCCAGCCGTGGCGCTCGCGGTCATCTGGTGGTGATCGCCGACCCGGTGGAAGAGACCTTCCCCTTTGCCGGCCGCACCGAACTGATCGATCCCGAAGGCGTCGGCAAGTTCCTGGCCGCCCGCGCCCAGGATATCCGGCAGGCCTATGAGACGCGCCTGGCGGCCCATCGCGACGCCATACGCGCAGTCGCGCGCCGTTTCGGCTGGAGCATGACGCTCCACCGCACCGACAGGCCGGCCTCGCAGGCCGTGCTTGCGGTGCATCCCCTCCTTCAGCAGGGCGCCGGCTGATGTTCGGACCGCTCGCCCTTGCCTCTCCCTGGATGCTGGCCGCCCTGGTGCTGCTGCCGGCGATCTGGCTCTTGCTGCGCCTCATTCCGCCGCGTCCGCAGCGGATCGACTTTCCGCCGCTGCGCCTGCTCTACGATCTCATGCCGCGCCAGCGCGTCGCGGCGCGCTCGCCCTGGTGGCTGACGGCCCTGCGCCTGCTGCTGGCGGCCTGCATCATTGCCATGCTGGCGGTGCCGATCCTCAGGCCGTCGGCCCATACCGGGCTGCCGCGCTCCGGCCCGCTGCTCCTGCTGGTCGACAATGGCTGGGCTGCGGCGTCCAATTGGGACCTGCGCAAGAATGTCATCCAGGCGACGCTGGAGACCGCGGAGCAGGATCACAGGCCTGTCGCGCTGGTGGCCCTGGCCGAGCCGGTGAGCGATCTGTCCCTCAGTCCGGCCGCCGCGGTGGCCGAGAAGCTCGCGGCCCTCAATCCCGAACCCTGGCAGGCCAATCGCGGCGCCTTCGTCAAGGCGATCGGGGATTTCCTGCGCGCCGAGCCCGATACCGAGATCGCCTGGTTTTCCGACGGATTGGCGGGTGCCGATGACAATGCCTTCCTGAAGGTGCTGGCCGCCTCGGGCAAGCAGGGCAAGGTCACCGTCTATCGCGACAGCACCCACGATGTACTGGCCCTCGCCGGCGCCAACAACGCGCCTTCCGGCGTCTCGGTGCGCGTCCTGCGCACGGGCACGCTCGAGGTACCCCTGAAGGGAAGCGTGCGGGCACTCGACCTCAAGAGCCTTCCGGTCGGCCAGGCCGACTTCACCTTCGCGCCCGGCGCGAGCGAGACCACCACCACGCTCGATCTGCCCGTCGATATCCGCAACGACATTGCCCGTATCGAGCTGGTCGGCGCCAATTCGGCGGGCTCGGTGCAATTGCTCGACCGCAATTGGCGCCGTCGTGTGGTGGGTATCGTCTCCGGCCAGGACCAGGACGTCAGCCAGCCGCTGCTGTCGGCCAATTATTATCTGGGACGCGCCCTCCAGCCCTTTGCTGACGTGCGTGCGGCCCAGGGCACGTCGCCGAGTGAGGCGATCGACCGCTTCATCGACGACAAGCTGCCGGTGCTCATGCTGGCCGATGTCGGCAATCTCGGCCCCGCCGAGGACAAATTGTCGGCCTGGATCGACAATGGCGGCGTGCTGGTGCGTTTTGCCGGCTCGCGTCTTGCCGCGGCTGAAAACACGCTGCTCCCGGTCAAGCTGCGGGAGGGCGGACGCACGCTCGGCGGTGCTCTCTCCTGGGAGAAGCCGCAGAAGCTCGGCAGCTTCGACGCCAACGGCCCCTTTGCCGGTCTCGCCATGCCCGACGATATCACCATCAACCGCCAGCTTCTGGCCGAGCCGGATATCGACCTGCCCGGCAAGACCTGGGCGACGCTCGCCGACGGCACGCCGCTGGTGACCGCCGAGAAGAGGGGCAGGGGGCTTCTCGTGCTCTTCCACGTGACCGCCGATACCACCTGGTCCAATCTCGTGCTCTCCGGCACCTTCCCGGAAATGCTGCGCAAGGTGGTCGGACTGGCGACATCGGGGCCCGCCGCCGATGCGAGCGCGGCCGGGACGCCCGCTTCCAGCACCGCTCCGGTCTTTGCTTCGCCCAGCCGGACGCTGGACGGGCTCGGCGCCTTCGAGGTGCCGCCCGCCACCGCGCAACCGGTGCGGGTGGATCAGCCGGGCGTCGGACGTCCGGACCATCCGCCGGGGTTCTACGGCCCCTCGGACGGTCTGGTGGCTGTCAACGCGCTGGCGCCGAATGCTGTCCTGAAGCCGCTGGAATTCGCGCCTCTGAATGCCACATTCGAGGCTTATGCCGTGGCCAAACCGGTGGCGCTCGGCCCCGCAATCCTTGTCTTCGCACTGGCTCTGTTGATGGCGGATGCCCTGATCGTCTTTTTCATGTCCGGCGGCCTGTCACGCCTCACTCGCGCGGGAACGGGCGCCGCCGCGCTTGCCTTGTTCGCGCTGGTGCTGGCGCTGCCGCATGAGGCTCATGCCCAGACACGTCCCTTCGATGCGGCGCTGAGGACGCGCCTCGCCTATGTCGTCACTGGCGACAAGGAGACCGACGACACCAGTCTCGCCGGCCTCAAGGGACTCTCGGCCTATATCACCGAGCGCACCGCCTTGGAGCCGGGGCCGCCGGATGGCATCGATCTGGCCAAGGACGAGCTCGCTTTCTATCCCTTGATCTATTGGCCCGTCGTGCCCGGCCAGGATCCGCCGCCGCCGGCCGTGATGGCGCGTGTCGATGCCTTCATGAAGTCGGGCGGCATGGTCATCTTCGACACGCGCGATGCCGTGCAGCGCGATGCCGGACAGGCGGATACGCCAGCCGGCGACACGCTGAAGCGCCTGCTTGCCGGCCTCGACATCCCCGAGCTCGAGCCTGTGCCGCCCAAGCATGTGCTGACCAAGACCTTCTATTTGCTCGACAAGTTCATGGGCCGTTACGACACCGGCGAGACCTGGGTGCAGGCGACGCCACAGACGGCCGACGATGCCGACAAGCCTGTGCTTGACGGCGATGGCGTCTCGCCCATCATCATCACCTCCAACGACCTGGCGGGGGCCTGGGCCGTTGACGACAGCATGAACCCGCTGTTCCCGGTCTCGACCGGCCTGGAACGCCAGCGGGAGCTTGCCTACCGCGCCGGCGTCAACATGGTGATGTACGCGCTGACGGGCAATTACAAGGCCGACCAGGTCCATGTGCAGGACCTCCTGGAAAGGCTCGGACGCTGATGGGCGATTTCTCCCTGCAATTCGCCCCGCTGCTGCCCTGGGCCGCGATCATCGCGCTGGCCTGCGTGGCAGCGCTCGTCGCCCTCCTGGGCATCCTCGCCCGTCTGCGCGCCGCCTGGCTGCGCACTGCGATGCTCGGCCTGTTCCTGCTGGCGCTGTGCGGCCCCATCCTGTCGCGCCAGGATCGCCAGCCCTTGCCGAATGTCGTCGCCCTGGTGGTCGATCGCTCGGCCTCCCAGGGCATCGGTGATCGCACCGGGCAGGCCAACGAGGCGCGCGATGCCATCGCCCGGCAGGTGCAGGCGCTCGGCAATGTCGATCTGCGCGTGGTGGAGGCGAGCGGCGACCCCGCCAGCTCCGATGGCACGCAACTCTTCGGCGCGCTCTCGAACGCCCTTTCCGACGTGCCGCCAGACCGGGTCGGCGGCGCCATCCTTCTGACCGATGGCGTGGTGGACGATGTTCCCGCCCGTGCGGCCGAGCTCGGCTTCAAGGCGCCCGTGCATGGCCTGATCACCGGCGTGCCCGATGAACGCGACCGCCAGATCTCGCTGGTCGAGGCGCCGCGCTTCGGGCTGGTCAAGCAAGCGACCACCATCCGCTTCCGCATCACAGACCACGGGCCGAACATGCCCTCGACCGCCACGGTGGTGCTGCGCCGCGACGGCGAGGAGATCGCGCGCACCAGCGTGCCGGTGGGCGAGGTATCCTCGCTGCAGGTGCCGATCGACCATGCCGGCCTCAACGTGGTCGAGCTGGAGGCCGATACGGTGCCGGGAGAGCTCTCGCCGGTGAACAACCGCGCCGTGCTGGAGATCGAAGGCATCCGCGAGAAGATGCGCGTGCTGCTCGTCTCGGGCGAGCCCAATGCCGGCGAGCGCACCTGGCGCAACCTGCTCAAGGCCGACGCCAATGTCGACCTCGTGCATTTCACCATCCTGCGCCCGCCGCAGAAGGGGGACGGCACGCCGATCAACGAGCTCTCGCTGATCCAGTTCCCGACCCATCGTCTGTTCGACGAGGAGATCCACCGCTTCGATCTCATCATCTTCGACCGCTACGCCCAGGAAGGCCTGCTGCCCTCGGCCTATTTCGACAACATGACCGAGTTCGTGCGCAATGGTGGCGCCATCCTGCTGGCCTCCGGCGCCGATTACGCCTCCGAAAACAGCCTGTGGGGCACGGCGCTCGCCGATATCCTGCCGGCGGCACCTACGGGCAACGTGCTCTACCAGCCCTTCCGGCCTGCGATTACCGATCTCGGCAAGCGCCATCCCGTGACGCGCGACCTGCCGGGCTCCAGTCCCAACCCGCCGGCCTGGGGACAGTGGTTCACCACGGTCGAAACCAATCTGCGCGAGGGTACCTCGGTGATGTCCGGGGCGCAGGGCGCGCCGCTGCTGGTGCTCGCCCATCAGGACAAGGGGCGGGTGGCGCTGCTGCTCTCCGACCATGCCTGGCTGTGGGCGCGCGGCTATGAGGGCGGTGGACCCTATGTCGACCTCCTGCGGCGCCTGTCGCACTGGCTGATGAAGGAGCCTGATCTCGACGAGGAGGCCCTGCGCGCCAAGGCCAATGGCCGCGACATCACCATCGAGCGCCAGACCATGGCCGACAGCGTCGCGCCGGTGGACCTCACCGGGCCGAATGGCGAGAAGGTGAGGCTGACCCTGAAGCCCGAGAAGCCAGGCCTGTGGACGGCTGACTATGCCACCGACGCTATGGGTATCTGGCACGCGCAGGATGGCACGCTGCAGGCCATCACCAATGTCGGTCCGGCCAATCCGCGCGAATTCCAGGATCTCATCTCGACGCCCGATCGCCTGAAGGGGTTGGCCAAGGAGACTGGCGGCACCGTGCAACGCCTCGCCACGGCCTCGAGCTTCGCGGTTCCGGCCGTGCGCGCCGTCGGCGACGGTTCGCCCTATGGTGGCGATGGCTGGATCGGCCTCAAGCGCAGCGAGGCCACTGTGGTGCGCGGCATTGCCTCCTTCCCGCTCTTCGCCGGCCTGCTCGGCCTGGCGCTGCTGCTGGGCGGCCTGTCGATGATGTGGGCGAGGGAAGGGCGGTAACAAGGAGTGGCGGTCTCCGACCGCCATCTTCCTCCCCGGCAAGCGCGCTGTTTCCAAGAATGGCGGTCGGAGACCGCCACTCCTGGTCACGCCGTCTTATGCACCCACGCAGCAAACGCCGCGCCGAAGCCAGCCAGGTAGTCCTTGCTGGCGTCATTGGCGACTTCGCCGTCCTCGCCGACCACTTGCGCGGAATTGCCGACATACATTTCCGGCTGGGCGAGCTGGGCCATGTTGAGAAAGGTCAGCGACTGGCGCAGATGGTGGTTCGAACCGAAGCCGCCGATCGCACCGATCGAGGTGGAGACAATTCCCGCAGGCTTGCCGTTGAAGGCGTTGTGCCCATAGGGGCGCGAGGCCACATCGATGGCGTTCTTCAACACGCCCGGCATCGAGCGGTTATATTCCGGCGTGACGAACAGGATGGCGTCGCTGGCCTTGATCTTCTCGCGAAACGTCAGCCAATCTGCCGGAGGGGTTGCTTCCAGGTCCTGGTTGAAGAAGGAAACGCCGCCGATCTCGATGATTTCGAAGGACAGGCTTTCCGGGGCGAGGGCGATCACTGCCTTTGCAATTTTGCGGCTGAAGGATTCCTTGCGAAGGCTGCCGATCAGCACGCCGACTTTCTTGACCGATGCCATGAACGCTCCCTATTCGCTGCCTGCAACATCGCGTGTTGCCAAAACCAGTGGCTGAAATGACGCGGTACGGCACCTGAGCATGGCTGCGACGGGTTGCCAACAGGCGGCGAAAAAGACGGCGCTTGCAGCGATGCTTGATGCCCTCACGATTCGACTCTTGCGCCCTCACGCACTACGTTAGGGATGTGGGTTCTGGTGCTGCCCTTCCTTCGGGGAATAGGCCGAGGATGCAATGATGCGTAGCGACGAGATCCGGCCAAAAACGCTTGCCAAGCGCCATGCCGAACGGCGGACGCAATTGTCCTCGGGTTTCCGGCGCGAGAGCTTCACCTTGCCGCGCGAGGAAGCACGCGCCAAGGCCCGCGATTTCTTTTCGCGTTACCCTAAGGCTGCCTATATGACCGAGATCGAATATTGGGAAGAACTGCCCGATGGCCAGATCTTCGTGACCATGCGCCATCTGCCGACGGCTGACTGACCAGCGTTAGCCGGAGCGTGGATGAGTAAGCGTGTCCTGATCACGGCAGGCGGCAGCGGCATCGGCCGGGCGGTGGCCGAGGCCTTCGAGGCGACGGGCGCGCGCATCTGGGTCGTCGATGTCGACGGGACCGCGCTCATCGCCTGCCCCGCCGCCTGGCGCAAGAGCCGGCTCGACGTCACCGATGAGGCCGCGGTCAGCCATGTGTTCGAACAGCTCGAGGCCGAATGGGGCGGCCTCGACACGCTCTGCGCCAATGCCGGCGTCGCCGGGCCGACTGCCCTGATCGAGGATATCGAGCTGGAGGCCTGGCGGCGCTGCCTCTCGGTCAACCTGGAAGGCATCTTCCTCTTCGCCAAATACGCCGTGCCGCTGATGAAGGCGCAGCGCTCGGGCTCGATCATCCTCACGTCCTCGACGGCGGGCATCTTTGGCTATCCCAACCGGGCGCCCTATGCCGCCAGCAAATGGGCGGTGAACGGTCTGATGAAGACGCTTGCCATGGAACTCGGCCCCTTCGGCATCCGCGCCAACTCGATCTGCCCCGGCGCCGTGGAGGGACCGCGCATGGAACGCGTGCTCGCCCATGAGGCCGCCATCAAGGGCACCACGCGCGACGCCATCTATGAAGGCTATGCCAGAGGCACCTCGATGCGCTCCTTCATCACCGCGAAGGACATCGGCGCGATGGCGGTGTTCCTGGCCTCGGATGCGGCGCGCTTCGTTTCCGGCCAGATCATCGCCGTGGACGGGCATACGGAGAATCCGGATCCGAAGGTGTGAGGCACCGCCGATCGGCTCAACTCGCCGCCGCCAACTGCCCCTGCCTTTCGATCCATCCGGCGACGGCCCAGCCGATTTCTTCCGGGTGATCCTCCTGCAGATAATGCGCGCCTGAGGGGAGTTGCACGAATTCGCAGTCGTGCAGGCCCGCGGCGAAGCGCTCGGCGAAGTCCGGCGCGATCAAGGCGCCGGGATTGCCCGCGAAAAGGAGCTTGGGATAACGCGAGGAGGCCAGGGCCCGGTGTGCCTCCTCCATCAGCGCATAGACGTCGGCGGGCTGGCCCTCGATCGGCAACTCGTTGGGGAAGCGCCAGGTGGGCCGGCGGGATTGCGGCGTGGGGAAGGGGGCGCGATAGACAGCCATTTCGTCCTCGCTGAGCGTGCGCATGATTGCCCCCGGTAGCACGCCTTCGACGAAGGCGTTGCCTTCCAGGATGAGCTGTTCGCCTTCTCCCGGCGTGCGGAATTTCCGGAAGATCTCACGCTCCGCCGTTCTGCGCACGAAGTCCTCCCAGCTCGGCATCGGGCGGATGAATTCCATGAAGGCGAGGCCGCGTACGAATTCCGGCCGGCGCGCGGCGAGGTGAAAGGCGAGGGCCGTGCCCCAATCCTGCGCCACCAGATAGGCCGAGGTGATGCCCATCTTCTCGATGAAGGCGTCGAGATAGCGGACGTGATCCTGGAAGCGATAGTCGATGTCGGGCTTGCCGGACTGGCCGAAGCCGATGAGATCAGGCGCGATGCAATGGGCGAAAGGCGCGACCAGGGGCATGATGTTGCGCCAGATATAGGACGAGGTGGGATTGCCGTGCAGGAAAAGGGCCACCGGCGCACCCGGCCGGCGGTATTCGCGATAGGCCATGGTCGAGCCGAGAACGGGGATCTGCGGCAGGCTGATATCCGGTGTCATGAGCGTTGCTCCTCGAAGACGGTGGCGAAGGCGATGCGCTTGAAGCGTTCCAGCGGCTCGGCCGTGCGGTCGACCTTCATGCGCAGGATGGCTCCTTCCCAGGAGGCGAGCAGGAATTCGGCGAGATCCTCGGGCGAGAAGGTCCTGGCAATCTCCCCCGCTGCCTGGGCCTCGCCGATGCAGGCGGCGAAGGGCGCGCGCCATTCGGCAAAGATCTCGATGAGCTGGCTGCGCAGCATTTCGCTCTGCGGCGCGGCCTCGAGGCTGAAATCGCCGATCAGGCAGCCGCGGGTGAAATGGTCCTGCTCCAGGCGCGCCGTGATGATGTCGAGATAGCGCCGCAGGCGCTGGCGCGGTGTCAGGCTGGTATCGTCGAGCGCCTCGCCGACCGCCACCTTTAGATTCTCGAAATAGCGCGCCAGCACGAGGCTGGCGAAGCCCTCCTTCGAGCGGAAATGATTGGTGTAGGAACCGAGCGGCGCGGAGGCCTCGGCCGCGATGTCGCGCACGCCGGCGCCGACATAGCCCTTCCTGAACATGACCCGGATGCCGGCGTCGATGATGCTGTCACGGTGAGATGCTTTAGCCATAATTTATAATGCGTACGAACGTATTAAAAGTCAATCACGGTTTTCGTGTTTGAATTCATGGGCCGGAAGGGCAAGTCTCACCCGTTCACAGGAGAAAATCGCCATGGATATCGATCTGAAGGGGCGTTGTGCCCTGGTTTGCGCGGCCAGCCTTGGACTGGCTTGCGCGACGACACCCCCGTCCGGCATCCTCCGTCACCGAAGCGTCATACTCATTGAAGTACGGGGGAGAAAAAAGAACAGATATTGATTTTTGTTCCTTCCCGTGTTCTCATCCGTCTTGGAATGAGGCGTCAGAAGCCGGCGAAGGAACGACCCGGCTCCGAACCCTCCATCCACCCCGAGAGCCTGTCCAGAGCGATAGGCGCACGGCGATCCTGCTTCTCTTGAAGCCGGCTTCCGGGGGGTGACGAGCGGGACAGACGGGATCGGCACCCCATGGAAGTGCCTCGCGATGGCAGGACCACGCGATCAAGATCCCTGGACGGAGCGTGCCGGGCAACCGCCCGGCACCGCCTTCGTCCCATCTCCCGCCGATGCGGCGAAGACAGCTCATGCTCCCATCCGGCCGGATGGAAACGCAGGGCCCCTTCATCGAGCCGGCGTGCCTGGGTCCGGATGGTCCGTGCCATCCGCCTTGGCCCGCCTCCGCCTTCTCAAGGCGGAAAAACAGGTGGCCTTGCGCGCCTTGTCAGCGCGCCCGGCAGCCGGAACAGGGCGATGGCGTCTGGCCGACAATGCGGCCTGCCATCTTCCATGATCTATGCATTCACGGCTGCTTCGCAGCCGCCATCGCCCGGTCTCTCCTTATCAACCCAGCCGGAAAGGGCGTGGGAACGAGAGCGCTTGCGCGTTGTGGTGAGAAGGCGGCAGAAGGCGAGAGAGGCTGACACTTGGGGCTTTGAGACATCAGCGGATCGGCAAACCGCTATTCCCTACACGTCATTCGGCGATCGTCCGGCCGCTTCTCCCAGAATGATCAATCACGATTTTTCGAGTTGAATTCGCGGGCTAGGAGGGCAAGTCTCACGCCCATGCGCAGGAGGAAATCGCCATGGATGTCGGTCTGAAGGGGCGCCGCGCCCTGGTTTGCGCAGCCAGCAAGGGCCTTGGACTGGCTTGCGCCACTTCTCTCGCCCGCGAGGGTGTCGCGGTCACCATCACCGGGCGCACGCTCGCCACCCTGGAAAGCGCGGCGGCCGCCATCCTGAAGCAGACGGGGGCGCAGGTGACGATCGCCCCCGGCGATATCGCGACGCCCGAGGGGCGGGCGGCGGCTCTCGCGGCGTGTCCCGAGCCCGATATCCTGGTCAACAATGCCGGCGGGCCGCCGCCCGGCGACTTCCGGGACTGGCAGCGCGAGGACTGGATCAAGGCGCTCGATGCCAACATGCTGGCGCCGATCGAGCTGATCAAGGCCGTGGTCGACGGCATGATCGGCCGGCGCTTCGGGCGCATCGTCAACATCACCTCCTCCGCCGTCAAATCGCCGATCCCGACGCTCGGCCTCAGCAATGGCGCGCGCTCGGGGCTCACGGGGTTTCTCGGCGGGCTGGCCCGGCAGGTGGCGCCCAACAATGTGACGATCAACAATCTGCTGCCGGGCTCCTTCCTCACCGACCGCCTGCGCAGCACCAACGCGGCGGAGGCTCGGGAGAACGGTCGCACGCCGGAGGAGGAGATGGCCGAGAGCACCAGGGCCATCCCCGCCGGGCGCTTCGGTGATCCGTCGGAGTTCGGGGAGGCCTGCGTCTTCCTGTGCGCGGCGTCGTCGGGCTACATCGTCGGCCAGAACCTGCTGCTCGACGGCGGTGCGTTCAGGGCGTCGTTTGGGTGAGGCTGGGAGCGCGGACGTCCCGTCCGCTCTTGGAAACGGTGTGTCCACAAGAAAGGGCTATGCCGTCAGTGCCCCGAAAACCGCTTATTCCCTATCCGGCACCGTCTTCGTTTCACGAGCGGACGGGACGTCCGCGCTCCCGGGAAGACGTCCGCGCTCCCGGCTACGGCCACTTCACCGAGGGCGGCATCGAGGACAGGATCGATTCGACGTTGCCGCCGGTCTTGAGGCCGAACAGCGTGCCGCGGTCATAGAGCAGGTTGAACTCCACATAGCGCCCGCGCCGCACCAGTTGTTCCTCGCGGTCGGCATCGCTCCAGCGCGTGGCGAAGTTGCGGGTCACCAACTCCGGGTAGATGGCGGCAAAGTTCTGCCCCACGGCCTGCGTGAAGGCAAAATCAGCGTTCCAGTCGCCGGAGGCCAGGCCGTCATAGAAGATGCCGCCAATGCCACGTGGCTCGTTGCGGTGCTTGAGGAAGAAATAGTCGTCGCACCATTTCTTGTAGCGTGGATAGTCCGCCACCTCGTGCGCCTCGCAGGCCTCGCGCATAGCGGCGTGGAAGGCCCTGGTGTCGGGGTCTTCCTGCGTGCGGCGGCGATCGAGCACGGGGGTCAGGTCGGCGCCGCCACCGAACCAGGCCTTGGTGGTGACCACGAAGCGCGTGTTCATGTGCACGGCGGGCACATTCGGGTTCCAGGGATGGGCGATCAGCGAGATGCCCGAGGCCCAGAAGCGGGGATCTTCGGCGGCGCCCGGAATCTCCTTGCGGAATTCGGGCGAGAATTCGCCATGCACGGTGGAGCAATGCACGCCGACCTTCTCGAACACGCGGCCCTGCATCATCGCCATGATGCCGCCGCCGCCGGCGCTGCCGGTATGGTCGGTGCGCTGCCAGGGCTTGCGGGCGAAGCGCCCGGGCCTCGTGCCGGCCGGCGCCAGCGCATCGGGAAGCTCGTCCTCCAGTTGCTCCAGGGATTGGCAGATACGGTTGCGCAGCTCCTCGAACCAGGCGCGCGCTTTATCTTTGCGGGAATTGAGGTCGGCCGAATAATCTAGCAATTCTGTTGTCATGCCACCTCTATACGTCATCCCGTCGGGGAGGCAATTGCGCCAGATCAAGCCATGACCAGTGATTCTACACCAATCAGGCAAGCGTTTCGCCTGGCAGCCCCTGGAATCCGCTGGTTTGTCGCAGGGCCTCTCCCACCACCATGGCGGCAGTCACGGCGACGTTCAGCGAACGGAAGCCCGGGCGCATGGGCACGATGACGCGAGCGTCAGCCGCCTCATGTACGCTTTCGGGCACGCCGGCCGATTCCCGGCCGACCAGTAGGATGTCGTCGGCCGCAAAGGCAAATTCCGTGTAGGGCGTGGCGCCCCTGGTGGTCAGCAGCACGAGGCGGCGGCGGCTGATGGCGCGCCGGGCCTCGAAGGCCACGAAAGAGGCGTGGCGCGCGATCTCGATACGGTCGAGATAGTCCATGCCGGCCCGACGGAAGGCGCGGTCGGAGACTGGAAAGGCCGCCGGCTCGATGATATCGGCGCTCACTCCCAGGCACGCGCACAGCCTGAGCATCGTGCCGGTGTTCTGCGGGATGTCGGGCTGGTAGAGGGCGAGGCTGAGAGGCATTTCAATATTCACTTGCGATGGGTGAAACGCCCTGGGTTGCCGAATCGTCAAGACAGGTCGACCGAATTCGGTACGAATGGCGTTGATGTCATGCGACATAGCGCCATTAGCAGGCTGCACGATCTAGACAACTTCGCAACAGAGTGGCATGAGCCCGTGATGAGGTTTGCCCTAGTTTCGCCGCGATCCCTTCGTGCGCGCCTGGGGTGGCCGAAGTTTGGCAGAGTTTGGCAGGCGCTGGGCGTCCCCCGTCCCGTTCCTCCCTCATCCTGGCGGCAGCCGGGGTGCGACGTATAAGAAGGATCGATCCGTGGCAACCACGAGCGAAAACGCCGCAGAGCCCACTCGTCGCGATTTCATTTACATTGCTACCGGCGCGGTCGGTGCTGTGGGTGTCGCCAGTGCCGTTTGGCCTTTCATCGACCAGATGCAGCCTGACAAGGCGACCATCGCTGCCGGTGTCCCTGTCGAGGTCGATCTGGCGCCGATTCCAGAAGGTGGGAATGTCAAGGTGTTCTGGCGCGGCAAGCCGATCTACGTGCGCCATCGCACCAAGGAAGAAATCGCGGCGGCCGACAATGTCGACATTTCCTCGCTCCGTGACCCGCAAACGGACGCCGAGCGCGTGAAGAAGGGTGACGAGCAGTGGCTTATCGTCATCGGCATCTGCACGCATCTGGGCTGCATCCCGCTCATCAATGAGGGGCCCTATCACGGCTGGTTCTGCCCCTGCCACGGCTCGGTCTACGATACGTCCGGCCGCATTCGCCAGGGGCCTGCCCCGCTTAATCTTGCCGTCCCGCCCTACAGTTTCGAGAGCGCGAGCAAGATCATCATCGGCGCCGAATCCGATTCGACCCCCAAAGCTTAAGGTCACATTTCATGAGCGGATCCTCGACCTGGACCCCGAAAAGCGCCCTCGGACAGTGGTTCGAAAGCCGCCTGCCGCTTGGCGCACTGGTTCATTCCTCCTTCATCGCCTATCCTACGCCGCGCAACCTCAACTATATGTGGACCTTCGGCGCCATCCTGTCGTTCATGCTGGGTGCGCAGATCCTGACCGGCGTCGTGCTGGCCATGCATTACGTGCCGGACGCCAAGCTCGCCTTCACGTCGGTCGATCTTATCCGCCGTGACGTGAACTGGGGCTGGATGATCCAGAAGCTGCATGCCAACGGCGCCTCGATGTTCTTTATCGCGGTGTATCTGCATATCGCCCGCGGCATGTATTACGGCTCCTACAAGGGCCCGCGCGAGGTGCTCTGGCTGCTCGGCGTGGTGATCTTCCTCCTGATGATGGCCACCGGATTCATGGGCTATGTGCTGCCCTGGGGCCAGATGTCCGGCTGGGGCGCCACCGTGATCACCAACCTGTTCTCGGCCATTCCCGTGGTTGGCGATACTATCGTGACCTGGCTGTGGGGCGGCTATGCCGTCGGCAATCCGACGCTCAACCGCTTCTTCTCGCTGCATTACCTCCTGCCCTTCATGATCGCGGGCGTCGTGGTCCTGCATGTGTGGGCGCTGCATGTGGTGGGCCAGAACAACCCGGCCGGCGTCGACATCAAGACGGAGAAGGACTCGGTCGCCTTCACGCCCTATGCGACGCTGAAGGATGCCACCGGCACTGCCCTCTTCCTCATCCTCTACATGTATTTCGTGTTCTACATCCCCGATTATCTCGGCGATCCCGTGAACTATGTGCCGTTCAACCCGGCGCAGACCCCGGCCGAGATCGTGCCCGAATGGTACTTCCTGCCCTTCTACGCCATCCTGCGTTCGATCCCGGACAAGCTGCTCGGCGTCATCATGATGTTCGGCTCCATCGCCATGCTGGCATTGCTGCCCTGGCTCGACACCTCCAAGGTGCGCTCGGCGGTCTATCGCCCGGTGTTCAAGTGGGTGTTCTTTATCTTCGTGGCCGTTTGCCTCGGCCTTGGCTGGGTCGGCTCGCAGCCGCCGCAGGGCGTTCTGCTGACGGTTGGCCGCGTGTTGACCGCCCTCTATTTCTCTTACTTCATCATCGTTCTGCCTCTCCTGGGGCTGTTCGAGCAGACAAAGCCGGTACCCGCGTCCATCGCGGATGCGATCCTGGCGAAATCAAGCGGAGATCCCGCTCCGCAACTCAACGGCTGAGGGTGGAACTGCAATGATTCGGATGTTCAAACCCTCACCGCGTCTGGTCCGTTTCGGCCTCGCGCTGGCAGCCCTCACGATGGTCGCCGGCTATGCGGTTCCGGCGTCTGCGCAGGACGACAGCAATATCCCGGAAACGCCGCCGGTCATGTATCCGCCGAAGCAAAGCTGGAGCTTCGCGGGCCCTCTCGGCAAGTTCGACCCGGAACAGCTGCAGCGTGGCTTCAAGGTCTACAAGGAAGTCTGCTCCGCCTGCCACAGCCTGCATCGCGTGGCCTTCCGCAACCTTTCCGACCCAGGCGGTCCCGAGTTCACCGAAGGCCAGGTCAAGGCCCTCGCTGCGACCTATTCGATCGCCGATTTCGACGACAAGGGACAGCCTGTCGACCGTCCCGGCCGTCCGGCGGACTATTTCCCGCTGGTGTTCCCGAACGATGACGCCGCGCGTGCTGCCAACAACGGCGCCATTCCGCCGGATATGTCGCTGCTCGCCAAGGCGCGCGGCGCGAAATCAGGATTCCCCTGGTTCATCTTCGACGTATTCACGCAGTATCAGGAGCAGGGGCCGGACTATATCCATGCGCTGATCACCGATGGCTATCTCGACGAAGCCAAGGGCGAGAAGCCGCCGTTGATTGCAACGGATGATCCGAACAATCCGGGCAAGAAAATCGTGGCCCCCTTCAAGGTGCCGGAGGGCCTGCATTACAACAAGGTCTTCGAGGCCCACTCGATTGCCATGGCCAAGCCGATCCAGGACGGCCAGGTGGAATACACCGACGGCGCGCCGCAGACCATCGACCAGTACACCAAGGACGTCGCGGCGTTCCTGGCCTGGGCTGGGGATCCGACGCTGGTCGAGCGCAAGCAGAACGGCCTCAAGGTCTTGATCTTCCTGATCGTGCTCTCCGGACTGCTCTGGTACACCAAGAAGAAGGTCTGGGCTGACGCCCACTGATGGCCGATCGATATCGTGATGAACAAAGCGGCCGGAGTGAATGCTCCGGCCGCTTTCGTTCGGGGTTTTGCGGTTCGGCACAACCTGATCATTCCCAAGGTTTGCAACCGCGCCGGAATCGTGCATCGAAGAGACGTATCCCGGAGCAAAGCGCGATTGAGCGAAAACGCTCTATTCATTAGCTCTTAGTTTCGACGCGTCTTTGCGATTCTTGGCGATTCCGTCAGATCGCAAAACGCTTTAGGAAGGCGCCATGACCAGCCCGATCGCCCGCATCCTCAAGGATGCCATCCGCACCATTCCCGATTATCCCAGGCCAGGCATCGAGTTCCGGGACATCACCACTTTGCTTGGCGATGCCTGGGCCTTCCGGCGTGCGGTCGACGAACTGGTGCAGCCCTGGGCCGGCTCGAAGATCGACAAGGTGGCGGGCATCGAGGCACGCGGCTTCATCCTCGGCGGAGCCCTGGCCCACCAGCTTTCGGCCGGCTTTGTGCCCGTGCGCAAGAAGGGCAAGCTGCCGTCTGCGACGGTGCGCATCGCCTATTCGCTCGAATATGGCCTCGACGAGATGGAAGTGCACAAGGATGCGGTGAAGCCGGGCGAGAAGGTCATCCTGGTCGATGATCTCGTCGCCACCGGCGGTACGGCGGAAGCGGCCGTGAAGCTGCTGCGCGAGATCGGAGCGGATGTGATCGCGGCCGTCTTCGTGATCGACCTGCCGGCGCTGAAAGGCGCGGACAAGATCCGGGCGCTCGGCGTGCCCGTGCATACGCTGATGTCGTTCGACGGGCACTGACTGGGAGCGCGGACATCCTGTCCGCATCTTGGAAACGTCGCGTGTGCTGGAAAGGAAGCGGCGGACAAGATGTCCGCGCTCCCAGTTTCTCGTCGCCAGACCATTTGCATTTTGCGAGCGTTAGGGCTATGAGACCCCGTCCCGCGACCAGACACCCCTGGAGGCAATGCGGGACAGCCGAACCGGCCGCATGCGCGGCCTTTTTATTTGATCCTACCAAGGAATATCCAGATGTCCGTGAAGCAGATTTCCGCCACGGCGCGTACGCAAGTGGGCAAGGGGGCCGCGCGTGCCGTTCGTCGTGAAGGAAAAGTGCCGGCCGTGATCTACGGTGCCGGCAAGCCCCCCGTTTCCATCGCGCTCGACTCCAAGGCGACCAACCTTCTCGTCTATGCCGGCCACTTTCTCACCACCGTGTTCGAGATCGAGGTCGACGGCAAGAAGACCCGCGCCATTCCGCGCGACTACGCGCTCGACCCGGTGAAGGACACCGTCGAGCATGTCGACTTCCTGCGCATCGATGCCGGTTCGCGCCTGCGCGTTGAAATCCCGGTCCATGCCATCAACGTTGCCGCCTCCCCCGGCGTGAAGCTCGGTGGTTCGGTCAACGTCGTGACCCACGCGCTGACGGTTCTGGCGCCGGCCGACAAGATCCCCGATGCGATCGACGTCGATGTCTCCACGCTCGCGATCAACGATTCCGTGCATATCTCGCAGATCACGCTGCCGGAAGGCGTTTCCTATGTCGGCCAGGACGATGCGACCCTCGTCTCGATCCTGCCGCCGGCTGGCGAGGAAGCCGCTCCTGCTGCTGCGGAGCCCGCCGCTGCACCCGTCGCTGCCGCTGCGCCGGCTGCCAAGAAGTAATCCGGCCTGTCTGCCGTTTCTGGAGTGGCCGGGCTTGTCCCGGCCATTTCCATTTCAAACAACAGGTCTGCTATCCGCTGATTGAGTCCTGCCATGCGTCTGTTCGTCGGGCTCGGCAATCCGGGCGCCAAATATGCCGGCAACCGGCACAATATCGGTTTCCTCGCCATCGATGAGATCGCACGGCGCCATCGCTTCGCGCCCTGGCGTTCGCGCTTCCAGGGCCAGGTGAGCGAGGGCACCATCGGCAATGAGCGGGTGATGCTGCTCAAGCCCCAGACCTATATGAACGAGAGCGGCCAGTCGGTGGGAGAGGCCATGCGCTTCTACAAGATCGGCCTTCCCGACATCTCCGTCTTCCATGACGAGCTCGATCTGGCTCCCGCCAAGATGCGGGTGAAGGTTGGCGGCGGCAATGCCGGGCATAACGGCCTGCGCTCGATCACCGCCCATTGCGGCAATGATTATCGCCGCATTCGGCTCGGCATCGGCCATCCCGGCGACAAGGCGCTGGTGCTGCATTTCGTGCTGGCCGATTTCGCCAAGGCGGAGTGGCCCTGGGTCGAGGATCTCTGCACGGCTTGCGCCGATGCCGCACCGCTCCTCGCCGATGGCGAGGATGCGAGCTTCCAGAACAAGGTGCACCTGTTCATGGAGGGGCGCGGGCACGGCGCCGCGAAGCTGGCGGGGGCTTGATCGGGGGGCGGATCTTCAGATCCGGCCTTTTTCGGGTGACGCTGTCTTTTCAGGCGGGTCTGAAGACCCGCCCCGTCTTCCGGCATTGACGCCGCGCCCCTTCCTATCTACCCAGCGCATAACAATTTTACCGGAGGCGAGGACGCCCCGGCCCCTGATGAACGAGCGAGAGCCATGGGTTTCAAATGCGGTATCGTCGGCCTGCCCAATGTCGGCAAGTCGACCCTGTTCAACGCGCTGACGCAGACGGCGGCGGCGCAGGCGGCAAATTATCCCTTCTGCACCATAGAGCCGAATGTCGGCGATGTTGCCGTGCCCGATGAGCGGCTGGACAAGCTGGCGGCCATCGCCAAATCGGCCAACATCATTCCGACGCGCCTCACCTTCGTCGACATCGCCGGCCTGGTGCGCGGCGCCTCGAAGGGCGAGGGCCTCGGCAACCAGTTCCTCGGCAATATCCGCGAATGCGACGCCATCGCCCATGTCGTGCGCTGCTTCGAGGACGGCGACGTCACCCATGTCGAAGGCAAGATCGATCCGGTCGCCGATATCGAGACCATCGAAACCGAATTGATGATCGCCGATCTCGACAGCCTGGAGCGCCGCGTTACGGCGCTGGAGAAGAAGGCCAAGACCGGCGGCGACAAGGAAGCCAAGGAGACGCTCGAACTGGTCAATCGCGCCTTGGTGCTGCTGCGCGAGGGCAAGCCCGCGCGTCTGGTCGAGGTCCGGCCGGAAGAGCGCCGCGCTTTCGACATGCTGCAGCTGCTCACCGCCAAGCCCGTGCTCTATGTCTGCAATGTCGAGGAAGCCTCGGCCGACAAGGGCAATGCCTTCTCCGACAAGGTCAAGGCTCGCGCCGCGGAGGAGGGCGCCAAGGCCGTGGTCGTCTCCGCCAAGATCGAGAGCGAGATCGCCGTGCTGCCGCCCGAGGAGCAGAAGGATTATCTCGAGGCGATTGGGCTGGAGGAACCGGGCCTCAACCGTGTCATCCGCACGGGCTACGAGCTCCTCAGCCTGGTGACCTATTTCACCGTCGGCCCCAAGGAGGCGCGTGCCTGGACCATCACCCAGGGCATGCGGGCGCCGCAGGCGGCCGGTGTCATCCATTCGGATTTCGAGAAGGGCTTCATTCGTTCGGAGACCATCGCCTATGGCGACTACGTCACCCTGAACGGCGAGAGCGGCGCCAAGGAGGCCGGCAAGTTCCGGCTCGAAGGCAAGGATTATGTCGTCGCCGATGGCGATGTCCTGCATTTTCGCTTTGCGACGTGAGGCATCGTGCGATTACAATCAAAAGTTGTAAGATCCGGCTATATGTTCCCTGATGGTAGCATGTAGCGGGCTTTGCTTTTTTCGGCACCCTTGTTGTGCACGAACGAAAAAACCGATTTATTTGTGTTATGCTGGTCACACGGCCTTGTTCGTGACAGAGGCAGGAAACAATGGCCCCAGACGAGCCGCAGCGAAGATCAACTGGCGAACGGCCGACGATTCACGATGTCGCCAGGCTCGCCAACGTATCACCCGCCACCGTCTCCAAGGTGCTTCGCGGCCTTGGTGCCGTGAAGGCGGAGAGCGTTGCTCGCATTCATGCCGCGGTGCGCGAACTCGGCTTCCGCGTCGATCCGCTGGCCGCCAATCTGCGCCGTTCGCGCCGCTCCATCATTGGATTGGTGGTGCCGGACTTCCGCAACCCCTTCTTCGGTTCCATGGTCGCTTCCTTCGAGCGTCTGGCCGAGGGCAGCGGCTACCGCCTGGTGGCGGTGAGCAGCGCCGAGAAGGTGGAGCGCGAGGCCGCTCAGATCGAAGCCTTGCTCGACTGGCGCGTGGCCGGCCTGATCGTGGTGCCGACCGAAGCCCGCCTGGCGGCGGAGACCTCCATCCTCGACCAGAAGGTCGCTACCGTCCTGCTTGACCGCGTGCCGGATGAGAGCAGCTTCGACAAGGTCAATGTCGACAATATCGAGGCGAGCGCCGCCGTCATCCGTGAACTCGTGGCCATGGGTCACAAGCGTATCATGATCGCCACCGCCACGCTCGAACGCACCAATATGCGCGACCGCCTGGCAGGCGTGATGATGGCCGCGCAGGAAGCCGGCATTGCCGACAGGATCGAGGTGGTGCAGTGCGGGCCCGATGTCGGCACGGCGACCGAGGCGATGGTCGCTCGTTTCGACAAGGGCAAGCTGCCGAGCGCTGCCTTCGCCCTGCTGGGCCCGGCGACCATGGCGATCCTGCGCGAGGTGGAGCGCCGAGGCCTGGTGGTGCCTGCGGACCTCTCCGTGGTGGGCTTCGATGACGTCGAATGGATGCAGGTGACGCATCCCCCCATCGCCGCCGTGATCCAGCCCATCGACCAGATCGCGGAGGCGGCCTGGAAGCAGATGATCGCCCGTCTCGCCAACCCCGCCGATCCGCCGCGGTCCCTGGAAGTGCAGTGCCAGCTCGATTTTCGCGGTTCGGTGGCGACGCTTTCGAGCTAAGCGGGTTTGTTCTGCTGGCAAGGCAGTTCAGGGCCGAGTGCGGCCCCGAATGGTGTGCCGGTCTTCAGACCGGCATGGAACTTCGACGGTTGGGACAAGAAATTTCCCAAGGCCGACTCTTCCTGCCGGCGAGGCGTTTCCGTGCCGGTCTGAAGACCGGCCCACCGAGGCGCGGATCTGATTACTCCGCCGCCTGGCGCCCGCTGCTCGACAGCTCTGCCCGCAGATGCGCCAGCAGCCGGTCGACAGCGGCTTCGACCGGCCCGTCATTGGTGATGATGAGATCGGGATGAAGCGCGTCCTCGCGGTCGACCTTGCGGGCGAGGCGGGCGCGAATCACCTCGGCGCTTTCGCGCCCGCGTGCCGCCAGCCTTTGGGCGATGACCTCGGCTGGCGCGGTGACCAGCACGACATTCACCCGGAAGCGCTCGCGCGCCTCCGACAGGCTCGAACGCGAGAGGTTGCAGACGGCATGGATGCCGCGTTCGGTGGCGCTGCGCACCTCGCGGGGCAAAGCGTAGCTCAGCCCATGCGCGCGCCAGGAGAGCGAGAAGCCGCCCTCGGCCTCGATCCTGGCGAATTCGGCTTCGGACAGCGTGTCGTGATCCTCGGCCGAGGAGCTCTCGCGAGTGATGATCCGGCGGGGGAAGACGAGGCCGGGATGTTCGGCGAATTCGGCGCGCGCGGCATCGATCAGCGTGTCCTTGCCGGCGCCGCTCGGCCCGACAATGGCGATGAGCTTGCCGTGGCTAGGCACCGGCGCGAAGGGAACCTTCTCTTCGGTGCTCATGCCGCGATCCGGCCCTGGCGCCAGACGCGGCGGATGATCGGCGTGGTGCCCGCCTGGATCACGCGCACGATGTCGGCGCGGCGGCCCTTCTCCAACCGGCCGCGATCGTCGAGCCCCGTGGCCTTGGCCGGCGTGTCGCTGACCATGCGTATGGCGGCGGCAAGATCGATGCCATCGACGCGTTCCGGCAACTGGAAGGCGGCGAGCAGGAGCGAGGCCGGCACGTAGTCGGAAGAGAGGATGTCGAGCACGCCCTCCCTGGCAAGATCGGCTGCGGCGATGTTGCCGGAATGCGAGCCGCCGCGCACGACATTGGGCGCGCCCATCATCACTCTGATGCCGGCCTTATGCGAGGCGAGGGCGGCTTCCAGCGTGGTGGGGAACTCGGCGATGGCGACGCCGTCGGCCACCGCTTCCTCGACATGACCGGCAGTGGCATCGTCATGGCTGGCGATGACGATGCCGTGCTCGCGCGCCGACTTGACCAGGCTGGTGCGGCTGAAGGCGGCGTATTGCTGGTGTTTCGCCAGCTTGGTCTGGATGAACTCCTCGACATCGGCATCGCCTCGCACCCGGCGCGGCATGTAGAACTTTAGCCACTGGTCGAGATTCTGGAACTGGCGCTGACCGGGCGTGTGATCCATCAGCGAGATCATGTGGATCGGATAGGTCTCACGAAAATAGTCGAAGTCGGTGACGACATCATGGGTCGCGAGTTCGCAGCGCAGATGCGTGCGGTGCTCGACGCGCAGATGCCCGCCCTGCCGCGCTTCTTCGAGCGCGTCGGCAAGCTGCCGGCCCTCGCTTGCGATCGTGCTTTCCAGGGCGGCGGAGCCGAGGCGGATCGAGTCGAACACGGTGGTGATGCCGGCGCTGGCGATCTGGGCGTCATAGGCCATCACCGCGCTCAGCGTATGCCAGCGCACCGAAGGGCGGGGCGTATAATGAGCTTCCAGATGGTCGGTATGCAGCTCGATCAGGCCCGGCAGCAGATAGTCGCCGCCCATGTCCAGGCCCTTCTCGGGAGCATCGCCCTCGCCGAGATCGGCGATCTCGCCCTTGTCGACGGCGAGCCACCCCTTTTCGATCACCCCGTCGGCCAGGACGAGGCGGGCGTTGGTGAGGAGGAATTGATCAAGGTCCGGCATAGGTCAGGTCCAATTGGGTCGATACAGTCAGGCAGCAGCTTGGGCAGGCGAAAAACGGGTGACGTCGACGATTCGGTCCGCAACTTTCTCGCGAACATCTTCATCATGAAAAATGCCCACAATTGCGACACCGGCCGTTTTTTTCTCGGAAATGAGATCGACCACCACAGCCCGGTTGGCCGCATCGAGCGAGGCGGTGGGCTCGTCGAGGAGCAGGAGCGGGCGGTCGGGCGCGAGACCGCGGGCGATGTTGACGCGCTGCTGCTCGCCGCCGGAGAAGGTGGCTGGTGGTAGGCCCCACAGCCGCTCGGGCACGTTGAGCAGGCTGAGCAGGCGCTTGGCGCGAGCGATCGCCTGTGCCTCGTCGAGCCCTGTCTCGCGGGCGGCATCGACCACGATGGCAAGCGCCGGCACGCGGGGGATGACACGCAGGAATTGGCTGACATAGCCCATGGTGTGCTTGCGCAGGGCAAGGATGCGCCTGGGCTCGGCGGTGGCGACATCCACGACCGCGTCGCCATCCTGCAGCCGGATCGAGCCGACATCACAGCGATAATTGCCGTAGATCATCTTGAGGATCGAGGACTTGCCGGCGCCCGAGGGCCCGCCCAGCACCAGGCATTCGCCGGGTGCGACGGAAAAGCCGACATCCTGCATTACGCCGATGCTCAGGCCGCCCTGCAGATGCAGGGTAAAGCTTTTGGAGACGCCTTCGAGGGTGAGGATGGGAGTGGTCATGCCGCAAGCACCGAAGAAACCAGAAGCTGCGTATAGGCCTCGTGCGGGTCGTCGAGGACCTGATCGGTCAGGCCAGTCTCGATCACGCGGCCCTGCTTCATCACCATGATCCGGTGCGATAACAGCCGTGCGACAGACAGGTCATGCGTGACGATGATCACGGCGATGCCGAGATCCGCCACCAGACCGCGCAGGAGGTCGAGCAGGCGGGCCTGCACGGAGACGTCGAGGCCGGAGGTTGGCTCGTCCATGAAGACCAGGCGCGGCTTGGTCACCAGGTTGCGGGCGATCTGCAGGCGCTGACGCATGCCGCCGGAAAAACTGGTCGGCCGGTCGTCGATGCGGTTGGCCTCAATCTCGACGCGGCCAAGCCAGTCGAGCGCCGCCGCGCGAATATCGCCATAATGCCGGGCGCCGACAGCCATCAGCCGCTCGCCGACATTGGCGCCGGCCGAGACGCCCATGCGCAGGCCCTCGCGGGCATCCTGGCGCACGAAGCCCCAGTCGGTGCGCAGCAGGAAGCGCCGCTCGGCCTCGCTGAGCGAGAAGAGGTCGCGCGTCTCGCCGTCGCGCATCCGGTAATGCACCTGGCCCGAGGTCGGCTCGAGCTCGCTGGAGAGCAGGCTCAGCAGCGTGGACTTGCCGGAGCCGGACTCGCCGACGACGGCGAGAACCTCGCCCTCATAGAGGTCGAAGGAAACGTCGGCGCAGCCGAGACGCAGGCCGTAATGCTTGGCGAGGCCGCGGGCCTGGAGGAGGGGGGTGTCGCTCATGGCGCAGCCTCCCTGGGAGCGCGGACGTCCTCGTCCGCTCTTGGAAACGTTTCGCTCGACGACGAAGGAAGAGCGGACGGGGACGTCCGCGCTCCCAGCAGGGGTGCCTCGCCCAGCATGGCTCCCTTGTGGCCGTCCGCACGGCGCTTCTCGCAGTAATCCGTATCCGAGCAGACGAACATGCGCCCGCCGCGGTCATCGAGCACGACCTCGTCGAGATAGACGCCCTCGGCTGCGCAAAGGGCACAAGGCTGCTTGAATTTCTGCACCGTGAAGGGGTGGTCCTCGAAATCGAGGCTCCTCACCCTGGTGTGCGGCGGCACGGCATAGATGCGCTTCTCCCGGCCGGCCCCGAAGAGCTGCAGCGCCTCGCAATTGTCGATCTTCGGATTGTCGAATTTCGGCGTCGGCGAGGGGTCCATGACATAGCGCCCAGCAACCTCGACCGGATAGGCATAGGTGGTGGCGATATGGCCGTGGCGGGCGATGTCCTCATAAAGCTTCACATGCATGAGGCCGTAATCGGCGAGCGCATGCAGCTTGCGCGTCTCGGTCTCGCGCGGCTCCAGGAAGCGCAGGGGCTCGGGGATCGGCACCTGATAGACGAGGATCTGATCGGGCTTCAGCCTGGCTTCCGGCACGCGGTGACGCGTCTGGATGATGGTCGCCTCTTCTGTGGAAGTCGTGGTGGCGACGCCGGCAGTCTTGGCGAAGAAGCGGCGGATGGAGACGGCATTGGTGGTGTCGTCGGCGCCCTGGTCGATGACCTTGAGCACATCGTCCGGGCCGATCACCGCCGCCGTCACCTGCACGCCGCCGGTGCCCCAGCCATAGGGCATCGGCATCTCGCGCGAGGCGAAGGGCACCTGGTAGCCGGGAATGGCGATCGCCTTCAGGATCGCCCGGCGGATCATGCGCTTGGTCTGCTCGTCGAGATAGGCGAAGTTGTAGCCGGGCGAGGTGTCATCCCGGCCGGAGCGTAGCGCAGAGCCGGGACCGTATGCAGGATGAGCCTCATTCGTCGGACGGTCCCGTGTCTGCGGCGCATCGCTCCGCGCTGCACCGCGCACGGGATGGCTGTCTGTCCCGCTCATGCCACATCCTCCCCGACCTTCGCCCGCCGTTCGGCGTGCTCCGCCCGCAGGCGCCGCACCAGGTCGAGCTCGGCCTGGAAGTCGACGTAATGCGGCAGCTTCAGATGCTCGACAAAGCCGGTGGCCTGTACGTTGTCGCAATGGGACATCACGAATTCCTCGTCCTGTGCCGGCGACCTCGCTTCCTCGCCGAATTCGCGCGCCCGCAGCGAACGATCGACCAGCGCCATCGACATCGCCTTGCGCTCGGCCTGGCCGAAGACGAGGCCGTAGCCCCGGGTGAACTGCGGCGGCGCCTCCGCCGAGCCGGCGAACTGGTTGACCATCTGGCATTCCGTTACTGTGATCGCCCCCATTGGCACGGCAAAGCCGAGCTCCTCGGGCACGAACTCCACCTCGACCTCGCCGAGGCGGATCTCGCCGACGAAGGGATGGGTGCGGCCATAGCCGCGCTGGGTGGAATAGGCGAGCGAGAGCAGGAAGCCTTCGTCGCCCCGCGCCAGCGACTGCAGGCGCAGGTCGCGGTCGGCGGGAAATTCCAGCGGCTCGCGCGTCATGTCGCCTACCGGCTTGCCATCGTCGGGGGCGGCATTGCGCTCGATCAGGCCTTCGCCGCCGAGGAGATCGCTGACGCGCGGTGTCTTCTCGCCGGTGGCGGGCTTTTCTTCCGGCGCCTCGACCTCGCCGCCCGCTTCCAGCAGGAAATCGATCAGGCGGTGGGTGTAGTCGAAAGTAGGCCCGAGGATCTGGCCGCCGGGCAGGTCCTTGAAGGTGGCGGAAATGCGCCGGCGGATCGCCATGACGTCGGTGTCGAGCGGCACGCCATGACCGAAGCGCGGCAGCGTGGTGCGATAGGCGCGCACCAGGAAAATCGCCTCGACGAGATCGCCGCGCGCCTGCTTGATGGCGAGCGCCGCGAGGTCGCGGTCATAGAGCGAGCCTTCCGCCATCACGCGATCGACGCCGAGCGCAAGCTGCTCGCGGATCTGGTCCGGCGTGAGTTCGGGGATGCCGGTGTCACCGCGCCTGATATGGCCGAGCAGGCGATGGGCGTTGTCGATGGCCTCTTCGCCACCCTTCACCGCGACGTACATTCAAACCTCCCCAATCAGCTGGGACGAGCGCGGCAAGGCGGCGATGCGCCCCGGCGCCGTGAAGATGAGATCGACCCCGCGCGGGAAGAGTGCGGCATTGGCGCGGAGCTGCTCCCGGAAGCCTGATGGCAGCGGGGCGATGCTGAGGCCGATGCGCTCCTTGATGCCGGGGCCGGTGAAGGCGAATTCCTCGGCCGCTTCCAATCGGTTGACCGCAATCAGCAGCGTGGTCGAGCGATCGGGATATTCGTCGCTTCCCAGCGCAAACCGCTCGAAAGGCGGGCAGGCGGCAGCATCGCTGATAAGCGCAAATGCAGCCTCGGCCGGATCGTCGACGAAGCGGGCGCCGGTGTGGAAGGCGAGGTAGCGCCGCACCGCTGGCTCCGTCCGCAGCGCCGCATCCAGCCACAGCGGCGCTTCATGGTCGGCCAGGGCCAAGGCGAGGGCCGCCAATTCCGGCGTCAACAGGGCGGGCGGCACCAGCTCCGTGGCGAGAGGCTGCGGCGAAGCCGGGCGGGCGAGGGCGTTCATGCAGGCACGGAACACGGCCTGCGAGTCGAGAGCGGCGTCGGCGAAGCCGGGAGCGAGATCGGTCATCAATCCTCTCCCCGGACCATGGTGAAGAAATTGACCTTCGTGGCCGCCGTCTGCCGCGTCGTTGTCGCCGCTTCTGCTTCGAGGCGGGCGGCGACCGGTTGCAAAGCTCTGCTCACCGCCTCGCGCCGGCCCTCGTCCTGCCAGAGTGCATCGAGCAGAGCGGCAGCATTGGCCTTGGCGAGGTCGCGGCCGAGATGGTAGGCGAAGCCGATTTCGCCGCTTGCGAGGCGTATGGCGGCGCGCGAGGCGCTGGCTTCGCCGAGATTGAACGGCGCGCCGTCCCCACCGATCCGCCCCTGCAGCATCACGAGCCCCGTCTGGGCCGGGCGCAACGGGGCGTGGGTCGGCAATGGCGCGAGGCCGGCGAGGGCCTGGTCGAGCTCCGCGCGGGAGGCGTGGGCGCATAGCCGCATCGTGGCCTGACGGGCCTTCAGGCTGGTCTGGACCTGGCGGTGGATAGCGGGAGAGGTTTCATTCATGACGAAGCCGGATTCGAGCTTTGCGATGATGTTGTCTAGTGATATAGACAACTATATGACCAACTCTGCAACGATGCCATGACAAAACCGGCTCCGGCTCAGGAATTTTTTGCCAACCGCGGCGACGGTATCGCCGCCTGGCGCAAGATCGCCGATCATCTGGAAGCGGAGATCGCCGGTGGTCTACTGGCGCCAGGCGGCCAATTGCCGACCGAGGCGGTGTTGGCGACGCGCTTCACGGTCAACCGCCATACGGTGCGCCGGGCGTTGGCCGAACTCGCCGACAAGGGGCTGGTGCGCACGGCGCAGGGGCGGGGCACCTTCGTGGAGGCGGCGCGCCTCGCCTATCCCATCGGTACGCGCACCCGCTTCAGCCAGAACATGGCGCAGGAGGGCCGCGAACCCGGTGGTGTCGTTCTCGATGCGGCGGAGATCGAAGCCGATGCGCGCATTGCCGGCCTGCTGGCGATACCGCCCGGCAGTCTAGTCCTCAGGCTGCACACGGCGCGGCTTGCCGACGGCGTGCCGATCGCCATCGGCCACTCCCACTTTCCCTTGCCGCGCTTTGCCGGCTTCGAGGCCGCCTATCGCCGCTTCGGAGCCGTTACGCCGTCCTTTGCCGCCTACGGGGTCGATGACTACAAGCGCCGGGAAACCAGGGTCAGCGCCCGCTTCGCCTCGCCCGAGGAAGCCACCGGCCTGGACATCGCCCCAGGACGGCCGGTGATGGTGGTCGACAGCATCAATGTCGATCTCGACGGCGTGCCCATCCAGGCCACCAGGGGCGTCTTCGCCGCGGATCGCGCGGAGATCGTGCTGCAGAGCTGAGGGAAGCGAAATGGAGTGTCGATCACCGATCGACATTCTTGAAACGTTGCGTTTGACGGCAAGGAAAAGGGCGATCGGTGATCGCCCCTCCGCGCTCACCCCCGATAAGCGTGCGTACCACCCTGCGGATCGGTCACGACATACCCCTCTTGCGTCTTCTCCAGATAACCCGGCCCGATCGGCACCTTGCCGTGGCCGCCAGGGATGTCGAGCACATAGGTCGGCTGGCCCAGCCCGGTGAGGTTGCCGCGCAGTTCGCGCATCAGGGCCTGCCCCTCCGCGATGCTTGTGCGGAAATGGCCGGTGCCCTTGGCGAGGTCGCCGTGATGGAGGTAATAGGGCTTGATGCGCAGGGTGAGCAGGGCGCGGAAAAGCGCCGTCAGCGCCTCCGGCGTGTCGTTGACACCGCGCAGCAACACGCTCTGGCTCACCATGGCGATACCCGCCTTCACCAGCTTGGTGCAGGCCTCGCGGGCGGCTGGTGTCAGCTCGCGCACATGGTTGGTGTGCAGAGCGACGAAGACGGCCTTGTCGCTGCCAAGGCTCTCCACCAGTTCGGTGGTGACGCGTTCCGGCGCCACCACGGGCACGCGGGTGTGGAAGCGGATCACGCCGACATGCCCGACGGCCGAGAGCGCCTCGACGATCCCCCTGATACGCCGTGGCGAGAGGGCGAAGGGGTCTCCGCCCGTGACGATCACCTCGAAGATGGCGGGATTGCCGGCAATATAGGCGAGTGCCGTCTCGAGCTCGGCGTTGGTCAGGTTCTCGCCCTCCGGCCCCACCATCTCGCGCCGGAAGCAGAAGCGGCAATAGACCGGGCAGACATGCAGCGGCTTCAGCAGCACGCGATCGGGATAGCGGTGTACGATGCCGGGGACCGGCGAAAAGGCTTCGTCGCCGATGGGATCAGCAAGCTCCTCGGCGCTGAACACCAGCTCCCGCTGATCTGGCACGAATTGCGCGGCGAGCGGATCCTCCGTCGGTGGCCCGCCGATGAGATCCGCCATGGCCGGTGTGATCGCCACCGAGAAGCGGCGCGCCACCTCCTCGATGCCGATGCGCTCTGCCGGCGCGATGAGGCCCTTGGCTTCCAGATCGGAAGCGCTCCGAAGGCTGGAATGCTTGTTCATGGCTTATGTCCGACGTGAGGGCCTGCTCTTAAACGATCACCTGTTGAGACGAAAGTCCCAATGGAGAATCCGCCTCGACCGTACGGCGCAATCGGCGCATCATTCCCAAGGGGCTCCAGGGAGAATCATCATGACCCGTCTGCTTTCGATCGCACTCGTCTCGTCCTGCCTCGTTATCGGCGTGACTTCCGCTGCTCTGGCCGATGCCAGCTGCAAAGTGCAGGCAACCGACAAGAAGCTGGCGGGCGCGGCCATGACCAGCTTCACCAAGAAATGCGCCAAGGATGCGGCCAGCGCCTGCGAAGCGCAGGCGGCCACCAAGAAGCTCGCCGGCGCTGCCAAGACCAGCTTCGTGAAGAAGTGCACGTCGGACGCCGTAGGCGGTTGAGATTTGGGGGGCGGCTCTTCAGAGCCGCATGCCCTGTGTATCTGACGGGCGGGTCTGAAGACCCGCCCCCCCGATTACGCCTTCACCAATGGCGCGTGTGGCGCGGAGGTCTGGCGCAGGAAGATGCGCTCCTCTTGGCGGATGAAGCCCTCGCGCTTGGAGAAAGCGTAGTTGGCCTGTCCTTCCGGCGTGTTGCGCAAGCGCGCCCGGTAGGCCTCGTAGGCCGCGAGATTCTCGATGTTGTAGACGCCATAGGCCGTGGTGGCCGAGCCCTCATGCGGCGCGTAGTAGCCGATGAGATCGGCGCCGCAGCGCGGGATGATCTGGCCCCAGTTGTGGGCATATTCCTCGAAGGCATCCACCTTGAAGGGATCGATCTCGTAGCGGATGAAGCAGGTGATCATGCCGGGTTCCTCTCGATTGGCATTGCGATAGCGGAACCCTAGCCGATTGCCGCACGCGCATGGTTCGGCTAAGATCGTAGTATGAAGGATGGACCCGTTATCGCTTCGGTCGCCGCCCTGATGGGCGACCCGGCCCGCGCCAACATGCTGACGGCGCTGATGGATGGGCGCGCGCTCACGGTCAGCGAATTGTCGGAAGCCGCCGGTGTAACGCTGCAGACCGCCAGCGGGCACTTGGCCAAGCTCGACGCCGCCGGCCTGCTTACGGCGGAAAAGCAGGGGCGGCACCGCTATTTCCGCCTTTCCGGCCCCGATGTCGCGCAGGTGCTGGAGGGGCTGATGGGCCTTGCCCAGCGCACCGGCGCGGTGCGCGTGCGCACGGGCCCGCGCGATGCGGCCATGCGCACTGCCAGGATCTGCTACGACCATCTCGCCGGCGAACGCGGGGTCGCGCTGCTGGACGGCTTCATCTGCCAGGGGCTGGTGACCGACGAGGAAGCGCCCGCCGTGACATCGGAGGGAAAGCGCTTCTTCTCCGGCCTCGGCCTCGAGATCGACGCCATGGCCAGGGCGCGCCGCCCGCTCTGCCGCCGCTGCCTCGACTGGAGCGAGCGCCGCAGCCATCTCGGTGGCGCGCTTGGCGCAAGGCTGCTCGACTGGGTGATCGACCAGAAATGGGCGCGGCGCGAGAAGGGCCGCGTGATCACCTTCAGCCCCACAGGCGGGCGCGCCTTCGACGAGAGGTTCGGGTTGGCGGGGTGAGATTGGGGGGCGGGTCTTCAGACCCGCCTTTCTCGCCACCGCGGGGGATCAGGCGGGTCTGAAAAGCCTGACTCAAAAGTTGTGAAGAAGCGGAGAGAGACGCAGATTTTGTCATGCCCGGGCTTGTCCCGGGTATCCAGACTCCGCATTTCCGACGTTTGCGCTTCCCTGGATTGCCGGGACAAGCCCGGTAATGACAAAAAGTCGAGGTACCGTCGACTTTTCGGTCAGGCTCTGGAGACCCGCCCCCCTCAGCGCTTCTGAGGCTGGCCGATGATGGCCAGACGCAGCCGCGAGGAAATGCGGTCGATCACAGCCACAGTGACCAGGATCATGATGATCAGCACGCAGAGCGGCGGCAGGCCGAGCACGCGCAGCAATTCCTGGAGATATTGGCCGACGCCGCCTGCGCCGACAATGCCGAGCACGGTGGCCGAGCGGACATTGGATTCGAAGAAATAGAGCGTCTGGCTCGCCATCACCGGCAGCACCTGCGGGAGCAGCGCGAAGCGGATGCGGTGGAGCTGGCTGCCGCCGGCGGAGATCACGCCTTCGCTCGCCTTGGTGTCTGTGGCCTCGATGGCTTCGGAGAACAGTTTGCCCAAGCCGCCGAAATCGACGCAGATGATGGCGAGCACGCCAGCGAAGGGGCCAAGGCCGACCACGCTCACCCAGGCTAGCGCCCAGATCAGCACGTCGATCGCCCGGATCACGTCGAGGCCCCGGCGCGCGGTGAAATGCGCGAAGGGGTTGGGGACGACATTGATCGCTGCGAGGAAGGCGATGGGCGCCGCCAGCAGCGCCGCGATCAGCGTGCCGGCGAAGGCGATGGCGAGCGTCTCCCCCAGCGCCTGGACGAAGAACCAGAATTTGCCCTCGGAATTGGGCGGGAACATCAACACGGTGAAGTTGCCGAGGCGGCTGATGCCGCTGAAGAAGCGCTCGGGCGTGAATTCGAGCCGCACCATGGCCACGACAAGCAGGGCAAGCATGGCGGCGACAATGCTGGCCGTGAGCGCGCGTCCACGCCAGGAGGACTGGAAATAAGCGGGATGGCGCGCCGCGATGGCGGAAAGATCGCGCTGGCGCAGGGGGCTGTCGCTCATGGCTCCTTCTCCATGCCGGCCAGCCTATGGCGCAATTGTTCGCTGATCATGTCGATGAGGAAGACGGTGCCGATCATCAGGAGCAGGATCGCGCTGGGATCGCCCGTCCGATAGGTGCGGATCGCCGTCAGCAGTTCCTGGCTGATGCCGCCGGCGCCGACGAAGGCCATCACTGTGGCGCTGCGCACATTGATCTCGAAGCGCAGCAGCGTGTAGGAGGCAAAGCTCTGCAGCACTTGCGGCAGCACGGCAAAGCGCACCGTCTCGATCCAGGAGGCTCCGGTGGCGGTGGTGCCTTCCACCGGCTTCATGTCGATGTTTTCGACCACTTCCGCGAACAATTTGCCGAGGGCGCCGATGGTATGCACCGCGAGCGCAAGGCCGCCCGCCATCGGCCCCGATTTGAAGGCGACGAGAAAGATCATCGCAAAGACGAGGTCGGGCACCGAGCGGCAGAATTCGAACAGGCGCCGCACCGTCTCGCGCAGCACCCAGCTCGGCATCAGGTTCGCGGACGCGGTGAAGCAGAGCAGAAAGGCGCCGATCGCGCCGGCGACCGTGCCGAAATAGGCGATTAGCAGCGTATCGCCGAGCAGGGCCACCCATCGCTTGAAACCCCAGAACCAGGCGGCGATATCCGGGAAGAGGTGGTCGAGCCGAAGGACGGGCAGCATGCGGCCGACATAGCCGCCAAAATTGCCGATATGCGTCCACAGCACATAGGGCCTGACATCGGCGATGTGGAGCGAGAGCGCAAAGCAGGCGATGGCGACGATGAAGCCCAGCCAGATCCTGCGCCGCCTGAGCGCGGATGCGGCCTGGTAGGCGGCAAGTAGGGCGTGCGACTGGCCGTCAGGAAGGTTGTTGATTGCCGGCAAAGTGTTTTTCCCGGGAGCGCGGACGTCCTCGTCCACTCTTCCTTTGTCATGGAACATATCGTTTCCAAGAGCGGACGAGGACGTCCGCGCTCCCAGGAAGAGAAGCCCTGCTTACTGGCTCTTGTTCAGGCTGTCGTTGAACTTCACCATGTCGACGATCGGCTGGTAGTCCTTGGCGGAGATCGGGGCGAGCTCGATATCCTTGCCGTCGGAAAGCTTGTCGAAATCGGCCTTATCGTTCTTCGAATAGTCGGTCAGCGCCGTGGCGATCTTCTTCTTCAGATCGTCGGGGAGCGAAGAGAGCACGGCATAGGGTCCCTCCGGCAGGAAGGCCGTCTTGTAGATGACGCGGAAGTCGGCCTTGGTCATCGGGGTGCCGTCATCCTTCTTGAGGATGCCGCGGTTCAGCATGCGGGTGAGGTTGGAATCGTCTTCCGAGTTCCAGCTGTTGGCGGCGGCGTCGGCCGTGCCCTGGGCGAGCGCAAGGACGGCGTTGTCATGGCTGCCGGCATAGAAGTTGGAGCCGAAGAAGCTGTCGATGTCGATGCCATCCTTGTGCAGGCCGAAGCGCGGGGCATTGTTGCCGGAGGTCGAGTTGGGGTCGACGAGGGCGAGCTTCTTGCCCTTGAGGTCGGCAACCGTCTTGTAGGGGCTCTCGGCCTTCACATAGATCACGGAGTAGTAGCCGGTCAGGCCGTTGTTGTGACGCGAGACGGCGACCGGTTCGGTGGCGACGCCGGTGATCACGGCGCGGGCATAGGAGGCCGGGCCATAGAAGGCGATCTGGGCAAAGCCGGCGCGCTGGGCTTCGATCACCGCGGCATAGTCGTTGGCGATGTTGAGCTTGACGGGAACGCCGACCTGCTTGGCGATGTAGTCGGCCAGCGGCTGGTAGCGGTCGGCCGTGGTGGAGGCGTTTTCAGCCGGGATGACGGCGAGCGTCAGTTCCGGATACTGGGCCTTCCAGTCCTGGGCGTAGGACGCGGTGGCGGTGAAGCTGAGAGCCGCGGCGGCAAGGCCGAGCAACGTACGGCGCGAAAGCATGGTTCTCTCCTGTCGAGATCTGACGTCTTGTCGGTAACGCTTGTGGTTACTTCGGGTGGAGCGCGCTGCCCGTCTCAGGCGGCGGCGCCGGCTGGGCTGGTTTGGCCGGCCCAATTCGCTTCGGTTTCGCTATCCATCACCTCGCCGGCCTCCAGGCCGTAAAGCTCGCGGGCGGCTTCTGCGGTGAGGGCGGCGGGCACATCGTCGAACACGACCTGGCCCGCCGCCATGCCGACCAAGCGGTCGCAATAGGAGCGGGCGAGATCGAGCGAATGCAGGTTGCAGATCACGGTGATGCCGAAATGCTTGTTGATACGCAGCAGCGCATCCATCACCACCTTGGTGTTGCGCGGGTCGAGCGAAGCGATCGGCTCGTCGGCCAGGATGATCGAGGGCTCCTGCACCAAGGCGCGGGCGATGGCCACGCGCTGCTGCTGACCGCCTGACAGGCTGTCGGCGCGCTGGGCGGCGAGACTGGCGATGTCGAACTGCTCGAGCGCGGACAGGGCCAGCGCCTTGTCCTCCTTGCTCCACAGCTGCAGCACGGCGCTGGCGGTCGAAACCTTGTTGAGACGGCCCATCAGCACATTGGTGAGCACGTCGAGGCGGCCGATGAGGTGGAACTGCTGGAAGATCATGGCGCAGCGGGCGCGCCAGTCACGCAGGGCCTGGCCGCGCAGCGCGGTGACATCGACGCCATCGAAGACGATCTTGCCTTCGCTCGGATCGACAAGACGGTTCAGCATGCGCAGCAGGGTTGATTTGCCGGCTCCGGAACGGCCGATCACGCCGATGAAGGCCCCGGGCGCGATTTCCAGATTGACGTTGGAAACGGCGGCCTTGCCGCCAAAACGCCGGGAAACGCCTTCGATTGCCAGCATGGAAACGCCCCTTCGCATTTGCAGCATGCCAGTCGGTACCCCTGCCCGATTACAGCGGGATGGCGTTTGAATGACGCTTCCATGACCATGCCCATACGGGACGTGTCACAATCTTGGATTGCAATTATTTTTTGATTGCAGCTTGGGGGACATACGAGGCTGGGCTTCAGCATGTGTCATCGAAATGTCGCCGGGCGGTGGGAAGGGACCGGTCTTTCCAGCAAGTGGAGTTTGCGCCGGTGACCAAGCTCAGCCCCACGCCGCTCATCGATCCCAGCGCCACCGTAAAGGCAAGCCGCCTGGGTCGCTATACGGAGGTCGGCGCGCGCACCAGCCTCCTGGAGGTCGAGCTCGGCGACTATTCCTATGTCGTCAACGACGCCAACATCGCCTATGCGCAGATCGGCCGCTTCACCTCCATCGCGGCCCATACCCGCATCAATCCCGGCAACCATCCGATGCAGCGCGCCAGCCAGGCGCATTTCACCTATCGTGCCTCGGCCTATTTCGAAGGCGAGAGCGACGAGGAGGCGTTCTTCGCCTGGCGCCGCAGCCATGGCGTGACCATCGGCCACGATGTCTGGATCGGCCATGGCGCCGTCATCCTGCCGGGACGGCGCATCGCCACCGGCGCCGTGGTCGGGGCGGGCGCCGTCGTCACCAAGGACGTGGAGGCCTATATGATCGTCGGCGGCAATCCAGCGAAGCCGATCCGGCAGCGCTTCGGGAGGGGCGCCGCGGCGCGCCTGGAGGCTCTGGCCTGGTGGAACTGGCCGCATGAAACTTTGCGCGCCGCCCTGCCGGATTTCCGAGCCCTGCCGGTCGAAGGCTTTCTCGACAAATATGAAGCTCTTGCCGTGAGCGGTGCAATCGGTTCAATCTGAGGCCATGACCGATGCATTGCTCCATTTTGAAGATTTTCCAGTCGGTGAAGTCGTCACCTATGGTTCCTACAAGCTGACGCGCGAGGCCATCCTGGCCTTTGCCCGCGAATACGACCCCCAGCCCTTTCATCTCGATGAGGAAGCGGCGAAGGACACCCTGCTCAGTGGGCTTGCCGCCTCGGGCTGGCATGCCTGCGCCATCCTGATGCGCCTCAACTGCGATGGTTTCCTGTCGAACTCCACCTCGATGGGCGCGCCAGGGATCGACGAGGTGAAATGGCTTGCCCCGCTGCGGCCCGATGTCACGCTGAGCGTCCGGCGTACCGCGCTGGAAGCTCGGACCTCGAAGAGCCGGCCGGAACTCGGCTTCGTCAAGTTCCTGTTCGAGCTGATCGCGGACGAGAAGGCCGTGGTAGCCACGCAGGTCTGCTCCATCATGTTCGGCCGGAGACAGGCGCCATGAAATATTTCGAGGATCTTGCCATCGGCGATATCGATGAGATCGGCGCCTTCACTTTCTCGGCAGAGAACATCAAGCGTTTCGCCCGCGACTACGACCCGCAGCGCTTTCATGTCGATGAGGCCGCCGCCGAGGCGAGCCTCTATGGCGGTCTGATCGCCTCGGGCTGGCAGGTCGCGGCGATCTGGATGAAGCTCATGGTGGCGCATCAGGAGACCGAAGTGGCGCGGGCGCGGATGCTCGGCAAGCCGGTGGTCAAGCTCGGCCCCTCGCCAGGCTTCCGCAACATGGTTTGGGCCAAGCCCGTGCGTCCGGGCGACACGCTGCGCTACAGCGTCGAGATCACGGCAAAGAAGGAAAGCGCCTCGCGGCCGGAATGGGGCATCGTCTCCATGCAGAGTTCGGCGCTGAACCAGCATGGCGAACAGGCCTTCAAGTTCGACGGCATGGTGTTCTGGGAAAGACGCGGATAATCGGCAGGACCGCTCACGGTTCGTCAGGGAGACACAATGCTTTTGGGAGCGGTAGCCGACGATTTCACCGGCGCCAGCGACCTTGCGAACACGCTCGCGAGGGGCGGCATGCAGACGATCCAGTTCGTCGGCACGCCCTCCGGTACGGCGCCGGGCGATTGCGAGGCGGGCGTGGTCGCCCTGAAGACGCGGTCGATCGCGGTTGCGGATGCCGTGCGCCAATCGCTGGAGGCCGCGAGCTGGCTGCTCGACCAGGGCTGCCGCCAGCTCGTCTTCAAATATTGCTCCACCTTCGATTCCACCCGCGAGGGCAATATCGGTCCGGTGGCGGAGGCGCTGCTTGATCTCACCGGCGCCGAGGTGGCGGTGGTCTGCCCGGCCTTTCCGAGGACGGGCCGGCGGCTGTTCATGGGCCATCTCTTCGTCGGCGACCGGCTGCTGAACGAATCGGGCATGGAGAAGCATCCGCTCACGCCGATGACCGATGCTGATATCCGGCGCTGGCTGGGTTACCAGGTGAAGGGCAAGGTCGGCCATGTGCCGCTCGGGCTGGTGCATGAGGGCGGCGCTGCGCTCGCCCAGGCCTTCGCGGCAGAAGCGGCCGCGGGGCGGCGTCTGGTCGTGGCCGATGCCGTCGAGGATGGCGATCTCATGATCCTCGGCAAGGCCATCGCCGGCCACCGGCTGGTCACCGGCGGTTCCGGCATCGCCCTGGGCCTGCCGGCCAATTTCCGGGCCGAAAGCCTGCTGGCCGACCGCGCCGCGGAACTGCCGGTCGCCCAGGGGGCCGGCGTGGTGCTGTGCGGTTCCTGCTCCATCGCGTCGCAGCAGCAGGTCGCGGCTTATCTCGACGGTGGGGAAGGCTTGCGGATCGGTCCGGCGGACCTCCTCTCCGGCCACATGACAGCGCAGGTAGCGGCGGGCTGGGTGCGCGAGCGCCAGCAGGCGGGTGTGGCGCCGATCGTCTATTCCACCGCCGATCCCGCCTCCGTTGCCGGCGCCCAGCAGGCGCATGGCAAGGCCGAGACTGCCGGCGCCATCGAGCATTTCTTCGGTGATGTCGCGCGTCTCCTGGCCGATGCCGGCACGCATCGCATCGTGGTCGGCGGCGGCGAGACCTCGGGCGCCGTGGTGGAGGCGCTTGCGGTGAGCGATCTGCGCATCGGCGCCGAGATCGATCCCGGCGTGCCGGCGCTGGTCACTGACAGGGGCGGGCCGCTCGGCCTTGCCCTCAAGAGCGGCAATTTCGGCAGTCGCGACTTTTTCGCCAAGGCGCTGCGACAGGTGGGGACGGCATGAGCGAGCGGGCACTTCGGGACGCCATCGTGCGCTGGGGCAAGTCGCTGTTCGAGCGGGGTCTCACGGCCGGTTCCTCCGGCAATCTTTCGGCGCGGACCGAGCAGGGCTTCATCGCCACGCCTACCAATTCCTGCCTCGGCTTTCTCGATGCGGACCGTCTGTCGATCCTCGATGAGGAAGGCAAGCATGTTGGCGGCGATCCGCCCACCAAGGAGCTGCCGCTGCATTTCGCCTTCTATCGCAACCGGCCCAATGCGAGGGCCGTGGTGCATCTGCATTCGACCTATGCCACGGCGCTGTCCTGCCTCGCCGATGTCGATCCCGCCGATGCCGTGCCGCCGATCACGCCCTATGTGGTGATGCGTGTCGGCAAGGTGCCGGTGGTGGCCTACACGCGCCCCGGCTCTGCCGAGGTCGCACCGCTGATCGATGCGGTGGCGCCCGACCACGCCGCCGTGCTCCTGCAGAACCACGGGCCTGTCGTCTCCGCCCCATCGCTGGAAAGCGCCGTCTTCGCCATGGAGGAACTGGAGGAGACGGCCAAGCTCGTCCTGCTCACACGTGGCATGAAGGTGCGCCTGCTCGACGCCGGCCAGATCGCCGATCTCGAACGCAATTCCAAATTGAGATGATCATGCCGAAATTTTCAGCCAATCTCGGGTTCCTCTGGCCCGACCGGCCCCTGCTCGCTCGGATCGACGCCGCCGCAGCGGCCGGCTTCAAGGCCATCGAACTCCACTGGCCCTATGACGTTCCGCCCGCTGACCTCCGCGCTGCTTATAAGCGGCACGGCCTCGAAATCCTCGGCATCAATACGCCCATCGACGCCGCCAAGGGCGAGTTCGGCCTCGCCGCCGTGCCCGGCCGCCAGCAGGATTTCCGCGAGGGTTTCAGCCGCGCCGCCACCTACGCCCATGCCATTGGCGCCCGCTCGATCCATGTCATGGCAGGCGACGTGCCGCCGGAACGGAGGGCCGAGGGAACGGAACAATTCCTCGACAATCTGGCCTGGGCGGCCGAGCAGGCGCCGGACCTCACCCTGCTGCTCGAACCGCTCAACAAGCACGACCGGCCGGGCTATTTCTATTCGACCAGCGGCGAGGGCGCGGCCATCACCGCTGCGGCCGGCGTGCCCAATCTGAAGCTGATGTTCGACGCCTATCATGTCGGTCGGACCGAGGGGCATGTGGTCGAGCGCCTGGAACAGCATTGGGGCGTGATCGGCCATGTCCAGATCGCCGCCGTCCCCAGCCGTACCGAGCCCGACGACAGCGAGGTCGACTACCGCGCCTTTTTCACTGCGCTGGACCGGCTTGGGTATAGCGGCTGGGTCGGCTGCGAATACAAGCCGCGCGGCGATACGGATGAGGGGCTGAAGTGGACTTCGGCGCTTGGGGTGCGGCTGTGAGTGGAGGCTGTCTTCGGCCGCACAGGCTTGTGCTGCCCCTCACCTCTATCCTCTCCCCGTAAAGAACGGGGCGAGGGGACTTTGAAGGCAGGGCTCTGCTTGAAACGCCTCATCTCGCTCAACCGGTTGGGCGAGATGAGCGGTCGGAGAACAAGTCGCAACGATTGCGCCCCCTCGCCCCGTTCTTACGGGGAGAGGATAGAGGTGAGCGACTATCTGAGCTGT
>NZ_BSPC01000092.1 GCF_030160835.1 Labrys miyagiensis | reverse complement strand
GGCGGCGGCCGGGCCGACTGGCGCCGGGATGGCGGCAGGCGCCGGAGCCACAGCCGGTGCCGGCGTTGCCGGCGGATCGGCAACGGGGGCCGGCGTCGCATCGCCGCCCTGCTGCTGAAGCTGGCGCCAGCGGGTCACATTCTTGTTGTGCTCGTCCAGCGTGGCGGCAAAGGCGTGCCCGCCGCTGCCATCAGCCACGAAATAGAGATCCTTGGTCGCCAGCGGCGAAGCCGCCGCCTCCATTGCCGCGCGGCCGGGATTGGCAATCGGCGACGGCGGCAGGCCGGCATTCGTATAGGTGTTGAACGGGCTCTTCCAGCTCGTGTCGATCTTCTGCGTCGGGTCCAGCCTGCCTTTGCCGCCGACCATGCCGTAGATCACGGTGGGGTCGGACTGCAGGCGCATATTCTTCTGCAGGCGATTGACGAAGACGCTGGCGACATGCGGACGCTCATCGGCCTGACCGGTCTCCTTCTCCACGATGGAGGCGAGCGTCACCATCTCGGCCGGACTCTTCAGCGGCAGATTGGGCGCGCGCTGCTTCCAGATCTCCTCGACAGTCTGCTTCTGTTCGTCCTGCATCCGGCGCACCATGGCCGAACGGGTGGTGCCCCGCTCATAATTGTAGGTGTCAGGCAGCAGCGAGCCCTCTGGCGGTACCGGCGGTGCATCGCCGGTCAAGAGATCGTCCTGGTTGAGCTTGTCGATGATGGCCTGGCTGGTCAGCCCTTCGGGAATGGTGAGGGCGTGCTGGATGACCTTGCCTTCCAACATGGTCTTCATCACGTCGTACATCGAGACGTTTGGCTGGAAGGCATATTCGCCCGCCCTCAGATCCTTGCCCCGGCCTAGCAGGAAGATGCCGGTGGTAAAGGTCGTCGCCCCGGTGATGACGCCTTCGCGCTCCAGGGTGTCGGCGATCTCGTCGCGGCCGCTACCCTTGGGCACATAAACCGTCTTGGCCGCCGTCAAGGGTCCGGGCGTGGTAAACTGGCGCAGCCCGAAATAGCCGCCGATCGCCAGCAGCATGAGGATGACGAAGATGGCGTTGCCGGCAACGATGAAGGGATTGCGCACGGAGGTCGAGCGGCTCGGCGGCTTGGCGACAGCATCGGGCTGGATCATGTTGCGTGATCCGCGCGCACCCGGGCTGCCCCTCCCGAAGGAGCGTGAGCGTTCGTTCGGCAGCCCCGAATCGTCGCGATCGTCGACCATGAAAACCTCGTCCGCCCTAGAGCAAAACGCGTTCTAGCGAAAACGCCATTTGCTCTAACTCTTGGTTCCGACGCGTTTTCCGATTCTTGCCGATTCCGGCAAATCGCAAAACGCTTGGGCATCCTCAAGCCGGCCACACAGCTGGTAGCGGCCCGCCCGGATCGTCGATCGGATTTGCGGTACGCCCGAACACCAGCCTGCCTCGGCAAGGATGCGTCAAAACAGGAATACGAAATCGCCTTCCGAATCAAACGGATCGGAAAGCGATTCAAATATTATGATGAACGGCATGCCTCGCGAATATGGCGAAAATGCCGGCCAGCCTCGAGTCTGTAGCGCTTCCGGCACACCACAGGTGACGAAAGGCACTCCGACGTCTCGCGGTCCGATGGAACCGCCAAGCACCAAAAAACGCGACGAAACAGAGAGTTGAAGCAAAACAGCGTTCCGTTCAGACGCGTTTTGCTTCAGGGGTTCAGTGGACCTTGCGCAGGATGAGCGAGGCATTGGTGCCGCCAAACCCGAAGGAATTGGACAGGACCACGTTCACATCGCGCTTGCGCGCAGTGAGAGGCACCAGATCGATCGGCGTCTCGACCTCGGGATTTTCAAGGTTGAGCGTCGGCGGTACGACCTGGTCGCGGAGAGCCAGGATCGAGAAGATCGCCTCGATGGCACCGGCCGCGCCGAGCAGATGCCCGGTCGCCGATTTGGTCGAGGACATCGAGGCCTTCCCAGCGGCATTGCCGAGCAGGCGCTCCACGGCGCCAAGCTCGATGGTGTCGGCCATGGTCGAGGTGCCATGGGCGTTGATGTAGTCGATATCGCCCACCGAGATGCCGGCGCGCTTCACCGCCATCTGCATGGAGCGATAGGCGCCGTCGCCGTCCTCGGACGGGGCGGTGATATGATAGGCATCGCCCGACAGGCCATAACCGATGACCTCGGCATAGATCTTGGCGCCGCGGGCCTTGGCGTGCTCATACTCCTCGAGCACGACGCAGCCGGCGCCCTCGCCCATGACGAAACCATCGCGGTCGCGGTCATAAGGACGCGAGGCGCGGGCCGGCTCCTCGTTGAAGGAGGTCGACAAAGCGCGGCAGGCGGCAAAGCCGGCCAGCGCCAGACGGCATACCGGCGATTCCGTGCCGCCGGCCACCATGACATCGGCATCGCCGAGCGCGATCAGGCGCGAAGCATCGCCGATGGCGTGCGCGCCCGTCGAGCAGGCGGTGACCACGGCGTGGTTCGGCCCCTTGAGGCCATGGCGGATCGAGACCTGGCCGCCGGCGAGGTTGATCAGACGGCCGGGAATGAAGAAAGGAGAGATGCGGCTGGGGCCCCGGCTGTGCAGGGTTAGCGAAGCCTCTTCGATGCCCTGGAGGCCGCCGATGCCCGAACCGATGAGCACGCCGGTCTGCTCCTGGTCCTCCTTGGAGGCCGGATGCCAATCGGCGTCGTCGAGGGCCTGGGTGGCTGCCGCCATGGCGAAGACGATGAAGTCGTCAACCTTGCGCTGCTCCTTCGGTTCCATCCACTGGTCTGGATTATAAGTACCGTTGGTGCCGTCGCCATGCGGAAGCAGGCCGGCGATCCGGGCCTTGAGATCGGCCGTCTCAAACCGATCGATCTTTATCACGCCGCTCTTGCCAGCGATAAGGTTGGCCCAGGATGTTTCGACATTGCCACCCGTGGGGCCGACCATGCCGAGACCAGTTACGACAACGCGCCTCATTTAACCTCCAAAGGCCGGGGAAATGGCGCTCCCCGGCTACTCAACCCCCACTGACCGCAAACTGCCCGGAACTTCGTGGCCCCGGGCTGCGAAACATTCTTGCCCCGCTTGCCCCCTGATGGTGTGCCGGGGAGACATAGTCCCCGACTACAGGCTCAGGCGGTTGCCTTGGTCAGGAACTTCACGGCATCGCCGACGGTGAGAATCGTCTCGGCGGCGTCGTCGGGGATTTCGCAGTTGAATTCTTCCTCGAAAGCCATAACCAGCTCAACCGTATCGAGCGAGTCGGCGCCCAGATCGTCGATGAAGCTCGCATTCTCGGTGACCTTGTCCGGATCGACGCCGAGGTGCTCAACCACGATCTTCTTCACGCGGTCTGCGATATCGCTCATTTTTTGTTCCTTTGATAAACCAAGACTGCCTGACGGCTATTTTTTTCCTGCCGTCGGTGAGACGGTCGGTGTTTGATTGGTTCTGAGTACCGGGGCCGGTCCTTCGACCGGCCGTCCAGCTTCCCGGACAATCACATTCGCAGGAGCCATCGGAATGCCCCTTGGCGGTGATTAACACACTTCAAATGCCATTGCCAGCGGGCAGCCCCAGACTGGAAACAAGCATGGGATTTTCCTGTAAGCCCTTCAAATCATTGCCATTCCGCCGTTAATATTCAACGTTTGGCCGGTGGTGTAACTCGCCTCCACCGAAGCAAGGTAAACGGCGGCGGCGGCAATCTCGTCGACATGGCCGAGCCGGCGGACCGGGACCGTGGCAAGGATGGTTTCCATCAGCTTCTCGTTGAGCACATCCGTCATGGCCGTCTCGACGAAGCCGGGGGCAATGCAATTGACGGTGATGCCCCGCGTGGCGACTTCCTGGGCGAGCGACTTCGACATGCCGACGAGACCGGCCTTGGAGGCGGCATAATTGGTCTGGCCGGCATTGCCGATCACGCCCGAAAGCGACGCGATGTTGATGATGCGACCATAGCGGCGCTTCAGCATGCCCTTCACGGCAGAGCGGGCGAGACGGAAGCTTGCCGTCAGGTTGACGGCGATGACGTCGTCCCAATCCTCGTCCTTCATGCGCATGATCAGCCCGTCGCGCGTGAAGCCGGCATTGTTGACCAGGATGTCGAGCTGGCCGAGCTTGGCCTCGACGCTGGGAACGAGCGCCTCGACCTGCTGCTTGTCGGTCAGGTTGCAGGGGAAGACATGGGCGCGTTCGCCGAGCTTGGCGGCGAGTTCCTCCAGCACGGCCTCGCGGGTGCCGGACAGCGCCACGATCGCACCCTGCTTGTGCATGGCAGTGGCGATTCCGGCGCCGATGCCGCCGGTGGCACCGGTCACGAGTGCAATCTTGCCAGTAAGGTCGAACATTCTCTCCCCCTTTCGGGCGCCGTCTTGGCTGGGTCCGGCGGCATGCCGGTCGAAGCGAGGCTTACCCGTTTTAATATCCTGGCGCCGCGGGGCGCCTGCTTGCTGCGTTCTGTTCAGCCGAGGGTCGGGGCAAAGCCCGCGATGTCCTCGGGTGTGCCGACGCTGACCGCCTCGACACCGGAAGCAATACGCTTGACGAGCCCGCTCAGCACCTTGCCGGAGCCGACTTCGACCAGCTTGGTGACGCCGGCGCCAGCGAGGAATTCCACGCTTTCGCGCCAGCGCACGGTACCCGTGACCTGCTCGACCAGGCGTTTGCGGATCTCGGACGGGTCGGAGATCGAGCGTGCCAGCACATTGGCGACCAACGGCACGGCCGGCGCCTCGATTACCACCTTGGCCAGCGCCTCGGCCATCGCATCGGCGGCCGGCTGCATCAGCGCACAGTGGAAGGGAGCGGAAACCGGCAGGAGGATGGCCCGCTTGGCGCCCTTGGCCTTGGCGATCTCGAGCGCGCGCTCCACGGCGGCCTTGGCGCCGGAGACGACAACCTGGCCCGGCGCATTGTCGTTGGCGGCCTGGCAGACATCGCCTTGCGCAGCCTCCGCGGCGACGGCGGTCGCCTGTTCGAAATCGAGGCCCAGCAGCGCCGCCATGGCGCCAGTACCGACCGGCGTCGCCGCCTGCATGGCCCGGCCGCGGATGCGCAGCAGGCGCGCCGTATCGGAAATCGTCAGGGCGCCGGAAGCGGCAAGCGCGGAATATTCGCCGAGCGAATGGCCGGCGACGAAGCTTGCATGTTTCCTGAGATCGAGACCGGCTTCGTCCTGCAGTACGCGGAAGGCAGCGAGGGAGACAGCCATCAAGGCGGGCTGGGCATTTTCGGTCAAGGTGAGGTCGCTCTCCGGGCCATTCCAGATCACGGAAGTCAGCTTCTGGCTCAGCGCAGCATCGATCTCATCGAAGACGGCCCGAGCGACCGGAAAGGCATCGGCCAGTCCCTTGCCCATGCCGACGGTCTGGCTTCCCTGCCCGGGAAACGTGAAGGCGATACTCATGCAAGCACCCTGTTTGAGACGGCGCGTTGAGACAATAGGCTGCGGGCTGAGTCAAGTCCGAAGGGGTAGAATGCCCACGGAATTCCACGAAGTCGGCAGAAAACGACGGTTCTCGCCAGTCAAATTGAGGCTAAACAGGGGCAGGCAGCCATTTCACGGCGAAAGACACCCATTGCGCGCGGATGATCTTGCTGGGAATCTGCGTCTTCAGCCCTTCAACCGGGCCATCTTCTTCTCGACCTCGGTGAGGAAGTACCGGCGCTTGGCATCGGATATCTCGTCGAGCCGATGCAGCGCGATCCACATCGTGCGGCAACGCGGGGCGCAAAGCACCTTGAGCCCCCGCAGGAGAATGCGCCGGCCGGGCTCCTTCATGGCCAGTTTCCACCACCACCACGGCGAGCCCAGCGTCGAGATGACGGCGAGCAGGCGGATATGGGTGAGCACCGGGCCTATCGGCTTGCCCTTGTCGGGCATGGTGAAGGTGGCGTGCGGCACCCAGACGCGCTCCAGCCAGCCCTTCAACATGGCTGGCGGACCATACCACCAGGTGGGATAGACAAAGATCAGTCCCTCGCACCAGCGCAGATGGGCCAGATGCTCGGCCACGGGCGCCTCGTTGCTGCCCTTGTCGTGATAGCCGCGCCGCTCGTCCCCGCTCATCACCGGATCGAACGCCATGGCGTAGAGATCGAGAAGGCGCACCTCGTGCCCGGCCTTGGCAAGCCCGCGCAGGGCAGCATCGCGCACGGCGGCGACGTAGCTTTCCGCGCAGGGATGGCAGAAGACGACGAGGAGTTTCATTGCTTGAATAACCGATTCCGGACGACGCCATACAAGCTTGAAAAGAGATGGTTTTCCATCCTTTCCTCAGATTTTGAATCAGGCGGCGATCAGCTCGAAGCGGTCGACATCCACCATGCCGCGATCGGTGATCTTCAGATGCGGAATCACCGGCAGCGGCAGGAAAGCGACCTGCAGGAAGGGCTCAGCGAGGGTGACGCCGAGTGACTTCGCCGCGGCCCTGAGCGGCATCAGGCGGTCGCGCACCGTCTCGAAAGGCAGGGTGCTCATCAACCCGGCCACGGGCAGCGCCAGTTCCGCCATCACGACGCCGCCGCGCACCACCACGAAGCCGCCGCCGATCTCGCTGAGACGATTGACGGCGAGAGCCATGTCGCCGTCGTCGGCGCCGACCACGCAGATATTATGCGAGTCATGCCCGACGGAAGAGGCGATCGCGCCCTGCTTCAGGCCGAAGCCCTTGACGAAACCACGGCCGATATTGCCGTTCACGCCATGACGCTCGACCACCGCGACCTTGACCACGTCCTGGCCGAGATCGATCGCGCGCCGGCCATCGGCATAAGGCAGGCTGAGGCGCAGATGCTGCGTGATGATCTTGCCCGGCATGACGCCCATCACGGGTCCCGTCGGCCCCGAGGCGGCTACCTCGAAATCCGATGCCGTGACATGCGGCGCCTTCATCGAATCGAGGCCGACCAGCTGCACGCGTGGGCGCCCCTCGAAAAGCCCGTCCTCGACGAGGCGGCCAGCGCTGATCACCTGGCGCACAGCGCAATGTTCGAGATCCTCCAGCAACACGATGTCGGCCCGCTTGCCCGGTGCGATCACGCCGCGATCCCGCAGCCCGAACGCCATTGCAGCGGAAATCGTCGCGGTGCGATAGGCCGCCAACGGCTCGGCGCCGAGGCCGACGGCGGTGCGGATCATGAAATCGAGATGCCCTTCCTCGGCGATGTCGAGGGGGTTGCGGTCATCGGTACAGAAAGCGAGATAGGGCGAATTCTTCAGCGTGATAAGTTCGGCCAAGGCGTGCAGGTCCTTGGAGACCGAGCCCTCGCGGATCAACAGCGTCATGCCCTTGGCGAGCTTCTCCCGCCCCTCCTCCGCCGTGGTCGTCTCGTGGTCGGTGCGGATGCCGGCGGTGAGATAGGCATTGAGATCGGAGCCGCGCAGAAGCGGGGCATGGCCGTCGATGTGGCAGGCCTGGAAGGCGATCAGCTTGGCGAGGCAGTCGGGATCGGCGTTGATCACGCCGGGGAAATTCATGAACTCGGCGAGGCCGATCACCTTGTCATGGCCGGCGAAGGGCAGGAGATCCTCGGCGCCGAGCCGGGCGCCGGATGTCTCCAGATGGGTGGCGGGCACACAGCTCGAGAGCTGCACGCGCAGATCAAGGGCGGTATGGCCGGCCGATTCCAGGAAGAAGCGGATGCCGTCCGCGCCGATGACGTTGGCGATCTCATGCGGGTCGCAGATCGCAGTGGTCACGCCATGGCGTAGCACGCAGCGATCGAATTCGGCCGGCGTCACCAGGGAGGATTCGACATGGAGATGGGTGTCGATGAAGCCGGGCACCGCGATCAGCCCGCGCGCGTCGATCTCGCGCCGGCCGGCATAGGACGCGTAGGTGCCGACGATACGATCCCCACCGATGGCGATGTCGGTCTGCGTGAGGTCGCCGCTCACGAGATCGAGCAGCCGCACATTCTTGATGACGAGATCAGCCGGCTCGGCGCCCCGCCCCTGGGCGATCAGTCTGGCAAGCGCGCTGGCGTCCATGCGGGCGATTCCTTCTCTACGCAAAGAAGGAAGCTTAGACCTTGGCGAGTGCAGCGCAACAGCGACCGTCATCCCGTGCGCATCGAAGCGCGCAGCCATGCGGTGAAGATACAGGACTGTATGCAAGAAAGAGCTTCACTCCCTTCGCGATCCCGTGTCTGCGCTGCGGCGCACGGGACGACTATCGCGTAATCCGCCCGTCCGCCACGGTCAGGATCTGATCCGCCCTTCCTTCGATGTCTTCGGGCGTATGGGTCGTCATCAGCACCGTCAGCCCCTTCTCGCGCCGCAGCGTATCGATAAGGTCGATCATGCCGGCGCGCATGGCCGGGTCAAGCCCGGTCAGCGGCTCGTCCAGCAGCAGGAGCGGGCGTGTGGTCAGCATGGCTCGGGCGAGCGCCACACGCTGGCGCTGCCCACCCGAGAGCTCGGAAGGCAGCCGCTTCTCCAACCCGGCAAGGCCGACATGCTCCAGCATGGCGGAGATGACGCTCCTGTCGGCCGCCGACAGCCGCAGCGACGGCGACAGGGCAAGGCCCGCATTCTGCAGCGCTGAGAGGTTCGGCAGGAGATTGTGGTCCTGGAAGACGATCGCCACGGGGCGTTGCGCGGGCTTCAGTGGCAGGAGGTCCGTCCCCTCGAAGCTGAGGCTGCCGCTCGACGGCCTCTCGAAGCCTGCGATGGCGTGGAGCAGGGTCGATTTGCCGCCGCCTGAAGGACCAACCATCGCCGCCAGGCTGCCGCTTGGAACCGAGAGATCGTAGACGCCCGTCCAATCGTCGATGACGATGGTGAGCTTGTCAGCGACGAGCATGCCGGCCTCCCAGCCTGTCGGCCACCAGGAAGAGCACCAGCACCAGCCCGGCCAGCAGGGCAGCGATGCCATCGGCCTCCTCGATGCGATAGGAGCCGAGCTTCGCATAGAGCAGCGAAGGCAAGGTCACCAGCCCCTCCGAGCCGAACAGGGCGACGACACCGAGATCGCCCAGCGACAGCGCCATGGCGAAGGCGAAGGCCGCGGTGGCCGAGGGCGCCAGCAGCGGCCATTCGATCAGGCGCAGCCTGGTCCAACCACTCATGCCGAGACTTTCGGCAAGGCGTCCATAGCGGTCCTGGGCGAGCGCCATGGGCGGATCGACGAGCCGGTGCACGAAGGGCAGCGCCATCATGGCATTGACGAGGATCAGGGCCGGCATTGCGATCAGATCGGCCGCACCGAAAGTCCGGGCGATGACGTAGAGGCCGGCAGCAAAGGCAAGCGGCGGGATTGCCAGGGTCAGCAGCGGTGCCGAGGCCATCAGCCGAGCGGTCCGGGCCCAGCCGGAAGCACCAAGGGTGGCGCGCGAGCGTGCGAGCAGCAGCGCTGCGCCGAGCGCGAGCGTGGCGGCTGCGATCGCGACGGCGAGGCTGGTGCCGAGGGCTCGCGGCACCAGCGGGTCCAATCCGGTCAGCAACGACCTCCCGGCCCAGATCACGGCCAGCAAGGGCGGCACGATGAGTAGAAGGGCGATGACGAGCACGGCGGCATCAATCAGGTGGAGCGCCGCCCCCTGACGATCCGGTCGCTCGATGCGGCGGCCCAGCGCCGCGGCCTCCGGTGTTGAGACCAGGAGGGGGGCTGCCAGCACCACTAGCACCACCATCGCACCAATCTGCAGCAAGGCGAGCACGGCTGCGCGGGCGAAATCCGCGTCGGAATGGATGGCCTGGTAGATCGCCACCTCGAAGGTTGCACTGCCTGGGCCGCCGCCGAGCGTAAGCGGGATGGCGAAGCTGGTGGCGCAGGCGATGAAGATCAGGAGGCCGAGCGCCGCCATGTCTCGCCGCAGCACCGGCCAGTCGATCAGGCGGAAGACGGCGCCGGGGGGCAGGCCGAGGGAAGACGCCAGGCGCCAATGCTCGCCCGGCACCGCCTCCAGCGCGGCCAGGAACACACGGGCAGCGAAGGCGCCGTTGAAGAAGACATGGACGAGCAGGATGCCGGTGAGGCCATAGATGGCGAGGCTGGGCAGGCCGATGGCGTCGAGGATGACGTTGGCGATGCCGACACGGCCGAAGATGCCCGCGAAGGCAAAGACGGCGACGATGGAAGGCAAGGCGGTGGCGACGCCGAAGAGCGCCAACAGCAGGCGACGCCCAGGGAAATGCCGCCGCGCCAGGGCCAGAGCCACGAGCGAGCCGAAGATCAGGGAGAGGAGCGTCGAGAGCAGAGCCTGGTAGAACGTGAAGCTGGCTATCGAAACAAGATAGGCGCCGTTGCCCTGCCACGGCTCGCCGCCGGCCGCCAGAAACAGGCTGGCGAGGGAGGCAAGGGCGAGAGCAGCCAGGGCGGCGAGAAGGGCGAGGCCGGGCATTCAGGGGTGTGGTGCAACGGAGCAGAACAGGACGCGACCCCAACGCACACAAGTTGTGTGCGCGGCCTCCCCCACGAAGCTGGGGGAGGTGTCATTACGAAGCAATGACGGAGGGGGTGTGGAAAGCAGGGCGAGGCTTATGGGGTTGGACCGAAGAGCTGTGCGATTGCTTGTGTCATATCCTGCACACGCCGCCCTGTTCTGATAGATTCTACCTGGCGGGCCACCTCCCCTAACTTCGTGGGGGAGACAAGCCGCACCTAGTCCTGACATGCCCCCCATCAACCCCTCACTTCGCCATGGCCGCCAGCCATTCGTCGATCCAGGCCTTGCGGTTCTCGGCGAGCTTGGCTGGGTCCGACATCAGCGCCTTGGCGGGCACCGGTACGGCCTTGAAGCTGTCGGGCAGGCCGGCGGCCGGGGTCTTGGCGGGAAACATCCAGTTGGTCTCGGGCAGCACGGCCTGCCCTTCGTTCGACAACAGGAAGCTCAGGAACTGGCGGCCGAGATCCTGCCGCCTGGAGCTCGCCGCCAGGCCCGCGACCTCTACCTGCACCTGATGTCCCTCGGGGAACATGGCGGCGTGGTAGTTCGTCTTCTTCTCGACCTCGATGTGGTAGGAAGGCGAGGTGGAATAGGAGAGCACCATGTCGGCCTCACCCTTGAGGAAGAGGCCATAGGCTTCCGACCAGCCGGGCGTGACGGTGACGATGCGAGGCTTGAGCTGCTTCCAGGCATCGGCGGCCTTGTCGCCATAGACTGCCTTCATCCAGGCGAGCAAACCGAGGCCAGGCGTCGAGGTGCGCGGGTCCTCGATCACCACCTTCGGCCCGTCCTTGTTCTCGACGAGCTCCTTCAGGCTGGCAGGCGGGTTCTTCAACTTGTCGCCGTCATAGACGAAGGCGAAATAGCCCCAGTCGAAGGGCACGAAGGTCTTGTCGTTCCAGGGCTCCGGCAAGGAGAGGCCATCGGTAGCCAGGCCATGCGGCGCGAACAGGCCCGACTTTTCCGCCTCCCCCATCAGATTGTCGTCGAGGCCGACGACGACATCCGCATTGGTGGACGCGCCTTCCAGCTTGAGCTTGGCGAACAGAGCGCCGCCATCATCGGCGGTGACGTAATTGATCGTGCAGCCGCACTTGGCCTCGAAGGCGGTCTGCAGCTGCTTGCCGGGGCCGTATTCGCCCGAGAAGCTTTCATAGGTGTAGACGGTGAGAACCGGCTTGCCCTGGGCGTGTGCCGCCGTGGCAAAAGCTGCAAGAGCGATGGCGGCCACGAGTTTCTTCAGCATGAGCGTCCTCCAAATCGATAGGCGATCGAGACGGACAGCGAGAATGAAGAAAGGGCTGTGGAAGCGTGTTGCTTCAAGGCTCATCCCTCCGCCGGTACGATCCGGATCAGGTTCGATGGGTTGGCCTGAAAGCACCGCGCTTCCAGCCTCTCAGCCCTTGCAGGCACCCCATGAGACGATCAGGTGTTAGCGCGTTCGCAGAAGGAGGGAAAGGCAATTCTACTGGGAGCGCGGACATCCTGTCCGCCTCTTGAACCGCAATCGTTCCAAGAGAGGTTGACGCGTCCGTAACGCGCATGCATCACTCCCGGCTTGCGCGGCGTTTCCAAGAGCGGACAAGATGTCCGCGCTCCCAGTAACGCTCGAAGACATCTCCTCTTCCAGCGGGATCCCGTCCCGCCGCAGGCCCCTGCCATCAGGCGAGGCCGAGGCGCTTCGCTGCGAAGGGCAGCAGGCGGGGATCCTCGTAGTCGGGAATGGCGAGATCGACGCCTTCGGCGAGCATGGCGGCTTCGCTCATGCCCGTCATCAGGCCGACCACGCTGAGCCCCGCCGCCTTGCCGGCTGCGATACCCGAGCGGGAATCCTCGAAGGCGAGGCTGGCGGCGGCACGGCCTCCGAGACGTTCAAGGCCCACCTGGTAGGGATCGGGAAAGGGCTTGGGCCTCGCCACCTCGGCGCCGATAACCACGAGTGGAAAACGCTTCACCAGGCCGAGGCCATGAAGCTGGTGCTCGGCATTGGCCCGCGGCGCATTGGTGACGACGCCGACCGGCACGCCATGCCCGCTGAGCCAGTCGAGGAAAGCCGTCAGCCCCTTCGCCGGCTCGATCTTGACGAAGAGGCGGCGGAACATCGCCTCCTTGTCGTCGATCAGGGCAAGACCGGCCTTCTCGTCGAGGCCCTTGAGCAGGCTCTTCAGGAGCAGGCTGTTGGGCGAACCCATGACGTCGGTGCGGTAGGATTCCTCCGTGAGGTCGATGCCATGCGGCGAGAGCATGTGCTTCCAGGCCTCGTAATGCAGATGGTCGGCATTGACCAGGGTGCCATCGAGATCGAACAGGGCAACGGGCTTCACGGAAATACAGACCTTCCAAAGTGTCTTCAAGAAAAGCCGATAGGCTTTTTCAATGAAGAAAATACGTCAAAGCAACAAGTTAGAGCAAATTGCGATTCATGAAATCGCGATTTGCTCTACACGGGTGCGAGTTCGGGCTCGTCGCGGAACTGCACGGCGTGGAGAAAGGCGTAGCGC
>NZ_BSPC01000091.1 GCF_030160835.1 Labrys miyagiensis | reverse complement strand
GGCAACTCCTGTACACCGCCGCGCTTCTAGCATTCACATGGGAGCAAGGCCAGTTTCCGCGCGCTGTGATGTTACCTGTCCAACACAACGGTACATCCGCCCAGCGAGCGCGCCTTCCAGCCGGTGGATCCCGCATCGTGGCGGCAGGACGCCGGTGGTGGCCTCTTGAGCGAGACTGCCCGTCCCGCCCGCTCTCGACTGTTGACTTCGACCGAGAATTCTCAGTGAAAATCGACAACGAGAAAGTCGGAGTTCTTGCGGATGGTCACCGAGAACGAAGCTGCCGAGGTCTAGTCTCGGCTCGCGACCCGAAGGGCCACGCCAAATATGCTGAGGACAGCCGCAGCAGCACCGACCCACACGATACTGACCGCGATTGGAGCCCAGAGAGGGAAACCTGGGACAATGTAGGCCGCCAGCCAGAGGACGGCCACGATGATGACAATCCTGCGCATGCTGGAGCCGATACGCCTACCTTCTGCCACCGAAGTCCTCCCGACCCGCGCTCGATCTCGAACCCACGCATCCATCATATTATATCAATCGGACCTATTGCTACGACCTATTAGCACCAATGACGCGAATGCCGCCGGGGTAAGGGACGCGCCGATGAGCGATGGCTTACCTCTCTCCCTTGAGCACCTAGCAATATGAGCGCCATGGCGGCTGCCGGATTGCCGAATGGGAAGAGGTCTTCGGCGGTCCCGTCGTCGCGACCGCGCCGCTACGGCGGTAGGACCACCACCCTTGATTAAGCAGGGAAAGGTGCCTATCCAACTTGCTCAACGCCTGTGAATCGGCATCATGCTGCCCCCCCAACCTCCACAAAAGTATGAATAGCGTGCAGTCCCGATCGGCATCCGAACCCATGCCGGTACACAGCGGAAATGCTTGAGCCACTCTAAGTCACTTCGCTAGAACGGCTCCCTCGAAGCGTTTCATGAAGGTCGCAGTGTTCGTGATTTCATGAACGAATATGTCCACCAAAGCAAGTAGGTCAGATCAAACCCATTAACTTGCGGCATCGATACTATATTTAATTGGGCGGGAAGACTCATAGTTTCCATATAGGGAAACTATTCTCCTGAATCCCGAAGAATTAGGGAAAAATTTGTTGCAGAAACCATACAGAAACATATAGACACAATATTACCCCATTTTGGAAATGAATGGGATGCGTCTCTCGGTTGTACTCCTTTGTGGTTAAGAAGGTAGCCGGAAAGGATTCCCTGGAAGGACATGACGTGAGCGAAGGTCTCGAAAAAGTGGTGGACGGGACGCGCGTTCTGCGCGGTCAGCCTCGCCTGCCCTCTCATGCTGGGTAATCCCCCAACGGGGTGCCCTCGATACTCGGACGCAGCCGTTGGTCATGATGTGACATGGCCAGTAGAGGCGGCAGTTGAATCTGGCTTTGGATCGCTTCTTACCTTAAATGAGACACCACAAGGGTGCAGATATTTCTGCACGCTTCCTTATCGTTTATTTGTTTAGCTTGTGGGAGTGTATTTAAGATGCCGAAAGTGATTGTTGGCGTTCCCGTTTATAACGGGGCGGATCAGCTTGGAGAGTGTCTTGAATGCTTGGTGTCACAAACATTAAAAGATATTGAAATCCGCATCTACGACAACGCATCCCAAGACAACACAGGAGACATTGCCCGAGAATTTGTGTCTAGAGATCCCCGCGTAAAATACATTCGACATTCTGAAAATATCCGCGCGATGCCCAATTTCCTGACCATATTGCGCGATTGCGAATCTGAATTCGTGATGTGGCGTGCACATGACGATCTATGTTCGCATGATTACATCGAGAAACTTTATAACGCACTCGCGACAAACCCCGCTGCAAACGTAGCTGTTCCGACGACGGAGACGATATCTCGAAGCGAGAGACAGCGGATAAACGTTCCTAAATACTTTGCCGGGAAGTCCACGATGGCTTCGATCGTGCAACTGATGTTCAATTCCCATGCCGGCTGGTTTTATGGGCTATGGCGTCGTGATCCTCTTCTCGCCGACTTCGAGGAATGTTGGGCTGCGTTTCCCCATCCCTGGGCTTTGGACCACTTGATCCTCTTTCCAACGCTCCTCAAGACGGCGGTTTCCGTGGTGCCGGACGCAGTTTTCATTCAGCGTCTCGTAACTAAAACCTATACCCCTGGCAAGGGCATCAAGCCATCGGTGGCAGAGATGGTAGCTCTTCGCAAGAAATTTTCGGATCAATGCCGACGCTATATCGATCAGTCTTCGTATTCCTGGTTGCAGAGGGCGACGATACACGCCGTTTTGCCGTTCTACGTCGACAAGCGCGTTTACAAATTACGAAAAGTGATTAAGAGAACTATACTCCGGCGAGCAGGTGGCGCTGCTTATAGTGGCGAATTCTGATCATGCGCATTCTTGTTACTGGCGGAACTGGATTTGTTGGGAAATGGGCCGCATTGGCCTTGGTTTCGGCTGGCCACGAGGTATTCGTAATCTCACGCACCCCGACGACCGTACCTGGGTGTCAGGTGATCGTGGGCGATTTGCTGAAATCCGAGACGATTGACGCGGCCCTGGCGAGAGCGCGGCCCGAAATCCTTCTTCATATGGCCTGGTATGTCGAACATGGGAAGTTTTGGAATGCGGCAGAGAATCTCGACTGGGCGACAGCTACGATCCGGCTCGTTCGGGCTGCGCAGAAAATCGGAGTCCGCCGCATTGTCTGCGCGGGTACCTGCATGGAGTACGATCTATCCTCGCGGGACCTATGCGTCGAGACGACGACCGCCATTCGGCCGGTTACTCTCTATGCCGTTTCCAAGGATTCCACGCGGCGGATTGTTGAAGAGTTTGTCGCTTCTTGCGGCCTGGAATTCGCCTGGGGGCGAATGTTCTTTGTCTTTGGACCCAACGAACACCCAAGCAGACTGGTATCATCGATTGCGGTAAGCCTCTTGGCCGGACGTCCAGCGTTGATTTCGTCGGGGACCCAGATCAGAGATTTCATCGATGTTCATGACGCTGGCGAGGCCTTCGCAGCACTCGCTTTGTCCAAGGTAACGGGTGCGGTCAACATTGCCTCGGGTCGAGCGTTGCGCATCAGAGAGCTGGCGGAGGAGATTCGCGCGGCTGCTGGCGGAATTGGCGAACTTCGCTTCGGTGCGTTGCCGGATCGCCCGAACGAACCAGCGTGTATCGTTGCGGACATTCGGCGATTGCAGGACGAAGTCGGATATCGGCCGCGAAAAACCATCAAGGAGCGGTTGTCGGAGACCTTAGAGTGGTGGCGTGCCTGGAGCATTTACGAGTCCCAGTTGCGGGCTTGAGGAAAGATGCTCCAAAAATTTGGCCTTAGCGAAAGCTGGCTCGGGCAAAATCTGGTTTCCGCAAGCGCCCCAACATTCGCTATTGGCGGTGGTGGGTGGCAGGGGCAAATGCCGGCATCCCGGGGCTAGTAGGGGTTGAGCTCCCGAACCATGCAGAAAAGTCTGCGTGGAAGGGGCCCTTTGGCTCTCCCTTGATGCCGGCAGCGCTGCATGGACGTTCGTTGCCGCAGCCGCAATGCATCGCCTGGCCGATCTCTCCAGGCGTATTGCCAAGTAGGATCGGGCAGTGGCCGCCGTATTTTCTTTTCGCGGAAGACCAGCAAGATCCGGCACCTGCTTAACGCAGGGGTGATATCGGAGATCGCCTGCACTTATGGCTTCCAACGGTTCGAGGCGAGAGAGAACGGCCTTGCCTAGCAGGTGCGCCCGCTTTCGCATGCAAATATCGTCATAGGAGTCCACGGCGCTGGCCTCGCCCCCCTTTCTGTCGACCACACGCTGGCGTTAAACAGGATAGCAACGGAGCGTTTGCAACCCCTGCCGGCACTAACTTGCCAGACGATAGTTGAATTGTGTTCCTCCTGTTTGTTGCATAGGATCCGCGGTAAAACGACGTACGAGAAGATGAGGACGAATGGTGCCCGCATCCATAGCCGTATTCTATCTGCGCAGATACGCGAACAACAAATCATTATTTTCGAGATTCATTCAAAGCGTGAATATAAACCAAACTCATGCGGCATATGTACCGTATGTCATCAATAAAGGATTTGCAGCGGGTTCTCTTGGCGATGTATCTGAGGAGTGGAGAGCATCCAATGGCGCTGTGGCGAAAAACATCTATATCAATGACGATGGAACTGATTTACTAGCGTACTTTAAGGCCGCCGCGTCTTGTGGAGAAGAGCATTGTCTTTTCCTTAATTCATACTCAATGATAGAAGGAAAAGAATGGCTCGATTATTACATAAAGGCCCTTGATGCCGTCGGCAGAAATTCAGGAATATCTGCTACAGGTAGCTATGAAATCTACGGAAGTCTTGAACCATTCTCGAGCGAGCAGCTACCGTGGAATCGAGCGCATATTCGTACAAACGCATTTATGATTCGAAGGGATCTCTTCCTCAGCATGCAGCGGGAGCTGCCGACCAAATTTGATGCTCACGCGTTTGAGTCCGGCGCAGACAGCCTGTCGCGCCAGATTCTGCAGAATAGCGGTCGGCTGGCCATTGTAGGCAGGAATGGGCGTGTTTACGAGCCGATTGAATGGGCGTCGTCCAACACCTTTCGACATGGAAATCAGGAAAATCTTCTGGTTTCCGACAACAGGACGAGGGAATACGAGCTAGCTAAATTCAGAACCAGGCAGCGACTGAGTGAGCAAACCTGGGGAACAGATTTAGGGAAGGCGGAAAGATATACCTTGCCAAGAGAGCTTAGGCGGCGAGTTTATAGAATATCCGCAAAGGCGACAAGGTTAATCAAACGTGAAAAGCGAGGATAATTCCTCCGGGCGCGCCGATAGCAAGTATATGAGTGTTCGACTGGCTGAACCCTCGGAAAAAAACTGTTTACGGTGCTGCGCCATCGTGCGACGAAATGTGGGAAATATGCAGGTCATCCGGTGCGCTTGTCGTTAACTTGAAACGCAACTGGGGGATCTTTCGTAGCATCAGGAAGCAGAATTCATAAAGGGTAGAGATGAAGACACTGCGCGAATCGTTCGATAAATCGAAGTATATGTCTTACAAGCAGGACAGCTATTTCCCTGCGTACGATAAGATACTGCGTCAATTTGTTGGAAGGCCCATAACTATTGTAGAGGTTGGCGTACTCTATGGTGGCTCCCTGTTCATGTGGCGTGATTATTTCGGTGAAAGCGCCACGATAATTGGTGTGGATTTCAACCCAGAGGCTAAGAAATGGGAGGCCGAAGGATTCAAGATTTACATAGGAGATCAGTCCTCGGAAAAGTTCTGGGATGGCTTGTTTAAAGAAATCGGCTCCGTGGATATTCTCATAGATGATGGAGGCCACACCAATCGGCAGCAAATCGTGACGCTGCGCAAGGCGGTCCACCACATCCGAGATGGTGGTCTCCTGATCGTCGAGGATACTCACGCAAGCTACATGTCAGAATTCGGGAACCCGTCTCGCTACAGTTTCATTTCCTTCGCTAAACGGATCATCGATCACTTGCACGGACGCTATGGAGGCGATCTGGTCGCCGCCAAGCCACCCGCCCGGCAGATCTTCTCCGTGGAGTTCTTCGAATCTATGACAGTTTTTACAATTGATCGTCGTCTCACGAAAATGAGTGAATTCGTAACCAACGGTGGCATCTCCAGCGTGACAGAAGATTACCGCTACAAGAATAGCGTTTTGGAGAAATTGAGAAATAGGACTTGGAAGGGACATCGCTTTATTCGCAGTTTCTATAAACGATTGATATGGCTGGAATTGCGTAGACAGAACTTCCTCACGAAGTCACTTTTTAACAAAATTGATGTTTAGTGAAGTATCATAGTTTCACGCGAGTGATCATCTCTGCAGTTCGTTCGATCGTCTAGAATGGCATAACTGCATTGGTCCGGTCATCGAATGTCAGTATAGTCATCTGATTATTCGATTTTGCTATCACTGGACCGAGACAACGGCCTCGTCATGCAGAGTGGGGGCCAGTATTTGGAGTGCGGTCACACGCCACCTGCAAAGGTTTCAATTTTCCATTCAACAAAATAGATCTGATTTGCCGAGGTGCCTGAGTTTGCCTTTTAATTGATAGCGGCCGCCGCTAACAATCTTTGGGCGTTCTCCCCTTCCTCGCTATGGGTAGGAGTCTGACGATGGCGGGCGTCGTTAACACGGAGTCTGACAGAATGATTGCGGCGCTGGACCTGGCAAAGCAGCTGCAGGTTGTGGCCGGCGAACTGGGTCGTGTGCAAATCGTGGAACCGGCCGCTCGGCTGGACGAGTCACTCTGGATAGTCGGCGACGACTCCCACTTGCGGATTGAGGTTGGAATTGCGCGAAGAACCACGCTGCCTCGACGTTTGGAAGAAACACGTCATTGGTGGCAGCAATACCTAACGTCGGAGTTGCCGTCGGCATGATTGAGAGCATTGCTGTACTCTATCTATTAAGAAACGGAAATAATCCGTTGTGGCTGAAGGCCTTCCTTCAAAGCTTACGGAAGCATCCGACAAGTGTGAATTATGTACCTATTCTGATTCACAAAGGTTTTGTATCGGGAGTGGCGCACTCACTTGCTTCGACATGGATAACTGAGAATGGGCTGAGAGCACAAAGTATATTTGTGCCAGACGATGGCTTTGATTTGACGGCCTATAGAACGGTTGCGTCCCAGCTCGCGTCATCGCACTGCGTTTTTTTTAACTCCTATACTCGTATTTTGGGCAGCGGATGGCTCGAGGCCTACATACAAGCATATTCAGAATTGGGAGATCACTCGGCTATCGGAGCGACAGGGAGTTGGAGGTCCGTTGAGTCGGATCTTCCCTTTCCAAGCCCGCATCTGCGCACAACGGCCATTTTTTTGAGACGAGAACTCTTTCTCTCCTTTGCAAACCCGTTTGATACGAAGGAGCAGTGCATAAAGTTTGAGACAGGGGCAAACGGACTATCACATACTATCCTGCAATCGGGGGGACGAATAGCGGTAGTAGGAAAGTCAGGCCGTATATGGGAGCCGGAGAACTGGCCGGAGGCGCGGACCTATTATTCCGGTGATCAAGAGGAATTGCTAGTGAGCGATAATCGGACGCACGAGTATCAGATTGCCAAACCGCGCGGTCGGCAGCGGCGCTCGGAGGCGGCCTGGGGACCGCGTGCCAATGTGACCAGCAGGTCCTGGATTTACAGACGTTATGTTGATTGGCAATGGAAACGTGGATATGCAGTGCCTTAGTCGTTCAATCTCAATGAACGCGATCAAAACTTTTGGCAGCCCTATTGATTGCCGAATAGTTGCAATGCCAGAGGCCGGAGGAATTAAGCGACCAGTTTATCCGTGACATCGACCAGGTGCTGTCGGGTCGAATAGGGTAATGGACTTCACGGAAAAGGGCTTTCTCAGACGGGTGCGAGTTCGGGCTCGTCGCGGAACTGCACGGCGTGGAGAAAGGCGTAGCGC
>NZ_BSPC01000090.1 GCF_030160835.1 Labrys miyagiensis | reverse complement strand
GGCAACTCCTGTACACCGCCGCGCTTCTAGCATTCACATGGGAGCAAGGCCAGTTTCTTGCAGGAGGGCAATTTGGAGTGGCAGTCTCTGACTGCCATTTTTTGTTTTCTGCTATCCGTGCTGGTTCCAAGATGGCGGTCGGAGACCGCCACTCCGCTCAAGCCTGCGGCCAGCGCTCCAGTAATGCCCTCGCCTGCGCCAGGCCCTCCGGATCGTTGACATTCATGAACGGATCGAAAGGCTCGACCGGCCACTCCACCTCGATGAAACCCTGCCGCCGCAGGATGGTCTCGACCCGTCGCTGGTCCTCCTCGACCAGCGCGGTCCTCAGGGCCTGCCGCAGATGCACCGGCCAGAGCGCCGCGGTCGGGTGGCGCCTGCCGCCGGAGATGGTGACGGCACCGCCCTTCCCGCCGGCCATACCTCGAAGCCGGGCCACGAGATCGGCGGGCAGGAAGGGCGCGTCGCAGGGTACGACCACGACCTCCGCGAAGCCAGCCTGCGCCGCGTGATCGAGGCCAGCCAGCACACCGGCAAGAGGGCCTGGAAAATCGGGCAGCGTATCCGCCAGGATCGGCAGGCCAAGCTTCGCCAGGCGGCCGGGATCGCCATTGGCGTTGAGGAAGAGCGCCTCCACCTGCGGCCTCATGCGCGCGACGATGCGATCGAGGATGGTGTCCTCGCCCAGCCGGGAAAGACCTTTGTCGCCTCCCCCCATGCGGCGCGACAAGCCGCCGGCGAGGATCAGGCCCATGATTGCGTCGTTGATCGGTGTCATGTCGCCATCATGCCTGCGTCGCAGCGTGCAGACAAAGGTTGAACGCCGTCATCGGGACGGCTACAGCCTTGGCGATGCCCGCCACCGCCCCTCCTCCTCCCTTCGATGAAGCGCTTCGCCTCGATTTGCGCGGGTTGAAATGCCCGCTGCCGGTGCTGCGCGCCCAGAAGGAGTTGGCCCGGCTGAGGCCGGGCGCGCTGCTGATCCTGGAATGCACCGACCCGATGGCGGCCATCGACCTTCCCAACCTCACCCGCGAGACGGGCGACCTCTATGAAGGCCACCATAAGGGCGAGGGCTTCACTGCGTATCATCTGCGCAAGGCGCCGAGGCCATGATGCGTCTGATGGGGCTTTCGGGCTGGAGCGGCGCCGGCAAGACGACCCTGATCGCCGCTCTCATTCCCGAGCTGCGCCGCCGCGGCCTGACGGTCTCCACCGTCAAGCACGCCCATCACGCTTTCGACGTCGATAAACCCGGCAAGGATTCCTACATCCACCGGGAATCGGGCGCGCAGGAAGTCCTGGTCTCCTCCGCCCATCGCTTCGCCCTGATGCACGAACTGCGCGGCGCGCCCGAGCCGCCGCTGGCGGAACTGCTCAAGCGCCTCTCGCCGGTCGATCTCGTGATCGTCGAGGGCTTCAAGCGCGATCCCCATCCCAAGATCGAGATCCACCGCGTGGCGGTCGACAAGGCCTTCATCCATCCCGATGATCCCTATATCCGTGCCATTGCCACCGACGCGCCCGGCCCCTTCCCCGTGCCGCGCTTCGACCTCGACGACATCGCTGCTATCGCCGACTGGGTGATCCGGGAGGCCGTCCCGATCGACCAGGAGATTGCAGCTTCTGGCAGCCGGCCCTGATGCTGCTACCATCGTCATGAAAAGGATGGCGGCGCACCATCATCCACGCCATTTGACACAAGGAATTTGAGATCATGTCGAAACGCCCCCTTCTTCTCGTCACCGGCGGAAGCCGGGGTATCGGCGCGGCCATCTGCCTGAAAGCGGCGGAAGCCGGCTATGATCTCGTCATCAACTACCGCAGCGACCATGCGGCCGCCGGGCAGGTTTCCGACGCCGTGCACAAGGCCGGCGCCCGTGCTCTGGTGCTGGCCGGCGACATGGCCGATGAAGCCGATATTGCCGCCCTCTTCGCCGCGACGGACGAGTTCGGGCAGCTCACCCACATGGTCAACAATGCCGGCATTACCGGGCGTTCGGGCCGGCTCACCGATATCGACCCCCAAGTGATCCGCGAGACGATCGACCTCAACGTGACCGGCGCCATCCTGGTGGCGCGCGAGGCGGCCAAGCGCCTGTCGACCCGTCTCGGCGGCCCGGGGGGCTCCATCGTCAACATTTCCTCGGTGGCAGCCCATATCGGCTCGCCTGGCGAATATGTCTGGTATGCCGCCTCGAAGGCCGCTGTCGACGGTCTGACCATCGGCATGGCCCGGGAGCTCGCCTTGGAGGGCGTGCGCGTAAATGCGGTGGCACCGGGCATGACCGAGACCGAGATCCATGACCGCAGCACCGGCGATCCCGGACGTGTCGAACGCATCAGGCCGTCGATCCCGATGCAGCGCATCGGCAAGCCCGAGGAGATCGCCGATGCCGTAATGTATCTGCTATCGGACGCGGCGAGCTATGTGACGGGCTCCATTCTCAGGGTATCGGGGGGTCGTTAGCCGAAGGCGCCATGCGTGCTCTCCTAATTGACGGAGACGGATGGAATAGCGACAGCAAAAATAATGACGAAACCAGGAAATGATCGCGACGTTATAGCCGTGCCTTGATCTCCACTCAATTAACGTCTATGGTAGTTTTCGTCGATTTTGCTGTCGAACTTTTTCTGCGCCGCAGTCGCGCTGACGATCTTCCTCTTTCAACTTCGATCTCAAAAACTTGCCGGGCACTCTGCGCGGCGAGGATTCTCTTATGTTCGATTGAAAGGAAATCGTCATGAACACCGGTGTTGTAAAATTCTTCAATTCCACCAAGGGTTTTGGATTCATTCAGCCTGACCAGGGCGGAGCGGATATTTTCGTCCACGTCAGTGCTGTGGAGCGTTCCGGTCTGCGCGGTCTGGTCGAGGGGCAGAAGGTCACCTTCGACGTTGTGCGGGATAACCGCAGCGGCAAGAACGCGGCCGAAAATCTCCGCGCTGAGTAATTATGTGGCGCTGATGGCCCTTGACCACGGATGTACTGGCACGGGCCATTGACGCGCTTATCGAGAAGGTCGGGCTTGCCCGGCCTTTTTTGTTTTGGAGTAGGACCGTTATGTCACGCATGGCTGACATTCGTTTCGTACCCAAGCTTCCGCGCATGGAGGCCAGGCACGAAGAGACCAACAAGGTCGCCCGGGCAATCCTGGATGATGAACTCGCGATCCGGGCGGCCAAGACCGAGCGCTTGCGCCAAGCGAGATTGGCGCGGGAAGCAGTCGGCACACCGGAGCGTCCACCCGTGAGCGAGGGTCCAAAGCGGGCAATCCCGAAGCGCAACCGCAAGTCATAGTTCGGCGCTTGGTCAAAGCGTTTTGCGATTTGACGGAATCGGCAAGAATCGCAAAGACGCGTCGAAACAAAGAGCTAGAGCAAAGAAGCGTTCACGCTTGAACGCGCTTTGCTCTAGCCCTCGATACAGGATTTCCCGGCGCGACGTCACTTCCTTCAGGGAGGATGTCACGCTGGGCTGGAATATCCATCATAACGCCTCATGCGTCATGCCTATCCCCGTCAGAGCCCTCGGAGTAGCTGTTTTATTATTGTCCTACTCAGACAGTTGTGACTCTGACGGGGGGCCTCCCCTCTCGGCCTAACTCAAACCTCGCCCGAACCCGACAGGCTGATGGGCAGCCAATGCCCCGTCTCGCGAAACACCAGCCAGGCAACACTGGCCAGGGCCAGCGCTATCAAAGCGAGGACGATGACGTAGCTGACGCGCTCAGATGCGCTGGAATGATTGATGTCGGTCATGCAGTTTATTTACCACATGCCAGACTTCGCCGAACCTCAGCTCTTGGGATACAGCCGGCGAGAAATAGGTACGTCTCAGCGTATGTCGCACTGACCAGAGCCGCTCGGCGCATCCCACGACGGGATTAGCCGGCGCAACGAGCGTAACGGCCCCATGGCCCGAACCACAGATATATACCGCCGCAGTGGGAGTGATCACCCATAAAGGGCGAAATCTCTCCTCAATATTCCCGCTCGTAGTAGATCCCGGCCTTCGAACCGTCTGTGCCCGCCTGGCCACGCAGCTTGAGGTTCTTGGTAACGTCGAGATTGACGGTGGCGTCCGTCTGCCCGCCCACGCCGGTCGTGACGCCGAGATAGATGTTGTCGCCGATATAGCGGCCGGCCTGCACGGCGGCATTGCCCGAGGAATCGGTGACGACGCCGAGATTGTCGAGACCGGTGGACTTGCGGATGCTGCCGAGCAGATCCGGCCCCGACGAACCGCCCGCCAGCTGGGCCACGGCGGTGGCAAGCTGCACGATCTGCAGCGGCGACAGGTCCTGGATGCTGCGGCCGAACAGGAAATGCGCCATCACCTCATCCTGCGGCAGCTCGGGCACGGAGGAGAGCACGATCTGCGGATCGGAAGCCCGGCCGGTGACCCGCGCCGTCACCGCGATCGAGCTGGAATTGGTGATCGCCACGAAGTCGATCTGCGGATCGAGATCCCCCATCAGCGTGACCTTGCCACGGTCGAAGACGATGTGCTGGCCGATCACGTCGAGCGAGCCGCGCCTCAACTCGAAGGCTCCCACCGGCGCGAGGTTGGAGACCGGCCCCTTCAGGGACATCTGGCCGCCGAGCTCGGCATCGATGCCGCGGCCGCGCACGAAGATACGGGCCGGAGCATCGATGGTGAGGTCGAGCACGACATTCGGGCCGGAGCCGCCCTTGCCGCCCTTCCTGCCGCCCTTCACCGGCGGATTGGCCTTGGCGAGCGTGCGGGCGACTTCCGGCGGCGGCTTGAGATGCTTGACGCCGAGCATCGCCGCATTGGCGGCGAAGCGCTCGGGGATGGTGATCTCGGCGCGCTGGATGGTGATGCGCCCCCCGACCACCGGCTGCGACATCAGCGGGCCGCGCACCGTCATGTCGCTGCTGACGATCGCGGTGGCGAGATCGCCGTCGGTCAGCTTGGCGTTGCGCGTGGTGATGGTGAGATCCGCCGTCAGGTCCGGCTTGAGCGAGACCGAGCCGCTGGCGCCGATGGTGCCACCGCCCTGGGTGGCGGCGCTGAACTGGGCGATGGTGGCACGGTCCCCGTCGAAGCGCACGGTGGAGGTGATGCCGGTCAGCTTCATGCCGGTATCGGGATCGCTAATCGTGCCGCCCGCGATCACGGCCTGACCTGAAACAACAGGTGCGGAGACCGAGCCGCTGGCATTGGCGTTCAGCGTGAGGGTGCCGGTAGCACGCGCGCCCCGATCTTTGAGCAGGCCGTTGGCCAGGGCAAGCGGCGCCGAGCCCTGCACAGCAACGGAGAGGCCTGGCCCGGACAGCGGCACCTGGCCATGCGCCGAGACGGTGAGGCCGCCGCCCCCGGTGATGCTGGCTCTCTCGAGCGTCACCGTCTTGCCGGCATAGCGGCCATTGGCGGAAAGCTGCAGCGCCGAGAGCCCCATGCCCTTGAGCGCGGCGGCATTCAGGTTGGCACCGGTGACCTGGAACTCGGCGCTGGGATCGGCTGTCTTGCCGGAGACCTTGGCATTGGCTGACAGTGTGCCGCTGGCGCCGAGGCCTGGCGAGAAGAGGTTGGCGAGCGAGACTGGCAGTTGGCTGACCACCACATTCATGGCGATGGCATCACCCACTGTGCCGTCGACTGCGACCTGGCCGCCCTGCCCGATGCGCAGCACCGTCTTGGGAATGGTCACGCCGCTGGAGCGACTAGCGATCGTCACGGGTGAGGCGAGCGAAGCGGAAATGCCCTGCTGCTGCATCGAGAGCGTGTCGAGCCTCGCATCGAGCCCGTCGGCAGCCGGCTTCACAGCCCCGGAGACGGCTAGCTTGCCCTTTGGCATCGTGCCCTGGACCTGGAAGGCCGTGCTGTTCGCGCCCTCCGATTTCGCCGTGGCCTGAAGCTGGTTGAGGATGAAGGAACCGGCCTGGACATTGCTGGCCGTCACGGTGCCGGCAATAGCGGGCACGCCTCGCAGATCAGTCGCGGTCAGATCGATACTGGCGGCGCCGATAGTGTTGGTCTCGATCTTCAGTGCCTTGGCCTGCGCTTTTACCGCGGCATTCTGCTTCGTGCCCTCGACCGACAGCGCGATATTGGCTGTAACCGAACCGGAGGCTTTGGTCAGAAGCAGGGGCGCGATCGCGGCCATATCCGGTATCGCCGCCGTCAACTGGCCGCTGGCGAGGTTGTCGGGCCGAAGCGCCAAATCACCGGCGATCTGCGCGGAGCCGGCGCTCATGGTGAGACCCTTGATCTCGTGGGTAGCATCATCGGTCGTGACGATCGCCGCCGCGGCCCGGACCGGCATGCGATCGAGCATGCCCGAGAGATTGAAGGTGCCGTTGACCAAGGGGCCCGCGACGCTGCCGGTGAAATTGGCCTTGCCGTCGGTGAAGGGCTTGCCCTGCAGCGTCAGCTTCGGCGCGTTGATATCGGCGACGACATCCGGCTTCTCGGCCGTTCCCTTGAGCGTGGCGACGAGATCGATGGCGCCGGAAGCACGGTCCGTCACCAGCTTGATATCCGTGAGGCCGGCGGTCGCCTTGAAATCCATGGCCTTGGCGCCATAGAGACCGTTGGCGGACGCGTTGAACTGCTTGTTGCCGAGATTGACCGCCTCGAAATGCAGGCCCTGCTCGTCGCGCCGCACGCCGCCCTTGAGGCTGGTCGCGCCCTTGAGAAGGGCATCGGCCCTGGGATCGCCAATCACCACATCGCTGGCGTTGCCCTCGAAGGTGAGATTCAAGGCGCCGCCGGCGAGGCCGATGTCGCCCTTGGCGGAAAGGTCGGTCTTGCCGCGCATGTCGCGACCGGCAAGGCCCGAGAAAACCGAGATATCAGGCGTTGCAAGCGTGTAGACGCCGCTCAGGGTGGCTCCTTCCACCTTGCCGGTAAAGCCCGCCTGAGCGGCATTGGCCGCCAGATGCACGCCATCGATGATCACCGGCTGGGCGGCCTGCCATTTGCCGGCGGCCGTGAGGTCGAGCACCTTGCCCAGCGCCTTGGCGAGCGCGGGGTCCGTCGAGCTCAGCCCGTCGCCATGGCCGGTGACCTTGAAGGTCAGGCTGCGGCCTTGCGGGTTTTCGAGATTCTGGGCATCGCCTCCGGCCTGGATGGTGGCGCTTTCGGCCTGGACCGTGCCAGCCACCAGCTTCTGCAGGTCGAAATTGGCATTCCAGCCGCCATCGCCGAACTGCGCCTTCAGGGTCATGCCCTTGATATGGGCGCCCCCGCCCGGCAGCAGGATGTCGTGGCCGTCGCCTGCGCCGAAGGTGCCGTCCAGCTTGAGATTGGTCGGGAAGGCGTCGGGCGAGAGGACCGCCGACAGAGCGAGGTCGATCACCCCGGACTTGATGGTAGCGTGGTCGAGCGTATAGCCTCCACCCGCCGCCTGCCCGCCTGCCACCGAGATGGCCGACTCGCCCCTGACGAAATCGGCATAGGCCGGATCGACCAGCCGCTCCAGCAAACCGTTGAGATCGGACTTGAACGTCAGCCCGGCGGGCCCTTGCGCGATCGTCGTGCGGCCGCCGAACAGCTTGGTCCCATCGGCGGAGAGGGCGAGATCGGCTGCGAAATTGTCGAGTGGGCCGGAACCGACGATGGTAAAGCCGAGCGCCGGATTGCCGGGCACCTTCAGCATGCTGCTCAGGAAGCCGCCATGCGGCTCCTGCAGCGACAGATTGAGACTGAGCTGGCGCGTGGCATTGTCGAAATCGGTGGTGAAGGTGAGATCGCCACCCGGCGGCTGGATGCGCTTGACCAGGAGCTCGGCATGGAGCTTGCCGCCTTCCAGCAGCGCATTGCCGTTGACGTCGAAGACGGTGTCCTCGCCCGCGAGCGCCGCCGAGAGCTTGACGGCCGGTACGGCGAGCTTGCCGAGCTTGACCGACACCGGCAGCTCCGGCAGCGAAAAGCCCTGCGAGCTCGCGGCCGCTTGCACGCCCTGCGCCGGATTCGGCTTGCGCGTGACCTCGATCGAACTCGCTTCCAGCGAATCGATGTCAAGCTTGCCGGTGAGCAGTGCCGTACGGCTCCAGACCAGATGGGCGTCCTTGATGGTGAGCCACACGCCCTGGCGGTCGGCGATAGTGATCGAGGAGATCTTCACGTCGGACGAGAGGGCGCCGTCGATCTGGCCGAGCGAAATCTTCTGGTCGGGCGTCGAGATGGTGTTCTCGACATAGGAGACGAACCAGGACTTGTCGCTTGCGTCATCCGCGCGTGCGGGTGCGAGCTCGCGCAGGCCGAGCGGCAGGGCCACGGCAGCCACGGCGATGGCAAGGGCGATCCTGCGCCGCATCAGAAGCTCTCTCCCAGTCCGATATAGATCGCCGCCGGCGGCGTATGCTGGCGCTTGATCCTGCCGTTATCGATCACGCGCCCGTTGATCTGCGTCAGGCCGCGGGCGATGTCGAGCCGGATGGCGCCGAGGCTGGTATAATAGCGCAGGCCGACGCCCGCGCCGACCGTGATGGTCTCATCGAAGGTCGGGAAGGAGGAGGAGAAGGCGCTGCCCGCATCGACGAAGGGCACGATACCGATGGAGTCGGTCACCCTCACGCGCATTTCCAGCGAAGCTTCCGCCAGCGACTGGCCGCCGACGATGAAGCCGTCGGCGAGCCGCGGCCCCAGGCTGCGATAGTCATAGCCACGCACCGAACCGCCGCCGCCGGCGAAGAACAGGCGGTCGTCCGGCATCTCGTCGGCGGGCGCTCCGGTGACCGAGCCCAGCGCCACACGCCCGGCGAGGACGTAGCGGCCCATCGAATCGAAGGAGAAATAGGCCGAGCCGTCGAAGCGGCTGATGAGGCCGAAATTGCCAAACTTGGCTTCATAGAAGGGCTCGAGCTGGCCCCTGAGGCGATAGCCCTTGGTCGGCTCCAGCTTGTCGTCGGTGGTATCGTAGGCAAGCTCGGCCGGCAGGCTGAAGAGCAGAAGGTCGCGCTTGTTGAAGCGGTCATCGACCTGGTCGTACTCACCATTGACGGCGATCTTGCCGGTCAACTGCTCGGAAAATTCATGGGCGAGGCCGATGCGGGCGCGGAAGGTGTTCTGTGAATAGGGATCATAGACCTCGCGCTTGGCAAGGAGCTGGGCGGTGAGATCGGTGAAGGGGTCCCAGATGCCCGGCTTCACGAAGGTGATGCCGCCCAGATAGGTAAATTTCGAGGTATCCACCGAATCGATACCGGCAACGTTCGCCTCCAAGCGCAGGCGCTCGGCCTGACCGAAGAGATTGCGGTGCTCCCAATAGCCATTGAGGCCAGCGCCGTCAGTGGTGGAATATTCCGCACCAGCGCCGAACACATGCAGCGGGCGCTCGGTCACCGTAACCATCAGCGGCATCAGGCCGTTGCTGTTGATCGGGCCTTCGGTGATGCTGGTGGTCGAGAAGACCTGCAGATGCTGCAGGCGGCGCTTGGCAAGCTCGATCTCGGCAGGATCATATTGGCCGCCGGGCTCCAGCCCCATCTGCCTTGCCGTGAAGGCCGGATCCATGTCCTTGGTGCCGTCGACGGTGACCTGGCCGTAATGGGCAAGGCGCCCGGGCTCGACGGCCAGCGTCACATTCAGCCGATTGTTGACATGGTCGGCGACGATCTTGCGCGGCAGGGCCTTGGCCTTGGGATAGCCCTGGCGGCGCCAGGCGTCGATCATCGCCTGCTCGGCCGAGAGCACGATATCGGAATTGGCGGGATTGCCAGGCACCAGGCCGAGACGCTCCGGCGTCTTGATCTTGGGGTTCTCATCGGCCGGGCTCGGCGGCGCCCTGCCCTCGTAGCTGATCTGGCCGAAGGTGAAGGCCGGGCCGGGATCGACATTGATCACCACGGGCACGGGATGGGGCAAGGTCGCGTCGGACTGGATCTGCTCCAGTGGCTTGCCATTCACCAGGATGGAAATTGAGCCGCCGTAATGCGCATCCGCGTAGAGGGCGCCGAGGATACGGTCATATTCGGCGTGGGCCTTGGAGAGGAAGGCCGGCGTGGAGGGCGGCGGCACCTCGTCCTTGCCGCTGTAGAGGGCGGAAGCGGCCTCGACGGCCGCCTTGATGTCCTTGTCGCCGCCATTCACGTTCACGCTGATGGTATAGGGCTGCGCATCCGGCGAGGTCGACTTCTGCTCGGACTCAAAGAAGCTGTAACCGAAGAGCTTGAAAGCGGCGGCGGGTTGGGGCTTGAGCCCGGCGACAAGCGCCATAACGGCGACCGAGAGTGCCAGTCCCTTGGCCAACCCCTTGGCAAGTTGCGGGCGCGATAGTAAGAGGCGGTCAAGCCGCAGACGCCCCCCCATCCCGTCTGGTTCACCCCTCGCCATAGAACAGCGCCCTCATCACGCCACGCCGCGGGAGCGCCGCCCCGGATCGGGACCTTACGCCAAAGCGGCTGTTCAGATCAACCCGGGGCCGTATATCATGATGAAGAACTGGTTAATCGGCTGAACTTCTTTTCCTCATCGGCCGATACTCCGTAACGTATTATTTATTCATTCGGACTCAATACACTTAATTGTTGGAAACTGATCGATTGACTGCGTTCCGTTTGTAGATAGAGAGGCTGACCCGGCAGATTCGAAAAGCCTGCTGAAACGCCATCAATAGATATATTGCTCAAATCTTCCAGATCTATCTTTGCGGAATATGAAAAGTTTACAACACGTTAATTGCAGCGGCTTTCAACCGGTGAAGTCGGCTCCGGGGATTTTTCCCTAATCAGGCAGTCCCTTGCGATGCCCCAGCCGGGTTTTCAGCCACTCTTCGACCTGCTGTCAGGCAGAAGCGCAACAAGAAGAATGACGCCGAGCATGCCGATGAAATCGAAAGCCTTCTGCTGGCCGTTCCAGATCTGGGACTGCCACATGGCGAACCATTCGCCGCCGATCGCGACGAATCCGACGGCGTAAAGCAAAAGCCCCAGTGTCAGCCCCGCAATCGCCACGGGCTTTGCGCCGTCGAAGTCCGGCGCGGCGATTCTGGCGAGCAGCAGGGCCGCGCCGACCCAAAGCAGCAGCGAGACCACGACCTCCCAGGCGATGATCGCAACGTAGCCGGCGTGCTGCAATGTCGGGCTTGTAACCGCGCGCCAGTGGATCGCGGAATTCGGGAAGGTCGTGTCCATCGACAGGACGTGCTGCACGAACTGCCAGTTGCTGTCATAGTCGGTGATATTTCCGAAGGCCACGAGCGTGAAGAACAGAGCGGCGGCAGCGATCAAGGCAAGTTTGCACAAGCGGACCGGGATCATGTGAACATTTCCTCTCTCGATGCCGGCAGGCGATGGGGCCCGGGCAAGAAGATATTTGCTATTCTTATTGATGGAAATCGCCTCTAATATATATGACAAGAGTTATTACGTTTATTCGTAAACTCCAACAGCCTCTTGCTTCTGATCACTTATATGATCCGTCGCAATTGAATTGAGATGGAGAAAACATACTGATAAGGACTCCAATGATCCGCGATCGAGGTGCCCCATGGCAGTCCGCAAGACATCTGGCGCAACGGCGTTCGTCGTCCTCGGCTGGAAGCACGCCACCGCCATCCTCATCCTGGCCGGCGCTGGCCTCGCCGTCGGGGCGCAGCCGGCAGCGGCGGCCGACTACGCGCCGATCGATTGCGCTAAGGCCAGCCTGCCCAGCGAGCAGACCATCTGCCGGAACTACGGGCTCGGGCAGAGCGAAGCCCGCATGGCGACACTTTTCGGCATCGTGACTTCGCTCGTCGCCATGGGCCAGCGCGGCGATATCGGCGAGGCGCAGCGGCAATGGCTGAAGACCCGCAACCAGTGCGGGACGGATGTTGCCTGCATCACGGACGCCTATAAGGCACGCATCCAGACCCTCTCGACGGTGATGGACAGCATCGCCTCGCATGGCCCGTTCTGAAAAATCGGAGGCAGATATGAAGCGCCTTTATGTTTTCGCAGCTATTGTGAGCCTTGCCTGTCCACTCTCCGCGCTGGCTGGTCCGGGCGTTCGCTATCGCTGTTCCGACGGAACCCGGATCGTCGCGGCCTTCGACAATCGAGGCACTGGCAGTGCGATGCTCTCCTTCGGCCGCGGCCCCCCGCCCCTCACCCTGCCACAGGCGATGTCAGCCGATGGCGGGCGCTATACGGACCAGTCCACTGAGTTCTGGATCAAGGGCCGCGGCGCCACGCTGACGCGGGGTGGCAATACCGTGACCTGCAAGACGCGCTAGAGGCGCGGTCACTAGATGTGAGCTTTCAGGAGGTTGTCCATTCGGAAGCGACCGGGAAGATTGAGGTT
>NZ_BSPC01000089.1 GCF_030160835.1 Labrys miyagiensis | reverse complement strand
CTTCAAACATCCTGCTTCACACTCAAATCCGAAAGGTGGGATCGCAACAGCGCTTACCGTGCTTCCCCCTGCTTCCCCGCGTTCATTGCGAGGGCCGGTGAAACAAAAAGCCTCCCGAAGGAGGCCTCTTAAGTTATTGATTTCCCGAAGGAAAAATGGAGCGGGCGAAGGGATTCGAACCCTCGACCCCAACCTTGGCAAGGTTGTGCTCTACCCCTGAGCTACACCCGCATCCGTGGGCCGCCGATGCATGCGCATCAGCGAGGCCGCTCTATGCCAAAGGCTCGGCTGGATTGCAACAGGGAAATGTCAGAAATTTTCATTTGGCCCTTTCCATCCACAAGCCCCACCCCAAATCCCTGGGTGACGCGCGCGCCGTTTCGTGCCAAAAGCGCGCCCAATCCCGGATTTCCCAGAGCTGAGGGCTTTTTGGCCCTCGTGCTTTTTTTGAACGGTTTCGCCTTGAACGATCTGTCGCATACTTCCAACCTCACCCCGCTCGAGCGTGAAGTCGAGCGGCGGCGCACCTTTGCCATCATCTCCCACCCGGACGCCGGCAAGACCACGCTCACCGAAAAGCTGCTGCTGTTCGGCGGCGCCATCCAGCTCGCCGGCCAGGTCAAGGCCAAGGCGGAAAAGCGCAATACCCGCTCGGACTGGATGTCGATCGAGCGCGAGCGCGGCATTTCCGTGGTCACCTCGGTGATGACCTTCGAATATGAGGGCCTCGTCTTCAACCTGCTCGATACGCCCGGCCACGAGGACTTCTCTGAAGACACCTACCGCACGCTCACGGCGGTCGATTCGGCCGTGATGGTGATCGACGCCGCCAAAGGCATCGAAGCGCGCACGAGGAAGCTGTTCGAGGTCTGCCGTCTACGCGACATTCCGATCGTCACCTTCATCAACAAGATGGACCGCGAGGGACGCGACCCCTTCGAGCTGCTCGACGAGATCGAGAAGACGCTCGCCCTCTCCACCGTGCCGATGACCTGGCCGCTCGGCCGCGGACGCGATTTCGCCGGCACCTACGATCTTGCCGCCAGCCATGTCCGCCTGCTCGACAAGGATGTCGCACCGATCCCGGTGACGGCCGGCGATACCGCGGCGCTGGCCAAGGCGGTGCCTTCCATCGATGCGGAAGCCGCTTCGGAAGAGATTGCCCTGGTGCAGGAAGCCTGCGGCGCCTTCGACCTCAAGGCCTTCCGCGAAGGCCATATGACGCCGGTGTTCTTTGGCTCGGCCATCAAGAATTTCGGCGTGGGCGACCTCCTGCAGGGCCTCGGCGACTACGCCCCCCAGCCGCGCGACCAGGAGGCCGCCACTCGCATGGTCCAGGCCACAGAGGACAATCTCTCGGCCTTCGTCTTCAAGATCCAGGCCAACATGGATCCCAACCACCGCGACCGCATCGCCTTCGTGCGCCTGTGCTCGGGCAAGCTGACGCGCGGCATGAAGGTGAAGCAGGTGCGCACCGGCAAGTCGATGAGCCTCAACGCACCGCAATTCTTCTTCGCGCAGGACCGTGCGCTGGCCGAGGAAGCCTATGCCGGCGATGTCGTCGGCATCCCCAATCACGGCGCGCTGCGCATCGGCGACACGCTGACCGAGCGCGAGGACATCGCTTTCCTGGGCGTGCCGAGCTTCGCGCCTGAAATTCTGCGCCGCGTGCGCCTGCCCGACGCCATGAAGGCCAAGAAGCTGAGGGATGCGCTGCAGGATCTCGCCGAGGAAGGCGTGGTGCAATCCTTCCGCCCGCGCGACGGCTCCCCGGCCCTGGTGGGCGTGGTCGGCGCCCTGCAGCTCGACGTCTTGCAGAACCGCCTCGATGCCGAATATGGCCTGGAGATCCGCTTCGAACCCTCCGAATTCGCGCTGGCACGCTGGATCTCGGCGCCGACGCGGCAGGAACTCGACAGCTTCGTCTCCTCGCACACTTTCTCGATCGCCGACGACCTCGACGGCGATCCGGTGTTCATGGCGAAATCGGCCTTCGACCTGCGCTACCAGGGCGAACGCGCGCCGGCCATCGTATTCGCCGACATCAAGGACGTGAAGAAGGCGAAGTGACCGGGAGTGCGGACATCTTTTCCGCCTCTTGAACCGCCGCGTTCAAAGAAAAGGGCGCCGCCATCATGGCCGGCGCCCTTTCTTGCATTTCCACCATTTCCAAGAGCGGATCGTCCGACACTCTCTTGAGTGTCATGTGGACGTCCGCGCTGCCGGCCAATGCGCTCTTCCAGCGGGCGCGGCGCGCATGGCAAGGTCCCGGGTGCGCGGACATCTTGTCCGCCCTTTCTTCTCCCCGAAACGCGGCGGTTCCAAGAGCGGACGGGACGTCCGCGCTCCCAGGAAGTTAAGCCGGCTCCGTCTCCAGCGCGGGATAATCCGTATAGCCCTCGGCGCCCTTGGCGTAGAACGTCGCGGCGTTCCAGGCGTTCAGCGGCGCCCTGGCGGCGATGCGGACCGGCAGGTCGGGATTGGCGATGAAGAGCTTGCCGAAGGCCACGGCATCGGCGCCGCCCTGCTCCACCAGCGTCTCGGCGCTCTCGGGCGTGTGCTTCTCATTGGCGATGAAGACGCCCTTGAAATTCTCGCGGATCTTCGGGGCGAGGCTGGTACCGTCGAGATATTCACGGGCGCAGATGAAGGCGACGCCGCGGGCGTTCAATTCCTTGGCGACATGGCCGAACAAGGCCGGCGCATCGCTGTCGCCCATGGAGTGGGCATCGCCACGGGGAGCCAAGTGCATGCCGACGCGGTCGGCGCCCCACACCGAGATCACCGCATCGGTGACTTCGAGCATCAGGCGGGCGCGGTTCTCGACCGAGCCGCCATAGGCATCCTCGCGCTTGTTGGTGGAATCCTGCAGGAACTGGTCGAGCAGATAGCCATTGGCGCCGTGGATCTCGACGGCGTCGAAGCCGGCTTCCTTGGCGTTGAGGGCGCCCTGGCGATAGGCCTCGACGATGGCGGGGATCTCACTGGCCTCGAGGGCGCGGGGCGTCACATAGGCCTTCTCGGGCCTGACAAGGCTGACATGTCCCCTCGGCGCGATGGCACTGGGTGCGACAGGCAGGGCGCCGTCGAGATAGATGGGATCGGAAATGCGGCCGACATGCCAAAGCTGCAGGGCGATGCGGCCGCCGGCGGCATGCACCGCCTTGGTGATCTCCTTCCAGCCCGCAACCTGCGCCGCCGACCAGATGCCGGGCGTATCGGGATAGCCGACGCCCATCGGAGTGACCGAGGTCGCCTCGGTGAGGATCAGGCCCGCGGAAGCGCGCTGCGCATAATAGTCGCGCATCAGGGCGTTGGGCACGCGGCCTTCGCCGGCGCGGGTACGCGTGAGCGGAGCCATGATGACGCGGTTGGGCAGGTCAAGCGCTCCAACGCGGAGCGGATCAAGCAAAGTCGGCATCGTCAATAAACCTTATCAAGTGGTGGTCGACTGAAATCACAAGCCTTGCCCTCTGTCGTCAGCCGGGGGCACGGCGCTGCAGCCTCATAGTTCGATGTCCATCGAATATAGGAAAGCTATCGTGCAGTGCAACATCCTCACCTCGATGTGAAGGACATCGGCCGGATCGGCGTGCCTGCCATGCCGTTGGCGCAAGGCGGTGAGAGGCCTGAATGGCCCTGCCAGCAATGTCGCGGTTTTGCCACAACGATCACATCCGGTAGTTGTGCCAAGCTTGCCTTACGGTGCATCGAGTGAGAGGATGACCTTTCGCTGCGTCACCCCCGGAAAGAGAGGAAAATTCATCGGTCCCGTCCATTCTCCGTTGAAATTTGCCGGCTAATTCCCGCTTTCTGAAGCGCTTTGGAAAAGCTGAGCAAACTGAGACTTTTTCGGGGCATTGTTTATAAAGTGTCATGGAGTATCTCTAGGAGCGTCGACCTGATCGCGGCACCTTCGTGCTGCCCTCGAGAGGAAGAGCGATGTCTATATTTGGCAAACTAGCGAATCTGCGAAACCTCGTCAGCGTCGCCGGCGGCGCGATGATGCTGGCGGCGAGCGTCAGCGGCGCCTTGGCCGACAAGACGAAGGTCGATTTCTGGTTCGGCAATTCCGGCGACATCGCCAAGCGCGTGCAGGACGTCTGCCAGCACTTCAACGACTCCCAGGCCGATTACGAAGTCGTCTGCACCAGCCAGAACGGCTATGCGAACGCTCTTCAGAACACCATCGCCGCCTTCCGCGCCAACAAGCAGCCGACCATCGTGCAGGTCTTCGACATCGGCACGCTCGACCTCTTGCTCTCCGGCGCCTATTACCCGGTAAACAAGCTGATGGCCGACAACGGCTACAATATTGACTGGAACAACTACTTTCCCGGTATCCGCTCCTACTATGCCACCTCCAAGGGTGACATGTACTCGATGCCCTTCAACTCCTCGACCGCTCTGCTCTATTGGAACCAGGACGCCTTCAAGAAAATCGGCAAGGACGCCGCTCCCAAGACCTGGGAAGAAGTCGCCGACGACATGAACGCCCTCAAGAAGGCCGGCTATGACTGCCCGCTCGGCATCGACATCAGCGCCGACGAGGTCTGGCAGCTGATGGAGCAGTTCTCCGCCATCCACAACCAGCCGGTCGCCACTGAGAATAACGGCTATGACGGCCTCAACGCCGAGCTCGTCTTCAACAAAGGCAAGTTCGTCCAGTACGTCACCGACCTGAAGAAGTGGTACGACCAGGGTCTGGTCAAGCTGAAGTCGAAGCAGGCTGGCGAGGACTACATCACCGCTTTCGCTGCCGGCCACTGCCAGATGACCCTGACCTCGGTGGGCGACCACGGCACCATCACCCGCACCGCTTCCCCCGATATGCACTGGTCCGTGGCGGAACTCCCCGTCTATGCCGGCACCAACCGCAAGAACTCGCTGGTCGGCGGCGCCTCGCTCTGGGTGCTGCAAGGCAAGTCCCCGGCGGAATACAAGGCTGCCGCCGCCTTCCTGAACTTCGTCGCCCAGCCCGAGCAGGCCCTGTGGTGGTCCTCCAACACCGGCTACATCCCGGTCACCAAGTCGGGCTTCGACTTCATGACCAAAAACGGATTCTACGACAAGGCGCCCTATAAGGGCCGCGAAGTCGCCATCGCCTCGCTGACCGCCTCGGATCCGACGCCGATCACCCGTGGCCTGCGCCTCGGCGGCATGCCGCAGATCCGCGCCGAAGTCGCCAACGCCCTGCAGGCGGTCTTCTCCAACCAGGCTGCCGCACAGCAGGCGCTCGACGACGCCGCCAGCCGCGGCAACACTATTCTCCGCCGCTTCGAAGCCACCTACAAGGGCAAGCAGCTGCCTTGATCTTCGGCTGCAAAGCCACAACGACAGGAGGCCGGGGCTCAAGCTCCGGCCTTTGTCAGTAAGCGGGACCCAATTCGGTGTGCCGGTCTTCAGACCGGCATGCCTTCGACCTTCCCGAAGGTTGCAAGATGCCGGTCTGAAGACCGGCACACCAACCCCACTCCAGGGCGGATGCATGGAAAAGCGCGCAATCTTCACGAACAAATGGCTCGGCATCGCCTTCATCCTGCCGCAGCTCTTCCTGATCTTCACCTTCTTCTACTGGCCCGCGAGCCAGGCGCTCTACTGGGCCTTCACCTTGCAAAGGCCGTGGGGCGGCGGCAATGACTGGGTGGGGTTCTCGAACTTTGCGGCCCTATTCTCCGACCCTGTCTACTGGCAATCGGTCGTCCGTAGCCTGGTCTTCGCCGCGATCTCGACCGGACTTGCCATGGGCTCGGCCCTGGGCCTGGCGCTGCTGGTCGACCGCCAGCTCTCGGGCCACCGCATCTACCGCACCATGTTCGTGTGGCCCTATGCCATTTCGGCACCGGCGCTCGGCCTCGCCTTCCGCTTCATGCTGGGCTCGGATGCCGGCCTGATCGCCTTCGTCAACCAGATCTGGCCCGGCATCTGGAACCCTACCATCAACGGCTATGACGCCATGGCCGCCGTGATCTTCGCCTTTTCCTGGAAATTCGTCGGCTACAATTTCATCTTCACGCTCGCGGCCCTGCAGGCCATCCCCCGCTCGCAGATCGAGGCGGCAGCCATGGACGGCGCCGGCTGGCTGCGCCGCGCCTTCGACATCCAGATCCCGCTACTGACGCCAACCCTGTTCTTCCTCCTGGTGATCAACATCACCGACAGTTTCCAGGACAGTTTCGGCATCGTCGACATCATGACCTCGGGCGGGCCGGCCCGCGCCACCGAGCTGATGGTCTACAAGATCTATTTCGATGGCTTCAAAGGCCTCGACTATTCCGGCGCCGCCGCCCAGTCCATCGTGCTGATGCTGCTCGTCATCGGTCTCACCATCGCGCAGTTCCGCTTCCTGGAACGGCGCGTGCATTACCGGTAGCGCGTAGGAGCGCCCCATGGTCGAACGCACCCCGATCCTCAACTTCATTACCCACGCCCTGCTGCTGATCGGCGCCTTCATCACGCTGCTGCCTTTCATCATCGTGACGATCGCTGCCACCCATTCGCTGCGGGAGGTCAACCAGGTGCCGATGCCGCTCTGGCCCGGCCACGACTTCTTCGCAAACATGAAAGAGGCGTGGATGCGCGCCGATCTTGGCACCAAGCTGCTCAACAGCCTGATCTTCGGCGCGGGCCTTGCCTTCGGCAAGGTGGTCATCTCGGCGATCTCCGCCTATTCGCTGGTCTTCTTCGGCTATCGTGGCCGCGTCTGGATCTTCTGGGCGATCTTCATCACCCTGATGCTGCCGCTCGAAGTGCGCATCGTGCCGACCTATGCAGTGGCTACCAACGCGCTCTCGCCCTATCAGGCCATCCTCGACGGGCTCGGCATCACCTCGGCGATATCGATGCTCACCGGCACCACGGTAGATCTGCAGTGGAACCTGCTCAACTCCTATCCCGGCCTGATCCTGCCCTTCGTCGCCACCGCCACGGGCACCTTCCTCTATCGCCAGCACTTCATGACCCTGCCGGAAGAACTGGTGGAGGCGGCCAAGATGGACGGCGCCGGCGCGCTGCGCTTCTTCTGGGACATCCTGCTGCCGCTCTCGCGCAACAACATGGCGGCGCTCTTCACCATCATGTTCGTCTGGGGCTGGAACCAGTATTTGTGGCCCCTGATCGTGACCACCGAGCCCTCGCACATCGTCTCGGCCGTGGGTCTCCAAGCGCTTATACCCGGCCAGAACGGCATCCCGGAATGGAACCTCGCCATGGCCGGCACGCTGCTCGTGATGCTGCCCCCCCTCATTCTCGTGATCTTCATGCAGCGTTTCTTCGTGCGCGGCCTGGTCGCGACGGAAAAGTAAGTTTTGGAGAAAACCGGCAATGGCCGAAATTACCGTCCGCAATGTCCGTAAGAGTTATGGCCGCACCGAGATCGTGCACGGGGTCGATCTCGACATCCATGACGGCGAATTCATCGTCATCCTCGGCCCCTCCGGCTGCGGCAAGTCCACCCTGCTGCGCATGGTGGCGGGGCTCGAGTCGATCACCTCCGGCGAAATCTCGATTTCCGGCCGGGTGGTGAACGATATCGAGCCGCGCGAGCGCGGCTGCGCCATGGTGTTCCAGAACTATGCGCTCTATCCCCACATGAGCGTCGCCGAGAATATCGGCTACAGCCTCAAGGTCGCCGGTGTGCGCAAGGCCGAGCGCATGGAGCGCATCCGCAAGATCGCCGAGCCTCTGGGCCTGACCGACTATCTCGACCGCCGTCCAGCCGCCCTCTCCGGCGGCCAGCGTCAGCGTGTTGCCATGGGCCGCGCCATGATCCGCGAGCCCAAGGTCTTCCTGTTCGACGAGCCGCTCTCCAACCTCGACGCGCGCCTGCGCGTGCAGATGCGCGCGGAGCTGCGCCGCCTGCACCAGCGCCTGAAGACCACCTCGATCTTCGTCACCCACGACCAGGTCGAGGCCATGACCCTGGCCGACCGCCTGGTGGTGATCAACAAGGGCCATATCGAGCAGGTCGGTACGCCGGCCGAGGTCTATTCGAAGCCGGCTACCCGCTTCGTCGCCGGCTTCATCGGCTCCCCGCCCATGAACCTGCTCGAGGGCACGATCGAGAGCGGCGGCATCTTCGCACAGGGCAGCCACGCCCGCATTCCCGTGCCGATCCTCGGGGCAGCGGAGAAGACCGGCCGCAGGGTGACGCTGGGCGTGCGGCCGGAAGAGATCGCGCTCGCCGAGATCGGCACGCCGGGCGCGCTCGCCGCCACGGTGGATTTCGTGGAGGAGCTCGGCGCCGGCCGCATCGTGCAGGCCGACCTCAAGGGCACGCCCTTCGCCATCGCCATCACCGACAAGCGCACCCTCAATCCGGGCGACACGATCAACGTGGCGATCCTGCCCGAGGCGATCCACCTCTATGATGGCGAGACGGGGCTGAGGGTGTAGGCCGCCTGGGAGCGCGGACGTCTTCCTGGGACCGCAGGCGTCTCGCCTGCTCTTGGAAACGATTCGCTTGCAGGAGACGAAGAGGCAGGCGAGACGCCTGCGGTCCCAGGAGTGCCTCCCATGTCGCGCTCTATTCTCTCACCGGCCTTCCCGACACCGAAATCGAATTCCCGTTCGGATCCTTCGCATTGGCAAAGACATAGCCGTCACCCTTGTGCAGCGGCCCGAATACCAGCCCCTTAGCGGCACGCTCCGCGCAGAACGCCTCGACATCCTCGACCTGGAAGGAGAGCTTCACCGCCACCTGCCCGAACTTCTGGCCCTTGGCACCCGCATGCACGAGGATACCCGCCCCGCCTTCGGGACAGACGAGCTCGACGATGCGATCCCAGGACAGCCGCACGGCCTTGAAGCCGAAATGCCGTTCGTAGAAAGCGACGGTTTCCTCGACATCGCGCACATAGAGGATGACTCTGTTCAGCTTCGGCATGAGCTCCCAGCGAACCGCGCCCGATAGGCGGCCGGGCTCACGCCGACCCGCTTGCGGAAATGGTGGCGCATGGTTTCCAGCGAGCCGAAGCCGCAATGGACCGCGATATCGTCCAGCGTGGCGCTGCGGCTGCGCTCGAGTTGCTCCCGGGCCAACCGCACCCGCTCGGCCACCAGCCATTCGCCGGGCGGCAGGCCGGTGGTTTCCTCGAAGCGGCGCTGGAAGGTGCGCGCGCTCATGCCCGAGCGTGCGGCGATGGTCTCGATACGGTGGGTCTGGCCGAGATTCCGCCGGAGCCAGTCGATCAGCGGGCCGAGCCTTGCCGCTTCGCGCTCGCGTGGCATCGGGCGCTCGATGAACTGAGCCTGGCCGCCGTCGCGATGGGGCGGCACTACCAGCCGGCGCGCCACGGCGTTGGCAATGTCGGGGCCGAAATCGCGGCGCACGACATGGAGGCAGAGGTCGATGCCGGCCGCACTGCCCGCCGCCGTCAACACATCGCCGAGATCGACATAGAGCCTGTCGGGATCGAGCCGGATATCGGGATGGCGTGCGCCGATCGCCCCGGCATAGCGCCAATGTGTGGTCGCCGCCCGTTGGTCGAGGAAGCCGCAGGCGGCCAGCACGGCAATGCCCGAGCACAGCGACATCACGCGGGCGCCGCGCGCATGGGCGGCCTGCAGATGAGCGATCAGATCTGACGGCACCGCCGTAGCGATGCCGCGCCAGCCCGGCACGACGATGAGATCGGCCTGCGCCAGCACTTCGAGGCCCGCGCCGGCGCCGACCATCAGGCCGCCGGCGGCACGTAGCGGCCCGGGCTCGATGGCGGCCGTGGCGTAGCGATACCAGCCCACGCCCATCTCCGGACGCGGCAGGCCGAACACCTCATAGGCCACCCCGAACTCGAAAGTGCAGAGGCCGTCATAGACGAGAACGGCCACAAGCGGGCCGGAGGGGGGTGCAATGTCTGGCATGATCTTGACACAGCATGCCATTCCCGCCATTGGCAGGCAAGGCCCCAATGTGCGATGAGCCGGCATCCTGACACTCAGCAAAGAGGATTCGGCCTTGATCACCTGCTACCTCAACTATGTCATCGATCCCTACAAGCTCGCCGAGTTCGAGGAATACGCCCGCATCTGGATCCCGATCGTGAACCGCATGGGCGGCACGCATCACGGTTATTTCCTGCCGCATGAGGGCGCCAACAACATCGCCTATGCCCTGTTCAGCTTTCCGAGCCTCGCCGCCTATGAGGCCTATCGCCAGCGCATCCCCGGCGATGCCGAGTGTCAGGCCGTGCTGGAGATGGAGAAGCGCAATCGCAGCATCGTGAGCTATGAGCGCAGCTTCATGCGCCCGGTGCTGTAGGCTCTTTCCTGGTGCACGGGCATCCTGCCCGTTCTTGAACCGCCGCGCTTGTCGGAAAGGAAGAACGGGCAGGATGCCCGTACACCCGGAACGACTTGACTTTGCCGTGACGGCAGGCGATAGGCCGCGCCCCATCGTGAGATCCGGTCATGAACGCCATCAATGTCATCTCGCCCTATCGCTATCTCGGCATGTGGGTCTTCGACGATCCGAAGGTCGGATTGGTGCAGGAGCCCTTCGTCGGCGGCGCCGACACGCTGACCGACCGGGCCACCGCACACATCCCCGATGCCGCGAAGGGCTTCGTCATGGTGTTTTCAGCCGCGCCTTTCCCGGGCAGCAGCTTCCATCTGCAATGGCGGCGGGCCGATGGCAGCGGCAACGTCTATCATTCGCCCGACTTCGACGCCGAAGGCTGGCTCTGCCCGGCCCTGCTGCGCTACTTCGACCACCCGCCGGCCGATCTCTATGTGCAGATCAAGGCGCGCGCTCCCAGTCAATCCACCCGCTGCTCGTTGCGCTTCATCCTCTTTTCGAGCCGGCGCACCAGCAGCGTCAGGCCGATGGTCATGACGAGGTAGAAGAAGGCCACCACCGTATAGGTCTGGAAGAACAGGAAGGTGGAGGCGGTGTAGGTCTTGCCGTTCTGGGTGATGTCGGCGATGCCGAGCACGGAGACCAGCGAGGAGTCCTTCAGCATCGAGACGAGGTCGTTGCCGAGCGGCGGCGTCATGGTCTTGAAGGCTTGGGGCAGGATGACGAAGCGCATGGTCTTGAAGCGGCTGAGCCCCAGAGCCTGGGCCGCCTCCCACTGGCCGATATGGATCGACTGGATGCCGCCGCGCATGATCTCGGCGATGAAGGCGGAATAGGCCAGCGTCAGTGCGAAGATGGCGCGCCATTCGAAGCTGAAGTCGCGAATGGTGAGCTGCGGCATCAGGCCGGCCGCGATGGCGGCGTGGAAGAGCGAGCTATAGCCATCGATCAGCGCTGGACCGGTGGCGAAGGCGATGTAATAGAGCAGCACGATCATCGGCACGCCGCGCATGATCTCGACATAGGCCTTGAGGCCTTCGGCGAGCCAGCGCGACACCGACACCAGCCCAAGCGCCAGCATTGTGCCGAGCACCAGCGAAGCGGCGAAGGCGATGATGGTCACGCGGATGGTGACCGACAGCCCCGAGCCGACGGCGTTGAAGATGGCGCGGTACTGCTCGCTGGCAAGTCCTGTCGCAACGAGAAGCAGCCCGAGCGAGCACAGGATCACCAGCCACCAGGGGATGCGGGAGAGACGGGATGGCGGCGGCGGAGGTGCGTGCCGGGTGGGGGTGGGTGAATGCAATCCGGTGTCGGGCGATGTGCTCATGATGTGACGCGATGGTCCCGGGTGCGCGGACGTCCCGTCCGCATCTTGGAACCGCTGCGGTTGGGGGAAAGGAAAATGCGGACGGGACGTCCGCGCACCCGGGAACTCTTACTTCGCGGCGGCCTGGTAGTCGTAGAACCATTTCTTGCTGAGCGCATCGAGCGTGCCGTCGGCCTTCATCGCCGCCAGCGCGGCATTGACCGGGGCCACCAGGTCCGAGCCCTGCTTGAGGATGAAGCCGAATTCGTCATGGCCCAGACCATTGCCGGTGATCTTGAAGCTGTCGGGCGAGGCCGCGATATTGCCCTGCGCGCCCGCCTTGTCCATCAGCACGGTGTCGACATCACCCGCCTTGAGCGCCTGCACCGAGGCGCCGAAAGTCTCGAACAGCTTCATGCGTGGGCTCTTGTCGTTGCCGCCGAGCAGGTCGGACACCGAGACGAAATAATTGGTGGTGCCCGATTGCGCGCCCACCAGCAGCTTGTCGTCGGCGGCGAAGCTCTTGGCGTCGGCGAAGCGGTTCTCGTCCTTGCGCACCAGCATGAATTGCTCGGACACCATATAGGGATCGGAGAAGGCCACCTGCTTCTTGCGCTCGTCGGTGATGGAGATGCCGTCCATGCCGATGTCGAACTGGCCGCCCTGCACGGCCTGGATCATGGCGTCCCAGGACGAGGTCTTCCAGTCGATCTTGGCATTGAGGCGCTTGCCGATCTCGTTCATCGCATCATATTCCCAGCCGATGCCGTTGCCGGTCTTCGGATCGGTGAAGTTCAGCGGGAAATAGGCGTTCTCGGTCACGGCGACGATGGTGCGGCCCTTGAGATCGGGCAGCGGATCGGCCGAGGCGGATCCAAGCGTGAACGCCAGCGCGGCGGTGGCAGCAAGGCCGAGGAATGTACGGCGAAGCATCAGGAAACTCCGGTGAAGCAAGATCGTGGCACAACCTTGCCACGGGGCTTCCACGCGGAACAGGGGGAATCTGGGGCTTCGCACATGGAAAAGGCGGCGCCTTTCTCCGGGTGCACGGGCATCTTGCCCGTTCTTGAACCGCCTGCGCCTGCGAAAAGGGAAGAACGGGCAAGATGCCCGTGCACCCGGGGCGCTCCCAGGATTACTGCCCGGCGATGCGGTCGGCGAGCAGCGCGATGGTCTTGCGGTAGACCTCGCTGGCGTTCCAGGACTTGAGCGCCTCGAAATTGGGCTGGCCTTCGTCCCACCCGGCGCCGCGCTGCCAGCCGGCATCGGCGAGATATTTGGCGACCGAGCCGATCACGTCGGCCTGGTCCTTCACCAGATCCTTGCGACCGTCACCGTCGAAGTCGACGGCATGCTGGAGGTAGCTGGAGGGGAGGAACTGCACCTGCCCGATCTCGCCGGCCCAGGCGCCCTTCATCTCGGCAGCCGGGACATCGCCCTCGTCGATGATCTTGAGCGCATCGAAGAGCTCCGGCCGGAACTGTGTGGGGCGGCGGCAATCATAGGCAAGCGTGGCGAGGGAGCGCACGGTATCGAACTTGCCGATATTGGCGCCGAAATCGGTCTCCAGGGCCCAGAGCGCCACGATGACGGGAGCCTGCACGCCATAATCGGCCTCGGCCTTGTCGAACACCGCCTGGTATTTCTTGATCACCTGCTTGCCGCGCTTGATGCGGAAGTCATTGACCATGCGCCCCGAGAACTCCTCGAAGCTCTGCTTGAACGTGCCCTTCTGGCCACGGTCATGCGAGATGACGTTCTGGTCATAGCTGACGCCGTCGAGCGCCGCGAGCCCGCGTGCGCCGATACCCTGGGCTGCCGCATCCTTCTTCACGCCTTCGAGCCACTGGGGAAATCCGGCGGCGTTGTTGCTGCAGTCCTGGCTCTGGGCCAAAGCCGGCGTGGCGGCAAACATCATCAGGGCGGCGTAAAGCGTGGCGGTGCGCATGAAGTCATCTCGGAGGGAAGGACGGCCACACAACGCAGACAAGCATGCGCAAAATGTGGCGGCGGCAGGTGAAAGTCAGGTTAGCCCCGGAAGCCGCGCCTCTATTGGCGGTAAACGACCAGCAAAACAAGAAGAATCGATGCACCGTCTTGCCTGCGTTGTTGGAAACGCGAATCTGTGGCACGGGGAGGCATGAAGAGCCGTTCTGTTCTGTGCCTCGGAGGCTGCGTGATCGACCGCGTCGGCGAGACCGTCGATGCGAAGGAGCGCCTGCATACCTCCAATATCGGGCGCATGCGTTCCAGCCTCGGCGGCGTCGCCCGCAATGTCGCCGAGAACCTGGCGCTGCTCGGCATTCCCGTGCGCCTGCTCTCGCGGGTGGGCGATGATCCGGAGGGCGAGCGCATCATCGCCGTCAGCAGCCGCGCCGGCATCGACATGACGCGCGTGACGCGCGACAGCCAGACGGCGACCGCCTCCTACACGGCCATCTTCAATGGCGAGGGCGAGCTCGTCATCGGGCTTGCCGACATGAGCATCTTCGAGGCGATCACGCCTGAGAACGCCGTCGAGGCCATTGCCGCGGCTGCCGCCGACACCGTCCTGTTCGCCGACGCCAATCTCCAGCCGGCGACCCTGCAGGCCATCGCCGGGGCCAAAAGCGGGCGCATGCTGGCCTCGGTCCCCGTCTCGATCCAGAAGCTTGCCCGCCTGGCGCCGATCCTCGCCGATCTCGACATCCTCTTCCTCAATCTCCATGAGGCGCGCGCCTTGCTCGGCGGCGAGGGCAGCGCGGAGAGCCTGGCGGCACGTCTTGCCAACGGCCCCGTGCCGCGCGGCCTGCTCACGCTCGGCCCGCGCGGCGCGCTCGGCTGGGCGGATGGAAAGGTGACGGCAATCCCCGCGCTTGCCTCCAGCCCCGTCAACGTCAATGGTGCGGGCGATGCCCTCGCCGGTGCCACCCTTGCCCGCCTCGCGACGGGTGACGATTTCATCCTGGCGGCACGGCGCGCCATGGCCGCCGCCGCACTGACAGTGGAATCGCCCCATACCGTGCGGGCCGACCTGACCATGTCGGCGCTGCTCGCCCGCTACGAACTCTCCCAACCAACCGAAACGATCATCCCATGACCTCCCTCATCCACTCCCCCGCCGTCGCCGCCGCCCTCAAGGCTGGAAAGCCGGTGGTTGCTCTCGAATCGACCATCATCACCCATGGCATGCCCTTCCCGCAGAATGTTGAGACAGCGCGGCAGGTCGAGGCGGCCGTGCGGGCGGAGGGCGCCGAGCCCGCCACCATCGCAGTGCTCGACGGCGTCATCCATGCCGGGCTCGACGATGCCCAGCTCGAGGCGATGGGCCAGGCCAAGGGCTTTCTCAAGCTCAGCCGGGCCGATCTCGGCTACGCCATCGCCACCAGGAAGAACGGTTCGACCACCGTCGCCGCCACCATGATCGCGGCCGACCGCGCCGGCATCCGCGTCTTCGCCACCGGCGGCATCGGCGGCGTGCATCGCGGCGCCGAGAAGACCTATGACGTCTCGGCCGACCTGCAGGAACTGGCGCGCACGCCGGTCTGCGTGGTCTGCGCCGGCGCCAAGGCGATCCTCGATCTGCCCAAGACGCTGGAAACGCTGGAGACGCTGGGCGTGCCGGTGGTGGTCAACGGCTCCGACGAGTTCCCCGCCTTCTGGAGCCGCAAGAGCGGCCTGCCGGCCCCGCTCCGCCTCGACAGGCCCGAGGAGATCGCCGCCCTCATCCGCGCCCGCGCCGAACTCAGGCTCGACGGCGGCGTGCTGGTGGGAAACCCCATTCCGCTCGAAGACGAGATCGCCGCCAGCGAGATCAACCCGGCCATCGAAACCGCCATCGACGAAGCCGACGCCACCGGCGTCTCCGGCAAGGCGCTGACGCCCTTCCTGCTCTCGCGCATGCTGACGCTCACCGAGGGCCGCAGCCTGATCGCCAATATCGCTTTGGTGGAAAACAATGCGCGCCTGGCCGCGAGGATCGCGGCGGCGCTGTAGGGGACCGGGATGTCCATCTGGGGACGGCCCCTACCATAGGCGCTAACTTTGGTCGACAAAGGCAGCAGAAACACCGTCATTGCGAGCACAGCGAAGCAATCCAGGAGCCAAAGGGTGGTGTCTGCTGCCCCTGGATTGCTTCGCTGCGCTCGCAATGACGGCTAGGATTCCGCCCCTCGACTGCAAAGTCAGCGCTCATGGACGGCCCCTACCCAAAGAACGCTGGTAGGGCCGATCTCGCCTGCGGCTTTCATGATTGATGCTGCCGGTTCGGCAACGTGTCGTTCTCCAATTGGAAATATCTTACTGGATCATTTGCGGTATGATGGCGAGGTTGGAAGAACGGCCTTCGTCCCCTGCGCTCAACCAACCGTCTCCGAAATTGCTTCTTTTTGAAAAAAACCGGCTCCCAACGGCGGGCGGAGCTTTGTCTGTGGTCCGGGAGGAGAATTCATGTCGTTCATAATCGAAATGGCGGCAGCACGAACAAGTGAAGGTAAGGCCACCGCTGCCGGTGAAACGCGCGCCCGGGCCGTGTCGCCGACATGTGCGAACGAGGCACGGTCATGAACCTCAAGACCATCATGAAGGCGCCGCAACCGACAGGCCGCCCGGCCGTCGCGGCTCTAGCCATGAACATGCGAAAATCCGACGCTTGGCTGGCTGGCGGCACTTGGCTATTTTCCGAGCCACAGCCGCGATTGGGCCGCATCATCGACCTTTTCGGACTGCATTGGGAGCCGCTGGTCGCAAACGCACGAGGCCTCTCGATCGCGGCAACCTGCAGCCTCGATACGCTCGCGGCCTTCAAGGTACCCATGGCCTGGCATGCCGCGTCCTTGATCGGCGCGTGCTGCGCGGCCTTTCCAGCCTCCTTCACAGGTTCGGACATGGCGACCGTGGGCGGCAATTTGTGCCTGTCGCTGCCATCGGGCCCGATGATTGCGCTGTGTGCCGCGCTGGATGGCGTGTGCACGATCTGGATGCCGGCCGGTGGTGAGCGCCAGCTACCGGTGTCGGACTTCGTGCTCGGACCGCGGCGGCCGGCCCTGCGGCTGGGCGAGATCCTGCGCTCGATCGAGCTTCCGGCTAAGGCCTTGAGGCGGCATACGGCTTTCCGGCGCATCTGCCTCACACCGTTCGGCCGCTCCGATGCCCTCCTGATCGGAACTCTGTCGGAAGAGGACCATCTGGCGCTGACCGTCACGGCATCGACCCGCCGACCCCTTCGCTTCGGTTTCGAGGGAATACCGAGCGACACTGCCTTGAAGGAGCGTCTCGCTGCGGGCATCCCTCGAGAGCTCTATTACGACGACGTCCACGGCCACCCGGACTGGTGCCGGGATGCGACTCTCGCCCTCGCCGTCGAGATCTGCGAGGAACTTCGAGCAACGCTGCCCCTGCGCGCGTTTTTGTCCGGGGCAGTCGCGCGCCCGCGATCGTTCGGAGAGACAGGCAATTCCTAGAGCAAAGCGGCGTTTACGCTTAAACGCGCTTTGCTCTGGGGCAGGAATATCGCGACGCCCGCCGCCGGGCTTTGCAGCGACCGGTCATCCCGGCACAGTGGTCCCGGTCCCGCCTGGGCTTTGATGATGAGGCCACAACTTCACGACACCGCCTTTTCGGCAGGTGCCGGGCGAGACGGGACGGTTCGAGGATGTAGGGATCGGCCGCCCCGTCTCACGGCGTTTGGCAGAAGTAGAAATGTCCATGGGCGGTATTTTTGGGAATCCTCTTTCGCGGCTCAGTTCGTCTCGGAAGCGGCCTGCGCGCTCGCCGGCCCACGCTTGTGCAGGAAAGGAAGCGCGATAAACCGATCCAGCGAAAGCCGCCCCGAGCCCATGACGGCCAGCACAAACATGCCGCCCGCAATAGCCAGATCCTTCTCGAAATGCAGCAATTCGTTCTGGTTCGAGAAATCCATATGGAACATCGTCGCGGTCATCAGGCAGAACAGCCCGAGCAGGACGGCGCCGATGCGCGCGAGGACGCCGAGGGCGATGGCGAGGCCTGCGCCCAGTTGCAACGCAATGACGCCGACGACGAGGGGAGCGCCGACGCCGACCACCGCCATGGCCTTGACGGTGCCACTGAAATGCGTCGCCAGGGTCGTCCCCTCATGCACGAAGATCAGGGCGAGCAGCAGCCGGCTTACGAGCAGGACCGAATCGGGAAAGCACTCTGTCAGTTTGCTGATTTGAGTCATCACGCCAACTCCGATGGAAAGTGGGTGGCAGGCGCCGGAGCGCCCGCCGGGTTTGTCGTCACTTCGTCACCTTGGTGGCGATGGCCTTCTCCAGGTCCTCGCGCTCCTCGCAGCCCTGCGGACACAGCTTGACGAGCGTCGCGAGCTGCTCATTGGCCTTGGCCATGTCGCCGGTCTCGACATAGAGCTCACCGAGATATTCACGCGCCGCCTTGTGATCGGGCTGCATTTCGAGCGCCTTGTTGTAGTAGGTGAGCGCCGTCTTGTAGTCGCCGGTCTTGCGCAGCGTGAAGCCGAGGAGGTTGTAGACATCGGCCTGCTGGGTGTCCTCGGCAATGCCGCGAAGTTCCTCGAGCGCGCCGGTGTAGTTCTTGGCCTCGATCTTCGCCTTGACGGAGGTCAGGTCCGGAGCGTCGGTCGACTCGATATTGTCGACCGCATAGGCCGGGATCGAGAGCACCGTGGTGGCGACGGTGAAGATTGCAAGCGAACCGAAAGCGGTCGCGACAGCATATTTCAACATGGATTTTCTCTCAGGGATTTGGAGGAATCGTTGGTTCTTGGAACCCGCCCCGCCGGCCGGTTTTGTCATGCCGGGCTTGTCCTGGGCATCCGGCCGCCCATTTCTGAGGCGCTTCCGTTACCCTAGATCTGCACCGGACAAGTCCGGTGGGGGACAAGCCCAGTGATGACAAAGGGCCGAGGTTCCTGCGATCTTTTGCTCGGTCTCTTAAATCTGCGTGGTGGGCGTGAACCCGTAGGCGTTGCCGTCCTTCACGAAGGTGCCGGTGCCGGGGAACGGGAAATGCGACCCGCAGATCCTGATGTTGTCGGCGATCACCCGATCGATGAGCTGGCGCCTCGTGGTGATGGCCATCGCGCCATCCTGGTCGTAGACGCCCTGCCATTCGGGATGGGGAGCGAGCAGAGCGGGCACATACATGATGTCAGCCGAGACCATGAACTGCTCGTTGCCGGAGCCCATCAGGTAGACGGAGTGCCCGGGCGTGTGGCCGGGAGCGTCCAGGATATGAATGCCCGGCGCAACCTCGTCCCCACCCTTGACGAGCTTCCAGTTCTTCCATTTCGGGAAGTTGTCGACGATACGCTTGCCGGCGGGCTTGCGGCCTTCCGCCAGCTTGTCGACGCGCGAGGGGTCGGTCCACCAATTGTATTCGGTCGCATTGACGATCAGCTCGGCATTGGGGAACACCGGCGCATTGGTGCCCTTCTCCATCAGGCCCCAGACATGGTCCGGATGGAAATGCGAGATCATGATGGTGTCGATGGCCTTGTAGTCGATGCCGGCGGCCGCCATGTTCGCCGGCAGATGGGTGGCGTTGGTCTGCCACTGGCCGACGCCGGAGCCGGCATCCATCATGATCAGCTTGCCGTTGACCTTGAGCACCACGACGGTGAGCGGGATCGGCATGAAGTCCGTGGTCAGGCCTGCCTTGGCGAGGGCGGCCTTGGTATCGTCCACCGAGGCGTTCTTGATGAAGGTCGGGTCGTGGGGCTTGCGCCAGATGCCGTCATAGATGGCAGTCACCTCGATATCGCCGACCTTGTATTTGTAGAAGCCGACGCTCGGCTCGAGCGGCGTGTCGGCCAGGGCAGGAGCGACGAACTCCAGCTTTCCCGCGAGGCCGAAGGCTGCAGCAGCCAGTGCAGAACCCAGCACAGTGCGGCGCGTTACGTTCAACATTCCAGTCACTCCTCATTCGATGCGGCGTTGGCCATGCGGCTGCACTTCCTTGCGTGCCTCCGATGAGGGTCCAGACTGGGCGGCGTGCGGATTTATTCCCGGGAGGGCAAAAAAATTTTCAACTGGGGGATTTTCGATGCGGTGGACCGGCGGGATGGGCTCTGATGTTGGCGGCAGAGAGCCATCAGGCTTCCAAAGGATCGGCGGCATCATGGAGTTAAATGCACCGCCACCGCAATTCACATTGCGGGTAGCGTTAATATTGCCATTGGCGAGCCCGGATGCCCCGGATGATGGACGGCGTCGTCGGGTTCGATGCAACCACGCTTCAGCCGGTTGGCATATGAAGCCGTCCCTTGTTCCGCACCGAGGTCGGCACAGGCCTTACGAGCTTGGAGCCAACCGACGCCTCATTGTCTGCCAGAGGTCCTTGCAAGTTTCGTCGCCATTTCAATCACTATCCCTGGCCGGTAGCGTGATCGTTGCCGTCGGCGGTGTCGTTTGCACGCCGGGATGCCCCAGACGAGCGTTGTCAGGCTCGATGAAACCACGCCTCACGGCGGTTGGCATATGAAGCCGTCCCTTGCTCCGCAGAGATGCCGGTACAGGCCTTACGAGCTTCGAGCCAGCCGGCCCTTCACTGTCCGCCAGAGGTCCAGTTGCAGGTTTTGTCGCCATTTCGATTACCTTCCCGAGAAATCGCTGTAGTGGACTTCCGCCCGGCCAAGTCAATGGTCGGTAAAGGCATACTCCATGCCGGCGCCGACCGCTACAGTCGAAGGGCACGGCGACAGGGGCACCCACAGCAAAATACATTCAGGCCGGAACGGATTTCCAGATTAACTCCATGGCACCAAGCGCATTTTTTTGATTCTTGGTGATTTGATTTGAAGGCAAGACAAGGCGGCGCTTGGCGTGGAGGAGTTGACAAGGGAGTTCGACGCTTTCGAAACCTGCGCTCACCTGCTGGTCGAGCGCACGCGCCGGGAAGCGGCCTGAATGCGGGATGATCCTGCAGCGGGCGTTATAGCGTTTGCTGCTTCAGGGCCAGCAAGGCCCTCTGCGCCTCGGCGATCAGCGTCTCGGCATCCGGCCCCAGAAACTGGCGGAAGTGGTCGAATACCGGCTCGACCGGCAAGCCGAGCTCATCCATGCCGAACAGGTAATTGCGAACCCTGTCCTCCCAGCTGATCTTGTAGGGCACCCCGAATGGCCGGTGGAATCTGTGAAGCCAGCGCAGGAAAGGCAGGCAGAGCGTACGCCCGCCGGCCTGCCGGAACTTCTCGTGAATATAGCCTTCCTCTCCGCCGAAGCCACGGAAGTTCGCGTTATAGCCCGGCCAAACCGAGCGCCGGCAGGCATAGAGCCCCAGCCCCTGCATGGGGATCTCGAAGGGCGGCGCGTCAGGGGCCTTCCCTCGTTCGTCAAGCCCCCAGACACCGAGCATGCCCTGGTTCCACTTCGGCTCCATATGCGTGGAGAGCGCGGTGAGATTGTCATAGACGAGCGGCCCCTGCAGCAGATCGGCTGTCTGGGGATGGGCTTCGAAATAGTGGATCAAACGCGAGACGGCGCCTGGAACGACCAGGACATGGCAATCCACATTGAGCACGAATTCGCTTGAAGCCTCCGACATCACATAGTCGCGCACCGCGGTTCCGCTGCGCTCCCGCAGGGGAATGTAACGGCAATTGGGAATAGACTGCTCCAGCGCCTTCAGAGATGGACCGCAGACGCCATCCGGGTTGTTGTCGACGAGGATGAACTCGACCTCCCCGGCGACTTCCGGATGGTAGAGGCGCAACGCCTGCAGGGTGAAATAGGCGCCGTCGAAGTCGTCGAAAGTTGCCATGCCGATCGTCAGCCGCTTTCGGGCGCCGGCCGGCTTCACTGTTGGCGAGGCGGGTTGAGGAATGGAGATCGGTTCCGGCTGCGCCTGCGCTTGCGTGCCGCTGACTGTTGGAGCCCTCGTCGCGGCCGGCTGCCAGGTCCATCCCCCCAGGTAGATAGGCAGGCCCGTGACCTCGACCTTATCGGCCAGGACCGCATGCACCAGTCTGTCGAGGGTGCCGTCCAATTGCTCCTGATCACCATAGCGAACCACGATCGCGGGTACGGCCTGGGCAAACCGGGCTATTCTCTCGACAGCGTACGGCGTCAATCTCTGCGCCGGATGCAGCGCCTGCCCCAGCAGAAACTGCAACTCGACCGGCTTCACCACCTCGACTTCGAGCCTCGAGGCTTCGTAGAACCTGGGAACGATCACGAGACCGCAATGTTCGATGGTGCGAGGACCATTCAAACGCTCGGGCATCACGAACGTGACGTCGCCGACATCAAGGGTCGCCATGCCTTCGAAAGGCGCCAAGCCCGATGGCTCCAGATCGGCGGAAAAATGCGGCGCAAGGGGCAGAGGGAGAGGCGAAATGGCATTGCGCTCGTCGCGCAGGTTGGAATGCTGTGTAGCAAGGCTGACGAAGTTGTCCGCCAGATAGGTAAATCCTTGCCGGATGAACCACAGGGCAAGTTCCGTCTTGCCGCAGCCCGCAGGCCCGAGGATGAGCACGGAACGGTTGCTGCCGCGAACGGCTGCGGCCCTTACGGCGGCATCCCGCATCCGCACGGCCACCAGATGTTCGAGCTCGCCGCAGAGCACCGTGAGCAACCCCGGCCAGGTCAGGCCTTCCCAAAGGAGATGGCCACAATATTCGATCTTGAAAGTGTCCGATCCTGCTGCGCGGAGATGGAGGATCTCCTCCGTCTCCGCCGTTTGACATGAATCGAATTGCGAAAAGAAGGGCCGAAGACGATCCTCGAGATCATTTGGATAGGAGAGGGCAATCCGTTGCCCCTGTATTTCGAGCTTGATCATCACTTTCACAAACTCGCCAGGACGCACATCAGGAATGCCCCACTCATCATGATCTGCCCCAAAACACCAAAGACGAAAGGCCATGAGCTGTTGCTGGATATACCAAGAAGCCTTTCGGTCATGCCCCTCAGATTGACGATCTCATAGCCTTTCGCGGGTTCGAATAAGCTAGGACTAGGAGACGTGGTCATCTGCGTCAACCCAAGACTGGCGCCCGACATGTGACGCCCTCACCGTGGCGATACGATATCGGACAGGTCACACAAGGCGCCGGCGCTCGCTGTCGATGACAACCTCGCCGTCCTCCTTGGTGAAGGGACCGATATCGGGATTGGGCAGGATATCGAGCACCGCCTCCGAAGGGCGGCATAGCTTCGTGCCCTTTGGTGTCTCGACGATCGGCCGATTGATCAGGATCGGGTGTGCCTGCATGACGTCGATCAGTTGCTCGTCCGTCCATTTCGGGTCGGCAAGGCCCAGTTCGGCATAGGGCGTGCCCTTCTCGCGCAGCAGGTCCCGCACCTTCATGCTCATGGCCGTGATCAATGCCTGCAGGCGCTCACGGCTCGGCGGTGTCTTCAGATATTCGATGATATCAGGCTCCTCGCCGCTCTGGCGGATCATCGCCAGGGTGTTGCGGGAGGTGCCGCAGTCGGGGTTGTGATAGATCGTGATGGTCATGGGTTGGTCTCGACTTCGTGGTTTCGGGTTAGGGCCGGCTCGCGAAGCAGCCATCCCATCAGCGCCAGACCGGCCAAGGCCCCGATCAGCTCGGCCATAATGAAGCCGGGCAGATCGAACGGCCGGATGCCGGAAAAGCTGTTGGTGAGCGAGCGTGCAATCGCAACCGCCGGATTGGCGAAGGAGGTCGAGGCCGTGAACCAGTATGCGGCCGTGATGTAGAGGCCGACCAGCCAGGGCACGGCTCTGCGGTGATGGCGCAGCCCCGCGAGGATCGTGGCGACCAGGCCGAAGCTCGCGATTGCCTCGGAAAACCATTGGGCGAGGCCTGACCGTTCCTTGAGGGCAAATTCCAGGAGGGGATGGGCGAACATGAGATGCGCCACCCAGGTGCCTGCGATGCCGCCAATGATCTGCACGAGAACGTAGAGGCCGGCGTCGCGTGCGTCGAGATCGCCGCGCAGGGCAAAGATCAACGATACGGCCGGATTGAAGTGCGCGCCCGAGATCGGCCCGAGGATGGTGATCAACACGACGAGCATGGCGCCCGTCGCAAGCGTGTTGGCGAGAAGCGCCACCGCCGGATCATGGGCGAGGGTTTCAGCCATGATGCCGGAGCCAACGACCGTGGCCACGAGAAACGCCGTGCCGAGGCCTTCGGCAACCAGCCGGCGGGGTAGGTCAATCGTCATGGCGAGAGCTTCTTGACCATGATGACTGCGCTGGTAGGGCAAAGACCCGCCGCCTGCCTGGTTTCCAGGATTGACGTGGGAATGGCGTCGCGCGTGATCACTTCGAAGCCCTGGCCGGCGAAGAAGCCCTGAGCCGAGGTGGTCAGGAGATAGGCCTTCGATGCCCCGGCTGCATGGGCCTCGCCGAGCACCTTTTCGACGATGCGGCCCCCTAGTCCTTGCCCGCGAAGGTCGGACGCCACGGTGATGGAACGCAAGAGAATGTCGGCGCCATGACTCTCCCACCCTCCAAAGCCAACGGTGTGCCCCGCCGCATCCTTGAAGCGCAGGAAAGTGCGGCCGGGCTCGTCGATGTCGTCGGCGGGCAGGCCTGCGGCTGTCAGGGTGGCGGCGAGATCCGAAAGGTCACTGCTCCAAACGGACGTGATTATGACATCAGCCAATACGGCGGACTCAGGCATCGGTGCGCTCCCTCTCGGGATCACAGCAGCGGGAAAGAGCGGCGACTGCCGGATTGCATACGTCCGGATGCCCCTGGCAGCAGTCGCGCATCAGGAATTCGACCAAAGCCGAGAGGGACGGATAGGCGGCGCTGTAGACGATCGAGCGCCCCTCACGCCGGGACTCGACAAGGCCGGCCTGCTCGAGATGGCTGAGATGGAAGGACATGCGCGAGGATGAGGCGCCATCCATGGCCTCGCCGATCGTGCCGGCGGCCACGCCTTCCGGCCCGGCCATCACCAACAGCTTGACGATCCGGAGCCGGGTTTCCTGGGAAAGGGCGGCAAAGGCATTGAGCGCTTGCTTTTCGTCCATGCTTGCCTCAACATCTCAATACATATTGAGATTATGGATACACCAGAATGAACGCTCCCGCCAGTCCTCTTCTCATCGACTTTCACGGCGATGCTTCGCTTGGCGCGGTGTTGAGCGCCCTTGGCCAGCATGCCGGCAAGGCCCTGATCATCCATTATGGCGACCGGACCATCCGGCCGGGCTATCATGTCACAGAGGTCAAGGCGGGCTCGTTCGTCACGCTCGATTGCGGCGGCAATCCCGACGCGTGGCAGGAGACGATTTTGCAGATTGAGGATCTCGGGCCGGAAGGGGAGCGCTCCTTCATGCCGGTCGGCAAGTTCACCGGCATTCTCAATCAGGTGGGACAACGGGTCCGGCTCAACCCGGATGCTCGTCTCACCTTCGAAATAGGGCCACCGGGAGCGCCCATGCAGGTGTTTGACGTCGATACGCTGCAGGTCGGAGCCGATCAGATCGATTTACGGCTTGGCGCCCGGGCGGCCATCTGCAAACCACGGCATAGAGCCGAGCAGCAGAAAGAAACCAGCCAATGCTGTGCATCGCCGGCTTCGAAGGGTTCTTCTTGCTGCACGTGATGCCGCACCAAACCGGCGATCGCTCGCCCAGCCGCAAAGGCAGCCTCAGTGCTTGTCGGAAACAGCCGCGGCGCCCGTAGCGGCATTGTCCTGGTCGTTGGCCGCGAAGCGCTCGGCTGGGGCCACGCCGATGGCCTGGCGGCTCGCGACCTCGCGGGCGATTTCGGCGGCGACCTGCGCCATCTCGCGGCGGAGCATGCGGTTGTCGGCCTCGATGCGCAGCCAGGATTCGTGCGCGTCCTCGCGTAGCGCCGCGAGCTCGGCCTGCAGGCGGGCGCGTTCCAGGCGTAGCGTGGCGATCTCGTCATCGGCGACGCCCGGCTCGTTGCTGCGGCGCAGGCGCGCCACTTCGGTCACCAGCTCGGCCTCGCGGCCGGCGGCAATGGCGAGGCGGGCATCGCGCTCGGCGAGAGCCGCATCCCGGCGGCGCATATCGGCGGTGAGATTGGCGAGGCGGGTATCGAGATCGGCCCGCTCGGTCTCCGCGGCGTGGCGACGGTCGGTCATCGCCTGGAACTCATGCTGGAGCGAGGCCGAACGAGCTTCCAGCGCGGCGATCGCGGTCTCGGCGCGCATGAGATCGATGGCCTGGACGGCGAGGCGGCCGTCCTTCTCGGCGATGGCCTCCAGCGCCTGCTGCAGCCCGCGCTGGTTCAGGGTGGCACCATCCTCGGCGGCGCTCAGCTTGGTGCGCAGGGCGACCAGTTCGACGCGCAGGCTGTCATTGCTGATGCGGGCGGTGTTGATGTCGCGCTCATGCTCGGCCGCCTTGTCGTCGCGCAGCGCGATGGTGACGCGGGCCGCGGCCAGTTCCGCCTTGAGGGCGGCGGCATCGTGCTGGGCGTTGAGCACGTCGCGCTGGGCCGAGGCAGCCCCCTCCTCCACCGTGCCCAGGCGATTCGCATCGATCCCGACCAGGGCCTCGACGCGGCGCAGGCGCTCGCTCTGTCGGCCATGTTCGGCCATCAGGTCATGGCGCAGGCCGCGCTCGCGTTCCAATTTCTGTTCGAGGCGCCGATGCGTCATCGCGGCCTCGGCGCGGACATGGTCCTGCGCGGCGCGAACCTGCGTCATCGACAAGGGAAGCGCCGTCTCCATCTCGCGGCGGATCAGCCGGCGCGCGCGAGCCCAGATCGCCGGCACCAGGGCCAGGGCGACCAAGCCCGCCAGGGATCCCCCCAGGAAGAAGGCTATTGCGTAATCGAGCACCGTAAAGCCTCAGTGCGGCGAGTTGATATCGCCACACTATACGTCAAAGCCGGGATCATGAAGGAACAAAACGCACAATGTGCTTAAGGCGTAGCTTCATCTTCGCGTGATCCCGAAGGATGAGCCAAGGGATCAGAAGGGGTTCCAGGTGGCCGAGGGCGTGAACTTCAGATAGCCGAGATTGATGCCAAGGCGCGCGCCCACGCCGGACTTGATCGGCACCACCATCATGCTGCCGTCGCCCAGCGCCGTCATGCCGAAGCCGCCGACGATATAGGCGGAGCCAGCAATGCCGGGGAAGCGGCTGAAGATCTCATCGACCCGTGCCATGTTGTAGACCAGCATCATGGTGCGGGCTCCATCGCCGCCGAAGTCCCAGCCGACCGAGGGGCCCTGCCAGTAGACCTTGCGATCGCCGACATTGCGGGTGAACAGCGTGCCCTCGCCATAGCGCAGGCCTCCGATGAAGGCGCCCGAACCTTCCTGGCCGAGGATATAACCGTTGGGCTCGCCCCAGCGCGACACCGCGTTCTGGATGGCGAGAGCCAGATCGCGCGAGACCGTGCCGAAGAAGCGGTGGCCGGAATTGATGAGCTCGTTGGAAGAGATCTGCTGCGGGCGGGCGGGCTCGCCCACGGCCAGGGAAGATGTCACCAGACCGGTGGCAGAGAGGGTCATGCCAGCCATGACCGTCAGAGCCTTGCGGCGAGGAAGAAGGTCGTTCATGTCAAACCTCGTTTGCTTAGGCCTTACTCGGTCTCAATCTGTGCCTGATCAGGGTTAACAAATTGCTTCCATCAGCCGCGGATATTGTGATTTGGCCAAGCAAACGGCTCGGAACTGTGGCCTGACCCGCGCTGGAATGCGGCGAAAAGAGCAAGAATTTGGAGTGACGAGGGCGGATCGATCGGTGCCTCTACTGTCCTGAACGGGGAAGGTATAGGGGGATACCTTTGGCGCCACGCCGGGAAGTCGAAGGAACTCGACATCTTATCGTCGAGGGCATGGGAGGACGAACCAAACAAGGAAGATGTCGATCCCGCCACTTCGGCATGGCCGAAGTGGCTAGATGTGAGCTTTCAGGAGGTTGTCCATTCGGAAGCGACCGGGAAGATTGAGGTT
>NZ_BSPC01000088.1 GCF_030160835.1 Labrys miyagiensis | reverse complement strand
CGACGTAGCCATTCCGCCACAGCAAAAGTGCGTCAGAGCCACTTCTCGACGGAAATCCTGGGTCACTTCTCGACGGAAATCAACAGCTACCGGCACAGTCGGCCGCAATATTGTCGAACAGCTTGTCAGGCGCGGTGCCGATGTCCGCGCCCTTGTCCGCGATCCCTCGAAAGCCAGCCTCCCGGCAAGCGTCTCGCTCGCTCAGGGGGACTTGCTCGATGTCGACGCGCTCCGGAACGCCTTAAAGGGCGTCTCGACACTGTTCCTTTTGAACGGCGTCGTAGCTGATGAATTCACGCAGGCGCTGGTCGCACTCAATATGGCGAGAGAAGCCAGTATCAAACGGGTGGTCTACCTCTCGGTGATCCACGCTGACCTTTATGTCAACGTGCTGCATTTCGCGGGCAAGTTCGGCGTCGAACGGATGATCGAGACGATGGGCTTTAGCGCCACGATCCTGCGCCCGGCCTACTTCATGAGCAACGATCTCACGATCAAGGACGTCGTGTTCGGCTACGGCGTCTATCCGATGCCGGTCGGCGGCAAAGGCCTTGCGATGATCGACCCGCGGGACGTCGGCGAGATTGCTGCGCTCGAACTGATCCGCCGCGAACAAGCTGGCACCTCGCTGCCGCTGACCCGCATCAATCTCGTCGGCCCCGACACGCTGACGGGCACTGGCATTGCCGGTATCTGGTCGGCGGTACTTGGCCGGGAGATCGCTTATGGCGGCGACGACACGGCGCCCTTTGAGCAGAACCTGCGTAAGTTCATGCCGAGCTGGATGGCGCTTGATATGCGCCTAATGAGCGAGCGCTTCCTGACCGAGGGGATGGTGCCCGCCGCTGGCGATGTCGATCGCCTGGCTGCGCTCCTCGGACGTCCGCTTCGCTCCTACCGCGCCTTTGCCGGCGAGCTCGCAGCTTCCGACCAATAAACCCAACACTTGATGCGAACCACAAACAGAAAGGACATCAATCATGATCTATTCAACCGCAACCGTTCCAGTCAATCCGGAAGGCGAAACCCCACTCTCCCTCTCGCAGGCGTGGCAGGGACTGGTCCTGAAAGCGCGCGACGCGCGGCAGTTTCTCCCGCCCGGCCTTTGCACGCGCTGCGATGTCGTCGAGGACAGTGCGACGCATATCGTGCGCGAAGCTACCATCGCAGGCGCTGACCTGCGTGAGATCATTACCTTCGAGCCAGAGAAGAAGGTGACGTTCTTCCAGGCGACGGGCCCGCGCGAAGGCGCGATCGTCAATGAGCTGTTTGAAGACGCGACCGGCGCGCTGCAGCTGCGTTTCTACGGCTATCTCGGCCTGCGCGGCAAAGAACCAGGCGGTCCAGAAGAGCAGGCTGAACAGGCCATGCTGGATAGCGACAAGGGCTATAAGGGCGCCCTGCTATCGACCCTGAAACGAACCCGCGAACTGGTCGCGGAAGGCAAGCTTTGATCCACAACGCCACAAGGGGGACCGCCTTGCAGGCGAGCCCCACTATCTAAAGGAGATAGCAATGACTGACTCAATGAATGAAATCGACCCAACCACTTCAAAAATTCTCGTGCTTGGCGCGACGGGCGGCACAGGCCGTCTGATCGTCCAGCAAGCGCTCGCGAGGGGATACGAAGTCACGGCGCTGGTACGTTTACCTGAAAAGGCGGCCGATCTCAAAGGCGCAAAGATCATCGTTGGAGACGCACGGGATGAAACCGCGTTGCGACAGACGCTGAAGAGTCAGTTTGCCGTCATCAGCGCGCTCGGTACAGGGGTAAGTCCGTTCCGTGAAATGACTTTCCTGTCGAGTGCGACGCGCGCACTCGTAAGCGCGATGAAAGCCGAGCAAGTGCCGCGCCTCGTTGCTATTACGGGTCTCGGCGCGGGCGATAGCCGGGGCCATGGCGGGTTTGCTTTCGACAATTTGATTTTCCCGCTCCTGCTCCGGAATGTTTATGCAGACAAGGATCGACAGGAGGCGATCGTCAAAGACAGCGGCCTTGACTGGGTGCTGGTGCGCCCCTCGATCCTGAACAACAAGCCTGGCGGCAAGCCGGTCCGCGCGCTTACCGATCTTTCCGCGTTTCAGGGTGGATCGATCGCCCGGGCAGACGTCGCAAAATTCGTGTTGGATCAGGTCCGGAGCCATACGTGGCTGCATCGTGCGCCGCTGGTCACCTGGTGATAAAAGCTGCTATCGCCTACCCGAGGCGGACCTTCGGGACAGCGATCGCAGCGGCAGATGAGGTCGTTGGGGCGAAGGGCGACAGCACCGTTTCTGGCATCTCCGCAATGAGCACTCGCTCCCGAGCATGATCGTGAGGACACGGTGCGTCACCGCCCCAACAGAGATGGCATTAATCCTACCCAACATGGGCGTTGCCGAACTGAACGTTGCCCAGTTTTATTCTGATGCCCCCAAAAATATCATAGAAAGATCAATGGGTTGCGAATGGCGCGCCCGGGAGGATAAAACTGGGCACTCGTATGTCATTGTTTGTGCGATAGAATCGAAGTCGTTGTCTCGGAGGGCGGTAGACAGGCGTCGAGTCGAACCAGTATATGCAAATCCGAAATAACTCAGTTCTTTGGCGGAACTTCAAAGCTAACCGTCTGGCTGCCCGTGACTCGATGCGTGGGATCTGCGAGTTCGACCAATACCTTATGTGGCCCGGGAGGCAGCCAGACCACGATGATGGTCTCGCCAGTAGCATAGACGAAATGCCAAGGCGCATCGTCTACAGTAATATGAACATGACCAATGCGCGGAGAGACATCCAGTGCTCCTGCGCCGAATAGTGGCACGACGCGCAGGTTTTCGGTACGGTACTGAATGAAGACAAGACCCTTCGCGAGCTCCTCGGGAAGCGGTGGATCAACGAACAGCTTGGCGGGCGGCTCGTTTTCAATTGCGACAAGTGGCGACGGGCCAATGATGTCGCGAACACTCTGAACCTGAGCGGCTGTAGTGACGAAAGCTGCGTCAGTCATTGCGAGAAGCCTCCCAGCGAGGGGTTCATGCCAACCTATGCTCATCCAAGCGCGAGTGCGCCCAACAGCCCGCGCTTTAAATTTGCGCCGAGCCGCCATCAACGAACAGCTCGATGCCTGTGACAAAGCTGCTGTCGTCCGAAGCGAGAAATAGGGCCGCGCTAGCGATTTCAGCGGAGTCGGCGAGTCGACCGAGCGGAATTGATTGTTCTGCAGCGCGGAGCATTTCATCATGCGCCTGCTCCGATGCCGTTAGCCCGTGCCACCCCGGAGTAGACGTATTGCCCGGCGCGAGAACGTTGACGCGAATTTTCCTGTCGGCCAGATCGAGGATCCAGGTTCGCGCAAAGGCACGAATGGCTGCCTTGGTGGCACTGTAGACGCTGAACGTCGGCGTCCCGGTCGAACCGGCTGTTGATCCTGTCAGGATGATACAGCTTCCATCCTTGAGAAGGGGCAACGCTTTCTGGACCGTGAACAGAGTTCCTTTCACGTTTGTCCGAAAGGTCGCATCGAAATGCTCTTCTGTGATTGCGCCGATGGCAGCAAATTCGCCGCTCCCGGCGTTGGCAAAGAGCACGTCAATCGATCCCGCTTCGTCCTTCACGACAGCAAACAGCCGATCGAGATCCGCAAGATTGCCTACGTCGCCCAGAACGCCACGGACACCGCTGCCGACGGCATCAACGGCCTCATCGAGCTGCTTCTGGCGTCGGCCGGTGATAAACAACTGGGCCCCCTCGGCAGCAAAGCGCATTGCGGCCGCGAGTCCGATACCGGTCGTTGCGCCAGTAATAACGACGACCTTTCCATCGAGCTTGCCCATCGTCAAACGCCCTCGTAGACCAAGCGGGTAAAAAAGCCCGCATCGATGACGAAGTTGCCCCAGCGAGCGTCGAAGGAGGCAGTAGGCTTGGCGGCGACGGTTTCGTCTCGTGTTCGACCCTGCCGCTTCAGCGTTGCGACCTTTTCCCGAACCGCGACAAGCATGTCCCGATAGTCGCCGAGCTCCACGCGATTACTGACTGGCGGCCCGTGACCGGGAACAATCACCGTCTTGTCGGTTGCCGCCGCGATGCTCGTTTCACACGCGGCAATTGTCCCGTCGATGCTGCCGCCCGTTGAATAATCAATGAAGGGATACGAACCATTCCAGAAAATGTCGCCGACATGTACGATATCCAATTCGGCGAAGGTCACTGAAATGTCGCCGTCCGTATGGGCGGGACCGTAATGTTTCAGGCCCAGCGATATGCCGTTCAATTTGAGAGCGAGGGCGTCCTCAAAGACGTCGCTGGGCACACCGCCCTCTGGCAGCGGGAGGAAATTGTAGTCCCAATCCTCGACGCGCCGGACCTCCGACAAATATTTGCGCGTGTTGATGTGGGCCGTGATCTTGGCCCCTGCTGCACTAAGCCACGAATTGCCGTCGGCATGGTCGAAATGCCAGTGCGTGTTGATCAGGTGCGTAACAGGCTCTGCTCCGAGCTGTGCTAGAGCTTTCGACATCTGGGGCTTTGAGACGCCGATCCCTGCGTCGACCAAAACTTTGCCCTCACTGCCGGTCAGTACGGCAACGTTGCCACCAGATCCCTCTAAGACGCTGAGGTTGCCGCGCAGCTTGTGTGTGACGATCGGGGACGAAGCTGCGCTGTCCTTGATCACCGTTACGAGGCCGCGCGCCTCGGCGTAAGCGCTGCGGGGGGAAAGCCACCCGCCGATGAAAGCGGCTGAGGTGCCGAGGCAGCACAGGCAAAAGCCCCGGCGCGTTAAAGGATGCTGGAGATTGCGCGACATAGGGTCCGTCCCTCCGAAGTGGGTTGTTCCTGTCTTGGTGCTTTGATCCGCAAGCTGCAAACTTGCCGGTGCCTCAGTGCGCGGCAGCTGAGGTCCGCCAAAAGCGTGAACATCGGCGAAGTGGGCCAGGGCCGGCGCACAGAAGCCCACGCGCCGGGCCGGTCCACCTCCCCCGCCCAGCTGTTCTCAAAGCTAAAACGGTTGTTAAGCCTTCACGATGACGACTTAAGGAAGGCCAGCAGGTCGGCATTGATGATGTCGGCGTGCGTCGTCGGCATGCCGTGTGGGATGTCCTTGTAAGTCTTCAACACGCCGTTCTTGAGAAGTTTTGCCGAGAGTGGCCCGGAATCAGCATAAGGAACGATCTGGTCGTCCTCGCTGTGCATCACGAGCGTGGGAACGGTGATCTTCGGCAGATCTTCCCTGAAGTCCGTTTGCGACCAGGCTGCGATACCATCGTAGTGAGCCTTGATACCGCCCATCATGCCCTGTCGCCACCAGTTGCGGATCAAGCCTTCGATCGGTTTCACCCCTGGCCGATTGAACCCGTAGAACGGCTCGGAGGCGACATCGAGGTAGAACTGAGCGCGATTGGCCGCGAGCTGAGCCTGATATCCGTCGAACACCTCCTTCGGAAGCCCACCCGGATTGGATGCGGTTTTCACCATGATAGGCGGGACAGCGCTGATGATCGCAGCCTTCGCCACGCGATCTTGGCCATGACGCGCAAGGTACCGAACCACTTCGCCGCCACCGGTCGAATGACCTACGTGAATGACATTCTCCAAACGGAGATGCGCGACAACGGCTGCGAGATCATCCGCATAGTGGTCCATGTCGTGGCCGTCGGCGACCTGCGAGGATCGGCCGTGGCCACGGCGATCGTGCGCGATGACGCGGTAACCCCGCTCTAGGAAGAACATCATCTGGGCGTCCCAGTCGTCAGCCGAAAGGGGCCAGCCGTGACTGAAGACAATTGGCTGCCCGACGCCCCAATCCTTGTAGAATATCTCGACGCCGTCCTTGGTCGTGATCATTGCCTGTCCCCTCGCGTGAGAGTTGGATTGTTTGGGAAGTGCTGCCGAAGCGCGGTTGGCAGTCAGGCCGGCGTTAGCCATTGTGGCGGCCGCTACGGCACCAGCCGCTCCCGCTAGTAGGTTTCGACGGGTGGCTAAGAAGCGCCCGGACAGCCTGTTTGAGATCGCGCCCGTTGCAAAACTGGGGCTGACATGTTCCTGCATTGCGGGGTCCTCCATCATTGCCGGTCAGCTTCCGTGTTGCCGGAAGATGCCCGATCCGTGCGTCAATCGGTGTTAGGAAGTGTTACGATCTGTTAAGATCGCTCTTGCCAACCCCCGGAAGATCTCCCTGTGAAACAGCCAGGACGAAGCTCGGGCTCGCTCGACACATTGGTGCCAGGGAACGAGATCCTGGCGTTCGGGCTGTTTAAGCTGCTGCCTTCCAGGCGCACGCTATTACGGGCCGGGCAGCACGTCGCCCTTGGCGGCAGAGCGTTCGACGTCTTAATTGCGCTGGTCAGCCGAGCTGGAACAGTCGTCAGCAGCGAGGAACTGCTCGCGCAGGTCTGGCCAGGTGTCTTCGTTGAGAATGGAGCGTTGCGCGTTCACATTGCTGCGCTCCGTAAAGCCCTGGGAGACGGTCAAGACGGGCAACACTTCATCGTCAACATTCCCGGCCGCGGGTACAGCTTCGCTGCTTCCGTATCGCGCCTGCCGGTCGAATTGGAACTACCCCCCGAGGCGACAGCTGTGGTTCCGAACAACTTGCCCCTGCTGCTCACGGAGGTATTCGGTCGTGAGAGATGGATTGCGGTAGTTGCTTCCGATTTGATGTTGCGGCGGTTCATCACCCTTGTCGGCCCTGGTGGCATAGGCAAAACCACGGTGGCACTCGCAGCTGCGACCACCCTAAGCTCGTCCTATCGCGATGGAGTCTGCTTTCTGGACCTTGCGCCGATCGCCGATCCCACGCTCGTCCCGAACACACTGGCTTCGATACTGGGATCCCCTGTCAGCTCTGGAGATACCACTTCCGCTCTGGTCGCGATGCTGCGGCAGAAGGCGATGCTTCTTATTCTGGACAACTGCGAGCACGTCGTCGAGGTGGCCGCGAAACTCGCAGAAGAAATCTGCAAAGGCGCGCCGCTTGTGAACGTCCTTGCTACGAGTCGTGAACCGCTTCGCGCCCGTGGTGAGCACGTCCGGCGGATACCCCCGTTGGAAGCGCCTGCCTCCTCGGATTTGACCGCGGAACAGGCGCTGGCGTTTCCGGCGGTGCAACTTTTTGTAGATCATGCAGCCGCATTCGGCTCCTTCGTCCTCTCCGACGACGATGCGCCGGTGGTCAGTGAAATCTGCCGGCGTCTTGACGGAATTGCGCTAGCGATTGAGTTGGCAGCGGGCCGCGTGGACAAGTTTGGAGTTCACGGCATAGCAGCGCGTCTCGACGATCGATTCCGGCTCCTTACCGGCGGCTACCGCACCGCGCCGGCCCATCACCAGACCCTTGATGCGACATTCGATTGGAGTTTCGAGCTCCTCGCCGAGGCCCCGCGCACCCTTCTTAGACGCCTGTCCGTCCTAGCCGGTGAATTCGATATGGACGCTGCGGTCGCCATAGCCGAGGACAGTTTGATCCCGGCTCCCGCGATTGCCGAGCATTTAGCCGCCCTGGTGTCGGCCTCCCTCGTAACCGCAAGCCTCGTGGGCGAAGAAGCGGCCTATCGGCTGCTTGAATCGACGCGCGCATACGCGAGGAAGCAGCTTGTCGACAGCGGAGAGTTCTATCGAGTTGCAGAGCGGCACGCCACGTATTTCCGCGACATGCTCCTGCCTGCGGAAGTCGGCGCCGATACGCATTCAGCTTCAGCTTGGCACCGAATTTACAGCCGCCAGATCGAGAATCTCCGGATCGCCTTGGATTGGGCGTCATCGGAGAATGGCAATCGGCAACTTGCAATTGACCTGACTATCACTGGCATTCCGATTTGGCTGCGTTTGTCGCTCAATGAAGAGTGCCGCCAGCGGGTGGAGGCTGCTGTTGATCTGTTAGACCCACCAGAATATCAAAGCTCGCGCCAAGCAATGCAGCTGTTCGCGGCTCTAGGAAATTCTCTGTCCTACCGCTTCGATTCCAGGTCCAATAAGGCTTGGGCCCGTGTCCTGGAGATTGCGCGCGCTCTTGGCGATAGTGATTACAAAATGCGCGCAATTAGGGGGCTTTGGACGAACGCCCTTGGTGACGGCGATATCCCACTTGCCGATAAGCTCGCGATCGAATTCACCGGAATTGCGCGAACTTCGCCTGATCCGGCCGACGTTCCCCTCGGCGAGCGTCTGACGGGAATGGTGTTCTATTATCGAGGAGATTTTCGAGCTGCGCGGGCGTTGCTGGAACGAGCAATGGCAGCGCAAGAGAAGCTTGAGACTGGACGCCATCTCCTCCGCTACAGGCTCAATCAGCACACGGTGACAGGAACGGTTCTCGCGAAGGTCTTATGGTTTGTTGGGTGCCCCGATCGCGCTTGGGATATGGCGGAATCGGCGTTGACGCGGGCTAAAGAAACCCAGCACGCGCTGACTATCATGGACGCGCTGGCCTATTCATCCTGCCATCTCGCGCTTCTGCTCGACAAACTCGACACGGCTGATGACTACATAAAAGAACTGGTGGATCAGGCAGTGTGCGATCCCGAAGGACCCTGGGATCTTTTCGGCAGATGTTGGAGGGGCGTACTTCTTAGCAGAAAGGCAGATTATTTGGGCGCCGCACAATTGCTGTCGGACGCGCTTCAAAAGATGCCGCCGGGAAATTTTCTGCTCCCTTACAATTACTTCCTCGGCGAGTTAGCCTTCGCCCTCGGCCAATCGGGCGAGGACCTACGGTCCAAGGCGACAATCGCCCAGGCAATTGAAAGCTCCGCGTCGCGAGAAGAACGCTGGTGCATGGCTGAACTTGTTCGGCTTAGGGGTGAGATTTTCGCCATAGCTGGAGACACTACAGCAGCAGAGACAGAATTCCAGCGTGCCATGGCGCTTTCGCAAGAACAGCGCGCTGATTCGTGGGCTCTGCGAGCCGCGACGAGTTTGGCGCGGTTGCTGATGCGACACGCCAGAAGAGCCGAGGCTCTTGAGGTGTTGCAGCGGGCGATGAGCAGATTCAGTGAAGGTCTTGGCACGCAGGATTATCAGGCGGCCAACCAGCTTGTCCAAGAATTGAGATGATGATCTCCACCGCCATCCTGCTGCTGCGAGCGCGCGTGCAGCCAGGGCCACGGCATGGCTCTGACACCTCGTTAAGGGGCTCTGTCGCAAACTTTCCATCGAAGTCAGCCGCGACATAAATCTCCTCTGTTTCAGTGGAGCGTTTTGATGTTCAAGGGCTGCCAATTCGATCGCTCGGTGATCCTGCTGTGCGTCCGCTGGTATCTGGCTTACAAGCTGAGCCTTCGTGATCTGGAGGAGATGATGATCGAACGCGGCATCTGCGTCGATCATTCCACGATCCATCGCTGGGTCGTACGGTTCTCGCCGTTGCTGCTTGAACGGTTCAATCAGCGCAAACGAACTGTGGCCGGCAAATGGCATTTCGACGAAACATACATCAAGGTTCGTGGTCGCTGGATGTATCTGTACCGCGGCATCGACAGCGTCGGCGACACAGTCGAGTTCTTCTTCAGCGAAAATCGTGTAGGAATTTTGCGAGTTAGAGAAAGTGCAAAATTAGTCCGTCACTAGGCTGATCAAGCGGCCTTACTGTAGGGGTTATTGCCTCATTCAAGATAGCAGCTAAGGCGGCTGGCACTGACGAGGGTTGATGGGTGCTGCAATATGCCAGGACACGTCGTTTCAGGACGGCTTCAACGAAGAGCGGCCGCAGATCATAGCGGCTACCATGGACTATAAGAGTGCCATCTCCCGGTCCATTTCCTACCAACACATTCCACGCCCAATCAGCGATACCGGCCAATTCTGTCTTATGATTGACAGCGTAGCTGCAGCTCATCGTATCAAAGGAGGCAGGTGCTTTTTCCTGGCCAAGTGCAATAGAAGACCAGAAAAGCGCGCTCGCGACCAGCGGCAGGATTAATCGTGCACCAACTCTATTGATGGAGTTCCCCATTGGACGTTTGCTCTTACAAAGAAGTCATGGATTGTGCAGTTCACGCATTGTCGCTGCAGCAAATCTTGCCATGTACGAATTTCCATCAGCGACTTTTTGATACCAATACCGGGCTTTCACCATATCTTTCGGCACGACGTAACCTGCTTCGTAAATGACCGCGAGCTGAGATTGCGCGACTGCATCTCCCTGACTGGCCGCTTTCTCGTACCATTGCAGCGCCAAGCCAATGTTCTGCTCGACTCCCTTACCCTGATAATACATTCCAGCTAACGCGGACTCCGAGCGAACATCTCCTTGTTCCGCTTTGGCTTGCCATTGCTTCACAGCCGCTTGGTAGTGTCCATTCCTATACTCCTCGAATGGATCCGCATGGGAAACGACTACATCACACAAAATGAACATTGCAGTTATTGGAAGCAGCCACAGTTTCATGGGTCACCGATTTTCGCAAAACCCCCGATTAAAGCATCACTTTTGCGTCCCAGTTCTGCACTGGGCTAGCCGGATCATCGCGTAATCCAGCCTGCGTCACCCTATCTCACCATAACGCACCCTAACGGCCCCGTTCAATCCATCTTCACAGGTGCGTGGGCGGGCCTTTCTCTCCAGTTACTCCAGCGAGAGGACACATGCTTCTACCCGAGGCCCTGCGAAGGGTCTGGTCGGGTGCGGCTGCGCGTTGATCCCCTCCGCTTCCAAGAAGCCGACCCCGAAATTACCCCACACACTAGGAACCACGGAGCGCCCAGCACGGCTGCCTCATGGGCGGGATGAGCCCTTCTGATAATACCGCCCACACTAGGAACCACTGTGTGCCCGCATGTCGGTGTTATGCGGCTGGGATAGCTCGGCCGCAGAATTACCCCTCACATATAGATCGGCGATTACCCCTCACTCAAGGACTACCAGCCGTAAATCACGTCAATTGAATGTATATTGTCGTGTGCATTTGCGTGCTCCCGTATCTGTATTTGGCTGGTTTTTCCGCCGCCTCTTTCCGTCTCCGGGCTGGCCTGTAACCGGGCTGGACGACTTCTCCAGGACATCAGACACATGACCACAACCGCCGCTAACCCGCGCGAGCGGCGTCCTTGGCTCGACCCTTTCATGGGCGCAAAAGGTGCTCCGCTTCGTGCCCTCATCAATCACGTTACGGCCGCCGTAGAGGCCCAAGAGCAAGCCATTGGCGCGAGGCAGCGCAAACGCCGCCCCGCCGATCAGCGCCACCATGAGACCGCCCTATGGAACTCGCCAAGGCGCTTGGCTACTCCCGGCCCAACGACTTCCGAAAGCTCATAAAGCGCCACGCTTCGGCGTTGAAAGCCATGGGATCATTACGCCACGGTGTCGCGATGATCGAGGCAGGCAAGGGAGCCAAGCGGGAAGTCACCGAGTACCAACTCAGTTTCGCTCAAGCGGCATTCCTCGTCGGCAAGGCGGGCACCACACTGGCCGATAGCTTGGCCGTGAAGATGGCCGAAGTCTTCGCCCTGTACACCGCAGGCAGGCTCGTAGCGGTGGACGCTGCGGCCCAGGCCGAGCTTGACGCAATCGCGGCGCGTGAAGCGGAGCGCAGGCGGGTTCATGAGGAAGAGAAAGACGCCCGAGATATGGGCTTCCGGGCGTTGCGTGGGCACTGGTGACGACCCCGCTGTAACCGATAGGACACCAGAAGCGCTGCACCTATAGCACCCAGACGCACCTAATCGCCATTGGCCGGGGCGACCGATGGTGCAGCGCGGCTCCCGGTCGAGCATCATCCCCATGCTTGGCGATACCGGCCTAACCACGATGGGCATCGACCCGTTCTTCGATACGCGCTCCTCGGGGACCAACTCCGGCTTCCTCGCGAGCCCCTCGCTGGACCTTCTCTACTCCGCCCAGGGTGCCGTTGGCGGCATCGCTCGTGCTGCCCGTGAGGGTGGTTATTCCCAGGGTGAAGCTCGCCGGTTGGCGCGCGTTCTACCGTTCCAGAACATGTTCCCGTTAGTGCCGCTTTTGAATTCGCTGATTAGTGGCCAGCCCGAAAAGGTTAGCCAGCACTGAAAGGGTTTCGAGGACGTTGCAAAAGCCATTTGCTAAATATGACTTTTGCTCAAGCCGGCACAAGTTACTCTAAAGGAAACTCGATCTGAGTTCCATGCAGTGAACATATTCGCATAATGCCTTCCTGCGTCCTGCCGTAGCCCGCTGAATATGAATATACAACTGGTGAAAATAAATACGCCCCCCCATTTCCTTCTGTAAGAGTCCCGAAGTAAAATCCCCCTCCGGCGTCGTCACCCGTACTCGTGTCTGCTTTAAACATCCCGCATACGTAAATATGTGTTCCGTCGGTTGCCGCAGACATTTTGCCAAACCACTCTGAAACAGCGTTTTTAGTTGTCTTGATAAGTTCGCCTTTTATCACGGCTACTTGTGTCCTGCTCAGGGATACGGGGCGTGTAATTAGTGGAACCTCCTGCTCATGTTCCATCACGCACGAGCAAAGCAAAACAACACTGAGCAGTGCGAACAACCTCGAATACATGGGGTGCTTCCTACAGCAAATGTCAACTCGAAGGCCCCAGGTTTTGATCGAGCTTAAGGCCGCACAAGTCCCGATTGAAGATGCACCTATGCATCTGAGTTTTGCAACGGCGATTAACGCTGCATCGCCACCGTTTGACGGTCGCCCATAGCGAAACCAACGCGCGCGCGGCTTCCGGAAGCGCTTTTACCTTACTCAAAGCCGTGGCGGGCGTCGTAAGCGTCAACGGCGCACAAACGCATCACAATCCGTTCACTGGCCTCGCCGGGGAAACCTTGCGGGCCTGCTTCATTTGCAGAACCCATTGGCCCTTAGCTACGCCAATTACGAGGGCACGGGGACCCTGAAGAACTTCGGCGTTCCATCCCCTTACCTCTCACGGCAGCACGTTGTCGTGACCGTGGACAGCAACATCGTGGCCTTCACGTGGCCCGATACACTCCGCCCTCGCCAAGCACCTCACGGATGTGCTCGAAAACGGCGAGGAAAGGTCACCAAAGAAGGCGAACTGGTCCCTGTCAAACCCCAGGCGGCGACCCTCAACGTCATCCGCCAGTTCCCAAAGGACAACGATACGGAGGCCGTGCCGGGCCACAATGCCGGTATGACAGCGCTCGCCCAGGCGGCGGCTAGACATCTGCACTTCCCGCGCCCTTCGGAGGACGAGCAAGGGCTCCCTCAATAATCTAGACGCCCCTTGCTCTGGCCTCCGCCACCCAGGCATGAAGGGCACTCGCCTCGTCTCGCCCGGTCACTCTGATTTCCACGTCCAGGTAAGTGCCCACCGCCTCCCAGCGGCCATCGGTCCTCTTGCCAACAATGACTTTGTGGGAGGTTTTCCAAACTCTCACCTCGTGTTGCATCAGACTCTCCGCGAGCAGCCATTACGGAACGACCGTTGCAAATTACCACATTTAAACGCTGGGATGGCCGCACTCGCCCAGGCGGGGCTCGGCACCTCCCCTTCCCGCGCCCCTCAGAGGACGAGCAAGGGCTCCCTCAGAGAGCAACATAAGTTTTCCATAGGTCGGACAACGAGAATCCTAAGCGAATTGCAATAACCAACCGCCGAGGTGCAGCCTCCCTTGCTCACAGGTTCGATGCCATGCCCGTCCTGACATGCCGCAGAATGTTAGTCGGCCATACTATAAGGTCTGCCGTTCTTGCGACGATTTTGGCAATCGTGTTGGTGGGTTGCGATTCTCCCGACCGCTTACGAGCAGACATCCCAACCGGTCTCCCCACAGGCTCAGCAGTCTATTACAATAGCAAATGGATTAAATGCACCGTCGCCGTGTTTAATCTCGACGCCAAATTTGCAGAAGAAGTTCGTCGTGGGGGAGTATCGCGGCTCAACGAAGCTACAGCTAAACCTTGGCAATCCACACCTGTTTGGGTTGAAGGAAACGATATCCCACGTTGGCAATCTGATTTTGTAGATAGCTTGGGCTGCATTGAAGATGAAAAGATACGGGCTTTATTCGAGCGATTGGCTGCTGGAACGACTGGCTATTATCAAGTTCAAAAAACAAATTCGATAACACTGATTGCGCCAAGGGACGGAATTGCAATGGTTGGCGGCTACGAATAGCTGGCTATTGGGCATCTGAGCCAACAATCGTACTTACTGCTAAGTTGACCGTCATGGTGAAGTGTCAACCGTGATGATAGCGGACCATCGCGCTCGCAACTCATTACCTCTACCAACAACTCAACACGCAGCGCCGTAGGCAGGCTTCTCGGTACCCACACAGTAACCTAGCGGGGACCTTGACGGAGCCCCCTACGTGCGCCCGCGTCTAACCGTATGCGGTTTGCAATCCATGTCCGAACTTATGTCCTCGACCAGCCTTAGCTCGGTCCAGGACCCTATCCTCTCTGACTTCAGAAACTTCCTCTTCCTCGTCTGGGAACACCTCTGCCTCCCCGAGCCCACGGCTCTTGCTAACGGCACCATCACGGCCTCGTCGCAGGCCACAAACAGAAAGTACCAACGTGAACGAATTGATCGCGGGAGTACCCGCAACCACCCTGCCGGTCTCGCAGGACAGGACCGTGCCAGTCATGGACGTCGCCACGGCCCTCGGTTACAGCCAACTCAGGGATTTTCGCAAACTGGTGAGACGGCACGCCGTATCACTGGAGGCGATGGCACCATTGCGCCACGGTGTCGCGATGGTTGAAATCGGCTCGGGAGCCAAACGAGTAACCGTGACGGCCTTCATTAATTTTTATGGGGTACGCATCCGGGGTACATAGTGGGGTACGCGCGCTGATGCCCATGCGTCATAACCATTTGATATCACTATGAAAAACTCATCCCTTTTTGGCATGGTGGAGCTGATGAGACGCTCCACTACCGAAACCATCGAAAATTCAGACACCAACCGACTCCGGAACCGGATTCGCATAACGGGATCTACGAAACGAATTCCCAGCTGTATTTTTATCTAGCTGAAGCGGATGGAGCCGGATAGGCACTCTTCTTGAGGTCGGCTATTGCTCGCGAGAGATGCGACGAGCGGCAAACAGACTTAGTTCGACAAATCCGAGTTATACTGATAATAATAGAGTCTATAAAGATGTCTGCATTAGTGCAGCAAACAATCATATATTTCCGCTAAATATTATGTTTGAATATAAATTACATTACTGCTGTTAGCATCGCGCAATAGTGGTTATAGATGCTTATGTGAAGAAATATTCTACCGAGTAATGTCCACCCCTGCAACATTATCGGACATAGTTATGCACCGACAGCTGGGGCGGTTTGTGGCCTTTCTGCTGGCCCTAAGCGCCGCGGCGCTTTAGCATCCGCAGCCATGCCTGAGCCCAAAACCACTCTACCACCACCCGCCCTCCTGCGTCCCGTGCCGGCCTGGGCTAGGGTTAAGACGGCGCCTCAAAGCGCGATAGACGCCACCTTCGCCGCCGGTGCCGCCCTGGCCGCTCTTGATGCCATCGTGCGGGCCGAGCCCGCCTTTGCCGGGGTCTGGCGCCAGCGCCTGGCCCTGCCGGCCGCCGCCGCCACGGCCCGCCTGATCGGCCGACGCGAGGACGAGGCCGCCTTGCGTGATGCCTGGTGCTTCCGGACCGGCGGCGAGGCGATCGGTCCCGCCGAGCCCATCCTGCGCCTCTGGCGCCAGCTGGCGACGCGCTCGACCGGCTGGCCGCTGCGGGCGATCGAGGAGGCCGCCCGCGCCCTTG
>NZ_BSPC01000087.1 GCF_030160835.1 Labrys miyagiensis | reverse complement strand
CTCCAGTGATTCAGACATCATTCAATCACGCAACAAAATTACGACTGTAATGCTAGGACCAATGGATACGACTTTGCTTAGGGAGCTGTTTGACGCCATCTCGAAGAAGTCGCTTCCGGTTCCGAGCAGATCCTTCTACTCACACGGCGGATAGGGGTAATATCCACACTGCCCGTAATAGTAGGGATCCGCTGCCGCGGCGCCAATGGCGGCTCCTGCAGCCAGGCCAACCGCTGCACCGGCGCCAGCGCCGTACCTTGCCCCGCGGTAGACCGGGGCGTGCCAGTAACGACGACGACCACCACCCCATTCTCCGCCGTGCCATCCGACGGCACCTCCGTGAAACCCTCCATAGCCCCCGCGAAATCCGCCTCCGCCGTGAAAGCCGCCGAAATGTGCTGCAAACGGATCGATGAAAAGCGCGGCCGGCCCTGTGGACCCGTTCAGGCTTCCCTCGAGAACCGCCACGTCGAAGGTCAGGTTCGCCCCTTCGAGTTTGGGGGTCTTCAACGTCACGACGGCATCGTTCACCTGGGAGCCGTCACCTCCCAGAATGGAAATGGTGGCGTTTGGCGGGTCGGCGGCAAAGCTGCCCTTATCCTCGTCCCACTGCATGATGAACTGTTCGGTAGCGACGTGACCCGCAGCACGCACGGGGCGATCGGCGAATACGATCGAGTTTGCCGATACCCCGGTCAGCGTCAGTTTGTTGCCCTCGAGCCTGGCTCCAGACGCATTGATCACGGCGAGGGAGGGAACAGGGCCTGTCGCCGTCACTTGGCCGATTGTCTTTTCCAGCGGCACATGTGGCTTGACCGTTGCGTCCTGGCTCAGTGTGCTACTCGCTATTAAGCAAAATCAGCCTGCGCATAAGGCGATCTGGAGATAACGAAACATGGAAGCCTCCCTCTTATGTGAGTGCTCTAACTCACCCAGAATCATGGTCAGCTTGGATGCTGAGTAATTTCCATCGAAGCGCCCGTATGCCGCGCCTTGACCCGCTCCAACGAATGGCTATTCCACGTCGGTGGTTCGAGAGAGCTCCCGGACCACACAGCGAAACCCCACATGGCTGGTCGACGTGTCGATGGGCTCTGCATGGCGAGCCGCCGGACGGTAGCGCCGGCAGTAATTCGGCGCGCAAAGATGCGAGCCACCCTTCAACACCTTGCGCGGAATGCGGATTTCGGGTTGCCTTGGATCGAGGCTCGCAGACTCCGGGCCGCCACGCGGATTTTGCGGCACGCAGCAAGCCTTCGGCGCATCGCCCTGGTGTTTGGTCGACCAGAAATCGCTCGTCCATTCCCACACGTTGCCGATCATGTCATGAAGGCCGTAGGCATTGGCCGGATAGGATCTGACCGGCGAGGTTCGCGCCCAGCCATCTTCCTTGGTGTTCTCGATTGGAAAGGCACCCTGCCAAGTGTTCGCCATATGCTTGCCGCCCGGCGTCAGTTCGTCGCCCCAGGCGAATTCGGCGTCCTCCAGCCCCCCCTTGGCGGCGAACTCCCATTCTGCCTCTGTCGGCAGCGACCTGCCGACCCAGGCCGCATAGGCTTCGGCATCACGGTAGGCGACATGCACCACCGGATGTTCGTCGAGCCCCTTGATCGAGGATGTTGGGCCGTATGGCCTTCTCCAGGTTGCGCCAAACTTGAAGGTCCACCATTGCGACCAATCACGCAGGTTGACCACATGCGTCGGTGGGTTGAACATCAACGAACCTGGTCGCAGCATGTGCGGCAGAGCGCCGGGATAGTCCCTTGGATCGGGAGCGATCTCCGCGAGGGTTACGTGACCGGTGGCCTCGACAAAGGCACGGAACTGCCGGTTGGTAACCGGCGTTGCATCCATCCAGAAGCCGTCGACCGTTACACGATGCGCCGGTGCCTCCTCGGGATAATGATTGTTTGAACCCATGCGGAACATCCCGCCGGGCACGTGGACCATGTTCATGCCGCGCGCATCGGCCGGCGTCGCTATATCTTGCGGCAGGACTCGCATCTTACTTCTCCCAAGGAAAGATCGTCTTCCAGTCTGCTTTCATGTCGACAACGGTCCAACTGTCCAGCTTTGCGGCATCGAGAGCGACATCGAGATGGCCCACCTTGGAGTTGCGGTCATAGGCATATTCCCGTTCGGCATCGGTATGATGGACCACGACGCCGAGGCGCCTTTTCCCCGCCTCGACCGTCCATTGCAGCATCTGCAAATCGCCATCCGAATTGCCGAAGGCGGCAATCGGGCGCCGGCCGATGCCCTGCTCGATGCCGATGGGCTTGCCGGGGCCATCGTCGATGAAGTCGATCTTGTCCTGCCGAAAGAGCTCCGGCTGGCTATCCTGCATCTGGAAGGTCAGCTTAATGCGGGAGCCAATCACCTGCTCCGGCGGTATGCCATAGGCTTTCTCAGCGAAGGCGCGCACGAAATCGACGCCGCCACCCGTGACGATATAGGTCTTAAAGCCATTCGCCCGGAAATAGGCGAGAACCTCGAGCATGGGCTTGTAGGTCAGTTCGGTGAACGGCCTGTCGAAACGCGGATGCCGGGCTGAAGCAAGCCACTTGTCGACGATGGCGGAGAATTCAGGCGGTGTCATACCGGAATGCGTCACGCCGATGATCTGCGCTAGCCCCGCTTCGTCGATGCCCGACAATCCCTTCAGTCCACTGGATACGATCGTCTTGTAGGGCTTGGTACTTGCCCAGGGCGGATTTTGCGCCGCCATTTCCTTGAGACGATCGACGGCAAAGAAGCCTTGTGTATAGACAGGCTGTTCGACCCACAGCGTGCCGTCGTTGTCGAATGTAGCGACCCGCTGATCGACCGGCACGAAGTCCGGCGACCCCACCGTCGTGACCGCTTCGACGAATGCGATGATGTCGCGCTTCGATTGCCCGTCGTTCCATGATGGCAGAGGATCAGGCGATTGTGCCTTGGCTGCCATCGGCAAGGCGGATAGCGTGGCTGCCAAAATGGCGGCGCACACCACCGAGTAAACCCATCTGATGGAACGAGGAATGCGCTTCAATGACGAGGGAGTGTTGCTTTGCAAAGGTAGCATCATCTCGGAGCTCCATACGTCTCTTACGACTTGCTTTAGTTGCCTGATGGTGGCGCCCTGAGCATCTCCATGGTTTGCTCGATTGAGAACGACCCCGGTCTTTGGCGTGGCGGAAAATCCCGAAAGCTCTGAAGATGCTCAGCCACGATCGCCTGGTCCGGAACGAGCAGGAAAGCGTGCTCGATGAGGCGATCGATATTGGGCGTTCGATACCCTATCATTCCGCGGTTGTAGGCGCTGATGTTCCAGTACCCAATATCGTCCGCCATGATCACAAGAATATTGGGCTTTGCTTGCTGGGCGGAGCCGGGCAGGCCGATCAAAATGCCAGCGGATGCAAAAAGGCCAAATGCGCTTCGTTTGAGGAAGTTCATTGCAGAACCTTTCGCGGTCAGCGATTTCGTTGCAAGAGCTATGATTAGTGGGCGAGTGGCAGATTGGATGAAGGCCTACTGCGCGGATTTGCCGGTGATGCAGATTGATCGCTGTCGAAGCTCTACCGAAAAAGGCGACACGCGTGTCGCCTCTCTCTTCATTTGACACTGCAGGTTACTCACCCGCGTGACTGCCCGTCTTCGCGTCTTTTATCTGCTGCAGGACTTGACTCAAATTGTAACTTTCTGGAGCCTGCATTGGCGGGAATTGTTCGTAGGACTCAAGCTCCTTCAGCCATAGCGCTTGGCCAATCGGCAGGATGTTCCAGTCGTAAAGGTAAGCGGTACTGGGACCCGCGAGCGCGCCGCCCATGGCCAGGAGCGACTTATTATCCACGACTGTGATCTCGAAGGGGTCACGCTTGATGTTGGCGATCTGTGTCCAGTGGAAGGTCTGGGCCCCCAACAGTCCGCCAGTCGCATCGGCCCCTGCCATCGAGAAATAAAGTTTCCAGTTCTTGAAGCGAACCGCCGACGGGGTTGCGCCGGTGTAATAGAAAAACGTATTCCGCGCCGAATCCGACTTTCCTTCCAGGAAGTCGCGTTGGTCGATGCCGTCGAGGGTTGTCTTCACGATGCCTGGATAGCTGCCGGCTTCGATCTGCTTCTTCAACGCGTCGCCCTTCGGGCCGCCGGCAATGTTCACCAGAGTGGGCAACCAGTCGAGCGCCGCCATCATCTGTGTTTTGACAGTTCCGGGTTTGATGTGCCCGGGCCACCGAACCACGAGCGGGGCACGCATGCCGCCCTCCCAGGTCGTCAGCTTGCCGCCCTTGAACGGTGTGACGCCGCCGTCTGGAAAGGTAATCACTTCAGCGCCGTTGTCGGTTGTGAACACGACGAGGGTGTTGTCGAGCTGGCTCATATCTTCCAGCTTCTTCAGCACGACGCCGATGTTATCATCCAATTGTTTCATGCCGGCTTCATTGATACCCCAATCCTTGCCCCCTTTTTCGCCGAGCATCGCCTCATATTTCGGCGAGAGCATCGTGGTGATGTGCATACGGGCTGGGTTGTACCAGACGAAGAAGGGCTTGTTGGTTTTCTTCGGGTCGTTGCGATCGAGATAGTCGACAACGTGAGAGGAGATTTCCTCGTCCACGGTCCGGGACCGATCGAGCGTCAACGGGCCCTCGTCCGAGCAAGTTTGATTCTGCGCCGTGCCATCGGAAGATTTGCAGGCGATCATCGGCCGCGGGGGCATCAGACAGAGGGTGGTTTTCGGATCGACGGCGCCGGGGGGATCGGAGAGCCCAGGAACTGGTGTGTTCTTGCAAGGTGGGACGATCGTTTGCTCAGACGCGCTTTTGTTAATGTCAGGGAAACTCACTCCTTGCATGGCGTCGAGGTGATAGAGATAACCCCAAAATTCCTGGAAGCCGTGTGCCGTCGGGAGAGCATCGGTATGGTCACCCAGATGGTTCTTGCCAAACTCGCCGGTGTTGTAGCCGAGATCGTGCAGAAACTTGGCGAGCGCCGGGGTGCCGGGTCGCAAATAGGAGGGGCTGCCGGGCAGTTGGGGCGGTATCATCCCTGTGCGGAGCGGATGCATTCCAGTGAAGAAGGCATTTCGGCCGGCGGTGCAACTTTGCTCGGCATAGTAATCGGTGAACATCGCACCTTCGTTGCCGATGCGATCGATATTGGGCGTTTCGCCAACCATCAGGCCACGATGATAGATGCTCGGTTGCATCCAGCCGATGTCGTCGCCCATGATGAAGAGGATGTTAGGCGGCTTCTGGTCTTGCGCCTGCACCGGGAGGGCTATCCCTGTACCTAAAATCGCGGCGGATACCGTCGTAAAGAAGAGATTACGGAACTTCATCTTGCTACCTCCTTCTTTTGGCTTGAAACCAGTAGGCGGCGATGACGAGGCGGCTACCGGCAACGCCCCAAAAGCAAAGTGAACGCGCGCCACCAATTTCTTGATCGCCTGCGGTGAATTGAACTATTATTTTTCTAAATGACCGGAAGAACGTTTCACTCGATACCGGCGGCTGCATGCGCCTTCTTACTCGAAAAGCAGGGCGAAACGACCGCCCATGCATCTTCGTCTTCATGCGCCGTAGAGACTATAGGGCTAAGGGGCAGCGCATTCTGCCCGAAAGGGCACACCGAATTTCCCGAAAGTGAAAGCGACCGCGATATCGGCCGACAGGCCAGACATACCAACAGGCGCAATTTCTGACTGACGGGGGGTTCTGCACATCATCCCGATCCGATTCCATGGCGTATCGCGCATGCCATCGGCGGTGAAGATGCGGTCGAATGTGACGCCAGCCGAGCTCCGGCGGCTGGCAGCCAGTTCCAAGCACGCCAACCAGAGCCATCGACTATATTTCGTCGGCCCCGCTCCCGGCGCCACCAAGCCCCTGGATTGATTCGAGGAGTGTCGTGCCAAGGAATGGTTTGGCGAGATATGCAGCCGCGCCGCTTTCCAGGGCGCGTAAATGCAGCCCTCGTTCATCGAATGCTGTCATTAGAATAACGGGGATTCCGCAATTTCTACGGCGTAATTCAGCAAGAAGGTCCAGCCCGGACATCGCAGGCAGATGAAGATCGCATATGAGGCAGTCGGCATTCGACGTCACCCCGGATGCCAGACAAGCCTCGGCAGTTGGGAAAGTGGCGTTCTCATAGCCGGCCGCATTAAGAAGTCGTGAGATCGCTTGGCGCATGCTGTCATCGTCATCAACGACAAGTATTTTCATGCGCGCGGCCATGGCTGCCTCCTGAGGCAGTGTCGGTCCGCAGAGAGACGACCACAATGGAGCCTACGGGCACAAGAACTGCCCAAAAGGGCAACTATGACGTGCTCATTCTCAATCGAAATAATCAGCCCTTTTCTCTTTATCGGTGTAGATTTTCTCGGCAAAACGGCCGAGGCCGGCCGCAGATTTCACGCCCAATTTCTCCATCAGACTGGCGCGCTGCGCCTTCACAGTTCGCTCCGCAATGCCAAGATCGTCGGCAATTTGTTTATTGAGACGGCCAGCTATTATCAGATCGAAGATCTGCCGTTCACGCTGTGACAAAGAAGAAAAAGTGGATTGGAGCGCATCTCGCGCGCCGCGGAGCGCGCGCTCGCGGCCATCGCGGTCCAACGCCCTGCCAATAGCATTCAGAATCGCCTCTGGTTCGATCGGCTTCTCAAGATAATCGACCGCACCTGCTTTCATTGCGGCTACGCAAGTGTCCACCTCGGCGTGCCCCGTAATGAAAATCACAGGCAGGTACACCCCTTGTTCCCTGAGAACGGCATGTAGTTCGATGCCCGATGGGCCTGGCAAACGAATATCCAGCAGGATGCAACCATAACGATCGGATGGACGGTGTAGTAGGAAGTCCCCTGTTGACGCATAAGTCTTCACATCGAAATCGTGCCCTCGCAACAATCGAAGGAGGGACGTGCGAAATGCCTCGTCATCGTCCACAATATGGACCATCGGCTTCGAGTTCATGCTGCCTCCATACGCAATGTTGGCATTAGCCAGCAGGAAGTTCGACATAGAATGTCGCTCCCCCGGTTGACCGGTTCTGCGCCCAAACTTTACCGCCATGGGCCTGCACGAGCGTTCTCACGATTGAGAGCCCTAGTCCGATACCGCTCCCCTTGGTCGTGAAGAATGACTCAAACAGCTGCGCCTCCTGACCGATTGGAATGCCATGGCCAGTGTCACAAACCCGGATGGAAGCCGTCCCTGCCTCATGAGCAACGGAAAGGGTAACTATTCGATGATTCTCGGGCATGCCCGAAACGGCATCCATGGCATTGAGAACGAGATTAATCAGGATTTGCTGAATTTGGACTTTGTCGGCCGTTATCGTCACTTCGTTTGATGATTGAAGGACCGATAAATCAACTTTTCGGCTCAAAGCTTGCGCTCTCAATATTAACTCTGTATCCGCGATCGCTTCGTTGAGATTTATTGCCAATTTATTGACTTGATGCTTTTCAAGAAGTGTTCGCAAACGCTTGATGACCTCGCTTGCGCGCAGGTCATCGCGTCGAATGTCGGCAAGTATTTGGCGCAATTCCTCCTGCTGCCCCGAATTAGATTCGAGGATCAGGTCAGCTGCGGCAACGTTACTCAAAATAGCGCCCAGAGGCTGATTGATCTCATGCGCGATTGAGGCGGTTAGTTCTCCAGCGATCGCCAGCCGAGAAGCATGAGCGAGTTCGAACCGGTGCTTGTCCACGGCATTCTCGGCAGTTCGACGACGACGACGCTCGAACAGAAGCCCTCCCAAAAGAGCGGTTTGAACGAGGAAGGCAGCAGCAATCAAGAGTGCCAGGCTCTTGTACTGCTCCCAAAGCCCCGGTGTCCTGAAGTGCACCTCCGCATCCGACGGAATGTCGCCTTGAGCGATCCCCCACCGTTCGATCTGGCGCCAATCGATACTCAAGGTCGTCGGCATTAGTTTCGGGAATGCAATTTCGGACAGCTTATGGCCGTCCAGAACTTGATTGACGATGCCTCCCGCCATTCGGCCCATTGCCTCGAAATTCGATACTCGTCCACCGACGACGCCCACGCCGATGAAGGTATTGAAGGGGCCATACACGGGCGCGGACGCCGCGGTTGCGATCGCCCTTGCCGCTTCGCGCGGCGCAAAGCTTCGGCCATCACCATCCGTAAAATACCCGGGAGTAAAGATCACAGTGTCCAAGCCGAGTGAACCAACCCGCTTTTGGAGCTCGGGCGTCGGCAACCCGGCAAGGAACTCAATGCTTAGCTGCTTCTGCAATGGGATCAGTTGGGTGCGTAGGTCGCTTTCCCATTCTCGATCAGGCGCTGAAGCTCCTGTCACGACGACAAGATGTGTAGCCCGAGGATGCCAGCGAAGGGCCTGCTTGATAGTGCCAATCATGTCGACTTCGACGGGCACTCCTGCAAAATTGGCCGGGAGCTTCATCGCGTCCGCAAATGCTTTGTCCACCCCCATGTGAATCACGGGAACATTTGGAAACAGCAGGGTACGGTTACGCACCAGAAAATCGAGGGCTCCATTGCCTCCGACTACAATCACATCCGGAGGCTGAGACGCGTATTTTTCACGCAAATATGTCGTGACTGTCCGGATATGGCCCTCACCGCCGAAGCGGGGATAATCGAGGAATTCTGCACTGAGATCCACATTGCGGCCTGATGACGCAACCGCGTCGCTCAAGCCACGATCCGCATCGATGTTCGCAGGGAGTAGGCGATTGTTATCGTATAGAACGAGCACATGCTGCGGCGCTTGCGCGCAACTCTCCGAGGGCAGAGACAAAACAAAGAAAAATAAGGCGGCGCTGCAACCCAAGATCGCATATCTGTCTTTGCTCGGACGCCAGCATTTGACGCAAGCCAGAGCCCACCCTGCGAATGTCGTTGCTGCGCTTAGGAACATCGGAGCACCAGATGCTCTAGACTCTCCAGCACAATCATTGCGCGCGTCGCTGCCAATTGCATACTAAAAAATGTGGGTAAGATGATGCCGCGCCGGATGCATATTCCGGCGGAGGTCCAACAAGGGTACGCGCCCTACTTGGAGCCGGAGCGCACATCAAGTCGCAAGCAAGTGATGACCGTATGGCGCCCAAGCACGAACCCGCTCCGCGGGAGGGCCGCCTCCTTCTGACATGGCGGGCTCGTCATTGGCCTTGAGCGGGTAGAGGCCGCGATCTGACCATGGAGTTCCTTCAAGGGGTCAGAACAAGAACTGCTCGAAATCATACGCTAAGCTAGAACGGACGATGAACGGCGCCTCTGTCTGATAGATTCCCCAATTTTAGCTTCGCCACCCATTTTCAATGGCATCTCATCCGAGTCTAACAATGGCTTGGAGATGAGGGCAAGAAATGGGTCGAAGGAAGCTGCTCAGCACCAGAGAACGGCAAGCGCTCTTTGCCATTCCTACAGACGAAGAGAGCCTCATCCGCCACTACACGTTCACTTCGGCGGGCTTGCTCGAGATCCAGGCCCGCCGCCGCCCTCACAACCAATTAGGTTTTGGCGTTCAGCTGTGTCTGATGAGATATCCAGGACGAGCGCTGATGCCCGGAGAGAAACTGCCGAAAGCGACTCTCATCTACATTGCGGCGCAATTGGACATCAGCCCGAAGTTTTTTGATCTATATGCTCGCCGCGAACCAACTCGGCTTGATCACGTTGCGCGATTGCTGTCGTATCTACAAAAGCGCACTCCAGTGGCGCAGGATCGGCGAACGGCGCTGCTCGCTGCGATCAACGCAGCCGATGTCAGCGACAAAGGATCAGCAATAGCCAGCGCGGTGATCGCGACCTTTCATGCCGAGAATGCTTTGTTGCCATCTGAAGACACAATCGAGAGAATTGGACTCGCAGGTCGAGCGATCGCCAGACGCCGAGCAGAGATAGCCGTTTTGAACGGGCTTTCCGAAAACAAGTTGCATCTTCTCGACGAACTTCTCGGCCTTGACAGCGACATCGGGCAAATGCGCTACCATTGGCTTCGATCCTCACCGGATGCCCCAAGCACGGATAACCTCAACAGTGTTCTGGGCAGTTTGGTCTTCTTACGAAGACTGAACGTGGATTCGCAGTTGGCGTGGCCGATATGCTCTACGCAAAAATTCGCGTGAGAAGCGATGGCAAGGAGCGCGGCCGAACAGCTGTCCTAGCGATGGGCGTGGTGCGGAAGGCGTGGACCGTGGCGTGGCGATCACGCGATGATGCCGTCCCAGCCAAAAATCCATTCGTCGATATGGATCTCTATGGCTATCAAGCAAAGCGCTCCAGACCTGTGAGGAGGGGCGAACTCAATCGTTTCGTTGCTGCTGCGGATGCCGCAGGCGAGCCGTCACTTGGCACTGCAGCGATGATCGTCTTCTACTTCCTTCAGCTACAAACCGATATTCTAGGCCGGCTTTCCTGGACACACTATCGTTCGGCCGAGAAGCCAAATCATATCCAGATCTTTCACAACAAGACTGGCGTCTTGGTTGACGTCCCGCTCTACAATGAGGATGGCACGTGTCTGTGGCCTGAAATCGTTGCCCGGCTCGATAGCGCTCCAAGAAAAGGCGGGTTGATCGTCACCGGAGACCTGCCGGATCGGACACGCAAAATATGCCTTCCCTGGGAGATTGACTATTTCCGACATCGCTTCGCGGCGATTCGCTTAGCTGCAGGCATTGGTCCTGAGGTCAAGTTTATGGGGCTGCGACATGGCGGAAACGTCGAAGCCGCGGACGCTGGATTGACCGACGCACAGATGCGAGCGCTGAGCGGTCACAAGACCGTTCAAGCACCCCTTCGCTATGCCCAAGCCTCAGATGAACAAAGCCGAGTAGGGGGCTCGGAAAAGACTGCAGGTTAGAACGAAGCGGGGGGATTTGTCAGAATAGCAACCCTCGCCCTTGTCAGAATGCCGAAATCGGCGTCAAGAACGCTTATCGCTAAGCTTATGTTTTGCCTCAGGGTTTCGATGGTGGGCGCACTAGGGCTCGAACCTAGGACCCGCTGATTAAGAGTCAGCTGCTCTACCAACTGAGCTATGCGCCCATCGAAACAATCAGAGCGCGGAAGGTTGCCGCGCTCGACGGGGGGCGATGTAGCAAAGCTCTTCCCGTGTGTCCAGCGTGTGACGATAAATTTCTTTGGGTTTTTTGAAAGTACCTGTTTTTGAAATCCCTTGGGAGCATGCTATTCGACAGACATATTGCACCCGTTCCCGATAAATTATTGCCGGAGATCGTTCATGCCGCCCACGAAATTTGGTGTTGGTCAGGCCGTGCGCCGCAAGGAAGACCAGGCGTTCATCACCGGTATGGGCCGTTATGTCGACGATGAATCGCGGGACGGGGTGTTGCGCGCGTATGTGCTGCGCTCGCCCCACGCCCATGCCCGTTTCAGCATCGGCGATCTCGATGACGTCAGGGCCATGCCGGGCGTGAGGCTGATCCTGACGGCCGGGGACCTCAAGACGCTCGGCGATCTGCCGTGCCAGGCCCTGATGAAGAACGCCGATGGCAAGGTTCAGAAGCAATTGCCCTATCCGTTGCTGGCCCGTGATGTGGTGCGGCATGTCGGCGACGCCGTCGCCTTCGTGGTGGCCGATTCGCTGACGCATGCGCGCGACGCCGCCGAAGCCATCCCCGTCGATTACGAGTCGCTCGATGCGATCGTCGGTTCGGTCGCCGCACTCGAACCGGGCTCGCCGCTGGTCTGGCCGGAGCATGGCTCGAACCTCGCCTATGATGCCCAGATCGGCGACCGCAAGAAGGTTGCGAAGGCCTTCGCGAAGGCTGCGCGCGTCGTCTCGCTCGACGTGGTGAACAACCGCCTGGTGGCGAACTACATGGAACCCCGCGGGTGCCTCGCCGAATGGGACGGCAAGCGCTTCACGCTCACCGTCGGCAGCCAGGGCGTGCATTCGATGCGCGACACGCTGGCCAAATCCATCTTCAAGATGAAGCCGAACGAGATCCATGTGAAGACCGGCGATGTCGGCGGCGGCTTCGGCACCAAGGCCTTCCTGTATCGCGAATATCCCCTGGCGCTCGAAGCGGCGCGCCGGCTTGGCAAGCCGGTGAAATGGTTCGCCGACCGCGGCGAGCATTTCCTCGCCGATACGCAAGGCCGCGACAATATTAGCCGCATCGAGGCGGCGCTCGACCGGCGCTCCAGGATCCTGGCGGTGAAGATCGACATCATCGGCGATCTCGGGGCCTATCTGTCACAATATGCGCCCTTCATCCCCTGGCTCGGCGCCCTGATGGCGACGGGCGCCTATGCCATCGCCGCCATGGATGTGCGGGTGCGCGGCGTCCTCACCAATACGCTGCCGGTGGACGCCTACCGTGGCGCCGGTCGCCCCGAGGCCGCCTATCTGATCGAGCGCCTGATGGATGCCATCGCCTTCGAAACCGGGCTGTCGGTGGATACGGTGCGCGTGCGCAACTTCGTCACACCCGAGCAAATGCCCTTCAAGGCGCCGACCGGACGAACCTATGATTCCGGCGAATTCGAAGGCCATATGCGCAAGGCCATGGCTGTCGCAGGCTGGGACGTCTTCAAGTCGCGCTGGCAGGCCTCGAAGAAGGCGGGCAAGTTCCGCGGGATCGGCATGTCGACCTATATCGAGGCCTGTGCCGACGGCCCGAAGGAGGCCGCAAGCGTCAAGCTGGAGAAGGACGGCACCGCCACGGTGCTGATTGGTACGCAGACCAACGGGCAGGGGCACCTGACCGCTTATGCCCAGTTCGTCTCCCAGCATCTCGACCTGCCGCTCGACAGGATCAATGTCATTCAGGGCGATTCCGACCTGATCAAGACCGGCGGGGGCACCGGCGGTTCACGCTCGATCCCGGTGGGCGGCGCTTCCGTCGCCAAGGCCAGCCGCACCCTGGCGGACAGGCTGAAGGAACTCGCCTCCGACGAGCTTGAAGCCGGCGTCGCCGATCTCGAAATCGTCGATGGCCGCGTCCGTGTCGTCGGCACCGACAAGGCGATCGATTTCACCTCCATTGCCCGCCTGCCCAAGGCGACGCCCGAACTGCTCACCGCCGAAGACGAGTATCAGCCCGGCGAGGCGACCTATCCCAATGGCACCCATATCTGCGAGGTCGAGATCGATCCGCAGACGGGCGTCACCAACATCCTCGCCTACACGATCGTCGACGATTTCGGCATGGTGGTGAACCCGCTGCTGTTGGAGGGCCAAGTCCATGGCGGTGTGGTGCAGGGCATCGGCCAGGCGCTGCTGGAGCGCACCGTCTACAGCGAAGAGGGCCAGCTGCTCACGGCCTCGCTCACCGACTATGCCCTGCCGCGGGCCGACGACCTGCCCTTCATCCATTTCGAAACGCGCAACGTGCCCTGCAAGAACAACCCGATCGGCATCAAGGGCGCGGGCGAGGCTGGCACCATCGGCGCGGCGCCGGCGGTGATGAACGCGCTGATCGACGCGCTCCGGCGCGGCGTGGGCGTCACCAGGCTCGACATGCCGGCGACACCCGAAGTGGTCTGGCGCACGATCCAGGACGCGACCAGCCGCAAGCAGGCGGCGGAATAGCACTGGGAGCGCCCTCCAAAAACCCTTTCCTCGCAAGGCTTGTTTGTTCTATTGTCCGCTGGAACAAACGATCGTTCGTCATAACAAACGAAGGTAGCGCATGAGTGGACTGGAGAAGCGGAGCGAACTCGATGCCGGCGCGGTGGCGCTGTCGGGCCAGCTCGGCAAGACGGTCCAGCGCTTGCGCAAGGCTTATAACCTGTCCTTGTCGGAGTTAGCGGAGCAATCGGGCGTCGCGAAGTCGATCATCAGCCAGATCGAGCGCAACGAGACCAACCCCACCCTCGCCACCATCTGGCGCCTGTCGCAGGCCCTCGATGTCTCGATCGAGCGCGTGCTCGGCAGCACCGAGGACGCCCCTTTCATCGAGAAGACCACCAAGGTCGACACGCCGGTGATCTTCTCGGACGACGGTAAATGCCGCCTCGCAGTGGTCGGCTGGCTGAAGACGGTGGAATGGCTGCAATGGTATGATTTCCAGGCCGAGCCGGGCGGCGTGCTGGAGAGCGACGCCCACCAGCGTGGCTCGGTGGAGTGCCTTTCGATCCTGGCGGGGGAGGTGGAGGTCGAGGTCGCCGGCGTGATCGAGCGTGCCATCCCCGGCGAGACCCTGCGCTATCGCTGCGACCGCCCCCATGCCATCCGCGTGGTCGGCAACAAACCCGCCCATGCGACCATGGTGTGCTTCATGAAGGCGGCGCTGATGGAGTGACGGCCGGTTTCCCGAAATCGGGAAAGGCTGTTGGGCTCCCTACCTCTCCAACCCCAGGTCGAGCTGCCGATCGTCTGCCAGATCGCCGCTCTCGAAACCCGACATCGTCACCCCGAGCAGCCTGATTCCCTTGGTGGGCGGGAAGACGCTGCGCACCAGGTCGATGCTGGTGGCCCGCAGGCTCTCCTGAGAATGCACCGGGGCAGGGAGGGTGCGGCTGCGCGTGGCCTGCTGGAAATCGGCATATTTGATCTTCACTGTCACGGTGCGGCCGAAGGCCTGCGCTTTCTCGCACCAGGCCCACACCTCGTCCGCCATCGCCAGGACGCCGGCCTCGATGTCGGCCGGCTCGGTAAGATCGTCCGAAAAGGTGGTCTCCGAACTGGATGATTTGCGCGGCCGGTCCGGCTGAACCTCCCGGTCGTCCTCGCCGCGTGCGATGGCATGATACCAGGCGCCGGCCTTGCCGAAATGCTGGCGCAGGAAGTCGAGCGAGCGGTCCCTGAGATCCGCCCCGGTGAAGATGCCGAGCTGGTTCATCTTCGCGGCGGTGACGGGCCCGACGCCGTGGAACTTGCCCACGGGCAGGGTCTCCACGAAGGCGGCGCCCATGGCCGGTGTGATCGCATATTGCCCATTGGGTTTGCGATGGTCGGAGGCGAGCTTGGCGAGAAATTTATTGTAGGAGATTCCGGCCGAGGCCGTCAGCCCGGTCTCCTCGAAGATGCGGGCGCGGATCGCCTCCGCCGTCGCCGAGGCGGAGGGAAGGCCGGCGCGATTCTCGGTGACATCGAGATAGGCTTCGTCGAGGGACAGTGGCTCGATCAGGGCGGTGAACTCGGCAAAGATCGCGTGGATCTGGCGCGAAACCGCGCGGTACACCTCGAAGCGCGGCGGCACGAAGATCAGCTCCGGGCATTTGCGCAAGGCCGTCACCGACGGCATGGCCGACCTCACGCCAAACGCCCGCGCTTCATAGCTCGCTGCCGCCACCACCCCGCGCTTGCCGGCATACCCCACCGCGAGAGGCCTGCCGCGCAAGGCCGGATCGTCGCGCTGCTCGACGGAGGCGTAGAACGCATCCATGTCGATATGGATGATCTTGCGGGGTGCCGATTCTGCCATGAGGCGTGACTATAGCAGAGCCGGTTGCCCAGGGCTGTCAGCACCGAAAGAGCCTTCTCAAGGATCGCTTCTGCTCCGTGCGCAGACCGTGCGGAGTTGCCGGCTTGCCCCATCGTGCGCTTTTGGCCTAGGTACGTGTAACAGTGGCGCGTAGCAGAGGGCCACCATGACTGAAAGTAGGAAACTTGCTGCGATCTTGGCCGCCGACCTGGCCGGCTATTCGCGGCTGATGGGGCAGGACGAGACCGCGACAGTGCGTGATCTCAAGGCGCATCAGGCTGTGGTGCTGCCGATGATCGGTCAGTTTGAAGGCGTGATTGTCGACACGGCCGGCGACGGCATCCTGGCGCAGTTCCAGAGCGCGGTGCGGGCCGTCGAATGTGCGGTCGCCATCCAGAAGATCATGGCCGAGCGCAACCTCGTCGTCCCGGAGGATCGGCGGATGCAATTTCGCATCGGCGTCCATCTCGGGGACATTATCTGGGAGGAGACCCGGGTCTATGGCGACAGCGTCAACATCGCGGCGCGACTGGAAGCAACAGCCAAACCCGGCGCGATCTGTCTTTCCGAGGACGCCTATCGTCAGGTGAGAGGCAGGCTCGATCTTGCGGTCACCGATCTCGGCCCAACCCAACTCAAGAACATTGCGGAACCAGTCCGCATCTATTCGGTGCAAATTGGTGTCCCCGCCGAGGCCGAACCCGCGGCGCTGGAGAAAGCTTCGGCGCCGGCCATTCCCGACAAGCCCTCGATTGCCGTGCTCGCGTTCAACAACATGAGCGGCGACGCCGAGCAGGAATATTTCTCCGACGGCATCACCGAGGACATCATTACCGACCTCTCGCGGCTGTCGGACCTCCACGTGATCGCGCGCAACTCGTCTTTCGTCTACAAGAAAGCTGCCATCTCCATCCCGGAGGTGGCAAAGGCGCTCGACGTGCGCTACGTGCTCGAAGGCAGCGTACGCAAGGCGGGAAATCGCGTCCGAGTCACGGCGCAGCTCATCGACGCGAGCAGCGGCGGCCATGTCTGGGCCAGCCGGTTCGACCGCGACCTCAGCGACATTTTCGCCGTCCAGGACGAACTCACGCAGGAGATCGTGGCCGCACTCAAACTGAAGCTGACGGCTGGCACGCACGAGCAACTGGCCTCCAGGCGCGCCGTCGACATTCAGGCCTACGAACTTTTCCTGCGCGGCCGCGAACTGGCATGGGGGACGACCGGACCGGGCAATATCGCGGCGCGCGACCTGTTCGAACGCGCGATCGCCATCGATCCGAACTATGCCGCGGCCTATGCCCTGGCCGCCTTCACCCATTTGATCGACTACGCCAACGCCTTTTCCGACGATCCGCAGCACTCGCTGGGGACCGGATTGGAACTCGCGCAGCGCGCAGTGAAGATGGACGACGAAGAGCCCGCCAGCCACTTCGCGCTGGGCGTCGCGCATACATGGCGACGGGAGCTCGACAGCGCACTCGCCGAAGCGCAGCGGGGCCTCGCCCTTGCGCCCAACTCCGTGGAGCTCCTGCTCCTGCTCGCCAATGTCCAGATCTTCTCCGGCGAGCCGGCCCATGCCCTGGAAACGCTCGATATCTATATGCGGCTGGATCCACATTATCTGGAAATCACGCTGCAGGCTCTCGCCGACGCGCATTTTTCCCTCGGCGACTATGCCAAGGCGATATCGGCACTCGAGCAGCGGCTCACGCGAAACCAGCAGGCCGCGACCGCCTATGCCCTGCTTGCGTCGTGTCACGGGCACCTCGGCCATCGCGAGGAGGCCCAGCGGGCCTGGGAAAACACGATGAGGCTCAATCCCAGCTTCTCGGTCGAACGCCGCCGCCAGGTCCTGCCGTATCGGAAGCCCGAGGATTTCGAGCACCGCGTAGAAGGCCTCCGCAAGGCAGGCCTCTCGTTTTGAGACGCTCGGCCGGGCTGTGGCGCAGGGCGTCGGCCAGACACGATCACTTCTTGAGCTGGTCGGCGCGGGATAGGAAGAGCGCGAGCGTTGGCGATGTATTGGTCCGATTGTACCCGATGACCAGATCGATGGTGGGCGCCTCGCCCTTGAGGGGGCGGCTGGTGACGGACCACGGCAGGAAGTTCTCGGCATAGGCAGGAAGCAAGGCCACGCCCCTCGTCGAGGCGATCAGCGACATTGCCATGGTCAGATTGTGGACGCGGTGGGCCGCTTCGATCTCAAGGTTGTTGTCCGCCAGGTATTTCTCGATGGCCCTCCGCATTGGACCAGCGATATCAGATCCACTGATGAACAGTTCGCCGGCGAGTTCGCGTACATCCACGCTCTCGCAGGCTGCGAGACGATGGTCGCTCGGCATGATCACGACAAACTTCTCGCTGGTGACCGTGATGTAGCTGAGGTCAGGCCAATCAGGCTCGGCCCTCATGAAGGCGATATCCAGCTTGCCTGTCGCCAGTAGCTGGGCGAGGTCGGGCGAGTGCTCGCTCGATATCGTCATCGAGATATTCCGCAACTCGCTGGCCAAGACGCGCGTCGTCTCCGCCAACCAGTTGACCTCCTGACCACTCAGGAAGCCGACAGCGAAAATCGGCTTGAGCGGTTTCGCCGCCCGGCGGGCTGCTTCCACCGCAGCCTCGGTCTGGGCCAGCGCCAGCCTGGCATGCTCGAGGAAGGCCTTGCCTGCGGCGGTCAATTCGATGCCGTGCACGCTGCGGCTCATCAACGGAACGCCGACCTCATATTCGAGATCGCGGATTTGGCGGCTGAGGGAGGGCTGTGCCGTATGCAGCCTCTTCTCCGCCGCCAGCGTCAGGCTGCCCTCCTCGGCGACGGCGATGAAATAGCGAAGATGCCTCAGTTCCATGCGATCCCATGCCTCGTAGGTATGGAGGCAAGCTTACAAAGTCTTTTTCCGGGGTGCCAGAAGAACCTAGGTTCAGCCCAACAGAAACCAACTGTCCGTGATCGCCACGGGGCTTTCGCTGCGCGGAGGTCATATCTCGAAGGACTGGAACCATGAGCACTCAAGTTGTTTTGATTACCGGTGGACTGACGGGCATCGGCCGTGCTGCCGCCGTCGCCTTTGCCAAGAAGGGCGCGAAGGTGGTCGTTGCCGGGCGGCGCGATGAGGCCGGTCAGGCGCTTGTCAAAGAGCTGCGCTCTTTCGGCTCGGAGGCGGAGTTCGTCAATGCCGATGTCCGCAAGGAGGACGACGTCCGCGCCATGGTCGACAAAACTGTCGCCCGGTTTGGCCGTCTCGATGTCGCTGTGAACAACGCCGCCACCGAAGGCGATCGCGGTCTGATCACCGAACAGACATCGCAGAGCTTTGCCGCGACGTTCGACACCAATGTTCTCGGCGTGGTTCTGAGCATGAAGCACGAAGTGCGTGCCATGCAGGTCCAGGGGAGCGGAAACATCATCAACATCTCTTCGACCTATGGGCATGAGGGCGCGGCCGGCGCCTCGATCTATGTCGGCGCCAAGCATGCCGTCGAAGGCATCACCAAGTCGGTGGCGCTCGAAGTTGCCAAGTCGGGAATTCGCGTGAATGCCGTGGCGCCCGGTCCCACGGACACCGGCATGCTCACGCGCTTCACGGAGACAGAAGAGAACAAGGCAGTTCTCGCGGGACAGGTCCCGCTGGGTCGGCTCGGCCTCTCAGAAGAGGTCGCCGACGGCATCGTCTTCATCGCCTCAGACGAAGCGAGGTTCATCACGGGCCACGTTCTCAACGTCGACGGCGGCCATAGCGCCAACTGATCCTGTCCAGGCGCGGAGATTGCTCCGCGCCTGATCTCGGCCGATTCACATTCCGGCTTGAGCACAACAAAGAAGGAAAGCCAATGACCCAGCATAGTCATGAGACCGCGCCGACGCAGTTCGTCAAAGCCGACGGTATCCGTTTCGCCTACCGCCGCTTCGGTGCCGGGAGCGGTGCCCCTCTGGTCTTTTTTCAGCACTTCATGGGCAATCTCGACGACCATGACCCGGCACTTACGGACGCGTTCGCCGCTGGCCGCGAGGTCATCCTCTTCAACAATGCCGGGGTCGCTTCCTCCACCGGCACCACGCCGGACACAATCCGGCAGGCCGCACGCGACGCGGAGGCGTTTATCGACGCACTCAACCTCAAGACCGTCGACCTGCTGGCCCACTCGATGGGCGGCATCATAGCTCAGCAGGTTGCACTCGACCGACCCGAGTTGGTGCGTCGACTCGTTCTGGTCGGCACCGCGCCGCGCGGCGGCATCGGCCTTGGTGCGATGCCGCCGGAAACGCAGGCCCTGTTCTTCAAGAAATACGAGCATCAGGAGGAGATGTGGCTGCCGATCCTGTTCACGCCATCCGAGGACAGCCAGGCCGCCGGGCACGCCTATCTGGCTCGCATGATGGCCCGCAAGTACCGCGACGCGGATGTCTCGATGGAGACGGTCCAGGCCCAGGCCACCGCCATCGCTGCCTATGGCGCGGAGAGGGACGAGACCTACGCCCATTTGAAGGACCTGCACCAGCCAACCCTGGTGGTCAACGGCAGCAACGACATCATCATCCCGACCATCAACTCCTACCTGCTGCAGCAGCACCTCCCCAATGCGCAGCTCATCCTCTACCCCGACGCCAATCACGGCGCCCACCATCAGTACCCCGACCTGTTTGTCCGGCACACCAAACTCTTCCTCGATGCATGACGTCGAGAAAGGCGCTGCGGCCGAGACCCGGGCACCCCATTGAAGGATTGAAGCCATGTCAAATCCAGCCGAGCCAAAAACAAAGACCATCAAGGTCCCCGGCCAGGGTCACCCCATCACGATCGAGCGCAATGCCCATCGTGTCGTGGTCAAGGCCGCGGGACGCGTTGTCGCTGATACACGGGCTGCATTGACATTGCGCGAGGCTGGCTATGCCGCCGTGCAATACATGCCACGGCAGGACGTGGACATGACGCTGCTCCAACGGACGGATCACACCACCTATTGCCCCTACAAGGGGGACTGCGCCTATTTCAGCATCCCGACCGGCGGCGAGCGTTCGATCAACGCCGTCTGGAGTTATGAGGCGCCTTATGCCGCGGTCGCCGCGATCAAGGGTCACGTCGCGTTCTACCCCGATCGCATCAACTCGATCGAGGAACGGGCAGGGGACTAGCCGCTCTCCACGCAAACCGGCCTGGCTCCAGCCTGGCGGGTGACCAATCAGGCGCCGCCGCGGATCCCCGCACCGGCAGCCGCCTTGCTACGCCCCGACACCAGCCTCACAGACCGGAAGGAACCTGGATCATGACCTCGCTCTCGGGAAAAACCGCTCTCGTCACCGGCGCCTCGCGCGGCATCGGCCGCTCCAGTGCCCTTGCTCTTGCAAGGGCTGGCGCCCAGGTGCTCGTGCATTATGGGCAGGGGAAGGCGGAGGCTCAGCTCGTCGTCGAGGAAATCCGCGGGACCGGCGGCCGTGCTGAGATCGTTGCCGCCGATCTGGCCGCTGCGGACGGTGCAGGCAAGCTCGCGCAGCAGGTTCGCGCCGTCGTCGGAGATCGACTGGACATTCTCGTCGCCAATGCGGGCATCTCAAAGGCGGCAACGATCGAGGAGACGACGGTCGAGGATTTTGATCGGCTGTTTGCCGTCAATGTGCGCGCGCCGTTCTTCCTGGTCCAACAACTTCTCCCCATCATGTGCCAGGGATGCAGCGTCATTCTTCTGTCCTCGCTCGCAGCCCGTGCTTCGGTCGGCACGATTCCCGCTTATGCAGCGACCAAGGGCGCGGTCGATACGCTCGTCAAGCATTTCGCTGCCGCACTCGGTCCCCGCGGCATCCGCGTGAATGCGGTGGCGCCCGGCATCGTGCAGACCGACATGTCGAACTTCACCAAGACCGACGCGGGCCGCGATTTCGCGCTCGGTATCCAGGCGCTCAAGCGCCTGGCCGAACCAGACGACATAGGCGGAGCCGTCGCCTTCCTCGCCTCGGATGAAGCGCGCTGGATCACCGGCGATACCCTACGCGTGGACGGGGGCTCCAAGCTTTGAGCTTTATCAGGGGCTCACGTCAGAAGTCCTCACCGAGGAGGAGGTATTTGCCGGCATCTTCTCAAATCCTCGAATACAGGCTCTCCGCCTGCTCGTCCTCGTTCAACTGCAGCCTGTGTTCGGCCGGCGGGTGCGCCCTCTGTCCGCAGTCGAGCCGGGGACAGATCCGGCAGCCGACGCCGATCGGCACGGCCTGGGCGGGATTGGAGACGTCGATGCCGTCCGAATAGACCATGTCCTGCGCATGCGAGATATGGCAGCCGAGGCCGATTGAGAGGTAGCGGCGCGGGGCGTTGTGGCGGTGCCCGCCCTTGGTCAGCGATTTGGCGATGCAGAAATAGCGCTGGCCCTCCGGCATCTGACTCACCTGCACGTTGATCTGGCCGGGATGCAGGAAAGCGGCATAGACATTCCAGCGCGGGCAGGCGCCGGAATGGCGGGGGATATGGATGCCCGAGAGCGAGAAGCGCTTCGAGATGTTGCCGGCGATATCCGTCCGGATCAGGTGAAGCGGTATGCCGGAAAGTCCCGGTCGCTGCAGCGTGGTCATGCGGTGGCAGACCTGTTCGAAGCTGGCATTGAAGCGCCTGGCGATGCGGTCGATATCGTAGCGTGTCTCCTTGCAGGCGCGCAGGAAGGGCTCGTAGGGCATGATCAGCGCGCCGGCGAAATAGGCGGCGAGGGCGTGGCGGGCGAGGGCCGGTGCATCGGCCGGCAGGTTGCCTGCCTCGATGAGCCGGTCGATCTCGCGTGCGGTGGCGAGGAGGCCGAGGCGATGGGATGCGGCGAAGATGGCGGTTTCCGGCGGCAGCACGTCGGCCGTTTCGAAGATCTCGTGGTCCTTGCTGAGGCGGCCGGCGAGGCCATGGGGCAGGGCGCCGAGCCGCCATTGCAGGCCGAAGACGTTGAAGAGATAGAGCTTGAGACCTTGCTCGAAGGAGTCCGACAACTGGTCGATTTCGGCGCGGATACGCTCGGCCTGCGCCTCCAGCAAGGGGAAGTGGTTGCTGTTGAGCTGCAGGAAGTCCGACACGGCGTCGGTGGCGACGTGATAGCCGGCCTCGGCGGCGGAGGTCACGCCGGTGCCCGCGCCGCGCAGGGCCCTGAAGCGGTCGAACATTTGCACGATGGCGCGGCCGATCTGCGGGTTGGAAGTGGCGAGGTCGCGCACATCCTGGTTGGTCACCTCGCTGTCCGCGAAGACGTCGTCGCCGAATAGCTCCATCAGGTCGCCGGCGAGGCGCGAATCGTCGTTCTCGGCGAGTTCGCCGGCATCGACGCCGAAATAGGAAGCGGTCTTCAAGAGCAGCGGCACCGTCATGCGGCGGCGATTGTGCTCGATCAGGTTGAGATAGCTCGCCGAGATGCCGAGCGAGCCGGCGAGTTGGGCCTGCGAGATGCGGCCTTGCCGGCGCAGGCGCTGGATCTTACCGCCGATACGCGGATCCGTCTCTTGCATCACTCTTTCTCCAATCCCGCCATCTTGACAGGATTTACAGAATTACAAAGTTTTCTTTACAAGCGTTTTCAAATTAACGCTTTGATTTATCAATATATCTTGCCTTACTGCGCTGCAGTGTCAATCATTGACATCACCCATTGAGGAGAATGTCATGAGCCAGATGCACCAGAGCAACGAATGCGACGAATTCATCACCATCATCGGCGCCAGCATGGCCGAGATTAATGCCGAGTTTCGCGCCCAGGGGCTGGCAGACAGGGAGTTCTCAATCGTGCACAGGATCGGCCGTCATCGCTTCACCCGCGTGAACAGCAGCGGCGCCGAGCACATGTTCGAGGGCCAGCCGATGATCGCGGCGACCTTCGCCAGGATGAGGGGCTGACCGGGAGCGCGGATCTCCCCTCCGCCTCTTTCTTCCGGCGAGCACGGCGTTTCCAAGATGCGGACAGGATGTCCGCGCACCCGGGAAACCGCGCCTTTTGCCAATCGCTCCATCCATTGCCTGCAGATTACCCAGGACCAGTCCCCATGCTCGACACCGTCAAACCGCATCCCCCCGAGAGCTTCCCCGCGCCTGATTGGGCGCCAGATCGCTGGCGCACCATCCGCCGCACCTACACGCGCCGCGACGTGGAGCGGCTCGCGGGCTCCCTGCCGATGCGCCATACGCTGGCCGAACACGGCGCCAGGCGGCTGTGGGAACTGCTGCATACGGAAGAGTTCGTGCCGACGCTCGGCACCTTCACCGGCAACCAGGCGGTGCAACAGGTCAAGGCTGGCCTCAAGGCGATCTACCTCTCCGGCTGGCAGGTGGCGGCGGACGCCAACTCCTCCGGCAACATGTATCCCGACCAGAGCCTCTATCCGGTCGACAGCGTGCCGGCCGTGGTCAGGCGGATCAACAAGGCGCTGCAGCGTGCCGACCAGATCCAGACCTTGGAGCGCCTCGACGGCAAGACCGGGCCGGAGTTCGATTATTTCGTGCCCATCATCGCCGATGCAGAAGCCGGCTTCGGCGGGCAGCTCAATGCCTTCGAACTGATGAAGGCGATGATCGAGGCGGGCGCCGCCGCCGTGCATTTCGAGGACCAGCTTGCCTCGGAAAAGAAATGCGGCCATCTCGGCGGCAAGGTGCTGGTGCCGACACGCACCTTCATCAAGACGCTCAACGCAGCGCGCCTCGCCGCCGATGTCATGGGCGTGCCGACCCTGATCATGGCTCGCACCGATGCCGAGGCGGCCCGCCTGATCACCTCCGACATCGACGAGCAGGACGCACCCTTCATCACCGGCGAGCGCACGGCCGAGGGCTTCTACGTGCTGAAGGGCGGCTTCGAGGCGGCGATCGCCCGCGGCATCGCCTATGCCCCCTATGCCGATCTCGTCTGGTGCGAGACCTCGACGCCGAGCCTTGCCGATGCCAGGCGCTTTGCCGAGGCGGTTCGGAAGGTCCATCCCGACCAGATGCTCGCCTATAATTGCTCGCCCTCCTTCAACTGGGCCAAGCATATGGACGCGGCCGCGATGAAGGCCTTCCAGCGTGAGATCGCGGCGATGGGCTACAGATACCAGTTCATCACTTTGGCCGGCTTCCACAATCTGAGCTTCACCACTTTCGACCTGGCGCGGCGCTACAGGCAGGACGGCATGGCCGCCTATTCGCAGCTCCAGCAGGCCGAGTTCGCCAGTGAGGTCCACGGCTTCACGGCGACGCGGCATCAGCGGGAAGTCGGCACCGGCTATTTCGACGCGGTGGCGACGATCCTGGGCGAAGGGCAGAGCTCGACGGCCGCGATGGCCGGGTCGACCGAAGTGGCGCAGTTCTGACGCCGGGAGCGCGGACGTCCCGTCCGCTCTTGAACCGAATCGCATGTAGGAAAGGGCGCGACCATGGAGGTCCGCGCCCTTTCTTTTACCGACACCGGTTCAAGAGCGGATCGTCCGACACTCACTTGAGTGTCGTAGGGATGTCCGCGCTCCCGGGGACCTCAAAGCTCGCACGATTGATGCCGTAGCGCTGCAGCTTGTCGTAGAAGGTCTTGCGCGGAATGCCGAGCGCCTGCAGCGTGGCGCGCACATCGCCCTTGTGCTGGGTCAGGGCGTTACGGATGAGCTCCGCCTCGTAAAGTTCCAGCCGCTCCGGCAGCGTGGCGTCCTCCCGCGTGGGCGGCGGCGGGGCATCGAGGTCCGCCAGCCCCAGCGCCACGCGCTCGGCGAAATGCATGAGTTCGCGCACATTGCCCGGCCATTCATGCGTGGCGAGATGGCGGTGGATGGCGTCCGACAGGGCCGGCATCTCGCGCTGGAAGCGCCGGCAGGCCTGGCCCAGGAAAAAGGTGAACAGCAGCGGCACGTCACCACGCCTTTCGCGCAGTGGCGGAATGCGCAGCGTCACCACGTTCAGCCGGTGGAACAGGTCCTCGCGAAAGGTGAGCCGGTGCTGGGGATCACCGAGATCGCTCTTGGCGGCGGCGACCACGCGCAGATCCACCGGCCGGGCCTTGTTGCTGCCGAGCGGGGTGACCTCGCGCTGCTCCAGCACGCGCAGGAGGCGCGTTTGGGCGCCCAGCGACATGCTCTCGATCTCATCCAGGAACAGCGTGCCGCCGTTCGAATGCTCGATCAGTCCGACGCGCTTCTTCAAGGCGCCCGTGAAGGCGCCGCTCTCATGGCCGAAGAGCTCGCTTTCGAGCACGGTGTCCGGCAGCGCGCCGCAATTGAGGGCCACAAAATGGCCGTCGCGCCGGCGCCCCAGGCGGTGCAACTGATCGGCGACCAGTTCCTTGCCCGCGCCGGTCTCGCCGATCACCAGCACATCGACATCCGCGTCCGCGATGGCCTTCAGTGTCTCCCGCAGGCGCTGCATGACAGGGGCTTCGCCCATCAGCGGCGAGGCCGTCTGCGCCGCTTCAGCCGCCAGGCGCAGGCGGCGGTTTTCCATCACCAGGCGCCGCTTCTCGGCCGCCCGGCGCACGCTCTGGATCAGCCTGTCGGAAGCGAAGGGCTTGGCGAGGAAGTCATATGCGCCCTCCCGCATCGCCTCGACCGCGGTGGCGATATCGCCATGTCCGGTGATCAGGATCACGGGCAGGTCGGCATCGCGAGCGCGCAGGCGACGGAACAGCTCCATGCCATCGATCTCCGGCATGCGCAGATCGGTGACCACCACCCCCTCGAAGCTCTCATCCAGAACCTCCAGGGCCTCGAGGGCGGATTCGAACAGCACGGGCCTGAAACCGGCCAGCAGCAGCGTCTGCTCATTGGCCTCGCGCAGATCCTGGTCGTCGTCGATGAAGGCGATGGGCAGGGGACGAGGAGCGTTCATGGAGCACCTCTCAGGGTTATCACGAAACGGCAGCCCTTGGCGGGCTCGCTCGTCACCTCGAGGCGCCCGCCGAGTTCCTCGACGATATCGCGCGAAATCGCCAACCCAAGCCCCACACCGCGTGGCTTGGTGGTCACGAAGGGCGTGAACAGATTGGCCGCCACTTCCGGCGCCATGCCCGGGCCGTTGTCGCTCACCGTCAGCCGCACCAGGCCGGCATCTTCGGCGACATCGATGCCGATGGCCTGGTGAGCGCGCCCCTCCAAGGCTTCCAGCGCGTTCTGAAGCAGATTGACGAGCACCTGTTCGAGCCGCACGCGATTGGCCATCACCTGCAGGGTGTCTGCGACCTCGGGCACCGTCACCACTGCATTCTGGCGCCGCGCCCGGATGCCGACGAGCAGCAGGGCGCCATCCAGCGCCTCCTTGACCGAGACGGGGCCGAGCTCGCCGGTGGCCTTGCGCGAGAAGCGGCGCAATTGCGCGATGATGTCGGCGATCTTTTCGGTCAAACCGGCGATGGTCGCCATGTTCTTGCGCGCCGGGCTCGGTTCGCTGCGGTCGAGGAAGGTGATGGCATTGTCGGCAAAGCTGCGAATGGCGGCGACCGGCTGGTTCACCTCATGCGCGAGGCCCGCCGTGACTTGGCCAAGGACGGCGAGGCGATTGGCCTGGGCCAGCTCGTCGCGGGCGACCTGCAGCTTGGCCTCGACCTTCTGGCGCTCGTCGATCTCGGCCGACAGGCGGGCATTGCTGAGGCGCAGATCCTGCGTACGCTCGGCAACGCGCCGTTCGAGTTCGACCTGAGCCTCGGTCAGCGCGGCGGTGCGCTCGATGGCGCGCTGGCGGCGCAGGAGGAGAATGCCGAGCAGCACCAGGCCCGAGCCGACGATACCGAAAGCCGTGGCGCGCATGGTGGCGGCGCCGGCCGACAGCGCCTCGCCCGCGGGCTCAAGAAGATGCAGACGCCAATCCGTGGTGGGCACGTCGGACTCGCTGGCCAGATGCAGCCCGCTGCCGGGGACGGTGACGAAATCCGAGCCGGGAATTGCCTGCTCGCTGCGCTGCAAGGGCATCAGCGCGAGAGGGACGTCGCCGAACTGCAGGGAGGCGCGGATCTTTTCCTTGTCCGCGTCCGGGATCGGGGTCTGCGTCCGGAAGCGCCATTCCGGCACGCTGGTCAGCAGCACGATGCCGCGGGGATCGGTGACATAGACGTCCGCGCCCGACTGGTGCCAGTCCGCCTCGACATTGAAGAACTCGACCTTGAGGACGATCACGCCTAGGAAGCCGGTGGGTCCTTCCACCCGGCGCGCGACATAGAGGCCCGGCCGCTGGCTCACCGTGCCCAGGGCAAAATGGTCCGCCTGGCCGTCCGAGACGGCCACGGTGAAATAGGGGCGGAAGAGGTAGTTGGTGCCGACGAAACTGGTGGATGCCTGCCAGTTGCTCGAAGCGATGGCGGTAGCGGATTTGTCGATCAGGTAGATCACCGCTGAGCGCGTACCGGCATTGAGCGCTTCCAGTTTGGTGTTCATGGCGGCGAGATGCGCGGTATCGGGCGTTCCGAGCGTGGCGATGACATCCGGATCACGCGAGAGCACGAAGGCGAGGGTGCGCTGCTTGTCGAGCTCGCTACGCAGCACGGCGACATCGAGCGTCACGCTGCCATTGGCTTGCGAGCGCAATCCCTCGGCCGCCTGCCGCACGCCATAACTGGCGGCGAGCCAAGTCGAAGCGAGCAGGCTTGCCAGAGCAAGCCCGACAAAGACCAGCCATTCCAGGCGCCCGCGCCGCCAGCGCTGCTCCGCTGCGTCCATGCTTCCTCTCGCTGGCAAGCATGTGCGGAAAATCGCACTCAGGCAAGTTTCTTGTGTGGATTTCCGCTCATTTTTCGTGCTCTCGCGAGAAGAACAAACGAGACATCGATAAGAATCAATGAGTTAGGAAGTTGGCATTGTTCTTGCGGAGGGTGGAGGCAGCCGCAGGTAAAACGCGGCGTCGAGGAAACCTTTCTGGGCCAGGCATCGCAATGCCGAGGGGGCCCCCAAGGAGGAAAACATGATCTCCGCCAGCGATATCAAAGCGGCACGACCGCCACAGAAGAAGCCGCTCTACGCCAGTCTCTATTTCCAGGTCATCGTGGCCATTGTCATCGGCATCCTGCTCGGCCATCTCTATCCGAGCTGGGGCGCGGCAATGAAGCCGCTGGGCGATGGCTTCATCAAGCTCGTCAAGATGGTGATCACCCCGGTGATCTGCCTCACCGTGATCACCGGCATCGCCGGCATGAGCGATCTGAAAAAGCTCGGCCGTGTGGTCGGCAAGGCCTTCATCTACTTTCTCACCTTCTCCACGCTGGCGCTGGTGGTCGGTCTCGTCATCGGCAATGTCATCCGGCCGGGCGCGGGCCTCAACATCGATCCCGCGACACTCGATCCCAAGGCCGTGGCCGACTATGCCGCCAAGGCGCATGACCAGACGATCGTCGGCTTCCTGACGAACATCATCCCGAACAACCCGATCAGCGCGCTGGCGGGCGGGGATGTGCTGCAGGTGCTGTTCTTCTCCGTGCTGTTCGGCATCGCCCTCGCTTTGGTGGGCGATCGCGGCGCTCCGCTGATGACGGTGCTGAACTCGCTGTCGGCGGCGATGTTCCGCATGGTGGCCATCCTGATGAAGGCTGCCCCGATCGGTGCCTTCGGTGCCATGGCCTTCACCATCGGCGCCTTCGGTATCGGCTCGATTGCCAATCTGCTCATGCTGATCGGCACCTTCTATCTCACCTCGCTGCTCTTCGTGCTGATCGTGCTCGGGGCGGTGGGCTGGTATAACGGCTTCTCGATCATCGCCCTTGTCCGCTACATCAAGGAGGAACTGCTGCTCGTCCTCGGCACCTCCTCCTCGGAGGCGGCGCTGCCCACGCTGATGGACAAGATGGAGAAGGCCGGATGCCGCAAATCCGTGGTCGGCATCGTCATCCCCACCGGCTATTCCTTCAATCTCGACGGCACCAACATCTACATGACGCTGGCGTCCCTGTTCATCGCCCAGGCGACGGGCATCGAGCTCAGCTGGGGGCAGCAGATCGTGCTGCTACTGGTCGCGATGATCAGCTCCAAGGGCGCGGCCGGCATCACCGGCGCCGGCTTCATCACCCTGGCCGCGACGCTCGCCGTCGTGCCGGCCGTCCCGGTTGCCGGCATGGCGCTGATCCTCGGCATCGACCGTTTCATGTCGGAATGCCGTGCCCTGACCAATCTGGTCGGCAATGCGGTGGCGACCATCGTCGTCGCCCGCTGGGAAGGCGAGCTTGACAAGGAGCGGCTCGCCGCGGCCCTGAGCGGTGCCGATCTTCCGGCGGAAGAGGGGGCCGTATTGCAGCCTGCAGAGTGAGGCGCTTCAACAGCCGGCTTTGCCGGCTGCCATCATCGCGGTCTGCCGGCAGAGGCTGGCGGGCCGCCGGCGTTTGCGGCAAGGTGTGTCTCCGGCGAATCACCGTTTGTCCTAACTCTTTGTTTTGACATATTTTATTGACACAAGAGTTTGACAAATCCGCTGGAATGTCCATTGACGAGGAACTGATGATGCCGCTCCAATTCTCGCAATACAAAAGCGATATGCATACGGCGATCAGCAGGCTCGACCGCAGCGGGCAATGCAAGTTCGCCGCCTGGTGCTGCAACGTGATCCTGACGGATGAGGAGGTCAGGGCTTCCCTGTCGCGTCGCCCCGGCGGCCGGACTTTCCTGCGGGCACTCGAAGCGGTACTGGATGATATCCGACGCGGACCGTGTGCCGACAGGCAGAGGGTCGAAGCGCTGGCGGAGACAACCGAGCCCTTCCTGCCTGATGGCATTCTGCGTGATATCGAACAGCATGAGGCAGCCGGGCGCTCGCGCGTGCTCAGCTCTCTTGAGGTCATCGACGCCTTTCTTGGCTGGGGCCTGAGCGGAAACCTCGCTTATCTCGAGGAATGCGCCGTGGCGCGGCTCGACTGGGTAGGCATGCTCAACACGGATGAGGAGCGCGATGACTGCAATCTCCTGCGGCAGGAAGCTCTGAACCAGTTGCAGGTGCTCCACGATCTGCAGGGCGACAGGCGGCCGGCTTTGGCGCTCTGAGGAAGAGCTTTTTCTGGGAGATGCCTCGTTTCCATGCCGGTCTGAAGACCGGCATACCAGGGGCGCCGCGTTTCGGTGTGTCGGTCTTCAGACCGGCATGGAAACTCCGGCCCTGCCGAATGACACCCCACCGTCATACCAGCCGGCCCAGGGCAACGGTTCTCTCACGCGATCTCCAGATCCGCCGTCACCTGAACCGAGTCCTCCCGGTCGGCTGTCGCTTCGTACCCCCGTACCCACAGATTTCCGAGCTTCGGATTGGCCTCGACGGCGATGCGCGTGATCTCGTTGCGCAGGGGCGGTTCGACCCAGGCAAAGGGGGCCATCGACCGGCCGGCATAGGGAGCGATGGTGGCGCGGCGGGCGGCGCTGTCGCTCTGCGTTTCCTCGCCCTCGCCCCAGTGCTTGGCCCAGAGTCCGTAGTTCCAGGTATTGGCGGCGACGCTCACGCCCTGATGCGTCACATAGTCGTCCGGCTTGCGCTCGATGACGCAGGTTTCGTCGGGTTCGAGGCCGACAAGCGTGAAGATCGTGTCGGCCGCGATTGCCGTACGCTCGAGCAGCACGCGGGCAGCCGCATAATCAGGCGCGGTTTCGAAGACATGCCGCAGCAGATGCATCGAGGGCAGCAGGCCGGTCCTGAGCGCGGCGAGATTTGGAGCGCCGGGCGCCTTGTCGCCGGCGTCGGGCGTTGGGCCCTTGTTGATCGAGGCAGCGAACCGTCCGGGCGCCATGGCGGTCAGCGCGCCGACCGCCCCTGGCCAGGTCACGTTCCAGTACTCGCCTGCCACGCCCTGTTGCCGCACCACCTCGACATGGCGGCCGAGGCCGTCGAAATTCCAGTCCAGCGTTCTGAGGAGACGCGCACTGCGCTGATCCGGCGCCGGGGCGGCGAGGGTGGTGCAGCCCCATTCATAGGCAGCATTGAGGAGATAGACCCCTTTCTCCGGGAGCAGGGCGGCGATCGCGTCCATCTCGCCGACATAGGCCGAGCCGCTTGCGACCAGCCATTTGTGGGCGGCGGCATCGAGCCCGGCGACACCCCATTGGGCGACAGAGGGCAGGGACGAGAGGCAGGATTGCAGAAGGGCGCGCATGGTGGGCACCCGCACCCTGGCATGGGCAACGGGGCCGCCCTCACGGGCGTCGAAGACAGGAATGGCAGGCAATGCAGTCATGGCTTGTCCCGTTCCAGACGACAGGCCCAATCCTACCAACAGCCCCGACTTGAGAAAGCTGCGACGGGGAAAGTCCAAGAATTTCATGGAGACCTCTCGCAACCTGCCGCCGCAGTCAGCGGGCGGATCCTCGCGAGGCTTTATGGCGTTTTTACTACATCCATGATCGTGACAGGCGCGCTACCGGATCCAGCTTGGCCAGATCCGGTACCGCAAGCCTCGATCAGGCGCTCCAGGCGACGAAGGTCTGCTTCTGGGTGCCGAGCTTGTCGATGCCGAGCGTCACGACATTGCCGGGTTCCAGGTAACGCGGCGGCTTCATGCCCATGCCGACGCCGGGCGGCGTACCGGTGGTGATGACGTCACCGGCTTCCATGATCATGAATTGCGAGATGTAGTGCACGATATGGGCAACGCCGAAGATCATGGTCTTGGTCGAGCCGGTCTGCATGCGCTTGTCGTCGACATCGAGCCACATGTCGAGGTTCTGCACGTCGCCGACTTCGTCGGGCGTCACTAGCCAGGGGCCGAGGGGGCCGAATGTGGGGCAGCCCTTGCCCTTCATCCACTGGCCCGTCCCTTCGGTCTGATAGGCACGCTCCGAGACGTCATTGCAGACGGCATAGCCGGCGACATAGGAGAGAGCGTCCTTTTCCTCGACATAGGAGGCGCGCTTGCCGATGACGATAGCGAGCTCGACTTCCCAGTCCGTTTTCTTCGAACCGCGCGGGATGACGACGTTGTCATGGGGGCCGACCATGCAGGAGGGCGCCTTGTTGAAGAGCACGGGCTCGCGGGGGATCGGCAGGCCGCTTTCGGCGGCGTGATCGGCATAGTTCAGGCCGACGGCGATGAAATTGCCCGGCTGGGCCACGCAGGAGCCAAGGCGTGGATTACCCGTCACTTTCGGCAGCGAATCGGGGGAGAGAGCGGCGATCTTGGCCAGGGAGGCGGGGGACAAAGCGTCACCCTTCAGATCGGCAATATGGGCCGACAAATCGCGAATCTTGCCATCCGCATCGATCAGGCCGGGCTTTTCCGAGCCTGGCTGGCCATATCGTACCAACTTCATAATGGGGGTCCTTTGGGCGAGAAATGCAGCCCTTCAGGGCTGTCTATGCAATCATTGACGAATGAACCAGGGGCGTTCGGGCGAGTTGCCGCCCTTCGCTCGGCCGGGCGGATCATGCCCGATCGTGGGGGCGGCCCGCAAGTATTGTCTGAGAAATTGAGATAACGACCACGCGAACCCGAGGCGTTACGAAAATGTCACGCCTGCTTACGAAACGACACATTCTCGCCACAAGCATATTGGCCCCCCGCCACAATTGAGCGAGGATGCAACAGAAATCTCCCGGCAGGGGTGATTCAGAGAATAATGCAGCGACCTTTACGAAATTGGAGAGGCGCCGTCCGGGGGAAATATAAAGTGTCTGGTAAGAAGCATACCTATATCGCCGTCATTGCTGCATCGTCCCTTGCGGCATTGAGCAGTTCTACGGCACTCGCCGGTGGCTTTGCGCTTCGCGAACAATCGACCATCGGTGCCGGCATGTCCTTTGCCGGTGCAGGCACCGACAGCTACGGCCTGTCCGGCATGTTCTGGAACCCGGCAGCCATTAATTCCGCCACGGGCCTGGAATGGAGCTCGAACTATTCGCTCATCGTGCCCTATGGGTCGATGAGAGCGGAACCGGGAACTTTTCCTTTCCTCTCTGGCAGCAACAATTCCGGTAATGTCGGCATCGACGGCCCCTCCGCCGCTTCCTATGGCGCCTATCGCATCAATTCCGACTGGGTCGTCGGTGTGGCGATAACGACGCCCTACGGGCTGGCGACCAAACCGGAGCGTTTATGGAAGGGGTCGGGAATTGCCGAGACCTCCAAGGCCATGGCAGTCAACACCGACATTGTGGTCGGCTATCGTTTCAATGACTGGTTGAGCATCGCGGCTGGCCCGTCGATCCTTTATGCCAAGGCGCGTTTCTCGCGCGATATTTTAGGTACGGTTCCTGGCTTCCAAGCTGGCACTTTGGAGGACCTTGACGATTGGGGCGTAGGCTTTACGGTCGGTGCGACCATCAAGCCCTGGCAGGGTGGTGAAATCGCGCTAGGCTACCGGTCACCGGTTTCTCTGACGCTTGGGGGCCATCTCGTTGCAGGGGGCGCGACCACGCCTGTTGAAGGCAAGGTCACGCTTCCCGAGATGGCGACCATCGGCTTCAGCCAGGTACTCACGCCGCAATGGACGGCCCTAGCCTCTCTGGAATGGCGAAACTGGAGTCGCGTCCAGACCGTGCCTTTCCGGGCGACCGGCGGCCCGCTTGCTGGCACTACCCCCGCCACGCTCAATTTCCACTATCGGGACGGATGGGATATGGCGGTGGGCGCGGAATATCGCTGGGATGATGCGCTCACCCTGCGGGGTGGCATCGCCTACGAAATCGCGCCGGTGGATGATAGCAATCGATCCACCTCTATTCCCGACGGAAACCGCTTCTGGGTGTCGGGAGGCGCATCCTATGCCTTCAACGACCATATTTCCGTTGACCTTGCCTACAGTCATGGCTTCGTTCCGGACGGAAAAGTCAGGCAGCTCGTATCCGTCAATCCTTTGGCTCCTGCTGTCACGGTCCCCTTCTCGGCCAAGGTCAAGGCACATGTCGACATCGTCTCGCTGGGCTTCCGCTACAAGTTCGGCAGCGACGCCGTTCAAAAAATGCCGGAAGCTGTTGTGAAACCATAAGACCGAAGCGTTTCTTCCTCCCAAAAATTTGCCCGCGCAGCGGTAGCTGCGCGGGCTTTTTACGCGATGAACCATTGGCGCGGTTTTTAGACGTTCGGGCCCTCGCCATTGTTGCGGGAGGCATTGCGCTCGGCCATGAAACGGTCGAACTCCTCCTTGTCGCGGGCGCGACGCAGGTTCGCGACGAATTCGGCAAAGGCGCGGCCCTCTTCCTCGATACGGCGGCGTTCCTCTTCGAGGCGACGCAGTGTCTCGCGGCGATAGTCGTCGAAAGCGGCATTGCCCGTGCCGGACCAGCCCTGGCCGGCAAAGCCATAGCCACGGTAGTCGCGGCCGAAACCGGTGAACTCCGCCTTGGCCCGTTCGAATCCGTCACGCACCTTCTCCCTGGGGAAGCGATCGCCCCAGATGAAGTAGGCCAGCGCCGCCAGGCCAAGCGGCCACCAGATCATAAAGCCGGCGATCACCGCAACGACATGCAGCGGATGCCAACGGCCACGCGTAGAACAAGAGGTCATTATCCTCTCCTATGTTGCAACCCAGCACCGGAGCAATTGGGGGTGGTGGGGAAGGGCTGCAAGGGCACTTCGAAAAGCTTTGTTCGATTTAATCTTTATCATTTCGATGCTTTTCTAAGGGACATCTAATTCTGCTGCCCCAAAGCCGCCTTGATTGCACGGTCTGTGTGCAGCGCAACAAAATCGCGGGTAGCAGGAGCAGGATGCTGATGAGTGGCGCATGTACCGAGGGAGTGGATACCGGATTTGTCGCCCTGGGCGCTGCCAAGGTGGCGATCCTGGGTGTGGTCCAGGGCATCACCGAATTGATGCCGATCTCTTCCACCGCCCATATGCGTCTGGTGCCGGCGATTCTCGGCTGGCAGGACCCGGGCTCGGCCTTCTCCGCCACCATGCAGCTCGCCGCCCTCAGCGCCGTGGTCTGGTATTTCTGGGCCGATGTGCGCGCCATGATCGGGGGCACGCTGACGGCGGTGCGCACCAGGGACTTCTCCTCGGATCACTTCCGTCTGGCGGTGGGCGTGGTGCTCGGCACCATCCCGATCGTGATTGCCGGGCTCCTGCTCTCGCCGATCCTCAACCGCTGCGACAGCCCCTTGCGCGGCCTGCCGGTGATCGGTGTCGCCTGCCTCGTCATGGGCGCCCTGCTCGCCGTGGCGGAACTCGTGGCGCGGCATGAGCGCAAGGTCGAGGACATGCGGCTGCGCGATGCCGTGATCGTGGGCGTGGCGCAGGTCGGCGCGCTCATTCCCGGCGTTTCCCGCTCTGGCTCGACGCTGACCGCTGCGCTGTTCCGCAGCTTCACTCGTGAGGAAGCCGCGCGTTTCTCCTTCATCCTGGGCATTCCCGCCATTGCCCTGGCCGGCCTGCACGAAGTCGCCACGCTGATCCATGCCCATCTCGACAGCCAGGGCTGGTTCATCTTGGCTGTTGGGCTCGTGGTCGGCACGATTTCCTCATTCGCCGCTCTGTGGAGCCTGATGCGGATCCTCGAGCGCTTCTCGACCTGGCCTTTTACCCTCTACCGCATCGTGCTCGGGGCGGTCGTGCTGTGGGTTTCCTTTCACTAAGCAGCCAATCCCGGGAATTGTCATAAAACCATGAACTGAATCGTGTTTGTGACAGCGAAAGACGCGCCGTCGGTTTCGCTTACGCCCTGTGCAAACCAGACTGACGACACGCCATTGGGCCACAGTCGAGGATGGTGCCATGGACAATGACAGCGAAGGCACGCGCTACAGAGCGCTTTTTATTTCGGACGTCCATCTGGGGACGCGTGGTTGCCAGGCGGGCATGCTGCTCGATTTCCTTCGCGTCTACGATGCGGAGACGATCTATCTCGTCGGTGATATCGTCGATGCCTGGCAGTTGAAGAGCGGCTGGTATTGGCCGCAGAGCCATAACGACGTGGTGCAGAAGCTGTTGCGCAAAGCCCGTAAGGGCGCGCGCATGGTCTACATACCCGGCAACCACGACGAATTCCTGCGCGACTTTCCCGGCCACCATTTCGGCGGCATAGAGGTGATCGAGCAGACCGTGCATGTCGCCGCTGACGGCAAGCGCTACCTCGTCATGCATGGCGACGCCTTCGACGTGGTGGTACGCCACGCCAAATGGCTGGCCTTCCTCGGTGACTGGGCCTATGTCACCGCGCTCGGCGTCAACACCTGGCTCAACGTCGCCCGCCGCCGTCTCGGCCTGTCCTACTGGTCGCTCTCGGCCTGGGCCAAGCTCAAGGTGAAGAACGCCGTCAACTTCATCGGCCATTTCGAGGAAACACTGGCCCGGGAAGCCAAGCGCCTCAATTGCGACGGCGTGATCTGCGGCCATATCCATCACGCCACTTTGCGCGACCTCGAAGGCGTCACCTACATCAATTCGGGCGACTGGGTGGAAAGCTGCACCGCCATCATCGAGCATTTCGACGGCCGCTTCGAGATCGTGCGCTGGAGCGACATGGTGAGCGAGATGAACAAGTCCGAGACCAGGACGAGCGACGAAAGCGATGCCGGCAAGAGCGGTGCCCTGATCCCGCAGCGGGCGGCGTGAGGGCGCAGTGAAAATTCTGATCGCGACCGATGCGTGGCGGCCCCAAGTCAACGGGGTCGTGCGTTCGCTCGAACAGACGGCAGCCGCCGCCACGAAGCTCGGCGTGGAGTTCAGCTTCCTGGCGCCGGACAGGTTCTGGTCGGTGCCGATGCCTTCCTATCCGGAGATCAGGCTGGCTCTGCCGCCGCCGGGCGCGATCGAGCGCCATATCAGGGCGGTGAAACCCGACTTCATCCATATCGCCACCGAGGGCCCGGTCGGCATCCTGACACGGCGCGCCTGCCTCAAGGCCAGGCGCCCCTTCACCACCAGCTATCACACGCGCTTTCCCGAATATATCGCCGCCCGCGCGCCGGTGCCGCTCGACTGGAGCTATCGCTGGATCCGCAGCTTCCACAATGCCGGTTCGGGCATCATGGTCTCGACGCCGGCCCTGGAGAGGGAGCTGTCGGGCAGGGGGTTCAAGCGCCTGATGCGCTGGTCGCGCGGGGTCAATGCCGAGCTTTTCCGTCCGCGCCCCGAGCGCATCTTTGACCTGCCCGGGCCTATCTTTCTCTATGTCGGCCGTGTGGCGGTGGAAAAGAATATCGAGGCCTTTCTCGGTCTCGACCTGCCGGGCTCCAAAGTGGTGGTGGGCGGTGGCCCGGCGCTGGAGATGCTGCGGGCGCGCTATCCCCAGGTGCATTTCGCCGGCGTGAAGAGCGGCGAGGATCTGGCGCAGGCCTATGCCTCGGCCGATGTCTTCGTTTTCCCGAGCCTCACCGACACGTTCGGCATCGTGCTGCTCGAGGCCATGGCGAGCGGCCTGCCGGTTGCCGCCTTCCCGGTGACGGGGCCGATCGACGTGATTGGCGGCACCAAGGCCGGCGTGCTGGACAAGAACCTGCGCCAGGCGGCGCTGGCCTGCCTGTCGCTCGATCCTGCCGATTGCCGGGCCGAGGCGTTGAACTATTCCTGGGACGCCTGCGCCCGCCAGTTCGTCGGCAACATCATGCAGGCGGCGGGGCGGGTGCTGGAGGAGGCGCCTGAAAAGCCGGTGATGCTGAAAAGCGAGCGCACAAGGCTGCCGGCCTGAGCCCAGGCGACTGCCAGAATCGGTGTACCGGTCTTCAGACCGGCATGCCCTCGACCTCCATGGCAAGATGCCGGTCTTCATTCTACTGTGTCACGAAGTTCGTTGATATGGTGTTTTTGCTGCTCTGGC
>NZ_BSPC01000086.1 GCF_030160835.1 Labrys miyagiensis | reverse complement strand
ACAGCTCAGATAGTCGCTCACCTCTATCCTCTCCCCGTAAGAACGGGGCGAGGGGACGCAGCCGGCGCGTCTCTTTCTTCACCGCCTCATCTCGCCCAACCGAAGAGCAGAGAGGTCGCCGCACCCTACCGCTTCCACCCCCTGTCCCAGGCCGGCTCGCCGCGATAGCGTTCGGCCAGGAAGTCCACCAGCACCCGCACCTTCAGCGCCAGATGCCGCCCGGGCGGATACATCGCGTAGACGGCGAGGCGGCGGTCGGTGAAATCCTCCAGCAGCGGCTTGAGGCGGCCGGCCTGCAGGGCGGCGCCGGCGACGAAGCTCGGGCCGTGCATGATGCCGAGCCCCGCCTCCGCCGCCGTCAGGCAGGCCTCGCCATTGGAGAACTGCAGCCTGCCGCTGACGGGCACGCTCAGCGCGGCGCCGTCGCGGTCGGTGAAGCGCCAGATATGGGGATCGCGGAAATTGCTGTCGAGGAGGCAGTCGTGCCCGGCGAGATCGGCGGGATGGCGCGGCTCGCCCCGCGCCGCGAGATAGGAGGGCGCGGCCGCCACCGCCAGGCGGATATCGCAGAGCTTGCGGGCGATCAGGCTCGAATCGGCCGGGTTGCCGACACGGATGGCAAGGTCGAAGCCCTCGTCCACGACACTGACGACGCGGTCGGTGAAGCTGACATCGAGCTGGATGTCGGGATAGGCCAAGGCGAAATCGGCCAGCGCCGGGGTGAGATGCATGGTGCCGAAGCTGAGCGGCACGGTGAGCCGGATGCGCCCGGCCGCCAGGCCCGAGGCGCTGCGGATGGAGGCATCGAGCGCGTCGAGATCCTCCAGCAGCGCCTTGATGCGCTCGTGATAGGCCCGGCCGATCTCGGTGGGCGAGAGCGCGCGCGTGGTGCGCTTGAGAAGCTGCACGCCGAGCTCCGCCTCCAGCCGCGAAACCAGCTTGGAAGCCTGCCCGGAACTGGTGCCGAGCCGCTCGGCCGCCTTGGAGAAGCTGCCGGTATCGAGCACCGCCACGAACATCCGGTCACATTCGAGCCGCTCCATGCATTGCTTCCGGTTTGGAGGGAATGGGAGGGGAAGGTAGCAGGGATGGGGTGAGGGCGGAAGGAATGGGGCGGGACTTATGCGAAAGGGCGCGACGCGAGCGCACACAAGTTGTGTGCGCGGCCTCCCCCACGAAGCTGGGGGAGGTGGGCCGGCGGAGCCGGCTCGGAGGGGGGTGTGGGCGGAGTGAGGCGCGGGAATCGTCAACTCATAGCGCCGTTTCGCGCGCCCTTTTCTGACCACACCCCCTCCGTCATTGCTTCGCAATGCCACCTCCCCCAGCTTCGTGGGGGAGGCTCGCGTCGCGCCTGCCTAGGAAAGTCATGCCCGCCCCCTACGCCGGCGCGACCTCAAGCTCCCGCCCTTCCAGCACCTGCTCGACATCCACGCCCACCCACAGCCCGACAAAGGCCGAAGGCGTGCCGACGAAGGAGCCGCTGATCGGCAGGGCCTGGTGGGGTTCGCGCACCACGGCGATGCGGATCAGCCGGTCGGAGGCGACGAGGCCGTTGGTGGGGTCGAACTCGACCCAGCCCGTATCCGGCAGGTAGACGTCGGCCCAGGCATGGCTGGCGCCGGCGCCCTGCATGGCGGGCTCGCCGTTCTCAGGAATGGGATCGAACAGATAGCCGGAGACGAAGCGCGCGCCGAAGCCGAGCAGGCGCGCGCAGGCGATGAACAGCGCCGCGAAGTCGCGGCAGGCGCCGCTGCGGTTGCGGAAGGTCAGCGCCGGGTCCTGCGTCGACTGCTCGAAGCGCGTCTCGTAGGTGAAGGTGCCGTGGATCTCCTGGCAAAGGCCCGTCAGCAGGTCCATCGCCCCGCCCGAATAGCGCCTGGGCAGGCCGGCGATCCACACGCGCAGATCGTCCGGATAGGTCTCGGCGGAGGTCAGCATGGTGGCGCCGAGATCGATGGCCTCGTCCGCCGAATAGACGATCGGGAACGGCGTCTCCCGGCCCGAAAGGAAATGCGTGGGCACGGCGGAGGGAAAGCGGTCGATCTCCAGCCGGCTTTCGATCTCCAATTCGCTGGCCTGGCCGGAGAAGTGGCCGGTGCAGACCTCATTGCCGAACACGTCATAGGTCCAGGCATAGTCGGCCGGCAGCGAGGTCGTCAGCGTGGCCGAGATGAGCCGCATCTCGTGGCTGTCGCGCGGACGCAGCATCATGCGGTGGGGGCCAAAGCTGACCCGCTCGGCATAGCGATAGGTCGTGCGATGGGTGATGATCAGGCGCTTCAATGCATTCAACTCCACGATCCCACGGGTTCGTTGTCAGGATCGCGAGGACAACAGCGCAGGCAGGATCTTGTTTCATGTGCAAACCGGATAGCCGCCATGCGCGGCCTATGCCGTTACGTCATGTATCTTGGTACCATCATGCGGACAGAGCCGCCAGACGTTTTACCATGCGGTCATACAGGTTCCGGCCGACAAGAATGAGGCACCGCCGCCCTACCCTTCCGACCCCGAACCCCATGGTTACAGCCCCGTAAGGTGGACGGCGCGATAAAATAGGCTATGACCGGAGCAAAATTGCGTTAGCCGCGTTGCAGGCGAATCGGCCTCGCGTCGCGGGCTTGTATGGGACTGAGGAGTAGATATGGCAGGGCCGCCAGGCATCAAGGCACGTGCGCGAGGTTTTGCCGAGGTGTTCGACCGCTCCATCGGCGATGCCCTGACCCCGCTGAGCGTGGTGATCGAGAAAGTGCTGAGCCCGGTGCGCGCCGTGATCGAGGGCCGCGAGACCCTGATGTTCGGCACCAACTCCTATCTCGGCCTCAATTTCGATCCCGCCTGCATCGCCGCCGCCGAGGCCGCCATGGCAAGTTTCGGCACCGGCTCCACCGCCTCGCGCGTCGCCAGCGGCAACCAGGCCCTGCATGTCGGGCTGGAGCGCCAGATCGCCGAGCTCTATGGCCGGCGCGACGCGACCATCTTCTCCACCGGCTTCATGGCCAATCTCGGCGCCATCGGCGGCCTCGTCCGCGAGGGCGACGCCGCCGTGCTCGACGCCCACTGCCACGCCTCGATCTTCGACGCCTGCAAGCTCTCGGGCGCCAAGATCCTTACCTTCAGGCACAATGACGCCGCCGATCTCGCCCGCATCATCGCCGAGAGCGGCATCGCGCCGAGCCGCACGCTGGTGGTGGTGGAAGGCCTCTACAGCGTGCTCGGGGATCTCGCCGATCTCGACGCTATCAGCACGGTGACGGCCGGCCTCGGCGCCGTGCTCCTGGTGGACGAAGCCCATTCCCTCGGCCTTTACGGCGCCAGGGGCCGCGGCGTCGCCGAGGCGCAGGGCGTGGAGGACAAGGTCGACATCATCGTCGGCACCTTCTCCAAGAGCGTCGGCGTGGTGGGCGGCTATTGCGTGACCGACGATCCCGCCTTCCGGGCGCTGCGCTTTGCCGCGCGCAGCTACCTCTACACCGCCTCCCTGCCCCCGCCCGTGGTGGCGGCGGCGAGCCAGGCGCTGAGCATCATCCGCGACGACAGCGACAAGCGCCGCACCGTCTTCCGCAATGCCGAAACCGTCCACCGCGGCCTCACCGCCCTCGGCCTGCCCCCGCTGGCCCCACCCGGCCCAGTGGGCGCGGTGCCCATGCCCGGCATCAAGCCCGGCCTCGACACCTGGACGGCCCTGCTGCGCGCCGGGCTCTACGTCAACATGCTGATCCCGCCGGCGACGCCGAATGGCGAGGTGGTGCTGCGCTATTCGGTGTCGGCGGCGCATAGCCCGCGCGACATCGATGCGGCGCTGGACATCATCGCGGCGACGGGAAGGCAGACGGGCGTACTGCGACCGGCGGCGTAGCGCGACTAAGGAACCGTCGGCAAACAAGTGGTTCAAGCGCGACAGCGGTTACCTCCCCTCCCCCTTGTGGACTCACCATTCCCGAATGGGAATGGCGTATGATTCACACATTTCAGTATTGAGCAGACCACACTCGGCAGCCGGGCGAGAAGAGTCGGTTTGAGAAAAGGACGAAGCGGTTGCGCCCCCTCGCCCCGTTCTTACGGGGAGAGGATAGAGGTGAGGGGCTGCGCGACTTTTGCAGGATTATTTTCTTAAATAAGTCAGATAGATACAATGACGACGAGGCGTCACGCCAGACGATCGCGCCTCGCAGAAGCTAATCCCAGAACGTTGCGCAGCCCCTTGTATCTGCAGGAATGATTTGATGCACGATAGAAGCGACGAGCCC
>NZ_BSPC01000085.1 GCF_030160835.1 Labrys miyagiensis | reverse complement strand
GCAGGTCGTGCCGGCCAAGCCCGCCATTGCCGCCACCGCACCGAGCGGCCCGACGATGCGCTGGGTGCAGGGCGCGCAGCCCGTCGCCACCGCTCCGGCCACGCCGCCGGTGCGCGCCGGCCGCGCCGATGAGGCCAGCCCCGACACCACCGCCACGGTGCAGGCTGTGCGCACCGTCGCCTACAACTCCGATGGCCTAGCCCTCGCCTCCCCGCAGCGCAGCGGCTGGATCATTCAGATCGGCGCCACCGACAATGAAGGCGCTGCCCGCCAGCTCCTCTCCAGTGCCAGGGCCGCGGGCAGCCAGGCCCTTGCCTCTGCTCGCCCCTTCACCGAGCCGGTGAACCGCAACGGCGCCACGCTCTACCGCGCCCGCTTCGGCGGCTTCACCGACCAGCGCCAGGCCCAGGCCGCCTGCAGCACCCTCAAGGCCGCTTCCTTCAGCTGCGTGGCCGTGAAGCTCTGATCCTTCTTGAGCAAAGCGCGTTTGGGCGCAAACGCCGCTTTGCTCTAACTCTTTGTTTCGACGCGTCTTTGCGATTCTTGCCGATGCCGTCAAATCGTAAAACGCTTTAGCGGATCTGGAATTGGACGCGGCTGCCTCGGCGGCCGCGTTTTTGTTGGGCGAGGCAGTTTGAGGTTCTTCCTCAGATATTTTCGGGCGTGTAGATGTCGAAACCGATGACGCGTTTTCCTGGAGGCGCTTCGGTGCGCAGATCGTGGAGCATCTGCGCGACGGCATCGGCCGCCATCCTGGCAATCGGGTGCGCCAGGACCAGCGCAAGATCGTGGTCGATCAGTCCCATCCTCGTGTGGATCGTCATTTCGTAGCCGACTGCGACGATCGAAGGTCCCCGGCCGGACGCCTTGAGCGCCTGAAGTACTCCGACCATCCCCCCTCCGGAGATATAGAGACCCACCATGTCGGGTTCACGCTGAAGCAGCTGTTCCGTAACTTCGCGGGCGATCGATCTGTCCTCGAAAGTCTGTACGGGCTCAAGCAGGGTGAACTGAGGAGCGTATTCGCGAAAGTAGGACCGAAAGCCCGATTCGTTCAGCTCCTGACAGCGATACCGATGATTCCCGACCAGGATTCCAACCCTGCCAGGCTTCTTGCTCAGTCCCGCCATGGCCCAGGCCGCGGTGCGGCCTACCCGCCAATTGTCCAGTCCAATGTACCCGACCCCGCAAGGTGCGGTCAGCTCCGAGATCAGCCCGTAAGTGGGCACGCCGCTGCCTGCGAGGGTCTCGATGGCGTGGGTGACCCGCGGATGCTCGGCCGAGACGACGGCAAGCGCCTGCACCTGCTCGCCAAGCCGCAGCATCCGGTTCGAAACGGCCTCGGGCGAAAGATCGTCCATGTGTTCGACCACAACTTCGACCGGTTCGGAGTTTTCCGATCCGGCCAGCCGCAACGCCTCCGCGATCATCTGGTAGAAGGTCCGATGCGATTGCTGAAGAATAAATCCCAGACGGATCGCTGGTCTGTCCGCCCTCAACCGTTCCCGCAGTGTTGGTAGAGCGTAGAACCGGAGTTCTTCGGCGGCCGCCAGCACTCTTGCGGCCGTGGCCGACCGGACATTTGCGCGGCCGTTCAGGATGCGGTCGATCGTGGAGACGCTAACGCCTGCCTGTTCGGCGAGATCTGCGATTGTGGCGCGGCCTACCATCAAAGCCTCCCTGAAAGATTCTTTCATTTTTGCGCTGCAATAAAATGATAGAAAAGAAAGGAAATACAGCATCAATCCGAAACATATATTCCGTTTTCCCTCATAAATGATATAAAAATTCTGCGCGGAAGGTTGAAAAATGCTGCGCGGAAGGCGGAGTCAGTCTCCGAGCCAGGGGAAGCGTCATGGACGATCTCAAATATGGGATTCGCGATAAGCGCGGCAACTGGGCACCCAGCGAGCCTCTGGAAGTCGCTCCGTTCTGGACCGGCAAATTCAGCCAGATCGGCAGATGGCTGGTGGGCTATGTGTGGCCGCACAACGCGATCTTCATGCTCGTCTCGCTGGCCTACTGGTACTTCATTTTGCCGGACTGGACCAAAATGAAGGAACTGACTTGGGACTGGGGCCTGTGGCTCTATGCGGTCAACGCGGCCGGCATTTTCGTGATGTATGGCTCGGTCGAGTTCTTCTACTATTTCAAGCGCATCCAGGGCACGCGGTTCAAGTATAACCCCAACTTCCCCTCCGATAAGCCCTCGGACGTGTTCTGGTTCAAGAGCCAGAACATCGACAACTTCCTGCGCAGCTTTCTGATTTCGATTCCGGTCTGGACGCTTATCGAGGTCTTCACGCTGTGGTGCTTCGCCAATGGCTACGCGCATTGGGTTGACCCGAAAGACCACTGGCTGTGGCTCGCCGTTCTGATCTTCCTCGTCCCAGCGATCCACGAGGTCCACTTCTACTGCGGGCACTGGCTGATTCATCAGGGCGTGCTCTACAAATGGATCCACTCCATCCATCACAACTCGATCAACCCCAGTCCCTGGTCATCAATGTCGATGCACCCGGTGGAAGCAGCCATCTTCTTCTCCGAGATGATGTGGCACCTCTTGCTCCCGTCGGCCCCGTTCGTCGCGATGTTCCAGCTGACCAGCACCGCATATGGCGCGATCGTTGGACACATCGGCTTCGACAAGCTCGAACTGACCGATGAGCGTGCCATGAACAGCCAAGCCTACACCCACTACATGCACCACAAATATTTTGAGGTGAACTACGGCGCCGATGGCGTGGTCCCGCTCGATAAGTGGTTCGGCACCTGGCACGACGGCACCAAGCAAGCCGACGAGCGCATGAAGGAACGATTCCGCAGGAAGAAAGAGCGGCTGAACCGGCGGAAGGCCACCTCAACGCCGGCCGAATAATCCAAACAAGCAAGCGCGAATTGCCGAGCACGCTGCATCAAGAAAACAGGCTTTTCGATGCCCGCCGTAGAGCTGTCATCTCAACCAGAGAGGAAATCTGACTATGAAAATGCGCAAGATTCTTGCGACTGCGGCCGCATTGGCCTTTACGTCGCAGGCGGCTTTCGCGGCCAATATTTTCGTGATCGGCGGCAAGCCCGACGATCCATTTTGGTCGATCGTGAAGCGCGGCGCCGAGGATGCCGGCAAGGTCGTCGAGGCACAGGGTGGCAAGGTCACCTGGCTCGGGCCGCAAAACTACGACAATCTCGGCGTCGACGCGGCCGAGTTGATCCGCCAGGCAATCGACCAGCATGCCGATGCCATCGTCGGTCCGGACTGGGTGCCTGAAGCCATGGACCCGGCATTCAAGGCGGTCGTCGCCGCCAACATTCCTCTGGTGGTTTATAACGCAGGCGGCCTTGGCGCCGCCGATCGTCTGGGCGCGATGAACTATGTCGGCTCCGACGACTACAAGGGCGGTGTCGCCGCCGGCGAATACCTCGCCAAGGCCGGATACAAGAATGGCGTCTGCATCAACACGCTGCCTGGCGCCGCCAATATCGAGGCATTCTGCAAGGGGTTCGCGGATGGCGAGTCCAAGGGCGGCGGCAAGTCCGACGCCCTGCCGCTGCCGGCGACCTCCTTCGGTTCAGCCACGGCCGTGGCGCAAGCCGTGAAGGCTTATTTGCTGCAACATCCCGACATCGACGCCGTCTTCACCATCGGCAATGTCGACGCCAACTCGGCGATGAACGGCATCACCCAGGCCGGCAAGGTGGGCAAGGTTCACCTCTGCGGCATGAACTTCGACCAGACGGTCCTGAACAACATCAAGAACGGCCAGCAGGACTGCGCTATCGACCAGCAGGGCTACTTGCAGGGCTACCTGGCCGTTTCGATCCTGAACAGCCATGCAAATTACGGCATGTCGGTACCGACCCGCGAAATCCTGACCGGCCCGGGTATCGTCGACAAGTCGAATGTCGACGCGACGCTGGCCGGCGTACAGGCGGGCACACGCTGAGGCGCGCCTTGAAGCTGCCTGTATCGCAAAGAGCGGCAGGCAGCTTCGTTTCCACCACCGCAGAATCGCTCATGCGACGGCCCGCGGCCGTTGCGAAACCCTGGAGACTTCCATGGTCACGCATTCCACGGCGACATCCGACACAACCAGCCCGGCGCCGAGCGGTCGCGGCGCCGCGTTCGGCAGGCTTGCCCGACGCCCCGAGACTGGCTCGTTCCTGGGCATGGTCGCGGTCTTTGTCTTCTTCGCAGTGGCCGGAGGGCAGCAGTTCCTGGGTGCCGCGGGGATCTCGAGCTGGCTGAATATTGCCTCTGAAGTCGGGATCGTGGCGCTGCCCGTCGGGCTTTTGATGATCGCGGGAGAACTCGACATCTCGGTGGGCTCCGTCATCCCGGCCTCGTCCCTGACGGTTGCCATCATCTCCGGCTATTACCATGCTCCGGATCTGGTCGGGATCGCGGCGGGGCTGAGTGTCGGCCTCGTGGTGGGATTCGTGAACGGCTATCTCGTCACCCGAACCTCGATCCCCTCGCTCATCATCACCATCGGCACAATGTTCGGCGTCATGGGGCTGACGCTGGGCCTTACGGTGATGGTTGCTGGCAGCACCGGCGTGACTCTCGTGCCGGGCTCCGTAGCGAAAGCGATCTTGGGCCAATACGTCGGTGGCATGTTCCAGGTCACCATCCTTTGGTGGGGTCTGTTCTGCGTCGTCCTGTTCTACCTTCTGCACGCCTCTCCGGTCGGCAACTGGATTTTCGCCCTCGGCGGCGATCGCGTCAGCGCCCGCAACGCCGGCATCCCGACCTCCGGGCTGACCATCGGCCTCTATATGCTGAGCGGGTTCGCGTCTGCCTTCGTGGGTGTCAGCGAGGTCCTTGTCTACCAGAGCGCGCAAGTCCTCGCGGGCCAGTCGTTCATCTTCAACTCGATTATGTGCGTGGTGATCGGCGGCGTGCTCCTGACGGGCGGCTTCGGGTCCATCGTCGGCATTGTCTTCGGCACGATAACCTTCGCCGTTGTGAACCAAGGCATCTACTTCACAAGCATCACTCCCGACGCGGGAAGCATCATCATCGGCGCATTGCTGCTACTCGCCGTTCTGACCAACGACACCTTCCGGCAGTTGGCGCTCCGCTATTCGTCGAGAAAGTCTCGAAAGAGCAAGCAGTGAGGGCGGCGCCATGAACCGTTTGTTTGGAACCTTTATGCGGCGACCCGAAGCCGGCTCGATCCTCAGCCTGATCGGGGTCGTCGCCTTCTTCGTGCTCATCGGCGACGTGCATCTCGGCACCCTTATGGCCGCGGCGAGCTGGGTGAACTTCGCCGCAAACCTGGGCATCGTGGCGCTCCCGGTCGGCCTCCTGATGATCGCCGGCGAAATCGATATCTCCATCGGCGCCATGATCCCCGCGGGATCGATGACGACTGCAATTCTTTCCGGCTATTACGGGTTACCCATCCTGGTCGGAATGCTGGGCGCACTCGCCGTCGGCGTTCTGGTGGGCCTTGTGAACGGCCTTTTGACTGTGCGCACGAGCGTGCCGTCCCTGATCATCACGCTTGGCACGCTCGTGGGCATGCAAGGCATCGTGCTGAGCGCGTCGGTGCTGCTGACCGGCAATGCCAGCGTTGCAGTGACAGCACCGGATTGGGCCAAGTTCCTGTTCGGCCATCTGATCGGTGAAAGCCACCAGGTCATCATTCTTTGGTGGATCGGGCTCGCGGTGATCTTCGCCTTCATGGCGCACAAATCGCGCTACGGAAACTGGATCTTTGCCATGGGGGGCGACAAGGAAAGTGCCCGAAACGCCGGTATTCCCACGGCAAGGCTGACGATCACTCTCTTCGTCCTCTCGGCTACGTGCGCCGCCTTCGTCGGCATGTGCCAGGCGATCCTGTTCAATTCGGCGCAGGTCTCGGGCGGCATGAGCTTCATTTTCAACGTGATTGTCAGCGTCGTTGTTGGAGGCGTGCTGTTGACCGGCGGTTTCGGATCCGTCCTCGGCATATTCTTCGGGACGCTGACGTTCGCGGTCGTGAGCCAGGGCATCTACTTCACCCATATCGACCGGAATTGGTCGAACCTGATCATTGGCGTGACGCTCCTGATCGCCGTCGCCATGAACGAATCCTTCCGACGGCTGGCGCTCGCCTATTCCGGTCCGAAGAAGACACAGTGAGGGTCCGAATATGACTGGCAAGTTACCTATTCTGGAACTCCAAAACGTCGACAAATCCTTCGGGCCCATCGACGTGCTGCACAAGATCTCTCTGAGAGTGCATGAGGGCGAAGTCCTCTGCCTTCTGGGCGACAACGGCGCCGGCAAGTCCACCTTGATCAAGACGCTGGCAGGCGTACACAGGCCCACAGGCGGCAAGATCCTGATGGACGGCAAGGAGGTCCAGTTCAAGGGTCCGAAGGAGGCCGCAGCGCGGGGCATCGCCACCGTGCACCAGTTCGGGGGCACCTTCCCGCTGATGAGCATCGGGCGCAGCTTCTTTGTTGGCGTCGAACCGGCCAGGGGCTGGGGCCCGTTCAAGGTCTTCGACCGTAAGCGCGCCAATGAAATCGCCGTCAAGGCAGTGCAGGGCTTCGGCATCACCCGGATCGACGACGGTGACCGCCTGGTCGGAGGACTTTCGGGTGGCGAGCGGCAGGCGCTGGCCATCGCGCGTGCGGTCTACTTCGGGGCCCGGGTGCTGATCCTGGACGAACCGACCGCCGCGCTCGGCGTCAAGCAGGCGGCCCATGTGCTCCGAATCGTGAACGAGGCCAAACGCAGGGGCCTGGCGGTGATCTTCATTACCCACCAGGTGATGCATGCCATGACCGTGGGAGACCACTTCACGGTGCTCATCCGCGGCGCCATCGCGGCCGATTTCCGCAAGGGCGAAAAGACCCGCGAGGAAATTACCGACCTGATGGCGGGTGGGGAAACCATGGCCGACCTGGAGGCCTCGATTGAAGGTTACATGGAAAGCCACGCGGGCAATCCGCCTCCGGTTGCGTGAAGGTGATCTCTCTGCGCGGAACCTTCCAGCACCCCGAACACGTCCGTCACGCCCCCTCCAGTACGACGGACCAACTGACGGTCAGGGCCGGAATCCCTCCGACCCTGACCGCCTTCTGAATGCAGCGAATGGCGGGGACGAATGCTGGGCCGGTCGGGACCACCTCTTTGGAACATCATCAAGCAGGAAGAAAATGACAATTCGTGTCGCTGTAATCGGCTCAAGCCTTATGGGGGTGGATCACGCGAAAATCGTGGCGGAGATCTTCCCGATTCCTGCTTCGGGTCATGTGCGAGATGGATGGCGCGCGGGCCTAAAAGGTTGGCGACGGGGGTGCGAAGGGAACGATCAGCACCGAGCACGGGAACGTGCTGCTGAGTTCCCTCGAGAGGGCGGAGAAATCCGTGGCCCACCCAACGGCCGTGATGCCAGCCACTCCTGCCGACACAAACCCCAAGCTCTCTGAAGAAGCCCACCATGCCCTGGATTGACGCCTGTGCCGTATCCGACCTCGACGCCGAAGAAGCCCGCCGCTTCGATCACGGCGGCCGGACCTTTGCGATCTATCGCAATCATCAGGACGAGTATTTCTGCACCGACGGTCTCTGCACCCACGAGTCTATCCACCTCGCCGACGGGCTCGTCATCGAGAACACGATTTCATGCCCCAAGCATTCTTCGATCTTCGACTTCTCGACTGGCGAAGTTGAGACGCCACCGGCCTGCGAAAACCTGCGCACATACAATACCAAGGTCGAAAACGGCCGCGTCTTGATCGAGATCTAGATCCAAGTCTGAACCCTTTGAGGTCCGTTCCCCATGGTCGCCAAGAATACCCGCCCGACGGTCGCCGATATCCGCGCCATGAAAGCGCGCGGCCAGAAGATCTCCGTGCTTTACGTCACGACGCTGGAGGAAGCCTCGGCAGCGGATGCCGCCGGCATCGACATGCTGTCGATCGAGGGCCGGTTCTTCTCCCCAGAGATGCGCATGGCCGCCGGGAAATGCTTCGTCCAGGTCGGACTGCCTTTCGGCGCCTGGGGCAGCTTTCAAGGTCGCCCACTCACGACCGCCGAGGACTATCTGCGCGCAGCCTTCCACTTCACGCAGTTGGGGGGTGATTGCTTCTACTGCGCCGCCTCCTACGACATTCAGAAGGTGCTATGCGACAACCACATCCCCATCGTCGCTCATGTCGGCCTGATCCCGTCCTACATCACCTGGACCGGGTTTCGTGCGGTCGGAAAAACCGCAGAGGAAGCGCTCCGTGTCTGGCACCATGTCAAGCAACTCGAGGCCATCGGTTGTTTCGGAGCCGAGCTCGAAGTGGTGCCGGACCGGGTAGGCGAGCTGATCTCGAGGAATACTTCCATGATCATGCTCGGAATGGGCGCGGGGCCGGGCGCCGACGCTCAATATCTGTTCGCCGAGGATGTCCTTGGCCATACCGACGGTCACAAGCCGCGCCATGCCAAGACCTATCGCAACTTCGCCGCCGAATTCGAGCGGCTGCAGCAGGAGCGCATCGCGGCCTTCGGCGAGTTCATCGCCGACGTCCGGAGCGGATCCTACCCGGCACAGGAACATGTGGTTCCGATTGTCGACGACGAATTCGAAGGCTTCCGGGTGGGCCTCGGCCTCAGAAATAGTTGAAGGTTGGGCAGAACAACTTTCGCCGATAGCCTGGAGCAAAGCGCGTGTCTCCGGCAGCGATATTTAGGCAGAGCCTTGATCGCTGGGGAGAGTGCGGGCTGCCTTGGACCGAACGGAGCTCACAACGGGCTCGGCACCCCCGGAAGGCGGCCCGAAAAAGAAGCGACTTTTGCAGGTGCTTACGCCGCTTTTCGCAACCTCTTGATACCCCTCCAGACCAGGAGCAGCATGATCGGTGCGGCGCAGAGCATGACGATGCCCTTGTCGACATGCCAGATATGGCTGAAGCCTTCAATGATGTAGCCGAGGATCGCGAGCGCGTAGTAGGAGATCGCGATGATCGAGAGACCTTCGACTGTCTCCTGCAGGCGATATTGGCTCTCCGAGGTCCGCGAAATCGTATCGAGGATCGTCTGGTTCTGCATTTCCAGATTGAGGCTGATATGGGCGTTGAGGAGTTCGGCGGAACGCTGCAGCTTCATCGCCAGCGCCTTGAGCCGCTTCTCCGTCGCCAGGCAGGTAGCCACCGCTGGATCGGTGCGGTTGGTCAGGTAGCGTTCGATCGTGGTGAATTCGCCGATCGGTGTTTCCACCAGTTGCACCAAACGCGTCTTCAGCACGTCGGCATAGGCCTGGCTTGCCGCAAAACGAAAACTGGTCTCTTCGATACCGCGACCGACCTCGGCGGAAAGGGCATGGATGCCGTCGAGGGCTTCGCGGTTTTCGGCGAGTGAATGAGCGTGGCCGATGCGTCCCATCACGCCGCTCAGCGCGGCCTCCAGTCCGTGGATCGTCGGCGCATAGGAGCGTGCGACGGGCAGGCCGAGCAACACGAAATTACTGTAGGTCTCGATCTCCAGCAATCGGCGCACCAAGACGCCGCGGCGAAGTACGTTGCATTGGCCCGCGGCCAGCTCATAGCGCGTGAAGCCATCGCGATCGCGCTTGAAGTCCGTCGCCACCTGCGCATGGCCCGCATACATGTCGGAATAGCACAGGGTGATGGGGTTGAAGCCCACCAGGGCTTCCTCGGTGATGGCAGAGGTTTCCGTCAGATCGATGCGCGTGGCGCTGACGAGCTCGAGTCCTTCGAAACACGATAGCCCGATGCCTTCCGGCCACGCCTCCCAGTCCGTGAGCACCGATTGCCAGGTCAGCGTCGCAAATTCGTTGTGAAGCTCCCAGATGATCTTGCGGCCGTTCCGTTCGGCCTTGATGTGCCGGATGCGACCGTCATCGAGCGACAAAGCGGACATCCCGGCAAACGTGGCGAAACGAGCGGCGACTTCGTGTAGGGCAGGCCCGTTGGGCCCGGGCATGAACGAGACTCTTCGGATACGCGCGGACGTGGCGATCGGTTCGATGGCCCGAGCATGCAACTCGGCATAGATGGCTTCCCTGCTCGGATGCTCAACGAACACGGATCGACCCGCGTCCGGTGCGGCATGTGCCGTCATGGTCTCAATTCCCCCACTCCCGCGTCGTCATGAGTAATGCGCGGGTTCAATCTCTCTAAAGGCTCTAAAAGCCAGGCCGGTGCCGCCATACCTCATATTCTTGCGAATTGACACGGGAAGGCTACGCGCATCGAGGCCCGCATCCATTTGCCGCGGCAGGACGACCCAATGGCCAGTACGAGCGGCCATCCAGGCACGGCAACGCGAATTGAGCAATATCAGCTTGGTCGCTATAGGATGCCAAGCTGGAACGGTGAAAGGAACGTCTATGAGATTGAACTATACGACGTCTCGGCTATTGGCAGTCTTGCTGAGCGCATGCTTCATAATTTCTGAAGCTTCTTTCGCCGCCGAGATCACTCCTTTGGCGGAAAAGATCAGCCAGCGTCTGTCGTATATGAAGGATGTCGCCGGGTTCAAAGCACAACATCACCTGCCGATCGAGGACTTGGATCAAGAAGCCAAGGTCCTGGCTAATGCGAAGGCCGAGGCTGAGAAACTTGGACTCGACCCCGGCTCAGTGGAGCCACTCATCGTGGCTCAGATAAATGCGGCCAAGGCCATTGAGTATCGCTACGAGGCAGATTGGCTTGCGGAACCTGAGGTGGGTTGGCAGCCGCGTCCTCTCGACGAAGTACGCCAGGAGATTGCCGAACTGAGTAAAGAGATTCTGCAGCAGGTGGCTGAAAATTTAAGAAGCGGACCGTTCCAGCCGAGCGATCGCTTCGACTTTTTCAAGACCGTTCGCGAGCATAATCTGAAAGATCCCGACAAGCAGCAATTGTTCAGCGCTTTGCTGGCCGTGCGGATGGCAAAATAGATCCATCAGCGATGTCACGTCCATTGATCTCGACGCAGCTCGCATTGGACCGCACAGAAGATCGTCTTCTCATGTCCACTTATCAGGAGCGTGCTCGATCCTTTCGGCGCCCGACTTGAGTTGAAAGCGGAAGTTGCAGCCTTCGAGTTTGCGACTCCATGCCCCCTGTCGCGGACCATCAACAGAGGCCTGCCGCCTCCCCCGCCCCATTAATCCTTACGTAACCATGTTCTGCGAGCCTGTTCCCATCCGATTCATCCGCGTTGTGTGGAGTTGGGGTCAATGGCCTTCAAGAAGAATGTCTCTGGCTCGGTTGACGCGAGCAGCCATCTGCGTCGTGCCCCCCTTGTCGGGATGGATTTTCTTCATGAGCGTCCGGTGCGCTCGACGAATTTCCTCGGCGCTCGCCCCCGGCTGCACCCCAAGGATCTGGTAAGCTTCCTGCTTGGACATCGCGTCGGACGCCGCCCCGCCCCGGTACCCCGCGTTCGCATCGTCCTTGAAGTGTTCACGCCATCCGGCAAGCCGGCGGTCCAGATAAGCTTCAAGGATTGAGCGGCCGACGAAATCGGCAGCAATCTGCCTGCGCAACGCCAGCAGTTCCGCGGCCTGCAGGCTCGACAGCCGGCGCCCCAAGAAAATCCCCCGGAGCACCTGCCCGTCCACGGGCTGCCTCGCGGCATCGAGCATGATGACGAGATCGATCGTGCGCACATAGGCGGTGCGCGCCCTTGTGCCGGGAACCACGCCCTCGGGCAGTTTCGGCAGCCAGCCGCGCATGCCGGTGGCCAGAATCAGGAAGGGGATGCCGACGCCCCACTCACCGCGGGTGAGCAGAAAAAGTCCCAGGGAAAAGGCGAGAAAGCTGCCGCCATTGCGCATCAGCCTGTCAAGAAACGGCGTTTTCGACAAGGCACCCGGCTTCAGGAACGGCCAGAGGCAGATCAGGATCACGCATCCGAAAATAAACTGGCCCACAGCAGTCCGATCTGCGAAAGAGCGGTGAAAACAGCAGCGTTGCCGCTTCCCTGCCACTTGGCCCTTTCGCCGTCCGTGGTCAAGAGAGCGGCGCTGGAATGTCGGTAGGGAGTGAACGGCGGTGGCCGATGTCATCATAACGCGTACGGTGGCCGAATTGCGCCGGGCCGTGCGGGAATTCCGAAGGGGCGACGAAACCATCGGCGTGGTGCCGACCCTGGGCGCGCTGCATGATGGCCACATCGCCCTGGTGCAGGAGGCCCGGAAGCGGGCTGGCAGGGTGGTGACCACCCTATTCGTGAACCCCACCCAGTTCGCGGCCACGGAGGACCTCTCCAAATATCCGCGCACGGAGGAGGCCGATCTCGCCCGCTTGCGCGAAGCGCGCTGCGACATCCTGTTCGCACCCGAGGTGGACGAGGTCTATCCACGGGGCTTCGCCACCACGGTCTCGCTCGAAGGCCCCGCGGTGGCGGGCCTTGAGGACCGCTTCCGGCCCAGCCATTTCGCGGGGGTCGCCACCATCGTCGCCAAGCTCTTCACCATGAGCGGCGCGGATGTCGCCGTGTTCGGCGAGAAGGATTACCAGCAGCTCTGCGTGGTCCGGCGGATGGCCAGGGATCTCGACCTGCCGATCGAGGTGGTGGGCTTTCCCACGGTCCGCGAGGCGGATGGCCTCGCCATGTCGTCGCGCAACCGCTTCCTGTCGCCCGAGGAGCGGGGGCTGGCCCCCTTGCTCCACCGCACCCTGCGGGGGATCGCCGATGCGGCGCTCGTCGGCGCAGACCTCGAAGCCGAGCTGGCGAAAGGTCGAACGGCGATCGAGGCGGCCGGCTTCAGGCTGGACTATCTGGAAGCTCGCCAAGCCGATAATCTTGCCCCGCTGGGCGGCGTCGGGCTGGCGCCGGCCCGGCTGCTCGTGGCGGCACGGCTGGGCGCCACGCGCCTGATCGACAACATCGCCCTGGCGCCGGCCAGGAATTAACCAAGAATGCCCGCGCGAAACGTGACGAAAGCGTGGCAGAATCGCCACTCTCGCGCTCACCAAAGCGTGAAGACGGAAAACGGAAAACCATGGTTAATATGGCGTTAACCTGAGGAATAACAATAAGTTACGTCACTTTCGAGGGTACTTGGATCTTGGTTTTTCTGCGGCAGCAGCGTTGTGCGGCCCCAGCCCTTATGCGAAGTTGACCTCGGGAACGGGTAACTGGCCTAATCTCCGGTGCGTTAACCGGAGCCGGGCATAACGGGTCTGAAGATGGCAATGCGCATCCGGATCAACATCAAGTCGGCACTTGCCGGTGTTGCGCTCGCTTTGGCACCCGTGCTTGCCTCGGTGGCCATGGCGGCCCAGGCCGGAAGCGCGATGCCCGTCTATGCGCCGGTGGGCGACGTCACCACCCCGCCCTCTGGTTACCTCCAGTTCTGCCGGGACAATCCATCCGATTGCAAGGCCAGCGCGCAGGAAGCGCGCGACATAGTGCTTTCGCGCCAGGCCTGGAAGGACCTGATCGCCCTCAACGACCAGGTGAACCAATCCGTCAAGCCGATGACGGACCTCGAGAACTACGGCAAGGTCGAATGGTGGGCCTATCCCACCGACGGCTATGGCGATTGCGAGGACTATGTACTGTTCAAGCGCAAGCTCCTGATCGATGCCGGCTGGCCGCGCTCCGCCCTGCTGATCACCGTCGTCCGCGACAAGAAGGGCGAGGGACACGCGGTGCTGATGGTGAAGACCGACCGCGGCGAGTTCGTGCTCGACAACCAGGAACCAAAGATCCTGTCCTGGCGCGCTACCGGCTACCGCTATGTGAAGCGCCAGTCGCAGAGCGACCAGAATGTCTGGGTCTCGCTGGGCGACACGCAGACGACATCGATCGTGTCGTCCAAGGGGGATTGATCTGCTGGGAGCGCGTCCCTGGGAGCGCGGACATCCTGTCCGCTCTTGAAACGCCCCGTTGTAGGAAAGGAATGCGCCTATTTTTGGCCTGCGCGACCAAAACGGCCATTACCCCATCCTGACACCTGACCGTTTCAAGAGCGGACAGGATGTCCGCGCTCCCGGGGACGCATTTCCTGTGACCCACCCCCAGCACTAAACCACCCTCTTCAACCCTTTGGCGAAGCGCTTGGAATTGCTGACGTAATGCGCTGCCGATTGGAGCAGCTTCTCGATATCCCCGGGCCCCAGCGTGCGCAATGCGCGCGCGGGTGAGCCTACAATCAGCGAATGGGGCGGGAATTCCTTGCCCTCGGTCACCAGCGCATTGGCGCCCACCAGCGAGCCTTCGCCGATCTTCGCGCCGTTCAGCACGGTCGCTCCCATGCCGATCAGGGTGCCATTGCCGATGGTGCAGCCATGCAGGATGGCGGAATGGCCGATGGTGCAGTCATCGCCCACGGTGAGCGGAAAACCGGGGTCGGAATGCAGCACCGCCCCATCCTGGATGTTACTGCGGGCGCCGACGGTCATCGGCTCGTTGTCGCCGCGCAGGACCGCGGCGAACCAGATATTGGCATCTTCCCCCAGCGTGACCCGCCCCACCACATGCGCGTCCGGCGCCACCCAATAGCGGCCATCGGCCGGCACCGTGGGCGAAATGTCGTCGAGCATGTAGAGAGGCATGTTTCATCCCGTGTGCTGATCCGGGCGTACGGGCATCTTGCCCGTTCCCGGAAACACTGTGCTTGCAAGGAGGGAAAAACGGGCTGCAAGCCTGTGCACCCGGAAGACTCAGTCCTCGAGATCGATGTCGAGGATCGCCATGTGGAAGTCGTAGGACGTCTCGCCGTCTTCCTTGTCCTCGGAGATCAGGCCGATCGATTCCTCGCCGATATAGACCTCGGCGCTGTCGGTCTTGCGGGCGCGCGGTACCACGCGGATGGTGGCATTGCCGAAGGTACGCCGGAGATAGGATTCGACGCGCTGCATGTCTTTCTTGTCCACGGGACTTCCTCGATTGTCTGAGCGGGGCCGGCTCATCGCCCCGCGATCAGCGCCGTTTGCCACGGCAGGCCCCGCTTCGCAAGCCGAAGCAGGCGGCAGTCAGCTTTAAGACGGGGACAGCGCGACGGGCTTACAGCCCGACATCGTGCCAGAAGACGTCGTCGATGGGCAGCGGCCCGTGCAGGATCTGGTCCATGCTGCGTGACGGCTCGGCGCAGCCCGCCTCCCCGACCACGCGAGCCGGCACGCCCGCCACCGTGGTGTTGCGCGGCACGGGTTTGAGCACCACTGAGCCGGCGGCGACGCGCGCGCACTGGCCGATCTCGATATTGCCGAGGATCTTGGCGCCCGCGCCGATCATCACGCCGCGCATGATCTTGGGATGGCGATCGCCGGACTCCTTGCCGGTGCCGCCGAGCGTGACGTCCTGCAGGATGGAGACGTCGTCGCCGATCTCGGCCGTCTCGCCGACGACGAGGCCCGTGGCATGGTCGAGGAAGATGCCGCGGCCGATCGGCACGTTGGGATTGATGTCGCACTGGAACACGGCCGAGGAGCGGCTCTGCAAATAGAGCGCGAAATCCTTGCGGCCGGCTTGCCAGAGCCAATGGGCGAGGCGATGGGTCTGCAGGGCGTGGAAGCCCTTGAAGTAGAGGATCGGCTCGATATAGCGGTTGGCGGCCGGATCGCGGTCGATCACGGCGGCGATATCGGCGCGGAAGGCGGCGGCGATGCTCGGATCGGCTTCCAGCGCCTTGCCGAAGGCCTGGGCGATCAAGGTCGCCGGCATGTCGGAATGGTCGAGGCGCGAGGCGATGCGCTGCACGATCGCGCTTTCGAGCGAGTTCAGCTGCAGGATATTGGCGAAGATGAAGCTGGAGAGCTGGGGCTCGGCATGGGTGACCGTCTCCGCTTCCATGCGGACGCGGCTCCAGATCGGATCCACGACCTCGAGCCCATGGGAGACCAGGCGCTTTGACTGATTCATCTGCCTATCCGCTGCTTAGACGCTTCCGCATGCTGTTTTAGCGCAGGGCGCCTGCGAGTGCCAATGCTGATTTAGCAGGGCTACAAACTCAGGTTAACAGGGCGGGGTGCCGTCATTCCGGGCGACCAAAGGGAGACCCGGAATCCATGAACACCATCCTGCGAGGTTTGCGTTCTTAGATTCCGGGTCTCCCTTTGGTCGCCCGGAATGACGCCCTGCCCTTGCCGACCACGACGCAGTTTTGGCTCAGAGACCCTGCTCCATGAGAAATGCCAGGACGCCCTGCTTGTAGACCTTGTCGCCCACCGCCGGATTGTGATCGCGGTTGGGAATGTCGAGCACGCTGGCATTGGGCATCATATCAGCCAGCTCCCTGGCAGACCCCGCGATCGGGTCGCGTGTTCCCACCGCGATCAGCGCCGGCTGCAGGATGCGGCCGACCTCGGCGGGGTTGAGTTGCACGCGCGAGCCGCGGATGCAGGCCGCGAGCGCCCGCCGATCCGCCCCGCTCTTGTCGGCAAAGGCGCGGAACATACGCCCGATCGGGTCGGTCACATCGTCGAGCGTCGGTGCTTCCATGGCCGGCCCGATGGTCGGCGGCAAGGCGTCGCCATGCACCAGCCGCACGCCGAGGCCGCCGAAGATGACGGCATCGACCCGCTGGCCATGGTCAAGCGCCAGGAAGGCGGTGATGCGCGCGCCCATCGAATAGCCCATCACCGCCGCCGAACCGATGCGCAGATGGTCGAGCAGCGCCACAGCATCGCCAGCCATCAGGGAGGGATGATAGTCGGCGGGATCGTAAAGCTTGCTGGACTGGCCATGGCCGCGATTGTCGAACGCGATCACCCGCCGCCCCTGCTTCGTCAGGAGATCGACCCAGCCGGTTCCCACCCAGTTCACGTCATGATTCGAACCGAAGCCGTGGATAAGCAGGATCGGCTCGCCCTTCCCCTCGTCGATATAGGCGATTTCGACACCCTTGTGATCAAAGCGCAGCATCGGCACGGTTTTCCTTTGCCCCCAGACGCAATAGCCCCTATCGCATCGCACGCGGCACCGCTATGGTCCGCCCACAGCAAATAGCGGACTTGAAACATGGCCGGCCATTCCATCCCCCATTTTCAGAACGATCTTGGCCTGAAGGTCATTCGCGTCGGCTCGAAGGAGTTCATGTGCCAGGGCGCCAGCGCCCCCTTCGACCATCCCCACATCTTCATCGATCTCGGCGGGGATGACGAAGCGGTCTGTTCCTATTGCTCGACGCTCTACAAATATGATCCCAAGCTGCATGAGGGGACCTCCGATCCGGCCGAATGCACGGTGATCGCCGACGCCGCCTGAGCGCGGCAAGATGATGTCAAGATGACGATTGCGATCGCAGGCGCGGGCATCGGCGGCCTCACGGCTGCACTCGCGCTTCATCGCCGCGGCTTCGAGGTTGCAGTCTATGAGCGCGCCGCCGAGCTGGAAGCGGCCGGCGCCGGCATCCAGCTCACGCCCAACGCCTTGCATGTGCTGTTCGGCCTCGGGCTCCGCCGGGCGCTCGAAAAGACCATGGTGCGGCTGGATGCCGTGGTCATCCGCCAGGCCGCGACCGGCAAGCTGATCCAGCGCCTGCCACTCGACATCTGCGAACGACGCTGGGGCGCCCCCTATGGCGTCATCCATCGCGCCGACCTGCAAGCGGTGCTGCTCGACGCCGTGCGGCAGCAGGGCATTCCCCTCGCCCTTGGCCATGAGGTGGGCGGCGTGGCGCAAGACAAAACGGGCGTTCGCATTTCTTTCGCTTCCGGCCAGCCCGCCGTCGAAGCGCGCCTCCTGATCGGCGCCGATGGCCTATGGTCATTCGTCCGCAACAGCCTTGGCCCGAACGAGCCGCCGCGTTTTGCCGGCAAACGCGCCTGGCGCGCCGTGCTCCCCCTGCGCAGGGTGCCGGATTTCTTCCACGGCAAGGCCACGGGGCTGTGGCTCGGCGAGCGTACCCATTTCGTCCATTACCCCGTCTTCGCCGGCGAGGCCCTCAACCTGGTGGCCATCACCCATGACCGCGACGACAGCTCGGGCTGGTCCAAGCCGCAACCGCCCCAAGCGCTCCTCTCCCATTTCCAGGGCTGGGACGCCCGTGTACACGCGCTCCTCGCCGGGATAGCCGACTGGCGCACCTGGCCGCTCTACGAAGGCCGGCCTGGCGCCTCGATGGCCCATGGCCGCATCGCCCTCCTCGGCGACGCCGCCCACCCCATGCTGCCCTTCCTGGCCCAGGGCGGCGGCGCGGCCATCGAGGATGCGGCCGAACTCGCTGGCCAGCTCGCGACGCCTGGCGACGACAGCGCCCGCCTCGAAGCCTGGTCCGCCCTGCGCCTGCCCCGCGTCCGCCGCATCCAGACCGAGGCCCACGCCAATGGCGAGCGCTACCACTGGCGCTGGCCCCTCTCCACGGCCCGCGACCTTGGCCTCTCTGCCCTCGGCGGCCGGCGCATGCTGGAGCGCTATGACTGGCTCTATGGCTGGAAACCCTCAGAAACGGCTTGAGCCCGCTCGATTCACCCCCTAAGCAGGCGATATCGCGGACGTGGCGAAATGGTAGACGCAGCAGACTTAAAATCTGCTTCGGGAAACCGGGTGCGGGTTCGAGTCCCGCCGTCCGCACCAACACATCCAACGCAATTCACGGTGCCCTTGGGTGGCCCTCAGGCCTGACTACGACGCTGCCGGGCTGCCCTAGCCTCCGCTATGGATGACTGCAAGGCGAAGAGGCGCAGGAGCGTGAGCGCTGCCTTATAGGGGCTTCCCTCGCAATCACGGATGATGGCGTCCAATACCTCCCATTCCTCAGGGGTCGGGGGCACGACCTCATTGGAAAACAAGACCTTCGGGTCGACCTTCATCACTCGGCTCCGTTCGCTGAATCGACGAACAGTAGCTTCGAAGGCTGGGCTTGGCGAGTCTTTTGTTCACGTCTTGTTCTAGTGAGAAGATTGTACTAGCGTAGCGGTGCGGTAAGCCCTGAGGAGACCGTGAGCGATGGTCAGTGTCACATACTTCGTGGTGGTCCCGTTCGAGCGGAACGAGGATGGCGAGTTCGTGATGGGCAAGGCCTTCGAGGTCCGCAGCGCTGACTCGGCTCGCTTCAAGGTCCGCCTCCTCGCGGAGAGCGGCAAGGGCGGCGTCGCGTTCTCGCGGACGGGGGACCCAGCCTTGGGCGACTTTCAGGAAGGTGAGGTTCTCGCGACGCTGGGAGAACTGCCCGAGCGTCTTGAAACCTATTTGTCGCGATGAGGGGGCAGAGTGTCCTCTTTCAGAGCCGCCAGTTCGTCATCGTCTAGCTGGTCCTGTTTCCTCTCGCGCCACTGCTTATCGCGACGATGGCGCGTGGCTAATGGGAGCTGACGGTCTGATCGCCGCCCGCCACCAGATCAGCGCCCCCATGACCGATAAGATCGCTGCCGAGAATAACCCCGCCGCCATACCTTGCGCGAAGGGGTGAAGCGCGGCCACTAGGGCGCCGAAGCCGGCGACGCCGAGGGCCGCGCCGGTCTGGCGTGCGGCGTTGAGGACGCCGGCGGCGATACCGGCGCGATCGCCCTCCACCGTCGCCATCAGCGCGGTCGTGGTGGCAGGCGTGATCAGGCTGGCGGCGAGTCCGATGAGAGGCATCGGCAGCAGCAGGCGCCAGAGCGGGCTCGCCGGGCCGGCGGCCAGCATGGCGAGGAAGCCGCAGGCCGCCATCAGGAAGGCGCCGCTCACCAGCCGGCGCGACCCGACCAGGGCGGCGGCGCGCCGCGAGAGCATGCTGCCGATCGAGATCAGGGCCGTCAGGGGCAGGAAGGCCAAGCCCGCGACGAGAGGCGGCATGCCGCACTGTTCCTGCAGATCGAGGCTGAGCACGAAGATCAGCCCGTAGAAGGTGAAGGCCGAGATCATCGAGACGGCGACTGAGCTGGAAAACACGCCGTTGCGAAAGAAGGCCAGCGGCAGCATGGGCTGGGAGTGCCGGCTCTCGATGGCGAGGAAGACGGCGCCAGCCGCCAGGCTCACGACGAGCATGAAGAGGGCCGGCGGAGATCTCCAGCCGAGGCCCGGGCCGCCGATCAGGAAGGCGGTGAACAGGCCGAGGGCGAGGATGGCACTGGCCTGGCCGGCGAGATCGAGGTGGCGGGAACTGGCAGCGGGCCCATCTGCCTCGACCTGCCTGAGCATGAGGAGGCCGGCGATGCCGATGGGGACATTGACCAGGAAGATGCTGCGCCAGCCGAAGAGATGGATCAACACGCCGCCGACCAGTGGGCCAGCCGCCATCGCGATGCCACCCAATCCCGCCCAGAGGCCGAAAGCGCCCGAGCGCCGCTGCGGATCCTCATAGGCATTGTTGATCAGGGTCAGCGAGCACGGCACCAGCAGAGCGGCGCCCAGCCCCTGCAGCGTGCGGGCGGCAATCAGGGTGGCGAGCGTCGGCGCTAGCCCGCACAGGGCCGAGGCAAGCGTGAAGGTGGCGAGGCCCGCGCCATAGACGGTGCAGGCGCCAAGCCGGTCTCCCAGCGTACCACCGGTCAGCAGCAGGCTGGCGAAGGTCAGCGTATAGGCGTTCACCATCCATTGCAGGCCGGCGATGTCGATGCCGAGCGACGTCGCGATCGGCTTCAGCGCGACATTGACGATGGAGATATCGAGGATGACGATGACATAGCTGATGCTGGTCGCGGCGAGGACACGCCGCTGGTGAACCATCTGATCCATTGGCTCCTCCTTTGCCTGTCCGGCAAGCATGCAGGAAGCGCCTCGGCGATGTTTCGACACGTAGCGAAACATCCGGTCATCGACAGGTGTATACCGGCATCAGCACGGAGAAATCGCCATGCCCGCCAACCCGAACCTGTCCTCGGCCGCCTTCCTGATCGCCGATGGCGCGCGCGCCGCCATGCTGATGGCGCTGGCGGACGGCCGCGCCAAGCCGGCAGGCGAGCTGGCCTATGCGGCCCGCGTGACGGCGCAGACCGCGAGCAGCCATCTCGCCAAATTGCTGGCGGGCGGCCTCATCGACGTCGAGGCGGAGGGCCGCCACCGCTATTATCGGCTTGCCGGCCCGCAGGTGGCCCAGGCTCTGGAGATCCTCGCCTCCATCGCGCCGGCCGGGAGCGTCCGTCTGAAACCCCGCAGCCGCGAGGCGGAGCGGCTGCGTCTTGCGCGCTGCTGCTACGATCACCTGGCAGGACAGGTCGGCGTCGCGGTGACGCAGGGCCTGCAGGCGCATGGCTATCTGCAGGCAGCGCCCGAAAAGCAGTTCGTCGTCACGCCGGAGGGAGCCGGCTGGTTCGCCCGCACGGGGCTCGACGTGGCGGCGATCGCACCGACACGGCGTGGCCTCGCCCGGCAATGTCTCGACTGGACGGAGCGCCAGCACCACCTTGCTGGGCCTCTCGGCGTACAGTTCCTACGCCTTCTCTGCGCCAAGGGCTGGATGCACCGAGGCAGGGAATCGCGCCGGATCGAGGTGACGCCCGCCGGGTGGATCTGGCTCAAGCAGGAATTCAGCATGGATCCGCCCTCCCCGCTGTGACCCCGCTTTCCACCTCAAAGCGGTGTTTACCTTTCACCATGATGCTTGCGTGAGACAACGGAGCCCGTGCATGCCCGTCAAAGGCGTAGTGTTCGATATCGACGAGACTCTCGTCAACGAGACCGGTAAAGGAGGAGCGCTGATGACCCAGCAGGTGCGGGGCACATTCGAGGTCACGATGACGCCGCAGACCGGCGCGGAGGTTCCCGTGGGACGGCTGTCGCTCGCCAAGCGCTTCCATGGCCCGCTCAGCGGCAGCAGCAGCGGCGAGATGCTGGCCGTGCATGGCGGGATCCAGGGCTCGGCCGGCTATGTCGCCATGGAGAAGTTCACAGGCTCGCTCGAAGGGCGCGAAGGCTCCTTCGCCCTGCAGCACAGCGGCAGCATGGATCGCGGCGTGCCTTCCCTCGTCATCACCGTCGTGCCGGACTCTGGCACGGATGCCCTGGCCGGACTCAAGGGCAGCCTGGCCATCGAGATCACCGACGGCCAGCACTTCTATATTTTCGACTACAGCCTCCCGGAGAGTTGACAGATTTGCAGGGCAGCGGACAAGACGGCATGAACGACAGCAGGATCGCCTTCCGGCTCGGCCCCATCAATCTGGTTCTGCGCTATCCGGAGGCGCTGGACGAGGAGATCTGGCCCTATTTCTCGCATTTCCCCGCAAGCCCGGAGGGTGAGCCGGCCACGACCCTGCATCTGCGCCCGGCCGCGGAAGGCCGCCTCGACCTCTGCAATGACGACAGGCTCATCTGGCGAGGGCTGACCTGGCCCGATGCGCTCCACCCGATTCTCGACGAGATCGGCCGTATCCTCGCGGCGATGTCGACCCAGCCCGTGCTGCGGGCCGCCGCCGTACGGGGGGACGGCAAGGCCGTGCTGATCGCTGGCCCGCCGGGCTCCGGCAAGACGGGGCTCGCCGCCTGGTTCGTTGGGCAGGGCTTCGAGTTCCTGGCCGACAATCTGGTTGCCATCGCGGGTGGCAGGGGCAAGCTCAATCCCATCGCCCTCGCGCTGTCTCCCCACGCGGCGGTCTCCCCGAAGATTCTGGCGTGGCCCGGTTTCGCGGACGCCTATGCCACGCTCACCGGCCATGGAGCGATCATCAGGCTCGAGGACGCGGCGCCCGATCATCCCCAGCAAGTGTCCTGTGGGCTGATCCTCGTGCCGTCGTTTCATGAGGGAGCCCCGCCGGCGATCGAACCCATCCCGGCCGAGCGGCTCCGCTTCTTCCTTGAACAGGCCGCGCATCCGGACCAGTCCCTCTCCAGCGCGGCTTCGGAAACCCTGACAGACTTTGCCCGCACGGTGCCGGCGGTCTTGCTGCGGTTCGGTAGTTACAAGCAGCTTCCAGGATTTCTGGATCAATTCATCCATAACGCATTGCAGGCGAATCTTGGCGCATTGGGACTAGCCCGCCTGGTGAAGGCGGGTTCGCCACGGCCGCCGGCCGGAGCCGCCGTCTCCGAACGGCCGGCCGTCGAAGCGGTCTCTGTACAGCCCGCTACGGCCCGTCCTCGCAAGCGCCTCAGTATCGGCATGGCGACCTATGACGACTATGACGGCGTCTATTTCACGCTGCAGGCCCTGCGGCTCTACCACCCGGAAGTGGCCGGCGAGGTCGAGTTCATTGTCGTCGACAACAATCCCGATGGTGTCTGCGGCGAATCCTTGAGGAAGCTGGCGCGGAGCATCCCGAATTATCGCTATGTCCCGGTGGCCGACAGCATCGGTACGGCGGTGCGGGACGTCGTCATGCGCGAGGCTGCGAGCGATCTCGTGATGTGCCTGGACTGCCACGTCCTGGTTGTATCAGGCGCCATCGCCCGCCTGCTGCATTATTTCGACGACAATCCCGACAGCATCGACCTCCTCCAGGGCCCACTCGTCAATGACGACCTCATGGCGATTTCCACGCATTGGAAACCGCGATGGCAGCAGGGCATGCTCGGCGGCTGGGATCTCGACGAGGCCGGCCGTTCACCCGACGCCCCTCCCTTCGACATCCCGATGCAGGGCCTCGGCCTCTATGCCTGCCGCCGCGCGGCGTGGCCGGGCTACAACCGCCATTTCCGCGGCTTCGGCGGCGAGGAAGGCTATATCCACGAGAAATTCCGCCAGGCCGGCGGGCGTACGCTCTGCCTGCCCTTCCTGCGCTGGCTCCACCGCTTCGAGCGGCCGATGGGCGCGCCCTACCGGATCAGCTGGCACGACCGCATCCGCAACTACATGATCGGTTTCGACGAACTCGGCCTGCCGATGGAGGAGATGCTGGCGCATTTCCGCGCCCATGTCGGCCCGGTGGCCGAGGCGATCATCCGGCAGACGGAGCAGGAGATTGAACGGATGAGGGCTGGTGCGGGTTAGCGATGCGTCTTGGGGGGCGGGTCTTCAGAGCCTGACTCAAAAGCCCCAAAAAGGCCGATAGAGGCGCAGATTTTGTCATACCCGGGCTTGTCCCGGGTATCCAAGCGACACTTCTCCACCG
>NZ_BSPC01000084.1 GCF_030160835.1 Labrys miyagiensis | reverse complement strand
TCGGTTCCAGCCCGAGTTAATGGTCGTCGCGCTGGATGGTGGGGCTGTCGTTGGTTCCGTGATGGCGGGATACGAGGGGCACAGAGGCTGGATTTCCCGCATCGCGGTATTGAAGTCACATAGAGATCGAGGAATTGGGCTGAAGCTTCTTGCTGAGGCCGAACGCCGCCTTATGGCCTTGGGCTGCACCAAAGTGAATTTGCAGGTGGTCGAATCCAACGCGGCCGTGGTCGAGTTCTATGAACGATCGGGTTATCGGATCGAACCGCGTATCAGCATGAGCAAAATCCTCCGACGGGACCCCCTGCTTCGAGACCCTTAGTCTCCGCGACGCAGAGGAAATCCGGTGTCAAAATGGTTGCAGAAGGCCAGGTTTTGCGACAAGGAGAATCCAGCTGCCACCACCCGTCAAAGTCCAGTTGCTGCCCCACGATCCGCAGTGGGCGGAGAAGGCGGCCGCAGAAGCCAACGCGCTCGCGCTTGCCATGGGGCCTACATTGCTGACAGTTCACCATGTCGGATCAACGGCAGTTCCGGGCATTCGCGCAAAGCCGATCCTGGATCTCATACCTGTCGTTACAAGCCTCCCGGAGCTGGAGCGTCGCCGTGCCGATCTCGAGGCGTTAGGTTATGAATGGTGGGGCGAGTTCGGTCTGCCTGGGCGGCGCTACTGCACGAAGGCCGATCCCGTGACAGCCCGCAGGCTGGTCTAGCTTCACTGCTACGTCGAGGGTTCGTCAGAGATCGTCAGGCATCTCGCCTTTCGTGATTATCTACGGGAAAGACCAGACGTGGCCGCGGCCTATGATCGAGAGAAGGCGCGTTGCCAGAGCTTGCATCCCGACAACTCGCACGCCTATGGCGATTGCAAGAATGCATGGATACGGAAGATTGAGGCAGAAGCCCTCGCCAGATGAAGCCGTAGCGGTTTCTTGCGAAAATCCTGACTTTCGCGAAGCCAGTGGCCACTCTCATCGTTCGAGGGTGGGCCATCGACCATGTGACCCTTGCGCTAATTTGTTAGCAACGCCCTTGGAAATAGTGAGTTCGCCGCAAGGCGGACTGCCGAACTGCATCCTGACCGAGGTCCATAACCCGTTACTCCTCTCCTCGAATTGGATCTCGTGCCACGGCACAAAAAACGGCCGACAGAACGGCGCAAATAGTCTCGGGATGGCAACCCTGAGGCCGGAGGGGCACGCGCTAAGTGCCAGTAGGTTGCTAGTTTGCACGTTTCGGCTCATCCGGCCCCACTGTCCTTTGAGACGCAGATAGGCTTCTTCTTGCTGGTCAGGATAACGACGCATCAGCGCGTACCAGCCAGCTCGACCCATCCACACAGCCCCAGCCACAAACCAAGCGCTGATGAACAGGATCAAGGATATCATGTGGCTGCATCGCTCGCTGAAATCGAGCCACGCAGCACCCGATAGATCGTCGAAGGATGCACCTTGAGCGCCTTCGCGACCTGGCGGGCGGTCAGCCCCTCATTGAGGAGCTTTTGCCCGAGGGTGATCTGTTCACCCTTGAGCGCCGGCGGCCGACCGAACTTGACCCCCTTGTTCCGCGCTGCCGATCGGCCGGCGCTGGTCCGCTGATGGATCAGGGCACGCTCGAATTCTGCAATGCGGGCGGAGACCGTCACTACCATGCGGCCAGCTGGCGATGTTGTGTCGGCCCACGGTTCGCGGAGGGAGCAAAGACCCGCTTTGAGCTCATTGAGCAGCTCAGCAATGTCGAGGAGATCCTTGGTGGATCGCGCCAGGCGATCGAGCCTGGTGATCATGACCACACCGCTATCGCGCAGATGATCGAGCATGCGACGCAGCTCGGGCCGATCGCGCTTGGCGCCTGATATCCTCTCTTCGTAATTCTTGGTGCAACCGGCCGCCGCCTGGGTAGCGCGCTGCTGACTCAAATCCTTATCGTCAGTGGAGACGCGGAAACAGCCAATCAGCATGGTAAATCCGTTGCAAAACTCGTTCGCATAACAATATTTTGCAACCGAGTTTTGCAATGGGAAACCCGCTGAGATTTCAAAAGGTGGGCATGGCGTCGCGAAAGTCGGCAATTTGGCGACTCACGCCATCCCGCAGGAATGAATATTATTCCACTCTATGCGTCCTTCTTGGCGAGGAGGTCTCGAATCTCCTCGAGAAGCCGAACATCGGCAGGAGGAGCTCGCACAGCCGGCCCAAGGAATACACGCGTGATCTTGATCAGAAATTTGATCGCGGCGAACAGCACGACCATTAGAATAGCAAGATACAAGAAAGTGCTTATGAGGTCTCCGATTGCAAGAACCGGACCTAACTTTCTGGCTTCTGAAAGAGAAGTGCCTGCGGGAGCACTTCCACGCAGCATGATATAGGTGTTCGAGAAATCTAATCCCCCGGGGATTGCTGCCCCAATAATCGGGAAAAGCAGATCACTAATAATAGCTGTGACAAGTCTTACGAAAGCGGAGCCGATGACCGTTCCAAGGGTCACTCCGATAGCCACACTGATTGCCAAGCCTGCAATGCCGGCTCTTGAGGAAATCTCCCTGAGCTCCTTGAGCATAGTATTGACCACCCTATCGGTTCCAAAGACATCGCCTCCACACCCCGTCAGTTACTTATAATTTCTCCACAGAAATTATAAAGACGGGCAACGTTCGTTGTAATCAAATTGGTCAGGAATGGCATCGTTGTCGTCTATATCCCAATTAAGGCTTCACTTTTACTACTGGGTTTCACAACACCCAGGAGCCTGATTCTTCGGTGGCCGTTGAGTTCACAGCTTATCCGAAAGCGAAGGAGCCATGTCATGTCGGATTTTTTCAGAATGGACCAGAAAGCTATTCAGCTCGCTTAGCGTGTCCTTAGGACTGAGGCCCGCATCTCCTCGAAGCAGGCTCGCCAGAAAGGCAGCCTTGCGCTCCATATACTCGGTGATGGAGAAGGCGTCGACATTGGACGCGCTGCCAATGCAGGGCAGATTCTCGCACGACATCGGCTCCTTGCGCCGCCTTTTTGAGACATACTGTTTCCATTGCAACTCAGGATGGGCCGCGATCAGCCTGTCGCCAAGGTAGAGCGTGATATCGAGGATGACGTTCAGACCGGCCCAGCGCCCAGTCCAGGGGACAGCATGGTCTGTCCAAACACGATACCAATGGTCACGCGATTTCGTATCCCACAAGGACAGGAGCCCATTCCTCCTGTAGGGCAGGAGATAGCCGCCATAGCGATCGAACCAAGTGGCCACATCCACAGTGCTTTCGGGCGATGACGTCAGCCTCACCCCCTGGCGCGCCAGGAAAATCTTCAAATAACCGAGACGTTCGAATTTCGACGCCATGAGGACATCGAAATTCGTCTTGCCATCTGCTGTGCTGAGATAGGCGACTGTGCCCTTAATTGGTGGCGCATAGGGCGGATAGCCCGCCAAGGCCCGCTGCAGTCGCCAAAAACGCCAACGCTTGAGAGGAGACAACGGCAGCTCGAAGAAACCCTGCGGAGCGGTAGCAATAGGAATCTCGGGTGGCCTAGGCAGTTGGAAGGTGGCGGGGTCTTCGCCGCCATACATGACTGGCTCAAACTCGGCTTCGATCTTCTCGTCCCAGAGCAGTTCGGTCAGTGTCACCTTGCCATTCTTGCCTAAGGCCGCCATCGCCGTCTCATTGGCGGGGTCTGCGTAACGGGCGCTGAAGGTGAGGTTAGGAAAGGCTTTGGTATAGATCTCGTACACGGGAAAGGGCGGTGCATCCGTGCTGCCAAAGCCGAGCTTGAGCCGGCCCTTGCGCTTGCTCATCACCATGCTCCCTTCAATTTCCGGTGTGCCCCAATGATTGCGCGCCCACGCGAGTTGCCCCTCCCACGGCGCGGGCGGAAGAGGCAAAGCCTTCTCCAGGCTCAGGGCGAGGGATTGCCCCTCGCCCACGCAGAAGCGCTCTATGAAGGCATCGATCTCAGCCTGGATGCCAGTGATCGTGATGAGGCTGTAGACGAAATTCGACATGGCCCTAACAATGTGAGTTCGCAGACGTTACATATTTGGCTTTCTGACGACCGATGCGAACGCCGTCGTGAAGCCGCATCGTGCCAAGGCAATGCCGGTGATCTTGCGGGATAACGAAGAGTGTGACGTGTGGATGCAGAGCGTCCCACAGCGAAGCGAAGGAGTAGCAGCAGCCGTTGCCGGATGATGCGCTGGTGGTAGTTAAGCGATTGCAGAATTCAGAAGCAAGAGCCTCGCTATAGTTGGGATTCTTATGAAAAGCAGGAAGCAAGGCTGACGATGAGCGAGGTTAGGCCAACAGTTTGCGCGACCATAGCGACTTTCATGTTAGTTTGCTGCACTATATCGGCACAAGCTGCGGAGCCAACTAATGGGCAAACCGCATCGAAGGACGCCTGTCGGGTGATTTTCGATGCTCTCATAGCGCAAGCAAGAATCCCTTTCGCCGCTCAGATAGTGCCCACGAACAAAAGCGGTCAAGCCCTACCGCCGCTTGAAAAGCGGTGGGTTGGCGGGCGATTATATCTCGGACAGCTGGGGCGGTGGCAGTCTATCCCTATGACGTCGGATCAGATGATCGAAGACCTGAATCACACCAGGCAATTTCTCAAGGAAAGCTGCAAATTTGACAAGGATGAGCTCGTAAACGGTGAGCCTACACGCGTCGTAGAGGAACAGTGGATCGCTTCTTTCGGGATGCCCGGTGCTCCAACTCCATCGATGAGCCAAACGATGTGGATTTCCAAAGAAACAGGACTCCCTCTTCGTTTGACAGGAATAATGCAGGGGCAGGACGCGTTTGGGCCAGCTTCGATGACTTTCGATTATAATAACGTTGTGCCTCCACCTGCTAAGACTCAGAGCCCTTGATGTTTTGAGCCGACATTGCTGGAGACCGTGTGGATCTCACTCGCCACGAGCCAAATCGCCCACAATGCAATTTGTGTCGGCGTTGCCGGACCTGAAGCAAGCCTCTCGTCGCATCGGG
>NZ_BSPC01000083.1 GCF_030160835.1 Labrys miyagiensis | reverse complement strand
AAGGGAAACCCTCGAAGCGCTTGTTCCGCGCCTGGACGACGGCTTCCTGACCCTATTGCGTTTCGGCTTGATTGATCGGGCACGGCAAGAACTTGAGGCGGCGGCAATTCTTTCGATCTTTGGAAGCAGGGACCACGGCGCGCTCTTGGCGATTGCCGGTTCGAAGCGGCGGGCTGTTCAATATGACATTGGTAATCCGCTGACCGCGTCGCTGATGACTCGCCACAATATCTCAGCCGGTCTTTATGCACCCATTCGTGTCCTGCTTCGGGAAAGTCCTGAGGGCGAAGCCGCATTTGAGTACGATCGGCCGGTTTCGACCTTTGGACAGTTTGGCAACGAAAGAGTCGATATTGTTGCTCGGAAGCTCGACAAAGATCTGGAGAATGTCCTGAGGAAAGCCGCGAGTTAGCTCAAGCACGCTGTCGCCCGTCATCCGCCGGCTCGTCGTGATGGGGCGCGCGGCTACTTGTGGCTTCAATCCCACCTTGATGAAGGCCTGTTATCGCTTTTTGGATACCAGAAGCCGTCAGTCCCTTATCGTGAAGAGTTTCGGGCGCCGGCAGGCGTACGAAAGTCCCCGAGGAAGGAACCCGCGGGCCACAGGTCGATGGCTATGGAGATTTCGGATTTCGGCTGCTGTCGGCGATGG
>NZ_BSPC01000082.1 GCF_030160835.1 Labrys miyagiensis | reverse complement strand
GCAAAAGAGCGCTGCGGCTGGCGTGCCGCCGGGATAAACCGGAATCAACCGGGGTGGACGGAAGCGGCGGGGCCAACCAGGATCCGGATCGGCCCGCGGGTGCTTCATACCAGGCGGGAGTAGGACAGGAAAAGGCACGCTCGTCAAGATCTGTTCGTTTTATGTCCGAGAGAGCGTTTGAGGACGTTGAATTGTGGGAGAGCAATCCTGTGAGAAAGCTTCACCCCGTTCGGCCATGCCGAGCTTTTCCTTCATAGACCCGTTTGAAGGTTCGGCTCGCGCCACGAACCGACATCGAACGCGAGCCCCCATACCTGGCTTTCCGCGCGCGCCCTCATCCTAGACGCTCTCGGGATCGATGAGACGACAAGAAGCGGACATCACGTCAAATGCGCTGGAAAGGTATCAAGATCGGGCCTGAAGCTTCACTTGCGGCATCGATCCTGTCAGTCCTCGGCCTTATAGTTCTCAGACACCTCAGGCGGGACGTCTCGCTTTCTCACCCCTTTCGGGAGGTTCCAGCGCTTTCGAGCGGAGGACACCGCCTGGCGTGATATTCCCAGACGTTTCGCAATCACCGCGTCGATAAGCCCCTGCTGCTCCATGGACTTCAATCTCTGTTCCGTGAGTGGCATACGCCCCAATACCCGTCGCGACATCATTGTTCGCTCCTTGGTTGGAATTCAGTTCGCCGGCCTCGACCACCACCAGTATCGCCCGGAGGCTGTCCGCGTGGTTGCAGAGGCTCGACTTTGACACGCCGACACGCCCGGCGATCTCCACGAATGACAGGCCCTCACGCATCAGCGCTACGATCCCCCGCGTTTCTCATCGGGGATCACCTGCGGTTGGCTGAGCCCGCCTGCGTGATCCCCCGCTCCACCGCCCCCGTCCTGTTTGCCGCCATGACGAGCGGGGCAAAAGGGCGATGCGGCTAAAGCGTTTTGCGATTTTCCGGAATCGGCAAGAATCGCAAAGACGCGTCGAAACAAAGAGTTAGAGCAGAGCAGCGTTTACGCTTAAACGCGCTTTGCTCTGGCGTGCCGCAGGGACAAACCGGAATCAACCGGGGTGGGCGAAAGCGGCGAGCCAACCAGGATCCGGATCGGCCCGCAGGTGCTCATCCCAAGTCCGAGTGGGGCACGAAAGGATGCGCCTGTCAAGATCTGTTCGCCTTGTGTCTGTTGTTATTCGGCGAGAAAGCTTCATCCCGTCCAACCCTGTCGAGCTTGTCCTTCATGGACCTGATCATCGGCTTGAGCGCGGCTGCGGGGGCGTCAGCCCGTTCCATCGGCGCTGCAGTAAGCCGGCATAAAAACATCTAAGCTGTGGCGTCTGCTCCCTGTGCTAGCCAAGCTCGGTCGAATAATTCCACCACCCGCCCATATGTCGCAAGGGAAATCTGGTCGATACCGTTTCCAACGCCTGAGAGAAATTCACCGAGTCGCTGGTCGACTGCGGCAGTATCCGCAATCGGCAGGCCCAGTGCCGCTAAATCGTGAGATATCAAGCCGTTGGCTGGGAGATAGGATTCGGCCTCATGCAAGAGTCGTGCGCTGGTCGTAGGAAGACGCACGATGGCGATGCGGGTCACGGAGGGGCGAGCGTCAAGATCGATGATCGTCCCGCCGCACATCAGCCCACCGAGGATGCTAACCGGTGGGGATGCGGGAAAGAGGCAAAGGAAGAACTCCGCGTCGCCAGCGCGCTCTCGCAGGTTCAGGCGCACGAGGCGCTTGCCAACGGTAACAGAACCTTCGAGCTGAAGTCGTCCCGTTGGCAGGACCTCTGCATAAGTCGCGACGAGTCTGCGGGGATTTGGCACTATCGCGATCGACAGTTCTCCCCGGATCAGCCGGCCGCGAAAATATGGTGACCAAGCGTGCGAATAGCAGGCGAAGACGCCGGTCAACGCCAAGTCTGGCTCGTGCCCGTTTGCCAGCGCGATCGACGCTTCGGCGCGGCCTCGAAGTGTGTCGGGGTCACGATGGTGACGAGCACATATCTCACCCAGGAAGGATTCCGTGTCGCATTCAGCGACCCAATCACCGGACCGGTCTAGGTCCAGCACCTTCGCCCAATCCTCATACAACTGACGCTCACGCGGACGGGCACGTCCTTGCAGCCATTTGTAAGCACGATTGACATCAAATGAGGTGGACGAGTTGACACGCCGAAACATCTTGGCAAGGTCTTTGGAGGTGACGGCGCCCAGCAGAGCCGCCGTTAGGCGCAGCTTTTTGTCGATATCCCGTGCCACTCGCCACCCCACCCGAACGCCAGAGCAAAGCGCGTTTAGGCGTAAACGCTGCTTTGCTCTTAACTCTTTGTTTCGACGCGTCTTTGCGATTCTTGCCGATTCCGGCAAATCGCAAAACGCTTTAGGTCGCTTGGAATTCCAATCCCATCTTCCAGGAAAAGACAAAGAAATCCAGCTCTTTCCTCGCGCGAGGTCTTCCAGAATTTGGCCCTAGGCGTAGACCCAGAGCGTACCGGCACTGCGTGCGCCAGACGATCAGATTGGCGTAGATCCGCCATGTCGATGAAGCTTCGCAGATGTACTGCAAGGCAAGATTTATCCGGAGATAAACCATGGCTCTGCAACTCAACGACACGGTTCCTGATTTCGATGCGGTAACCACCGAAGGCAATATCCGCTTCCACGACTGGATCGACAACAAGTGGGTGGTGCTGTTCTCCCACCCAAAGGACTTCACGCCGGTCTGCACCACCGAACTTGGCTATATGGCCAGAATTAAACCGGAGTTCGACAAGCGCGGCGTAAAGATCATCGGGCTGTCGGTCGATCCGATCGATCGCCATGCAGGCTGGGCGAAGGACATCGAGGAGACCCAAGGTTTCGCGCCGAACTATCCTATGATTGCCGATGTCGACTACAATGTCTCGAAGCTCTACGGAATGCTGCCCGCGGCCGTATCGGGAGACCCAACTAAACGGACCCCCGCCGACAACCAGACGGTGCGCAACGTTTTCGTCATCGCGCCGGACAAAAAGGTGAAGCTCATTCTGGTCTATCCGATGACCACCGGTCGCAATTTCGACGAGGTGCTACGCGTCATCGACTCGCTCCAGCTCACCGCCAAGCATAAGGTTGCTACGCCCGTGAACTGGAAGAACGGCGAGGAAGTCATTATTGCCGGCTCCGTCTCGGACGACGACGCCAAGCAGCAGTATCCGGACGGTTGGAAGGCGCCGAAGCCTTATATTCGGATCGTGCCGCAGCCGCAGGTGTAGCTGTCCTGGCTATAACGGTCGCGAGACTTCAGGAGGGATGTGACAGAAATGATCTCCCGTCAGCTCTTCGACTGCATTTCATGCACCTCCTCCTGCCTACTCGCGAACCGCCAGGCGGCGAAGCACTGATCATCGATTCTGTGCTGGAGACAGTCGAGCGCTATCTCCAGCTCGTACGCGAACTCGACATCAAGCTGGTCAAGGCTGCTGATACGCACCTGCACGCCGACTACATCACAGGTCTCGGCGCGTTGGGCGACATAAGGCGAGCGGCCCGCTCACGCGTCGGCAACTCAGTCTATCATCGCAGGTCGTCAACGTCCCTCGGAACGTTCACTTCGTGATTTGGAGATCGCCGTGGACCACGTTCTGGATCGCTTTATCGCCGACGCGCACGCGGTAGTCACCCGCTACGAAGATGCGGCAGAGCGGGTGACCAATATCGCGCCGTTGATGCGGCGCCTTCTGGACTCAGACAGATCGTTCCTGCAGCCCGATCACTTCCGCTCCAACCCAGAACACTATCAGCGCAATGCTATTCATATATCGTCCGACGGACATCTGTCGCTGTTTGCACTGGTGTGGTTGCCAGGGCAATGGACTCCGGTGCACGACCACGGCAGCTGGGGTGTGGTCGGTATCGTCCAAGGGCTGCTGGAGGAGCGCTCTTATATGGCGATCGACGGCGAGATCACGGGGGACACCGGCATCCGCCTGCGTCGAGGCGGGGTGATTCTGCTAAATCCAGGCTCGGTGACCAGTTTTGTGCCGAACCCCGATCATATCCACATGACCGGCGTCGCCGAGGGGCTGGAAACGTGCGTCAGCCTGCACTTGTATGGGCGGAACATGAATTCGTTCCACACTTACGATGTTGCCGCCGGCACACGGCATCTGATCGACCTGCCGCATCAGGAAAGCCGATAGGCAAACATATTCGACTTGAGCGCGCGCCAACAGAACTCACGCTTGTATCCCGCAATCGCTGCCGCGCAATACGAGCCGTACACCTGCCTCGCGGAAGTTCGCAGGAGCTCTCGAACGACACCTCACTCAACCCCGAGCCAAGAACATCCGCACAACGCCTACATCGCCAGAGTGAAGATCGGCGCAGATGTCAGCTAGAGCAAAGCGCGTTCAGGCGCAAACGCTGCTTTGCTCTCACTCTTTGTTTCGACGCGTCTTTGCGATTCTTGCCGAGTCCGTCAAATCGCAAAACGCTTTAGCTCGCCAATTCGATTGGAACCCAATTTGGCGGTGGCCCTTATGTTTGTCTGTCAGCTTATGCCGCTCAGTGTAGGCGTTACCGCGCTGCGCGGAGACGGCGTTTTTGCTCCTTCCTCAGAACCTCGACCGCGCGCGCGAGAGAGAGTCCAAGATCCCAAGGATTTCCGCTAGGCAGGCATGCTGAACGTTTCATAAGGGTCAATTAATCTTATACCGGTCGGCGCCAGCTCCGGACATTGGTTTCCGAGCCGATGGCGGACCTTCGGCCTCGCGCCCCGTTTCGGTCATGCCGTAGTGGTCGATGGCAGTCGCGAAGCGGACGGAACCTAACCGGTTTCCTCCCGTTGCGGGGATGTCGATCCCAGGAGAGCGAGCGCCGCGTCGATCTGCCGCTCGAAGTCCTCGGGCGTGGGTGACCCGGTCCCCAGGACCAGTTCCTGGTATGCGTCGCCCAGCGCGAGCTGGACGAGTTGCTCGGCGACGATGGGGGCCGTCGCGGCGTCATGCTTGTCTGCCCACAGCTGCGCGATCGCGGCGCGGACTTGGCGCGGCCCCGCCTCCCAGAATAGACGCCCCAGCCCGGGCATCCGATCGGCCTCCGCGACAATGGCACGGTAAAGGCGGATGCTGTCCGGGCTGGCAACTCCGACCGCGAAGGTCAGCAGCAGGTCACGCAGCCGCTCCCGGGTAGGCAGCGAGCTGCGCGGCGGCTGGAGGACCTCGGGCGCGCACATCGCCTCGACCAGCGCCTCAACCAGCGCCTCCTTCGACCGGAAGTGGCGATAGATGGTCTGCTTGCCGACGCCGGCTTCCGCCGCGACGGCATCCATCGATCCTTGCGCGAACCCCTCTCTCAGGAACACCGCGCGCGCGCCGTCAAGGATCGCCACGTGCTTGGCAGGGTCGAGAAGGCGTCCGGATCGTGGCGAGGTCACATTTGTCATGAGCGCTCCTTGACGAGACTGGTCAGTCTCGCTATCTAGCTTATACGAGACCAGTTAGTCTCGTTTAAACCAGGAGCCTCAGATGTCAATCGCTTCAGCCAAGCTCGGCCAACTTTTCGCCGAGATCGTTTCCAGCCACGACATGTCGCGTTTCGATGAAATCGTCGCGCCCAACTATGTGAACCACAACCCCTTCGCCGAGCCCGGTCCAGAGGGTGTCAAAAAGGCCTTCGGCGCGATCATCGCGGGCGTGCCCGACCTCAAGGTGTTCGCCGAGGACGTCTTCGTATCGGCGGACGGCACACGCGTGGTGGGCCGCTACCGCTATCAGGGCACGCACATGGGAAACTTCCTCGGCTATCCCGCGACGGGGGACGCCTTTGCCATGCGCTCGATCGACATCTGGCGGGTCGAGGATGGACGCTTCGTCGAACACTGGGATGAGCTCAACACTCTCGACATCTTCACCCAGGTCGGCGCCGTGCCGCCGCTTGGCCAGCCGTCATGACAACGGCAGGCGCATTCATCGTTGTCTGGCTTCCGATGGTGCTCGGCATCGTCATGATCGGGGCTGGCGCGGTCAACTTCGCCGGCCCTCGATCGGTCCACGAATCCTTCGCGCGCTGGGGTTATCCGGCGGGTTTTCATCGGCTGACGGGCGGCTTTGAGGTGGCGGCAGGATTGTTGCTGCTGATCCCGGCTACATCACGTGCTGGCGCGGTTGGCAGCGTCATGATCCTGCTCGCCGCGGTGATCACGCTGATCCGTCATCGCGATTGGGGCCACTTGCCGGGTGCGATCGTGTTGACCGCCGTCGCGATGGCGTTGGTAATCCGCGGATAGAATGACGGCCCTGTCCGCTTGTCGTGCATCTCCTTTGAAAGTTGCCGGTCCGCCTTCGTGAAGAGTTTCGGGCGCCGGCAGGCGTACGAAAGTCCCCGAGGAAGGAACCCGCGGGCCACAGGTCGATGGCTATGGAGATTTCGGATTTCGGCTGCTGTCGGCGATGG
>NZ_BSPC01000081.1 GCF_030160835.1 Labrys miyagiensis | reverse complement strand
CATGTCGACCTTGTTCAGGAACACCACCAGCGCGGGAACGCCGACCTGGCGGGCCAGGAGGATGTGCTCGCGCGTCTGCGGCATCGGGCCGTCGGCCGCCGACACCACCAGGATCGCGCCGTCCATCTGCGCCGCACCCGTGATCATGTTCTTCACATAGTCGGCGTGGCCGGGGCAGTCGACATGCGCATAATGGCGGTTCTTCGTCTCGTACTCGACATGCGCCGTCGAGATCGTGATGCCGCGCGCCTTCTCTTCCGGAGCCTTGTCGATCTGGTCATACGCCGTGAACGTCGCACCGCCCGTCTCGGCTAGCACCTTCGTGATCGCTGCCGTCAGCGACGTCTTGCCATGGTCAACGTGACCAATCGTGCCGATGTTGCAGTGCGGCTTGTTGCGTTCAAATTTCTCTTTGGCCATCGGGGCCTCCTTCACCTGTCGCCGAAACGGCGGATGAACTTAAGTGTCAAACGGATCAGGCGTATTTCGCCTGGATTTCAGCAGCGACGTTGGACGGCGCCTGTTCATAATGGTCGAACTGCATCGTGTAGCTGGCGCGGCCCTGGGTGAAGGAGCGAAGCTGGTTGACGTAGCCGAACATGTTCATGAGCGGAACCATGGCGTTCACGACATTCGCGTTGCCGCGCATGTCCTGGCCCTGGATCTGTCCACGCCGGGAGTTGAGATCGCCGATGACCGAGCCGGTATATTCTTCCGGGGTCACGACTTCGACCTTCATGATCGGCTCGAGCAGGACCGAATGGCCCTTCTGCAAGCCCTCACGAAGAGCGGCGCGCGAAGCGATTTCGAAGGCGAGTGCCGACGAGTCGACTTCATGGAAGGCACCGTCGATCAGCGTGACCTTGACGTCGACAACCGGGAAGCCGGCGACGATGCCCGCACCCAGAACCGAATTGAGGCCCTTTTCAACGCCGGGAATATATTCCTTGGGCACCGAACCGCCGATGATCTTCGATTCGAACTCGAAGCCCTTGCCGGGTTCGTTCGGCTCGACGATGAACTTCACGCGGGCGAACTGGCCGGTACCGCCGGTCTGCTTCTTGTGGGTGTAGTCGATCTCGGCGCGCTTGGTGATCTTCTCGCGGAAGGCAACCTGCGGAGCGCCGACATTCACCTCGACCTTGTGGGTACGACGCAGGATGTCGACCTTGATGTCGAGATGGAGTTCGCCCATGCCCTTGATGATGGTCTGGCCGGATTCCTGATCGGTCGACACGCGGAAGGACGGATCCTCCGAAGCCAGCTTGATCAGTGCCAGAGCCATCTTCTCCTGGTCTGCCTTGGTCTTGGGTTCCACGGCCATCTCGATGACGGGCTCGGGGAATTCCATGCGTTCCAGGATGACCGGATGGGTGGGGTCGCACAGCGTATCGCCGGTGCGGGTATCCTTGAGGCCGACCAGGGCGACGATGTCGCCGGCATAGGCCTCGGCGATTTCCTCGCGGTTGTTGGCATGCATGAGAACCATGCGGCCGACGCGCTCGGTCTTCTCGCGGCTCGAATTGAGGAGCGAAACGCCCTTCTCAAGCTTGCCGGAATAGATGCGGCAAAAGGTCAGGACGCCATACTGGTCGTCCATGATCTTGAAGCCGAGGAGCGAGAGAGGCTCGCTGTCCGACGACTTGCGCTCGACTTCCGCTTCCGTCTTCGGGTCGATGCCCTTGATGGCGGGAACGTCGACCGGCGACGGCAGATAGTCAACAACTGCATCAAGAAGCGTCTGCACGCCCTTGTTCTTGAAGGCAGAACCGGCGAGGACAGGATAGAAGGCACCCGTGAGGACGGCCTTGCGGATGAGTCGCTTCAGCGTTGCTTCATCCGGCTCCTGGCCATCGAAGAAAGCCGAGAGCACATCGTCGTCGAGCTCGACAGCGGCTTCGATGAGGATGTTGCGATACTCGTTGGCCTTCTCGACCATATCCTCGGGGATCGGCAGATTGGCGTCGAACTCGGCGCCGAGTGATTCACCCGACCAGACAACAGCCTTCATGCGGACGAGATCGATCACGCCCTTGAAGTTGTTCTCCGAACCGATGGGAAGCTGGATGGCGATCGGCTTGGCGCCGAGGCGCTTCACGATATCGTCGAGGCACTTGTAGAAGTCGGCGCCCGTCTTATCCATCTTGTTGGCGAAGACGATACGCGGAACCTTGTACTTGTCGCCCTGGCGCCAGACGGTTTCCGTCTGCGGCTCGACGCCCTGGTTGGAGTCGAGAACGCAAACCGCACCGTCGAGCACGCGCAACGAACGCTCGACTTCGATGGTGAAGTCGACGTGGCCGGGGGTGTCGATGATGTTCAGGCGCTTGCCGGCCCAGAAAGCGGTCGTCGCGGCGGACGTGATGGTGATGCCGCGCTCCTGCTCCTGAGTCATGAAGTCCATCGTAGCGGCGCCGTCATGGACTTCGCCGATCTTGTGGGACTTGCCGGTGTAATAGAGGATCCGCTCCGTGGTCGTGGTCTTACCGGCGTCAATATGCGCCATAATACCAAAGTTACGGTAGTCCTCGATCGCGTGGGTGCGGGCCATCGTGTGATCCTCGGTCCTGTCTTCCGGCTTACCAGCGGTAATGCGAGAAGGCGCGGTTGGCTTCCGCCATCCGGTGCGTGTCTTCGCGTTTCTTCACGGCGTTGCCGCGATTGTTGGAGGCGTCGAGCAACTCGCCCGAGAGCTTCTCTTCCATGGTCTTCTCGTTGCGGTTACGGGCCGCGCTGAGGATCCAACGGATGGCGAGAGCCTGGCGACGCTCGGGGCGGACTTCGACCGGGACCTGGTAAGTCGCGCCGCCGACACGGCGGGAACGGACCTCGATGGCCGGAGCGACGTTCGACAAGGCCGACTGGAACACCGTGATCGGGCTCTGCTTGGCCTTGGCTTCGATGCTGTCGAAAGCGTCATAGACGATCTTTTCGGCAACCGACTTCTTGCCATCATACATGATGGCATTCATGAACTTGGTCACGACGAGATCACCGAACTTCGGATCCGGGATGATCTCACGCTTCTCTGCACGATGGCGACGGGACATGGCGAACTCTTCCCTTACTTCGGACGCTTCGCGCCGTACTTCGAACGGCGCTGCTTGCGGTTCTTGACGCCCTGGGTGTCGAGAACGCCGCGGAGAATGTGATAACGGACGCCGGGCAAATCCTTCACGCGGCCGCCGCGGATCATGACCACGGAATGCTCCTGAAGGTTATGGCCTTCGCCGGGAATGTAGCCGATGACCTCGAAGCCATTGGTGAGACGCACCTTGGCAACCTTACGCAAAGCCGAGTTCGGCTTCTTCGGGGTCGTCGTATACACGCGAGTGCACACACCGCGCTTCTGCGGGCATGCTTCCAGGTGGCGCGCCTTCTCGCGATACACTTTCGGTTCGCGCGGCTTGCGGATCAGCTGGCTAATGGTTGGCATCGTTCGCCCTTCAAAATCGATTAGCGCGCCCTTGCGAACGCGCTGCTTTGCCCTGCGTGGACAACCACGCAAAACGAAACCGCGCCAGCTTCCCGATTAGGGGATGCAAGCGCGACACCTACAGAGGATCGCAGCGCGGGGCGCAACGATCGTGACCGGAACTGTGTCTTGGTAGTCCGGAGGCAGCGTCTAAGCGATCAGTTCCGCGTCTTGGCGACAGCAGGAACAACACGGCTTACCGCCTGCCCTGAAAGTAGCGTGGTCTTTAACCGCCGACTCGTCTCACGTCAAGCGCTAAGCGTGTCAAAATCGTCAAGAAATGCCGGCTTAGGCGACCTATTGGATGCATGGGTCATATGCAACTTAGATTATCGGAGCGCTGAAGGTGGCACATGAGCCGCCAGATCCATTCCGTCGTAAAGCAGGCGCATTATCTCGATCTCGTCATCACCGATCGCTCGACACATGATGAAATGACACCCCTTGCGGCCATGTCGGGCAACGTGAAGCGTTCTGAGACCCGGAAGAATCTCGTCCCGTCTCCTGCTCCCAACGATGTCAGGCCCGTCGACGAGTTCTGCTATGGCCTCTGTCAGCGTGACTTCACAAATGTCAGCCTGTCTGGCTCCAAACTGATCCAGCGTATATTCGAGAATCTGCACGAAATCCTGATTGACATAGTCACCGAGTCGAATGCGCCACCGCGTTCTGCTCATTCGGTTTCAACGCTACGCAGGACGCGATCAGCAATGCCTTTGAGATGAGCCCGCATGGCCGCAGCGTCATCGAATTCGATGAACTCACCGCGCTCAATAGCGGCTATGCCCAATTGGGCGACTGCCCTCAGAGCTTCCAATTTAGCAGCCTCCTCGGTCTCACGGACTTCGACCAGGCGAAGTCCGTCACGCAGGACTTCGCTGGCATTCTGATAACGCCCCTTCTTTACAAGTCCCTCTATGAGTTCCTCATGATGAGCCGTCAGAACGACATTGCGTGTTGGCGTCGCTGCCTCCTGATTTAGGTATGGCATAATATGCCATGTTCACCTTGTACCAATCGAAAAGGGCGGCCCTTACGGACCGCCCTCTCCTTTTCAACCCTTCAGTTGAGCCTTCTTACTCCGCCGCGGGCAGAGCCACGACTTCGGCTTCGGCAGCCGCGACCGGCGTGCTGGCCTCCGACTGCTTTTGCGCCAGGATGAGGTCGTCGCGGCGCTTGGCGATCTCGCGGACACGCGCGATCTGGGCACCGGTGCCGGCCGGGATGAGACGGCCGACGATGACGTTCTCCTTCAGGCCCTCGAGCGCATCCGACTTGCCGTTGACGGCTGCTTCGGTGAGCACGCGGGTCGTTTCCTGGAACGAAGCCGCCGAGATGAAGGAACGGGTTTGCAGCGAGGCCTTGGTGATGCCGAGCAGCACCGGATGTCCCACAGCGGGCTTCCTGTTCTCTTCGATCGCCTTGGCGTTGGCCTCATCGAACTCGATGCGGTCAACCTGCTCGCTGGGCAGGAACTCGGTCTCACCGGCGTCGGTGATCTCGATCTTCTGCAGCATCTGGCGAACGATCACCTCGATATGCTTGTCGTTAATCTGCACGCCCTGCAGGCGGTAGACTTCCTGGATCTCGTTGACCAGGTAGGCCGCCAGTTCCTCGACGCCCTTGACCGCAAGGATGTCATGCGGAGCGGGGTTGCCGTCGACGATGAAGTCACCCTTTTCCACGACGTCGCCGTCCTGGAGATGGATGTGCTTGCCCTTCGGGATCAGATACTCCACCGGCTCCTGATCAGCCTCGTGCGGCTGGATCGTGAGCCGGCGCTTGTTCTTGTAGTCGCGGCCGAACTGAATCGTGCCGGTAATCTCGGCGATGATCGCCGCATCCTTCGGACGACGTGCTTCGAACAACTCGGCAACACGCGGCAAACCGCCGGTGATGTCGCGGGTCTTGGCGCTTTCCAAGGGCACGCGGGCGATGACGTCGCCGGCATGCACCTTCGCACCGGGCTCGACCGAGATGACCGATTCCGCCGCCAGGAAGTAGCGGGCATCGCCACCACGCGACAGCTTGGAGATCTTGCCGTCGGCACCCTTGATGACGAGGGCCGGCCGCAGATCCGCCGAGCGGTTCGAGGTTCGCCAGTCGGAGACGACGCGCTTGGTGATGCCGGTCGATTCGTCGGCGCTTTCGTTGACCGAAACACCGTCGACCAGATCCTCGAAGCCCACGACGCCTTCGATTTCGGTGATCACCGGGCGGGTATAGGGGTCCCACTCGGCAATACGCTGGCCGCGCTTGATCTTGTCGCCGTCATCGACCTTGACGCGCGCGCCGTAAGGCACGCGGTTGACCGAGCGCTCCGTGCCGTCATGGTCGAGAACCACGACCGCCAGGTTGCGGGCCATGGCGATCAGCTCGCCGTCCGAATTGCGCACCACGGTGCGGTTACGGATCTTGACCGTGCCCTCGAAGGTCGACTCGATGTTCGACGTCTCGTTGATCTGCGCCGCGCCGCCGATGTGGAAGGTACGCATCGTCAGCTGCGTGCCCGGCTCACCGATGGACTGCGCCGCGATGACGCCGACCGCCTCACCCATGTTGACGCGCGAACCACGCGACAGGTCGCGCCCATAGCAGGTAGCGCAGACACCGTTCTTGGTTTCGCAGGTCAGCACCGAACGGATCTTGACTTCCTGCAAACCGGAAGCCGCGATCAGGTCGACAGCCTTCTCCTCGATCGTGCCACCCATCGGCACGATAACGGCGCCGGTGGAAGGATCGGTGATGTTCTGCGCAGCGGTACGGCCGAGCACGCGCACCCCGAGGGAGGCCACGATCTGGCCAGCGTCGATGATGGCGCGAACGCCGATGCCGCCCTGCGAGCCGCAGTCGATCTCGGTGATGATCGAGTCCTGGGCGACGTCGACGAGACGGCGCGTCAGGTAGCCCGAGTTCGCGGTCTTCAAGGCGGTGTCGGCCAGACCCTTGCGGGCGCCGTGGGTCGAGTTGAAGTACTCGAGCACGGTGAGGCCTTCCTTGAAGTTCGAGATGATCGGGCTCTCGATGATCTCACCCGACGGCTTGGCCATCAGGCCGCGCATGGCGCCGAGCTGGCGCATCTGGGCCGGCGAACCACGAGCCGAGGAGTGGGCCATCATGTAGATGGAGTTGATCGGCCGGTCGCGGCCGTTCTCGTCCTTCTTCACGGCCGAGATGCGCTCCATCATTTCCTTGGCGAGGAAATCGGCGCACTTGGCCCAGGCATCCACCACCTTGTTGTACTTTTCGCCCTGGGTGATCAGGCCGTCATTGTACTGCTGCTCGTAGTCCTTGGCGAGAGCGTCCGTCTCCGCAACGATTTTCCACTTGTTCTCGGGAATGACGATGTCGTCCTTGCCGAAGGAAATACCGGCCTTGAAGGCGTTCGAGAAGCCAAGCGTCATGATGCGGTCGCAGAAGATGACCGCTTCCTTCTGGCCGACATTACGATAGACGACGTCAATGAGGGCGGAGATCGCCTTCTTCGTCATCAGATTGTTGGCGGCGTCGAACGTGACCTTCGGGCTCTTGGGCAGCAGCTCGGCAAGCTTCACACGACCGGGGGTCGTGTCATACATCTTGCTGATCTCGTTGCCGTCGGCGTCCACGCCCTTCCAGCGCCACTTGATCTTCGTGTGCAGCGTGATGACCTTGTTGTCGAGCGCATGATCGAGCTCGCCGATATTGCCGAAGGTCATGCCCTGACCGGGCATGCCGTCCGACATCAGCGTCACGTAATAGAGCCCGAGCACGACGTCCTGCGAGGGCACGATGATCGGCTGACCGTTGGCCGGATGCAGGATGTTGTTGGTCGACATCATCAGGACGCGCGCTTCCAGCTGCGCTTCGAGCGACAGCGGGACGTGCACGGCCATCTGGTCGCCGTCGAAGTCCGCGTTGAAGGCGGTGCAGACCAGCGGATGAAGCTGGATCGCCTTGCCTTCGATCAGCACCGGCTCGAAGGCCTGGATGCCGAGGCGATGCAGCGTCGGGGCGCGGTTCAGCAGCACCGGATGTTCGCGGATGACCTCATCGAGGATATCCCAGACTTCTGGCTTCTCCTTCTCGACCAGCTTCTTGGCCTGCTTGACGGTTGCCGACAGGCCCTTCGCATCGAGACGCGAATAGATGAAGGGCTTGAACAGCTCGAGCGCCATCTTCTTCGGCAGGCCGCACTGATGCAGCTTGAGCTCGGGACCGACCACGATCACCGAACGGCCGGAATAGTCGACGCGCTTGCCGAGCAGGTTCTGGCGGAACCGGCCCTGCTTGCCCTTCAGCATGTCGGACAGCGACTTCAGCGGGCGCTTGTTGGCGCCGGTGATGACGCGGCCGCGGCGGCCATTGTCGAACAGCGCGTCCACAGCTTCCTGCAGCATGCGCTTTTCATTGCGGATGATGATGTCAGGCGCGCGCAGCTCGATCAGCCGCTTCAGGCGGTTGTTGCGGTTGATGACGCGGCGATAGAGATCGTTGAGGTCCGAGGTCGCAAAGCGGCCGCCATCCAGCGGCACCAGCGGACGCAGGTCCGGCGGGATGACCGGAACGGCCGTCAGGATCATCCACTCCGGCTTGTTGCCCGACTGGATGAAGGCCTCGATGATCTTCAGGCGCTTGGCGAGCTTCTTCGGCTTGAGCTCCGAGGTGGACTCGGCGATCTCGACGCGCAGGTCCGCGGCGATCCTCTCCAGATCCATGGCGCGCAGCATCTCGCGGATCGCCTCGGCGCCGATCATGGCGGTGAAGCTATCCTCGCCATACTCGTCCTGGGCGCGCGCGTACTCCTCCTCGGAGAGGAGCTGACGCTCCTTCAGCGGGGTGAGGCCGGGTTCGATCACGACGTAGTACTCGAAATACAGGATGCGCTCGAGATCCTTGAGCGTCATATCCATCAGGAGGCCGATGCGGCTGGGCAGCGACTTCAGGAACCAGATATGGGCGACGGGCGCAGCAAGCTCGATATGGCCCATGCGCTCGCGGCGGACGCGCGAGAGCGTGACTTCGACGCCGCACTTCTCGCAGATCACGCCCTTGTACTTCATGCGCTTGTACTTGCCGCACAAGCATTCGTAGTCCTTGATCGGTCCGAAGATGCGCGCGCAGAACAGGCCGTCGCGCTCGGGCTTGAACGTACGGTAGTTGATGGTCTCCGGCTTCTTGATCTCGCCGTAGGACCAGGACAGAATTTTCTCCGGCGAAGCGATCGAGATCTTGATCTGATCGAAGGTCTGCGGCTGCGCCACCGGGTTGAAGAGATTCATGACCTCTTGGTTCATGGCCGTCTCCAGTTTTGCACAGGGCGGGGCCAAACACCCCTGCCCGCGCTGATAAAAATAATTGGGGGGCGGGTCTTCAGACCCGCCTCAACCCACATGCTCCAGGCGGGTCTGAAGACCCGCCCACCGACGATCACTCGGCTGCTTCCGCCGGCGGCAGCATCTGGTCGGCGTTGCGCAGGCCGGTGAGCTCGACGTTGAGGCCGAGCGAGCGCATTTCCTTGACCAGCACGTTGAACGATTCCGGAATGCCCGCCTCGAAGGTATCGTCGCCGCGCACGATGGCCTCGTAGACCTTGGTGCGGCCGGCAACGTCGTCCGACTTGACGGTGAGCATTTCCTGCAGCGTGTACGCCGCGCCATAGGCCTCGAGCGCCCACACCTCCATTTCGCCGAAGCGCTGGCCGCCGAACTGCGCCTTGCCACCCAGCGGCTGCTGCGTGACGAGGGAGTACGGACCGATCGAACGGGCATGGATCTTGTCGTCGACCAGATGGTGCAGCTTCAGCATGTAGATGTAGCCGACAGTCACCTTGCGGTCGAAGGGATCGCCCGTGCGGCCGTCATAGAGCTGCACCTGGCCCGAAGCGTCGTGGCCCGACATCTTCAGGAAGTCGACGATGTCGCTTTCCTTGGCGCCGTCGAAGACCGGGGTCGCGATCGGCACGCCGCGGCGGAGCGTCGAGGACATGTCGACGAGCTCGCGCTCGTCCATGCCGTCGATTTCCTCGTTGGCGCCGTAGATCTTGTCGAGCGTGCCCTTGAGCTGCTTGACACCCTTGCCCTTCCTATACGCGTCGATGGCATCGCCCACGAGCTTGCCCAGACCCGCCGCCGCCCATCCCAGATGGGTTTCGAGGATCTGACCGACATTCATGCGGCTCGGCACGCCGAGCGGGTTGAGCACGATATCGACCGGCGTGCCGTCCTCGAGGAACGGCATGTCTTCGATCGGCATGATGCGCGACACGACACCCTTGTTGCCGTGACGGCCGGCCATCTTGTCGCCCGGCTGGATCTTGCGCTTCACTGCGACGAAGACCTTGACCATCTTCATCACGCCCGGAGGCAGTTCGTCGCCGCGTTGCAGCTTCTCGACCTTGTCGAGGAAGCGCTGTTCGAGGCGCTTCTTGGACTCGTCGTACTGCTTGCGCATGGCTTCGATCTCGCTCATCAGAGCGTCGTCGGCCACCGCGAAGTTCCACCACTGGGAACGCGGATATTCCTGCATGATGTCGGCAGAAAGCACCGTTTCCTTCTTGAAGCCCTTCGGCCCGCCGATCGCCGCCTTGCCATCGAGGATCTCGAGCAGGCGCTGATAGACGTTGCGGTCCAGGATCGCCTGCTCGTCGTCACGGTCCTTGGCGAGGCGTTCGATTTCCTCACGCTCGATCGCCTGGGCGCGCTCGTCCTTGTCGACGCCGTGGCGGTTGAACACGCGCACTTCGACGATGGTGCCGGTCACGCCCGGAGGAACGCGCAGCGAGGTGTCGCGCACGTCGGAGGCCTTCTCGCCGAAGATGGCGCGCAAGAGCTTCTCTTCCGGCGTCATCGGGCTCTCGCCCTTCGGCGTGATCTTGCCGACAAGGATGTCGCCGGCCTGCACCTCGGCACCGATATACACGATGCCGGCTTCGTCCAGGTTCTTCAGCGCCTCTTCCGAGACATTCGGAATGTCGCGCGTGATTTCCTCAGGACCCAGCTTGGTGTCGCGGGCCATCACTTCGAACTCGTCGATATGGATCGACGTGAAGACGTCTTCCTTCGCGATGTTCTCGGAAAGGAGGATGGAATCTTCGAAGTTGTAGCCGTTCCAGGGCATGAAGGCGACGAGGACGTTGCGGCCAAGCGCCAGTTCGCCGAGTTCGGTCGAAGGACCGTCAGCGATGATGTCACCCTTCTTGACGACGTCGCCCACGCGCACCAGCGGCTTTTGCGTGATGCAGGTCGACTGGTTGGAGCGCTGGAACTTCATCAGGCGGTAGATGTCGACGCCCGACTGGGTCGGATCGAGATCGGCCGTGGCGCGGATGACGATACGCGTCGCGTCGATCTGGTCGACCACGCCGGTGCGACGGGCGGCGATGGCGGCGCCTGAGTCGCGGGCCACCACGCTTTCCATGCCGGTGCCGACGAACGGCGCATCGGCGCGCACCAGCGGCACGGCCTGGCGCTGCATGTTCGCACCCATCAGCGCACGGTTGGCGTCGTCATTCTCGATGAAGGGAATGAGCGCGGCGGCAACCGAAACGAGCTGTTTGGGCGAGACGTCCATATAGTCGACGCGCTCGGGCGGGACCATCAGCACGTCGCCGGCGTGACGGCAGACCACGAAGTCTTCCGTCAGGCGCCCGTCCTTGTCGAGCGGGATGTTCGCCTGCGCGACGTAGTACTTGCCCTCTTCCATCGCCGACAGATAGACGACCTCGGGCGTGACCTTGCCGTCGCGGACGCGACGATAAGGCGCCTCGATGAAGCCGTATTTGTTGACGCGGGCGAAGGTAGCCAGCGAGTTGATCAGACCGATATTCGGGCCTTCCGGCGTCTCGATCGGGCAGATGCGGCCGTAATGCGTCGGGTGGACGTCGCGGACCTCGAAGCCGGCGCGCTCGCGGGTCAGACCGCCCGGGCCAAGGGCCGAAAGACGGCGCTTGTGGGTGATCTCCGAAAGCGGGTTGGTCTGGTCCATGAACTGCGAGAGCTGCGAGGAGCCGAAGAACTCGCGCACGGCCGCAGCCGCGGGCTTGGCGTTGATCAGATCCTGCGGCATGACCGTGTCGACGTCGACCGAGGACATGCGCTCCTTGATGGCGCGCTCCATGCGCAGCAGGCCGACGCGATACTGATTTTCCATCAGTTCGCCCACCGAACGCACGCGGCGGTTGCCGAGATGGTCGATGTCGTCGATCTCGCCCTTGCCGTCGCGCAGGTCGACCAGCGTCTTGACCACCGCCAGGATGTCGTCCTTGCGCAGCACGCGGACGGTATCCTCGGCGTCGAGGTCGAGGCGCATGTTCATCTTCACGCGGCCGACCGAGGAGAGGTCGTAACGCTCCGAATCGAAGAACAGCGACTGGAACATCGCTTCGGCGGAATCGATCGTCGGCGGCTCGCCCGGACGCATCACGCGGTAGATGTCGAAGAGAGCCTCTTCGCGCGAGTTGTTCTTGTCGACCGCCAGGGTGTTGCGGATATAGGCGCCCACGGTGACGTGGTCGATGTCCAGCACCGGGATCTCGTGGAAGCCCTCGTCGCCGAGCAGCTTGAGGTTCTTCTCGGTGAGCTCGTCGCCAGCTTCCAGATAGATCTCGCCCGTCGAGACGTTGACGATGTCCTCGGAGACGTAACGCCCCACCAGATCATCGTCGGTCACGCGCAACGCCTTGAGGCCCTTGTCGGCCAGGGCGCGAGCGGAACGAGCGGTGAGCTTCTTGCCGGCTTCCACCACGACTTCGCCGGTATCGGCGTCGACGAGGTCGATCGTGGGCTTGGCGCCCTTCAGGCGGTTCCAGTCATAGGGAACGCGCCAGCCCGCCTTGTCGCGGACATAGGTGATCGAATTGTAGAAGGTCGACAGGATGTCTTCGCCGTCCATGCCGAGGGCAAAGAGCAGCGAGGAGACCGGGATCTTGCGGCGGCGGTCGATGCGCGCATGCACGATGTCCTTGGCGTCGAACTCAATGTCGAGCCAGGAGCCGCGATAGGGGATGATGCGCGCGGCGAACAGGAGCTTGCCCGAAGAATGGGTCTTGCCCTTGTCGTGGTCGAAGAACACGCCCGGCGAACGGTGCATCTGCGAGACGATGACGCGCTCGGTGCCGTTGACGATGAAGGTGCCGTTCATGGTCATGAGCGGCATGTCGCCCATGTACACGTCCTGCTCCTTGATGTCCTTCACGGAGCGGGCGCCGGTTTCCTCGTCGACATCGAATACGATGAGGCGCAGCGTCACCTTGAGCGGCGCGGCAAAGGTCATGCCGCGCTGGCGGCACTCGTCGACGTCATATTTGGGCGCTTCGAACTCGTACTTGACGAATTCGAGCATTGCCTTGTTGGAGAAGTCCGAGATCGGGAAGACCGACTTGAAGACGGTCTGCAATCCCTCGTCCGTCCGCCCGCCTTCGGGCTCCTCGACCTGGAGAAATTGATCGTAGGAAGCCTTCTGAACCTCGATCAGGTTCGGCATCGTCGCGACTTCGCGGATTTTTCCGAAAAACCGGCGGACGCGCTTGCGGGCAGTGGTCGTCTGAGCCATGTGGTCCTCGTCCTCTAATGCAATCCCGGTGGGAGGGTCCGGCATCGCAGGCATTTGCATTGGCAGAGAGGGGAAAAGAGCCCTTCCCGGCCCGGCGACGCACCGCGGGTGCGGTGCATCGCTAATTCGTCAGCCGGCAAGCCGGCCCTTCGCCGTTTTCGCGGCGGACCGGAAAACCCCGGGGCTCCGCTTTCAGAGCCCTCCAGGTCCTCAGGTCCGCCGCTCCGGCATTCCAGGCCAAATCCGAACAAGGTCTGGCCCAAAACGCCGAAAAGGCCCCGGGGAAAACCCCGGAGCCGGTAACGCCTGACACAAGCTCGATTACTTGAGCTCGACCTTGGCGCCGACCTTCTCGAGGGTCGCCTTGATCTTGTCGGCTTCTTCCTTGGACACGGCTTCCTTGACCGGCTTCGGAGCAGCTTCGACGAGGTCCTTGGCTTCCTTGAGGCCGAGGCCCGTGATGGCGCGGACTTCCTTGATGACTTCGATCTTCTTGTCGCCGATGGCGGCGAGAACAACCGTGAACTCGGTCTGGACTTCAGCCGGAGCGGCGGCAGCAGCGCCACCACCAGCCGGAGCGGCTACGGCGACGGCAGCAGCAGCCGAGACGCCCCACTTCTCTTCCAGAGCCTTGGCGAGCTCGGCGGCCTCGAGCACGGTCAGGCTCGAGAGGTCATCAACGATCTTTTCAATCTTGGACATTGTCCATAATCCTTGTTTGGTTCGTACCGGTTTATCGGATTGCGAACGGCCTTACGCCGCTTCGTCTCGTTTGGCATAGGCTCCGAACACGCGGGCCAGCTTGGCAGCCGGGGCGTTGACGACCTGAGCGATCTTGGTGCCCGGGGCCTGGATGAGGCCGACGAGCTTGGCGCGCAGTTCGTCCAGGGACGGCAAGGTCGCGAGCGCCTTGACACCATCCTGGTTCAGAGAGGTCTTGCCCATCGCACCGCCGAGGATCACGAACTTGTCGTTGCCCTTGGCGAAGTCGACGGCGACCTTCGGTGCAGCCACCGGATCGCTGGAATAAGCGATCAGGGTCGGCCCCTTCAGAAGGGGCGCGATGGAAGCCACATCCGTGCCATCGAGAGCGATCTTGGCGAGGCGGTTCTTGGCGACCTTCACGGTCGCGCCAGCCTGCTTCATCTGCTTGCGCAGGTTCTGCATCTGGGCGACGGTCAGGCCGGAGTAGTGAGCCACGACGACAACCCCAGTGGTCGAGAAGACCTCCTGGAGAAAGCCGATGAACTCCTGCTTTTCCGCTCTTTCCACGTTGCTCTCTCCGGTTGCAGCATTTCGCGATGCGAGAATGCTGACCGTTGCACTTGCCGCCTTCGCGAGCATCCGGCGAACCGGGACCGTTGAAGACGACGCTTGAGTGCCTGTCCCCTGGCAAGCGAGCGTGCGTCAATATGACACATGCCCCGATGACAGGTGCGTCGGATCGAACCAATTCACGAGGCAACCGCGAGGCGGATACCGAAAACCGGTCTTCCCCGTCTATGCAGGCCAAAAGGAGAGCTTTTTGAGGGCGTCTCGCTGGCAATTAAGCGGGTTTCCCCGCGCCTGCAGTCTCGGACAGGACATGGCCGTCCGGGTTCGAAAACCCTTCCGGCCAGTCAGCCATCCGGATTTCTCCGGACAGCAAAAATCCCGGGCTGTTTACACATCCCAGGTTCATGAACCTTTGATCAGTTCAGTGAGAAGCGCGATATAGTCCCTCGGCGCCCGAATGCCAAGAGGGAATTTTGGTACCGGTGTCACTTTTTCGAGACGCCTTCGAAGCGCTTTGGCTTGCGTCACGGGAAATAGGAACTCGACGTCATCTTATCAAGGCCCGCCCTGTCGTCCACCCCCGGATCTGCGAACTCCGGCGTGCAGTTTCGATGCATGACCGGCGCTGAATCGACGATATCGCTCCCTGCACGGCTTCTCCATTGGCACTCCCGACCTGCCGCCGCCATGCCTGATGAGGTTTCACCATCTTCATCGAGGCCCCATGCGCATCCTCCTGGTCAATCCGCCCCACCCAGCCATCGGCAGCCGTATCCCCAAGGAATTGCTGCCACCGCTCGGCCTGCTGTATGTTGGCGGCGCCCTGATCGATGCCGGCCACGACGTTGAACTCCTCAACGCCGATTTCGACCCCATGCCGGTTGATGAGATTCTACAGGACATCCTTGCTTTCGAGCCGGAAGCGGTGTTGTTCGGCCATTCCGGCTCGACCTCCGCCCATCCCGTGATCTGCGAGATCACCAGGGGCCTGCGCCGCAGGGGCTGCGCGGCCTTCATCATCTATGGCGGCGTCTTTCCGACCTATCACTGGCAGGACATTCTGGCCGCCGAGCCGCAGATCGACCTGATCGTGCGCGGCGAAGGCGAGGAGACCGCACCCCGGCTGATTGCCGCCCTCGCCGAGGAGACCTCTCTCGACGCCCTGCCCGGCATTGCCTTCCGGCGCGGTGGCATCCCCTATGCCACGCCCGCCGCCCCTATGATCGCCGATCTCGACGCCTGCCGTATCGGCTGGGAGCTGATCGACCATGCCGATTACTCCTATTGGGGCGGCAAGCGCGCCGTGGTCATCCAGTTCTCCCGTGGTTGCCCGCATCTGTGCAATTATTGCGGTCAGCGTGGTTTCTGGACCCGCTGGCGCCATCGCGATCCCAGCAGGCTCGCCGCCGAGATGGCGCGGCTGCACCGGCAGGAAGGCGTGGAGGTCTTCAACTTCGCGGACGAGAATCCCAGCGCTTCGAGGAAGGCCTGGCAGGCCCTCCTCGAAGCGGTGATCGCCGAGAACATCAAGGTCACGCTGGTGGCCTCGACCCGCGCCGACGACATCGTGCGCGATGCCGACATCCTCCATCTCTACAAACAGGCAGGCTTCGAGCGCTTCCTGCTGGGCATGGAGAACACGGATGAGGCGACACTCAAGCTGATCCGCAAGGGCGCCACCGCCGATACGGACAGGCGCGCCATCCAACTCCTGCGCCAGCACGGCATCCTGTCGATGGCGACCTGGGTCGTCGGCTTCGAGGACGAGACCGATCGCGGGCTTTGGAACGGCCTCAAACGCTTCCTGTCCTATGATCCCGACCAGATCCAGACACTCTATGTCACGCCGCACCGCTGGACGCCCTATTTCCGCATCGCCGCCGGCCGCCGCGTCATCCAGACAGACCGCAGCCGCTGGGACTACAAGCACCAGGTGCTTGCCGCAGGCTCGGTGCCACCCTGGCGGCTGTTCCTATGGGTGAAGTTCATCGAGGTGGTGGCGCAGACCCGGCCGCGAGCGCTCAAGCGCCTCCTCCGGCCCGATCCCTCGCTGCGCCACGGCGTGCGCTGGTACTACCGCATGGGCCGGCGCGTGTGGTTCCACGAGATCCGGAATTTCCTGTTCCGTGACAGGCACATCGCCGACGGGCCGACGCTGGCGGAATTCTGGGGCATGCCGCAGGACAGGGAGGAAGAGGCGATGATGACTCGCAAGGCGGCGATGAAGCGCGGGCTGGAGCCAGTCGGCGAAGTCGGGTGAGGTACATTGGGAGCGCGGACATCCTGTCCGCTCTTGAACCTCGACTTCAACAGGATCAGCGCAAGGCTGGATGTTTGCGCCGCCCCCGGCGGAGCCGGAGGTTCAAGAGCGGACAGGATGTCCGCGCTCCCAGCAAAAAGCCCCGCCGAAGCAGCTTCGGCGGGGCTTTGCATTTCACAACCAGTCAAGTTCGATCAGGCGCTCAGAACCGAGGCCGGATCGATCTTCACGCCCGGGCCCATGGTCGAGGACAGGGCGACGCGCTGGACATAGGTGCCCTTGGCGCCGGTCGGCTTGGCCTTCAGGACGGCGTCGGCGAAAGCCTTGATGTTCTCGGCGAGCTTGTCGGCCGAGAAGGAGGCCTTGCCCACGGCGCCGTGCACGATGCCGGCCTTCTCGACGCGGAACTCGACCGAGCCGCCCTTCGAAGCCTTCACCGCCGAGGTGACGTCCATGGTCACGGTGCCGACCTTGGGGTTCGGCATCATGCCGCGCGGGCCGAGCACCTTACCGAGACGGCCGACCAGCGGCATCATGTCCGGGGTGGCGATGCAGCGATCGAAGTCGATCTTGCCGCCATTGACGATCTCGACGAGATCCTCGGCGCCCACCACGTCGGCACCGGCGGCGCGGGCTTCGTCAGCCTTGGCGCCACGGGCAAACACGGCAACGCGCAGGGTACGACCCGAACCGTTCGGCAGGTTGCACACGCCGCGGACCATCTGGTCGGCATGGCGCGGGTCAACACCGAGATTCATGGCGATCTCGACGGTCTCGTCGAACTTGGCCTTGGCACGCTCCTTGACGAGAGCGACTGCCTCGTCAAGGCCGTACAACTTGATGCGGTCAATGCCTTCCTTGGCCGCGCGAATACGCTTTCCGTTAGCAGACATCATATCACCCGACGATCTCGAGGCCCATAGACTGGGCGGAACCCTTCACCATGGCCATGGCCGACTCAACCGAATCCGTGTTGAGGTCGGGCAGCTTCTTCTCGGCGATCTCACGAATCTGAGCCATCGTGATCTTGCCGGCCTTGGCGCCCTTGCCGGGGGTCTGCGAACCGGACTTGATGCCGGCGGCTTCCTTGACCCAGTAGGAGACGGGCGGCAGCTTGAGTTCGAAGGTGAAGGAACGGTCCTGATAGGCCGTGATGATGACCGGGATCGGCACGCCCTTGGTCATCTGCGCGGTCCTCGCATTGAAGGCCTTGCAGAATTCCATGATGTTCAAACCGCGCTGACCGAGCGCGGGGCCGATGGGCGGCGACGGGTTCGCGGCACCGGCCGGAACCTGAAGCTTGACGTAGCCCGTAATTTTCTTCGCCATTTGTTGCTCCTGTGCGGGTTGCCCCGCGGTTAACAGCCATCACGAAGATGGCCAGAGACCGCCGAAGCGGCCGGAGTTTCGCGGTTCGGTTCGTTCAGGCGGCGACCAGCCTGAAGTCCCCTCCCGCGTACGGATCAGACCTTTTCGACCTGCCCGTATTCGAGTTCGACCGGGGTGGCCCGGCCGAAAATGGAAACCGCCACCTTGAGGCGGGCGCGGCCCTCGTCGACTTCCTCGACGATGCCGTTGAAGGATGCGAACGGACCGTCCGCGACCTTGACCTGCTCGCCAACCTCGAAGCTGACAGAGGGCTTGGGACGCTCGACGCCGTCGGCGACCTGTCCCTTGATGCGCTCTGCCTCGCGGTCCGGAATCGGCGCGGGCTTGGCCTTGTCGGCGCCCAGGAAGCCGGTGACCTTTGGCGTATTCTTGATGAGGTGATGCACCTCGTCCGTCAGGTCGCATTTCACCAGCACATAGCCCGGGAAGAACTTGCGCTCGGTGTCGACCTTGCGGCCGCGGCGAACCTCGACGACCTTTTCGGTCGGCACCAGGATCTCCTCGAACAGGTCCTGCAGCCCGCGCTGGGCAACCTGCTCGCGGATCGACTGGGCGACCTTGTTCTCAAAGTTCGAATAGGCGTGAACGATATACCAACGCTTGGCCATGGATCTTTCCTAACGGCCCAGGGTGAGAATGAAGCCGACGGCGGCGTGCATCAGCGTATCGGCGACCGAGAAGAAGATCGCCATGATGATCACGAAGACGAAGACCATAAGGGCCGTGATCAAGGTTTCCCGGCGGGTGGGCCAGGTGACCTTGTTCGTTTCATTGCGAACCTGCCGCAGGAACTCCAACGGAGTCGTCTTAGCCATCGTTCTCTACCGCCTCAACCGGGACCAAGCTGCCCTCGGCCTACATTTCGAAATCCCGCCTCGCAAAAGCAAGGGCGGGCCTGAATTCTAAATCGCCAACACAAAACCGAGGGTGCGGCGAAGCCTCATCCCTCGGCTTGCATGACAGAGCGAAAAAAGCTGATCGCCTCATCCGCGTGAATTGGCAGGAGCAGTAGGGATCGAACCTACGACCTACGGTTTTGGAGACCGTCGCTCTACCAGCTGAGCTATACTCCTACGCGTTAACAGCGCGGCGCTTACATAGCCGCGCAAACGATTTGACGCAATCCCGTAGATGGGGATGCTTGTGTAAAAAATCGCTGGGAGCGCGGACGTCTCGTCCGCTCTTGAAACGGTTTGTCTCGAGAATGAAGCGCAGCGTACGGAACGAACACTACGCCTTTGTTGGCAACGCCTCGTTACAAGAGCGGACGAGACGTCCGCGCTCCCAGCATCACCCCTGGATCGGCTCCACCTGCACCGCCGAGCCATAAGCGAGCACTTCGGTGATGCCTTCCATGATCTCGTTGGCGTCGTAGCGCATGGCGATCACGGCATTGGCGCCGAGGTCCTGCGCGTGCTGCACCAATAGCTCATAGGCCTCCTGGCGCGCCGTCTCGGCCAGGTTGGTGTAGACCGAGAGCTTGCCACCGAAGACCGACTGGATCGCCCCGCCGAGATTGCCGATCACGCTGCGCGAGCGCACGGTGATGCCGCGCACGACGCCGAAATGCCTGGTGATACGATAGCCGGCAAGGTCATTGGTGGTGACGACGATCATGGGAGTCTCCTGGAGCGCGGGCTTCCAGTCCGCTCTTGGCTGTCAGCAAATGCCGCAACTGCGACACTTGCAAGAAGGAGGGGCGGACTGGAAGTCCGCCCCCCGAAACAAAACCGGCGCGGTTTTCGCCCGCGCCGGTCTGCAATCGACAAGTTTTGCCGAACCTTACTCGATGATGGCGGCGACGACGCCGGCGCCGACGGTGCGGCCGCCTTCACGGATGGCGAAGCGCAGCTTCTCTTCCATGGCGATCGGCACGATCAGGCTCACCGTCATGGCGATGTTGTCGCCCGGCATCACCATTTCCGTGCCTTCCGGCAGCGTCACGATGCCCGTCACGTCCGTGGTGCGGAAGTAGAACTGCGGACGGTAGTTGCCGAAGAACGGCGTGTGACGGCCCCCCTCTTCCTTGGTCAGGATGTAGGCTTCGGCCTTGAACTTGGTGTGCGGCTTCACC
>NZ_BSPC01000080.1 GCF_030160835.1 Labrys miyagiensis | reverse complement strand
GGGCCGACCCGGATCGGCGCTGCGCTTCATTCCACGGGGGAGTAGGACATGGAATCGTGCGTATGTCAATATATGTTCTTGATATGACCATAGCCATCGGTAAAGAGAGGTTACGAACGGGATGGCCATAAACGGCTTCACCCCTTGCCATCCGGTAATGCAAGAAAATCGGCGATTGCCCTTGCTGCGCTGTGATCGATCTGTTAGACGATGCGCCGCTTCACAAGGGCACCGCGCTTCGGGCCGGCCTCGTGCAGCACCCGCGGTCATGGCGGAATTGGTAGACGCGCTAGCTTGAGGTGCTAGTTGGGCAACCAGTGGAGGTTCGAGTCCTCTTGACCGCACCACTTTCTTCTTGTTGTTCGTCAACAAGATAAGCAATATCAGGTAGTTAGGTTCGCCTCTTACGTGCACAAACGACGTACACATGAGGCGGACCAGCGGATGAAAATGCCTTCTCCGTGGAAAGACAAGAAGAAAAATCTCTTCTACCTGCACCACCGGCCAACTTGGCAAATGGTGTCAGAGGCGAGTCGGTGATTCTACCGACAGGGGAATCGAAGGACGATTCTCCCGTGCTGCGAACCGTGACCATCGGTGAATTCGTAAAAGTCGGATCTCGGCACGCTAGATCTCAAGGAAGCCAGAGTCCGCTACTCGATTACAGATGTAGCTTTGCAGGCACATTGGCACGCGCTGCCAAACGGTCCGCGCGATCTAACGCCGAAGGAACAAACGGCACTTGCCGGTGAATACTACCGGGACCAGCTTGCCATTTTTGAATCGTCGCCGCATTTCGATGTGGCACGGCAGAACCTCGCTCGCATCGGCGCTTTCGAACCTGTCCAGCTGCGGGCGGCCATGTCGGCAGTGAAGCCGCAGTCGGGTCACGCTGACTTCATCGATGATGATCACGGTGGCGTATCGGTAGTGGTCACGCCGGACTTACGCGTCTCATGAGGGTAAAAGAGCCTTCTCACCTGCCGTACCGAAATACGTGAGTAAACCCTGTCGAGGCACAGAAGGAGTCTCAGCCAATCGTCTCGCTGAGTTATACCCAAAAACTACCAGTTCGGTGGATGACGAGCAATCGTACGAGCGAGCCCACAAACTTCTGGAATGCCTCTATGAAAACGATCCGGCAGGAGTAATAGTGGCCGTCAATCATCGCCAACCGGTCGAGGGCAACAATGACTTCAAAAGCTTGGGCATTTGGTTCAGTAATATTAAGTCTTACTCTACTAACTTCGACCGAACTGTCCTTCGCCAAGGATCAAGCCTCAGCCAAAGAGACCCGAAAGATATCCGAGGAAGCTTTGATCTACGGCCTACCGCTGGTGATGAACTACGCAGTGTTCTACGACTATTTTGTAAACAAGGGAGGGTCGGCTTTCAAAGCCCCGCCTAACCAGCTTTACAACACCGCGCGCGTCTATACCCCGGCGGACACAACTATCGTCACACCGAACAGTGATACTCCCTATTCTTTCGTCGCGATGGACCTGCGCGCTGAACCGTTTGTGGTGTGTAATCCACAAATTGAGAAATCGCGGTATTTCTCGGTGCAGCTCGTTGATTTCTACACCTTCAACTTCGGATATATGGGAAGTCGGGCAAGCGGCAACGATCCCAAATGCGCCATGATCACCGGTCCAGAGTGGAAGGGTACGAAGCCCGATGGTATTGATAAGGTCTTCCAGAGCGGAACGGATTTCGCGTTCGCCCTTATCCGCACTCAGCTGTTCAACTCGTCGGACCTTGAGAACGTCAAAAAGATACAGTCCGGCTACCGCGCTGAAACCTTGTCGGCCTTCTTGAACCAGCCAACACCCCCTGCAGCGCCGCCGATGGACTGGCCAAAGATCGATAAGGACACGGCAAAAGCTGATCCATTTGCTTACCTCAACTTCGTCCTCGGATTGGCCCCTCCTGTGGGGCCCGCTTCAGTTGAAATACCAATGCGAGACCGCTTTGCAAAGATTGGCATCGAGGCTGGGAAGCCTTTCGACGCAACCGTCCTCAGTCCTTCGCAAAAGTCCGCAATCGAACTCGGCATGAAAAGCGCAATGGGCAAGATCAAGGAGAAGATTGCGAACCTAGGCAGCGAGGAGAATGGTTGGCGCGTGGCCATGCATGGCTTCGGAGACCGTGCCGCCTATAATGGCGACTACGCCCTTCGGTCGGCTGCCGCATTGGCGGGGATTTATGGGAACGATGCGGTCGAGGCGTTGTATCCTATCTTGGCGAGGACCAGCGACAGGAAGGCTCCGGATACATCCGCGAACAAATACACGCTGACTTTTCCAGCAGGTCAGTTGCCACCCGCGAATGCGTTCTGGTCAGTCACGATGTACGACGCGAAGACGCAGCTACTTATCGACAATCCAATCAACAGGTATCTCGTCAATTCGCCTATGCTTCCAGAGATGAAAAAGAATGCTGATGGCTCCCTTACTATCTACATTCAAAAAGATGCTCCTGCCAGCGATCGGGCCTCTAACTGGCTGCCAGCGCCAAATGGACCGGCGTACATTGTGATGCGTATCTACTGGCCGAAAGAGGCTGCCATGGACGGCAAATGGAAGCCCCCCGTGGTGCAGCTCGTTAAATAAGCACAGCGCTGCTCTGTGCCGGGGCGGGACGCTCTGACAAGTGGTGGGGCGGGAGAGTTGTTAGACTTGCTTTGCACATCTCGCGCATTTGGGCGGGCCCGGCGAGGCGCGGCACGGGGTCGCTGTACCCGTGCTCCTTCATCATACCCTCTGACATATTTGCGCTAAGTTTTATGGCCGGTGATGTTAGGGGCCAATGATGCGGGCGCTGGTAACATCGCGGCACCTCAACCAGCCGAGTGGTTTGATTAGAGCTAGGCCCTATTCGCGTCAGGAATAATGAGAGCGCCTACGGTCGATACGCTCGAACGACCTTCAGTTGCAGCGAATGAACCACTCTCATCAATGTAGATATGCATCCCCGCCTCTCCTCCGCCCGCTTGTACCATTACTGTCTCAAGCATGTCAGGCGGGGCGGCGTTCTCCACAAAGGCTTCCTTATCGAGCTCACTGGAAAAGCCTTCGAGGAGACATGGGAAGGCCTTGCGAATGCGTCTCCAAGTGGGTACACAGGTGCTTGGTTGACGTAGCCTAAGATACTGATTTGCAAGGGTTAGAGGAATTGGCTCGACAGTCGAGTCCTCTTGACCGCACCATCTTCGAGCGACGCTCCGAAAGGCGATCCTGTACCACGGGTCGCCTTTTGTTTTTGGGGCGCGGGTCGTCAGACCCGGCTCTTTTTCGGGACTGGCCAGCCAACAGGCGGGTCTGGAGACCCCCCAATTCCCGTCAGTGCTGCCTGGTGCGCTGCTTGTCGATGATCCGGTTGGTTTCCGACGTCCATCCAGGAGGCGCCGGCTGGGTCTCCAGCGGGCCTGGGCCAGGTACGATCTGCACGATGCGAAAGCTGCGCTTTTTCAGCTCCTGCAGGAATTGCGGCAGCATCGCCACGGTACGCGGCTGGATGTCGTGCAGCAGCACGATGCCGCCCTTCGACTTCTCCAGGCGCGCCAGGATCAGCTTCAGCTCGGTGTCGGGGCTTTCCGGCTCCCAGTCGCTCGCCCACTGGTCGGCGCCGAAGATCACGACGTCGAGCGAAGCCAGCCAGGCGTCGAGCTGCGGTGTATCGGCAAAGCCGGGGAAGCGGAAGAAGGGCTGGCGCGGCCGCTCGCCGGCCTTGCCGAAGACGGCCTTGTCGACGGCCTGGAAGCCATTCTCGATATCGGCCCGGGCTCTCTCGAAGGCCATGCCGCGCATGGTGGGATGGGTCATCGAGTGATAGCCGATGGTGTGGCCTTCCCTCGCCACGCGCGCGGCGAGGGCGGGGGCGCCGGCGGCATTGCTGCCGATCATGAAGAAGGTCGCCTTCACGCATTGGGCGGCCAGCGCATCCAGCACTTTTTCGGTATGGCCGGGGCTTGGACCATCATCGAAGGTGAGCACGACCTCGCCGGGTTGGAGCGCAAGCGTCTGCGGATAGGTCTTCAGGCCGACCTCACCGCCGCCGACCGTACCGACCGGCAGGACGCGCGAAACGCCCAGCGTTTCGGGGCCGCAGGCAGCCGGGGCAGCAGTCGAAAAGGCACACAGCAGGGCCGCGGCAAGGAGTACGCACTTCATCATCTGGACCGTGGGAGGGAAAGATTCGCCTGATAACGGCGATTCTTCGGTGAGTCTCCAAAGATTTTTGTCGACAGTGAGGAGCGGTTAAGCTTCTGTGTCTACCGTACATTTCCAGTAGTGGAACGCCGCCTGTAGCGGCTCTTATATTGGGTTGTAACCATGAGATCGCTCTCGCGGCTCGTCCGCTTTGGTCTGATCGTGGCGGGCGTGCTGCTGGCCAGCGCCTGCTCGACCGTCGAACAGGCATATCCGGGACCGAACGAGTTCCCGGTTCATGGCATCGATGTGTCCAAATATCAGGGCGCGATCGACTGGCAGGCGGCTGCCCAGGGCGGCGTGCGCTTCGCCTATCTGAAGGCCACCGAGGGCGGCGATCGCGTCGACGACCAGTTCCAGGCCAATTGGAACGGCGCTCGCGCGGCCGGCATCCCCACCGGCGCTTATCACTTCTATTATTTCTGCCGCCCGGTTGAGGACCAGATCGCCTGGTTCAAGACCCACGTGCCGCCGGCGGCGGATGCCTTGCCGCCAGTCCTCGACATGGAATGGAACCAGCTTTCGCCGACCTGCAAGCTGCGTCCGCCCGCGGCCAAGATCCATGCCGACATGGGGAAGTTCCTGGCTGAGATGGAACGCTTCTATGGCAAGAAGCCGATCATTTACACCACGGTCGACTTCCATCGCCAGATCCTGACGGGCGAGCTTGAGAACTATCCCTTCTGGGTGCGTTCGGTCTCGGGCCATCCGGAGCAGCGCTATGGCAAACGCTCCTGGGCCTTCTGGCAGTATACTGCCACGGGCTCCGTGCCCGGGGTGAGGGGCAAGGTCGACCGCAATGCCTTTGCCGGCTCCGAGAAGCAGTGGCAGGACTTCCTGGCGCAGAACATAGCGACGGGCAGCGTCGCCTCGAACTGACGGCGTGGCGGCTTATGGCCGCCTCAATCCATCCTCACCGGGCCGAGCCGATAGACGCCCTTGAAATCGTCGGGATCGGCTGGCCGGCCCTTGCGGTAGATCACCAGACGCCCCTCCTTGGCGAGGCGCACGGCCACGCGACGCAAGGGCTGCATCAGCGGTCCCCACTGGTCCGACGCCTTGCCGGCGATCTCCTGCGCGATATCGGCTGGCGCCAATGTCTTGCCCACCGGCAGAGCCGTGATCAGCCGCAAGGCCGTCTGTTCGAGTGTGTCCTTGTCGACCATCAGTCCCGTCCGAACGCCGGATATGGCGGCGCGTTGCATCCGGCCCGACCGTTACAGTCCCCTAGGTGATTCGCCCACAAGAGGGATGTGCCGGCAAAGATAGCGGGGCCTGAACATTCCCATGGCGGTGGTGTCGGTTTTCCTCAGCCTCCGGTTACGCGACGACCGCTATGCATCTGCTCTCTCCGGGAACGGCACCTGAAGAGCGCTGGATAGCATGGGCGATCGGGGCCGCATGCCATCCAGCGATCATGTCAGCTCAGCACACATTGGTGCCCGGTGGACAGCCGCGCCTCACACCTGGAGTATAGCGGGGGCCGCTCGTGGCGGGACCGCGGTTGACGAAAGGCCTGGAATAGTCACTGCGCGGGTGCGGGGTGACGCCGGCGCCGGCGCCGGGCGTAACGACGGGGCCGGGGCCGGTCACCGGCGGTCTCGGCCTGCCCTGCCATGGACGGCCGGCGTAACGATCGCGATCATAGCGATATCTGGGATAACCCGATCGGTAGTAGTAGCTATTGCCATAATAGATCGGCGCCGCATAACTCGGCTCAGTATAATACGGATCATAGGGCTGATTGGGATAATAGGGCTGATTGGGATAATAGCCGTTGTCTGCACATCCAGCTAGGGGAACTGCCAGCAATCCGGCAAGCAGAAGCATCTTTTTCACGGTCATAACTCCCTGGTACCTTACAGTCAGTAACGTCAACAATGACGTCTTTGCCGAAAGGGCGCAACCAATTGTTCGCGCAGCGCTCTGGATGAACGCGGCGGGAGCTTTCTAGTTCCGACCCCGGACAGGAGTGTTGACGACCTCAATCTTCGTTTGCGCCCAAGGCGTTAACTGGGCATGGTGCCGCACTCTGTCCGGAGTGCCCGCCTTGAAGATGATCATCGCCAACAAGAATTATTCCTCCTGGTCCATGCGGCCATGGCTCGCCGCCAAGGCCGCCGGCATCGGCTTCGAGGAGCAGATCATCTGGCTGCGCCAGCCGCAGACCTCGGCGAACATTAAGACAATCTCGGCGGCCGGCAAGGTGCCGATCCTGATCGACGGCGATATCCTCATGCATGAATCGATCGCCATCCTTGAATATTTCGCCGAGATCGCGCCCGAACTCTGGCCGCAGGACAGGGAGGCCCGCGCCCATGCCCGTTCCATCGGCGCGGAAATGCATGCCGGCTTCGTGCCCCTGCGCAAAAGCTGCCCGATGAACATCAAGCGCAGGCCCCAGGCGATCGCCCTCGACACGGAGACGCTGGCGAGCGTCGAGCGCGTGGTCGATCTCTTCGTCGATTGCCGCGCCCGCTTCGGGGCCGGCGGCGATTTCCTGTTCGGGGCGCGCTTCAACAACGCCGATGCGATGTTCGCGCCTGTTGTCAATCGCCTCCACGCCTATGATATCAAGGTGCCGGCCTCGGTTCGCACCTATATGGATGCGGTGATGGCGACACCCATGTGGCGCGAATGGGAGGCTGCCGCCCTCGATGAGGCCGAGATCATCGCGGATATCGACGACGTAAGATGACGCTCAACCTGATCAAATTATGCGTCGGCGCTGAATCGATCGCCGATCTGGAGGAGTGGATCGCGCTGCGCCTGCGTCTTGCCGGCGAACAGATCCACACCACCCGCATGATGCCGAAGAACCGCGAGGCCATTCTTGACGGCGGTTCGCTCTATTGGGTGATCAAGGGCGTGGTGTCCTGCCGCCAGCGCATCCTCGACCTGCGCGGCCATCGCGACGAGGACGGCATTTCCCGCTGCGACATTGTTCTCGATCCCACCGTGGTGCCCGTCGACCCACGCCCGCGCGGCCCTTTCCAGGGTTGGCGCTATCTGAGCGCCAGTGATGCACCGCCAGACCTGCCGGGCGCCGGCACGCCCGATGCCGAGTTGCCGATGGAACTGCAGCGGCAATTGCGCGTGATCGGCCTGGTTTGAGGGCAACGTTCCCGACCACGAGCGTGCCGCTTCCAAGAATGGCGATCGGTGACCGCCATTCCGTGCTTGGTGCGCCTCCCTTCGCAGCCCCTGCATCGGATAATCACGAGGCGGTCACGTCCCCTGCGTCAAAATGGCACTCATCGGCTGGCATCATGACCGATATTGGTTGCCATGCGTTAACCATGTTGTGTGCACGATAGCACTTCGGAAATTCTCCACTCTGTCATCATGGCTGCAGGTTGAGTGGATGGAGGACACCATGTTGATCGCAACCACGGAAGGGCAGGGCTGGTGCTACGAGGTGATCGTGCAGTCTGACGGCTTTCTCGTCCAGGCTCGTGATCTCGACACGGGCGAGGTCTGCCTCAGCGAAACCAAACTCTTCCGGACTTCGCCGGTCGCCCTGGCCTACGCCGATATGGCGGCTGCCGCGGACCGCTTCGCTGCCTCCCGTCTGGAGGATGCCGAGGACTGGCAGGATCTGGCCGACGACTATCATCACGAGTTGGATCGCTACCAGGTCATTCGCGACAGGCTGTTCGATGAGGGAGTGGGCGGCGATCTCCTGTACCAGAGCCGGGCCGGCTCCCTGCGCGAAAACGCGCACCGCATGCATTAGAGCAAAGCGCGTTTACACGTAAACGCCCCTTGCTCTAACTCCTTGTTTTAACGCGTCTTTGCGATTCCTGCCGATTCCGTGAAATCGCAAGACGCTATGGATGTGAGCTTTCAGGCAGGAGCGAACTTCCAACTTAGCCCATTGGAATCAAAAGTATTTTGCGGTTCTTGGTGATTCAATCCGAAGATAAGGCGCACCAATCAGGCATGCGCCTTGCCGCCATCGACGAGCGTCAGATGGCCGTAGCGCCGGGCACCGGCGGGCAGGGCGGTTGAGCGGGCGGATTTCGTCGGGAGCGTCTGGCCGTACAATACCTTCTCGATCCCTGCGATATCGAACCGCGCGATCGGATGCAGGCCGATCCAATAGGGCGCCTCGTTGGGCGTCAGGCAGCCGAGAATACGGGCGTTCGCCTTGCCGCGGTGATGCAGTGGCAGCAGAAGCAGCTCCAGATCGAGTTCGTGTCCCTGCAAGGTGCCCGCCTTGACCGAGATGACGCGGGCCGTCATGTCGGCCGATACCGCCATCACCACATCCTCCAGCACCGCCCGCTCGGCCCAGCGATCGAGCAGCGAGGCGCCCCTTAGTTCCTGTCCCAGGAGGGCGCACATGCGGGTGCCCGCGAGGCGGAAGGGGAGGGTGTGGTTCTTGTCGATCTCCACGATGAAGGTGTCGCCGAGGACGCGGCGGATGGCGGCAGGATCGATATCGACGCGCTCGGGCGCAGGCCGGCCGGCCCTCAAATTGTCCCAATAGCCATAGAGATCGCGTGTTGCCGCATTCTTCATCGTCAGCCGCCCATTGCCCCGCCGTCTTGCGGGAGACAGGCAGACGATAGCACCGGCGACAGGAACTGCGGCAGAGGGCAGGATGGTTACCGCTTGGAAACGAATTATTAATGTTAACAAATGGTTAATGGCGCTGATTCGATGTTAGCCATAAGCGCGCCGGTTTGCCATGCTTGAACGGTTGCCCGAGGAGTGCCCCGCTTGTCCTTGAATTCGCGCAACAAAGTCGCTCCACCCGCTGCCTTCAACGTGCCGCTGGCGCCGGTGGCGCTGACGGGTCTGCTGGTGATCGTCCATATTGTGCGCGCAATATTGCCATCGGCCTGGGCGAACTGGATCGACCTTGCCCTCGCCTTCATCCCACTGCGCTACGACCCCAGCAGCGGCGTGGCGGGGACCCTGCCGGGCGGTTATGTCACCAGCGTCACAAGTTTTCTGACCACTTTCTTCCTGCAGTCCGATCCGGGCACTCTTATGATCAATGGTGCGGCGTTGCTGGTGCTGGGTGCGGCGGTGACCTGGCGCTTCGGCACCTGGCGTTTCCTCGCCTTCACCGCGCTCTGCGTCATTGGCGGCTCGATCGCCTGCCTGCTGATCTATTGGGGCAGGCCGACCGCGCTGGTCGGCGCCGGCGGCGGCCTCGCCGGCCTTTTCGCCGCCTCCATCCATTTCCTGTTCAAGGGCGGCTCGCCCATGAACGCCTTCCGCGTCGCTGGCGGCGCCGCCTTCCGCAAGCCTGCCTGGACCCTGCGCGATGCGCTTGCCGACCAGAATGTGCGCATCTGGCTGGCGGTCTTCGGCTTCATCACCGCCTGGAACGCCGTCAGCCCCTACATCCTGCCGGGGACCCAGGGCGTGGCCTCCTGGCCGGCGAATATCGGCGGCTTCCTGACCGGGTTGCTGCTTTTCCGTTTCTTCGACAAGCAGCCGAGGTTGCGGCGGGTGGTGTGACCTGGGAGCCGAGCGCCGCGCCCTCACCCTCCCCTTGATGGGGAGGGTCGGCCTGAAAGGCCGGGGTGGGGCGGAAAGCGCAACCTTTCCAGAATGGAGTTGGAAACGAAGCTGCGCCATTTGCGAAGAAGGTCACCCCACCCCGAACCTTCGGTCCGACCCTCCCCATCAAGGGGAGGGTGAGCGTCGCGCTCCCCCGCGAAGTTGGCGCCTCGGACACGCAGACCAGGCTCCCAGCCTCACGCCATTGCCTGTCCCTCGACCGCGCTCCAGACCGCAAGCGCCTGACGCGTCTCGGCGACGTCATGCACCCGCACCGCATCGGCGCCACGCTGGGCGGCGGAAATGGCGGCGGCCACCGAGCCGCCGAGACGCTCGGAGGCCGGCCCTTCGCGGTCGACACCGCGGATGAAGCTCTTGCGCGAGGCGCCGATCAGCACGGGGTAGCCAAGCGTGCGCAGCTGCGGCGTCGCATCGAGCAGTGCCAGATTGTGCTCCAGCGTCTTGCCGAAGCCGAGGCCGGGATCGAGCCACAGACGCGAGCCGGCAATGCCGGCCCTGATCGCCCGCTCGCATTTGCGGTCGAGTTCGGAGCGCACCTCGTTCACCACATCCTGATAGCAGGGGCTGAGCTGCATGCTCTGGGGATCGCCCTGCATATGCATGAGGATCACGGGCACGTCGGTGCCCGCCAGCACTTCGCGGCTCGCTGGATCGTCGAGGGCGGTGATGTCGTTGATCATGCTGGCGCCGGCCGCCAGGGCGCGGGCCATGGTCTTGGCATGGCGGGTGTCGACCGAGACCAGCCGGAAGCGTTCGCGCGCCTCCTTCGCCAGGGCCGAGACCACCGGGCCGATGCGGGCCCATTCCGTCTCCACGTCGACGGGCTTGGAGCCCGGGCGCGTGGATTCACCGCCGATGTCGAGGATGTCGGCCCCGTCATCCATCAGGGCGCGGGCGTGGGCGATGGCAGTCTCAGCCGCGTCATAGCGTCCACCGTCCGAGAAGGAATCCGGGGTGACATTCACCACGCCCATCAGGAGAGGCACCGGCCTGAGCGCACGCACATTGGCGCGGTCGCTTGCGGCAAGCATGGCGCGTACTGTTTCGCCGGTGATGGGATGGCGCCAGTCCGGCGCGATGTCGGCCAGGGGCGCCAGCACGAAGGCGCGTTCATGCATGCGCGGATGCGGCACGATGAGATCCGATGTCGCGATGACCTCCTGGCCATAGGCGATGAGATCGAGGTCGAGCGTGCGGGAGGCATTGCGCTCGCTGCGTTCACGGCCGAACAGCAGTTCGACTTTCAGCAGCAGGGCGAGCACTTCATGCGGCGCAAGCTGGGTCTCGACGGCGATGACCTGGTTGGCATACCAGGGCTGGCGCGACCGCGGCACCGGCTCGGTGAGATAGAGGCGCGAGCGCGCAACGACAATGAGGCCATGCGAGGCAAGAGCCGAGACGGCACGGCGCAAGGTTTCGCGCGGAGCACCCTCGCGGGAGGGCAGGTTGGCGCCAAGCGCGATGAAGATCATGGGCAACGAACTCATGGAAGTGGAGCCGCGGTGGGATCGAGCCGTATGGAAGTCTCGCGCTCGATGCGCGCCAGGAGACAGGTGAGGACCTGTGCCGTCACAGCCGAGGTGGGGAGACTGCGCTCGGCCAAGGCGGTGACCGGCCGGATCACCCGGACGGAATTGGTGAGGAAGAGCTCGTCGGCTCGGGCAAGCAGGATGGGCGTGAGGCTGCGCTCGGCCTGATGCAGGCCCATGGCCGTCGCCCCTTCCAGCACGAGCGCGCGCATGATGCCATCAAGGCAGCCATCCTCGAGTGGCGGCGTGACAAGCATGCCGTCCACCACCGCGAAGACATTGGCGATGGTGGAGCAGACGGCTGCGCCGTCGAGATTTCGGATCAGGGCGTCATCGACCTTCGCAACCGCTGCCTCGCGCGCGGCCAGGATGTTGTCGAGATAGGCCAGCGACTTGATGCGCGACAGCGGGGAATACTGGTTGCGCGGGATGCTCCCTTCGCAGAGCCGCGCAGGCTGGCCGAGCAAGGCCGGGGACCAGGGCTGCGCCGTGACCAGCAAGCTCGCTTGCGCCGCGCCGCCCGGCCACAATCCGCGCGGCGCCTGGCCACGCGTCAGCGTGGTGCGGATGATGGCATGTTCGCTGCCTGTCTCGGCGAGAACCTGGTCGATCATATCATCGAAAGGAACCGAATCTGTCCCGATGCCGATGATCTCGGCATGGCGTCTGAGGCGTTCGATATGGCGATCGCGCAGGAAGATACGGCCGCCGAAGCTCACCATGGTGTCGAACACGCCGTCCCCGAGCTGGAAGCCACGATCGAGCACGCTGATCGCAGCGCCTTCGGTTGCTGGCAGCGCATGCAGGCGATGAATGAGAAAACTCACGGAACCCGATCCAGGAACGCACGAATGATGTCGTGACCGTGCGGCGTTAAAATCGATTCCGGATGGAATTGCACGCCGAAAGTCGGGTGCTGGCGGTGGCTGACGGCCATGATCTCGCCGTCGTCGCTGCGGGCGGTGACCTCAAGCGGGCCGCCATCGTCGAGCTCGACGATGAGCGAGTGATAGCGCGCCGCCTCGAAGGGGCGCGGCAGGCCGCCGAACAGGCCGCCGCCCTCGTGCTCGATGCGCGAGGCGCGGCCATGCATCGGCGTACGGGCATGGGCGGTGCGACCGCCGAAGACCTCGCCGATGCATTGATGGCCGAGGCAGATGCCGAGGATCGGCAGCTTGCCGGAGAAGGTGCGGATCAGATCGAGCGAGGCACCGGCATCCCGTGGCGTTTTCGGGCCTGGGGAGAACACCAGCGCCCTGGCTCCCAGCCGCTCGACATCATCGACCGTCACCGCATCGTTGCGCAGCACAAGCGAGTCCGCGCCGGCTTCCTCGAAATAGCGCGAGACGTTGAAGACGAAGGAGTCGTAATTGTCGACGATGAGGATCATGCCGCCGCCTCTTCGCGGGCGGGATCGTCGAAGGCGCCGAGCAGGCGCTCGGCTTTTGCGAGGGTCTCCTCATATTCACCGGCCGGATCCGAAAGCAGCGTGATGCCGCCGCCGGCGCGGACATGGAGGTCGCGGCCGTCGAAGGTCAGGGTACGGATGGCGATATTGAGATCGGCGGCTCCGTCAAAGCCGATCCAGCCGATGGCGCCGCAATAGATGCCGCGCGGCTCGCGCTCCAACTCACCAATGATTTCCATGGCCCTGATCTTGGGCGCGCCGGTGATGGAACCGCCGGGGAAGGTTGCGGTGATCAGGTCGGTGACGTCGCGGCCCGCCTTCAGGCGCCCGGTGACCACGGAGGTGAGATGATGCACAGAGGCGTAGGTCTCGATGCCGCAAAGCACGGGCACCTGGACGCTGCCCGCTTCGCAAACGCGCGAGAGATCATTGCGCAGAAGGTCAACGATCATAATGTTTTCCGCCCGATCTTTCTCGCTCCGCACGAGGGATTGGGCAATGGTGGCATCGAGCGCGGTGTGAGTGCTGCGGCGCTTGGTGCCCTTGATCGGCCGCGCTTCCACCTCGCCTTTGTCGAGGCGCAAAAAGCGTTCCGGCGAAGTCGAGGCGATGAAGCGCTCGCCATCGACCAGGAGCGCCGCGAATGGCGCGGGATTGGCACGGCGGAGGGCGCGATAGGTTGCGAGCGCGTCGGCGCCGCCTCGGGGTGTGGCCGAGAAACGATGGGAGAGGTTGGCCTGGAAGATGTCACCCTCACGGATATAGGCGACGACACGGGCCACCTCGGCCTCGTAGTCGGGGCGGCTGAGGCTGTCGCGCCAGGCCAGGCCCGCCGGGGCTGGTCTATGCCGCGGCGTACCTTCCAACTGGCGATAGAGCGCCTGGCCGCTGGCCTCATCCGGCGCGATGGCGAAGGCACGCTGTTCGATCATGTCGAAGGCAAACAGACGGTCATAGAAGGGCAGGTCGATCTGCGTCGTGTCGCTTGCAGACAGCGGAACGCTCGGACCGAAGGCTTCGAACAGATGGCCCGCCTCATAGGCGATCGAGCCGATGGCCCCGCCGGTGAAGGGTGGCCCACCGGGGACAGAAGGGCGGGCGTGGCGGGCGAGGATGGTGCGCAGAGCTGCCATAGGCCCTTCCGCAAGCGCCTCCTCGTTCCAGTAGGCAGCACCGTTGACCACGGTGAAACGGCCAAAGGGTGAGGCGGCGAGGTAGGACCAGCGCCCCAGGCTCTCATGCGCCATGGCACTGTCGAGCAGAGCGAGGCGTGGCTGTTCCGCCAATGCAGCGGCGGCTTCAACGGGATCGATCCAGGGTATCTCGAGCACGATCATGATAGGCCAGCACTTCCGGCTTCGCCCTCCAAGGGACCAGCCAGCTCGTGTTATGCGGACAATCCGCTTCAATGTTCGGCGATTGGAGTGTCGGGCGGCTTCCCTGTCAGCCGGCCGGAACTCATCACGCTTGAGCTATACTACAAGCGTCCCGCATCTCTCAGCCCTGTGGAGACGCGCGGAACATCGACGCTTATGTAGCGCTTTTTTTGACTTTTGTCGTGCTCATGTTTGCGGCTGTGTAGAGGAAGTGCACGACGAGGCCAGCACACAGCCCCCAGAACGCGGCGCCGATGCCATAGAGGCTGAAGCCGGAGGCGGTGACGAGGAAGGTAGCGAGCGCCGGCAGACGCTGCTTTTCGTCCTGGAGGGCGCCCAGCATCGAGGTGCCGAAGGCGCCGACCAGCGCAAGGCCTGCCGCGGCCTCGATGAGGATCGGCGAGGAGGCAGTGACCAGGCTGGTGGCGATCGCCGCCAACAGGGGGAAGATCAGGACATAGAAGAGGCCGGCAACCACGGCGGCCGTATAGCGCCGCTCGGGCTGGGGGTGGGCGTCAGGACCCGCGCACAAGGCGGCGGTGATGGCGGCAAGATTGATGGTGGGACTGCCCAGCAACGCCGTGACGGCCGAGAGGCCACCCGTGGACAGAAAGGCCGGCCGCGTCTGCGCATGATAGCCATAGGTATTGAGCACGGCGAGGCCCGGAATGTTCTGGGAGGCCATGGTCACGATGAACAGCGGCAAGGCGATCGAAACAAGCGTTTGCCAATCGAAACTTGGCCGAACGAATACAAGCGTCGGGAGAGCCAGTTGCTGGGCGTTGCCCTGGCCGTCGAACGCCATGGCTGCGAGAGCAACGACCAGGGCCGCGGGGGCTGCCCACAGGCGGTAGAAGCGCCCAACGACCAGCCAGGTCAGGATCACCGGCACCGCGAATTTCGGCACCTCGCCAAGGGCCGTAACCGGCGCAAGACAGAGCTTGAACAGGATGCCCGCCAGCATGGCGCCCGCGATGGGACGGGGAATGCGGGTGATCAGCCGCCCCAATGGCGACCACAATCCCGCGATCATGATCAACACGCCGGTGACCACGAAGGCGCCGACGGCCGCCGAATAGCCTCCGGTCGGCGTGGGCAGGGTGGAGAGCAGGGCCATGCCCGGCGTGGACCAGGCGGTGGAGACGGGCATGCGGGTGGCAAGGCTGAGGCCGATCCCGCAAAGGCCCATCGCTGCGCACAGGATGGCGAGGCCTGAGGTGATCTGCCCCGACGACGCGCCCACCGCATGCAAGCCGTTGATCACCACCGCCACCGAGCTCGTATAGCCCACTACAGCGGTAACGATGCCGATCCCGATGGACTGGCCGCTGATGTCGGAGAAGAAGGAGCGCATGGGGAAATCAACTGACGGGTAGGGAGGCAGCCTTATTCGGCCGCTGGAAGCAAAAGCGCAAGCAGGAGGTATGGGGGCCGAATCGGGTTCGCGAAAGCGAGGACAGCTGAGTCCGTCATTCCGGCTGGAGCGTATCCTCACAAGCTTTGCTTGTGAGTGGAAACGCCGGAATCCATGAACATAGTCCTCGCAGGATGGTGTTCATGGATTCCGGGTCTTCCTCCGGTCGCCCGGAATGACGATCCTGCGCCCTCGTTAATCCGAATTCGGAGCCCCGGCCACCGGGAGAGCGGTCTGCCCGCATAGCAACTGCCGCTTGCGCCGGATTGGACGGGATTGCGCTTGTGTCAAAAAAAGCAAAACGGGCGGAATATCCACCCGTTTCGTGTGATCGCAATTCGGCTCAGGGCCTTCTGCCGTCGTCCTTCGTGCGCCCGAGCAGATTTGCCATTTCCTCTTCGAGGCTTGCGAAGGGGTCTTCCGGTTCCGCCGGAGCCTGCGTGGTGGTCGCGAGCGGCGGTGTCGTGATCGGCCGCGTCGGCGTGGTCAGGCGTTCGCCGACACGGAAGGGCTCTTGACGGGCAGGCGCTTCCGTTGCCTGGGCGCGAGGCGCCGGGGTGGTCATGCTTGGCTCGACCCTGCCGCCACCCAGTGGGCGTGGTTCGGGCGTGAAGCGCGGCTCGACCCGGCCTTCCGTTGCACGGGGCGCGGGCGCGACGGGGGCCTCGCTGGCCGCCGCCGGCTCGGGGCGGCGCCATTGCGGCAGCTTGAGATCCGGCAGGCGGATTTCGGGGAGGGTGAGGCGGGTCGTGGTCGGCTGCGGCGTGGTGACGGGTTCGACCTCCTCGGGCGCCGGCTCGATATCCGTGCCCTCGTAATCGAATTCGCTTGCCGGGGTGGTGGTGGCTGCGGTCGCCTCCTCCTCCGGCGCGCCCAGCAATTCCTCGAAATGGGCAGTATCGATATTGGCGCGCGGCTCTTCCTCTTCTTCCCTCTCGGGCGTGCTGGCCGTGAGCGGGGGCACGGCGCCAGGCGCGTTCTTGAAGGTCTGGAATCGGGACGAGGCACGCTGGAAGAAACCGGGCTCGCGCGGTGGGATCACACCGGATCTGGCGGCGGGTACCGGTGTAGCCGCGACAAGTGGCGGTATGGCGGCCGGAGCTGCCACGGGGGCGGTCGTTGTGGTGGGAGCCGGTGTTGTTGGGGCGGCAGTCTCGATCTTGGCAACGGCCGGTACTTCGACCGCGGCCGGGCGTGCAAAATCCTCCTCGACCTGACGCGGGGCCGGCGGGTAGCTCGACACGCGCTCCGGCGTCGCGGTCGGCGGCGGCACGGCAGTACCCGCAGGGCGCACGGGCTGACCGGCCGTGCGAGCCCTGAGGATGGTGGATTCGATCAAGAGGTCGTTGGGGCCACCGATCATGATGAGGTGTTCGACATTGTCGCGTCGCACCAGGACGAGCTGCCGCACGCCGACATCGTATTTATCCACGACACCGAGACGCGACTGTCGGCCTCCCTGGACCAGGCCTCTGATATGCGGACGGCTGATGGCCCGCCATGCGTACATGGCGATGATCGCCACAATGGCTGCAGCCACCAACAGCAAGAGAAAGAAAAACCACTGCGTGGACAGCCAAGAGTTCAACGAATTCATCGATACGCTTCCTTAGATCAAGCCAGGCACCGGAGTGCGTTTTCGGCCAGATGCGACCAGTTCTCTTTCTGGGTAATTTTCTTAGAAGACGGTTAACGTCAAGGAATCAACCGCAAAGTGGCTAAAAAGCCGCTGATCCCTGCAATTTGGCCATTAATACCGGCAAATACCTTAATAGACGATCAACCCTGCCTTTCCATATGTCGCCTGCGTTGGAAAAACGGGTTGACTGGCTTCCGCCACGTTGGGGGCTGTCTCAACGGCAGGCCACCAGCTATTTTTGCGAACGAGGTTAACACATTTTGAAATGTGACCTGATAAGCCAAATTGACGATTGCTCGGTTCGCGGCAGCGAATCGTTCCCTGGATGGATGCGGTGGGGTTGATCATGGCTGATAGCGAGGAGGCAGCGGCGCGGGGCGCCGCAGTCGATCGCAGTGAGCGGCCCAGCGGTTACCGCTGGGTGATCGTGCTCGCCGTCGTGATCCTGGCGGTGGCGTTCGGCGTTTATGGTCTGCCGCCCGAGTGGGGCAAGATCGCCAGCCTGGGCATTCTCGCCGCCTTCGCCATCGCCGGCATGATCGCCATGTTCTTCTGGGCGATGGGCATTGTCCATCTCAGCCTCGCCTCCAATGCGCGCAACGACCTCACCAAGCTGATCAGCGACGACTCGCCCGAAGGCATCCTCGTCACCAACAAGGACGGCCGCATCATCTACGCCAACCAGGCCTATCTGACGCTGACGGGCGCGGTGGGCGAAGAGGATATGCGCACGGTCGAGCGCGCCTTTACCGGCGATCCCGATGTTTCCGAGGCGACCTACCGCCTTGCGCAGGCGGGGCGCGAGGGCAAGCGCCTGACGGAGGAGTTCCGCATCGCCTCCATGCCGCCGACCGGAACGGCCTCGTGGTATCGCGTGCGCGTGCGTCCGATCGAGCGCCCGTCGGGCCAGGCCGAGACGGTGTGGACGGTGGCCGACATCACGCGCGAGCGCGAGCGCCAGGAGAATGTCTTCCAGGAGTTACAGCACGCCATCGACTATCTCGACCATGCGCCGGCCGGCTTCTTCTCGGCCGATCCGTCGGGCGAGATCGTCTACCTCAATGCCACGCTCGCCGGCTGGCTCGACTATGATCTCGCCCAGTTCGGCACCGGCGGCCTGACGCTCGCCGATATCGCGCCCGGCAATGCGGGCCCCCTGATGGTGACGCAGGCGAGCGAGCCCGGCAGCGTGCGCACCGAGATCTTCGATATCGACCTGCGCCGCCGCAACGGCACCATCATGCCCGTGCGCCTCTTCCACAAGATCGCCTATGCCGCCGACGGCCAGCCCGGCCCCTCGCGTACCCTGGTGATCTATCGCGGGCCCGGCGGCGACGTCTCTGAAGGCTTGCGCGCGGCGGAAGTCCGCTTTGCCCGCTTCTTCAACAATTCGCCGCTCGCCATTGCCACCGTTGACGAAAATGCCCGGATCGTGCGCAACAACGCCGCCTTCCTGCGCCTGTTCAAGGATTCCCTCAACGGCGAGGCCGCGGGCCACTCCTTGTTCGAGACAGTCGCCGAGCGCGACCGCGACGGCCTGAACAAGCTCACGCGCCAGGCCATGGCCGGCCGCGGCGACATCGACCCGGCCGAGGCCTCATTGGTGGGGCAGGGCAGCCGCTCGGCCCGCTTCTGGTTCGCGCCCGTCGACGGTGGCGAGAACGAGAAGGAAGCGGCAATCGTCTATGTGATCGACACCACCGAGCAGCGTGCGCTGCAGGAACAGTTCACGCAGAGCCAGAAGATGCATGCGGTCGGCCAGCTCGCCGGCGGCGTCGCGCATGACTTCAACAACGTCCTCGGCGCCATCATGCTGGCGGCTGACTTCCTGATCGGCAGCCACAAGCCGGGCGACCCCGCCTTCCAGGACATCATGTCGATCAAGAGCAACGCCAACCGCGCCGCCAATCTGGTGCGCCAGTTGCTCGCCTTCTCGCGCCGCCAGACCCTGCGCCCGCAGGTGCTGAACCTGAACGATGCCGTCTCTGACCTCTCCATGCTGCTGCGCCGCCTGCTCGGCGAGAAAGTGACGCTCGACGTCGTGCATGGCCGCGACCTCTGGCCGGTCAAGGTCGATGTCAACCAGTTCGAGCAGGTGGTGATGAATCTCACCGTCAATGCGCGCGATGCCATGCCCGACGGCGGCAAGGTGATCATCCGCACGCGCAACGTGCCGATCTCGGAAGCCAGCGCGCTCGACCGCTCCGATCTGCCGCCGGCCGATTATGTGGCTGTCGAGGTCGAGGACAATGGCAGCGGCATTCCACCCGCCATTCTCGACAAGATCTTCGAGCCCTTCTTCACCACCAAGGATGTCGGCAAGGGTACGGGCCTCGGCCTCTCCACCGTCTACGGCATCGTCAAGCAGACGGGCGGCTCGATCCTGGTCCATTCGGTCGAAGGCAAAGGCACCATCTTCCAGATCTTCCTGCCCCGCCTGGTGGAGACCGCCAAGGCGGCGCATGAGGAGCCGGAAGTGGCGCCGGGCCAGCCCCATGCCGCGGCGGTGGCCGCCAAGAAGGAGATCACCGATCTCACCGGCCGCGGCCGCATCCTGCTGGTCGAGGACGAGGAGGCGCTGCGCGCTCTTTCGGCCCGCACCCTTGTCGCCCGTGGTTTCGAGGTGATCGAGGCCGGTTCCGGCATCGAGGCGCTGCAGGCGCTGGAGGAGGCGGACAACGACATCGATCTCGTGGTCTCCGACGTGGTCATGCCCGAGATGGACGGCCCGACCCTGCTCAAGGAGCTGCGCAAGCGCAATTCGCAGACGCGCATCATCTTCGTCTCCGGCTACGCCGAGGAGGCTTTCGCCAAGAACATGCCCGAAGGCGAGGAATTCGCCTTCCTGCCCAAGCCGTTCTCGATGAAGCAATTGGTCGAGGCCGTGAAGTCGAACATGGGGCCGTAGCCGGGAGCGCGGACATCTTGTCCGCTCTTGAAGCGGTTCTGTCTGAGGACGGGTGATGGCCGTGGTCAAAGTCACACCCGTCTTGAGACTCGGCCTTCATTCAAGGCTGCTGCCAAGACCGGGCTCTACCGTTTCAAGCGGACAAGATGTCCGCGCTCCCGGCTACTCCGCTGCCTCCGCGCTCGGCACATAGTTCAGCACCGGCGACAGCCAACGCTCCACCTCCGCTACGGACATGGCCTTGCGTACCGCATAGTCTTCGACCTGATCGCGCTCGATCTTCGAGACGCCGAAGTAATAGGCCTCCGGATGGGCGAGATAGAGCCCGGACACCGAGGCGCCCGGCCACATCGCATAGCTCTCGGTGAGCTTGACGCCGATGCGCTGCTCCGCGTCGAGCAGGCGGAAGAGCGTGCCCTTCTCGGTGTGATCGGGCTGGGCTGGGTAGCCCGGAGCTGGACGGATGCCGCGATAGGGCTCGCCGATGAGATCATCGGGCGCCATATCCTCCTCGGGCGCATAGGCCCAGAACTCCTTGCGCACGCGCTCATGCATGCGCTCGGCAAAGGCCTCGGCGAAGCGGTCGGCCAGCGCCTTGACCAGGATCGAGGCATAGTCGTCATTGGCTCGGGCGAAGCGCTGGGCAATGGCCTCCTCTTCGATGCCCGCCGTGACAACGAAGCCGCCAAGATAGTCGGATTTGCCGGTGCTGGCTGGCGCTACGAAGTCCGAGAGAGCGACATTCGGTCTGCCGTCTCGCTTTGTCAGCTGCTGGCGCAGGGTGAAGAAGGTCGCGAGCTCCGCCTGCCGGCCCTCGTCGGTATGCAGTCGTATATCGTCGCCTGTCGCATTGGCCGGCCAGAAGCCGATCACCGCCTGGGGGCGGAACCACTTCTCCGCGATCACCTTTGCCAGCATGGCCTGCGCGTCCTCGAAAAGCTGACGCGCCGCGGCACCCTGCTTCTCGTCGTCGAGGATGGCGGGGTAACGGCCCTTCAACTCCCAGGTCTGGAAGAAGGGCGTCCAATCGATATAGCGGGCGAGTTCGGCGAGATCGTAATCCTCGAAGACGCGGGTGCCGAGGAAGGTCGGGCGCGGCGGCTGATAGCTGCTCCAGTCGACCTTGTGGGCATTGGCCCGCGCCTTTTCGAGAGGCAGGCGCAGCTTGTCGGCCTCGCTGCGGGCGTGGGCGGCGGCAACCTTGGCATATTCGGCCCGCACGGTCTCGACATAGCCCCCGCGCGCCTCGGGCGAGAGCAGGCTGGAGACCACACCGACGGCGCGGCTGGCATCGGTGACATAGACGGTCTGTCCACGCTCGTAGCGCGGATGCACCTTCACCGCCGTGTGCACGCGGCTGGTGGTGGCGCCGCCGATCAGGAGCGGCACCTCGAAGCCTTCGCGCTCCATTTCGGAGGCGACATGCACCATCTCGTCGAGCGAGGGGGTGATCAGGCCGGAGAGGCCGATGATGTCGACCTTCTCGTCGCGGGCCACCTGCAGGATCCTGGAGGACGGCACCATCACGCCAAGATCGATGATCTCGTAGTTGTTGCAGGCGAGCACAACACCGACGATGTTCTTGCCGATGTCATGCACATCGCCCTTCACCGTCGCCATCAGCACCTTGCCGGCGCTCTGGCGCTCGCCGCTGCCGCCATTGGCGAGCTTTTCGGCCTCCATATAGGGCAGCAGCCCGGCAACGGCCTGCTTCATCACGCGGGCCGATTTCACCACCTGTGGCAGGAACATCTTTCCCGAGCCGAAGAGGTCGCCCACGACGTTCATGCCGGCCATCAGCGGGCCTTCGATCACATGCAGCGGACGTTCCGCTGCCTGCCGGGCTTCCTCGGTATCCGGTTCGATGTAATCGGTGATGCCGTTGACGAGCGCGTGCTCCAGCCGTTTCTCGACCGACCAGGACCGCCAGGCGAGATCCAGCTGCTTGGCCTCCCGGGCGCCGGCGCCACGGAAACGTTCGGCCAGCGCCAGCAAGCGCTCGGTGGCATCCTCGTGGCGATAGAGCACCACATCCTCGCAGGCTTCGCGCAGCTCGGCATCGATGGATTCGTAGACCGCGAGCTGCCCGGCATTGACGATGCCCATGTCCATGCCGGCCTGGATGGCATGATAGAGGAAGACGGCGTGCATCGCCTCGCGCACCGGCTCATTGCCGCGGAAGGAGAAGGAGAGGTTGGAGACGCCGCCCGAGATATGGGCGTGGGGCAGGGTGGCCCGGATCTGCCTTGCCGCCTCGATGAAGGCGACGCCGTAGCCATTATGCTCCTCGATGCCGGTGGCCACCGCGAAGATGTTGGGGTCGAAGACGATATCCTCCGGCGGAAAACCCGCCTGCTCGGTGAGGAGCTTGTAGGCGCGCGTCGAGATCGCGACCTTGCGCTCCAGCGTGTCGGCCTGGCCCTTTTCGTCGAAGGCCATCACCACCACGGCGGCGCCATAGGCGCGCACCAGCCGTGCGTGATGCAGGAAGGCTTCCTCGCCCTCCTTCATCGAGATCGAGTTGACCAGGGCCTTGCCCTGCACGCATTTGAGCCCGGCCTCGATGATCGAGAATTTCGAGGAATCGATCATCACCGGCACGCGGGCGATATCAGGCTCGGCCGCGATCAGGTTGAGGAACTCGACCATGGCCTTTTCGGAATCGATCAGGCCCTCGTCCATGTTGATGTCGATGATCTGGGCGCCGTTCGCCACCTGGTCGCGCGCCACGTCGAGGGCAGCGGTGTAGTCGCCCGCCGTGATCAGCTTGCGGAACTTGGCCGAGCCGGTGACATTGGTGCGTTCGCCGACGTTGACGAAGGGAATGGTGGCGTCGAGCGTGAAGGGCTCGAGGCCGGAGAGCTTCATCTGCGGCTCGAAAGCGGGAATCGGCCGTGGCTTGTGGCGCCCCACGGCCTCGGCGATGGCGCGGATATGCTCCGGTGTCGAGCCGCAGCAGCCACCGACGATGTTGACGAGACCGTCGCGGGCGAAACCCTCGATCTGCACGGCCATCGCCTCGGGGCCTTCGTCATACTGGCCGAACTCGTTGGGCAGGCCGGCATTGGGATAGGCGCAGACGAGGGTGTCGGCGACGGTCGAGATCTCATCGAGATGGGCACGCATGGCGCTGGCACCGAGTGCGCAATTGAGGCCGATGGTGAAGGGCCTGCTGTGGCGCACCGAATGCCAGAAGGCGGTGGGCGTCTGGCCGCTCAGCGTGCGGCCGGAAAGATCGGTGATGGTGCCGGAAATCATCACCGGCAGGCGGACGCCCTTTTCCGCGAAAACCTCCTCGGTGGCGAAGATGGCTGCCTTGGCGTTGAGCGTGTCGAAGATGGTCTCGATGAGGATGATGTCGGCTCCGCCATCGATGAGGCCTCGGAGCTGCTCGGCATAGGCAATGCGCAGATCGTCAAAGGAAACAGCGCGATAACCGGGATTGTTGACATCCGGTGAGATCGAGGCCGTGCGGTTGGTCGGCCCGAGTGCGCCGGCCACGAAGCGCCGGCGGCCATCTTGCTGCTCCGCCTTCACGATGGCGCGTCGGGCAAGGCGGGCGCCGTCGCGGTTGAGATCATAGACCGCGTCCTGCATGCCGTAATCGGCCTGCGCGATCGAGGTGGAGGAGAAGGTGTTGGTCTCGATGATGTCAGCGCCGGCCATGGCATAGGCGTAATGGATCGCCTCGATGGCTTCCGGCTGGGTCAGTGTCAGCAGGTCGTTGTTGCCCTTGAGGTGGCATTCGCAGCCGGTGAAGCGTTCACCGCGGAATTGCTGCTCCTCGAAGCCAAGTCCCTGGATCTGCGTGCCCATGGCGCCGTCGAGGATGAGAATGCGCTCGCGCGCGGCGGCTGTAAGGGCGGCAAGGATCTCCACACCGCGATCGGTATCGGGCGGAGCAGGAAATAAAGCTTCGACGGGAGCGCCCACGATCGGCTCCTATAAGCGAATTGTGATATCAAGATATCCTTATATGATACTTATTATTTTGGGAGGTCAAGGTATTCATGGGATCGCAGGCTTCCAGCCTGCCTCTCTTCCCGGGTGCGCGGACGTCTCGTCCGCTCTTGATGATACCGAGTGATGAGAGCGCTCCAGTTGAGCATACGTGCGAGACGATAGCGGCGGCAACTCTTATCCTGGAATGCGACGTTTCCAAGAGCGGACGGGACGTCCGCGCACCCAGGAAGAGGCAGGCTGGAAGCCTGCGATCCCAGGAATGCCTCAAGCGTCCGCGCGAACGCGACGCCGCCGGCCGCGCATACGGCCTGCATGCACACGAACTTCGTCCAGCAATTCGCACAAATGCGGTAGCAGCGGGTTGTGCTCGGGAGAAGCGGTGAGGAGCTGGCACTTCAGATCGATCGCCGCCGAGCCCAGATCCACACCCGGCTTGAGGCTGAGAACCCAGCTGAACAGCAGCGTGCGAGCCCGTTCCTCCGCCGTCTCGACAATATCGTCTGACATCGAGAGCAAAGCGTGCATGACAAGCGCATCGGGGTTGAGAGGTTCGAAGACCTGCATGGCTCAGGCCTCGATCTCGACGCGGCCGACCGGCCGTGTGCAGCAGGCAAGCACGAAGCCGGCCTCGATCTCCTCCTCACGGATACCACCCTGATGGTTCATCACCGTTTCGCCGGACAGGCGCTGCACCTTGCAGGTGCCGCACAGGCCCATGGTGCAGCCGGTCGGCAAATTGAGGCCGGCGGCGCGGGCGAGCTGCAGGATGGTCTCCTGGCTGGAGGAGGGGACCTCGATGCCGGAACGGGTGAAGGCGACGCTGCCCTCGCTTATCGCGTCGGGATCGATCTCGACGGTTTTCTCGTCGGTCTCCGGCGGCTGGAAGCTCTCCTCGTGATAGCGGCGCATGTCGTAGCCATTGGCCTCCAGCATGTCCTTCACCGCCGCCATGAAGGGCGCGGGACCGCAACAGAACACCTCGCGTTCGCGGAAATCCGGCGCGATCAGGCGCAGGGCCGGGGCATTGAGGCGGCCGCGGAAGCCGGTCCACACTTCGCCGGCATCCGCCTCCTCCACGATCCAGGCAAGGCGCAGATGCCGCATGCCGGCAGCAAGGCGTTCCAGCTCGTGCCGGAAGATGATCTCCGAAGGTCGGCGCGCGCAGTTGATGAAAGCGATGTCGGTGGCCTTGCCGTGGTCGGCGGCAAAGCGCGTCATCGACATCATCGGCGTGATGCCGGAACCGGCGGAGATGAAAAGGTATTTCTCGGCCGGATGACGGTGGAGGGTAAACCGGCCGAGCGGGCCATAGGCCTTCATCCGTGTGCCAGGCTTGAGGTTGTCGAGCATCCAGCGCGTGCCGATGCTGGTCGCCTGCGCCTTGGCGGTGACGCTGATCGAAAGCGGGCGCGAGGGGCTGGAGGAGAGCGTATAGGTCCGCAGGACGGGGCCGTCGGCCACTGGTATCTCCAGGGTGATGAACTGGCCCGGCTCATAGCGGAACCAGCCTTCCTCGGAAGCCCGGAAGGTGAAGGTCGCCACATCGCGGCCTTCGCTGACGATCGAGACGCATTCCAGCGTCTGCGCCTTGTCGTTCCAGGGCTGGGTTTGGTCGAGATGCTTGAACATGGGATCCTGGGAGCGCGGACTTCCAGTCCGCTCTTGGAGACGGGTCGCAGGCAGGAGAGGAAGAGCGGACTGGAAGTCCGCGCTCTCAGCTTACGCCACGCTGCGCAGGCGCACGGCGTCGCCGCCCAGCGAGGCTTCCATCGCGTTGCGGTACCATTCGACGAACTGCATCACGCCGCCTTCATGATCCGGCGCATAGGGGCCGGGCGTGTAGGCGGGCGAGGACACGCCGCGCTGGTTCTCCTCGACGATCTGGCGGTCCTGGTCGTTGGTCATGGTCCAGACATGGGTGAGGTCATCGAGATTGTAGTCGACGCCTTCGACCGCATCCTTGTGCACCAGCCACTTGGTGGTGACCTGCGTCTCCTTCGGGCCGATCGGGAGGACGCGGAAGCTGACCGCATGGTCGCCCAGCACGTGATTCCAGGTGGTGGGGTAGTGGAAGAGCAGCAGCGTGCCGATATTGCCGTCCTCGATCGAGGAACTCAGCGGCCGGTTCACGGCAGGCTTGCCCGACATGGTGTAGCTGAGCGCGTTGCGCAGCAGCGGCATGCGGGCTGTGCGGAACTGGCCGCTCTCCGAGATCTTGAAGGTCGAGGGCAGGCCAGCCTCCTCGCAGCGATCCCAATGGGCTGAAATCAGGGGATCATCCTTGGCACCCTGCACGCCGCTCACCGTGGGTGCTTCCGGGAAGGTGCGGCAGAGTTCGGGATGGTTGCCGGAGCAATGGTAGCATTCGCGGTTGTTTTCCCACACCAGCTTCCAGTTGGCCTGCTCGACGATGGTGCTCTCGAACGCGACCTTGGCATCCTTGAGCCGATGCGGCGCCAGATAAGGCATCACTTGCGCGCGGAAGGCCTCGAAGTCTGGCGCATCCTTGGCGAGGCAGATCCAGAGATAGCCGCCGACGCTCTCGCAGTGGACGGGCTTCAGGCCGTATTGCCTGGCATCGAAATTGGCGCCCATGTCGCGGGCGAACAGCAGGCGGCCGTCGAGCTCGTAGGTCCACTGGTGGTAGGGGCAGACGAGCTTGGCAACGGTGCCGCGCTCGGCCGAGCACAGGCGCGAACCACGGTGGCGGCACGAATTGTGGAAGGCGCGGATGGCGCCGTCGCCCGAGCGCAGCACGATGACGGGATAGTCGCCGATCTGCAGCGTGATGTAGCTGCCGGGCTTGGCCAGCTCGCAATCATGGCCGGCGAACAGCCATTCGCGGTACCAGATATGCTCCATGTCGAGCTTGAAGTAGTCGGCGTCCGTATAGAACTTGCCGTCCAGCGTCGTGCCGGGCCGATGGCCGCGGAGGCGGCCGAGCATGTCCTGATGCGCATTCATGTCAAAATCCCACGTGACCATCTGTGCGTTTGACGGAGAGCGGTGGGATTGGAAGCGGATGGAACTCCTCGTGCCGGCGGCACCCGAAACCCGATCCTCCTTCCGGAACGCCCACCGCGATCCATCGGTTTCATTCGCGGCTGGTTTCCGGGCTCAGGAGTGGCCTTTGGGGCCTGGTCTCGGCGCCTTCCCAGATCGTTTCCGATCCAGTGGCTGATTGCCTCGACCAACTCCTCTACCGTTGCGGGGGCAGCGCCGGGGTTTCCACCGGCTTCCCAATTATCCAGTCCTCCTCCCAAAGCAGGACCGGCACCTCGAATAGGCAAAGACTACAGGGAGTCGCGGCACGCACTAGAGACGAAGCGACGTCGGCTGGTGTGTTCGGGACATTGTCGCGGGGAGCGCATCCAGGAAGCCATAGGCAGCGGCGGCGATAAGGTCTACATCAAGGCCCATGATGGGCAGTTTGGAATTGCCCTGATCTCGCAATCCAGCCGGAGCCTTTCTCCAATGCCTGCCGATTCCGTCTCCAACCCCTCTTATCCCCATGTGTCCCTGTTTCCGCTGGGAGCGGACGAGACGCCCTACCGCAAGCTGACGGACCAGGGCGTGCGTATGGAGAAGATCGGCGACAAGGAGATACTGCAGGTGGATGGCGAGGCGATGCGCCTCCTGGCCGAGCAGGCCTTCGCCGACATCAACCATCTCCTGCGCCCCGGCCATCTGCAGCAACTGCGCAACATCCTCGAAGATCCCGAGGCGACCGACAATGACCGCTTCGTTGCCTACGACCTCCTCAAGAACGCCAATATCGCCGCCGGGGGCGTGCTGCCGATGTGCCAGGACACCGGCACCGCCATCGTGATGGCGAAGAAGGGCCGCAAGATCTGGACCGACGGCGAGGACGAGGGCGCCATCGCCCAGGGCATCCGCGACGCCTATGAGAAGAAGAACCTGCGCTATTCGCAGCTCGCCCCGCTCTCCATGTTCGAGGAGAAGAACACCAAGACCAATCTGCCGGCCCAGATCGACATTGCAGCGGAAGGGGAGGAGGCCTACAAATTCCTGTTCATCGCCAAGGGCGGCGGCTCGGCCAATAAAACCTTCCTCTATCAGGCGACGCCTTCGATCCTGTCGAAGGACCGGCTGATCGCTTTTCTGAAGGAGAAGATCCTCACCCTCGGCACGTCGGCCTGCCCGCCCTATCACCTCGCGGTGGTGATCGGCGGCACCTCGGCGGAGCTCACGCTGAAGGCCGTCAAGCTCGCCTCGGCGCACTATCTCGATACGCTGCCGACGCAGGGTTCCGAGCTTGGCCATGCCTTCCGCGACCTCGAGCTCGAGCGGGAAGTGCACGCGCTCACCCAATCGCTCGGTGTCGGCGCGCAGTTCGGCGGCAAATATTTCTGCCATGACGTGCGTGTCATCCGCCTGCCGCGCCATGGCGCCAGCCTTCCCATCGGTCTCGGCGTTTCCTGCTCGGCGGACCGCCAGGCCATGGGCAAGATCACCCGCGAGGGCATCTTCCTCGAAGAGCTCGAGCATAATCCCGCGCGCTTCCTGCCCGAGATCGACGAGAGCAAGCTCGGCGGCCCGGTGGTCAAGATCGACCTCAACCAGTCGATGTCGAAGATCCTGGAGACGCTGTCGCAATATCCGGTGAAGACGCGCGTTTCCCTCTCGGGGCCGATCATCGTGGCTCGGGACCTCGCCCATGCCAAGCTGCGCGAGCGCCTGGAAGCCGGCGGCGGGCTGCCCGACTACATCAAGAACCATCCCGTCTATTATGCCGGCCCCGCCAAGACGCCGGTTGGCTACGCCTCCGGGTCCTTCGGCCCGACCACGGCGGGGCGCATGGACTCTTATGTCGATCAGTTCCAGGCCGCTGGCGGTTCGATGATAATGCTGGCCAAGGGTAACCGGTCGGCCCAGGTGCGCGAGGCCTGCGCCAAGCATGGCGGCTTCTATCTCGGCTCGATCGGCGGCCCGGCGGCCCGCCTCGCCCAGGACTGTATCAAGAAAGTGGAAGTGCTCGAATATCCCGAGCTCGGCATGGAAGCCGTCTGGCGCATCGAGGTTGAGGATTTCCCCGCCTTCATCGTGATCGACGACAAGGGCAACGACTTCTTCAAGGAACTCAATCTGGGCTGAAAACGCTCATACCGACGCATGTTCGACCCCTTCCGTCACACGGGAGGGGTTTTCTTTTGCCTGCATGCAGTCGTGACGCAGTGGTGCACATTCGCCACAGTCATAAACAAACGAATTTTGTGTCTAAAAGGTGACACACCTTAACATTGTGTAATTTAACGCCAAGGCGCAGGCTCCTTTTGCTGCAACGCAAAAAAGGCAGCCTTGTTTAAGTGATGTGAGACTATGTCTACAACTTAAACGCGAATGTTTCAACAAGTAAAAGCCTTTGTTGAGACGGCAAATAAATTGTTCGGGGTTTATCGATGACAATACGTTCCGTTATTCTCGGCGCCTGCGCCGGCTTGCTCACTGTTGGGGTGGCGGCTGCTGCCGATCTTCCGATGACGAAGGGGGAGGCGGTCGAATATGTGAAGGTCTGCTCGGCCTTCGGCCCAGGCTTCTTCTATATTCCGGGAAGCGATACCTGCCTCCAGATCAGTGGCCAGATCCGCGCGGACTATTGGTACCAGTCGGTCCCGGATCCTGCTGCCAACAAGCGGAATATCAACCAGACCCAGTTCCGCACGAATGCCCGCATTCGCTTCGATGCGCGTACCCAGACAGATTACGGTCTCTTGCGCTCGTTCTTCGAATTGCAGGCGGAGTCGAATGCCGGCACGGCTCCGCCGTTCGGAACGGGTGTCCATGACACCTTTACCGTTCGCCAGGCCTATCTGCAATTCGGTGGGCTGACGGCTGGTTTCGCGTGGTCGCCTTACGCATTCTACGATCCGAAATATCAGGCCGAGTTTTTCGCGCCCTATTTCGGCGAGCAGGGCCGCCGGGACTTGATCAGCTACACCGCTCAGTTTGATAAGGCCTTTGCCACGCTGTCCATCGAAGACAACCGCGACCACCGCGCCGGCACCACCTTCGGCAATAGCGGTACGTTGAATGGCGTCGCCATCAATACCGAGGGCGGTTCCCAGGTTCCGGACATCGTAGGCGTGATCGGCTATGACGACAACAAGACGGGCTGGGGACGCGTACAGGTGATGGGCGCCCTCCATCAGAACCGCTCTGCGCTCGCGGCCTATGGCAGCGATTGGGGCTATTCGGTCGGTGCAGCCGGCAACATCAACTTCCCGGTCCTCTCCGGTGCCTATATCGCGGCCGAAGGCAGCTATTCGGAAGGTGCCGTGAAGTATCTTGGCGTGGGTGGTTCCCAACCAAGTGGCAGCAGCCTGCTGAGCTTCGGTGGCGCGGATGTATATGCTTCCACCGTGGCACCATTTGATCTTGACCGTGCCAAGGGTTGGGCCATCCAGGCCGAAGCTGGCCTCAAGTTCACCGACCAGCTCCAGGCTGTGCTGTTCGGCGGTTATCTCGACTACGATGCGCCGAACATCGCCACCAGCGCGACCGCGGACTTTCATTATTATGTCATCGGCGGCCAGGTGAATTACACTGTGGTGAAAGGCTTCATCGCTGGCGCCGAAGTCTGGTATCAGAACAAGGATCCGAATGGCGGCGGTACGACGGTAACGGCAAATCCTCGCGATACCGCTGACAGCGTTGGCGCCGGTGTACGTCTGCGCCGGACCTTCTAACCCTTCCATTCTTCTCAAGACGGAGCAACGCCGCGTCATCCGACGCGGCGTTTTTATTTCGGATCCTTTGACCGGCCGGTGAGCGCCATTTCAATCTCGCTTCCATACAGAAATATACGACTGTAGACTATGGGCGGTTTACGTGGGGTTCACTTTGCGGACCCAGAACAAAAATAGAACTTGCGTAAACGAGAACAAAATGCGTACATACCTTCATGGGCACGGAGTCGCCGGCAAGGCAGCAAAGGCCAACGTTAGGAAACGCATCCATTGGATGACGAATCCATTCATGCTTGATAGGGAACGGGCATATGAGTCAGACACAGCTGCGCTTGGTCGAAGGAACTTCCATGGACAAGACGAAGGCGCTCGACGCCGCCCTATCACAGATCGAACGCTCCTTCGGCAAGGGCTCGATCATGCGCCTCGGCAAGAACGACAAATCGATGGAAGTGGAGGCGATTCCCACCGGGTCGCTCGGCCTCGACATCGCGCTCGGCGTCGGCGGCTTGCCCAAGGGCCGTGTCATCGAAATTTACGGGCCTGAATCCTCGGGCAAGACCACTCTGGCGCTGCATAGCGTTGCCGAAGCACAGAAGAAGGGTGGTGTCTGCGCCTTCATCGATGCCGAGCACGCGCTCGATCCGGTCTATGCCCGCAAGCTCGGCGTCAATCTCGACGATCTCCTGATCTCCCAGCCGGATACGGGCGAACAGGCGCTGGAGATCTGCGACACGCTGGTGCGCTCCGGCGCCATCGACGTCATCGTCATCGACTCCGTCGCCGCCCTGACGCCGAAGGCCGAAATTGAAGGCGAGATGGGCGATGTCCAGCCTGGTCTGCAGGCTCGCCTGATGAGCCAGGCGCTACGCAAGCTCACCGCCTCGATCGGCCGTTCCAATTCCATGGTGATCTTCATCAACCAGATCCGCATGAAGATCGGCGTGATGTATGGCAGCCCCGAGACGACGACGGGCGGCAATGCCCTGAAGTTCTACGCTTCCGTGCGCCTCGATATCCGTCGCATCGGCGCCATCAAGGACCGCGAGGAGGTCGTCGGCAACCAGACCCGCGTCAAGGTGGTCAAGAACAAGGTGGCGCCGCCCTTCAAGCAGATCGAATTCGACATCATGTATGGCGAAGGCGTATCGAGGGTGGGCGAGCTGGTCGATCTCGGCGTCAAGGCCGGCGTGGTCGAGAAGTCCGGCGCCTGGTTCAGCTATGAGAGCCAGCGCCTCGGGCAGGGGCGTGAGAACGCCAAGCAGTTCCTTAAGGAAAATACCGATATCGCCAACAAGATCGAGCAGGCGATCCGTCAGAATGCCGGCCTGATCGCCGAGCGCATCCTCGACAATATCGACCCGTCCGAGGCGGAAGACGAATAGGCCACTGGCCTCTATCGCGTGACCCCTGTACTGCGTTGACCCCTGTACTGCGTTGACATGGGCGGGTGCTGAACCCGCCCTTCTTTTTGCCGCCAGCCCAATCCTCAGGGCTGGTTGGCCGGCTTGAGGTCCACGCCGTTGAGATTGCCGATGAAGTCGGTCAGCATCGGCACATAGGAACGCTCGCCGCCAGCCGCCATCGCGACGCCGAAGGAGTTCTTCACCGCATTGCCGATCGGATTGACCACGCCGGCGGCATCGGCCATCGATTCCAGGTAGCGCAGATCCTTGAAGGCATTCGCGATGGTGAATTTGTGGGCGTCGCGGTCGCCCTCCAGCACCCAGCGCGTGAAGGTCTGGTAGAAGCCGCAATCCATGCGCCCGCCCCGGATCACCGCATCGAAGCGCTTGGGCGAAATGCCGACCTTGTCGGCCAGCGCGATGGCCTCGGCATAGAGCGCCGCATAGCCGAGCGAGATGAAATTGTTGAGGAGCTTCATGCGGTGCCCGTCGCCCGTGCCGCCCATATGGATGACGCGGCCGGCCCAGGTGGAGAGCACCGGCTTCAGGCGTTCGAACAGGGCGTCGCCGGCGCCCACCATGGTATCGAGCGTGCCTTCCCAGGCCTCCTTCGGCGTGCGGCCGAGCGGGGCGTCCGCGAACTCGATGCCGGCCTCCGCGAGTTCGGCGGCGATGGCGGCGGAGGAGGTGGGATCCGAGGTCGAACAGTCCACCACCACGGAGCCCGGCTTGAGGCCGGCCTTCAGCCCGTCCGGCCCGCGCACCAGCGCCTCGACTTCCCTCGAACCCGTGACACACAGGAAGACGATGGTGGAATTGGCGCCAACCTCGCGGGGCGTCGCGACCTCCCTGGCTCCGCGCGCCACCAGATCCTCGATCGGCGCCCGGTTGCGGTGGCCCATGATGGTGAGGGGATAGCCCTTCTCGACGATGTTCTTGGCCATGCCGTGGCCCATGAAGCCGAGCCCGATGAAGCCGACCGTCTCTTTCCTGTCCGTCATGGCAATGATCCTGTTTCCGCCCTGTTGGCCGTGGTTCTGAAAGGAGCGTAATGGAGGGCGTCGCACGCAGGAATGCAAGCAAATTGGTAGGACAATTCCGCGCATTGCAAAGGCGGGGTGCGAGGGGGCAGAACAACGCGCCCAGGATCGGCATTCTTGCGAAATGCTGCCTACTCCTCTCCCTTCGGGCCGTCGCAACCCTCGACAGGCCGGGAACGCCCCGCTACAACGCCCCTCCACCATGATGATGCTGGTCCTGCCGGAAGGGAGGGCCAGCCGGAACAGGCATACCGGGCAATGAGCGGCGTCAACGAGATCCGATCCACCTTTCTCGATTATTTCGTGCGGAACGGCCACGAGGCCGTGGCGTCCTCGCCGCTGGTGCCGCGCAACGACCCGACGCTGATGTTCACCAATGCCGGCATGGTGCAGTTCAAGAACGTCTTCACCGGCATTGAGAAGCGCCCCTATTCGCGGGCCTCCACCTCGCAGAAATGCGTGCGCGCCGGCGGCAAGCACAACGATCTCGACAATGTCGGCTACACCGCGCGCCACCACACCTTCTTCGAGATGCTGGGCAACTTCTCCTTCGGCGACTATTTCAAGGAACGCGCGATCGAGCTTGCCTGGAACCTGCTCACCAGGGATTTCGGCCTGCCTGCCTCCAAGCTGATGGTCACCGTCTTCTCCGAGGACGATGATGCCCATGCGCTGTGGAAGAAGATCGCCGGCCTTCCCGACGACAAGATCGTGCGCATCGCGACCTCCGACAATTACTGGCGCATGGGCGATACGGGCCCGAGCGGCCCGTGCTCGGAGATCTTCTATGACCATGGCGACCATATCTGGGGCGGCCCGCCCGGCTCGCCGGATGCCGATGGCGATCGCTTCATCGAGATCTGGAACCTCGTCTTCATGCAGTTCGAGGATCTGCCGGGCGGCGAGCGCGTGAACCTGCCGCGCCCCTCGATCGATACCGGCATGGGCCTCGAGCGCATCGCCACCGTGCTGCAGCACAAGCACAACAATTACGACATTGATCTCTTCCAGGCTCTGATCCGTGCCTCGGTCGAGGCGATCGGCGTGCCGGCCGAGGGCGAAACGCTTGCCAGCCATCGCGTCATTGCCGACCATCTGCGCGCCTCCTCCTTCCTGGTCGCCGACGGCGTGCTGCCCTCGAACGAGGGCCGCGGCTATGTGCTGCGCCGCATCATGCGCCGCGCCATGCGCCATATCTCCCTGCTCGGCGCCAAGGACCCGATCATGTGGAAGCTGGTGCCCGCGCTGGTGCGCGAGATGGGCGCCGCCTATCCCGAGCTCGTGCGCGCCGAGGCTCTGATCAGCGAGACGCTGCACCTTGAGGAGACCAGCTTCCGCCGCACGCTGGAACGTGGGCTTGCGCTGCTGGATGCCGAGTCGAAGAATCTCGGTGACGGCCAGGTCTTCTCGGGCGATGTCGCCTTCACCCTCTACGACACTTACGGCTTCCCGCTCGACCTGACGCAGGATGCCCTGCGCGCCCGCAACATCACGGTGGACGAGGAGAGCTACAAGGCTGCGATGGCGCAGCAGAAGGCCAAGGCCCGCGCGGCTTGGGCCGGCTCCGGTGATGCCGCCACCGAGACGGTGTGGTTCGGCCTCAAGGAGCAGGTGGGCGCCACCGAATTCCTCGGCTATGAGACCGAGACGGCGGAAGGCGTCGCGCTTGCTCTCGTCAAGGACGGCAAGCCAGCCGAGGCCCTCAACAAGGGCGAGAGCGGCTTCCTCATCCTCAACCAGACGCCGTTCTATGGCGAATCCGGCGGCCAGCAGGGCGATGCCGGCCTCGTCCATGCGACGGGCCTGAAGGTGCAAGTCACTGAGACGCAGAAGAAGCTCGGCGATCTCTTCGTCCACGCGGTCACGGTGGAGGAAGGTACGCTGAAGGTCGGCGATGCGCTGGAACTGGCCGTCGACCACAAGCGCCGCTCGGCCATTCGCGCCAACCATTCGGCCACCCATCTGCTGCACGAGGCGCTGCGCCTCACGCTGGGCGATCATGTGGCCCAGAAGGGTTCGCTGGTGGCACCCGACCGCCTGCGCTTCGACTTCTCACACCCCAAGCCCATCACGGACGAGGAGCTGCGGGAGATCGAGGACCTGGCCAACGAGATCGTGCTGCAGAACAGCGAAGTGACCACTCGCCTGATGAGTGTCGATGATGCCATCGCCTCGGGCGCCCGTGCGCTGTTCGGTGAGAAATATGGCGACGAGGTTCGCGTCGTCGCGATGGGCGAGGGCCAGCCGGGCTCCAACAAGGCCTGGTCGGTGGAGCTGTGCGGCGGCACGCATGTGCGGCGCACCGGCGATATCGGCTTGATCCGCATCGTCTCGAACGGTGCGGTGGCCGCCGGCGTGCGCCGTATCGAGGCCATGACGGCGGAAGGCGCGCGCAAGCATCTCGTCAATGAGAGCCGCCTGCTGCAGGGCCTCTCCGACGTGCTGCGCACGCCCGTGCATGAGGCGGGCGACCGTCTCACGGTCCTGGTCGAGGAGCACCGCAAGCTGGAGCGCGATCTCGCCGAGGCCCGCAAGAAGCTCGCCATGGGCGGTGGCGGCGGCGAAAGCGAGATCCGCACCGCCGGCAAGACGCGCCTGCTTGCCAAGGCCGTGTCCGGTATCGAGCTCAAGGACCTCAAGGCCCTGGCTGACGAGGGCAAGAAGCAGATCGGTTCCGGCGTCGTCGCCATCGTCGCCACTTCCGAGGACGGCCGCGCCGGCCTCGTGGTCGGCGTCACCTCGGACCTGACCGGCAGCTTCAACGCCGTCGATCTGGTGCGCAGGGGCTCCGAGGCCCTCGGCGGCAAGGGCGGTGGCGGGCGCCCCGACATGGCGCAGGCCGGTGGTCCGGATGGCGCCAAGGCCCAGGCGGCGCTCGAGGCCATCGCCGCCGCAGTGGCGGAGGCCTGAATGCCGCCTCCTCCTCCCACCCCGAAATGGATGCAGCCGCTCTGGGTGCGCCTGGCGCTCTGTATCCTGCCGGGCGCCTGGGCTGTTTTTGAGTTCACCAACGGTGATCAGTTCTGGGGGATCATGTTCGCCCTGGTTGCCGCCTACGGTGCCTGGACCTATCTGATCCAGTACAAGCCGCCGGAGGCCTGAGCAGGCCAGGGGGAATAGGAGTGGCGGTCTCAGACTGCCATTCTCAGAACCGCCGCGCTTGCCCTAGAGCAAAATGCGTTCAGGTGGGAGCGAATTTCGAAATTAACTCACTGGCATCAAAAGCATTTTGCGATTCCTGGTGATTCGATCTGAAAGTAAAACGCCCTGAAGGTCGTTGGTAGTCGGAGACTGCCACTCCAGTTCGGCGCTTCTGTTCGCAGAGTCAGCACGTGGGGATGCAGTTCCCACCTGAAGAAAACACAAACCCTTCAATTGCCCGGCGCGGCCGCCGGGCCAGAAGACGCTTTCGCAGTGGGGACGACCATGAGCAGCTTTCCCGTCTACAGCTTCGACAACGCCATCGTTCGCCTGCCGCCCGTGAGCGTGACTCAGGGCCTGCGAGCCGAGGATCGCGGCGCGCCGACGCATGAGGGGGTCGGCACCGAGCACCGGCTCTATGTCGAGGCACTGCAGGCTGCCGGGGTCGCGGTCGAGGTGCTGCCGGCGCTGGAGGCGTTCCCGGATTCCCTGTTTGTCGAGGATCCCGCGCTGGTGTTTCCGGAAGGCGCCATCCTGCTGCGTCCGGGCGCGCAAAGCCGCTTCGGCGAGACGGCCGCGATCGAACAGGTGCTGCGCCGGCGCTTCGACAAGGTCCTGTCCCTTCCGGCGCCGGGCTTTGCCGATGGCGGCGACGTGCTGGTGACGCCGGACAAGGTCATGATCGGCCTGTCCGATCGCACCACGCAGGAGGGAGCGGACGCCCTGATCGCACTGCTGGCCGAACTCGGCCGCAAGGGCGTCATCGTCACCACGCCGCCGGGCGTGCTGCATTTCAAGTCGGACTGCTCGCTGCTTGATGCGTCCACCATGCTCGCGACCGCCCGGTTGGCGGCTTCCGGCGTGTTCGACGGCCTGCGCGTGCTGCTGGTGCCGGAAGGCGAGGAGGCCGCGGCCAATGCGCTACGCGTCAACGAACGCGTCTTCGTGGGCGCCGACTATCCGCGCACGGCGGCGATGCTGGAGGCGGAAGGCTACAGCGTGGTGCGCCTGCCGACGGGCGAGATCGCCAAGATCGACGCGGGCCTCTCCTGCATGTCGCTGCGCTGGCATAGTTGACCTGGGAGCGCGGACGTCCCGTCCGCTCTTGGAAGTAGGGTGTCCAACAAGGAAGGGCGCAGCCATAGCGGTCTGCGCCCATTCTTATGCCGATATCGCTTCAAAGAGCGGATCGTCCGACACTCTCTCGAGTGTCGTAGGGACGTTCGCGCTCCCGGCGTTACGCCGGCCGCGTCGTTTTCGCGAAATTCGCCTCGAAGCGGCGGAATACGGCCTCGATCACCAGCGTGGCGAGAAGATAGCCCACCGCCACCACCAGGAGCGGCGTATAGGTGATGGCCTCTCGCGAGCGGATGATGTTGATCTGGCCGAGCAGGTCCTGCACGCTGACGAGGTAGGCGAGCGCTGTGGATTTCAGGCAGAGCACGGTCTCGCCGGCGAAGGTCGGCATCATCGCCTGCATGGCGCGCGGCAGCCAGATGCGGCGGACAAGGGAGAAGCCATGGAAGCCATAGGCACGGCCTGCCTCCAACTCGCCACGCGGCACTGAAAGCAGGGCGCCGCGCATGATCTCGCCGACATAACCGCCGACGCTGAGCACCAGGGCCAGGATGACATAGTAATAGCCATCCTTGAGCACCGGCCAGATGAAGCTCTGGCGAATGTGGGGAATAGCCGGAAAGAGCGAGCCGAGGCCGAAATAGAGAATGAACAACTGCACCAGGAGCGGCGTACCGCGGATCACCGAGACAAAGCCCGTGGCGAGGCCATAGATGAATTTGTTCTTCGACACACGGCCAAAGCCGACCAGGATGGCCAGTGGATAGCCAAGGAGCAGCGAGAAGAACAGCAGCTGAAGCGTGGTCCAGAAACCGCCCAGGATCATCGGCCAATATTTGCCGATCCAGGTGAAGTTATCGAAGAACGATGACGCCAGATCTGTGGACATGTCTCACCCCAGCCTCGGCATCCAGCGCCGGATATGACCGTCGATCAATTTGATGAAGATGTTGGAAAACTGCGTGAGCGCGTAGAAGATCGCTCCGCAAAACAGCAGGAATGAAAAATACATGCGTGTCGAACCCGCAGCCGCCATGGCCGTGGAGATCAGTTCCTTGTAGCCCACCACGAAGATCAGGGCGGAGTCCTTGAGGATCGACATCCATAGATTGGTCAGGCCAGCGAAGGCAAAAGGCACCATCAAAGGCAGGATCACGCGGCGAAACAGAACGAAACCGTGCATGCCATAGGCCTTGGCGGCTTCGATTTGCCCCTTGGGCAAGGCCAGGACCGCGCCACGCAGGATTTCCGAGGCATAGGCCCCCTGGACGATGCCGAGCACCATGAGGGCAGCGTAGAAACCGTCGATCCCAACGGCCCCGAAACCGATGGATGCCATCAGGCCGTTGAGCGCCTGCTGTCCCGCATAATAGAGGATCAGGATCATCAGCACTTCCGGCACGGCGCGGCAGATCGTGGAGTAGCCGTTGGCCAGTGCCACAAGCCAGCGCGGTCCGCGCAATTTGGCCCAGGCTACCAGGCCTCCGATCAGCAAACCCGTGATATAGCCGCCGATCGACAGTTCGACGGTTATCCGCAGGCCGGCCAGAAAGGCCGTGCCCCAGCCTGCCGCCAATTGGTCCCAGAATGCTTCCACGTCCGTTTCCGCCATGAGGGGAGGGGCCGGCCTGATGATTCAGGCCGGTTGGAGAAGGAAATCAGTGCCGAAGGCGCGGTTACGCCAACGCTCTGATATTGCTCATTTCGGAGGAGTGCCGACTTCGTAGCTGAAGTACTTCTTCTCGATGGTGGCGTATTCACCGCTCGCGTAAATGGCCTTGATGCCCTCGTCGAGCTTGGCCTTGAGGTCGGTGTCCTCCTTGCGCAGGCCACCGCCGACACCACCGTCGAAGATCGGATCCTTGGGGAAGGTCTTGACGTCGCAGCAAGTGCCGTCCTTGCCTTTGAGGAAGTCGTCGAGGGCTGCGGCATCGGCCAGCACGAGGTCGAGGCGGCCGGCCGCGAGGTCGGCATTGGCTGCATCCTGCGTGCCGTAGGTCTTGATGTCGGCGTCAGGATAGGCCTTCTGCACATATTGGGCGTGGATCGTGCTGGTCTGCACGCCGATCGTCTTGCCCTTCAGGCTGCCAGGCGCGAAGTCGAATTTGTCATCCTTATTGGCGATAAATTCGGCCGGCGTGTTGTAATACGGAATGGTAAAGGCGATCTGCGCCGAGCGCTCGGGCGTGATGGTCATCGAGGCCCAGATCACGTCGATCTTCTTGGAGGTCAAAGCGGGGATGATGCCATCCCAGGCGGTAGCCACGATTTCGCAATCGAGCTTGCCCGCCTTGCACACGGCATTGGCGAGATCGACCTCAAAGCCGACCCACTTGCCGGACGCGTCGAGGGAGGCAAAGGGCGGATAGGGCTCGGCAGCGACGCTGACCTTGACCGTGTCGGCCTGGGCGGAAGCGAAAGCCGCGCCAAAGAAGATCGCGGTGGCCGCGAGCATTTTCATATTCAGAGTCTTCATCGTGTTTCCCTGCTGGATGAACTGGTGGTCTTTATTGTTTTTGATGTTTGGATGGTTGTTTCTTGATCCGCGAGTGTCCTGGCGCCCCTCTGCCCCGGAACGAGATGTGCAAGCTAGTGCTGTCTGGGGGTGACGAATTGGCGGCAACGCTCGCTGTTGGGATTGCCGAACACCTTGGAGGGTGCGCCTTCCTCTTCAACATTGCCGTTGTAGAGATACATCACGTGGTTCGCGACATCGCGGGCGAAGGCCATTTCATGCGTGACCACGATCATCGTGCGGCCCTCGGCGGCGAGATCGCGGATCACGCGCAGCACCTCGCCCACCAGTTCCGGATCGAGCGCCGAGGTCGGCTCGTCGAACAGCATGACCTTGGGCCGGATGGCCAGCGCCCGGGCGATGGCGGCGCGCTGCTGCTGGCCGCCGGAGAGGAAGGCGGGATAGGTGTCCTTCTTGGCGTAGAGGCCGACCTTGTTGAGAAGTTCCCCAGCATGCTCGATCGCCTCGGCCTTGTTCTCGCCGAGCACGTGCACAGGCGCCTCGATGACATTCTCCAGGACGGTGCGATGGGCCCAGAGGTTGAAGCTCTGGAACACCATGCCGAGACGGCTTCTGATGCGCTGCAACTGCTTCTGATCGGCCACCGCCATGGTGCCGCCGCTCGCGGGCTTGAGCCGGATCTCCTCATTGCCGATGAGGATACGGCCGGAATTGGGGATCTCCAGCAGGTTCGTACAGCGAAGCAGCGTGCTCTTGCCCGAACCGGAGGCGCCGATCAGCGCCGTAACGTCGCCTTCATGTGCCGTAAGGGAGACGCCCTTGAGGACTTCCAGCCGGCCGAAGCTCTTGTGAATATTGTCGAGCTGGACAACCGGCGTCTGATCCTCTGCCGCTTGCGTGCTTCCCTCAGGCATCCAGTTACCTCTCGTTTCGTTTTTCAAGCGGTTCTGCCTAGAACTGTAGCAGCCATTTCAGATTGCACAAGCTGGGAGCAGGTGCCTTTCTGAGTTGCGACACGCCCTAGTCTTTTACGGAAGTTTGGGGTACCCAAGCAGCCAAATTGGAACCCATCGATGTCGATTGCCTCTTCCATTCGGAAAGTCCTGGTCCCCATCAACCGCGAAGGCTACCCCTTCCTGGCCATAGTCGGCGTGCTCACCCTGATCGCGCTGATCTGGGTCAAGGTGCTGTTCTGGCCGCTGCTGATCATCACGGCCTGGGTCGCCTATTTCTTCCGCGATCCCCCGCGCGTCACCCCGGTGCGGGACGGGCTCGTGGTCTCGCCGGCCGATGGCGTGGTGAGCCAGATCGCTCACGTGCTGCCGCCCCCGGAACTCGGCCTCGCCAGCCAGTCGCTGCTGCGCGTCTCGGTCTTCATGAACGTGTTCGACTGCCATGTGAATCGCAGCCCGGTGACGGGCACCATCACCCGGATCGCCTACAAGCCGGGCAAGTTCCTCAGCGCCGACCTCGACAAGGCGAGCGAGGACAATGAACGCAACGGCTTCATCATCGATACCGGTTCGGTGCGCTATGGCGTGGTGCAGATCGCCGGCCTGGTGGCCCGCCGCATCGTCTGCTGGACCAGCGAGAACGAGCACGTCGCCGTCGGCCAGCGCCTCGGCATGATCCGCTTCGGCTCGCGCGTCGACGTCTACCTGCCCGAGGGCGTGCGCCCGCAGGTGGGCATCGGCCAGAAAATGGTGGCGGGCGAGACGATCATCGCCGATGCTGCCGCTGCCATGCCGCATCTCACCCACCGCATCGGCTGAATCGGCCAAACCATGGATCCGCTGTTTCCGCCATTCCAGCCCGAGAACCCGGATCCGAGGAAGGGCTGGGGGCGGCGCGCCATTCCCTTCCGGGTGCTCATCCCCAACGTCATCACGCTGCTCGCGCTCTGTGCGGGCATGAGTGCCATACGCCTTGCCATCGAGAACAAGCTCGATCTCGCCATCGGCTGCATCGTGGTCGCAGCCTTGCTCGACGGCATCGACGGGCGCGTGGCCCGCTATCTCAAGGGCACTTCGAAATTCGGGGCGGAACTCGATTCGTTGGCCGATTTCGTCAATTTCGGCGTGGTGCCGGGCATCGTGCTCTATTTCTGGGGCCTGCACGATTTGAGGTCGCTCGGCTGGATCGGTTCGCTGGTGTTCGCCATCTGCATGGTGCTGCGTCTGGCGCGTTTCAACGTCACAAGCGCCGATCCGAACCGGCCGCCCTACCAGTCCAATTTCTTCACCGGCATGCCGGCGCCGGCGGGCGCCTGTACGGTGCTGCTGCCGATCTATCTCAGTTTCCTGGGGCTGGCGCATGAGCCCAGCCATGCGATGTTCGAGCTCGCCTATGTGCTGCTCATCGCGTTCCTGATGATCTCGACCATCCCCACATTCTCGGGCAAGAAACTCGGCACCCGCATACCGCGGGAGTGGGTGCTGCCGATCTTCGTGGTCGCCGTCGTGGTCGTGCTGCTGCTGGCCTTCAATCCCTGGGAGACGCTGACGGCGATCACGCTGATCTATCTGGCGACCATCCCTTTCGGCATCGTCTATTACCGCCGGCAGGCCAGGGCCTACCAGGCCACGCAGGAGAAGGCGGCACCGCAGGAAGCCCCGGACCAGCCCTCTGCCTGAAGCGGTTCTTCCCGGGTGCGCGGACGTCTCGTCCGCATCTTCCTCACCAACAAACGCATCGGTTCCAAGATGCGGACGAGACGTCCGCGCACCCGGGATTAGACCGGCTTCGCGAGCACATGGCGTTTCTTGCCGAGCGAAAGCTTGATCACGCCGTCGGCCGTCACATCACCCAAGCCGAGCACGGCCTTGGGATCTGTCACGATGACGTCGTTGACCCTCAGACCACCGCTCGCGATCTGCCGGCGCGCCTCGCTGGTGGAGGGCACCAGCCCGGCCAGCACGAAGGCATTGAGCACGCCGACGCCAGCACTGAGACCGGGCAGATCGAAGCTCGGCAGGTCGGTCGCCAGCGTACCTTCCTCGAAGGTCTTGCGCGCGGTTTCCTCCGCCGCCAGGGCCTTGTCGCGGCCATGGAGCAGGGCAGTCGTCTCGGTGGCCAGGCGCTTCTTGGCTTCGTTGATCTCGGCCCCGCCCAGCGCGGCAAGCCTGGCGATCTCATCGAGCGGCAGCGTGGTGAACAGCTTCAGGAAGCGCTCGACATCGGCATCCTCGGTGTTGCGCCAGTATTGCCAGTAGTCATAGGCCGACAGCATGTCCTCGTTGAGCCAGACGGCGCCTGAGGCGGTCTTGCCCATCTTGGCGCCGGAGGAGGTGGTCAGCAGCGGACAGGTGAGGGCGTAGAGCTGCGGCGTGCCCATGCGCCGCCCCAGATCGATGCCGTTGATGATGTTGCCCCACTGGTCCGAGCCGCCCATCTGCAGCACGCAGCCGTGACGTCGAGAAAGCTCAACGAAATCATAGGCCTGCAGGATCATGTAGTTGAATTCGATGAAGGAAAGCTCCTGGTCGCGATCGAGCCTGAGCTTCACCGAATCGAAGGACAGCATGCGGTTGACCGAGAAATGCCGGCCGATGTCGCGCAGCATGTCGATATAGTTGAGCCTGGTCAGCCATTCGGCATTGTCGATCATCAGGGCCTTGTCGCCCTGGTAATCGATCAGCTTGGCGAACACCTTCTGGATGCTCTGCTTGTTCTCGTCGATCTGCTCGACGGTGAGGATGCGCCGCGTCTCGTCCTTGCCCGAGGGATCGCCCACGCGCGTGGTGCCGCCGCCCATCAGCGTGATCGGCCGATGGCCGGTCTCCTGGAACCAGTGCAGCATCATGATCGAGATGAGCGAGCCGATATGCAGCGAAGGCGCCGTGCAGTCATAACCGACATAGGCCGTGAGCTGGCCCTTGGAGGCCGCATCATCGAGGCCTTCCAGATCCGAAACCTGGTGGATATAGCCGCGCTCGGTGAGGATGCGCAGGAAATCGGATTTTAACGCAGTCATGACAGAAACTTTCGATCACCATAGATATGCCGCCGCCGTCTATCAGGTTTGGATGCGCTTTGGTACAGTCCAGGCTTGAAATCGAGGCAGATTGCGCATGAAGACGATGTTGACCGCCCTTGGATTGATGTCCGGCACTTCGATGGACGGTATCGATGCCGCCCTGATCGAGACGGATGGCGAGGGCGTGGTGCGGATGGGCGCCTCGGTCGAACTCGCTTACACGGAGGAGGAGCGCGCGCTGCTGCGCCAGGCTCTCGCCGATGCCCTGCCGATGAAGAAGCGGACGGAGCGCCCCGGTGTGGTCGGTGCGGCCGAGCGGTTGATCACCCGCAAGCATGCCGACATCATTTCCGATTTCCTGAAGGAGCACGATCTCTCCCCCGAGGATATCGACGTCGTCGGCTTCCACGGCCAGACGGTGCTGCATCGCCCGCATGAGCGCCTGACGGTTCAGATCGGCGACGGCCAGGCACTGGCCGACAGCCTCGGCATCCCCGTTGTTCATGACCTGCGCGCCGCCGATGTCGCCGAGGGCGGGCAGGGAGCTCCGCTGGTGCCTGCCTATCACCAGGCGCTGGTGCGCGAGGCCAAGCTCGCCGGCCCCGTCGCCGTCCTCAATCTCGGCGGCGTCGGCAATATCACCTATATCGCCGAGGGGCACGATCCCGTCGCCTTCGACACCGGTCCGGCCAACGCCTTGATCGACGACCTCATGCTGGAGCGCAGCGGCGTCGCCATGGACCAGGACGCCCGCCAGGCCCTGGCGGGACAGGTAAACCAGGAGATGCTCGTCACGCTGATGACGCATCCCTTCTTTGGGGAGAAGCCGCCGAAATCGCTCGACCGCAACGCCTTCTCACGCGAAACGGTGGCGGGGCTTTCGACCCGTGACGCGGCAGCGACCCTCGCCGCCTTCACGGCCCGCAGTGCGGCCGCCGCGCGGCGATGGCTGCCGCGCGAGCCCAGGCTCTGGATCGTCAGCGGAGGGGGAGCGCGCAACCCCGCCATCCTGAAATTCCTGCGCGAGGAAACCGGCGCAACTGTCCGCACCGCCGATGAATTCGGCTGGTCGGCCTCCATGATGGAAGCCCAGGCCTTCGCCTATCTTGCCGTGCGCTCGCTGAAGGGGCTGCCGCTGACCTTCCCCTCCAGCACGGGAGTGCCGCGGGCGCTGACGGGCGGCGTGCTCGCGACGCCCGGCCAAAGCCGGCTCCGCGCATGATCGGACGCCTCAACCATGTCGCCATCGCGGTGCGTGATCTCGCTGCCGCTTCGGCGCTTTATCGCGGTACGCTGGGGGCCGATGTCTCGGCGCCGCAGCAGTTGCCTGAGCATGGCGTGACGGTGGTGTTCATCACTCTACCCAACACCAAGATCGAATTACTGGAGCCACTCGGCGCGAACTCGCCGATCGCGCGATTCCTGGAGAAGAACCCGGACGGTGGCATGCACCACATCTGCTACGAGGTGGACGACATCGTCGCTGCGCGCGACCGCCTGAAGCAGGCCGGCGCACGCGTGCTGGGCGATGGCGAACCGAAGATCGGCGCGCACGGCAAACCGGTACTGTTCCTGCATCCCAAGGATTTTTCCGGGACGCTGGTGGAGTTGGAGCAGGTGTGATGGGAGCGCGGACATCCTGTCCGCTCTTGAATCACCCACACAGAAAGAAGGGCGCAAACCTCGACGGTTGCACCCTTTCTTACGACCTGATCGTTTCCAAGAGCGGACAGGATGTCCGCGCTCCCAGTTAGCCGCTCTTGCGGCGGATCGGATTGAGCAGGAAGGACGGCACGTGATCGCCGAGGCCGATCACCACCGGCCCGTCATCGTCATCATGCCGACGCCGATGCGGCCGCTGCTGCTCGGGTGGCCGCTGCTGCGGGGCAGGGGCGTGGCGGGCGGCGCGAGGTGTTTCCTCGGCTTCGCGCTCGGGCCGCGGCTCGCGCTCAGGTCTGGGTTCGCGCTCAGGTCTGGGTTCGCGCTCAGGTCTGGGCTTGGGCTCGCGCTCAGGTCTGGGCTCGCGCTCGGATCTAGGCTCACGCTCGGGTCTAGGCTCTCGTGCCGGCCTGGCGTCGCGCGGCTTGGCACGTTGCGAGCGCTCGCCCTCGTCCTTTTTGGCACCGCGTTCGCGGCGGCCACGGCGTGGGCGCTCCGAAATCTCTTCCTCGGCATCGCCTTCGATCGGTGGCGGGTCACCGGTGAAGGGGATCTTGTTGCCGGTCAGCGCCTCGATGGCCGAGACATGCTTGCCGTCGGCGGACGCCACCAGCGTGAAGGCCCACCCGGCGCGGCCGGCTCGGCCCGTGCGGCCGATACGGTGGATGTAATCGTCGGCATGCACGGGCACGTCGAAATTGAAGACGTGGCTGACTTCTGGAATGTCGAGGCCGCGGGCAGCGACATCCGAGGCGACGAGGATCGACATTTCCCCGTTGCGGAAACTTTCCAGTGCCGCCATGCGCGAGCGCTGGTCCATGTCGCCATGCAGGGCGACGGCGCCAAAGCCATGCCTCACCAGCGATTTATGCAGGATGGCGACTTCCGACTTGCGGTTGCAGAAGACGATGGCGTTCTGGAGATTTTCGGCTGACCGGATCAGGCGGCGCAGCGTAATGCGCTTTTCGGGTGGACCCGAACGGGTGTGTACCAAGGCCTGTATGATTGTGGTGGCCGCTGTGGCCGGACGGGAAACTTCCACCTGCACGGGATTGTGCAGGAACTGGTCGGTGATGCGCTTGATTTCGGACGGCATCGTGGCCGTGAAGAACAGGGTCTGGCGAGTGAAGGGCACCAGCTTGCAGATGCGCTCGATGTCGGGAATGAAACCCATGTCGAGCATGCGATCGGCTTCGTCGATCACCAGAAGCTCGACCCCGGTGAGGAGCAGCTTGCCGCGCTCGACATGGTCGAGCAGGCGGCCGGGGGTGGCGATCAGCACATCGACGCCGCGTGTGATCTTGGCGTCCTGGTCACCGAAGGAGACACCGCCGATCAGGAGGGCCACCGAAAGACCGCTATTGGTGCCGTAGCGGTCGAAGTTTTCCTGAACCTGCGCCGCCAGTTCGCGGGTGGGTTCGAGGATCAGCGTGCGCGGCATGCGGGCACGGGCGCGGCCCTTTTCCAGCAGCGTCAGCATCGGCAGGGTGAAGGCGGCGGTTTTGCCGGTGCCCGTTTGCGCGATGCCCAGCACGTCGCGGCGCTGCAGCACATGGGGAATGGCCTGCTCCTGGATTGGAGTCGGCGTTGTGTAACCCGCCGCTTCCACAGCAGCGAGGACCTTGGGAGAAAGACCGAGTTCAGTAAAGCTCATTGCGGGAATGTCGAACCTACAGAGGCCGCCCCCATCGGACGGCAGAGGGCGGCTCGCATCGCCGCACGGATAATCCACATGGCCTCATCAAGGAGGCTTGGATGCCGCGAACATAGGGGTGAAAGTGGAATTGTCAATGGTTTGGGGCCGAAAGCGGGCCGTTTTCTGTTTGTTTGCCCGTTTTTTCTTTGGGTGCGCAGAGTTGGATGGCAGCGCTACGAACATGCCCTTGGGGAAGTCTAGGTTGAGAAGCAGGAGGAGGGATGACCGCGGCCGGTACCCCGCTGCCTGAGTCGAAAACGAAAAAGGCGGGCAGAGCCCACCTTCTTCGGCGTTGCTTGTCCTGTGACCTCAGTTCGTGGACGGGTCGTCCGCCGGCTTCTTGGCGGGCTTTGCAGGTTTGGCCGGCTTGCTGGCGGCCGTCTTGACCGGCTTCGGTTTGGGCTTATGGACAGCGGGAGCCTCGGCCGCATCGCCAAAGCGCTCGTTGATCTTGCGGGCGATCGGGTCGTCCTTCTGGGCCGCCGGATCCATCGGCAGGATGGTCTCGACAGGGTCGGCCTGGTCGATAGAGCCCGTCTGGTCCTGGATGATCGGGAATTGCGGCGTACTCGGATCCGAATAGGCCTGCACGGTGCTGCCAACAGGCTGCTGCGCCGTGGCAGCGGGGGCGATCGCCGCCGGAACCGTGCTCGCGACCACCGGCTGCGGCGCTGCGCCAGGAGCAGGCGTCGTGATCGTTGCCGTCTGCCCTTGGGTTGTCGGATGGGCTGAGTACAGCGAGCGCGCCGTGTCGATGACGCCGACAAGGGCAACGAAGCCCGCGGCAACCAGTGCGCCCTCACGCTTCAGTTTCCAATGCCAGCGGGCCCGGTAGGCAGTATGCCAAAGCCAGCCGATGGAAATATCGACAGCACTCGCAAGCAACATTTTCAACTCCAGACACAACGCAACGCAAATCAGTGACAGGCACTATTGCGCGTGATGGTGAAGAAAAGCTTGCCAAGGCGAATCGGTCGGTAAGAAATTTATTGGGAGCGCGGACATCTTGTCCGCCTCTTGAACCGCCAGCGATATAAGAAAGGGCGCAACCGTTGAGGTCCGCGCCCTTATTGTGATGTCATTGTTTCCAAGAGGCGGACGAGACGTCCGCGCTCCCGGGAAGCACGCTCCTCGCGCTACTTCAGCATCTCGCGGATCCGCTTCGCATGCTCGGCCAGCACGCCGTGATCGGCCATCGCCCGCGGGCGCACCGGCACGCCCGTCTTCATCGGCAGGAGGTGGAAGTGGATATGCGGCACTTCCTGGCCGCCCGAGGCTTCCGAATGCAGGCGCAGCGTGTGGCCGTCGGCGCCGAAGGCCTTGCAGGCGGCGAGCGAGACCTTCTGGGCGGCCTTCACGAGTGTGGCGAGATCCTCCGGCTCGACATCGAAGATGTTGCGCGCCGGCTTCTTGGGGATCACCAGCGTATGGCCGTCGACGATGGGCATGATGTCGAGAAAGGCGAGGGTCCCCTCGTCTTCGTAGACCGTATGGTTCGGGATCTCACCGCGCAGGATCTTGGCGAAGATGTTGTCGGGATCGTAAGCGGTCATGCCGCTATCCTTTCTTGAAGGGCGCTGCCTCGTCGAGGGCTTCGTGATTGGCCGCCACCTGCGCGCGCTCATGCGCGAGGTAATCGTCGATCGCACGTCGCAGGCCGGGATCGGCGATATAGTGGGCGGAATAGGTTGTAACCGGCCGGTAGCCGCGCGCAAGCTTGTGTTCGCCCTGTGCCCCCGCTTCGACACGCTTGAGGCCGCGTGTTATGGCGAAATCGATGGCCTGATGATAGCAGACCTCGAAATGCAGGAAGGGGTGGTCTTCGATACAGCCCCAGTTGCGGCCGTAGAGCGTATCGGAACCAATGAAGTTGATGGCGCCGGCGATATAGCGCCCATCGCGCCTGGCCATCACCAGCAGCACATGCTCGGCCATGGTCTCACCGATCAGGGCATAGAATTTGCGGTTGAGATAGGGTCGCCCCCATTTGCGCGAGCCGGTATCGGTGTAGAACGAATAGAAGGCGTCCCAGGCTTCCCTGGTGATCGCGTCTCCGGTGAGATGCTCGATGGTGATGCCGTTGGCCAGTGCATCGCGCCGTTCGCGCTTGATGGTCTTGCGCTTGCGCGAGGCGAGGGCGGCGAGGAAGTCCTCGAAGCTGCCATAGCCCTCGTTGATCCAGTGGAACTGCTGGTCTGTGCGCTGCAGGAAGCCCTGGCCGCCGAGCCACCGCCAGTCGTCATGACCGATGAAGGTGGTGTGGATGGACGAGCCACCGATTGAGCGCAGCGTCGCCTTGGCGCCGGCGACGAGGGCGGCGGACACCTCTTCTCGATCCTCGCCAGGGCGAACGAGGATGCGCCGTCCGGTGGCCGGTGTGAAGGGCACGCTCACCTGAAGCTTGGGATAATAGCGTCCGCCGGCCCGCTCATAGGCATCGGCCCAGCCCCAATCGAACACATATTCGCCCTGGCTGTGCGTCTTGCCATAGGCGGGCATGATGCCGGCGAGGCGGCCGTCCGGGCGCTCGGCGACGAGATGCAGTGGAGTCCAGCCGCTGCGCTGCCCAACGCAGCCGCTTGCCTCGAGCGCGTGCAGAAAATCATAGGCGATGAAGGGATTGAAGTGCTCGGCCGCCGGATCGGGTGCCGCCAGTTCGCCGTCGGATGAGGCTGCGCCGCCGCGATCCTGCTGCGGCCATGCGCGCATGGGATTGGCGCAGAGGTCCCAGTTGTCACGCCCGATGGCTTCGATCGAGGAGGCAACCTTGATCGTAAAGCCGGTATCGCTCAAGGCCAGTATCCCTCGACTATTGCTTGATCACTATAATGGGCAGCGGCGCGCGGTCGAGGCCGGGGCGCTCCCTTGCCAATCATTTAGGCGTAATCAGGCGATAGGCAAGGGCAAGAAATCGGAGTGTCGCTCACCGATCGACATTGTTGGAAACGAGGCGTCTTCTGAAAAGAAGATGGCGGTCGGTGACCGCCACTCCGTGTCAGGTATCAAAGTCGACGCTTATGCGTCACTCGACCTCGATCAGCGCTTCGACTTCGACGGTCGAGTCGAGCGGCAGCGAAGGCACGCCGATGGTCGAGCGGGCATGGCGGCCCTTGTCGCCGAAGACCTCGACCATCAGGTCCGAGGCGCCGTTCATCACCGCCGGATGGGTGGTGAACTCGGCCGTGGCGGCGATGAAGCCGCCGAGGCGGACGACGCGCACCACCTTGTCGAGCGAGCCGACGGCAGCCTTGATCTGGGCGAGCACATTGATGGCGCAGTAGCGGGCGGCAACGCGGGCATCTTCTACCGTGACCGTGCCGGTACCGAGCTTGCCGGTGGCGGCGAGCTTGCCCTCGGCGTTGAAGCAGAGCTGGCCGGAGATGACGAGGAGATTGCCGGTGCGCACGGTGCCGACATAGTTGGCAACCGGGGCTGCGGGGGTGGGAAGGGTGATGCCGAGTTCGGCGAGGCGGGTGTCGATGGTGGACATGGGGAGTTCCTGGGAGCGCGGACGTCCCGACGACACTCAAGAGAGTGTCGGACGATCCGCTCTTGGAAACGTTGAGGGTGCTGGAAGGGAAGAGCGGACGAGGACGTCCGCGCTCCCGGATTACGCCATCGCCTTCTTCAGGTTCTCATCGACCTTGTCGAGGAATCCCGTGGTCGACAGCCAGCTCTGGTCCGGTCCGACCAGAAGGGCGAGGTCCTTGGTCATGAAGCCGGATTCCACAGTATCGACGCAGACCCTCTCCAGCGTCGAAGCAAATTTGGCGAGTTCGGCATTGTCATCGAGCTTGGCGCGGTGGGCGAGGCCCCGGGTCCAGGCAAAGATCGAGGCGATGGAGTTGGTCGAGGTTTCCTTGCCCTTCTGGTGCTCACGGTAGTGGCGGGTCACCGTGCCGTGGGCGGCTTCGGCTTCCACCGTCTTGCCGTCGGGGCTGAGCAGCACCGAGGTCATCAGGCCGAGCGAGCCGAAGCCCTGCGCCACGATGTCGGACTGCACGTCGCCGTCATAGTTCTTGCAGGCCCAGACATAGCCGCCGGACCATTTCAGCGCCGAGGCCACCATGTCGTCGATCAGGCGGTGCTCATAGGTCAGCTTGCGCTTGTCGAACTCCGCCTTGAACTCGTTGGCGAAGACTTCGGCGAAGATGTCCTTGAAGCGGCCGTCATAGACCTTGAGGATGGTGTTCTTGGTCGACAGATAGACCGGGAAATTGCGTGCCAGGCCGTAGTTGAAGGAGGCGCGGGCGAATTCCCGGATCGATTCGTCGACATTGTACATGGCGAGCGCCACGCCATCGCCGGGGGTCTTGTAGACCTCCTTTTCGATCACCGTGCCGTCGTCGCCGACGAACTTGATGGTCAGCGTGCCCTTGCCCGGGAAGCGGAAATCGGTGGCGCGATACTGGTCGCCGAAGGCATGGCGGCCGACGACGATGGGCTGGGTCCAGCCGGGCACCAGGCGCGGCACGTTCTTGCAGATGATCGGTTCGCGGAAGATCACGCCGCCGAGGATGTTGCGGATGGTGCCGTTGGGCGACTTCCACATTTCCTGGAGGTTGAACTCCCTCACGCGGGCTTCGTCCGGCGTGATGGTGGCGCATTTGACGGCAACGCCGTGGCGCTTGGTGGCCTCGGCGGCCTCCACGGTGACCTTGTCGCGGGTCTTGTCGCGGTTTTCGACGCTGAGGTCGTAATAATCGAGCTTGAGGTCGAGATAAGGGAAGATCAGCTTGTCCTTGATCTGTTGCCAGATGATCCGGGTCATCTCGTCGCCGTCCATATCGACGACCGGATTGGCCACCTTGATCTTCGCCATCGTGCACGCCTCATTTTTAGGGGAAATATGGCGGGCTATAGCACCGCGTTTGCGGCGGGGGAAGTTGGCGGGCCTCTCGGCTGCGGCAAATTTTGCCGCAGCGGTATCAAAAGCACGTCAGTGCGCGGACTGTGCCTTTTTCATTTCGGCAATCAGGGAATCGTCGATCGCACGGGCTCGAAGCGCCGCCGGCCGGTCGGCCAGACGCTGCCAGTAGGCTTGGAAGGCTGGGCGCGGCTCGATGGTCTTGAAGGCAAGGCCCGCGCCGATCTGCGAGCCGAAATAGACGTCTGCCGCCGTGAACCGGTCGCCGGCAATGAATTCGTTCTGCGTGACGGCGAATTCGAGCGTGTCTATCACGTCGCCATAGCGGCCATAGCCGGCCATGCGCTCTCGCCCGGCCGGAACTTCGAAGCCGAGGGCCTTGTTGGTGACGCCCGCTTCCACTGGGCCGGCGGCAAAGAACATCCAGCGGTAATAGGATCCGCGGGCGGGGCTGCCCGGCGGTGGCGCCAGTTGCGCCTCCGGAAAGGCATCGGCGAGGTAGGCGCAGATCGCCCCGCATTCGGTGACGATGGTGCCCTTGTGCGAAAGGGCCGGGACTTTGCCCATCGGATTGAGGGCGAGATAGTCGGCCGATTTCATGCCGTCGCCGAAGGCGAGGATCTCGGCGTGATAGGGCTGGCCGACTTCCTCGAGCATCCAGCGGGCGATCCGCCCGCGTGACATCGGATTGGTATAGAGAACGAGATCTTCGCTCATGGCGCCGGTCCTGTGCATGTCGGGCCGGCAGGGTAGCAGGGAAGGCGAATTTGACCAGCCCGGCTCAGTTGCAGACTTCGCGGGTGCGGTAGATGTAGGTCTGCGAATAGTCGTCCCAGACGCGGTAGCTCACCGTGCGGCAATCATAATAGGTGGTGCGGCTGTAGGTCTGGGTCACGCGATAGGAGTTGGAGTAGCTGCTGTAGCCGTTCGAATAGCCGTAGTCGCAATCGTCGGCCAGGGACACGGTGGTGGCGGCGGTGAGGGCGCTGGCAGCGAAAGCGAGGGTAAGGAGCATCTTGCGCATCGTCATGGTCCTTCAATTTGTGGGCGTTGTGCCCTTGTCGATGAAAGAACCCTATCTCCACCGATCCGGGGCGACCGTGCGGTATGACACGCCGACCCGGAAAGGCCGGGCAGGGGTGTTTCGCGGGGAACAGGAATGTTCCCGAGAACAGGGATCGACCGCGCCGATGAAGGGCGGTATGGAGCGGGAATCGCCGTTTCGAACAAGAGAGCAGCCGTGACGCCTCCCGCCGTGATCCTGGTCCGCCCCCAGCTCGCAGAGAATATCGGCATGTGCGCCCGCGCCATGATGAATTTCGGCCTCAGCGAGATGCGCCTGGTCTCCCCGCGCGACGGCTGGCCCAAGAAGGGCGCGCGCCAGGCCTCCTCCGGCGCTTCGGCCGTGCTCGACAATGCGAAATTGTTCGAGACGACCGAGGAGGCGATCGCCGACCTCAATTATGTCTTCGCCACCACGGCCCGCGAGCGTGGCCAGATGAAGGACATCTTCGCTGCCGACGAGGGCGCCCAGAAGATGCAGGCGCTGGCCGGCGAGGACGCACGTTCGGGCATCCTGTTCGGGCCCGAGCGGATGGGCCTTTCCAATGACGATGTGGCGCTGGCCGATGCCATCATTTCCTTTCCGGTGAGCCCGGCCTTCACCTCTATCAACCTGGCGCAGGCCGTGCTGCTGGTCGGCTACGAGTGGTGGAAGCTGATCTCGGGCGGCAAGGCCCCTATCGCGCCGACGCGCACGTCCCCGCCTGCGACGCGCGAGCACATGCTCGCCTTCTTCGACTATGTGGAGAAGGAGCTCGACGCCGTCTCCTTCTTCTATCCGCCCGAGAAGCGCGAAGTGATGGTGCGCAATTTCCGTAACATCTGGCATCGGCTGGAGATGACAGAGCAGGACGTCCAGACCATGCGCGGCGCTGTCGCCTCGCTGGTGGGCGCGCGGCAAGGCACGCGCTTCAAGCGGGACTGAGGGGCGGAGGCCAGGCGCCAGCCTTTAGAACGGTAGAAATGCCGTCATTGCGAGCGCAGCAAAGCAATCCAGGGGCAACAAACGCGGCCCTTTGGCCCCTGGATTGCTTTGCTGCGCTCGCAATGACGAACGCAAGCTCCGTTCCCGCCCGCGCGAAACACCTGTCACAAAGGCTCGCTACCCTGCGGGACCATCGTCCATCTGCAGGTGTCCCATGGCTTTGGAGATCGAGCGCAAATTCCTCGTTCGTGATGAGTCCTGGCGCGAACATGTCCAGGCCTCCGCCCCCATCCGCCAGGGCTATTTCTGCCGTACGCCTTTGCTACGCGCCCGCATCCGGGTGTTCGGCGACAAGGGCTTCATCACCTTGAAGAGCGAGCCGGGCGTGATGACGCGCTATGAGTTCGAATATGAGATCCCCAAAGCCGATGCGCTGGAGATCATCAAATGCTTCAGCATCGAGCCTCTTATCGCCAAGACGCGCTACGATGTGATCTATAACGACACGCTCTGGGCGGTGGACGTCTTTACCGGCGCCAATACGGGATTGGTTATCGCCGAGGTGGAGCTGGTGTACGAAGCCCAGAAGGTGGCCATCCCGCCCTGGGCCGGCCTGGAGGTGACGGGCGACCGGCGCTATGGCAATTCCAACCTGGCGCGCTTTCCCTATACGAGCTGGAGCGATGAGACCTTCATGGCCGAGGCCTTGTGGTAAAGCCCGCCGCAAGCGTGCCGCTTTGGGATCAAAAAAAGAGCACGATGGAAACGCTTCATTCACTCATCTGGGCTTTTATGGACGTGCGCCCGGTTGGGTAGTGCGTACGGGCAATTCGATATGCAGCGATTGGACCTTATGGGTTTCGATCATTCGGAAGAGCCCCGCAAAGGCACAAGTCCTTTGGGGGTCGACCTTCTGGCTGGCACGGTTTATGGAGTTGCGGTCATGTCTGGCCGCACTCCAACTGTCCTCGTCTTCGATTCAGGCCTTGGCGGCCTCACCGTCTTTTCAGAATTGAGAACGGCGCTTTCGGGCGCCAATTTCATTTATGCCGCCGACGATGCGGTCTTTCCCTATGGCCGGCTGCCTGAAGACGTGGTGATTGCCCGCGTCGTGGAGATCATGGAGCGGCTGATCCCGCTCCACCGGCCCGACCTGGTGGTGATTGCCTGCAACACGGCCTCGACCCTGGTGCTGCCGGCGCTGCGCAGCCGCTTCTCGATCCCCTTCGTCGGCACGGTGCCGGCGATCAAGCCCGCAGTGGCGCTGACCCGGACTGGCCGGGTGGCCATCCTGGCGACGCCAGGCACTGTGAAGCGCGACTACACGCATCAGCTCATTCAGTCCTTCGCTGGGGGTATCGAGGTCGAACTCGTGGGCGCGACCGGCCTGGCGACGCTCTGCGAAGCCCATCTCAAGGGGTATGCGGTGGAGGACAAGGCGGTCATCGAGGAGATCGCGCCCTGCTTCGTCGACAGGGACGGCAAGCGCACCGATGTGGTGGTGCTCGCCTGCACGCATTATCCCTTGCTGCTGGAGACGATGCAGCACCTGGCGCCCTGGCCGGTGACCTGGCTGGATCCGGCACCCGCTATCGCCCGCCGTGCGGTCGATCTTGCCGGGCCCGTACCGCCGAGAACGATTCCAGCGGACGCAACGGCCGTCTTCACCAGCGGCGTGGCGATCACCGACGATCTGCGGCGGGCGTTGAGAGATCGTGGCCTGCCGGCCATGACCATCGAGGCGATGCCGCCTCATTGGCACTGAGGCGCGTTGCTTACTCCACCGTCACGACAATGAAGCGCCTGTAGACATCAACGTGGATCAGCGGTGAACCGTTGAGGATTGCTCTCTCGGCCGAGGCGCTGATGCGGCCATTGTTGAGGAATTCCTCCAGCCTTTCCCGGTTCGCCTTGTCGGCAAAGAAGCTGTCGCCCTCGTCCTCCGCGTCACGGTTGCCATAGACATAGTAGTTCGCCCGGTCCTGCCGGATGATCGCGGCCACGCTGGTGAGGCGCTCGCCCGTGGAGTTGAAGTGATCCTGCGCGCTCAGGCGTGCGTCATAGCTGGTGAGCGGCTGCTCGGCCGCCGCCATGGTCGTGAAGGCGAGCAGGCAGGCGGCGGACAGGCAAGCGAGTTTCATGGCGGTCTCCCAATTCCTGCCAATGGGATATAGAGAGGCCGAAAGCGTGTCGAGCTACCTCGGATACGCACCAACGGGGAATGATTCTCCGGCCGGAGAGGTGTCTGGCCCCTTCACCGAATTGACACATCCGCCAGTTTCGACTAAGTGACCGCCATCACGCGGGGCCTTTTGGTCCCGCGTGATGTTTTACGCTCCCGCGATATCCGCTTGACGGATGTCTGTCGCCCGGGTTGCAGCATATGCTGGCAGTCGGGAGAGGAGGGCGCGTTCCTCATAAACTTCGCAAACCATAGAGGACGCGAATGTCGAAGCGCCACGCCGCCAAGTACAAAATCGATCGCCGTTTGGGCGAGAATATCTGGGGCCGTCCCAAGTCCCCCGTCAACCGTCGCGAATATGGCCCGGGCCAGCATGGCCAGCGCCGCAAGGGCAAGATGTCTGACTTCGGCACGCAGCTGCGCGCCAAGCAGAAGCTCAAGGGCTATTATGGCTCGATCTCGGAAAAGCAGTTCCGCAAGACCTATCAGGAGGCGCTCCGCCTGAAGGGCGACTCGTCCGCCAACCTGATCGGCCTGCTCGAGCGCCGCCTGGATGCCGTGGTCTATCGCGCCAAGTTCGTGCCGACCGTGTTCGCCGCCCGCCAGTTCGTCAACCATGGCCACATCAAGGTCAATGGCCGCCGTGTCAACGTGCCCTCCTACAAGGTCAAGCCGGGTGACGTCGTCGAGGTCAAGGAAGCGTCCAAGCAGCTCGTGCTGGTGCTCGAGGCCGTTGGTTCCGGCGAGCGTGACGTCCCCGATTACATCGAGGCCGATCACACCAAGATGAGCGCCAAGTATGTCCGCGTGCCCACGCTGCAGGACGTGCCCTATCCGGTCCAGATGGAACCGAACCTCGTGGTCGAATTCTATTCGCGTTGATCCGTCCGTAACGGAACATCACCGAAAGGCCGCCGCATCGGCGGCCTTTCTTTTTGGAGCGCCTGCCAGCCAAGTAATGCGTGAAGAACAGGATCTCTTGTCCTGACGGTCAGCAAATCGGGATAGCCGTATTGCAAAAAGATCATGAGACAAGGCGGCTCAGGTGCGTATGGTCTTGCCAGACAAAGCCGGCGAAACAAGCAAGAAAGCGGCAGGGGCTGTCGCGCAAAAACCAAAGCGTTTTGCGATTTGACGGAATCGGCAGGAATCGCAAAGACGCGTCGAAACAATGAGCTGAAGCAAAGCAGCGTTTACGCTTAAGCGCGCTCTGCTTTAGCAAACAATACGGCAGGGCGGGAACCGTCATTGCGCATGCTTGCCGCGGACAGGCTGACGACCTCTCCGGCGGGTCAATGCTAAGAGGTCTGTATGGGTTACACGCTTTGGGGCGAACCGGATTCTGGCTCTTTCATGATCGAGGCCGCCTTGGCCGAGGCAGGGCAGGAGGTTCACCTGATCGATATCGATCTGACCAAGGATGAGCAGCACCACGCTCAATATCTGGCGATCAATCCCCTTGGAAAGATTCCGGCCCTGCGCTTCGAGGATGGCACCACCATCGTCCAGTCAGCCGCCATCCTGATGGCGCTCGCCGAAGCCCACCCCCAGGCCCATTTGTTGCCGGCGCTCGGCGCGCCCGATCGCCGCCACGCCTTGCGCTGGCTCATCCATGTGGCCGCCGAAATCTACCCGCTCATCGAAGTCTACGACTATCCCCTGCGCTTCGCGCCGCCCGAGACGGCCGAGACGGCCATGCGTTCGCGCGTACGCCACCGGATCCGCGAGCGCTGGCTGCTGGTCGAGCAGGCGGCAAGTTCCGAGGGCAGTTTCCTGCTCTCCGGCTTCTCGGCCATCGATCTCGCCATCGCTGCCATCAGCAACTGGGCCATCGGCGCCGAATGGCGTGGGAAAGAGTGCCCCAAGCTGACGCGCATCACCGAGAATGTCGCCAACCGTCCCCTCGTCGCCCCGATCTGGCGCCGCCATTTCGGCGCGCAGGAGAACTAGCAGGGAGCGTTTGCCTGGGAGCGCGGACATCTTGTCCGCTCTTGAAACGGTAACGTCGGTGGATTGCACGCAGTGTCGACCGGCGGGCCCAAGAAGTGCGCGCCTTTGTCGACGATGTCGGTGGTTCAAGAGCGGACAAGATGTCCGCGCTCCCAGCTACCCCTTCCTTCCCGGCGCGGTGAAGGCCGCGATTGCTGCCTCGTCATGCCCGGCCTCGCGCAGGAAGCGGCGCGCGAACTCTGCAGCCGGCGCCCGCAGCGCGTCGTCGGAGCGGATCAGGTGGAAGGCGACGTGATAATCGATCGTTCGGTCCGAAACCGCTACCACGCGCCCGGCTTCCAGCGCCGCTGACGCCAAAGGTGGTCGCGCCAGCGCGATGCCGAGGCCCTGGCAGCAGGCGTCGACGACGATGTTGTAGTCTTCGAAGCGCCGGTCCTGGCCGCGTGGTATGTAGTCGATGCCCTCGGGCGCCAGCCAGCGCCGCCAGCCCTCGATATTTGAATCATGCAGGATCGGCAGTTCCAGCAAGGCCTCCGCCTTCGTGCGTCCGGCCAGGCGTTTGGCCAGGGTAGGGGAGGCGATCGGAAAGACCCGTTCGCGCCACAGGTGCTGGCCGCGCACGCCCGCCCATGGCCCCTTGCCGCACCGGATGGCTAGATCCGTCCCTTCGCCGAGATCCGCTAGGCGGTGCTCCAGGAAAAGTTCGAGATGGATATCGTGCCCTTCGAGGCGCTGCAGCCGCGGGAAGAGCCAGAGCGAGGCCACGGAGGGTGTCACCGAGAGGCGCACCACCGCCTTGCCGCGCTTGGGAGACCAGCGCTCGCCGCTGTTGCCGAGCAGAGCGAGAGCCTCCTCGGCCCGTGCGAAGAAGCGCGTGCCCTCGGCCGTAAGATTGACGCCGCGCGCCGCCCGTTCGAACAGGCGCACGCCCATCCAGCGCTCCAGCCGGGAGACTTGACGCGACACGGCCCCATGGGTGATGCCGCTCTCCTCCGCCGCCGCCGAAAACGAGCCGAGCCGTGCCGCACGCGCAAAGGTTTCGAGCGTGTCGAGCGGTGGAAGGGAAGCAGAGCTGTGAACCATACGCACATTTGATCATCGATTGCGGTGCTTTTCAAGCACGTATCGAAGGCCTACTTCACCACCACCAACAGGTTGCGGGAGATGACGATGAGTGCCGTTGCGAGTGAGTCGGTGGCGGAGAAAAAGAGTGGATTTGACCTCATCGCCTTCGGGGCGATCCTGGTGACGATCCTGTTCTGGGCGTCGTCCTTCGCGGTGATCCGCGTCTGTCTCGGACCGCTGACGCCGATCGAACTGGCTGCGGCGCGCTACGTCTCCGCCGGCCTCCTGGGAGCGGCCTATCTCCTGATTGTGCGCCCGCCCTTGCCGAGTGGAAGGGATTTCATCCGCCTCGGCATTGCCGGCGTGCTGTTCATCACCGTCTATGCGGTGCTGCTCAACACCGGCGAGCAGACCGTGCCGGCGGGGCCTGCCAGCTTCATCATCAACACCATGCCGGTGTTCACGGCGCTGATCGCGCTGATGGTGCTGGGCGAACGCTTCGGCCTGTGGGGCTGGATCGGCACCGCCGTCTCCTTCGGCGGCGTGGCGTTGATCGCCGCGGCAGCCGATGGCGATTTCAGCTTCGACCCCAATGCCGTGCTGATTCTGGGCGCCGCCATCTGCGCCGCCGTGGCGAGCATCATGCAAAAGCCTCTGTTGAAGCGCTTCCCGGCACTCGCCGTGACGGCCTGGATCATGCTGCTCGGCTCGATTCCCCTGTTGCCCGCCGTGCCGGCGACGGTGAAGGCCCTGGCCGCCGCGCCGGCGGTGGTAAACTGGAACGTTGCCTATCTCGTGCTGTTTCCCACGGCGATCGGCTATGTGACCTGGGCAATCGCCCTGAAGCGCCTCCCGGCCGGCCGCGCCGCCAATTTCCTCTATGGCGTGCCGCCGACCGCCACGCTGATCGGCTTCCTCTGGCTTGGCGAGGCGCCGACTGTCGCAGGTTTGATCGGCGGTGGCATGGCGATCTTCGGTGTGGTGATCGTCAATGTGATGCGGGGGCGGTGAGGGGACGCCCCCGGATATTTCAAGGCACGTCTACTCCAGCTTGGAGATGCTTCGCTCTCGTGTCGAGGAAAGCGAGAGCTGGAATGATGAGCAGAAAATAGAGAAAGTAGTAAGCCGTCAGCCAGGAAATGGGCAGATGCGAGGATAAGATCGGACTGCTGCGGCCGAAGACAGAAAGAGCGATGAAGTCGATCGCGAGAAGGCCCGTTGCCAAGGTCATGGCGATCCCCAATGGATAACGGCGGCCGCGAAAGAGCGCTGATAGCAACATAGGCAAGAGAAGAGCAGCCCACAGGATCTTCGAGCCGGCAGCGCGGTTGCTGCCACTTCTCAACATTTCGAACCACGGCGACAGATACCACTCCGGGATGATCTGAGCTGGGACATAGTTTGGCGTCGCCTGAACAGAATTACTGGGGTCGTCGAACGCCCCAGGCCACGTCATCACTGCGGCGATCAGTAACGTTAGGCTGAGGACAAACGCGGCACGACCCAAGCTCGACGCCCAGGATAGTTGTGAGAGACGGATCGAAATCCGCGACAGATTGGCGAGCAGCAAGGCAAAGCTGAACACGAACATCATGCCAGCCAGCATGACGTGAAACATTGTCCATTGAGCCTGCCCGTTGAGATGCCAGTAAAGCCAGCTGCTCAGCGTGCCAAGGTCAAGGCTCGACAGATTCAGGGCTGCCGAAACGAAAACCTGGCTGAACCAGAAGTTGGCTTGTGTTCCGGCCGAAGCCTTCCCGCTCACGGCGAGAAACAAGGACCATATCAGGAGAGCAGACCATCCGAGCACCACCCAACTCGTTTTTCCTGCGACGAGTGCAAGAGCCAAACGTAGGTAGATCAACGCGAACAGAGCGGAGACGGCCAGGACGTGGGCAAAACGAATAGAAACAGCGAAAGGATCGTGGAGATATTCGACGTGCTCAATGGCGAGCTCTGGTGCCACATCGGGCACATGCATGAGCAAGCTTCCGCTAAGGGCCACTGCCAGCAGTATAGCTATGAGCAACGGGGAAAAAATGGCGTCAAGCTGAAGCCTGAACGCCGGGCGCGGGTCCGTCGGTGTGACAACGCTCGGCAAGTCCCGCGCCCTATACAATCAGATGAAAGAACGACCTTGGACGCTCCCAGGATCACACCCGCGCGGGCGCCTTCACCGGGATGTTCTTCTCCTGCAGGTAGGTCACCAATTCGCCCGACTGGAACATCTCGCGGGCGATATCGCAGCCACCGAGGAATTCGCCCTTCACATAGATCTGGGGCACGGTCGGCCAGTTCGAGAAATCCTTGATGCCGCTGCGCAGTTCCGGATTCTGCAGGACGTCGTGGTCCTTATAGTCGACGCCGAGATAATCCAGGATCTGCACGACCTGGCCGGAGAAGCCGCACATCGGAAACGCCTTGTTGCCCTTCATGAAGAGCACGACGTCGTTGGACTTGATCTCATTCTCGATGAAGGAGGCGATATCACTCATGGGTCTATCTCGATTTCTTGGGTTCAATCTCGATTCAGGAAGCAATGCCAAACATGTAAGCATGCCGAAGCGCAATGTCAGGCCTCAACCTAACATATTTTGCGCTGCAGAATAGGCTCAGGGCGCGCTGGTCGAAAGCGCGAGAGCATGCAGCATGCCGCCCATCTTGCCCTTCAATGCGGCATAGACCATCTGGTGCTGCTGCACGCGGGATTTGCCGCGGAAGGCCTCGGAAATCACCGTGGCCGAATAGTGATCGCCATCCCCGGCGAGATCGCGAATCTCGATCTTGGCGTCGGGGAAGCTGTCCTTGATCATCGCTTCGATATCGGCGGCCGGCATCGGCATGCGGAACAATTCCTTTTCAGGCGGCTTTGCGCTTGGCGCCCATCAACTCGGGCAGGAAGGCCTCGTGGCGTTCGCTGAGCGCCGAGACCAGAATGGGCTTGCCTTCGGGCAGGATCAAGGCATTGCCGCCGGTTGTGCCCAGGGTGGTGACAGGCACGCCCGCAGCCTCGGCCGCCTTGACGAAGGCCTCAGCCTCGCCGGCGGGCAGGGCAACGACATAGCGGGCCTGATCCTCGCCATACCAGAAGGCATGCGGCTGGCCGCCTTGGGGCGCCTTCGACAGATCGGCGCCAATACCCCTGGCCATCGCCATCTCCGCGACGGCGATAAGCAGGCCACCGTCCGAAATGTCGTGGCAGGTCTTGAGGTTGCCTGAACGGATCTGGCTGCGGATGAAATCGCCATTGCGCTTCTCGACGGCAAGATCCACCGGCGGCGGAGCGCCCTCTTCGCGCTTCAGGATCTCGTTGAGCCAGATCGACTGCCCGAGCCAGGTGCCCGGCTCACCGACCAGCAACACCTTTTCACCCTCGGCCTTGAAGGCGATGGAGGCGGTCACCGAGACATCATCAACCAGACCGACGCCGCCGATGGTCGGGGTCGGCAGGATGCCGCGGCCATTGGTTTCGTTGTAGAGCGAGACATTGCCCGAGACGATCGGGAAGTCGAGCGCGCGGCAGGCCTCGCCGATGCCTTCCAGGCAGCCGACGAACTGGCCCATGATGTCGGCGCGCTCGGGATTGCCGAAATTGAGGTTGTCGGTCACCGCCAGCGGCAGGCCGCCGACGGCCGAAATGTTGCGCCAGGCTTCCGCAACGGCCTGCTTGCCGCCCTCGACCGGATCGGCCTCGCAATAGCGCGGCGTCACGTCGGAGGTCATGGCGAGGCCCTTGGGTCCGTCGAGCACGCGCACCACCGCCGAATCGCCGCCCGGTGTCTGGATGGAATTGCCAAGAATCAGGTGATCATACTGCTCATAGACCCAGCGCTTGGAGGCAAGCTCGGGCGAGCCGACCAGTTTGAGCAGCGCCTCGCCAAGGGTGACATTCGCCTTCAGCGTGGCGGCGTCGAGCACCGGCTGCCTGGGCGAGGGGACATGCGGGCGGTCATAGAGCGGGGCCTCATCGCCCAGCTCCTTGATGGGCAGGTCAGCCTTGAGGTCGCCCTTGTGGAAGATGCGGAAGCGCAGATCGTCCGTGGTCTTGCCGACGATGGCGAAGTCCAGTCCCCATTTGCGGAAGATCGCCTCGGCCTCTTCCTCCTTGCCGGGCTTCAGTACCATGAGCATGCGCTCCTGGCTCTCCGACAGCATCATCTCATAGGCCGTCATGCCGGTCTCGCGCACGGGCACCTTGTCGAGGTCGAGCTCGACGCCGAGGTCGCCCTTGGCACCCATTTCCACGGCCGAACAGGTCAGGCCGGCAGCGCCCATGTCCTGGATGGCGATGATGGCATCGGTGTTCATCAGTTCGAGGCAGGCCTCGAGCAGCAGCTTCTCGGCAAAGGGATCGCCGACCTGCACGGTGGGGCGCTTCTCCTCCGACTTGTCGTCGAATTCGGCCGAAGCCATGGTGGCGCCGTGGATACCGTCGCGGCCGGTCTTGGAGCCGAGATAGACGATCGGATTCCCCACACCCGTCGCCTTGGCGTAAAAGATCTTGTCCTGCTCGGCGAGGCCGAGAGCGAAGGCGTTGACCAGGATATTGCCGTCATAGCGCGTGTGGAAGCGTACCTGGCCGCCTACCGTCGGCACACCGAAGGAGTTGCCGTAGCCGCCGACGCCGGCCACCACGCCGGAGACCAGATGCTGCGTCTTGGGATGATCCGGCGCGCCGAAGGAGAGGGCGTTCATGCAGGCGATGGGACGGGCGCCCATGGTGAAGACGTCGCGCAGGATGCCGCCCACGCCCGTGGTCGCGCCCTGATAGGGCTCGATATAGGAGGGGTGGTTGTGACTCTCCATCTTGAATACGGCGGCGAGCCCGTCGCCGATGTCGATCACGCCGGCGTTCTCGCCCGGGCCCTGGATCACGCATTTGCCGGTGACCGGCAGTTTCTTCAGATGCAGGCGCGAGGATTTGTAGGAACAGTGCTCGTTCCACATGGCCGAGAAGATGCCGAGCTCGGTGAAGGTCGGCTCGCGTCCGATCAGGTCCAGGATCCGCTGATATTCGTCCGGCTTCAGCCCGTGCTGGGCGATAAGTTCGGGGGTAATGGCGGGTTCTGCGTGGACGGACATGCCGCGTCGAGCTCCTGATGCTGCGCGCCTGCCCGCGCGCTCGTTTACGGGAGGCGATAGGGGCATCCGCGCCGAATGTAAACCATCGATCGCGTGGAACGCGTTCGATCCACATTGACACTGCAACTTTGTTGGCATCCCTGTGGTTTGAAACAGCAAAGAGCAGTCTGGGAGTAGCGGGAATGCGCACATTTTTCGTGCAGATCAAATGCCAGCTCGGCCGTACCTATGAAGTTGCCAGTGCGCTCGCCGAGGGGGAGATCGCTTCCGAGATCTATTCGACCGCCGGCGATTACGACATCCTGGCCAAGTTCTACATCGACGACGATATCGACATTGGCCATTTCGTTGGCGAGAAGGTCCAGGTCATTCCCGGCATCGCCGATACCCGCACCACGCTGACCTTCCGGGCCTTCTGATGACCGGGGTGGCCGCCCAGTGCTGCATCGTCGGCGGCGGTCCGGCCGGCGTGATGGCCGGTTTCCTTCTGGCGCGCGCCGGCGTCGAGGTTATCGTCCTGGAAAAGCATGCCGATTTCCTCAGGGATTTTCGCGGCGACACCATCCATCCCTCGACGCTGGAACTGATGCATGAACTTGGCCTGATCGATGCCTTCCTGAAGCTGCCGCATGACAAGGTCGAGCAGTTGGCGGGCCAGGTCGGCGATCAGGTGATACCGATTGCGGATTTCCGGCATCTGCCGACCCGCTCCAAATTCCTGGCGCTGATGCCGCAATGGGAGTTTCTCAACTTCCTTACCTCGCAGGGTGGGCGCTATCCAGGTTTCCGCCTGCTGATGCAGACCCAGGCGACCGGCCTGATCGAGGGCAAGGGCGGCATCGAGGGCGTGCGTGCCTATGGGCCGCAGGGCGCCTTCGAAATCCGGGCACCTCTCACCATTGCGGCCGACGGGCGCCACTCCATCCTGCGCGATCAGGCGGGTCTTTCGGTACAGGATTTCGGCGCGCCGATGGACGTGCTCTGGATGCGCCTGTCGCGGCGCGAGAGCGATCCGGCGCAGACGCTCGGGCGCTTCGATGCGGGCGCGATCCTGGTCATGCTCAATCGCGGCGATTACTGGCAATGCGCCTATGTCATTCCCAAGGGCGGCTATGACAGGGTGAAGCAGGCGGGCCTGGCGGCGTTCCGCCAGAAGCTGGCCAGGCTCTCGTCCCTGGAGGGAAGGCCCGAGGAGATCCGCAGCTGGGACGACGTCAAGCTGCTGACCGTGAGCGTCGACCGTCTCAGGCAATGGCATCGGCCGGGCCTGCTCTGCATCGGCGACGCCGCGCATACGATGTCGCCCGTCGGTGGCATCGGCATCAACCTCGCTATCCAGGATGCAGTCGCCACCGCCAATCTGCTGCATGCCAAATTGCGAGAGGGCGCCGTGACCGATGCCGATCTTGCTGCCCTGCAGCGCCGGCGTGAATGGCCGACCAGGGCGACGCAATGGGGACAGGTCCAGGCGCAGAACCGCATCATCAGCACGGTGCTGTCCAGCAAGCAGGCGCTGAAACCGCCGCTGTTTCTGCGGCTTCTCGGGCGATTTCCTGTCCTGCGCCGCATTCCGGCGCGCCTCATCGGCATGGGCGTACGGCCCGAGCATGTCGCCTCGCCCGAGAGGTGAGGGCGCGGTGGTTTCCGCGCAGTATCACGCTCTCTGCGAGCCTTGCTCTCAAATAGCGACAGAAGTGGAAAAGGCTCAATTTTTGGCATGTCCGGGCTTGTCCAAGGCATCCAGCCCTAGCGTTGCCGGGCTTGCCGGGACAAGCCCGGCAATGACAAAAAGTTGAGGTTCCAGCGACTTTTCGGTCAGGTGCTCAACGCCGACTCAGCTGCGTGAAATGGCTTCCGGCAGCGTGGTCCACTGTGTCACGCGGGCACCATCTGCACAGCGCTGGCTCGCCTTGTCACCGGAAATGACGTCGCCCGTATGCGAGCCATTTGTCACGATCAGGAACACCTTCGAGCCACCGCCGGCATCGGCGCTGACACAGGCCGCATAGTCGTCGGGATGCTGCTGGGCGGCGGCCGCTGTGCGCCAGCCGTTCGAAATGCGCGCATCGACAATACGGCCGGGAACGAGCTGCATGAGACGCTGGGCGAGCAACTCACGACCGGACTGCGGCACGGGGAACTGCTGGGTGCCGTCGCTGGTCACCACCGCCTGCGGCTGTTCCTGATAGACCGGCTGCGGACCGCTGGTGCGCGAGGGGCCGCAAGCCGCCAGCGCGAGAGAGAGCCCGACAGCGCCGGCCAGACCCCAGGAAAGACGTCCAGAAGAAAGACGATGGCTCATCGGTCTGCTCCAGTGCTCACAATACAGAATCGCACCACTCGGGTGGGCACGCAACCTCGCGCTTGCCGCCGCACGCAGTGAAGTAAATAGGGTGTGAATGATGTGCGAAAACGCACATCCCGTAGCACGGGCATGCGCAAGTTCTACGACAGCGGCTTGAGACTGGGTCGAGCCGTAAGAATATCGAGCGCTATTGGCTCAGACCTGAACGAGTGTGGCCTTCAGGCCGTCGCCATGCTGCCGATCAGGCTGGCGAACAGGCCGCGGCCATCGGTGCCGCCGACCAGCGGATCGATCAGGTTTTCCGGATGCGGCATCATGCCGAGCACGCGACGATTGGCCGAATAGATGCCGGCGATGTTGTTGAGCGAACCGTTCGGGTTGGTCGCGGCGCCCACCTTGCCGTTCGCATCGCAATAGCGGAAGGCCACCAGCCCATCGCCCTCGAGCTGCGTCAGCGTCTCCGGCGAGCAGAAATAATTGCCTTCGCCATGGGCAACGCAGACATCGATGGCTTGGCCCTGCTTGTAGGCGCTGGCATAGGCCGTATCGGTGCGCTCGACACGCAGATATACGCGCTTGCAGATGAACTTCAGGTCGGCGTTGCGCATCAGCACGCCCGGCAGCAGGCCGCCATCGGTGATGATCTGGAAGCCGTTGCAGATGCCGAGCACGAGGCCGCCACGCTCGGCATGTTTGCGGATGGCATCCATGATGGTGGCGCGGGCGGCGATGGCGCCGCAGCGCAGATAGTCGCCATAGGAGAAACCGCCCGGCAGCACGGCGAGGTCCGTTCCGGCCGGCAACTCGCTGTCGGCATGCCAGACCGCCTCCACCTTGGCGCCGGCCTGCTTGAGAGCCTTAGCGACATCCCCCTCGCGATTGGAGCCAGGAAAGGTGATGACAGCTGCTTTCATCGGTCATACTCGCTGTGGCGGGGGAGGCGGATCGGGGCCTTATGGTTTCTTTGCCGAAGCCGGGTCAAGCGAAGAGTGAGGCAACCTGCTAATTTTGCAGCTCGAATCCGGTGAGCAGGGCGTTGAAGGCGGCGATATCGGCCTGCGAGAGTTTGGGAGCGCCCAGGCGCACCTCCAGCGTGCCGTGGCCCTGGCGGAGCAGCAGGATGACGGCAGCCGTTTTCGCGAGCGCCCGGTCTTCGATATCGTAGACGCCGCGATAGCCGTCCGCACCGCCGAGGGTGACAGGTTCCGCCGGGCCGCGGGCGAGGAGGCGGGATGCTGGCGTGAGGCTCTGCAGGCGCAGATCGACGGAAGCCCCGGTGCCGGCGCCCGGGCCGAAAGGCGCAAAGCCGGGTACAATCAGGGGCCGCTCGTCCCGCACGAAGGTGAGGACATTGCCTGGCGAGCACTCCGGCGCGATGCAGCGCAGGGTGAGCAGGGAGGGTGGCGCGGCCGTCTGCCGCGCCCATTGGCTGTCATCGAAGCGAAGGGAAAAGCCTTCACTCACGGCAAGCCGCGGCGCCGCCGTCGCCGCGCTGCCCCCGAGGCAGAGGAGCGCCAGCGCGAGCAGGCGCCGCCCGGCCATCAGGCGATTTCGATGGTGTAATTTTCGATGACGGTGTTGGCGAGAAGCTTCTCGCATGCAGCCGTCAGGGTTTCCCGCGCGGCCTCGGCATCGCTCTGACCGATCTCGATGTCGAACACCTTGCCCTGACGCACGCCATTGACACTGTTCACGCCGAGAGAAACAAGCGCGCCCTCGATCGCCTTGCCCTGCGGATCCAACACGCCATTCTTGAGCGTAACGATGACACGAGCCTTCATTCAACACCTGCCTTGATGCAATCCTGAACCGATCGTGGATGCGCTTAAAGCAGTCGGGGCGGCGGTTCAATCGCTGCTTCTGCCTTCAGCCCCGGAAATCCATTCCATCGCCGTTGAGAAAAACGCAAGAGCGCCTGTTTGGCGAGTGCGGGTGTCTCAGCAAGGACGGCGTTCGAGGAGCAGATCTGTGTTGCACCGGGACCGGCCCGAATCTTGCATATCGTAACAGTAAAATATTTTTAACTACAGGAAAGCTGGTCGGTGACCGGGTGTTCGCGCCCGTCGCAACAGGCCGGTGCGGGGAAGCGACGTCCAGGATGCCTTTGGTGTGAATGCGTAGGAACGTTTCTTTCAACATCGCGGCATCCCGACGGATGCCGCCAACGCCAGAACCGGCGGTTTGGAGACGAAGGCATGTCTGAACTGAGAAAAGATAGTCTGTCCTTTATCGAGGCGCTGGGGCAGTCGGTGGCGAATGTGTCGCCAACGCTGACCCCCACTATCGCTGTTGCCGTTGTTGCCGGCATGGCAGGCTCGGCCTCCTGGCTGGTCTATGTCCTGGCGACGATCTCCCTGGTGATCGTCGGCATCAATATCGGCAAGCTTGCAGGCAAGATTTCTGCTGCCGGCTCCTTCTTCATCTATGTCTCGCGGGGGCTGGGACCGTCCTACGGGTTGCTCGCCGGCTGGGCCATGCTGGCTGCCTATCTATTCACCGCCATGGCCCTGACGGCGGCCACGGCGCTCTTCCTCCAGGATCTGGTGGCAAGCATGGGCTTCGCCGCCACGGTGCCCAGCGCGGTGTTCTTCCTGCTGATCTCGGTGGCAGTATGGCTCTTTGCCGTGCGCGACATCCGCATCTCCTCTCGGGTGGGCCTTGGCATCGAAGTGATATCGATGGCCATCATCCTTCTGGTCTGCTTCATTTCCTGGCGTGCCCACGGCTATGCAACCGACGTGAAGCAGGTGCAACTCGATGGCTCCTCCTTCACCGCCGTTGCGCAAGCCATCGTCTTCGGCATCTTTTCCTATGTCGGGTTCGAAAGTGCAGCCACGCTTGGCAAGGAGACGCGCAATCCCAACCGGATCATTCCGCGTGCCGTGATCCTCACCCCCATCATCGCGGGGCTCTTCTTCATCGTGACGACCTACGTCATTTCGCAAGGGTTCGACGACGATGCCTCCAAATTGGGCGCAAGTTCAGGGCCGTTGAGCGATCTCGTGGCAGGCAAAAGCGTGCTGCTGACCAATCTTGTCTATATCGGCGCGGCGATCAGCTGCTTTGCCTGCGCCCTTGCCTCGATCAACGCCTTCAGCCGGATGCTGTTTTCCCTCGGGCGCTACCAGTTCCTGCATCGGGCCGTCGGCACGATCCATGAATCGCATCGCACCCCTCATATCGCCGCTACCATCGGCGTGGTCCTGAACTTCATCGTCTGCGCCAGCTTCTCCAGCCAAGCCAATCCCGACCTGCTCGGTTATTTCGGTACAATCGCGAGCTTCGGATTCATCATCGTGTACATGCTCTGCTCCATCGCCGCCCCGGTGCTGCTGCGCAAGATGGGCGAGGCCAAGCCCATGGATTATGTCATGGGCGGTCTGGGGACCGTGCTGATGATCCTGTCGCTCATCGGCAGCATCTATCCGGTGCCGGCCTATCCCTACAATATCCTTCCTTACGGCTTCGCCCTTTACATGCTGCTGGGCGTCGGCTGGTTCTTCCTTGTAAAGATGCGCGCACCCCACGCGCTGCTGGGCGTGGAGCACGATCTGGAGGTGCAGGCGGCCTGACCTCGGACTTCTCGGTGGAGAGAGTCCCCGTCGGTTGGCGGAATATTTCTGTCGACCGACGGTGCCGTATGCTTGGCGGGCCGGCGGTTCAATCACCGCGTGGGCTGTCGCCGTCGGAAAACTGCTCGGCGATGCCCAGGAAGCGGGCGGGTACCGCGTCGGTGAGCCAGTCGCCATTCTCGCTGACATAGAATGCCCCACCTTCACCCCGCATGGCCGCGGCATCGACCCGCAGGATCACCCAGGGACCGGTGCGGCGTGCTGCGACTTTGCGGGCCGTTTCCCGGTCGATCGAGAGATGCACATGCTGGCGGCTGCGCTTCTCGAGCCCGCTCGCGAGAATGCTCTCCAGATGGCCAGCCGTGGTGCCGTGCCAGAGTTCGGCGGGCGGCTCGGAAGGCTCAAGGCCGAGATCGACGTTGACGCTGTGGCCCTGGTTGGCGCGGATGCGAGAGCCCTGGATGATAAAGCGTTGCTTGTCGCTTTCCTGCACCACACGCTCGATGTCGCGCTGTCCGGCGCCGAAGCGCTTCATCGTCGCCCTGGCGAGATCGTCGATCTCGACCCAGCCCTGCGCATCGAGCGTCAGGCCGGCGGCTTCAGGCTCATGCCGAAGCACGAGGCTGAGGAATTTGCTGAGACGTTTGTCGTCCATGATCGTCTTCTTTTATCGCAATCCATCACAATTTGGGATCGGTGGGGGCGCTTGCGCGGTGTGCAATTCATGTGCGGCCGGAGCCATTCGCGCACCGGCGGCGTCATTGTGTCGCTTCGAGCACCAGCTTCCTGGCAATGTCTTCGTGCGCCGCGATCACCACGATAAAGGTGGTGCCGTTCTTGTTGCGCTCCCCGACGACGAATGAGTTGAAGTGATGCGCCTTCTTGCCGCCGGTCATGGCAAGCTCGATGCCGGTCCATTTGCCAGCGGTGAACGGCTCGGCACTGACCTCGGGCTTGGGCAGGACGCTCTTGGGGTAGGGCTTGCCGACCAGGGCGGCGAGTTGGCGAGGCTCGGTGAGGGCCTTTTCCCAGATCGCCGCATCCCGTCCCGTCACCGTGAAACGCTCGATCGTCGCATCGTAGCCGCATTGGCGCATGGTGCACAACTGCATGCCTTCGACCGTGATGTCGTCGCGGGACACGAAGGAGCGCATGGGCAGCACGACCCACTTGCTGGAGTCCGGCAGCGAGACTGCGGGATCGCCATCCCACAAATTCCAATAGGCGCAGCCTGCGAGGGCCGTCAGCACAACGCCAAGCAGGCTGCCGGCAAGCAGCTGACGCTTCCATGGAGCAGGCGCTTGTTTCGACACAGGCTCTTCCTTGTAAACCACGCTGTACTCTTTCAGAGCCTGCTTAACAAAAAGGGCTCGACGCCTTCCAGCGCGAGCCCCCTTTTCAATATTTACACCCTAACGGGTCACTGGACCAGCTTGGGGCCCTTCACACTTATGTTTTCCATCTCGTTCATGATGCCGAGACGGCGCGCCACTTCGGTGTAGGCTTCCACGAGGCCGCCCATGTCGCGGCGGAAACGATCCTTGTCGAGCTTGTCGTTCGACTTGATGTCCCACAGGCGGCAGGAGTCGGGCGAGATCTCGTCGGCAAGGACGATGCGCATCATCTCGTTCTCCCACAGGCGGCCGCATTCGATCTTGAAGTCGACCAGGCGGATCCCGACGCCGAGGAAGAGGCCGGACAGGAAGTCGTTGACGCGAATGGCCAGCGCCATGATGTCATCGAGTTCCGGAGGGCTCGCCCAGCCGAAGGCCGTGATGTGTTCTTCCGAGACCATGGGATCGCTGAGCGCGTCGTTCTTGTAATAGAACTCCACGATCGAGCGGGGCAGCTGCGTGCCTTCCTCCAGGCCGAGGCGCGTGGAGATCGAGCCCGCGGCGACATTGCGCACCACGACTTCGAGCGGAATGATCTCGACCTCGCGGATGAGCTGCTCGCGCATGTTCAGCCGGCGAATGAAATGCGTGGGCACGCCGATATCATTCAGGTTCTGGAACAGATATTCGGATATGCGGTTGTTGAGGACGCCCTTGCCGTCAATGATCGCATGCTTCTTGCTGTTGAAAGCGGTGGCGTCGTCTTTGAAATGCTGGATCAGGGTGCCGGGCTCAGGACCTTCATAGAGGACCTTCGCCTTGCCTTCGTAGATGCGGCGGCGGCGGTTCATCGGGATGTACCGTGGTTTGAGAAAATCCGTCAACGTGCCAGGGCTCCTGGAAATGCGATCCGTGGCCGGCGCAATTGGCGATTCGGCTTGCGACGGCAAACCGGAGACTTCGCCAACCTACCCGATCACAGCCCTGCGCACAATGCGCGCCACGGTGTGAACCGGTCTGGAACCACGAATCCTGCCAAAGTGCATTTGCTTGTGCACCGGGCATCGGTGTATTTTCGAAATGCCGGATGCGACCCTGGGAGGAGGGCGTTACGGCAGCTTAATTTGATTTGGGGATTGCGCGCCTATATGCAACAGGCATGGCCGGCGCTTCAAGAAAAACCGGTAGCTGAACAGGAAATAACTCAATGACCACGTTTGACAAGCGGGAAGAGGCCTTCGAGAAGAAGTTTGCCCATGACGAGGATCTCCGCTTCAAGGCGACGGCTCGCAGCAACAGGCTGCTCGGCCTGTGGGCCGCCGAGAAGCTCGGCCTGTCGGGCGAGGACGCTAGCGCCTATGCCAAATCTGTGGTCATGTCGGACTTCGAGGAAGCCGGCGACCATGACGTGGTGCGCAAGGTTCTTGCCGACTTCGCTGCCGCCAATCTGAGCATGAGCGAGCCGCAGGTTCGCCAGGTCTTGACCGAGATGCTCGGGCGCGCGATTCAGGAAGTCCAGAGCGGCGTCTGATCCCAGGGCGCATTTTCGCGCCCTATCTTGCCAATACCGGCAAGCGGCGCTCTATTCACGGGCGCCGCTTTTGTTTGCGGTCCTTGCCTTTGATCGATCGGATATCGCCATGACAAGCCCTACCCTGCGCAATCGCCTTGCACGAGGCGAGAAGATCTTCGCTGGGTGGATGGCTTCGGCCTATCCGCGCATGGCCGAGGCCCTGGGGCGGGCAGGCTTCGATGCCGTCATCCTCGATCTCCAGCATGGCGAAGCCTCCTTCGCCGAGGCGCGCGATGCCATTACGGCCAGCCATCTTGCCGGCAAGCCGGCCGGTGTGCGCGTCGGCCTCGAGGGCTTCGGCGATGCGGCTCGTCTCTATGATCTCGGCGCAGAACTCGCCATCCTGCCGATGATCAACAGTGTCGAGGATGCCCGCAAGCTGGTCGACACCCTGAAATATCCGCCCGTGGGCGGACGCAGCTGGGGCGGCACCAGGGGGCTCGCCCTTTATGGCCTCGATGCCGAGAGCTATCGCACCAGCGCCAACGACCAGATCATCGCCCTTGCCATGATCGAGACCCAGCAGGCGGCGGATGCGATGGAGGAGATCCTCGACGTTCCCGGCCTTGATGGCGTCTTCGTTGGCCCGAGCGATCTTTCCATCAGCCTCAGTCGCGGCGAGAAGCTCGACCACCAGTTGCCGGAAGCGGTGGCGGTGATGAGGCGGCTGCTTGCCGCCGCCAAGGCCCGCAACAAGCTCACCGCCATCTTCTGCAGCGGCGGCGAGGCCGCTGCCCGCAACGCCGCCCTCGGCTTCGACATCATGGCGGTGGGGTCGGACTGGGCCTTCCTGACTGCCGGCGCGCAGGCAGCGCTGAAGACCGCGCGGGGCCATTCAGGTCCGGTGCAGGCGCAGTATTAATCCTGGGATCGCAGGCATCCCTGCCTGCTTCCTCTCCACGGGCGCCGCATTTCCAAGAGCAGCCAGGGATGCCTGCGATCCCTGGCTCTACTGCGTTCCCAGCTTCAGCTTCGACAGGAAGCTCGCCAGGCGCAGCAGGCCTTCCGGCCAGGGGCCGTGGCCGGACTCCACATTGATGTGGCCGGCGTCGCCGGCGTCCACGAACTCGCTGCCCCAGGCCTCGGCAAAGGAGCTGGCTCGGTTGATGTCGCAATAGGCATCGTTCTGGCTGGCGACGAGCAGCGACGGGAAAGGCAGGGCCGTCATCGGGATGGGGGTGAAGTCGAGATCGTAGCCTGGAATGAGATCCGGCTTGTCCCAGTCGGAGGGCGCCACCAGCATCGCGCCGATGACATGGCCTCGGATCTGCTCGGCGGCGAAGACGGTGGTGATCACGCCGATGGAATGGGCGATGATGATCGCCGGGCGGCTCGAGGCCTGCACATCCTCCACCAGCCGGTTGACCCAGGCTTCGCGCCGCGGCTGCTGCCAGTCGTCCTGCATGACGCGCCGCGCCGTCGAGAGCTTGGCCTGCCAGCGCGATTGCCAATGTTCCGGCGGCGAATTGCCCAGGCCCGGCACGATCAGGATGTCGGTGTCGGAGATGCGCATGTGAAACTCCCGTCAGATTGAGTGGGCACTGTTTCCACGTGCACGCGAGAGGCCCGTCAGGCCCCGACTCAGGGCTATGTTTCTATTTTATTGCCCTGCCAGTCGATCTGAACCAGTTCTTTGTTTTCTCGCTGGCCTGATTCCACACATTTGCGGTACGCCCGGGCCCGGCGTCCGCCTTCAGGCATCCTTGCCGAACACGCGCTCGAAGATCGTGTCGACATGCTTGAAGTGGTAGCCTTCGTCGAACATGGCTTCGAGCGTCGCATCGGACAGCTTGGCTGAAACGTCCGGATCGGCCTTGAGGAAGGCGAGGAAATCGCCTTCGCCGCGCCAGACCTTCATGGCGTTGCGCTGCACCAGGCGATAGGAATCCTCGCGGCTGGCGCTCGCCTGGGTGAGGGCGAGCAGCACGCGTTGCGAATTGTGCAGGCCGCCAAGGCGGTCGAGATTCTTGCGCATATTGGCGGGATAGATCAGCAACTTGTCGATCACGCCGGCGAGGCGGGCGAGCGCGAAGTCCAGCGTGATGGTGGCGTCCGGGCCGATCATGCGCTCGACCGACGAGTGCGAGATGTCGCGCTCATGCCAGAGCGCCACATTCTCCAGGGCCGGCGTCACGGCCGAGCGCACGATGCGCGCCAGGCCCGTGAGGTTCTCGGTGAGGATGGGGTTGCGCTTGTGCGGCATGGCCGAAGAGCCCTTCTGCCCTTCGGAGAAGAACTCCTCGGCTTCCAGTACCTCGGTGCGCTGGAGATGGCGAATTTCGATGGCGAGACGCTCGATCGAGGAGGCGACCACGCCGAGCGTGGCGAAGAACATCGCATGGCGGTCGCGCGGGATGACCTGGGTCGAGACCGGCTCAACGGCAAGGCCCATCTTGGCGGCGACATGCTCTTCTACCTGGGGATCGATATTGGCGAAGGTGCCGACGGCGCCGGAAATGGCGCAGGTTGCGATCTCCTTGCGTGCCGCGACCAGGCGCTCGCGGGAGCGCGTGAACTCGGCATAGGCCTGGGCGAGCTTGAGGCCGAAGGTCACCGGCTCGGCATGGATGCCGTGGCTGCGGCCGATGGTCGGCGTGTATTTATGCTCGATGGCGCGCTTCTTGAGGGCCGCCAGCACCTGATCGACATCGGCGATCAGGATATCGGCGGCGCGCGAAAGCTGCACGGCGAGGCAGGTGTCGAGCACGTCGGAGGAGGTCATGCCCTGGTGCAGGAAGCGCGCTTCCGGGCCAACGATCTCGCCCAGATGCGTGAGGAAGGCGATGACGTCATGCTTCACCTCGCGCTCGATCTCATCGATGCGGGCGACGTCGAAAGTGGCGTCCCTGGCCTTCTCCCAGATCTTCGCCGCCGCTTCCTTGGGCACCACTCCAAGCTCGGCGAGCTTGTCGGTGGCATGCGCCTCGATCTCGAACCAGATACGGAAGCGGGTCTGTTCCGCCCAGATGGCGACCATTTGGGGGCGGCTATAGCGTGCGATCATGGAAGGGTCCCTTTCGTGCCCCTTTTAGGCAGGATCGCCACGAAAGTGTATCCGAATCTGCGAGAAATATGTGGGAAGGGAACGGGGCGGGTCTTCAGACCCGCCTTTCACCTTCTCGGCTCGGGTGGCGCTGCAGGCGGGTCTGAAGACCCGCCCCCCGACTACCGCTTGGCCGCGGCCTGCGCCGCCCGGCGGATCGCCGCGATGTTGGCGGCATAGGCCGAAGGCCCGCCCTGGAAGACGAAGGAGCCCGCAACCAGCGCATTGGCGCCTGCCGCGACCACGAGCGGGGCCGTCTCGGGCGTGATGCCGCCATCGACTTCGATGTCGATGTCGCGATGGCCGACCTTGGCCCGGATAGCCTCGATCTTGGCAACCGTCTCGGGAATGAAGGCCTGACCGCCGAAACCGGGGTTGACCGTCATCACCAGGATGAGATCGACGAGATTGAGAACATAGTCGACGACGTCGGGGGGGGTGCCCGGGTTGATGGCGACGCCGGCGCGCTTGCCGAGCTTCCTGATGTGCTGCAGCGAGCGGTGCAGATGGGGGCCGGCCTCGGCATGAATGGTGATGGTATCGCAGCCGGCCTCGGCGAACTCGTCAAGATAGGGATCGGCGGGCGAGATCATCAGATGGGTATCGATCTTGGTCTTCACATGCGGTCGGATGGCTGCCGCAACGCCCGGCCCGATGGTGAGGTTCGGCACGAAATGGCCGTCCATGACGTCATAATGCACCCAGTCGGCGCCCGCGTCCTCGATCGCCCGCACCTCGGCGCCGAGTGACGCAAAGTCCGCGGAGAGAATGGAAGGAGCGATGACAATGGGGCGGGGCATGGGCAATCCTGCTGAAAAAGGCCGAGTTCTACCTGCCAGACCGGGGCGAGCATTGCAATCGATCAGCGCATGAAGTCAGGGGGCGGGCGTGGTTTCCGGGTGCACGGGCATCTTGCCCGTTCTTCCCTCTCGGCAACTGCTGCGGGGCAAGAACGGCAGGATCCCAGTGCATCCGGATTATCCGAAACGCTGCCGCCAGCTTGGCCGGGCCTGCGCGAAGGGCAGGGCAGTCGCCTCGTAGACGGCGCGGGCACAGGCGCGCGCCATCACATGGGCTGCCTCCGTGCCGAGGGAGATGAGATCGACGGGCGCTTCCGCCACTGCGACCCGGCCCGTCGCTGCCGCGAAGACGGTGTCGCCATCGAACGGGGTGTGGACGGGGTGGATAGCGCGGGCGAAACCGTCCTGCGCCATCACGGCCAAATGCCTCGCCTGCGCCTTGGTCAGGCGCGCGTCGGTGGCGACGATGGCAATGGTGGTGTTCTCGGGCTGCTGGCCCTTGTAGCGCAGCTTCAGGGCGTCGGCGGGCCAGGGATGCGGCAGGCCGAGGCCGCCGAATTCCGAACCCCGTTCATAGGGCGCCGCCCAGAAATGAGGGCCTTCGCCGATGGTGACATTGCCGAGCGCATTGACGGCCACGAGCGCGCCAACAGTGTAGGGGCCTGACAGTGCCGAAGCCGAGCCGAGCCCGCCCTTGAAGCTCGCCGTCGTGGCGCCGAAGCCCGCGCCGGCGGTGCCCAGCGCAAAATCGAGCCCGGCCTGCGAGGCAGCCTCGAAGCCGAGATCGCGATAGGGCGGAAAGCGGCCCCAATCCTTGTTGCCGCCATTGATGAGGTCGAACAGGATCGCGCTGGGTACAATGGGCACGTGGGCGTCACCCACCTGGAAGCCGCGGCCCTGCGCGGCGAGCCAGGCGGTGACACCGCTCGCCGCCTCGAGCCCGAAGGCGGAGCCGCCGGAAAGGACGAGGGCGTCGACATGCTCGACCGTGCGTTCGAGGGCCAGAAGATCCGTCTCGCGTGTGCCCGGCGCGCCGCCGCGCACGTCGACGGCGGCGACCGCCGGCTCGTCGAAGATCACCGCCGTGGTGCCGGAGGCGAGGGACGCGTCCTGCGCATTGCCCACCTTGATTCCAGCCACATCCGTGATGAGATTTCGCATGAGACCGGCTCCACCTTGCTAAAGCGTTTTGCGATTTGACGGCATCGGCAAGAATCGCAAAGACGCGTCGAAACAAAGAGTTAGAGCAAAGCAGCGTTTGCGCTTAAACGCGCTTTGCTCCAGGTGCCCTACCGTGGTGAAAGGACCTGTAATGTCAATGCTGCGACATCACTTCCGATCACGAGAGGATGAGGAAGGCGGAAACAACTTGGGCGGGAGTGCGCGGCGCGCTAGAGCAAAGTGTTCGGTGCCGCGCCCGGTGCGTAAGAGTGGATGAGTCGATGGCCGATATTACCGTCCCCGGGGTGTTCCTTGCCGGGCTGTTTTCCTTTCTTTCGCCCTGCGTGCTGCCGCTGGTACCGCCTTACCTGACCTATCTTGCCGGCACGACGCTGGACGAAATCTCAGGCGAGACCATCGACAGGACCGTGCGCCGGCGCGCCGTGATCTCCGCGCTCGTCTTCATGGCGGGGCTCGCCACCGTGTTCATCTCGCTCGGAGCCACAGCGTCTCTGGTGGGCTCGCTGCTGATCTCGGCCCGCAGGCTCCTTGCCCAGTGGCTGGTGGGTGCCGCCAATGCCGGCCTGCTGCCGATGGGCTGGGCGACCTCCGTCGACCCCTTTGCCCTGCTGGCCGGCATCATCATCATCACGATGGGCCTGCATTTCCTCGGCGTGTTCCGTATCGCCGTGCTGTTCCGTCAGGCCCGCTTCGAGAGCCGCGCCACGCCAGGACCCCTCGGCGCCTATCTCATGGGGCTCGCCTTTGCATTCGGCTGGACGCCCTGCATCGGTCCGGTCCTGGCGACGGTGCTGGCAGTCGCCGGCAGGCAGGCGAGCGTGGGCTATGGCGTTCTCCTGCTGGCGATCTATACGCTTGGCCTTGGTCTGCCCTTTGTCGTCGCCGCCTTCGCCATGAACCCGTTCATGCGCTTCCTGCGGGCCTTCCGCGCCCATCTCGGCACGGTGGAAAAGGTGATGGGCGGCCTTCTGGTCGTCGCAGGCCTCGCCTTCCTCACCGGTGGCATGGCCGATTTCTCGATCTGGCTGCAGAGCACCTTTCCCATCCTGAGCAAGCTGGGATGAGGCAGACAATCCGCCTCACGCTCTGTTCGGCCCCGACATCGGGCCGGCAACGGCCATGGTCACGGCGGGTTCGGCCGCTTCCGCCGCCCCGCCTGAAAAGGCCGGACTGGTGACCAGCAGCAAGGTCGCGGCAAGGAGGAGGTGCAAGCGCATCGGGAGCTCGAATCGCAAAGGATTCTTCTCAGAATAGTGGCAAATTTGCTCGGAAACACTCCAGCCATCAAAAAACCCGCCCCGGCAAGCCGGAGCGGGTCTGTCACATCAGATTGTGACGAAGCTTACGACGGATTCTGGAAGTAGTCGATCTTGCCATCATCACCCTTCTTCCAGGTGTACATGACATAACCAACCTTGGTCAGGTCGCCCTTCTTGTCATACGCAAGGTCGCCCATGACGGTGTGGAAGGGCATGCCGGTGTGCATCTGCTCGGCCATCTTCTGCGGATCGACCGACTTGGCAGCTTCAGCAGCCTGCTTGAAGATCTCGACCGCGGCGTAGGAGAACAGCGTGTAGCCTTCCGGCGTGTAGCCGATGGCCTTGAACTGCTTCACGAGGTCGGCATTGGCCGGATTGGCTTCCACCTTGGGCGGGAAGGTCATCTGGGTGCCGATCACGGCGTCGCCGCCGATGGTGGCAAAGTCAGCCGAGGTGATGCCGTCGCCCGAGAGCATGACGGTCTTCATGCCCTGGTCGCGCAGCTGCTTGAGGATCAGCGCGGCTTCGGTGTAGAGGCCGCCCCAGATCAGCACGTCGGTGCCCTGGCCCTTCATCTTGGTGACGACGGCCGAGTAGTCCTTCTCGCCGATGTTGACTTCCTCGATCAGGCCGGGGGTGATGCCAGCCTTCTCGAGGTCGGCGACGGCGTTCTTGGCGAGGCCGGCGCCGTAGGTGGTCTTGTCGTCGATGACGGCGACATTCTTGCCCTTGTAGTTGGCGACGAAGTAGTCGGACCAGACCTGGGCCTGCTGGTCGTCACGGCCGCAGGTGCGGAACACGTTCCACAGGCCGCGGTCGGTGACCTTCTCGTTGGTCGCCGAAGGCGTGATCATGATGACGCCGTTGTCGGCATAGACTTCCGAGGCCGGAATGGTGACGCCCGAGTTGAAGTGGCCGACCACCATGGTCACGCCGTCACCCACGAATTTGTTGGCGACCGAAACGCCCTGCTTGGGGTCCGACTGGTCGTCACCGACTTCCACCTCGAGCTTCTGGCCGAGGATGCCGCCGGCGGCGTTGATGTTCTTGGCCGCCATGTCGACGCCGTTCTTCAGCTGAGCGCCGAAGGGGGCGTTCGGGCCGGTGATCGGGCCGGCGACGCCGAGCTTGATCTGAGCCTGAGCGGCTCCGGCGAAGGCGAGGGCAGCGGCCAGCGCGACGCTCGTCAACAAGAGTTTTTTCATGTGGTTCTCCCAGTGGATGTAACAGAGCCTGTCGACTCTGGCTTAGCGGGATAAAGACACCCCAATGGGACTTATGTTGCCCAGTTTTTGGTGCTTGTCACCCGATTTCGGGGTCCGGAAGGGGACATTACCCTTCCGGAGGATATTTGTAACGTTCGAGGTATGGGCAGACTTTTCCGCCCGGTGAAGCGAGGTTTTATTCAACCGGAGAACGAGCGCTCCAGCCCACGGCGCCCGACTTCTGGAACATCCAGCCATAGCGGCTGACCATCTGGCTCGCCAGCTTTAGGCGATAGGACAGAAGGCCGACGAGCTGGATGTAGATGAAGTCGACCACGAAATAGTGGGGCGAGAACATGTCGCCGCCGAACGGCGCCTGATGCAGGAAGCGCACGCCCGCCGTCAGGATCGTGAGGTAGATGAACAAGGTCGGATAACGGCTCCAGGTGGAGGCGCAGGCCTTGCCCGTCATCCAAGCCGCCCAGCCGCCCATGATGATGGTGACAAGGACGAATTTGAACGCGTTGTCCTCGTAGAGGAAATGATCCATATCAGTGCCCTCCTTCCAGATAGGCCGCGCGGACCTCGGGGCGTGCCAGCAATTCCTTGCCGGTGCCCGACATGGTGATCACGCCGTTGACCATGACATAGCCGCGATGCGCCAGACGGAGCGCATGGAAGGCATTCTGCTCGACGAGGAAGACCGAAAGCTTCTCCGTCTGGTTGAGGACGCGGATCGCATCGAAGATCTGCTTGACGATCAGCGGGGCGAGCCCGAGGGAGGGCTCGTCCAGCATCAGGAGGCGAGGACGGCTCATCAGCGCACGGGCGATGGCGAGCATCTGCTGCTCACCACCCGAGAGGGTACCGCCGCGCTGGGCGGCACGCTCCTTGAGGCGCGGGAACAGCGTATACATGCGTTCCAGATCCTCAGCGAAATGGGTGTTGCCGTCGATTTCGGCGCCCATCTGCAGATTCTCATACACCGTCATGCGCTGGAAGATGCGGCGCCCCTCCGGAGACTGCGCGATACGAAGGCGCGCAATCTCGTGGATCGGCATATGGGTAATGTCCTGGCCGTCGAATGCGATGGAGCCGCTTCGGCATTTGGGGGAGCCGAAGATCGTCATCATCAGGGTGGACTTGCCGGCACCGTTGGCGCCGATGATCGTCACGATCTCGCCCCCGTTGATTTCGACATCAACGCCTTTGAGAGCATGCACCTGGCCGTAATAGGTCTGGACGCCGCGGACGGCGAGCAAGGGATTCGCCATGCTCAATCCTCCACTTCTTCGTCAGAACCGAGATAGGCCGCAATCACGGCCGGGTCGTTGCGCACCTGCTCAGGTGTGCCGTCGGAAATCTTGGTGCCGTAGTTCAGCACCACGACATGGTCGGAGATCCCCATCACCACCGACATGTCATGCTCGATGAGGAGCAGGGAGGTGTCGTGGTCGGCCCGGATCGAGCGCAGGAGCGTGTTGAGGTCGAGACTTTCCTTCGGATTGAGACCGGCGGCAGGCTCATCCAGGCAGAGCAGAACCGGGTTGGTGCACATGGCGCGGGCGATTTCGAGGCGGCGCTGGTCGCCATAGGGCAGGGAGCCCGCAGGATCATCGGCGCGCGCGGTGAGGTTGGTCTTGTCGAGCCAATATTTGGCTTTGTCGATAGCGGCGGCTTCGGCCCGGCCATAGCCGGGCAGCTTGAGGATGCCGGCGATGGAGAAGGCGGAGGCCGACATCAGCGCATTGTGCTGGGCTACGAGCAGGTTTTCCAGAACCGTCATGCCCGCGAACAGGCGGATGTTCTGGAAGGTGCGGGCCACCTTGGCGGTGCGCGAGACATGGAAGTCCGGCATGCGCTCGAGGAGGTAGAGGTGGTCCTGGCCGAGGATGAGCCGCTGGTCGGTGGAGGTCGTCAGGGCGTCGAACTCATCCCAGACGGCGAGACTGCCATGGCGCAGGCCGATACGGCCCTCGGTCGGCTTGTAGAAGCCGGTGATGCAGTTGAAGACCGTGGTCTTGCCTGCGCCGTTCGGGCCGATGAGGGCGGTGATGTCGCCGCGCCCGCAGTTGAAGGTCACCGCGTTGACGGCGGTGAGGCCGCCGAAACGCATGGTGAGCTTTTCAACCTTGAGAAGCGGATCGCTATGCCAGCGATGTTCGGGATGGGCGTGGGACGCCAGGGAGGGATCGATTGTATCTGTCATTGAAGTAGGGGTGCTCATCCGTGACCCTCCTGGACGAGGGCACCCGAGACAACCTTGCGCTCCTTGAGAAATGCGGTTGGCACGCGATTGGAAATGAGGCCGCGCGGTTTCCACAGCATCATGATGACCATGGCGAGGCCGAAGATCAGGCCGCGGTAAAGGCCGGGATCGAAATTGTCGCCGAAGATCTGCTTGAGGAAGTCGAGTTCGCGCAGGATTTCAAGGCCGCCAACCAGGAAGACGGCCGCGATCACCACGCCCAGAAGACTGCCGGAGCCGCCGAGAACCACGATGGCAAGCACCATCACCGATTCGTTGAAGGTGAAGCTTTCGGGGTTGATGAAGCCTTGCTTGGCGGCGAAGAAAGCGCCGGCGAAACCGCCGAACATGGCGCCGGTGGCGAAGGCCGCCAGCTTTGTCTTGGTGGTGTTGATACCGAGTGAACGGCAGGCGATCTCGTTCTCGCGCAGTGCTTCCCAAGCCCGGCCCACCGGCAACTTGCGCATGCGGGTGGTGACATAGGCCGTGGCCAGCGCCATCGCCAGGATGACGTAGAAAAGGAAGACCTTGGTGTAGATCGGCGAGAAGGTCAGCCCGAAAGTGTGGGCGAAGCCAGTTGGTCCCGCCGTGAACGGGATGCCGAAGAAGGAGGGTGGCTTGATCGAGGTGATACCGTCAGGCCCGTGCGTGAAGGCCCGCCAGTTGATCAGCACCACGCGGATGATTTCACCGAAGGCAAGCGTCACGATGGCGAGGTAGTCGCCGCGCAGGCGCAGCACCGGGAAGCCCAGCATGATGCCCCAGAAGGCGGAGAGGATGCCGGCCAGGGGCAGCACTTCCCAGAAGGACAGGCCCCAGTAATAGGACATCAGTGCGTAGGAATAGGCACCCACCGCGTAGAAGGCGACGTAACCAAGGTCGAGAAGGCCGGCGAGGCCAACCACGATGTTCAGGCCCCAGCCCAGCATGACGTAAATCATGATGCCGATGCCGAAGGTGTCGATCCACTTGAGCGAGCCCTTGTCGCCCAGCGCGCCGAGCATCACCAGCGGGAAGGCGACGGCAAGGCCGGCACCTAACCACATCGCCGTCTGCGACACGCTGAAGCGCGAGAGTGCGGCTGCGACCGGCGAGACCCGATCGCTCTTTTCGCGCTTCGGCCTGAGCAGGACGAAGGCGCGCACGGCGACGACGATCGCCACCATCACGCCGGCCTTCACGAAGCCGCCCCAACGGTCATTGAAGGCGAACGCCGCGTTCGTGAAGTTGAACTGCAGGCTGTTGGTGTTCATGTCGGAGTAGGTGGTGAACCCGACAACCGGCACGAAGAGGGCAATCGCCGCGGCTGTCCAGAAGGCGAGATCCTTGAAGAAGCCGATGCCGGAGGTGTTTTCGTTCTTCTGAGCCATCTCACACCTTCTCCACTTCCGGGCGACCCAGCAGGCCTTGCGGCATGAAGATCAGGGTAATGGCAAGGATGGAGAACACCGCCACGTCGCGGTAGGAAGCTACGTCGCCGTTGAACGAGCCCTCCCACAGCTTCTCCACCAGGCCGATCAGGATACCGCCGATCACCGCGCCAGGCAGCGAGCCGATGCCGCCGAGCACGGCCGCCGTGAAGGCCTTCACGCCAGGCACGAAGCCGTCGTGAAAGTTGACGGAGCTGTACGTGACCAGGAACATCAGGCCGGCCACCGAGGCGAGCGCCGCGCCCATGATGAAGGTGATCGAGATCGTGCGGTCGACGTTTACGCCGAGCAACGCGGCCATCTTGCGGTCCTGCTCGCAGGCGCGCTGGGCACGGCCGAGCGAAGTCTTGGTGACCAGGTACCAGAAGACGGCGAGCAGGGCTGCCGTGATGATGAAGACCATGATCTGCTTCAGCGAGATCGTGGCGTCGATGACCTGGCCCTGTGCATTTGTCTCGCTCCAGATCTCGAACTTGCCGCCGAGCGCCTGGTCCACCGCCGCCGGGACTGCCTTGGAGTCGGCGCCCTGGAAGATCTGCACGAAGTTCGACAGGGCGATCGAGATACCGATGGCCGAGATCAGCGGCGCGAGACGGAAGGAGCCTCGCAAGGGCCGGTAGGCGATGCGCTCGATCGCCCAGTTCCACAGGCTGGTCAGCACCATGCCGATCACCAACACGATCAACAGCGCGACGATAACCGAGGATACGCCGAGCAAGGTGATCAGGAACAGGAAGCAGACGAACGCGATGACCGCGGAGAGCATGAACAAGTCGCCATGAGCGAAGTTCACCATGCCGATGATGCCGAACACCATCGTGTAACCTACGGCGATCAGACCATACAGTGATCCGACCGCCAGCCCATTAATGAGCTGCTGTATAAAGAAGGCCATCTAGTACTTTCCCCTCTGCCGCTGCTGCCCTTTTTTCCCTGGCATCCCCTTGTCGGAGATTTTTGCCTAAGAGACAGGCAGTCATGCGACGATTGCCTGTCATAGCAAGCGCTTTGGCGCATGACAATCGCGCGGAAGGCCTGTCGGCTCAACTTTATCGATTTTATGAAATTTTTGGGCAGCGGGGCGAAATTTTCAGCGTCGAATGGCAAAAATTACGCCAAAATGCTGCTCGGGACGGTCGAAATTGGGCCTACAGGCCCCAAAAGCCGCAACCGTTACACGTGTAACGGCTATTAGATTTCGGCGAAATCCACACAAAATTTTTAGAGACCTTACTTTGTTTCCTTGGCGGAAAGAAAGTTGCTGCAAAATTGCGCACGAGGCGTTGAGGCCGTTGTTCCCGGTCCCTTCCACGCAACAAGCGGCTATCGCCATCCCTGTCGCAGATCCGCCAAGGCTTCGGGCGTATCGACATCGAAGCTCGCTTCGGCCGAGGAAACCGCAATCTCGGCCACGGCATCGGCATTCGCCTTCAGAATCTGGCGGCCTCCCGAGTCGCCCTGCAGGGTCTGCAACTCTCCGAAGAAGCGTCGCGACCACAGTACCGGATTGCCCCGCTGGCCACCCGTGACCGGCAGGACGATGTGGGCGCCCTTGCGCGGTTCGAAGGCCTCGATCAGCCGATCGAGCAGCGGCGCGCCGACAAGGGGCATGTCGCCGAGGCCGATCAGGGCCGCCTCGCAGTCGGCCGGCAGGGCCGCGATCCCCGTCCGCACGGAGGTGGCGATGCCTTCGGCAAAGTGAGGGTTGTGCGCGAAGGCGACCGGTAGCCCGGCGAGGGCGGCTCGCACCGCCTCGGCCTGATGGCCGGTGACAACGGTGACCGAGCGCGCCTTTGAGGCAAGACTCGCCTCGACCGCGTGGCGGACGAGAGGCTTGCCGCGATAATCCTGCAGCAGCTTGTTGGGGCCGCCCATGCGGGTGGAACGCCCGCCCGCCAGGATGACGGCCGCCACGCGAGGCGGGCTATCGCTCTCCTCATTACCGCCGGCGCGAGGCTGCGGGCGGCTGACGATTTCCATCAGCAGGCCGCCGACGCCCAGGCCGATAATGTCGGCCCTGGTGACGGGAACCCCGGCGAGAAGCCGATTCAGGATCCAGTCGAAGCCGTTCTCCTTGGGGGATCGGGCGCAGCCCGGCGCGCCGAGGACCGACATGGGGCCGAGTTCTCCAAGGAGCAGCAGGTTGCCGGGATCGACGGGCATGCCGAAATGGCTAATGGCGCCGCCGGCACTCTCGATCGCCATGGGGATGACATCCCGCCGGTCGGCGATCGCCGAGGCGCCGAAGATGATGGCGAGATCGGCCCCTGCTTTGGCGACCTTGTCCAGCGCCGTGGCAAGGGCATCCGCCTGATGCTGCACACGCTCATCCGCGACGATCGAGGCTTTGGCCGGGGCCAGGCGGTCCTTGAGCACCTGAAGGGTCTTGCCGACGACGCTGTCCTTCAGGCCAGGCAGGAGCGTGGAGATCGCCGCGACACGCAAGGGTCGGAAGGGCGCGACGCGGATCGCCGGCTGTACGAGGGTGGCGAGTGCGCGGTCGAGCACCGCCTTGTCAACGGCAAAGGGAATGATCTTGACGGTGCCGATCATCTCGCCCGCCTTGACGGCCGCGAATGCCGGCAGGGTAGCGAAGGTGATGCTCTCATCCACCTCATTGACGGCATCGATCCGCGCCCGGTCGAGCACGAGGACGCCGGCCTGCTCGGCAAACAGGTTGGCGCGGCCGGTGAAAGGATCTTCCGCCCGGACGGCTGCCCCCTTGATCGCCTGGGCGACACGGGCGGCAGCCATGTCCTCGCCGATGTCCTCCTTGTCGAGGCGGGCGATCACAACGGTGCTGACACCCTCGCGGCGCAACGCGGCCACCTCGGCGGGCCCGATCAGGGTGCCCTTCTTGAGGACGAGACTGCCCTTGCGGATGGAGTGAACTGCCACGCCACCGATGGCATCGTCGATCGCGATTTCGCCAAAAAACATTCAATTACAATCGGTTTTGAGTAGAGGCTGACAGATCAGGCGACCTGTCTCGGCTTTTTCTCGCCGCTTTCGAGCCTGAGCGCGGCCGTGATCTCTGCAATGATGGAAACAGCGATCTCGGACGGGCTGATGGCGCCGATGTCGAGCCCGATGGGGGCGCGGATACGCGAGAGCGTGTTGTCGCCGACACCGGCTGCCCGCAGCCTTTCAAGGCGGCGCGCGTGGGTTTTCCGAGAGCCCAGCGCGCCGACATAGAAGCAGCCTCGCTCCAGGGCATGCATCAAGGCGGGGTCGTCGATCTTGGGATCGTGGGTAAGGGCGACGAAGGCCGTGTAGCGGTCGATGCCAAGCGGCGGCAGGGCGACATCGGGCCATTCGGCAATCAGCTCTACATCCGGAAAACGCTCGGGCGAGGCGAAGGCGGTGCGGGGATCGACGACGATCGGTTCGTGGTCCAGAAGGCGGGCGAGCGGTACCAGCGCCTGGCTGATATGGACGGCCCCGATCATCACCAGCCGCACCGGCGGCACATGCATGGTGATGAAATAGCGCTTGCCGTCCTGTTCCACGGTCGCCGACTTGCCTTTTCGCAACTGCTCGGCGAGGGCGGCGGCAAGCGGATCGGCGGCGATGTCGGCTTCGTTGACCAGGCGTTCCTCGCCGCTATCGAGATCGGTGACGAGCGCGGCCGCCTTGCGCTGGGTGCGGGCCAGGTTGAGCGCCTGGAGCGTGGCGAGCTTCATCGGTCAATCCAGCTTTTCGACATAGACGCGGATGGTGCCGCCGCAGGAAAGGCCGACACGCCAGGCCGTTTCGTCGGCCACGCCGAATTCGAGCATCTTCGGCTTGCCTTCCTGGATGACGTCGAGCGCCTCGGTGACCACGGCGCCCTCGACGCAGCCCCCCGAGACGGAGCCGAGGAAATTGCCATCCTCGTCGATCACGAGGTTGGAGCCGGTGGGGCGCGGCGCCGAGCCCCAGGTTTCCACCACGGTGGCGATGGCAACACCTTTGCCCTGCTCGCGCCAATGCTGGGCGGAGGCGAGGATATCGGCATCGGATGCCAGGTTTGCTGCAGTATCACTCATGAAAATGCTCCTCAAATAAGGGACTTAGCCGGCCTTCTTCAGCCACGTCCGCGGATCCGCGGAGGCGTCAGCCTTGCGATCCAGGGCCTTGACCAGATCTCCCATGCTCTTGAGATTGTGTATGGTCCTGAATTCGTCAACATGCGGCAGCATCGCCTTGATGCCGGCGGCGCGGGCCTCGAAAGCGTCGAAGCGCAGCAGCGGGTTGAGCCAGATCAGGCGCCGGCAGGAGCGGTGCAAGCGGTCGAGTTCTTTGGCGAGGCCGTCATCGACCTGGCGCTCCAGCCCATCGGTGATCAGCAGCACCAGCGCGCCCTGGCCGAGCACGCGGCGCGACCAGTCCTTGTTGAAGCGCTCGAGGCAATGGGCGATGCGCGTGCCGCCGTCCCAATCCTTCACGGCCTTGGAAGCCTGCTCCAGCGCCTCGTCGGGGTCGCGCGTACGCAGCGCACGCGTGATGTTGGTGAGACGCGTGGCGAAGACGAAGCCATGCACGCGCCGACCCTTTTCCGAGATCGCGTGCAGGAAATGCAGGAAAAGGCGCGAATAATCGGCCATCGAGCCGGAGATGTCGCACAGCGCCACGATGGGCGGGTGCTTCTCGCCGACTTCCCGATAGGCGATGTTGACGAGATTGCCGCCGCTGCGCATGGCGGCGCGCAGGGTGCGGCGCAGGTCGATCACCTCTTTGCCCCCGGCAATGAGGCGGCGCGTCGGCACATTGTCATAGGGCAGGCGCAGTTGCGCGATCTCGCGCTTGGCCGCCGCGATTTCGGCCGCCGTCATCTGGGCGAAGTCGCGCTGCTTGAGGATCTCGCGCTCCGACATGGTCAGTCGGGCATCGAACTCGACAAGCTGTCTTTCCTCGACCTCGCGCGGCGGCTCCTTGTAGAAGGCATCGTTGACACGCTGCGAGCCCGCCTTGGGCTTGGGCGGCTCCCTGGCGGCGATGGCCTGCGGCGACATCATGGCAATGAGTTTTTCGGTGAGCGCGCGCTGGCGCCAGAACAGCTCGAAGGCCTGATGAAACAGGATCGACTGTTCGTGCCGGGTGACGAACACGCTGTGCAGCGTCCAGTAGAAATCCTGCTTGCCGCCGAGGCCGACGGTCTCCACCGCCCTGATGGCATCGAGTACGGAGGCGGGGCCGACCGGCAGGCCGGCATCGCGCAGGAGCCTCGCGAAATAGGCGATGTTGTCGGCAAGCTTGCCGGGGGTAACGACAGGCGGCTCAGGCGGCGGCATTGTTGCTGGCCTTCACGCCATCGAGCAGCCGCCTGGCCTGGCTGCCGGTCAGGCGGGCGATGTCGTCCTGGTATTTCAGCAGGACGCCGAGCGTGTCGGAGACCAGGGCCGGGTCGAGGGCCACCGCGTCGAGCTCGGTAAGCGCCGTGGCCCAGTCCAGCATCTCGGCGACGCCGGGCGCCTTGAACAGGTCCTCCCGACGCAAGGCCTGCACGAAGCCGATGACTTCGCGCGAGAGCTTGGCCGGCACATGCGGCACCTTGCGGCGCAGGATCTCGAGTTCGTTCTCGGCACTGGGATAATCGACCCAGTGATAAAGGCAGCGCCGCTTCAGCGCGTCATGGATCTCGCGCGTGCGGTTGGAGGTGATAATGACGATAGGCGGCGAGGCTGCCTTCACCGTGCCGAATTCGGGGATGGTGACCTGGAAATCCGAGAGCACCTCCAGGAGATAGGCCTCGAAGGCTTCGTCGGTGCGGTCGAGCTCGTCGATCAGCAGGATGGGCGCGCCGCCAGCCTGCGGGCGCACCGCTTCGAGGATGGGGCGAGCGATCAGGAAGCGCTCGGAGAACAGGTCCGAGCCGAGCGCCGCCCGGTCGACGCCGCCGCTGGCCTCCGCTAGGCGGATCTCCACCATCTGGGCCATGGTGTTCCACTCATAAACGGCCGAGGAAATGTCGAGGCCCTCATAGCATTGCAGGCGGATCAGGGGCCGGTTCAGCGTCGAGGAGAGCACCTTTGCGATCTCGGTCTTGCCGACGCCGGCCTCACCCTCGAGGAAGAGAGGGCGGCCCATGCGCAGGGCCAGAAAGAGCACCGTCGAAAGGTCTCGTCCTGCTACGTAATCGGCCCTGGAGAGCAAGGCGGCGGTATCGTCGATCGAAGTGGGCAAGGCAGACGGCAATTCAATCTCCTGAAGCTCCCGGCACTATAGGACGAGTCAGGCGGGGGCGAAGCAAAACCTTTTGACACGATCTCATCGCGGCAGACGATGAAGGCGTGCCTAAATCACCAAATTCGCTTTCTCGAAACTCTGGCGGTAAAGCGCCGCCGTGGCGGCGTCGAAACAGCAGAAGATGACCTGTGAAGGCGCCGGCGCCAAAGTGGGCAGGGTCTCGATCACCGTTGCGAGCGCGATGTCGGCGGCGAGGTCTGGCGGGAAGCGGTAGATGCCCGTCGAGATGGCCGGGAAGGCTATGGAGTCGATGGCATTGGCGGCCGCGACCTTGAGGCTGTTGCGGTAGCAGGATCGCAGCTTCTCGGGTTCGCCCGCGGCCCCACCATTCCACACGGGACCGACCGTGTGGATCACATGCCTCGCCGGCAGCCTGTATCCCTTGGTGATCTTGGCCTCGCCCACCTTGCAGCCGTTCAGCATGCGGCACTCCGCGACGAGGTCCGGCCCGGCGGCGCGATGGATGGCGCCGTCGACACCGCCACCGCCCAGCAGCGAGGTATTGGCGGCATTGACGATGGCGTCCAGCTTGAGCGTAGTGATGTTGGCGATAACGACGTCGAGCCGGGCACCAGGCAATTGCGCGGAAAACTCGACAGCGGGATCGGCCATCATCTCATTCCATATCGAGGACGGAAGCCGCGTGGGCGGTTCCCGTCCGCAATTATCGACATTCACTTCGCCGCCGCAACCGCGCGCCTGGTCAGCACGCCGATCAGATGGGCGCGATATTCGGCACTGGCATGGATATCACCGTTAAGCCCCTTGGCCTCTATCGACACGCCCTCGAGCGATTTGGCATGGAAGCGGGTCGCCAGCGCCTCTTCGGCCTTGGTGTGGCGGAACACCCCGTCCGAGCCCGCACCCGTGACGGCCACGCGCACCGCGCTGCCCTTTTTGGCGACGAAGACGCCGACCAGCGCATAGCGCGAGGCGGGATTGGGGAACTTCTCATAGGCCGCCTTGGCGGGGATGGGGAAGGAGACCTTGGTGATGATCTCGCCTTCATCCAGCGCCGTGTCGAACAGGCCAGTGAAGAACTCGTCCGCCGGGATCTTGCGCTTGTTGGTGACGATGGTCGCGCCGAGGGCGAGGGCCGCCGCGGGATAATCAGCCGCCGGATCATTGTTGGCGATCGAGCCGCCGATGGTGCCACGGCTGCGCACGGCGGGATCACCGATCAGAAGGGCGAGGGCCGCGAGCGCCGGGAGGGCCTCGCCCACCGCGGCGCTGCTGGCCACCTCGGCATGCGTGGTGGTGGCGCCGATCACGAGGTTGCGGCCCTTCACCTCGATGCCGCGCAGGGCTTCGATCCTGGTGAGGTCGATCAGGGTGGAGGGACTCGCAAGGCGCAGCTTCATGGTCGGCAGCAGCGTGTGGCCGCCGGCGAGCAATTTGCCCTCTTCGGCCTTCGAGAGGGCGGCGACGGCGCCGCGTACGGAGGTGGGGCGCTGATAGGTAAAGGGATACATGGATCATCTCCTGAGGGAGGTGGAATGAATTTGGAGTGGCGGTCTCCGACCGCCATCTTGGAAACGCGGTGTCTGCGGAAGGGTCGATGGCGGCCGGAGACCGCCACTCCATTATTCCGCAGCCTTCTTCATCTTCGCGGCGCGCTGCACGGCCTGCCACACCACCTGTGGCGACGCCGGCATCGGGATATCCTCCAATCCGATGGCATCCGTGATGGCGTTCATCACGGCCGGCGGGGCTGCGATCGCACCGGCCTCGCCGCAACCCTTGATGCCAAGGGGGTTGGACGGGCAGGCGGTCTTGGTCACGCCGATGGTGAAGGAGGGTAGATCGTCGGCCCGCGGCATGCAGTAGTCCATGTAGGATGCCGTCAACAGCTGGCCGTCCTTGTCATAGATCGCGCCTTCGAGCAGGGCCTGGCCGACGCCCTGGGCGATGCCGCCATGCACCTGGCCCTCGACGATCATCGGATTGATGAGCTCGCCGAAATCATCCACCGCCGTCCAGCGGTCGATGGTGGTGACGCCGGTTTCCGGATCGATCTCCACCTCGCAGATATGGACGCCGGCCGGGAAGGTGAAGTTGGTCGGATCGTAGAAGGCGCCTTCCTTGAGCCCCGGCTCGAGGTCCTGGCCGGAGAATTTATGGGCGATATAGGCCTGCAGCGCGACTTCCCCAAAGGCGAGGCCCTTGTCGGTACCCGCCACCGAGAAGCGCCCATCCTTGAACTCGATATCGCCTTCGGAGGCTTCGAGCACATAGGAGGCGACCTTCTTGCCCTTGGCGATGACCTTGTCGACCGCCTTGACGATGGCCGACATGCCGACCGCGCCGGAGCGCGAGCCATAGGTACCCATGCCGAACTGCACCTTGTCGGTGTCGCCGTGCACCACCGAGACGGAGTCGATGGGAATGCCGAGCCGGTCGGAAACGAGCTGGGCGAAGGTGGTCTCATGGCCCTGGCCATGGCTGTGCGATCCGGTCAGCACCTCTACCGTGCCGATCGGGTTGACGCGCACCTCGGCCGATTCCCACAGGCCCACGCCGGCGCCGAGCGAGCCGACCGCCGCCGACGGCGCGATGCCGCAGGCCTCGATATAGGCCGAATAGCCCAGGCCCCTGAGTTTGCCGGCACGTTCGGAGGCCCGGCGGCGGGCACCGAAGCCCTTGACGTCGTGCATCTCCATCGCCTTGTCGAGCGAGGCATTATAGTCGCCGGCATCATACATCATGATCACCGGCGTCTGGTGCGGGAAGGATTTGACGAAGTTCTTCCTGCGGAACTTGGCCGGATCCAGGCCGAGCTCGCGGGCCGCAACCTCGATCAGGCGCTCGACCACATAGGTCGCCTCCGGCCGCCCGGCGCCGCGATAGGCGTCCACCGGCGCCGTGTTGGTGTAGACGCCGTCCACCTCGGCATAGATCGCCGGGATGTCGTATTGGCCTGAGAGCAGCGGGGCGTAGAGATAGGTCGGCACCGACGAGGAGAAGGTGGACAGATACGCTCCGAGATTGGCGATGGTGTGAACGCGAAGCCCGGTGATCCTGTTGTTGGTGTCCACCGCAAGTTCGGCCTGGGTGACATGGTCGCGCCCATGCGCATCGGCCAGGAAGGCCTCTGAGCGGTCGCCCGTCCACTTCACCGGCCGGTTGATACGCTTGGCGGCCCAGACGCAGATCGTCTCCTCGGCATAGATGAAGATCTTGGAGCCGAAGCCGCCGCCGACATCCGGTGCGATCACGCGCAATTTGTTTTCGGGCGCGATGCCGACGAAGGCGGAGAGCACCAGCCTCGCCACATGAGGATTTTGCGAGGTGGTGTGGAGCGTATAGGTCTCGGTTCCCGAGTCGTAGTCGCCGATGGCGGCGCGCGGCTCGATGGCGTTGGGCACCAGGCGGTTGTTGACGATTTCCAGCCTGGTGATGTGCTTGGCCGCCTTGAAGGCGGCGTCCGTCGCGTCTTTCACGCCGAGATGCCAGCGGAAGACGGTGTTGTCTTCGGCTTCCGCATGGACTTGCGGAGCGCCCTTGACCTGCGTCTTGGCGGTGTCGGCGCTGGCAGGCAGCACCTCATAGGTGACGTTGATCGCCTCGGCGCCGTCCTTGGCCTGCGCCAGGGTCTCGGCCAGCACCACTGCGACATGGTCGCCGACATAGCGCACCTTGCCCTGGGCAAGCGCGGGATGGCCGCCGGCCTTCATCGGCGAACCGTCCTTGGAATGGATCATCCAGCCGCAGATCAGGCCGCCGATCTTGTCCTCGGCGAGGTCCTCACCCGTGAGGACCTCGATGACCCCGGGCATCTTGCGAGCCGCTGCGATGTCGATGGACTTGATGGCGGCATGTGCATGCGGCGAGCGCAGGAAATAGGCATAGGCCTGGCCTGCGCGGTTAATGTCGGCGGTGTAATTGCCCTTGCCGGTGATGAAACGGAAATCTTCCTTGCGGCGCACCGGTGCGCCCACGCCCGTGGCGGTCATAGCGTTCTCTCCACATCGTCGTTGATGACAGGACGAAGCCGCTTCGTCGGCGGCCTTAATGTCCCCGGCAAAGCGCGCTTCGCCGAAGAAACGAGCGGGAATCCAACAGAAAAGGACGGCTTACTCGGCCGCCTGTTGCATCCCGCTTCCTGTCATGGCCCTGGCGCCGGCCGCGACGGATTTGACGATGTTGTGGTAGCCGGTGCAGCGGCAGATATTGCCTTCCAGCTCATGGCGGATGGTCGCCTCCTCGAGCTCCCCGCCAAGACGATGCACCATGTCCACGGCGGTCATGATCATGCCGGGGGTGCAGAAGCCGCATTGCAGGCCGTGATTGTCGCGGAAAGCTTCCTGCATGGGATGAAGCTGGCCGTTGTTGGCCAGGCCTTCGATGGTGGTCACCGCGCTGCCCGAGGCCTGGACGGCGAGGGTGGTGCAGGATTTGACAGCCTTGCCGTCCATATGCACCACGCAGGCGCCGCACTGGCTGGTATCGCAGCCGACATGCGTGCCGGTGAGCCTGAGATGCTCACGCAGGAATTCAACCAATAAAGTACGTGGATCGACATCAGCCGTAATCTCTCGTCCGTTGACGAGAAGCGACACGGAAGCCATAGGGTCCTCCAACCGGTTCGCGACCTGTTGTCCCTTCTGGTGCCCCGTACCCGTCATTGGGCCTGCGGAACGAGAGACTCTCATAAAGCAGATCGGAATGATTCCAGTCTGGACCCCGGTTTTTGGGCGGTCAAGTGACAAGCTTGAAAAGATGGGGTGCGATTTCGCGACGTTTTCAGTCATTTTGGCGAAGTTTGGCGGCGACCGAAAGCCGGTGCGGCAAAAGCACAACACTCGCCTGAAATCACGGCCCCGACACGCGGGAATGGTAGCCATTCCCATAATCATCTCGAAATTGTCGTAGAGTCTGACTATAAGCGCGCCAACGAACCCTCGAGTCTGCCCATTTTGGAACCACGTACCCCCCGAACCTCCGAACTTCTCGCAGCGATCGCGTCGGCGGAAGGGGATGAGCGCATCTATTTCGGTGACCTGACTGTCGCCATGCGGAACCGTGCCTTCGGCATCCTCTTCCTGCTGTTCGGCATTCCCAACTGCCTGCCCATGCCGCCCGGCATTCCCGTCATCTGCGGTATCATCGTGGCCCTCATCGCGGCGCAGATGGTGATGGGGCGCGACAATCTCTGGCTGCCGCAGTTCCTCGCCAAGCGCAGCTTTGCCCGCAAGGACCTGCAGCGCATCGTCACCAAGGCTGAACCCTGGATCCAATGGGTGGAGCGCTTCGCCAAGCCCCGTTTGTCCGTCTTCGCCGATGCCCGCTCGCGGCGCATCGTCGGCATCGTCGGGCTGATCCTCGGCCTGGCGCTGCTCCTGCCGATCCCGATCATCGGCAATATCCCACTGGGCATTCCGATCTGCATCCTCGGCCTCGGCTTGGTGGAGCGGGACGGCGCGGTGATCCTGGCCGGCTATATTGCCACCAGCCTCGGCCTGCTGATCACCGCCGGCCTCGGCTACCTGATTTTCCAGGGCGCGCTGGCAATCTTCTGAGCAGCATGTCAGGCATGTCGCGGCTGGCCAAACAGGGAAACGGCCGCGATTGTTGCTCCGTACGAAGGCGTATCGCCTGTCCGCGGCAAGTGTTCCAGCCCCGTTCCACCGCCTGCAGCGGATCGCGGGCCATCGACTTGACGGGGAAACGCTGATTGCGTGTCACAATGCCGGCGGCTTCACCATTTGGCCCGGTCTTGTCCGTTGCGCGTCGGGGGTTCTTTTCAATGGATCGACAGCCCGTGCGCGTCCCACTCGCCGCGCGGCACGGCCTGGCCCACCTTGTAGTCCAACGTGATTACCTTCATGCGGTCGGGCGTGGCCGAGCAGGTGAAGGAATACTGATACCACATGCCGCCGCTGCGAAAGGCGCCGCCATCGCCTTTCAGCACGTCGCCTGAAATGGCGGGATCGCCCAGGGCATAGGCGATGACGCTGTCCGGCTTGTTGTACGGCTGCCCGGCCCGGCGCAGGCGCTCCATCAGCTCGATGTCACAGACCTGCTGGAAGCGGTCCGATGGAGCGAGCTTGGCAAGGCCGGCTTCGGTCTTGCTTTGCCGATTTGTCTGGCGGGCGAGGACAGGGGAGACGGCAATAGCCAACAGGGCGATCGAAACCAGTATTCTTTTCATTCTTCCAGTCCGGCAAACAACACCAACGCCCTTGGCGCCATGAAAGCCCAAGCGGCCGATAACCCCGACAGCCTCGATCTAGCCTCGAATTGCGCCCTAATCTCGATGGAGGCTTTTGCGCTCTCCGGCAAGATCAGGGCGGAGCCGGTCCCCAGGACCGATTCCGCAGCGCAACCTAATGTCAGGCTTTGATATTGTCGATCTGATATTAGGGAGAGGCCTGCCCTTGGGAAAGGCATGCGGAAGCCTACTTCTTTGTGCGTGTTCAACCCTCGCGTGCCGCGTCGACGCTGTAGGGGCCAGGGCCGGCGAAGACCAGATAAAGGAAGAAGAAGCAGTACAGGATCGCGGCATCGCCCCCGTTCAGCGCCGGAAAGAACGACCTGGGAAAGTGGGCCATGAAATAGGCGAAGGCCATTTCGCCCGACAGGATGAAAGCCACGGGGCGGGTGAACAGGCCAAGCGCAATGAGCAGCCCGCCAAGCGCTTCCAGCACGCCCGCAAACCACAACAGGCTGAAGGCCGCGATCGCATGGTCGCCGGCAGGAAAGCCGAAGAGTTTCTGCGTGCCATGCTCCATGAAGGCCAAGCCGACGACGATGCGCAGCAGGGAGAGGATGGCGGGAGCATGCAGGTGCAGCCCGGTTTCTGAAGACGATTGCGACATGAAGGACCTGTGATAGTACGGTTGCATGTCGGAATAGTGGGACAAGCCGCCTTGCGCCAGACAGGTCAGGCGGATTGAGGATCACATCCGATCACGAAGAGGTGTGACTTGCCTGCGCTCCCAGGATCTCTCACTCCACGTCCAGCACGCCGCTCTTGCCAGTGGCGTAGGGCGGGCGCGGGATGGCGATATGGGCGGCGCGTAGAGCCGCGGACCAGCGCTCGCGCAGGTCGTGGTAATAGGGTTCGCCCGGCTCGATGCGGTGATTGATCTCGGCCTTGAACGCATCGCGCCGCGCCACGAGGATGTCGATCGGCATGCCGACGCCGAGATTGGAGCGCATGGTCGAATCCATCGAGATCAGGCCCACCTTCAGGGCATCGCCGATATCGGTGTTGTAATTGACGGCGCGGTCGAGGATGGGCTTGCCGTATTTGTGCTCGCCGATCTGCAGATAGGGCGTGTCGACGGTCACCTCGATGAAGTTGCCGGCGGAATAGATCATGAAGAGCCGCATCTTGCCGCCCTTGATCTGGCCGCCGAATAGGAGGGCAACGTCGAAGCGGCCGTTATGCTCCTCAAGGCTCCTGCCGTCGGTGGCGTAGACGGTGCGGATGGCACGGCCGATCAGCTGCGCGGCCTTGAACATGCTCGGCATGGTCAGCAGCGTGTCAAGCGCGCCGGTGTCGGGGTTCTCGATGCCCTCCTGCAGATAGTTGAGCACCGCCTGACTGACGGAGAGGTTGCCCGAGGTGCACACGACCATGATGCGCTCGCCCGGTTCCTCGATGACATGCAGCTTGCGGAAGGTAGCGATATTGTCGATGCCGGCATTGGTGCGTGTGTCGGCGATCATCACCAGGCCCTCGCGAACCGAAATTCCCACGCAATAGGTCATCGACTTAACTCCAGGTCCGCCACTACAGGTCCGCCGCCGGGCGACACGGCGTGAAACCGAGCCGGGATAGAACCCTCATGCGCGGCGGCCATCCCATAGAGCAAGATTCGAAGGGCGCAAACCGGCAAATGACGTTGGGGCGGCCGAATACTCAAAATGCGTTGTTCATTCGAGCCGCAGACCGCTCAGTGTCCCTCGCGGGTCCGCATACTCGAATAGATCATGCGGATGACCAGGATAAGCGTGGTCAGCGCGATGAGCACCACCGAGATCGAGGCGATTGCCGGATCGATATTGTCGCGCACGCCGCTCCACATCAGGCGCGGCAGGGTGATGGCGTTGACGCTGGTGATGAACAGCGTGACGCCGATCTCCTCCCAGGACAGCACGAAAGAGAGCATGGCTGCCGTCAGCAGGCCGAACTTGATGTTGGGCAGGATGATTTTCGTCGCGCGTTGCCAGACCGTGGCGCCCATGCCGCGGGCGGCGAGATCGATGCGCCGGTCGACCTGGCTGAGCGCGACCAGGATCAGCACCACGCAGAAGGGCACGATCATCACCACATGGGCGAGCGCCACTCCGAGCCAGGTGTCGTAGCCGACGAGGTTGCTCACCTGCGATAGGGCCGTCAGCAGGAAATAAAGCGTCATCGCCGAAACTACCGGCGGCACGATCATCGGCAGCAGCACGAAGCCGACGATCGCGGCCGTGAAACGCGGACGAAACATCCAGATGCCCAGGGCGAACAAAGTCGCCAGCGTGGTGGCGATGGCGCTCGAGACCACGCCGATGCGAATGCTGAGCAGGATGGAATTGCCCCAGTCGGGATTGGTGAAGAGTTGCTGGTAGTGCACCAGCGAGTAATGGCCGTTGGGCATGGAGAGGTAGCGTGCCGGCGTGAACGACACCGGCACGACAGCGAGCAGGGGCATCAGCAGGAACACGGCCACCAGAACGGCGGCGGTGAGGGCGATCAGGCCGGGCCGGTGCGCCGTCATCGCGAGATCCCCGTGTCGCCGAGGCGGGCATAGCGGAAGAGCAGACCCATCAGCACGGCGACGATCACCACCAATGTGACGCTGATGGCGGCGCCGAGGCCCCAGTCGGGGCTCTGGAACATGCGCAGGTAAATGATCTCGGCCGCCATGATCGAGCGCCCGCCGCCAAGGATCGCCGGCGTCACGAAGAAGCCGAGGGCGAAGACGAAGACGATCAGCGTGGCGCCGATGATGCCGGAAAAGGTCATCGGCACGAACACCGACCAGAAGATGCGGATGGCGCCGGCGCCCATGCCGCGGGCGGCCAGGAAGACGCGTTCATCGAGGCTGCGCATGGCGGAGGCCAGTGGGAAGACCGCGAAAGGAATGAGGAAATGTGTCATGCCGACGATGACGCCGAACTCGTTGCGCACCAGCGTCAGCGGTTCGCTGATGAAGCCGAGGCTCTGCAGCCAGCTGTTGATCAGGCCGCGACTGGAGAGCAATGCCAACCAGCCGAAGGCACGCGTCAGCACCGAGATCCAGAAGGGGATGAGGATGCACAGTTCCGCGATGCGCTGCTGCAGCGGCGTACCGCGCACCCAGACATAGGCGATCATATAGGCGGTGATGACGGTGAGCACCGTGACGGTGGCGCAGATGCGGAAGGTGCGCACGAACACCGAGAGGACGAGCGGATCAGCCGCCAGACGGCCATACTGGTCCAGGCCCGGTGAGGGCAGGGTGACGCTCCATTCCGCCACACCGAGGAAGGGCACGACATAGACAAGCGTCAGGAAGGCCAGCAAAGGGCCGGTGAGAGCGAGGAAGGAGAAGACGGTGGTGGGCTTTGGCACACGTTGCCTCAATCGGGAAAGTCCGGGTGCACGGGCATCCTGCCCGTTCTTCCGTTGCCGCCAGCGCGGCGGTCCAAAAACGGGCAAGATGCCCGTGCACCCGGAATGATCACGCCGAGATGATCTTCGTATAGGCATCCAGCGCGGCGCCGTAATTGTCGGCATACCAGTTCATGTCGAGCGCCACCTGCTTGCTGATATTGGCGGGATCGACCGGGTTGATGCGCTTCTTGTCGTTCGGGATGAGGGCGTCGGTCGCCGGGTTGGCGGGGCCCTGGCCGAGCATGTTGAACATCACCAGCTGCTTCTGCGGATCCTGGGAGCTGGCGATGAACTTCATCGCCGTGTCCTTGCCGCCGGGATTGTTCTTGATCACCGCCATGGCGCCGGGAGAGATCAGGCCCTGGTCCCAGATGAACTTGATCTGGCCGTTGGAATCCTGCTCCATGACCGAGGCGCGGGTCGACCACACGAGCGCCATCGAGGCGTCGCCGTTCATCAGCACCTGCTGGCTCTCCGCGCCGCCGCCCCAGTAGGAGACGATATTGTCCTTGAAGGCGGCGATCTTGTCGTGGGCGCGCTTGAGGTCGAGCGGGTAGAGCTTCTCGGGAGCGACGCCATCGGCGAGAAGGGCAGCTTCCCACATGCCGGCGCCCCATTTGTAGAGCGAGCGCTTGCCCGGGAATTTCTGCACATCGAAGAAATCGGCCATGCCGGTGGGCACCTTGTCTCCGAATTTCGAGGAGTCATAGGCGATGACGTAGGAGAAGAAATAGGTCGAGGCGGCGTAGTCCCAGCCGAAGCCCGGGCGGAATTTCGACTTGTCGACGACCTTGTAGTCGATCTGTTCGATCATGCCCTGCTTGCCGAGCGAGATGGCGGAAAAAGGATCGGCGTCGACGATATCCCAGGTCGGCTTGCCGCTCTTGAACTGGGCAGTGATGCCGCCCTCCGTCGGCCCGGTGCCGTCCTGCTTGACGACAACGCCGGTTTCCTTCTGGAACGGCACCCCATAGGCCTGGTCATAAGCCTTCACGGCATCGCCGCCCCAGTTGACGAAGACGAGCTGGCCGCTGTCGGCGCGGGCCTGGCCGGCGCGCAGGGCGAAGGGGGCGCCGGCCAGGACCATGGCGGCGAGCTGGGTGAAGCGACGGCGGCTGATTTCGCCGCGCTCGACCTTGGAGGCGAGAATTTCGAGACAATCTTTCTGGAACGCTTCGTTCATGGCCTGGATCCCCTGTTCGATGGTCTGGATGTAGATGTTTAGATTGCTGTTCTATCTCTTTGTTATCGTTCGCTTGGTTCCGACTTTCGGGAGACTCAGGCCTCCTCGGGCAGCAGGAAGCCCTTGTCCTTGGGCCAGGTGACCCAGAGCTGCGGCCCCTTGCGCAGCGCCTCGGCGGCCCGGTCGGTGGGCAAAGTGAGACTGAGCGGCGTGCCGCTGCTCGTCGTCAGCGAGATCTTGGTCGCCGGGCCGAGATAGGTGGAGGAGGTGACGGTGCCGGCGAGGCAGTTCAGGCTGTCCTCCTTCGGCGCGGCGGCGACGTCCATGTGCTCGGGGCGGATGGCAAGGATGCCGGTCCTGCCCGCATGGCTTTGCGAAGGCACGTCGAGCACGCTGCCGTCGCAGGATCCCCGGGCGCTGTCGTTCTCGCGCTGGACGTCCTGCAGCGGCAACAGGTTGATCTCGCCGAGGAACTCGGACACGAAACGGCTGGCCGGCCGCTCATAGACGTCCTGGGGCGTGCCGACCTGAAGCAACTGGCCATGGTTGAAAATTGCCACGCGGGACGAAAGCGACAGCGCCTCGCTCTGGTCATGCGTGACGAACACGAAGGTCGTGCCGAATTCCTGGTGCAGGCGCTTCACTTCTTCCTGCATCAACCCGCGCAAGTGCTTGTCCAGGGCCGAGAAAGGCTCGTCGAGCAGCAGGACAGGCGGCTCGAACACCAGGGCGCGGGCGAGCGCCACGCGCTGCTGCTGGCCGCCTGACAGTTTGGTGGGAAGCTTGCGCTCATGTCCGGCGAGGCCGACCCGCGCTACCATATCGGCGACGCGCTTGCGGGTCTCCTCGGCGGGCACTTTGCGGATGTTCAGCGGGAAGGCGATGTTCTGCTCCACCGTCATATGCGGGAAGAGGGCATAGCCCTGGAACACCATGCCGAAGGCACGCTGTTCGGCGGAGAGATTGGTGATGTCGGCGCCGTCGCGGGTAAGGCGTCCGTGCGTCGGGCGCTCGAATCCGGCGAGGATCATCAGGAAGGTCGTCTTGCCGGAGCCGGAGGGGCCGAGCAGCGTCAGGAATTCGCCGCGCCCGATGTTCAGCGACAAGTCGCGCAAGGCCCGGAAGCTGCCGAAGGTCTTGCCGATGCCTTCGGCGCGAATTTCAGCGGCAGCATGCTCGGTGACCACTGGTCCGGCTGCCATATCCAGCGCTGCTCCTGCGCCCTGCGCCATGCATATACCTCCATTCCGATGCGAAAGCCTATGCGTGATTTTCGTTCACGACAATTGAATGTTGTTGCCTCTCAGGAAAAATTCCATTCACCCCAACTGCGCAGAGTGCGTCAGGCATAAGCGGGTTTGAAGGTGGGGCTCGTCTGCGAAAGGCAGGCCTTCAGCCAGTCCGCAAAGGCTGTCGAGACGGCGTGTCCGGTCTTGGCATGCTCCATCACCAGAAAATATGACCGCGGAGACTTGATGGCCCGATCGAAGGGGCGGACCAACTGCCCGACCATCAAGGCGGTGCGGCAGGTCAACTCGTCCCCCATCGCAATGCCCTGGCCCGCGATCGCCGCGGCAAATACCAGATTCATATCGGAAAATATGATACCGCATTCCGTATTGGGGTGCTCGACATTTGTGAGGGCGAGCCAGCGCGTCCAGTCGTCGAAATCATCGAGATGGAGAAGGGGAGTGCGCAGCACGTCGGCCGGTTCGTTGAGGCCGCCGACCTTGTTGAGAAGGGCCGGGCTGCACAAAGGTGTGAACTCCACCTCGCAGAGCAGCGCCACCGCCCGGTTGGGCCAGTTGCCGTCCCCGAACGCAATGAAGATGTCAACGTCGGGATTGCTGACGTCATCGAGCTTGCGCGGCGTCACCAGGCGCAGCGAGACATCCGGATACAGGTCCTGGAATTCGGCGATGTGGGTGCATAGCCACAGCGAGGCAAAGCCGGGCGTGCAACTCACGGTCAGCGAGCCGCCGACGCCCTTGTTGCCATATTGCACCGAGGCGTCCCCGATGACCGTCAGGGCCTTGCGCACTTCATTGGCATAATGGCGGCCGCGCGCGGTGAGGGTGACGCCCTTGCCGTGGCGCTCCAGCAGGTCGAAGCCAAGGTCGCGCTCGAGCAGGCGCAACTGGTGGCTGACGGCGCTACGCGTCAGGAAGAGCTCCTCGGCGGCGCGCCAGACGCTGCCGTGACGGGCGAAGCTGTCGAGGGCCCGCAGGGCCTGGGTCGAGGGAATACGCAAGACAACTCCTGAAGCGGCGGCTCCCTTGTCAAGCAAGAGGTGGGCCAAACGTGAATGGAATTTGCCGAAACAGCCAATACATATCACTTTTTGTGAGCTGCATTCACCGCTTATCCTTTGCCAAGCAAGGGAGGAAGGCGTGACGAGCGCGGCCCAGTCAACGGCTCTGCAACATGTCGAGGCCGGCAAAGCCGATCTCTCGGCCTGGACGCGCACGATCTTCGATTTCGGCGAGACGGCCTGGCGTGAGTACCAGTCGGCCGCCTGGTATGTCGATACCCTGCGCCGGCACGGCTTCAGTGTCGAGGAAGGTTCGGGCGGCATGCCCACGGCCTTCTGCGCGCACTGGACCAGCCCTGCCGGTGGTGGCCCCACCATCGGCCTCTATGCCGAATACGATGCGGTGCCGGGCAATTGCCAGGATGCCGCCACCGTCAAGCGCCCACGCCCGGGCCTCAGCGAACATGCCGGCGGCCACACCGATCCCCATTCGGGACTGGGCATCTCCGCCCTCGGCGGCCTGCTCGCCACCCGGCATGCGATGGAGCGCCACGGCCTTGCCGGAACGCTGCGCTTTACCGGCGAGCCCGCCGAGAAGGTGAGGGGCTCCAAGCCCATCCATGCCGCCAAGGGCTATTATGACGGCCTCGACGGCATGCTTTCCTTCCATCCCTTCTACATGCTGCCGCTCTGCAACACCGTGCGCTGGGAGACCCATTGCGGTGCCGCCTATGCGATGATCTACCGCTTCATCTGCGACGAGCCTGAAGCCTGGACGCGGGCCGCCGGCGCGCCGATCCCGCAGTCTCACTCGGCCATCCGCGCGCCCGGCGCCAATGATGCGCTGATGATGATGTACATGGCCTCCAAGGCACTGCGCGATTCCATGCTGACCCATCAGGGCGGCTGGTCGATCAGTGAGGCCATCCTCACGGCGGGGCAGGCGACGGCCGACAACCTGCCGGCGGGGCTTGCCGAGATCCAGTACATGATCCGCGTGCCCAGCCTCGACATGGCCGAGCAGGTCACCGGCATGCTCGACCGCAACGCCCAGATGGCGGCCTCGATGACAGGCTGCCGGGTGGAGCGGCACTGGGTCTGCAAGTCACGGCCCGGCCTTGCCAATCACGCCATGGCCGGCGTCGTCTGGGATGCTTTCAAGACTGTGGGGCCGCCGCTCTGGGGCGAGGAGGCACGTGGGATTGCCCGGCAGATCCAGGCCAATCTTGGCCTGGAGCCGATGGAAAATCCCTTCCTGGCCGAATGCGAGCGCCTGATCGAGCCCACGGCCGCCGAGGCCATCCTGCGTCGGGACCTGCCGCCCTCCCAGCTCAATTCCACCTCGGACGACTATACCGACATGAGCTGGCATGCTCCGACCGCACGCTTCTACGTAGCGCGGCCGGCCCTGCGCGCGCCCGAGGGCTTCACCTATCCCGGCTGGGTAATGAATGCCCTCGGCGGCATCCCCGAGACGATCGATCCGATGGTCGTGTGCGCGGCCAAGACGCTTGCGCTGTCGGCCCTCCGCCTGGTCGAGGATGGCGAGGCGCGACGCTCTGCCCGACGCGAGTTCGAAGAGCGAACAGGCGGCGGCATCGGCGGCTCGAACTGGATCGCGCCGCTTGCCGACTATCCCCCGCCCATCGGTTTCCGCTGGCCCGAATACATCACCACCATTCGCGGGCGCGAATGGTGGATCCCCACATGATCGAGAGGAATGGACATGGCCTATACTGACCAGGACGATGGTTTCACCCTGCGCCGGCGCAACCTCGCCGGCGGCACCAAGCCTCTGAAAAACTGGGGTTTTCGCAACGAGACCGACAGGTTGACCGATGTGCTGCTCGGCTCGCCCGCTTATCTCAGGCACCTTTCCACGAGCTCCCTGTCGCGCAAGCACCTGCGCGAGGCGCCCGCCAACATCCAGGCGGCGCAGGCGCAGCACAAGGAACTGGTCTCCGCCTATGAGCATTTCGACGTGAAGGTGCATTGGCTGGAGCCCGAAGTCGAGCTGCCGATGCAGGTCTATTCGCGCGATTCCAGCGTGATGACGCCCTATGGCGCCGTCATCACCGCCATGGCGAACTGGTGGCGGCGCGGGGAGAACTACGCCGCCATCCGCGCCTATGAGAAGATGGGCATTCCGATCTACGACATGGTGACGGCGGGCACCTTCGAGGGCGGCGATTTCAACGTCATCGAAGAGGGCTGCGTCCTCATCGGCTGTGGTGGCGCCCGTACGCAGGAAGAGGGCGCACGGCAGGTCGCCGGCTGGTTCGAGAAGGAGGGCTGGGAAACCCGCATCGCCTTCATCGACGAATATTATGTGCATATCGACCTGATGGTGGTGCCGATCGCGCCGAAGCTGACCGCAGTATGCCTAGCCTGCACCGAGCCCGGCATCGTCGACTGGCTGAAGGGCAAGGGCCACGAGATCATCGACGTGCCCTTCCAGGACACGATGGCGCTCGGCTGCAACTTCATGTCCGTGGGCAATGACCGCGTCATCGCACCGACCGCAAGCAAGAGCCTGATCGGTCAACTGCGTGCCCGGGGCTTCGAGGTTGCCGCCGTCGACATGAACGAGATATCGAAAACCGGCGGCGGCATCCACTGCATGGCGCAATCCCTGCGCCGCGCGGCCTGAAGCCGCTCCAACCCCTGCAGGAAACCGATGGCAGAACAGGATCATTCCCTCCCGACTGGTGTCCTCGAGGCTCTCGCCGCGATTGTCGGCGAGGCCCATCTCCGCCTGGGCGAGAAGATCCGCGAACTCGACGTCGGCGAAGATCCGAACAATCTCGGCGCCTCCGCCCTCGTCTCGCCGGCCAGCACGGCGGAGGTTGCGGCGGTGGTGGCGCTGTGCGGCCGGTATGGCGTGCCGATCGTGACGCATGGTGGGCGTACCGGCCTTGTCGGTGGTGGGACCTCCAGTCCTGGTGAGGTCGTGCTCTCGACCCGCCGGATGAACCGCATCGAGCGGCTCGATCCCGATGAGCGGGTGGCCGTAGTCGAGGCCGGCTGCGGGCTGCAGGCCTTGCAGGAGGCCGCCCTGCCGCATCGCCTCGACCCCGGCATCGATCTTGCCGCCCGAGGCACGGCAACCATCGGCGGCATGATCTCAACCAATGCCGGTGGCATCATGGCCTTCCGCAATGGCGTGATGCGCCACCGCGTGCTCGGCCTGGAGGCGGTGCTTCCGGATGGCTCCATCTATTCCGATCTCACCCGCGTGGTGAAGAACGCCGCCGGCTATGATCTCAAGCATCTGCTCATCGGCGCCGAAGGCACGCTCGGCATCGTCACCAGGGCGGCGCTGAAGCTGGAGCCGCTGCCGGCGGCGCATGCCGTCGCCCTGTTCGGCTTTCCATCCGTCGCGGCAGCGCTGGCCACCCTGCGCCGGGCCCTCGCCGCCGGGGTGGGGCAGTTGCGCGCGGCCGAGGCGATGTGGGCGAGCTATTTCCATCATGTCGCCCGGCATTTCAACTGGTCCGCCCCCGGCTTCGACATGTCCCAGGCCGTCTATGTCATTCTCTCCTTGGGTGGGGCCGACGAGGAGAGCCTGCAGGAAGAGCTTGCCGCGATCCTCGTGGATCTGCAGTGCGACCATCCGCAGATCACGGCGGTGCTCGCCGGCTCTCTCGCGCAGGAGCAGGCTATCTGGCGGTTGCGCGAGGAATCCGGCGTCATCTATCGCGACCATCCGGATGCGCCGAGCTTCGATGTCTCCGTGCCCCTGTCCGAGCTCGATGCCTATGTGAATCGTATCACCGCTGGGCTTGCCGCAATCGAGGAGGGGCTGGCGCCCTTCGTCTTCGGCCATCTCGCCGATGGCAATCTCCACATCATGCTGAACCGCAGTGCCGAGGCGACATCCGCACCGGTGCTGGCGGCTGTCGAGGGCGTGCTCTACGACAATATAAGGGCGCTCGGCGGGTCCTTCTCGGCCGAGCATGGCGTCGGTTCAAAGCGCATCCATGCGCTCTATGCCACGGCCGATCCGGTCAAGCTCAGGCTGATGCAGTCTGTCAAGCAGACGCTCGATCCTGCCGGCATCCTGAATCCCGGCAAGGTCGTCGATGTCTCGCGACTGCCGGGTTGAAGCCTTGCCTGCGGGCCTTGCTTCCCTGATGTCGGCCTGAAAGGATCGCGACGCCAAGGGAGGACACTCGGTGAGCGACATCACACTCGGTGAGATCACCATCGCCGCGCCGATCGGCGATGGTACCGGTGAAGGCGCAGTCTGGAAGGCCGACGAGGCCGCGGTCTACTGGACCGACATCACCCGCTTCCTCATCCACCGTTACGACACGGCCACTGCGTCCGTGAAGACCTGGCTGTTCCGGGAGCCGGTGGTGGCGCTGTCGCTCACCAGCGATCCCGCGCGCTTCCTGGTGGCGCTCGGCTCGCGCCTGATCCACTGGTGGCCGGCGCAGGACAAGCGGCTCGACCACGGCTTCGAACTGCCGGGCTCGCCGGGCGTGCGCCTCAATGACGGGCGCAGCGATCCCGCCGGCAATTTCTGGGTCGGCTCCATGCGCAACAATGTCGGGCCCGACGGCGAGGCGCTGGAGGCGGGAGGAACCGAGGGCAAGCTCTTTCGCGTCGCGCCCGATGGCGCGGTACGCATCTTCCGCGAAGAGCTGATGATCTCCAACACACTGTGCTGGAGCCCCGATCGCAGCCACTTCTATTTCGGCGATACGATGCGAAACGTCATCTGGGAATTCGGCTATGACCTGGCTAGCGGCGATATCGGCGAGCCGAGCGTCTTCTTCGAAGGTTTCGATCGCGGCTATCCGGACGGTTCTGCCATGGATTGCGAGGGATATCTGTGGAATTGCCGCTATGGCGGGCGTTGCGTGGTGCGTGTCGCCCCCAACGGCAAGATCGATCGCATCATCGATATGCCGGTCAGCAATATTACCACCTGCGCTTTCGGAGGAGCGGACCTGAAAACACTTTATGTGACCTCCGCCCGCGCTCCCAATGAACGGCTTTCGGGCTCTCTCTTCTCGATCAGGACAAGTGTTGCGGGTCAGGAGGAGGGCGTGTTCTTTCTGTCCTGACGTTCAATTTGAGCCGGTTTGAACAGAAGTGGGCGACAGGCGCAGCCAGCTAAGTCATTCAGGCGCACCTTTTGTGACGAACTCTGGTAAACGATTACCAAGGCGTCTTGCGCTTGGCTCAGCTTCCGTTGCGTCCGCTGCTTACGCTTAGACATTATCTCCAAAGGGGAGGGGAGTGCTGTCTCGTTAGTCGAGGAGCAAGAATCCTTCGGCGGTGTCTTCATTAAATCTGGCTACCTATTCCGATTAGTGCTTGCTACCTACAAAGAAAGATAGTTCACTCGGCGCCGAGTTGCCGGTCTGTCTTGGCAGCCTGAGTCTAGGTGCGAGCAGAAATGCCCACGGAGTGAGGTTGCACGACGGATTTGTAGTTGAGTTGCGACGATGAGAAAGGAGTATTGGCCTGCCACTTGCGGGCTTCGTCGAAAGTAATGCGTGCGGAGCACAGAACAAACATAATCTTGGAGAGGAAAATGTTCGTGATCTGGCCTGTCGTTATATCGATGACGCTAGGTGTTCTTTGTGGATCCTGGATACCACTGTTTCATTTCGTAATAGTCGCTCTCGTCGAAACCGTTGGGAGCGCGCTCGTAGTTTGGCTTTCTGGCCATGATATGCTGACCGCTATTCTTGGTCTGCTCGCGGTCGGAGTGGCTATACAGTTTGGTTACGTATTCGGCATACTCGGCGCATTTGCGGTCTCCCGGCTCTGGCCTAAGACCCAGATGTCCATGGTCAAATACGCGCCGAAACACGATACGAGCCTGTGATGCTCGTGGGTGTTTGTTAACGAAAGCCTAATAGTCCACAGCTTTTCCCCAGATTTTTTCGGGCCTGTTTCTGTGGATTATGAGGAGATCCATCCGGCTGAAGCCGATGGCAAGCGAGGTGTCCAGCGAGCCGGATCTGCCGGGCTGGGCGGTGTGGTGTCTTCCACACGCACTTGATTTCCCCAAAGTCAGGCATCCCTAGACTTCCGCAGGTCGGCGGTAGCATGGTGCCGGTCGTGTCAGGCAATTCGATCCCCGAAGCCGGCCAGGGTGCTCGGCCGCATTCTCGCGTGATCCCTCAGCTCTGGGATTGGCGCTGCTCCTGACGCGGGGCGGTCTTCTCGCCGATGTCGAAATGAACTTCGAGGCTCTCGCCTTCTCCGCCATAATGGGCGCCCCGTACCGGCGCGGCACTGAGGTAGTCGAGCCCGGCGGCGACGCGGATATGATGTACGGTGGGGCAGATCTGCAGCGAGGGATCGAAGCCGACCCAACCCAGTCCTTCGGCATAGGTCTCGGCCCAGGCATGGCTGGCGCTGCCGGCGTCGCCGTCGGTTTGGTAGAGCAGGCCGCTGACATAGCGCGCCGGGATCTTCAACTCGCGGGCGCAGGCGATGAACAGATGAGTGAGATCCTGGCAGATACCTTTGCGCCTTGCGAAGATCTCGGCGATCGGCGTGGCCGCCTGCTTGGCGTCGCGGCTCCATTCGACACGGTCGTGGATCGCCTCCATCAGCGCATGACTGGCGGCAAGCGCTCCCTCCCCCGGGGGCACGACCTGCCGGGCGAAGCCGCGGATCTGCTCGTTGGCCGTGGTGAGATCGGTATCGCGCAGATAGAGCGAGACGGGGAAGCGCTCGATCACGCCATGCAGCACGCCGGCATGATCATGCGTCTCCACCTCGCCCTCGACGCGCACATGCATGGTGTCGATGCTGCCGCTCGCCGTGAAGGCATGGGTGATGTTCCCGAAGGCGTCCTCTGCCACGGTGAGGCGCACATCCTGGTCGATATCGATACGCCAGCGTACGACATGCTGCCCATCATGGGAACGCGGCGTCAGGCGCAGCGTCTGGGTGACCGACTTTGCCGGGCGTTCATAGCGATAGGCTGTCTCGTGGGCGACGCGAATACGCATGCGAGTCTCAAAAGTTCAGTTCAGATACTGCTCGGCGATGGCCGTGCTCAGATTGTTGTTATCTGTAATGAAGTCCGTGACAAAATCATGCAGGCCGGACTGGAAAACCTCGTCGATGCTCAGATTCTGCAGCCGCGACTGGGTCACGCGCACCAGGCGCTGGGCCGGGCCCTGGCGGCCATAGACCTGGGAAAGCTGGTCGAGATTGCCGCTGAGGTTTTCGTAGCAGGACGCGAGCGAGCGCGGCATCTGGGTGTTGAGCGTCAAGAGGTCGGCCACCAGCCAAGGCTTGAGGCTCTCCTTGTAGACCCAGTGATAGGCCGTGAGGGCTGAGACGGCGCGCAGGATCGCCGTCCACTGGAAGTAGTCGAGGCTGCCGCCGACGCTTTCCGAGGGGGGCAGCAGCACGTGATACTTCACGTCGAGGATGCGGGCGGTGTTGTCGGCGCGCTCGAGGAAGAGGCCGAGGCGCGCGAAGGCATAGGCATCGTTGCGCAGCATGGTGCGGTAGGCCGAGCCGTCGAACATCAGCGACACGCCCTTCACCCATTCCAGGAAGCGCGCCACTTCCTCGCGGCTCATATGGGCGGAGTTGTAGTTCTTGAGCTGCAGCCAGGCGTCATTGATGGTCGACCACATCTCGGCTGTCAGTGCGGTGCGCACGCCGCGGGCGTTGGAGCGCGCCATCTCGAAGCAATTGCGGATCGAGGAGGGGTTGTCCGCCGAGAAGGCCAGGAACTCCGTCACCGTGCGCTCATTGGCTTCCTCGTGCTTGGCGAAGAAGGCCGGGCCACAGCCGGCGGTCTCCACCGCGCTCTCCCATTCGGTGGTAACGCCGCCATAGGAGGCGGGGAGGGAGGACAGGCGGTAGGCAGCATCGAGGATGCGCGCCAGATATTCGGCCCGCTCCACATAGCGGGCCAGCCAGAAGAGGTTATCGGCGGTACGCGACAGCATGTCTATTCGTCCGTAGAGCGTTGAAGGCAGGAGGGCGATGTGAAGCGGACAGCCATCATCGGTCGAGAATCCAAATCTTCATCGGTCAAGAATCCAAGTCTTCATCGGTCAAGAATCCACGTGTCCTTGGTGCCGCCGCCCTGGCTGGAATTCACCACGAGCGAACCTTCTTTCAGCGCCACGCGTGTCAGGCCGCCCGGCACGATGCGGATCTTGTCGGAGCCGGTAAGCACGAAGGGGCGCAGGTCCACATGGCGCGGTGCGACACCTTCCTCCACATAGCAGGGGCAGGTCGACAGGGCCAAGGTCGGCTGGGCGATATAGCCGAAGGGATGGGCCTCGAGCTTGGCACGGAATTCGGCAAGCTGCTCCTTGGTGGCATGCGGGCCGATCAGCATGCCGTAGCCGCCGGAGCCGGAGACTTCCTTGACCACCAGGTCCTTCAGATTGTCGAGCACATAGGCGAGCGACTCCGGCTCCCGGCAACGGAAAGTCGGTACGTTCTGCAGGATGGGATCTTCGCCCAGGAAGAAGCGCACGATGTCGGGCATGTAGGAATAGACGGCCTTGTCGTCGGCAACGCCGGTGCCGACGGCATTGGTCAGCGTGATATTGCCGGCACGGTAAGCTGTCATCAGGCCAGGCACGCCAAGCGCCGAATCCGGGCGGAAGGCGAGGGGGTCGAGGAACTCGTCGTCGATGCGCCGGTAGATCACGTCGACGCGGCGCGGGCCTTCCGTGGTGCGCATATAGACCACTTCGTCCCGAACGAAGAGGTCGCGCCCCTCGACGATCTCGATGCCGAGACGGTCGGCCAGAAAGGAATGCTCGTAATAGGCCGAGTTGTACATGCCGGGCGTCAGCAGCACCACCACCGGATCCTGCGAGGCCGAGCGCGGCGCGATGGAGCGCAGGGTGGCGAGAAGCTCGTCCGTGTAATTCTCCACCGGTGCGATGCGGTGGCGCGCCACCACCTCGGGGAAGAGGCGCATGGTGACTTCGCGGTTCTCCAGCATATAGGAGACGCCGGAGGGGGTGCGGGCGTTGTCTTCCAGCACGTAGAAAGTATCGGCGTCGACGCGCACGATGTCGATGCCGGCAATATGCACATAGACGTCGTGCGGCACGCTCTGGCCGGACATTTCCGGGCGGAAAGCGGGGTTGTTGAAGATCAGGTCCTCAGGCACCACGCCGGCGCGCACCACTTCGCGTTTGCCGTAGACATCCTTGATATACATGTTGAGCGCGCGCACGCGCTGTTCGAGCCCGCGCTTGAGCGTGCCCCATTCCTGGGCCGCCAGGATGCGTGGAATGATGTCGAAGGGGATCAGGCGTTCGGCGCCGTCCTTGTCGCCATAGACGGCAAAGGTGATGCCCATGCGGCGGAAGAGGAGTTCAGCCTCATTGCGCCGGTGGGTCAGAAGTTCCTTTGGAGCAGTGGAAAGCCAGTGCGCGAGATCGGCGTAGGCAGGGCGTATCGTGCCGTCGCTCAGGGTCATCTCGTCAAACGCCACCATCCACTCCTCCACAAGTGCAGCTCGCGACTAGTTTTAGCGAGATCGACCGGCGCGGCAAGCGGTCAATACACGTGATACAGGCTGAATAGGAGGAGGGGTCGTCTTTGCCTACCAACAGTGCAGCCTGCCTCTGCCCATAGGTCATAATGGCCTAATAAATGTTCTATGAGGGCGACGGTTTCTGACGGGATCGCCCGAAATATAGTTGCCGCCCCAGAAGGGGAAGCCGTTGCTGCCTGGCTCAGGCCGCCAGGCCGATCTCATTGCCCATGGCGCGCGACAGGTTCGCCGCCAGGGCATCGATGGCGGCGCGCACCCTGAGGGGCAGATGGGGCGAGCTTGGCCATAGAGCGTGGACATCGAAGAGCAGCCCGGGAATGTCGGTGAGCACGCGCACGAGTTCGCCACGGCGCACCTGACCGGCGATCAGCCAGCAGGGCAGCCAGGCGATACCCATTCCGCCCGCCGTCGCGTCGGCGATGACATCGAGAGCGTCGAACTGGAAGCGGCTCCTGGGCATGATTTCCAAGGGAGCGCCCTCCGGGACCGGGAAGAGCCAGGCACGCGGCTGGCCTGCCCGCATATAAATCACCGCATCATGCTCATGCAGGGCGGCAATGGTCTGGGGTACGCCACGCTCGCGCAGATAAGTGGGCGAAGCGCACAGGGTCATGCGTTGCTGGGCGATCCGGCGGGTCGTGAGGCTGGCGTCGGATTCCAGTGCGCCATTGCGGATCGCGAGGTCGAACCCATCCTCGATGAGATCCACGCGGCGGTCGGAGAGATTGAGATTGAGTTCGAGGCGCGGATGCTGCGCGGCGAGCTTGAGCAGCAGCGGCGCGACGCAATGGCGGCCGAAGAGGGCGGGCATGCTGACGCGCAGGCGCCCGGAAACCTCGCGGCGGCCGCTGTCGAGCATGGCCTCGCCGTCGCGGATCTCGGCGAGGGCGCGCAGGCAGCGCTCGTAGAAGATCTGGCCGTCCTCCGTCAGGCTCTGGCTGCGCGTGGTGCGGTGGAAGAGGCGCGCGCCCAGCCTTTCCTCGAGCTTGGCGACGGTCTTGCCGACGGCCGAGCGCGACAGGTTCAGCCGCTGCGCCGCCGCCGCGAAGCCACCAGCCTCGACGGCTTCGACAAACACGGCGACGCCGGTCAAACGATCAGTCATATCTGCCTCATTGGAGAATTTTAGGAAGCGATATTGAGAAATCTTATCGCCACCGGTTCCGCATAAGCAACAGTAGATTTCGACTCCTTCGCCAACAGACAGTCGATGGAGTTGAACATGAGTGAGACCATGAGGCGCTGGTCGATGGACGCGGTGGGGCGGGATCGCCTGAAGCTGGAAACCGTCGAAAAGCCGAAGCCCGGGCCGGGCGAGGTGCTGGTGCGCGTCGCCGCAGCGTCCCTGAATTACCGCGACAAGCTGGTGATCGAGACGGGCTTCGGCCTGCCGCTCGCCTTTCCCTTCACGCCGGCTTCCGATCTGGCGGGCGTGGTCGAGGCGGCGGGTGAGGGTGCGGCGCGCTTCAAGCCGGGAGACCGGGTGATTTCCGCCTTCATCCCCGAATGGATCAGTGGCTTGAACAAGGGCAACGCCCGCACGCCGCCTTACCGCACGCTGGGTGGCATCTTTCCGGGGGTGCTGTCGGATTATGTCGTCTTCCCGGAAGGCTGGTTCACCGCCACGCCGGCGAGCCTTGACGACGCGCAGGCCAGTACCCTGCCGGTGGCCGGGGTGACAGCCTGGTTCGCCTTGATGGAGCGAGGCGGGTCGCTGCTGGGCAAGACGGTGGTGATCCAGGGCACGGGCGGCGTCTCCCTGTTCGGCCTGCAACTGGCCAAGGCGGGCGGCGCGCAAGTGATCGTCACCTCCAGCAGCGTCGACAAGCTGGCGCGCGCCAAGGCGATGGGTGCCGATCATGGCATTGACCGCAGCCAGGAGGACTGGGTCGAGGCGGTCCTCAGGCTGACCGGGGACCGTGGCGCCGATCATATCGTGGAGATCGCGGGCGGCGCGGGCCTCGGCCGCTCGATCCAGGCCGCGGCGATGGGCGGGCGCATCTCCGTCGTCGGCGTGATGGAGGGCTTCGAGGTCTCCGGACCGGTGGGGCCGATCATGCTCAAGGGCCTCACCATCCAGGGCATCGGCGTCGGCCATCGCACCGCGCAGGAGGCGTTCGGCCGGGCCGTGGACGATCTTGGGCTGAAGCCGGTGATCGACCGACGCTATGCCTTCGAGGATGTGCAGGCGGCGCTCGATCACCTCGATCGCGGGGCGTTCGGCAAGATTGTCGTCGATGTCGGGTGAGACACCCGGGGGAGCGACCGGCAGCTCCATAGGCACCGCTCATTCCTGAACGATCCCCAGTTGTCCGGTCGGACCACCCGCCAGCGACCCGGCCAATCGACAGCGCACGCTCTGGCATCCTCCTCCGCCGATGACACTGGCGTTGGATTTCGTTGAACAAAAAAAGAACTAATCTTGATTTTTTCTCGTTCCCGTGTTCTCATCCGTCTTGGAATGAGGCGTCAGCAGCCGGCGAAGGAACGACCCGGCTCCGAACCCTCCATCCACCCCGACAGCCTATCCAAGCGGTAGGCGCGCGGCGGTCAGCTTCTCTCGAAGCCGGCTTCCGGGGGGTGACGAGCGGGACAGACGGGATCGGCACACCATGGAAGTGCCTCGCGATGGCAGGACCACGCGATCAAGATCCCGGGACGGAGCGGGACGGGCAACAGCCCGCCAACGCCTCCCTACCTTCTCCCGCCGATGCGGTGAAGACGGCTCATGCCTCCGTCCGGCCAGATGGAAGCGCTAGGCCCCTTTGCCGAGCCGGCGTGCCTGGGTCCGGATGGTCCGTGCCATCCGCCTTGGCCCGCCTCCGCCTTCTCAGGCGGAAAAACAGGTGGCCTTGCGCGCCTTGTCAGCGTGCCCGGCAGCCGGAACAGGGCGATGGCGTCTGGCCGACAATGCGGCCTGCCATCTTCCATGATCTATGCTTTCACGGCTGCTCCGCAGCCGCCATCGCCCGGTTTCTCTTCATCAACCCAGCCTGACAAGGCGTGGGAACGAGAGCGCTTGCGCGTGGCGTATACAAACCTCGGCGCATCGAGCCAAAGGCGCGGGAGGCCGAGATGTGTGAAGTCGACAGCCCTTAGGAACGGGCGTTTCGCACCTCGCCAAACAGATGCAGCGCGGCGTATTGCAGGAGCATGATGGTCTTGCCGTCGCGGATCTCGCCGCGCGCGATCATCGCGAGCGCTTCGTCGATGGTGACTTCCAGCATGTCGATATCCTCGCCCTCCGCCTCGTGGCCGCCGCCCTCGCCGATGCGGTCGCCGGGCCGGTAGGTCGCGACGAAGAAGAACAGCTTTTCGGTCACCGAGCCGGGGCTCATATAGGCCTCGAAGACCCGCCGCACCTGCTGAATGCGAAAGCCGGTCTCCTCCTCGGTCTCCGCCTTGATGCGCTCCTCCGGGCTGGCATTGTCGAGCAGGCCCGCCGGCGTCTCGATCAGGAGATCGTCGCAACCATTGACGAAGGCGGGATAGCGGAACTGGCGCGTGAGGATCACGGTGCGGCGGCCGGGATCGTAGAGCAGGATGGTGGCGCCGTTGCCCCGGTCATAGGTCTCACGGCTTTGGCGCTGCCAGCTGCCATCCTGCCGCTGATAGCTGAAGGTCGTCTTCTTCAGCACATACCAGTCCTCCGACAGCACCTTCACCGCCTCGACGCGCACACGATCAGCCACACTCATCCTATCCTCCTGCACGAAATGTAACGAAATCCACTGCTTGAGTTGCTCGTTATCGAATTTCGTGTAATTTCGTGCAGAGTCAATAGATTTCGTGAAGGCGGTTTGGCATGCTCACCAGCGAGCGGAAGGCGCTTATCCTCGAGGTGCTGCGGCGGGACGGCCGGGTCATTGCCAAGGCGGTCAGCCAGGAGCTCCAGCTCTCCGAGGACACGATCCGGCGGGATCTGCGCGACCTCGCCGGCGAGGGGCTGCTGCAGCGCGTGCATGGCGGGGCACTGCCGGCCTCTCCGGCAATGGCGGATCTCGCGGCGCGCCGAGAGGTCTCGCCAGAGGGCAAGGTCGCCATCGGACGCGCTGCCGCCAGGCTGGTTCGGCCGGGCCAGGTCGTGCTGCTCGATGGTGGCACGACGGCGCTTCAGCTCGCGCGGCACCTCGCCCATGGGCTTGAAGCAACGATCGTCACCCACAGCCCGACTGTCGCATTGGAACTCGCCAACCACCCAGGCATTGCCGTGGAACTGATCGGCGGCCGGCTGTTCCGCCATTCGATGGTCGCGGTGGGCGCTGCTGCCGCGGAGGCCATCGCCCGCATCCGCGCCGATCTCTTTTTTCTGGGCGTCACCGGCATCCATCCCGAACTCGGCCTCACCACGGGCGACGCCGAGGAAGCCGCGATCAAGCGCGCGCTGAGCCGGCAGGCGGCGGAAACCATTGTGCTCGCTTCGCGCGAAAAGCTTGGCGCTGCCTCACCCTTCCAGATCGCGCCGCTCTCGGAAGCCAGCGCCATGGTGGTCGAAGCCGATGTTCCGGACGAAACAGTCGAGCCCTATCGCAAGGCCGGCGTGACACTCATCCGCTCCTGAGCCGGCCAATTGTCATACGCCTGTCACATATGCCCCCAAGGTAGGTTATGGTGAAGCTGGGGGGAATCTGATGGCCGATATCGCCGAGACAGCAAGCCAGGCCGTGATCGAAATCGATCCGAATGCCGTGGCGCAGATCAAGAGCACGATCGATCTGGCCGACCGCGCCCAGGTCTCCAGCTTCGGCGACAAGGCGCAGCGCGACGTCGTCGCCTTCGCCGATCGCGTGCTGGCCCAGACGCGCAACAAGGACATGGGCGATACCGGCAAGCTCCTGCTCGACGTGATCGAGAAGGCGCGCGGCCTCGACCCGGCCGAACTGCAAAAGACCGGCTTCCTCGAACGTCTGGTCGGCTCGGCGGAAAGCCGCCTGCGCCGCTTTATCGGCAAATTCGACGATGTCGCCGGCCAGGTCGAGCGCATCACCATCGATCTCGACCGTCACAAGGATGTCCTGCGTCGCGATATCTCGCTGCTCGACGAGCTCTATGACGAGACGAGGCGCTCGATCCAGTTTCTCGAAGCCCATGTCAAGGCGGGCAAGGCTTTCGTCGATGAGTTCCGCCAGGGCCGGCTCGCCGAACTCAAGAACAGTGCCGATCAGGCTACCGCCAGCGGCGACGGGCTGATGGCCGCGCAGAATTACAATGATGCCGTGCAGGCGCTGGACCGGCTGGAAAAGCGTGTGTTCTATCTCCAGCAGGCACGCCAGATCGGCATTCAACAACTGCCGCAGATTCGCATCGTGCAGGCGGGCGACGAGACGCTGATCGAGAATTTGCAGGCGACCACGCAGCTCACCATCCCCGTGTGGAAGCAGAAGATGGTGCTGCTGCTTGGCCTCACCAACCAGTCCAAGGCGCTGGAACTGCAGAAAACGGTGACCGACGCCACCAACGAGATGATGCGCCAGGCCTCCGACATGATGAAGAAGCAGGCCATCGAAATCGAGAAGCAGGCCCAGCGCGGCATCATCGACATGGCGACGCTGGAAAAGACCAATCGCGACCTGATCGACACCGTCAACGGCGTCATCGACGTGCAGCGCCAGGGCCGCTCCAAGCGCGCCCAGGCCGAAGCCCGCATGGACCAGCTCACAGGCGAGCTCAAGACCGCCCTCACGCGGGCGCCCGCGTGATGGGTGCAGGTATGCGCGTGATGGGCATCGGTGGGCGGGTCTTCAGACCCGCCAGTTCCGCGCTCCTTCTTCAATGGCTGAGCACACAGGCGGGTCTGAAGACCCGCCCCCCGGTTGCAGCACTTGTGCTGGCGCTTTTCCTGCCCTTGCTGGCGCTTGCTGCCTGCAGCAAATCGGGGCCTGACATCGCCATCGTGGCCGGATCCGAGAACCAGCCTCTCGAACCGCTGGTACAGGAATTCTGCAAGTCGCAGGGCGCCAAATGCACCTTCAAGTATGAAGGTTCGCTCGATATCGGCTTTGGCCTGAAATCGACGACGGACCCCTTGCAGGCCGATGTCGTCTGGCCGGCCGCCTCGATCTGGATCGACGTGTTCGACGAAGGCCGCAAGGTCAAGCACTTGCAGTCGATCTCGCAAAGCCCGGTGTTGCTTGGCGTGCGCAAGACCAAGGCCGAAGCCCTGGGCTGGACCAAGCGCGAGGTTACCACCGCCGACATCTTGCAGGCGGTGAAGGACGGCAAGCTGAAATTCCTGATGTCCTCGGCCACGCAGTCGAATTCCGGTGCGGGGGCCTATCTCGCCATGCTGAACGCTGCCGTGGGGCGGGGCGAGGTGCTCACCGAGGCCGATCTTGCCGATCCCAAGGTGCGCGACAAGGCCCGCACCCTGCTCAGCGGCGTCCAGCGCTCCTCCGGTTCGAGCGGCTGGCTCTCCGACCTCTTCCTCGACATGGATGCGCGCGACGAACAGGCCGACGCCATGTGGAACTACGAGGTGACGCTGAAGGAGGCCAATGAGGCGCTGGTCAAGCGCGGCAGCGATCCGCTCTGGCTGGTCTATCCCAAGGACGGCGTCGCCTTCTCCGACGGGCCGATGGGCTATCTCGACCGCGGCCGTGGGTCGGATGTCGAGACCTTCGTGACCGACCTCGAGAAGTTCCTGCTCTCGGCCGATGCCCAGAAGCGCATCGCCGCCATCGGCCGCCGCGTCGGTCCGGGGAGCGGGGCTGTCGCAACGCCGGTGCCGGAATGGAACCTCGATCCTTCGCGCGTGGTCACCGCTTTGCGCCCGCCGGATCCAAAGGTGATCTTCAACGCGCTCAATCTCTACCAGGAAGCCCTGCGCCGGCCCTCGCTCACGGCGCTCTGCCTCGACATCTCCGGCAGCATGCAGGGTCCGGGCATCAGCCAACTGCACAACGCCATGAGCTTCCTGTTCACGCCCGCGCAGACGCGCAATCTGCTTGTGCAGTGGACGCCTGACGATCACATCGTCGCCATTCCTTTCTCCAGCAGAGCCGGCGATCCCCAGACCGGCACGGGGGCGCCTGCCGACCAGGAGCGGCTGAAGCAGTGGGGCAACGACCTGGAGGCCGATGGCGGCACGGATATGTATTCCTGCGTCCAGGAAGCCCTGCAGACCATGACGCCGGACCTCGACTCGGGCAAATATCTGCCGGCGATTCTGATCATGACCGATGGCAGGAGCGAGGGCGATCTGGAAGGTTTCATTGCGCAATGGAAGAACCGGGGGCGGGGCATCCCGATTTTTGGGGTGACCTTCGGCGACGCCGACACGGCGCAGCTCGACAGGCTCGCCACTGCCACGGGCGGTCGGGTCTTCGACGGCCGCTCCAGCCTGGCGGAAGCCTTCCGGGCAGCGCGAGGGTATAACTGATCGATGCGCGGCGGCGGCAATCATCTGATCGCAGGTCTGGCAGCAGCCTTGGCGCTGCCAGCGGGCGTCTTCGCGCTCAACCTGCCCTTTCTCGTGGTCATCGCCATTGCGGCTGTGCTCTATGCCGGCCTTGCGCTGGTCCTGGCGCCACGCAGTACCGCCGAACGGGTCAATCTCGGTGAGGTCGGTCGCGCGCAGGCCGAGCTGGTGGGGAGCCTGGTCGAGGAAGGTGAGGCGACCGTGGCGCGCCTCAAGGAAGCGGCCCGCGCACTGCGTGCGGGTTCCACCGGCAAGACCGTTGCGCATCTCGCCGAGACCGCACAGGGCATTCTCGATCGCCTCGTCGCCGAGCCCGACAAGCTCTCCGCCGTCAGGCGTTTCCTCACCTATTACCTGCCGCGCTCGGCCGAGATCGCCGAGGGGCTCGGCGTGGTCGAAAAGCAGCGCAGCGCCGATCCTGCCCGGCAGGCGGAGATAGAGACGATCCTCGGCAAGCTCGATCAGGCCTTCAGCTTCTATGCCGACAGCCTGTCCCAGGTTCAGCTCGACACGCTCGACGTCGAACTCAAGCTGATGAGCCGCGCCCTTGCCGAAGATCTGGGCGGGGCAGCACCCCAGCCTGTCCGCATTGAGAGAAAGGGATCGTAATGGCCATCAACCGCCGTGCTTTCGGCCTTGGCCTGCTCGGTCTCAGCGTTGCCGGCACCGGAGCCATCGTCTACGGGCGCGACAGTCCGCTGCTGCGTGGCTATTTCGGCGAGGCGACCAAGCTGTTCGGCTTCATTGGCGGCGAGAAGGAGGGCTTCCTTGCCGACCCCGACGTCGTCAGCGCGCTCCGCCGCCAGGGCCTGGAGCTCGATGCCCGGCGCGCCGGCAGTGTGGAGATGTCACGCGAGCGCGCCATTCTCGACCAGAACCCGCAATTCCTCTGGCCGTCCTCCAACGGCTTCGTGGATCTGGCCCGCCAGAACGGCGTGAAGATCCAGCGCGATCAGGTCATCCTGAACTCGCCCATGGTGGTTTATTCCTGGGACGCCATCGCCAAGGGCTTGGTGTCCTCCGGCTTCGCCCAGCCCGATGGCGATGCCCGCTTCAGGCTCGACCTCGCCAAGCTCCTCACCGCCATCCTAGCCAACAAGAGTTGGGCCGATCTCGGCGTGCCCAGCCTGTTCGGCCAGGCCCGGCTGCTCTCGACCGATCCCAACCGCTCCAATTCCGGTTTCATGTTCGCCGGCCTTGCCGCCAATCTCCTGGCGGGCGAGGTCGCCACCGAACAGAGCCTCGCCCGGATCGGTGGCCAGGTCCGCACCATTTTCGACCGCATGGGCTACAAGCCGAGTTCCTCCGGTAAGATGTTCGAGGACTATCTCGCCGGCGGACCGGGCGCCCAGCCCCTCGTTATCGGTTATGAGAACCAGCTGATCGAATGGGTCCTTCAGGACGAGGAGCGCTGGAAGCGCCTGGAGGCAGCCGCCCCAGCCAAGCCGGTGATCCTCTACCCGCAGCCGACCGTCTTCTCCGCCCATCCGCTGATCGTGATCAGCGATGCGGCCGCCCCGCTGGTGGACGCCCTGATGAGCCCGGATGTCCAGCAGATCGCCTGGACCAAGCACGGCTTCCGCGGCCCGCTGGGCCTGTCGGGGGAGACCCAGAACCCGCTGGTCTCGAGCCGCATCATGCCGCGCGTCGACGCCGTGCTGCCGATGCCCGACATCAGGACCATGCTTGCGCTGATCGGGCAGTTGGCGGCCTGACGACGGCGGCGGTCGTCGACGGTCCACGAACATTTGGTTCGCTTCGGCCGTCAAAATAGTATCGGCCGGACGGGTGAATCGTAGTGGCGCCGGCTTTCTCGGGCGCGTACCGTTCCTGCTCATGTCGAAGCCGATGCATTTCGGCAGACGGGAGCAAGGGCCGCTGAGAGGGAAAATCCGCCTCCGGCCCGGAGGAAGCGGCCATGGCACCGGACCTGGAAGTGGTTCAGATACGGCGCGGCGAATCCTTCGTCGCCTATTCGCACGGCTACCCCTTCCACACCGTGCGCTGGCATTTCCATCCCGAATATGAGCTTCACCAGGTCGTCGCCACCAATGGCCGCTATTTCGTCGGCGACTTCATCGGCGAGTTCGAGCCGGGCAATCTGGTGCTCACCGGCCCCAACCTGCCGCATAATTGGGTGAGCGACATCCCCAGGGACACCAGCGTTCCCTTGCGCTGTCGCATCATCCAGTTCGGGGAGAGCTTCGTCGACGACGCCACCAAAGTGTTTTTCGAACTTTCCGCGCTCGGCCCCCTGCTGGAATCCTCGAGGAGGGGCGTGCTGTTCAGCCACGAGACCAGCGAGCAGGTCTGGCCCTTGATGGAGGAGATGATGGAGGCGCAGGGGCTGCGCCGCATCGAGCTCTTCATGCTGATCGCCGGCGTGCTCAGCCGGGCGCAGGGCTTTCAGATGCTCGCTAGCGCTAGCTATCTGCCCGATCCATCCGGCTATATGTCGATCGGCATCAACAAGGCGCTCGCCTATATCCGCGAAAACCTGACGCAGCCCTTCAACGAGGCGGACCTCGCGGCGATCGCAGGCCAGTCGACCGGCGCGTTCTCCCGGGCCTTCCGCCGCCATACCGGCATGTCGCTGGTGCAATACGTCAAGCGCCTGCGCATCAACCTCGCCTGCCAGCTCCTGATGAGCGACGAGGAGGCTTCGGTGACCGACATCTGCTTCGAGGTCGGCTTCAACAATCTGTCGAATTTCAACCGGCAGTTCCTGGCGGAGAAGGGCATGTCGCCCTCGCGATTCCGGCGGCTGCTCGCCGACAACATCAACGCGGCGAGGGCCGCATAGAGGAGGGATAAGGACAGGCAAATCGCTGATCAGGCCAGCAACGCGGTACGCCCAAGGCGTTCCGTGACAGGAGATGTGTTGCCTGAAACCAGACCAGACAGGGAGCCGGGACGCGCCGGACCCTCAAGCCAAGCAGCCATCGATCGTCACGGCAGGTGCGACGGTGATTGTCCAATAATCATATCGCCAAAGGGAGAAGACAAAATGACGCGTTCTTCGTTGAAATCGTCCGGCCTCGCCATACTCGCTCTGTCTCTGCTCGGCAGTGCCGCTGCCCACGCGCAGAGCGCCACCGACGCCACCGTGGCCTTCCTGATGCCCGATCAGGGTTCGACACGTTATGAGGAGCATGATCATCCCGGCTTCGTGGCCGAGATGAAGAAGCTCTGCGCGGGATGCAAGGTGGTCTACCAGAACGCCGATACCGATGCCACCAAGCAGCAGCAGCAGTTCAACTCCGTGATTTCACAGGGTGCCAAGGTCATCGTGCTGGATCCGGTGGATTCGGCGGCGGCCGCTTCGCTCGTCAAGCAGGCCCAGGCCCAGGGCGTCAAGGTGATCGCCTATGACCGGCCCATCCCCAATGGCCAGGCCGATTTCTACGTCTCCTTCGACAACAAGGCGATCGGCAAGTCGATCGCGGAGTCACTGATACAGCATTTGAAGGCGACGAATGTCTCGCCCGCTGACGTTGGCGTGCTGCAGATCAACGGTTCGCCCACCGATGCCGCAGCCGGCCTGATCCGCGACGGTGTGCATGAAGGCCTGGCGAACAGCGGCTACAAGACCCTGTCCGAGTTTGACACGCCGAACTGGCTGCCCACCAATGCCCAGCAATGGGCGAGTGGCCAGATCTCGCGCTTCGGCAAGAAGATCGTCGGCGTGGTCGCAGCGAACGATGGCACGGGCGGCGGCGCCATCGCGGCCTTCAAGGCAGCCGGTGTCGATCCCGTTCCGCCGGTGACCGGCAATGACGCGACCACCGCCGCGCTGCAGCTCATCATCGCGGGCGACCAGTACAACACGATCTCCAAGCCCAGCGAGATCGTCGCTGCCGCGGCTGCCGATGTCGCCGTGCAACTGCTCTCCGGCCAGACGCCGAAGGCCGAGGTGACGCTCTACAACACGCCCTCGAAGCTCTTCGTGCCGGCGGTGGTGACCGCGGAGAACATCAAGGCGGAGATCTTCGACAAGGGCATTGCCAAAGCCTCCGATATCTGTGTCGATCGCTATGCCGACGGCTGCAAGAAGCTCGGCATTCAGTAATCGGCCGATCCGTGTCCCGGCCGCCTTCTCCCACGGCCGGGGCACCCCTTTTTGATCTGCATTCGTAAGGATGCCGCCCATGACTGACCCATCGCCCAGCCCCGACACCCGTGACGTGGTGCTCAGCCTGCGCGGCATCTCCAAGCATTTCGGCGCCGTTTCCGCCCTGACCGACATCGATCTCGACGTGCATGCGGGCGAGGTGGTGGCGCTGGTCGGCGACAATGGCGCCGGCAAGTCGACGCTCGTGAAGATCCTGGCGGGCGTGCACCAGCCAAGCTCGGGTTCGATCACCTTCGCCGGCAAGCCGGTGACGATGTCCGATCCAAGTGCCGCCCTGGGCCTTGGCATCGCTACGGTGTTCCAGGACCTGGCCCTGTGCGAAAATCTCGACGTGGTGGCCAATATCTTCCTCGGCCGCGAACTCAATGCGCTCCGACTCGACGAGGTCTCCATGGAGATCAAGGCCTGGAAGCTCCTGAACGAATTGTCGGCCCGCATCCCGAGCGTGCGTGAGCCCGTCGCCTCCCTTTCGGGCGGCCAGCGCCAGACGGTGGCGATCGCCCGCTCGCTGCTGCTTGAACCCAAGCTCATCCTGCTCGACGAACCCACCGCCGCCCTCGGCGTGGCGCAGACGGCCGAGGTGCTCGACCTGATCGAACGCGTGCGCGACCGGGGCCTCGGCGTGGTGATGATCAGCCACAATATGGAGGACGTCCGCGCAGTGGCCGATCGCATCGTGGTGCTGCGGCTCGGGCGCAACAACGGTATCTTCTATCCCGACGCTTCCAACCAGGAACTGGTAAGCGCCATCACGGGTGCGGCCAACAATGCCGTCTCCCGTCGCGCCAACCGGCGTCAGAGCGGCCAAAGCCAGTCGCAGAGGCAGGAGACCCAGCCATGAGCAAGGACATCGATCCCGGCGCGCCCTTGCTCGACCGGGCCGATGAGCGCCTCAAGCATGAGGCCGGACTTGGCGGCGCCATCCGTGCCTTTCTTGATCGGGTCCGGTCCGGCGATCTCGGTTCGCTGCCGGTGGTTGTCGGCCTCATCATCATTTGCGTGGTGTTCCAGACCCTCAATCCGATCTTCCTGTCGCCCAACAACCTCGTCAATCTGCTCTTCGACTGCTCGACGGTGGGCGTGATCGCGCTTGGCATCGTCTGCATCCTGATGGTGGGCGAGATCGATTTGTCCGTCGGCTCCGTCAGCGGCCTCGCATCGGCGCTCCTCGGCGTGTTCTGGGTGAATATGGGCTGGCCGGCCGTGCTGGCGATCCTCGCCGCACTGGTCGTCGGGGCGCTGATCGGCTCGCTCTACGCGGCTCTGTTCAACCGTTTCGGCATGCCGAGCTTCGTCGCCACCCTGGCCGGCCTTCTCGCCGTTCTCGGCTTGCAGCTCTATCTCCTCGGCTCCACGGGCTCGATCAACCTGCCCTACGGCTCACCCGTCGTGAGTTTCGGTCAGACGATGGTGATGCCGCACATCGTTGCTTACGTCCTGGCCGCGCTCGCCGGCCTGGCGATGTTCGCAACCGAGTATCGCACGGCCGCGCGCCGCCGGGAGGCTGGGCTGTCCTCATCCTCCCTCGGCGGTCTGCTGCTGCGCGCCATCGTCGTGACAGTCGTGCTTGAATTCGTCGCCTTCTACCTCAATCAGGATCGCGGCGTTCCCTGGATGTTCGGCCTGTTCGTCGGCTTGGTCGTGGTGATGAATTATGCCTTGACGCGCACCAAATGGGGCCGGTCCATGACGGCTGTCGGCGGCAACCGCGAGGCAGCGCGCCGGGCGGGCATCAATGTTCGCTTCACCTACGCCTCAGCCTTCGTGCTCTGTTCGGTCCTCGCCTCGGCTGGCGGCATCCTGTCGGCGGCGCGCCTTGCGACGTCCAGCCAGCAGGCCGGCACCGGTGACGTCAACCTCAACGCCATCGCCTCCGCCGTGATCGGCGGCACCAGCCTGTTCGGCGGGCGGGGTAGCGCCTTTTCGGCCTTGCTCGGCATCATCGTCATCCAGTCGATCGCCAGCGGGCTGACGCTGCTCGATCTGTCTTCTTCGCTCCGCTACATGATCACCGGCGCCGTGCTGGCCATAGCCGTCATTGTCGACTCCCTGGCACGCAGGTCCCGCGTTTCCCATGGCAGGGCGTGAACCAACCTTTCGGAAACAGGAATTTTTTAAAATGAATCAGGAGCTTACCGGCAAGGTCGCCGCCATCACCGGCGCCGCGTCCGGCATCGGCCTCGAATGCACGAAATATCTCCTTAACGCGGGCGCCCAGGTGGTGTTGATCGACCGGGCGGAAGACATACTGAAAAACCTCTGCGTGGAACTCGGGCCGAAAGCCATTCCTCTCGTGATCGATCTCACCGATCCCAAAAGCGTGGCCACCATGATGCCGTCCATCCTGGGCAAGACCGGCCAGCTCGACATCTTCCACGCCAATGCCGGCGCCTATATCGGCGGCGAGGTGCTGGAGGGGGATCCCGATGCCTGGGACCGCATGCTTGATCTCAACATCAATGCCGTGTTCCGCACCGTGCATGCGGTGCTGCCCCATATGGCGGACCGCAAGAGCGGCGACATCATCATCACCAGCTCGGTCGCCGGCATGATCCCCGTCCTGTGGGAACCGATCTATACCGCCTCCAAACACGCGATTCAGGCCTTCGTCCACACCGTCCGGCGGCAGGTCGCCAAGTATGGCATCCGCGTTGGCGCGGTCCAGCCCGGCCCGGTCGTCACCGCGCTGCTCAAGGACTGGCCCCAGGCCAAGCTCGATGAAGCCTTGGCCGCCGGCAGCTTGATGGAACCCAGGGAAGTCGCCGACGCCGTGCTCTATATGCTGACGCGCCCCCGCAATATCACCATCCGCGATATGGTGATCCTGCCGCAGAGCCTCGACATCTGAGCGGGGAGGCGGCTCCAGGCTCGGCTTTCTCCTCCGCCTATAAAGTATCTCGTTGCTCGGCCCTTGGCCTTAGCAGGCCTTGCCAACACCCCGAACCCCTCACATTAGCCCCATCGTCTTCAAACTCACATGGCCGTCGCGACCGATGATGAGGTGGTCGTGCAGCAAGATGCCAAGCGGGCGGGCGATGTCGGCGATGGTACGCGTCATGCTCACATCGGCGCTGGAGGGGGAGGGATCGCCGGAAGGGTGGTTGTGGACGAGGATGAGGGCGGTGGCCGAGAGTTCCAGCGCACGCTTGATCACCTCGCGCGGGTATACGGGCGTATGATTGATCGTGCCCGTCTGCTGCACCTCGTCGGCGATCAGGCCGTTCTTGATGTCGAGGAAGAGGATGCGGAAGTTCTCGCGCTCGGCGAAGGCCATGCTGGAGCGGCAATAGTCGATCAATGCGGATGAAGTCGAGAACACCGGCCGCTTGGCGACGTCGCCCCGGGCGAGGCGATGGCCGGCGGCCTCGATGATCTTGAGATCGCCCGCCACCCCGTCACTGACGCCTTCCACCTCTTTCAGCCGCGCGATCGGGGCACCGAGCACTTCGGCCAGCGAGCCGAAGCGGGCGATCAGCGCCTTGGCCAGCGGCTTGACATCGCGGCGGGGGATAGAGCGGAACAGCAGCAGCTCCAGGAGTTCATAATCCGGCAGCCTGCCGCCGGATTCGGCGAAGCGCTCACGAAGTCTCTCGCGATGGCCGTGATAATGCGGCTCGGACTCGGGCCCCTCGATGGCCCGTGCAACGGAAGCCTCGCCCAATTCCAGAAGGAGGGCTGGAGACGTCGAGCGCCCCTTCTTCATTCAAACCACTCGGAATCAGGCCACTTTGGCATAGGGCGGCTGGTCATATTTGGCCGGCGAGAGCGTGAAGATCTCCACGCCCGTCTCGGTGACGCCGACGCTGTGCTCGAACTGGGCCGAGAGCGAGCGGTCGCGCGTCACGGCCGTCCAGCCATCATTGAGCACCTTCACATCGGGCCTGCCGAGATTGATCATCGGCTCCACCGTGAAGAACATGCCGGGCTTCAGCACCACACCCTCGCCGCGGCGGCCGTAATGCAGGATGTTTGGCTCGTCGTGGAACAGGCGGCCGAGGCCATGGCCGCAGAAATCGCGCACCACCGAGCAGCGCTCGGCCTCGGCGAAGCTCTGGATGGCATAGCCGATATCGCCAGTGGTGGCGCCGGGCTTGATGGCGTTGATGCCGCGCATCATCGCCTCATAGGTCACCTCCATCAGGCGCTCGGCCCGGCGCGGAATTTCGCCGGACGCATACATGCGGCTGGAATCGCCATGCCAGCCATTCAAGACCACCGTGTAGTCGATATTGAGGATGGCGCCTTCCTGCAGCGGCTTGTCGTCCGGTATGCCGTGGCAGACGACGTGGTTGAGCGAGATGCAGCTCGATTTCGGATAGCCGCGGTAATAGAGCGTGGCCGGATAGGCATTGTTGTCCATGGCGAACTCGAACAGCATCCTGTCGAGTTTGTTGGTGGTCACGCCCGGCTGGACGGCGTCGACCATCAGGTCCAGCCCCTCCGCCGCGAGCTGGCCCGCGGTGCGCATACCGGCAAACGCCTCCGGGCCGTGGATCTTGATCTGGCCGTTCTTGCGTTGGGGGGACAGTTCTGCGTCGATAAAGCTCATGAAAGGTCCTGGATATCTCTTTGTGTACTTATGCCATTTGGGTACGCCGGCAGGAAAGAGAATTTTGAATTTTGCATGACTGCCACGCGGCTCATACGTGGGCGACCGTGATCAGGGCGTGAGTATCTCACGCAGCGTCATCTGCCGGAAGGCCAAAACGATGGCGTCGCCTTCCTTCTCGTCGACCGAGATCGCCAGCCGCATCGCGGCCTCTCCGAGCTGCCAGATCATGAAGGCCCTGGCAGCGTAGATCGCGGGATCCTTCCCGTCATGCGCTCGCGCCATCGCCTGTGCCAGCATCAGACCGCAGAGGCGGCTCTCGGCGAGTTCCAGTGCCATAAGCTGCTTGTCGGCCTGCATGCCCGACCAGATATCCCGCATCACCGGTTCGGCCTTGAACAGGGCGTAGTAGACGTCGATCAGGGAGCCGTAGGCCGCCTCTAGCCCGGCGAGCGAGGTCACCGGGAGCAGGGCTTCCTCGATGCAGCGCCGGCTTTCCAGGCTGTAACGCTCGGCGAGGCTGCGGATGATCGCGCTCTTGTCGGGAAAATATTGATAGAGCGAGCCGATCGAAATGCCGGCCTGCTCGGCGACTTCCCCCATCTTCAACTGATCGCTGCCCTTGCTGCCGATCAGTGCCGAGGCAACGGCGAGGATCTTGTCCATGCGCTCGCGACTGCGCTGCTGCACCGGCGCGCGGCGGGGCAGGGAGGCCTCCGCCGGAGCATCGCGGGAAATCGAGGGCTTGCGGGAAGGAGGCGTGCGAGCGATGGCCATGCTTGACATCGTAAATGTGAGTGTTTATCACATTGTATAAATGTGAGGGTTATTCATATTTAACCAAGGGAGCTGGAAATGGCAAACAATCCTTATGGCAACGGTTCGATTCTCGTGCTGGGCGGCACGGGCAAGACGGGCCGGCTGGTTGCGGAAGGGCTGGTCAAGGCTGGGCGCGACGTCCGCATCGGTTCGCGTCATGCCGAGCCGCATTTCGACTGGGAGCGGCCGGAGAGCTGGGGCGCCGCGCTGGCGGATATGTCGGCCGTATACGTCGCCTATCAGCCCGACATTGCCGTGCCCGGCGCCGTCGAGACCATACGCGCCTTCTTCCGCCAGGCGATCGCCGCCGGCATCGCCAAGATCGTGCTGCTCTCGGGGCGGGGTGAAGCGGAGGCGGAGGAGGCCGAGGCCGTGCTGCAGGATCTGGCGATCGACTGGACGATCCTGCGCTGCAGCTGGTTCTTCCAGAATTTCAGCGAGGCCTTCCTGCTTGACGATATCAGGGCAGGGGAGGTCGCACTCCCAGCCGGCCTTGCGCCGGAGCCGTTCGTCGACACCAGGGACATCGCGCAGATCGCCGTCGCCGCCTTCAACGATCCGCGCCATGCCCGCCAGCGCTACGAGATCACCGGCCCGCGGGCGCTGACCTTCGCTGAGGCCATTGCGGCGATTGCCGCCGCAACCGGCCGGCCCATCGCCTATGCAAGCGTGCCGGTGGAGGCCTACAGGGCCGAACTCCAGCGTATGCAGATGCCGGCCCCTTACGTCGATCTCGTCCTCTATCTCTTCACCACTGTGCTGGATGGACGCAACACACCGCTGGCCGATGGCGTGCGGAGGGCTCTCGGCCGACCTCCGCGCGACTTCGCAGCCTATGTCGCCGATGTCGCAGCCACGGGCATCTGGGGAGGCAACCATGCTTGAGCGCAGCCTGGAAGTCCTGATCTTCATCGCGGCGGTGGGCTGCGGCCTGGTGGCCGGCGTGTTCTTCGCCTTCTCGTCCTTCGTGATGCCGGCCCTGGGGCGTATCCCGGCGCCGAGCGGCATCAGCGCCATGCAGTCGATCAGTGTGGTGGTGATCAATCCCAGCTTCATGACCGCCTTCATGGGCACAGGCGCGCTTTGCCTAGTCCTGCTCGCCGGCGCCTGGATGTGGTGGGGCGATCTCAGCGGCAAGCTCCTGCTGGCCGGGTGCCTGATCTATCTGGTGGCCTGCATCGGCGTCACCATGGTCTTCAACGTGCCGCTCAATGATACGCTCGCGACCATGCAAGCCGACACGGCCGAGGCCGCCAGCTTTTGGTCGCGCTACCTGACGGAGTGGACGGCCTGGAACCATGTAAGGACGGTGGCGCCGGCCCTTTCCCTGGCGCTGTTCGTGCTGGCGCTGATCCGGCGTGCAGCGGTGTAGGGGTGCCGATCTCCCGATCGGCACGAAGGCGGTAGCATCTCGGGAAGGGGTGCCGATCTTTTTCGTCGGCACACCACTCTCAGCGCCCGAAGATACCCTTGAAGAACTGGGCCATGCCGTTGCGCTTCTTCTTGCGCTCGAGTTCGGAGGCGTCCTTCAGCCAGGTGATCTGCACCACGCGGCGTTCGCCGGCGAAGGGCTTGTGGCCGTGCCAGGAATTGTCGGCGCGGCGGAAGCCGAAGCATGAGCCCATCACGGGGGAGATCTCGGCCGTCATGTCGTCGAAGTCCTCCGGGCCGTTGAGCACGCGCAGGCGGCCGTCGGCGCTCGCATTCCAGCTGTCGTTCATATAGACGAGGAAGGTGGCGAGCTTGCTTTCGCTGTCGGTATGGATGCGGCCATCCTTCAACTGCGACAGGCGGCGGATCGTGGTCAGGCGCGGCAGCGGCGTCAGGTTGAGGTCGAGCTTGGCGGAGAGGGCGTCGGCCATCTCGTCGCTTTCGAGGTCCTCGATCAGCTGCTTGAAGGTGCCCTTGATCATCACCTCGTCGACCGTGAGGTAGCCCGGCTTGTCGATGGGCGGGAATTCCTCGCGCAGCTTCGGGATCTTGTCCTCCTTGAGGAAGGCATCGCCCACGATATAACGATAGGGCTGCTGGTGGATTTCAGCATTCTTGACGACGTCCAGATTGATGACGCTGGTCATCTCTTACTCCTGTGGTCACGGACGCGGCAGGCCGTAAGGCGCCTCCCGCATGATTCGATCGCCCAGCCGATACCCCATTTTGTGGCGGAATGTCCTGCCGAATGGACATAGCGTCAAGGAAGATCGGGGTCGCACCCTTAAAACGCGGACATTGCCGGGCCGGGAGGGCGAATTTGACGATGAGAACTCGTATCGAGCCCTTGCGAAGCGAGCGCCGCTAACATCGCTATGAGGCATAATTATTGCAGATCAGCTGCCCGCCGCGGTTGATTGGTGCTAAGGCGCTTACCAATTCTGACAGACGGCTGCGCGCTGATTCCGCAGCTGTAGCTTCCCTTCCTGGTGAGGATTCCCTCGTGCCCCTGACGCCCGCCGATGTCCAACGCGCCCTCGAACTCGTCAAACTGCCGGCAAGCGGCCAATCCCTGACGGCGTCGGGTCGCCTGACCGAGATCCGCATCGACGGCTCCAAGGTGATGTTCGCCATCGCTATCGATCCCACCGAGGCGCGCGCCATGGAGCCGGTGCGGGCGGCGGCGGAGAATGCCGTGCGCGGGCTGCCGGGGGTGACCAGTGTGCTCGTCGGCCTCACCGCCGAGCGGCCGGTAGGAGAAGCGCGGCAAGGAGCACCGGGACCTAGGGCGCAGACGGCGGCGCATAATGCGCCGCAGGGGCGTCCCGTGGGCTTGCCCGGCATCCATCGTGTGATCGCGGTGGCATCCGGCAAGGGCGGCGTCGGCAAGTCTACGACTGCCTGCAACCTCGCCATTGCGCTGGCCGCGCAGGGGCTTAGGATCGGTCTGCTCGACGCCGATATTTTCGGACCGTCCATTCCAAAACTCTTCGGCCTGTCGGCCAAACCGGAGCAGACGCCGGACAAGAAAATCGTTCCGCTCGAAGCCTATGGCGTGAAGGTGATGTCGATCGGCTTCCTTGTCGACGAGGAGACTCCGATGATCTGGCGCGGGCCGATGGTGATGTCCGCGCTAACCCAGCTCCTGCGCGAGGTGGTGTGGGGCGAGCTCGACGTCATGGTCGTCGACATGCCGCCCGGTACCGGCGATGCGCAGCTGACCATGGCCCAGCACACGCCGCTGGCCGGGGCGGTGATCGTCTCGACGCCGCAGGATCTCGCCCTCATCGATGCCCGCCGCGGCGTCGGCATGTTCCAGAAGGTGAATGTACCTCTGCTTGGCATCGTCGAGAACATGTCGACCTTCTCCTGCCCCAATTGCGGCCATGTCAGCCATCTCTTCGGCCATGGCGGCGCGAGGCGCGAGGCTGAGAAGCTCGGCGTGCCGTTCCTGGGCGAATTGCCGCTGTCGCTGGAGGTGCGCGAGCGTTCGGACGCCGGCAAGCCAATAGTGGCCACGCTGCCTGATAGCCAGGAGGCGGGCATCTATCGGCAGATGGCGGCGCAGGTCTGGGCGCGTTTATCGGGCGAGGGAGTTGATCGGCGCCAGCCGCCGCGTATTGTCATCGAATGAGGGGGCAACCCCAAGTCTTCAGGAATGCCTAAAGTCTTCAGGAATGCCCAATGGAAAATCGTGAGCCTGCTTCCTCCGCTGCGGTAACGGCCTCCATCCTTGTCGTCGGCGACGAGATCCTGTCGGGGCGCACCAAGGACAAGAACATCGGCTACATCGCCGAATTCCTCACGGGTGCCGGTATCGACGTCAAGGAAGTGCGGGTGGTGCCCGATGTGGAGGAGCGCATCGTCGAGGCCGTCAACGCCCTGCGCTCCCACTATGACTATGTGCTGTCGACCGGCGGCATCGGGCCGACGCATGACGACATCACTGCCGATTCCATCGCCAAGGCCTTCGGTGTCAGCATCGATGTGAGCCCGCAGGCTGTCGAGATCATGACCAGGCATTATGGCGGCGCCGAGCACCTGACGCCGGCGCGCCTGCGCATGGCCCGCATTCCCGATGGCGCCGAGCTTGTGCTCAATCCGGTTTCGGCGGCGCCTGGCTTCATGATCGGCAACGTCATCGTCATGGCCGGCGTGCCCAACATCATGCAGCGCATGCTCGACAATGCGATCAAGAAGATGCGGGTCGGGGCGGTGACCCTTTCGGACAGCGTCTCGCCGGGACCTGGTATCGGCGAGGGCATCATCGCCGCTCCGCTCGCCGCCATCGCGGAGGCCCATCCCGAGGTCTCGATCGGCTCCTATCCCTCCTTCGGCCCGGCCGGCTTCCAGACACAGCTGGTGATCCGCGGCAAGGACGCCGCCAAGGTCGCCGCCGCGAAGGCTGAGGTCGAAGCAATGGTGGCCGGCATCAAGCGCTGAGCTCGGCCACGCGGTCGAACCCCTCCTTTGTGGCATGCTCGAAAACCGGGCTTGATCCCTCCGATTTCGCCGCTATGAAGAGCGACCTGCGAATAAGGACCGGACCATGAGCTCGCCCAAGCCAGACAAGGCATTTCCCGTATCCTGGGATCAGTTCCACCGCGACGCGCGCGCGCTCGCCTGGCGCCTCTCCGGCAGCGGCCCGTTCAATGCCATCGTCTGCATCACCCGCGGCGGCCTGGTCCCGGCGGCGATCATCTCGCGCGAGCTCGGCATCCGCATGATCGAGACGGTTTGCATCGCCTCCTATCACGACTACAAGACCCAGAGCGGCCTGATGGTGCTCAAGGATATCGACGACAAGCTCGCCGAGAACGGCGGCGAGGGCATCCTGGTGGTCGACGATCTCGTCGACACCGGCTCCACCGCCCGCGTGGTGCGCGAGCGCCTGCCGAAGGCGCACTTCGCCACAGTCTATGCCAAGCCGCTCGGGCGCCCGCTGGTCGATACCTTCATCACCGAAGTCAGCCAGGACACCTGGATCTACTTCCCCTGGGACATGGGCCTCGCCTTCCAGCCGCCGATCGCGCAGGACACCACGGCAGGGTGAGCTTCGGGGGTTCTTCAGACCCGCCTCTTCATAGAAACGAGGCTGCCAAGAGCCGGGTCTGAATTCTACTGAGTCACGATTTTAGGAGATTCGCGCGCGTGTGGGATTTG
>NZ_BSPC01000079.1 GCF_030160835.1 Labrys miyagiensis | reverse complement strand
ACTTGTTATTGATCTCTATCTTAACCGCAGGCGCCCTCCCGCGCAGCGGGTTCGTTCCCCGGCCCCGGTGCGGTCGCTTGCCGCACCTCTTGGGACAATAGCCGGGCTTTCCGTGAAGAGGACGTTCCCAACGTCTGTGGAGGGCCAGAACCGGTCCTGGGCTCAATGCCAGCTTTCTTGCCGGGCTCGAAGGCGCCGCGCAAAAAGGCGTCCATAGCGGCCACTGGTGTACTGACTGGATGTTTCGCTGCTGTGCACCCCAGAACGCAAAAACCGTCCAGGTTGATCAGACCTGGACGGTTATTGAGTTATGACAGAAGTGGTTGCGGGGGCGGGATTTGAACCTGCGACTTCCGCTTTCCATACTGCCCGTTATGCGAATCCAGCGGCTTCGGCGCGCTGTTGTACTCAGGGTGGGCTCAGCCCCCCCCGAATGACTGGATCTAGCGTGTAATTTCGAGAGGCTCTCGTTCTTGTCCCTCCTAGTGAAATCGCGGTGCGTTTCGCTACACGCATGGCCGGCGCGTGATATGCGCGAGGCGTCCGCATAGCCTCGACCCGTAGCTGACGTTCGTATGGACAAGAGCGAAGGCAAGCTTCCTCGTGCGCGCACACCGTGGCGGGTGTATGTTGCTGATACAAGTTGGACCCATGCCCTTCAGGCTCTTACGCGACCCAGTATCGTCGGGTCAGTAACGGGAGGAAGTTATGGCTAGCGTGACGCAAAGATATCAGAACACCGAGCTCGTTCGGCGCGGCTATGCCGCCTTCAATTCGGGAGATCTGGACACGCTCGCGCAAATCATTGACGAGTCCTGCACGTGGCATACTCCGGGGAAGAGTCCGATCGCCGGAGACTACGAAGGCCGCATGGCGACCTTTGGCCAGTTCGGCCGCTATGGCAGCGAAACCCAGGGGACCTTCAAGGCCAGCCTTTTGCACGTGATGGAGAGCGAGGACGGATGCGTGGTTGGTGTCCATCACAATACCGGGGAGCGGAACGGCAAACGGCTGGATGTGCTTTGTTGCATCGTCTTCGACATCAAGAACGGCAAGGTCATGGACGGCCGGGAACACTTCTACGACCTCTACGCCTGGGACACGTTCTGGGCTTAGCCTCGCAGGCGACCGGAGTGGCCGTTGAGAGATGCGGCAAGATGGGCGAGTTGGAACCCTAGTTGCACCGCCCAGATCCCGGCTGAAAAATTTGGCCAATATCGATCCAGGAGAACCAGGCGTTTAGTCCCGGAAGGGAGATTGGGAGCGGCCGACGTTGCCCCCAAGTTTCATCCAGCGCTGAGTTCGCTCCGGTGGTTGGAATGCCCCTGCTGGGCGGTGTGAGCGACGGGAGCTGGCGCGGGTGGAAGGTCGCGGAGTGTGTGGTCGGCGCTCAATGCGCCGTCGATCCAATTTGCCCAGTGCGAGCTGTCCGGTGCGATGATCTCTGCTGTAATCAAAGACATAGTTTTAGGCTCAAGGGACCTTATACCAAGGGGCGTGGATTCTGACTCAAGGGGATTCCGCAAATCAGCGTGATCTG
>NZ_BSPC01000078.1 GCF_030160835.1 Labrys miyagiensis | reverse complement strand
CCAAGCTCTCGCCCAGAAGGCACATATAAAACAAAAATTACGACTGTAATGCTAGGCCGATCATACCGAAGTTCGCCCCCTCTTACGCGTTGCGCATGACGGCCATGTCGGCATTCAGTCGAGTACGTTCAGAATTGCCGCTGTAATCGCTTCGGTCTTTTGCTGGGCTCGCGCTGTACCGAAACCACTGGCGGTCGTTCTTTCAAGCGCATGCATGATCTTGCGAGCGGCGTCGGCCTCGCCGAGATGATCAAGCATCATGGCGCCGGACCAGACAGCGGCGATGGGATTGGCAGTGCCAAGATCGGCGATATCGGGTGCCGAACCGTGGACCGGCTCGAACATGGACGGAGCGCTGCGGTCCGGATTGATGTTGGCCGAAGCGGCGAAGCCCAGCCCGCCTTGGATTGCAGCGCCGATGTCGGTCAGGATGTCGCCGAATAAGTTGGATGCCACGATGACGTCCAGACTGTCCGGCGCCAAAATCATACGCGCCGCCATGGCATCGATATGATAGCTCGTGACCTCGACGTCCGGATATTCGGCCGCAAGCTTACGAGTAACTTCGTCCCAGAACACCATCGAATATTTCTGGGCGTTCGACTTTGTAACGGAAGCAAGTCGGCCGCGCCGGGCCCTCGCCTGCTCGAAGCCAAAGCGAAGGATGCGCTCGACACCGGCGCGCGTGAAGATTGAGGTCTCAACGGCAACCTCGTTGTCCGTGCCTTGATGAATGCGGCCGCCGGCTCCCGAATATTCACCCTCGGTATTCTCTCGGATGCAGAGGATGTCGAAGTCCTCGACGCGCAGCGGACCTTGAACGCCAGGAAGCAGCCGGTGTGGCCTGACGTTTGCATACTGCACGAACGCCTTTCGAATTGGCAGCAGCAGCCCATGCAGAGAGACCGAATCCGGCACCTTCGCGGGCCAACCGACGGCACCGAGCAAAATGGCGTCGAAGCCTCGCAGTATCTCAATGCCGTCTGTCGGCAACATCGAGCCGGTTTCTTCGTAGAAGGCGCAAGACCACGGGAATCGCGTGCCATCGAGTCTGAACCCCGAGTTCTCGGCTGCCTTCGCCAGGATGGCCCAGGCCGCATCGGTAACATCGCGGCCGATGCCGTCGCCAGGTATGAGCGCGATTGAATAGGTTTTCATGGGATGGGAGGTCCTAAAGCTGATGGAGAGGCTCACCTTTGCTAACGATGCTATAGGCTTCGCATTCGATGCGATTCCCTCGCCACGAGCCGCCGGATGGGAAGGGCTCGCGCGAGCTGCTTTACTTGTTCACCCAAACGGACATGGCCTAGTCGCCTGCACAAGCCACTTCGGCCGGGGCAGGCGAGTGGATAAAGTTGCCGCCGAGCTCGGCGCCCGATCATATTCAGCTAGTCTAATGGCAGGTTGCGAAATTCCGTGTTGAAAGCGCGTCGGATTCGGTCGATTGTTGTGTTTAGGTCCGCCTCTTGAGCGATTTCTGCCGCCTGCGCTGCGGTCGGTGATCTAGCTGTTGAGGCGGCGCTCCATCGACATCTGCTCGCACCTGCGGACACCGCCTCGATGTCAGGCGCCTTGGCAGATTGAGGCTTGCACAGCCGTGCTGCGAATACCGGAGCTGGACATTCACAAACGCGGCACATGTGCGCCTACTTAAGGCCGAGGCCTGATCGCGCTTATTTGCGCGCGTCCCGTGGCTATCACGCCACCTTTATTAGTATCTAAACGAAGTCACCAAATTAGTATCTAAACGAAGTCACCAACCTCTGCTTGCAGCAGCTCCGGCATTGCTCTCCAGGATCTCTATATCGGCCAATTCCTTCTCTCGAGGAGCAAACTGGCGCAGAACCGTTTGAGACGCTGATCAAAAGAAATTCTTGCTCTGTCCTTGCAGCCATAAAGCAAGCTCATGCGCGTTCTCGGAGAGTTCAGGTTCGCCCATCCAGATTAGGCCATAGTGGCTTTCGTCGGGATCGAAACCGGCTGCGGCGACAAGCCGCCCTCTATCGATGTCATCGGTAACAAGGACCCACGGGCTGAGGGCAACTCCCAACCCCGCTGTTGCAGCTTCGACGATGAGGAAATGGTGGTCATAGAAGCGAATCTCCCTGGGACGCCGCACTGATGGATGGGAGGAAAGCCATCGCGACCATGCGTCCGGCCGGGTCTTTGAACCGAGGGCAATGTACTCCCCCGACTCAAATGCCGGCGCGAGCTGCGGGCTCATGACAGGCCCCACCTTTTCAGGAAAAAGGCGCCGGACATGCCAGGCCTCTGGGAGCGCAAAGTCAAGCCGACGTATGGCGAGATCGATCCGGTCGCGGCGAAACTCGACTGGTCCGCCGCCGACTGACAGATGCAGGGCGACACCGGGGTGGGCAGCCTCAAAGCTGGCGAGCCTCGGAATGAGCCAACGCGTCGCGACTGACGGCTCGCAAGACAGAACGAGAGCATTCTGCTGAGCGCTGGCCGCACGCAGGTTCTCGACGGTCGTCGCCAGCTCAGTGAAGAAGCGGCTGACGGTAACGTTGAGCACCTCCCCAGCAGCCGTGAGGCGCAAGCCACGTCCGCTTTTTTCGAACAGCTTGAATCCGAGGTCGTCGGACAGCTTGGTGATCCGGCGGCTCACGGCCCCGTGGGTCAGGGCAAGGCTGTCGGCGGCGGAGCGGACAGACCCCAGCCGCGCTGCGGACTCGAACGCGCGCAGGTCGTCCAACGAAGGTATTTCGGATCGCTTCATTGGTGATCTATTATCACCGATAATGCACAAAAACTATCACTTTTCCTTTCGGATTGATTTGGCATAATTGATCCATGCGAACCAATCGTCCATGCACAATTGCCATTCTCGCCGATGACCTGACCAGCGCCGCCGACGGGGCCGGTCCGTTCGTCGAGCGGGGCCTGCGCGCCGTTGTCGGCCGACGCCGACTACCGCCAGAGGAGGCGGCGATCGTCGCGGTCGATAGCGGATCGCGGTCGGCCTCTGCCGTGCAAGCCGCAGGGCGAGTGTCGGACCTTGCCGAGCAACTTGCTTCAAGGGACGTCTTCTACAAGACCGTGGATTCGACGCTTCGCGGACATGTGAGGGCCGAGTTGGACGCTGCCTTCGCGGCAAGCGGCCGCAAGATGCTGGTCTTCGCACCCGCGTTTCCGGGCGCAGGGCGTACGACCGTAAGCGGCGTTCAGCTTGTCGATGGCATCCCTGTCGCGGAGACCGGCTATGGTCGCGATCCCGTCCGTCCGGCGCAACACTCGCGGCTGGTTGACCTCGTCCCGTCCTCCATCGGCAATGCCATCATCCTTGATGCTACGACACAGGGCGAACTCGACGCAAAGATTGCAGCATTGCCGGATCCGGAGTCGATCCTGTGGGTGGGCTCTCCGGGCATGGCTCTGGCTTTGGCGAAGCGGCTCGCGCCGGTTCAGGTTGCGTCCAACCTGACGCTGGCAGGGGGCAGCGAGATTCTTGTTGTTGTCGGCAGCGCTAACCCCCGCAGCCATCGTCAGGCCGATCGGATCGGGGTCGAGCGCGGCGTTGCTCTGTTACGAGCTCCGGTGGAACGTATTGACGACTCCAAATCCATTCTGCGCGACATTGCGCAGGCCGCGGCTCGAAGGGTGGTCGATGAGCCTTGTGACGTGGTGATGGCCACTGGCGGGGATACGATGGAAGCGATTCTCGATGGCCTCGACATCTCTGCGTTCGAGATTCTGCAGGAGCTCGAGCCAGGGTTTCCGCTTGGCCGCGCGTCCCTCGGGAATGGACGAGAGCTGCTCATCGCCATGAAGGCAGGCGGCTTTGGCGGCGACGACACCCTACGTCGTGCAGTGGCGCGGCTTCGCGCCTGCGACTCGGTGTCAGAAAGGGTTCTGTAATGACCCAAATCGCTCCCCTCGCCATCACCATGGGCGATGCCTCAGGCATCGGCCCGGAGATCGTGGCGAAGACATTGGCCAAAGGCGCTGAAAGCGTGGTCGTCTTCGGCAGCTCGGTCGTGATGGAGAATATCGTCCGTCGTCTGGGCCTCGGCCTCAAGGTCAAGCGCATCGCCGAACCTCAAGATGCGCGCTCTGAGCCGCGGTCCATCGAGGTCGTCGAGGCGACGCAAATCATCGCGCCGCCTCCGCTCGGGAGCGTCAGTGCCACGTCCGGCCAGGCTTCCTTCGACGCCGTCGTCGCCGCGATCGCGGCAGCCAAAAACGACAAAGTCAGCGGCATCGTCACCGCGCCAATCAATAAGGAGGCAATGGCAAGCGCGGGCGTTCGTTATCCCGGGCACACCGAGATTCTCGCCGAGTATGGCGGCGCGAAGCGCGTCGCGATGATGCTGGCCAACGACGATATCCGAACGGTTCTCGTCACGATCCACACGTCTCTGCGCAATGCCATCGTCGAAGCGGACTTCGATGCGCAGATGTCGGCCATTCGGCTCGCAAACGAGGGTGGGAAGGCCCTCGGAATCGCGGCACCGCGCGTTGCGGTCGCAGGGCTCAACCCCCATGCCGGCGAAGGTGGTCTCTTCGGCGACGAGGAAATCCGGATCATTGGCCCCGCGATCGAGGCGGCACGCGCAGAGGGCATCGACGTCAGCGGCCCGTGGCCCGGCGACACCGTCTACATGCAGGCCCGCAAGGGCCGCTTCGACGTGGTCGTGGCTCAATATCACGATCAGGGCCTGATCCCCGTGAAATATCTTGGCCTCGAAAAGGGTGTGAACATCACGCTCGGCCTGCCGTTCGTCCGTACAAGCCCTGATCATGGCACGGCGTTCGACATTGCAGGCCGAGGCATCGCCGACACCGCTAGTCTCGAGACCGCGCTGGCTTACGCGCGAAGGCTCGTCGCCGCGCAAATTAAGACAAAAGAAGGGGTAGTGTAATGGGCCTTCGCTTCATCTTCATGCTCACGCGCAACGATCGCACGATCGAGGACGCCTCGGAACAGCTCAAGACCGCCCTGAGCCTGGGCGTTCGTCACATTGGCTTCAAGGACATTGGCCTGACGACTGAGCGGCTCAAAGTTCTTAACCAGGCCATCAAAGCAGACGGCGCGACCTCCTACCTCGAAGTCGTTTCACTCGACCGGCAGAGTGAGATCGTTTCGGCGCAGGCGGCGGTCGAAATCGGCGTTGACGTCTTGCTCGGCGGCACACGTGTGGACGACGTCCTGCCGATCCTTGCGGGCACGGACATTCAATACTGTCCCTTCCCGGGAAGCATCACGGGTCACCCGAGCGTTCTCGAAGGGAGCATCGAGGAGATCATTGAAAGCGCAAAGACGCTCACCGCGCGGGAAGGCGTGCACGGCCTCGACCTGCTCGCCTATCGCTCCAAGGAAGACGTCCCGGCCCTCATCAAAGCGGTATGCGCGGCGGTGTCCAAGCCCGTCTATGTGGCTGGCTCGATTGATACCCCTGAGCGGATAGCCACCCTGAAGGACGCAGGAGCCGCCGGCTTCACCATCGGCACGGCCGCGTTGGACGGCAAGTATCCAGCCGATGAGAAGGGCGTCGCTCGCCAGCTCGGGGCCATCATTCGTGACGTGGCCACGCTCAATCGGCATCTCTCGCCGCTCCACAAGAAGAACCTGGCCACCTCGTTCGTGCAGCTCAGGGAAACTTGGTCTCCGAAGATCGCCGGTCAGATTAACGACATGCAGATCAAGCTCGCCAAGTTCGCGGGCGAGTTCGCCTGGCGCTTTCACAGGAGCAGTGACGAACTCTACCTAGTGCACAAGGGCCGCCTGCTGATGAAATTCCGCGATCGGGACGAGATCATCGAGCAAGGCGAGTTCATCGTGGTCCCGCATGGGGTAGAGCATTGCCCTGTCGCGCTGCACGACATCTGCGAGGTCGTGCTGCTCGAACCCGGCACAGCCCTGGATGCCGACACAGTTCACGAGGTCGCAGGCTAGACCGTCCGCCTGCGATCGGAACTAACGTTTGTCGTCGGCTGGCCTTCCATCGGTCGGCCTCGTTGGCCCCAAGCGCGACTGCTCGTCGCAGTCCACCTCCACTACCAAAGAAAGGCGCCCCCACCCGCGAGCCCAGCACTCCAAGACCCTGCCGGCCCGCCCGGTTTCCGGCGATCCGTCCTACAAGACCTGGGAGCAGGACTCCTCGCGCAGCGACTCGGTGAGGATAAGAGTCTGGGAGGCCACACCTGGCGAGAACCTTTCGATCAAGGACGAGAACTTCGAGTGCTGCCACATCCTTTCCGACGTGGTGGAGCTGACCGAGGAAGGCAAGGAGCCTCGCATTTTCACGCCGGCGACAGCTTTGCGAAAGACCGGGCAATGTCGGTGTCTGGAAGACGATCGAGACGGTGCGAAAGATCTACGTCGCCGTTAGTACGCCGGCCGCCTAAAACTGACTTCGGGCGCCGGGACAAAATGGGCTTTCCTGCAAGCGCTGGTACCTTCTCGGCGGCGCTCGTGTTTCAGAGCATCACCCCTCCCGGCGTCGCCGACCCAATCGCGACGGCTGGAGCCATTTTGCTGGGGCATCCAAAAGCGGTCCAGTCTCCGTCCCATCTGCCGCGCCAAGCGGCCACTCGTGCTCGCGGTCACACAAACCGAAGAGCGGCTGCCCGGCATGAGCGCCCCGACACGATCTCGCCTACTCGCCAAGCGAGCTGAGCCGTAGCCGGTGTCGCCGATCAGCTTTGCGCGGGCCAGATGGCGAGATCGTCTTGAACGCGCTCGATCATACGTGTAGCCCGTGATCAGCATGGGGATCAGCAGGGGTCGACTGACGCCAGCGCGTCTCGCTGTAGAAAGGACGCTGATGTGCGCGCAAGCCAGACCGATCGGCGAGCTGGACGGTCGACCGTAGCAGATGGGGCCGTGGGGACATACCGCTCGAGGCGATTTTGCAAAGAGCGGCTCCTGCGCAACTACCCGGTCAGTGATCATCAGCTGCGCGCGAAGGGTTTGAATCAGACGGGAGTCGCGTCGCAGACGGGAGATTTTCAACGCCATCAGTCGAAAGCAGACGAGGGCCACGAGTGCGATTCAACGGACGAGCAGGTCGCGCCGCCCCTGCGCCGAACTGGGGCTCGGCCGGGCTTGAGCACCTTCGTTCAATCAAGCGGCCAAAAACGCGAACATGTTGCGAAGTCCCGGATGATTTCAGCACATTCTTTCGAGCGTCAGATGCGATGAAGGGTTGATCGGAACTCTGCTTCCGTATTCTTGATAGCCGAGGTTATTGGAATATGTCGCCCCGCGTCGAACGCATTCACAGCGATGAGCGTCTCCCAGCCGAGGCCGATGTCGTCATCGTCGGTGGCGGAATCCTCGGCTCCACGGCCGCCTATTACCTGGCAAAGCGTGGCCTCTCTGTGGCGCTCCTCGAGAAGGGCCACGTCGCCTGTGAACAATCGAGCCGAAACTGGGGTTGGTGTCGCCAGCAGAACCGCGATCGTCGCGAACTGCCGCTCTCGGTGATCTCCATGCGGCTGTGGGACGAGCTCACGCGCGATATCAATCGGGACCTCGGATTTCGGCGGTGCGGTCTCGTCTATGCGACCCACGACGAGGCTGTGCTCGCCGGCTGGGAAAGGTGGCGCGAGGTCGCCAGGGAGTACGACGTCGACACCCGCGTTCTGAGCCGGGCGGAGGTAGCCGAGCGTGTCCCCGAAACCCGCGACAAATGGGTGGGCGGGACCTATTCGGCTCGGGACGGCAAGGCCGAACCTGCGCTTGCCGCGCCGGCTACCGCCGAGGGGGCCAGAACTCTAGGGGCCACGATCCACCAGGGATGCGCCGCGCGGGCGCTCGACTTGGCCAATGGCAGGATTGCGGGCGTGCACACCGAGAAAGGCTATATCAGAACCAGCGCGGTGCTGTGCGCCGCCGGCGCCTGGTCGTCGCGCTTCCTTCGGCCACTCGGGATCAGTTTCCCCCAGGCGAGCATCCGGCAGACCGCGCTGCGTTCCACCCCGACAATCAACATAGGCGACGCGGTCTCCACACCCTACTGCTCGATCACGCGCCGACTGGACGGCAGTTACACGCTTGCGATCAGCGGCAAAGCCAACCTCGAAATCACGCCCCAGGCTATCCGGTATAGCCGGGAATTCATGCCGCAGTTCTTGCGTCGCCTGAAAAACGTCAGGCTCGGCATCGGCCATTCGTTCGTTTTGGGGCCGGATTCATTGCCCGCGCTGCTGACCAACGACGATCGGATCTTCGAACAGAATCGCGTGTTGGATCCTCCGCCTTTGAAATGGCTGATTAGCCAAGTGGTGGAGAGCGTCCGGAAAACCTTCCCCCAACTCGGCGAAATAGAGATCGATAGCGCGTGGGGCGGCTTCGTCGATTGCACGCCGGATGCAGTGCCCGTGGTATCGCAGGTGGACGGGGTGGAAGGCCTGGTCCTTGCGGCGGGCTGCTCGGGTCACGGCTTCGGTTTAGGCCCGGGGCTCGGCTATCTGGCCGCAGAGCTTGTCGTAAACGACACGCCTTGCGTCGATCCCACACCGTTCCGGCTGTCGCGTCTGGTCGATGGCTCCAAGCTGGACATCGCCGCCATCTGAAGATCGAGCCGGGAGTCAGGCCTGACGCGCACCAACCGAAGTCAAGCTGTCGGTAGTGGAGGTGGGCGAAACCCCCACTTTGCGTGCCGTCAAGTTCGCCGGCGCATGAGGGCGTCACAACACGAAAGTGGTGGATCTGTCCGACTTTTGAGAACATATGCGGAATTTGCGCCTGCTTGCCTTTGATGTGATTGATTTTTTGGCTCTGAGCGCTTCGTGGAGCGCGGTCTTGCTGATCCCCACGCGTGTTGATTTCCGTCGAGAAGTGACCCAGGATTTCCACTGAGAAGTGGCTCTGACTCACATTTGCTGCTGTGGTGGGTGATGCTTTGGCTGATTCATGGGAGGATCAGCGGATGCACCATCGGTTCCAGCGTGCGAGCCTCGCGCCGGACGGCTTCGCAGTGGATTCAGTCAAGATTGTCGGTGAGAGCGTCCATATTCTCTTGCAATCACGCTCTCCCACCGGAGCTTGTCCCGACTGCGGACGACAGAGCCGACGTGTTCAAAG
>NZ_BSPC01000077.1 GCF_030160835.1 Labrys miyagiensis | reverse complement strand
GGCTCCTGCGCCGGCTCCCGCTCCCGTCCCCGCTGCACCGGCGCCTGTGGCTGCGCCGGCTCCAACGCCAGCGCCGGCTCCAGCTCCCACGCCTGCGGCGGCTCCGGCCCCAGCTCCCGCCGCGCCAGCCCCCGAACCCGTAGCCGCTCCTGCACCGGCTCCCGCCGCGCCGGAACCGACCCCGGCCGCCGTCACGATTCCCGCCGATATCAAGATGCCGACCGATCCGATCGCCAAGGCCGCCTTCGACGTGATCGAGAAGCACTGCTCGCGCTGCCACCAGGCCGGCATGCTGACCGCGCGCGAAAAGCCCGCCAAAAATTTCGGCAACATCCTGCATCTCGACGAGATCGCGGCCGACCCGCATCTGATCCAGGCCGGCAATCCGGAAGGCTCGAAGATCTTCCAGCAGATCATCAATAAGGAAATGCCGTATGATGTGAACTACGAGTTCGATACCACCAAGCCTGAGGTCACCCAGGCCGATATCGAAACGTTGCGCACCTGGATCAAGTCGACGGGCGACCAGGAGGCTGCTGCCTGCTCGGGCCGCAAATTCGTGACCTCGGCCGACATCATCGCCGACATCACGGCCGACCTGCAGAAGCAGGACGACAGCCGCGTGCGTGGCATGCGCTACTTCACGCTGACCAATCTCTACAATTCCTGCGCCACCGACGAGGCGATGAATGTCTATCGCCAGGGCCTGGTGAAGCTGCTCAACGGCCTTGCCCGCCGCTCGGACGTGATCAAGCTCACCACCATCGATCCCGAACAGACGATCGTGGCCGTGAACCTGCAGGACATGGGCTGGGAAGAGAGCGACTGGAATACGGTGCTGGCCGCCTACCCCTATGGCAGCAAGCCGGATGTCAAGGCGTTCGACTTCATCACCCAGCAGACCGGCGCGATGCTGCCCTATGTGCGGGGCGACTGGTTCGCCTTCACGGCATCACAACCGCCGCTCTATGATACGTTGCTGCAGCTGCCGACCAATTTCCCGGGCCTGACCGACAAGCTCGGCATCGACATGGCCAGCGATATCAGCAAGTTCGTGGCCCAGCGCGCCGGCTTCCAGAAGTCGGGCGTGTCGCAGAACAACCGGCTGATCGAGCGCCATCCGATCACCACCGGCTATTTCTGGACGTCCTATGACTTCTCGGGCTCGAAGGGCATCCAGAGCCTCTTCCTGCACCCGCTCGGCCCGGGCGGCCCGAACGGCTTCCACCATGACGGCGGCGAGAGCATCTTCTCCCTGCCCAACGGCTTCCAGGGCTATTACCTGAACAAGTCCGACGGCACCCGCCTCGACAAGGGCCCGACCCAGATCGTGCGCGACCCCTCGCGCCGCGACCTGGCGGTGACCGACGGCATCTCCTGCATGGGCTGCCACGACCAGGGCATGCGCAAGGCCAAGGACGAGGTGCGCAAGGCCGTCATCGCCGATCATTCCTTCTCCAAGGATGATCGCGACACGGTTGCCGCCCTCTATCCGGATAACGCCAAGATGGACGGCATCATCGAAGACGACTTCCAGCGCTTCAATGCGGCGATGAAGCGAGCCGGCCTCGATCCAACGCTCAAGCTCGCCGGCGTGGAAATGACCAACGCCCTGTTCAAGCGCTATGAAGACGATCTCTCGCTGCGCCGCGCCGCCGCCGAATACGGCTACACGCCCGAGGAGTTCAAGGAGCACTTCATCGATGCCGGCCCGGAGGCGATCGCCCTGATGCGCCGCCTCGACCAGGGCATCGTGCCGCGCGACCAGTTCGAGAACCTGTTCTCGAAATTCGTGGAGGGTGCCACGGAGGACCGCTTGCTCGACACCTCGAACCTCGCCGGTGCCCAGGCCGTGGCCCCGCCGGTGTTCAAGCCTACCTCGGGCGGTTCCTTCGACCTGCAGCTCATCTCCGACAAGAGCGAGTACCGCCAGAACGACGCGGCGGTGCTGCGCATCACGGCGACCCGTGACTGCAACCTCTTCGTCGTCAATGTCGACAAGGCCGGTACGGGCACCATCATCTTCCCCAACAAGTTCCAGGCCGACAATGCCGTGGCAGCCGGCCAGGAGGTCGTGCTGGGCGGTCCGGGCAGCAAGTTCCGCTTCCGCCTGGCCGATATCGGGCAGGAGAAGGTGGTGGCGGTCTGCCGCATCGGCGGCTCGACCCGCGGCATTGCCGGCTTCCAGGTCGATCCGGTGAACAACAGCTTTGCTTCCATCCCCAATTTCGACCAGGGGCTGACCCGCCAGATCATCGTCGAGGCCAATGAGGACCGTCAGCAAGCCTCGGGCCTCGATGTCGACAGCAAGAAGCAGGCCCAGTTCGCCAAGATCGCCCAGGCCACCGGCCAGAAGGTCGCTCCCGGCGCTCCGGATGCCGCGAGGCAATCCGTGGCTTCCACGGCGATCGTCATCCCGGTGCGTTGAGGGGCGGGCGAAGGGGTGGCATAATTCGGGGAAAAGGAGAGGGCAGATGCGCGGACTTTGGCTTACGCTGATCTTCGTGTCTGCTTTCGCCGCGTCCCAGCCGGCCTGGGCGGATGACGCCTCCGTTTGCGCGGGCAGCAATGACGATCTTGCCATCCCGGCGTGCGGCCGCGTCATCGCCAAGAAGAGCACGAGCAAGGCGGGGCGGGTGAAGGCCTTCTACAACAGGGCGATCTCCTACGCCAACAAGGGCAAGTCCGACCTCGCCATCCAGGATTACAGCCAGGCCATCACCCTCGATCCGAGCTATACCTCTGCCTACAACAACCGCTGTTCCGCCTACAGCAAGACCGGGAAATATGACGAGGCGATCGCCGATTGCGACAGGGCGATCGAACTCAAGTCGGACTACGACCTTGCCTACTACAATCGCGGCAATGTCTATCGGAAGAAAAACATGCCCGACCGGGCGATCGCCGATATCACCAAGGCGATCTCGATCAAGGCTACGGATCCCGACTATTTCTTCTATCGGGCGATGGCCTACCAGAACAACGACCAGATCGATCTTGCCATCAAGGATTACGACAAGGCCATCGAGCTCAATCCCGACTACGGCAATGCCTATTACAATCGCGGCAATATCTACCGCAAGCACGACAATCCCGAGCAGGCCATCGCCGATTTCACCAAGGCGATCGCCATCGATTCGAGCGACGCCGACAACTTCTTTTTCCGGGGACTGACCTATCAGAACAACAACCAGCTCGACGAGGCGATCGCCGATTACGACAAGGCCCTCGAACTGACGCCCTCCGATTTTGACACCCTGTTCAATCGCGGCCTCGCCCACAAGAAGAAGGGTGATTTCGACCTGGCAATCGCCGACTACGACAAGGCGCTGACGGTCAAGGCCGATGCCGGCGCCTACAACAGCCGCGGCAATGCCTATTACAGCAAGGGTGATTTCGATCGGGCCATCGCCGATTACACCAGCGCGATCGGGCTCGATCCCAAGGATGCCGACGCCTATTACAATCGTGGCACGACCTTCACCGACCAGGGCGACTACAACAGCGCTGTCGCCGACCTGGACAAGGTCATCGCGCTGCAGCCGAACGGCGTTGCAGGCTTCACGGCGCGGGCGAACGCCTATCGCAAGAAGGGCGAGATCGAAAAGGCCATCGCCGATTATCGCAGCGCCCTGGCGCTCGCGCCCGATGATGCCGACGCGAAGAGCGGGCTGGCGGACGCAATCGGCGCACAGCCGCCGGCCAGCGCGGATGGCTCCAAGCCTTCGGCCGATAGCGGTGCGTCGAAGGAAGCTGCCACGGCCGCCGGAGCAGCGGGGCCGAAATCCTCGGAACCGAATGCGATTGCCCAGCCAATGCTCCGCCGCGTGGCGCTGGTGATCGGCAATTCCGGCTATCGCGCCGTGGCGCATCTGCCCAACCCGGCCAGCGATGCGCAACTGGTGGGCGACGCCCTGCGCCAGGCCGGCGTCGATGTCACCGTGGCATTGGATCTCGATCGTGCCGCCATGGTGAGCGCCCTGCGCGCCTTCTCGCGCAAAGCCGATAATTCGGACTGGGCCATGATCTACTACGCCGGCCATGGCATGGAACTGGACGGCACAAACTATCTCATTCCCATCGACGCCACGCTGGAGACGGATCGCGACGTGCCGGACGAGACGCTGTCGCTCGACCGCGTGCTTTCCGCCGTCAGTGGCGCTCGCCAGTTGAAGCTGGTCATCCTCGATGCCTGCCGCAACAATCCCTTCGCCCAGCAGATGAAGCTCACCGTGGCGAAGCGGGCGGTGACGCGCGGCCTGTCGCGCGTCGAGCCGATGGACGCCACGATGGTGGTCTATTCGGCCAAGGAAGGTACCACGGCCGAGGATGGCGACGGCGCCAACAGTGTGTTTGCCGCATCCATCTCGAAACGGATCGTCGAGCCGGGCGTCGAAATCAACAAGGTCTTCCGCCTGGTGACGCGGGATGTCCTCAGCGAAACCGGGAACCGGCAGCAGCCCTTTGTCTATGGCTCCCTGCCGCCCGACGATTTCATACTGGTTCCGGCGAAATGAAAGTTTCGGCCGGCACCGTGACGGAGTACCCCTGATGCGCCTTTTCTGTTCCCGCCTGCTGGTCGCCGCCGGCCTCATGGTGGCCGCCGCCCTGCCGGCCTTTGCCGATTGTGCCGGCCTCGATGCCCAGGTGAAGGCTGCCATCAGCGCCGGCAATATCACGGCGCTGCCGGGGCTGGCCGATACGATCGCCAAGGACACGAGCTGCGACAGCTCCTATGTCAACAAGGCCCGCCGCTCGATGGCGCTCGCCTATATGCTGGCGGGCGAACAGCCCGACGGCAGCTACAGCACCGAGTTCGTGCTCGGCGCCGCGGCGATCGCCAGGCCCTGGCAGGTCTCCATGGCGCTCGGCGACGTGAAATACGAGGCCAGGGACTATCCCGCCGCCGTGGAAGCCTATGAGTCCGCGATAAACGAGATCCGCGACGTCAAGCAGGTGCCCAAGCCGCCCTCGCGCGAGATCGAGGAATATCTCGCCAAGCGCGCCTATCAGGCCAAGTCGCTCGCGCCGAGCTATATCGCCTCGCGCGGCTTCCGCGGCGAGCCCGCGGGCGTGATGGTGCCGACCTTCCGCAACTTCACCGCCGTGGCCGTGCCGGTGCCGATCCGCTTCGACACCGACCAGGCCGAGCTGACGCCCGACGGCGACAAGGCGGTGGACGATCTCTACAACTTCCTGAAGACGCAGACGGTGGCCAGCCTCGTGCTGGTCGGCCACACCGACGAGCGCGGCAGCCATCAGCATAATCTGCAGCTCTCCTATGACCGGGCCCAGACCGTTGCCGACGCCCTGCGCCATCGCGGCCTGACGGTTGCCATCCGCATCGAGGGCCATGGCGAGAGCGAGCCCTTCGCCGCCGACGACCGCTCGAAATACAGCCAGGACGACCTCTACGCCTTCGACCGCCGGGTGGAATATGAGGTGAAGTGAGGGGGCGGCGGGAGAGCACCGGCGTACCAAGAAGAAGCGCGTGCTGTTGACCTTCAAGCCGGGTTCCGCGACCATCAAGCCCAGGCTCCTCCGCAGCGAGGAGGGGGTTGAATCCGGCCGCGCTCCGCTTTTCAAGAGAAAGCTGCTCGCCCCGAACAGGCGGATGTCGCCGGCTTCCAGCTTGCAATGCAGGCATGTTGATTTGTCAGATTAATGCGCCATTATGGGCGCCGCGCCGCTGGCAGGCGCGGACACCAACAGGCCAAGGCGGAGCAAAGCATCCGCTACACGGGACGAAAGCCACAGGAGAACTTCATGAAATTTTCGCGCGTCTTTGCCGGTACGGTGCTGGCAGGTCTTGCCCTTGCGTTGGCTACGGGTACCGCTTCCGCCCAAAGCTTGAAGAAGGTCGGCATATCCGTTGGTTCGCTCGGCAACCCCTTCTTCGTCGCCACCATCAAGGGCATCACCGACAAGGCCAAGGGCATCAATTCCAATGTCGAAGTGACCTCGGTCTCCTCCGACTATGACCTCAATAAGCAGTTCACCCAGATCGACAACTTCATCGCCGCCGGCGTGAACGTGCTCATGCTCAATGCCGTCGATCCCCAGGCGATCCTGCCCGCCGTGAAGAAGGCGCAGGCCGCCGGTATCATGGTCGCCGCCTTCGACGTGGCTGCGTCGGGCGCCGACGTCACCGTGATGACCGACAATGTCAAGGCCGGCACGCTCTCCTGCCAGTACATCGTCGACCACCTCAAGGGGCAGGGCAGCGTGCTGATCGTCAACGGCCCGCAGGTCTCCTCGGTGACCGACCGCGTCAAGGGCTGCGAAGCGGTCTTCGCCAAGAACCCCGGCATCAAGGTCCTGTCCGATGACCAGGATGCCAAGGGCTCGCGCGATGGCGGTCTCGCCGTCGGCCAGAGCCTGCTGACGCGCTTCCCGAAGGTGGACGGCATCTTCGCCATCAACGACCCGACGGCTATCGGCGTCTCGCTCGCCGCCAAGCAGCTCAACCGCAGCGAATTCATCATCACTTCGGTGGATGGCGCACCGGATATCGAGGCTGAATTGAAATCGGGCACCTCCCTGATCAAGGCTTCCGCCTCGCAGGATCCCTATGCCATGGCCGGCCATTCGCTCGAACTCGGCGCCGCTGCGCTCGACGGCAAGAAGCCGGAGAACAATGTCATCCTGCTCGACCCCGTGTTGATCACCAACGAGAACGTTGCCAGCTACAAGGGCTGGGAAGCGGCGCGCTGAGCGCACACGGTGGGTGAGACGAAAACGGCCGCTTCTGCGGCCGTTGCTTTTGCGGGCGTGCTTCAGCCCTTCGAACGCTGGCCGCTTTCTTGCTGCGATTGCTGTGTCGCCGTCGGGAAGAAATGCATCTTCGCCATCACCACGGCCTGCTCGCCGACGACCATGCCGAGCAGGCCGACCAGCCCGATGATCGGCGGGGCGGGCGAGCGGATGCCGGTCAGGCCATAGGCGATGCCGACGGCAAGGCCCATGGCGAGGGAAACCAGGAAGCCGGTCATGCCGCATCTCCCGCATTCGGGGTGATGACGACGCGGCCGGCGATGCCGTCGGCGACCTTGCGATAGCCCTCCCGTGCTTGCCTGAGGCTCACCGTCTCGGCGATCGGCGCGGGCCGGTAGACGCCGGCCTCGAAGCCCGGTGCCAGCGCTTCCAGGATGCGGGCCGAGGCGGTGAGGTCGCGCTTCAGCGAGTCGACTCCGAGGAGCCGGCTTTCATTGTGATAGAAATCGGCGAGATTGAAGGTGACCTCGCGCTGGCCGGTGGCGCTGATCTCGATGAGGCGCCCGCGCAAGGCCAGGCAGCCGAGGGCGGTGCGGAACGTCACGCCGCCCACTGTGTCGAACACCGCGTCCGCTCCATTGCCGCCGGTAGTGGCTCGCACCGCCGCCGGCAGGTCCTCGGCCCCGATGACCTGGTGCGCGGCGAGCCGGTGGATCGGTGCGTCCGGGCGCGGCGCGTGGCGATCGGCCCCGATGATGCGGGCGCCGAGGTGATGGGCGATCTGGGCCGCGGCGCCACCGACACCGCCACCCGCACCGATGATCAGCAGCGTCTCGCCCGCTTTCACCTGTGCGGCCTCGACGATACCGCTCCAGGCGGTGATGAAATTGACGCCGACCGAGGCCGCCTCGGCGAAGCCGAGCCTTTCCGGCTTGCGGCGCAGGCTCGCAACCGGCACCTCGATATGGCTGGCATGGGTGCCGTCGCGCGTGAAGCCGGCATCGCCGCCCGAGCCCCAGACCTCGGCACCGACCCATTCGGCCGGGCCCTGCTCGACCACGCCGGCATAGTCGCGGCCGGGAATGCGGGGCAGGGTGGTCTGCTTCATGGCGCCGGCGACATTCTTGACATCGCTCGGATTGATGGAAGCGGCTTCGACGCGCACCAGAGCCATGCCCGGGCCAAGCGCCGGCTCTGCACGCGTCACCAGCTCCAGGGTCTCCGGGGCACCGAATTGCCGGATCTGCAGGGCGTTCATGGATCACTTTCCTCAATGATTGCGCAATTTAGAAGTAGCCCCTCGCGACAATGGCGGAAATACCCAGAAGTGGATATTATGTTTCCGAATATCGGAAGCATGGCAGTATGAGCCGTTTCGACGACCTTGAACTCTTCGGCGCCATCGTCGATGCGGGCGGCATCTCCGCGGCTGCGCTGGCGCTCGGCTCCTCGCCACCCGCCGTCAGCCGGCGTCTGGCGGCGCTGGAGACGCGTCTTGGCGTGCGCCTCGCCGAACGCAGCGCCCGGCGCTTCCGCCTTACCGACGAAGGCACGCTCTATTATGCGCGCGGGCAGGGCCTGCTGGCCGACTTGCGCGATGCCGAGGCCGAGGTGACCACGCGCGGCGACATTGCGCGTGGCCTCCTCAAGGTCGGCGCGCCGATGGAACTCGGCCGCCGCCGCATCGCGCCGCTGCTGGCCGACTTCGCCGCTCTTCATCCCGGTCTCGAAGTCCACCTGCTGCTCTCGGATGCCGGCATCGAAGTGGGCGAGGAGGGGCTCGACGTGGCCTTGCGCTTCGGCCGCCCTGCCGATCCCTCGCTGATCGCCCGCCGCATCGCCACCGTGCGCCGCGTCGTCTGCGCCTCGCCGGCCTATCTTGCCGCTCGCGGCACGCCCGAGAGGCCCGATGACCTCACTCGCCATGATTGCCTGCGTCTTGCCCGCCGTCACCGCCTGCTGGACGAATGGCGCTTTCGCGTCGAGGGCGAGGAGCGCATGATCAAGGTCTCGGGCACGCTCTCCTCCACCAGCGGCGACGTGCTGCATGGCTGGGTGCTGGCCGGCAAGGGACTGTCGCTGGAGGCGCTGTGGGATGTCGAGGAGGACTTGGCCGCCGGCCGCCTGGTGGAATGCCTTGCGCCCTTCTGGTGCGACACCATCGATCTCTTCGCCACCTTCCTGCCCGGCAAGCCCTTGCCGCCACGCATCCGCCTGTTCATCGATTTCATCGCGGCGGCATTTGCATGATAGTGGAGGACGGCGCATCGATCCCTGGTTGCGTCCGCCGCCCGCCATCATCCCGTCCTTGACATAATCTCGTCATCATCACACACTGAAACCGGTTTCATCAGGGCAGCCTATGCGCTTCGACCTGTCCATCCTCGTCCCGCATCTCGGCTTCCTGGCCAAGGGAGCCGTGCTGACGGTCGAGGCGTGCGCATTGGCGCTGCTCGGCAGCCTGATCACGGGGGCGCTGGTGGCGATCGCCCGGACCTCCGCCCTCGCTTGGTTGCGCAGGGCCGCTGCTATCTATGTCGACCTCTTTCGCAATATCCCTTTCATCGTCCAGCTTTTCTTCTTCTATTACGGCCTGCCGGAACTCGGGCTTTATCTCAACGCCTTCATCACCGGCGTGATCTCGCTCTCCATCGCCGGCGGCGCCTTCGCCTCCGACGTCATCCGCTCCGGCATCCTGGCCATCGAGCCGGGGATCATCGAGGCGGCCGAGGTGAGCGGGCTGGCGAGGCCCACCATCCTGCGGCGCATCGTGCTGCCGATTGCCCTGCGCACCTCGATCCGCCCGCTCGGTTCGGTCCTTATCAATCTGGTGCTCACCTCCTCGATCCTTTCCACCATCACCCTCAACGAGTTGACGGGCTCGGCCAAGATCGTCGCGGCCGATACGTTCCGGCCCTTCGAGGTCTATGCCGCCCTCCTCATCGCCTATGCCAGCCTGACCTATCTGATCTCGCTCGCCATCGGCCGCCTGCATCTCCGGCTGAACAGGGACATGGCGGAGGCGCGGCTCTGATGCGCTACACCGACTTCACGCCCTATGACCTCGTCCTGCTGGCGCAGGGGCTCGGCGTCTCGCTCGGTCTCTTCGCCAGCACGACGCTGCTCGGCTTGCTGCTGGGAACGGCGCTGGCCGTGATCCGTTTCTACCGATTTCCGGTGCTGACTGAGATCGTCACCTTCATCACCGAGCTCCTCAAGAACTCGCCCGTGCTGGTGCAGCTCTTCCTGGTCTTCTTCGGCGTGCCAGCCTTCTTCCGGCTGAACCTGACGCCGGTCGAAGCGGCGATGATCACGCTCACCGGCAACACCGCCGCCTTCATCTATGTCATCGCCGTCTCGGCCATGGAGGCGGTGGGGCGCGACCAGGTGGAAGCCGCCCGCGTCTTCGGGCTGACGCGCTGGCAGGTGCTGCGCCACATCATCGCTCCGCAGGCCGCCGCCTTCGCCATCGGTCCGCTGACCGGCCTGATGGTCAATCAGTTGCAGGTCACCTCGCTCATCTCGGTGATCGGCGTTGTCGATCTCACCAAGGTCGGCAACATCCTGAACCTGCGCACGCTGAAGCCCTTCATCGTGTGGACGGTGGTCGGCCTGCTCTATTATCTCGTCGCCAAGCTGATCGCCTGGGCCGGCGCCCGCTACGAGGCAAGGTTGCGTGCCCACACCGCCTGGAGGGGCATCTGACATGCTGACGGTCGAGAATGTCAGGAAGGTCTTCGGTTCCCTCACAGTGCTGGACGGGGTGAATCTGACAGTGAAACCGGGCGAGGTGGTCTCGATCCTCGGCTCCTCCGGCTCGGGCAAGTCGACCCTGATCCGTTGCATCAACGGCCTGGAACGGCTCGACGGCGGCCGTATCGGCATCGACGAGTTCGACATTTCGAGATCGCGCGATCTCGCCGAGGCCCGCAAGCGCACGGGCACCGTCTTCCAGCTCTTCAACCTCTACCCGCATATGACGGCGCTGCAAAACATCACTCTGGCGCCGATCGAAGTGCTGAAGCGCTCGAAGGAGCAGGCGGAAGCCGAGGCGCGGGCGCTGCTCGACTCCGTCGGCCTCGCCAACTGGGCCGGCTCCTACCCGGCGCAGCTCTCGGGCGGACAGCGCCAGCGCGTCGGCATCTGCCGGGCGCTCGCCATGCAGCCGCGCTATCTCCTGCTCGACGAGGTGACCAGCGCGCTCGATCCGGAGATGACGGCCGAGGTGCTCACCATCCTCGCCAAGCTGGCGCGGGAGGGCACCACCATGGTCTTCGTGACGCATGAGGTGGAGTTCGCCCGCCGGATCTCCGACCGCATCGTCTTCCTGGAGCAGGGCAAGCTGCTGGTTGACTTGCCGACCCAAGCCTTCTTTGGCCCGGAGACCGGGCGCGACCATCCGCGCATCGCGCAATTCCTCTCCAAGATGCGGAAAGACTGATCCTCATGCTGCTCGTCGCCAATGCCGAGGCCTGGCCTGGTTTTCCCCTCTCGATCGAGATGCTGCGGGCCGGCGCCGACAGTCTCAGCGCCATGGTCGCCGGCATCGGCCGGGTCGAGGCGGAGCCGAAGGTGCGCAGCGTCGGCTATGGCGGCTGGCCCAACATGCTCGGCATGATGGAGTGTGATGGAGCGGTGATGGATGGCACCACGCGGGAAGTCGGCACCGTCGGCGCCGTGCGCGATACGCTCCATGTCGCTGCACTCGCGCACGAGGTGATGAAACGGCTGCCGCATGTCATGCTGACGGGGGACGGTGCCCGGCGATTTGCGGATGAAATCGGTTTCCCCTCACAGGATATGCTGCTGGAGGACAGTAAAAGGGTCTGGTTCGAGCGTCTCCAGAAGGAGCTCGCTCCGGAAGAGCTGAGGAAGTTTCCCGATATTCCGCTCGCGCCTTTGTCGCGCGCGATCACCGATCCCGAACGGGTGCGCGACACTACCGTCTTCCTGAGCGCCGATGCGGCGAGAGGCGTCCACGCCGCCACTTCCACCTCCGGCTGGGCCTGGAAATACCCGGGACGTCTCGGCGACGCCCCCATTCCGGGCGCCGGCTTCTATGCCGACAGCCGCTATGGCGGGGCAGCCTGCACCCACACCGGCGAGATGACCATGCGCTGCGCCACCGCGCGCACCATCGTGCTCGGCCTGAAATTCGGCCTGCTGCTCGAAGAGGCGGTCGATCTCGCCTTGGAGGAGCTCGCCGAACTGAAAGGCGGCTTTCTCGGCGGCGTGGTTGTGCATGCCGTCGATGCCCGAGGCAACCATGACGTGGTGAATTTCCGCTGTCCGGGCGAGATCAAATACTGGTTCTGGGACGACACCATGCCGGAACCCGAGCTTCGGCAGGCTCGCGTGGCCTGACCGATCATGCAGAGACGTGCCAAGAGACGTATAACGACAACAAAGGGAACTAGCCATGAGACCCATCCTGACCTTCCTGGCTGCCGCGGCGCTCAGCGTCGCCCTGGCCGTTCCGGCGTTCGCCGGCATGCTCGACGATATCCGTTCGCGCGGCACGGTGCGCATCGGCGTCTCGCTCGGCGGCGAGCCGATCGGCTTCCGCGACGCCCAGAACAACCCGGTCGGCTATGACGTCGACGTTGCCACCATGCTCGCCGCCAAGCTCGGCGTGCCGGTCGAATTCACCGACGTCTCGGGCGATGCCCGCATCTCCATGCTGGTCTCCGGCCAGCTCGATATCGTGGTGGCCAACACCTCGGCCACGCTGGAGCGCGCCAAGACCGTCGATTTCTCCATTCCCTACAATCGCGCCGGCCTGCGCATCATCGTCCAGGCCGATTCCGGCATCAAGGACCTGAAGGACCTCACCGGCAAGTCGATCGTGGTCGGCCGCGGCACCACCGGCGAGACCTTCATCAAGAAGGCGGTGCCCGACGCCAATCTCGTCTATGTCGACCAGTTCGCGCCCGATGGCGTGCTGCAGCTCCAGCAGAAGCGTGTCGATGCGGCGATCGAGGATTCCTCGCTGCTGGACTATCTCGCCACCAAGAACCCGTCTTTGGTGACGCTGCCGGGCCTTTATTCCAACGATCCGATCGGCATCGCCGTCGCCAAGGGCGATCCGGAATTCGTGCGCTGGCTCGACATGTTCGTCTCGGACTACATCCAGTCCGGCGCCTATGAGGCCAATTACAAGAAATGGTGGGGCGACAAGGCCAACCCGCCCAAGCTCACCCCGATCTGGTGAGGGCGGGGCGAGGCGTTCCACGTTGGGTGAAGGGGGAGGCTCGCGTTGCGCCTCTCGTCCCCTTACCCCGTCAGCCTCGGTACATAGCGTGAGGGAATCAGCACGGGCGTGATGTCCTCGCCCACCGGAGGCTCGGCCAGGATTCCGAGGATCCGGCGAACATAGGCCTTCTTGTCATAGCCGATCGAGGAGATCGGATAGGCGTCGAAGTCGAGCAAAGACAGGTTGTCGAAGCCGTAGAGCCGGAAGCGCGAGGGACGGTTGCCGGGGAAATCGCCGCGGCAGGCGTCGAGGATGCCCATCGCCATGGCGTCAGAGGTGCAGAAGATCGCCTGAGGGCAGTCCGTGCCGGTGAGGTCAGCCGCCACGGCGTGGCCGCTGTGATAGGAGTAGTCGCCCTGGGCTGTCCCGACGAGGCCGATGCCATGCTTCTCGAAGGCCTCGCGGTAGGAGGCGATGCGGGCCTGCTCCACCTGCGAACTCGCCCGCCCGGTGACGAGGCTCGCTTGTTTCACGCCCTTCGCCGCGGCATCGGCGACTGCTTCGCCGATGCCGGTGGCCTCGTCCGGGATGACGGCGGGCGAAAGCCGGTCGTGGCGCCCGTTCAGCATGACAACGAGGTCAGAGCGGAACATCCGGCGCACCGTGGCGGCGTCGGCGAAATCGGAGAAGACCAGCGCCGCGTCGACGTGATAGGCGATGCCCCGGCGCAGGAATTCGCCGACCTTCTCCTCCGAGCCGACGCGGATCAGCACAGTCTGTTTGCCGGCGGCCTGGATTTCGGTGAGGAGCAGGTCGAACAGATCGAGATCGGAGAGGTCATGAATGTGATTGACCACCACCGCGATGAGGTTGACCGTTTTGGTGGTCAGGCTTTGCGCCAGCAGGTTCACCCGATAGCCGAGCTCCTCGGCGGCGGCGAGCACGCGTTCGCGCTTGTCCTGGGAGACCGGCCGTTTGTCGGCGGAGAGCGCTCGCGAGGCGACGGCGCGCGACACGCCGGCAAGTTTGGCCACATCGGCAATCGTTGGCATGGCGCCGTCTTCTCCCTGACCCCTCATGCCGCCGCGCGCACCCTCCTGCGCCGGCTAAGAGGCATATTTATCGTTATCGCGCCTAGCCCCCGTTTGGAAAGCATGCATACCTGATGATCCTCTGTTTCGACATCGGCGGAAGCGCGATCAAGAGCGCCGTCGCCCATTCCAACGCCGATATTCGCCCCCTGACGCGGACGCCGACACCGCTCGATGATTTCGAGGCCTTTGCCGTAGCCCTCGCGGCCCACAGAGCGGCAGCCCCCGTCGAGGCGCGCAGCGCCCTGGCGCTTTCGATTACCGGCGTCGCCGATCCGGAAAGCGGCATCATCACCTGCGCCAATATTCCCTGCATCGACGGCCGGCCGCTGGCCGCCGATCTCGAAGCCCGGCTCGGCTGTTCCGTCACCATCGCCAATGACGCCGATTGCTTCGCGCTCTCCGAGGCGGTGGCGGGTTCGGGCAGGGGGCACCGCATCGTCTTCGGCGCCATATTGGGCACCGGGGTCGGCGGCGGCCTCGTCATCGACGGCCGGATCGTTGCCGGGGCCGGCGGCTATGCCGGGGAATGGGGGCACGGACCGATCGCGGCGACGCTGGTGGGCGACCCGCCTGTCGAGATCCCCCGCTTTGCCTGCGGCTGCGGCCTCGCCGGCTGTCTCGATACAGTCGGCGGGGCGCGGGGCATGGAAAGGCTGCACCGGCATCTCCACGGCGCCGAGCGCTCCAGCGCCGATATCGTCGAGGCCTGGCTGCAGGGCAGCACCGCCGCGGCACGCACCATCGAATGCTATGTCGAGCTCGTCTCGGCGCCTCTGGCGCTGGTGGTCAACATCGTCGGCGCCTCCATCGTTCCGGTTGGCGGCGGGCTTGGCCGGGTTCCGCGTCTCGTCGGCCGGATCGATGCGGCGGTGCGCCGGCAGATTTTGAGGAAGACAAACGCGCCTTTGGTGGTGCCATCCCAGTCGACGGTCGAATCCGGCCTGATCGGGGCGGCCATTCTGGGCCTGAGCGAAGAGAGGCGCGTTTCATCTTCAGATTGAAGCGCCAGGGATCGCAAAATGCTGATACCAATGCGTTATTCTGGACCATGGTTCCCACCCGAAAACATTTTGCGCTTGAGATGACCATACCCTTGCTCGAAGTCTGCGTTGACGATGCCGACAGCCTGCTGGCTGCTTTCGAGGGCGGCGCCGACCGTATCGAGCTCTGCTCGGCGCTGGAGGTCGGCGGCCTGACGCCGACGCCGGGCCTGATGCGCCTCGCTGCCACGCTGCCGATCCCTGTCTATGCCATGGTGCGCCCGCGCCCGGGCGATTTCGTCTTCGGGGAGGGCGATGTCGGCACCATGCTGGCCGATATCGATGCCATCCGGGCTGCGGGGCTGGCGGGAGTGGTACTCGGCGCCTCCCGGCCGGATGGGGCGCTCGATGTCGCCGTGCTCGAACGCCTTGCCGAACGCGCGGACGGGCTGGGCATGACGCTGCACCGCGCCTTCGACCTGGTGCCCGATATTGCCGAAGCCATGGAGGTGGCCGTGGCTCTCGGTTTCGAGCGCATCCTGACATCGGGCGGCGCGCTCATCGCCCTGGCTGGGCTGGCAAGGCTCAAACAGACCTTCGATGCGGCGCAGGGACGGATCGGCGTCATGCCGGGCTCCGGCTTGGCGCCTGCGAATGTCGCCGCGGTGCTCGAGGCCGTGCCGGCGTTCGAGGTTCACAGTTCGTGCTCTGTCGCCAGGCCCAGCGCGGGCGGCGATGCCGTCCGGCTCGGCTTTGCCGGAGAGAGCAGGCGTGTCACGACCCGGGATGCGGTCGTCGCCTTCCGCAGGTCCATGACGCCATGAAAAAAGGGCGGCCCAGCCCGGGTCGCCCTTCTCCTCAAGGTCCGGTCTTCGCTCAGACGAACTGGCGCATCAGCACGAAGAGCATGAAGGAGAGCGCCATCGAGACGGGGAGCGTGAGCACCCAGGCCATGATCAGGTTGCGCACCGTCGACATCTGCAACCCCGTGCCGTTGGCCGCCATGGTGCCGGCAACGCCCGAGGAGAGCACATGGGTGGTCGACACCGGCAAGCCCATATAGTCGGCTGCGCCGATGGTGGCGGCGGCGACGATCTCGGCCGCGGCACCTTGGCCATAGGTCAGATGCGTCTTGCCGATCTTTTCGCCGACGGTGATCACGATGCGCTTCCAGCCCACCATGGTGCCGAGGCCGAGCGCGAGGGCAATGGCGACCTTCACCCAGGTCGGAATGAACTTGGTCGTGTGGTCGGCGGCGGCGTGGTAGGCCTTGATCGTCGTCAGGTCGGCATCCGACACCGGCAGCAGTTTCTTGCTGTCGATCAGCTTGAGGGCCTCACTGATCAGATACATGTCATTGCGGGTGTTGGTGACGAGGTTCGAGGGCACGGCCGAAGCCGAACCATAGGGCGAGATCTCGGCATTGGTCTGGTCGATGAAGGTCTTCAAGGCCGGCGTGGTCTCGTCCGTCCAGTTGCGGGTACGCACGGCCTGGGCAACCTTCTCCTTGGCATCGGCCGGAGCGACGGTGACGCCCGGCTTGATGTAGTTGCCGAGGGCGGTGCCGGCGGCAGTGGAGGCCGCCTTGTAGGTGTCGAGGTAGTTGATGTCGGGCGTGCGGTTGAGGGCGAAGGCGGTTGGCACCACGCCGATCAGGATCAGCATGATCAGGCCCATGCCCTTCTGCCCGTCATTCGAGCCGTGGAAGAAGCTGACCAGCGTGCAGGTGAGGATCAGCAGGCCGCGGATCCACAGTGGCGGCGGCGCAGTGGTCTTCGGCGCCTCGTAGAGCGCCTTGTTGCGGACGACCAGCTTCATTACGAGCAGCAGGCCGCCGGCCAGGAAGAAGCCGAACAGCGGCGAGACCAGCAGCGACAGGCCGATGCTCTTGGCCTGGTTCCAGTCGACGCCGCTGGTGGCGGAACCGGCGGGCGCGAGGAACTGGTTGGCGAGGCCGACGCCGATGATCGAGCCGACCATGGTGTGCGAGCTCGAAGCCGGCAGGCCGAAATACCAGGTGCCGAGGTTCCACAGGATCGCGGCGATCAGCAGCGAGAACACCATCGCCATGCCGGCCCCCGAGCCGACCTGCATGATGAGTTCCACCGGCAGCAGCGAGATGATGCCGAAGGCGACCGCGCCGCTCGCGGTGAGAACGCCGAGGAAGTTGAAGAAACCCGACCAGATCACCGCCACCTCGGCCGGCAGCGAATGGGTGTAGATCACCGTCGCCACGGCATTGGCCGTATCATGGAAGCCGTTGACGAACTCGAAGCCCAGGGCGATCAGCAATGCGATGCCAAGCAGGATCCACGGAACCGCCACGGCGCCGGTGAGATCGGCGGCAAGCGCGTAGCAGATATAGCCGAGCCCGCCGAGCAGGATCAGGACCACGACAATATTTGGCCAATTGCCGAGCGCGCTCGGCTTCTCCAGGGGGTGTCCCATCCCCTTGCCGGAAGTCATATCTGTCATTTGAAAATCCCCCGCGGTCACTAAACCAAGCGAGGCTTAGGCGTCGTTCATGAAGGTGGGATGACAGTTGTGGAGACGGAGAAGCACATCCCAAAACGATCGCCGCGAAACCTTCATTGTTCTGTCTTCGACGCTATCGTTTGCTTTGCGACGGCGAGCCGCTTGCCGTCTAGTGGATTCCATCTGACATAAGAGGCCGATTAGGGATTCCCTTTGTGGGGTGCGCATGCGAGTCAGGCATATGCGCGCGGGGATTTCCTTCACCGTTTCGCCGACCGATCGCCAGCGCAATGGTCTTGGTACGATCCTCCGGGCTGATTTGAACAAATCTGCCCAACGAAACCCAATCACGGGAGCGCGCGCCAATGGACCAGGGATGCTGTCAGGTATAGCCTCAACTATTTCCCGGATGAAAAGTGGAGCAGGCAGCATGGAGCCGATCGTGGACCGCAACCTGCGAGCGAGCGACCAGCCCGGGTCAGCCACAAGCGTGCCGTACCTATCCCGGTCCATTCTTGAACGCTTGGGGATAACGACGCACGAGGCCGTCGATAGTATCGAGCAACTGATCCTCGGCCAGCGGAGAGGCAAAGTCTGGTGCGCGCCGAAAGTTGTCGTGCTTCCGGGTGATGAGCGTTACATCATGGCGACCCTTGCGGTCGCAGACGAGCCGGGGGTCGTGGCCACGAAGTCATTGGTCCTGAACCCGCGCAACCGTGAGCGCGGCATCGCTGTGATCAATTCACTGGTCACATTGCACGACAGTGAAACGGGCCTGCCGCTGGCCGTTATCGATGGCAATTGGGTGACGGCGCGGCGCACCGCCGGCCTGAGCGCGGTTGCGGCAAAGTGCTTGGCGCGGCCGGACTCAGTCAGCATCGGCTTCATTGGCTGCGGTGTCGAGGCGCGCAGCCATTTGGACGCCTTCTGCGACCTCTTTCCCGCGCGTCAGATTTACGCCTTTGGACGCGGCAGCGAAAATCGGGATGCGCTGTGCCGGGCTGCCGAGGCGCGTGGCCTGGTCGCCATCGCCAGCAAGACCCCTAGGGAAGCGATCGACGACGCAGACCTCATCGTGACCTCGGTGACTCTCCTGCCGAATCTCGACCCGTTTCTGGATGCGCGGTGGTTGAAGCCTGGCGCTTTCGTCACCAGCATTGACCTTGCCCTGCCCTGGCTACCCGAAGGCATGGGGGCTTTTCAGCGCATCGTTATTGACGACCTGGAGCAGGAAGCCAAGATGAGCAAGCCCATGGTCGCACCCGCGTTGGTCGCCGGTGACCTGTCGGGCTTGGTGTGCGGCGAGATTGCAGGCCGCGAGGGTGCCCAGGAGCTAACGGCCTTCGTGTTCCGAGGTCTCGCCGTCGGAGACCTGGCGCTGGCTGCGCTGGCATATCATCGTGCCAAGACGACCGGCGCAATTTCAGCATAGGCTTGAGCTCGGATCAGCAGCGCGTCAGCAATTTCGCCCTGCGGGTTCCAACAGCAGCGGCGTCGCGTCCAATGCGTTTTCAGAGCAGAAAGGTCAGCTGTTGGCGCTGCTTGCCCATTTCGACGGCGGGACTGATCGACGCAGCACCTCCCGCTTGCGGTAGGTCGCACAGGGTACCAAGCGACAGGTTTTCACCACTAGGGCGTCGGCATCATCGGACACCTCAATGCCGGAGCGGTCGAAGTCGGCGATGGCGAGATCGAATTGCCTCTATGCCGCTTGTCCGATACCGGTTGTCTCGATGCTCTCCGTTTTCGGCGCGGCCGCGGCTGGTGTCCCAGGACCTGCCGTCTCGGCTCGCTCGCGCTGCTGCCAGAGAGACTTGATGGCGTGGTCGAAATCGGCCGCGGCCTTGTCGAAGTCGCCCTTCAGGCGGTGCACGGCGCTGCGCTTGAACAGCGCGTCGATATGGGCCGGGTCGAGCTCGAGAGCCCTGTCAAAATCCGTGATGGCCTCATCGAGGGCCTTGCGATGCTGATGAGTGAGGGCGCGGCCATAGAAGGCCTCGGCCGCATCGGGCGCGTGCGCGATGGCCTGGTTGAAATCGGCCAGCGCGAGATCGTGCCGGCCGTCGTGGAGATGGCGAGTGCCGCTGACGATCAGGGCGGCCCAATCCTGGCTGTCGGACATGCGGTTGCGACCCTTTCCGCGAAGTCTTTGGAGCAAGGCTATAAGGTCGCCATCAAAGCAGCAACATGAACCAAAGTCTATGACGCTACGTCATAGGATCTCGATTTTGTGATATCGATCATTCGCAGGTGCGACCCGGGTTCGCGGGGTTCCTCGCAGGGCGCTCGCGGCACATCGACTCGGCTGATGGAACAAGCGCGCCGATCTGTGCCAATGCCACCGCACTCTCTCCTCGTCGCAAACCTGTGCCATTGCAGCCCTCATGCGAGCGCAGAAGAACTCCTTTCAGGATTGCGCCACAGCGGCCGCCCAGCGGGGGGAGAGGCGTGTCCTTTTTGCTTTTCCCTTGACTTGCCATTGCAAAAAGCGCAGCAACCCCCATGTATCGACCGCCGAGGATTCGCGCGGCGAGCTGGTTTTTGTTTTCATGAAGCAGCGCCTCATCCTCCGGCCGTCCCCAATAACATTCCGCTGCTCCCATCCGCGCGTGGGTCGCGACATCGCTGTTTCGCTCTTTGAGAAGGGCGCGCTTGCGATCGCGGACCCGGACGGTGGCCGCGCTGCCGTCCGCTCGATGAGCGTGGCATGAAGGATTTGATGTGACTTCCGAAGTAACTTTTGCAGCGCTCGGCCTGGCCGAGCCGCTTTTGCGTGCGCTTGACGCCGCCAATTACGAAAACCCGACCCCGATCCAGCACAAGGCCATTCCCGCCCTTCTCGAAGGCCGGGACATGATGGGCCTTGCCCAGACCGGCACCGGCAAGACGGCCGCCTTCGCGCTGCCGATCCTGCAGCGCCTGTCGGCCAAGCGCCATGGCGCCGGCGCCAAGGGCACCCGTGCCCTGATCCTGGCGCCGACGCGCGAGCTCGCCATCCAGATCGATGAGAGCTTCCGCACCTATGGCGCCCATCTGAACTTCCGCATCGCCGTGGTCTTCGGCGGCGTCAGCCAGGTGCCGCAGGTCAAGGCGCTCTCCGACGGCGTCGACATTCTCGTTGCTACCCCCGGCCGCCTGCTCGACCTGCAGCAGCAGCGCAAGGTGCGCCTCGACAAGGTCGAAGTGCTCGTCCTCGACGAGGCCGACCGCATGCTCGACATGGGCTTTTCGCGCGATGTTCTGAAGATCGTCGACGAGACGCCGCTGGAGCGCCAGTCACTGCTGTTCTCGGCCACCATGCCGAAGGCGATCAAGAAGCTCGGCGAGGAGATCCTCCTCAACCCCGTGCATATCGAAGTGACGCCCGAAGTGGTGACGGTCGACAAGATCGAGCAGCATGTCTACCACGTGCCGGCTTCAGTGAAGCGCTCGCTGCTGATCCACCTCCTCAGTGATCCGGCGATGAGCCGCGTCATCGTCTTCACCCGCACCAAGCATGGTGCCAACCGCGTGTCGGATCATCTCGACCGCGCCGGCATCCCCTCGGCCGCGATCCATGGCAACAAGTCGCAGAATGCCCGCCAGAAGGCCCTGGAGGATTTCCGCTCGGGTTCAACCCGCATCCTGGTCGCCACCGATATCGCCGCCCGCGGCATCGACGTCGATGATATCTCCCATGTCATCAACTTCGAGATGCCCGTTGAGGCCGAAAGCTATGTGCACCGTATCGGCCGCACGGCGCGTGCCGGCCGCAGCGGCGTGGCCTATTCCTTCTGCGATCCCAACGAGCGCGACGAGCTCAAGGCGATCGAGCGCCTGACCAAGAAGCCGCTGACGGTCGCCACCCCCATCCAGGGGCTGGAAGCCGATCAGAGGCATGGGCATGGCGAGCGTGGTCCGCGTCACCCCCATCAGGGCAAGCCGTCCGGCAAGCCCAACGGTCAGCCCCGCGGTGAGCGTTCGCGTCGCCCGGGCGGTGGTGGCCGCAACAATCAGCGCCGCGCCGCCTGAGGCGCGAGCTCACCCTTAGTCCGACACAGGAACTGGATATGGCAAAAGAAGAACTGATGGAATTTGAAGGCTCGGTCTCCGAGGTCTTGCCCGACGCCCGTTTCCGCGTGAAGCTCGACAATGGTCACGAGATGATCGCCTACACGGCCGGCAAGATGAAGAAGAACCGCATCAAGACCATCGAGGGCGACCGCGTGACTGTCGAGATGTCGCCCTACGACCTCGACAAGGGCCGCATCATCTTCCGCCACAAGGACGAGCGCGCCTCTTCCGGCCCCCGCCCGCCCCAGCGCGGCGGCGGCAATATGCGCCGCCGGTAAGCTGGGAGCGCGGCGCCTGTCTGGTTTGGCGCCGCGCTTCCGCTTCCCGGTGTGCCGGTCTTCAGACCGGCATGGAACCTCTGCCTATCGGAATTTCCCTGTTTCTTGCAGTGCCGGTCTGAAGACCGGCACACCACGCGCGCTCAATTTCGCTCAGGCCGAGTTTTGATCTTGCCAGCCTCGGCCCTTCTTCCGCATCGATAGGCGCAGATCGAATCCGAGGAAGCGTCATGAAGCAAGACGAGCTGGCCCTGCGCCGGGCCATCATCGACAAATGCCGCTGGATGAACGCCCAGGGCCTCAACCAGGGCACCTCCGGCAACATCTCGGTCCGCCACGAGGACCGCATGCTGATCACGCCCACCAGCATCCCCTATCACGAGATGGAACCGGAGATGATCGCCTCGATGCCGTTCGAGGGCGAGTATGGTTCCTGGCAGGGCCCGCGCAAGCCTTCCGTGGAGTGGCGCTTTCATTTCGACATCCTGAAGGCCCGGCCCGATGCCGGCGCCGTGGTGCATACCCATGCGACCTGGTGCACCGTGCTCGCCATCGCCCACAAGCCGATCCCGGCCGTGCATTACATGATCGGCGCCTTCGGCGGGCCCGACATCCGCTGCGCGCCCTATGCGCGCTACGGCACGCCGGAGCTGTCACGCCATGCCGTCGAGGCGCTGGACGGACGCAATGGCTGCCTGCTCGCCAATCACGGCATGATCACCGTGGGCTCGGACCTGGACAAGGCAATGTGGCTGGCGGTGGAGCTGGAGACACTGGCCCGACAGTACTACCATTCCCTGCTGATCGGCGGCCCGAAGCTCCTGCCAGACGAGGAGATCGCTGGCGTGGTCGAAAGCTTCAGGGGCTATGGTCTGAAGGATAAGTAAAGGTTTCCTGGAAGGCCTTTGAGGCTTGCTTTGCCACCTATGGGTATCTGCAAGGTCACCGTTCGCCGGCTTCCTTTTCCGCTCGACGCCTTTCCCTTGCCTCATGAAAGGGCTTCAGTCGTTCTCTCAACGCCTCCAGCCGTGCGATCTTCTCGCCGAAGGAGAGAGCTGCAAGCTTCTTGCGTCCTTCAGCCTTGCGTCGAAAGATGTCGGAGGTATCAGGGTAGTGGCGCTCTCTTTTGTCGGTCATGCCCAAATCATAAGCCAAGAGGGTCAATGATGCCAGCACGCAAGCAGAATGTCTTCCACTCCTTCTGCAAGCTATGTCGCTGAATCAATTCGACAAGTGTGGGAAGGGCAATCGCCCTCTCTTCCAGAAATTGTGCGATACGGAGTATATCCTTGGCTCTGCCAACCTTCAGAGCGTTGGCAATGAGATGCTCCGGTCTGAGAATTCTTGTCTGCACTTTGCCGCGTGGCGTATCCATATCGATCTCTTCGGCTTCCGCCAGCCCTTCAGCCTCGAGATCGTCGGCCACGGGTAAAAATTGGACTGGCCAGCCCGCTATAAGAATGCCCTCCTTCTGAAATTCCCTGTAACCCTTCGCAGCCAAGTAGTTCAGGATGGGCGTCAGGGTGATGAGGCCTGACCGGAATTTTCCTACGGCCTCGTCGAACGAGACGAAAATGTCGAGATCCTCTGTCGAGCCCAGTTCCAGGTAGTTCAACGCCGCAATCGCGCCACCGATCGCATAGCGGCCAATGATCCCATCGGCCTCCATGCGATTGATGACTTCAAGAGTTTCCTTCATCGACACGGGGGATCTCCGTGCTGCGAACCAGCGCAGACGCCTACAAAATAAACCGGCTCAAATCCGTGTTCCTGGCCAGATCCCCCACCGTCCTCTGCACATAGGCGGCGTCGATGGTCACGCTCTCGCCGCCTTTGTCCGGGGCGGTGAAGGAGATGTCGTCGAGGATGCGTTCCATCACCGTCTGCAGGCGGCGGGCGCCGATATTCTCCACCGTGGCGTTGACCTCGACGGCGATGGAGGCGATGGCGTCGATCGCGTCGGGCGTGAAGTCGAGCTTCAGGTCCTCGGTGCCCATCAGCGCCACATATTGCTTGATCAGGCTCGCCTCGGTGTCGGTGAGGATGCGGCGGAAATCCTCCTGCGTCAGCGCTTTCAGCTCAACACGGATCGGCAGGCGGCCCTGCAGCTCCGGCAGGAGGTCGGAGGGCTTGGCGACGTGGAAGGCGCCGGAGGCGATGAAGAGGATATGGTCCGTCTTCACCGAGCCATGCTTGGTGGAGACGGTGGTGCCCTCGATCAGCGGCAAGAGGTCGCGCTGCACGCCCTCGCGCGAGACGTCGGCGCCGCCGCGGTTTTCGCGGGCGCAGATCTTGTCGATCTCGTCGAGGAAGACGATGCCGTTGTTCTCCACCTGCCGGATGGCTTCCTGCACGATCTGGTCCTGGTCGAGCAGATTGTCGGCCTCTTCCTGGATGAGCTGGTCATAGCTGTCCTTGACGGTGGTGCGCTTCACCTTGGTGCGGCCCGAAAAGGCCTTGCCGAAGATGTCGCCGATCGACACCACACCCATCTGGCCCTGGGGCAGGCCCGGCAGCTCGAAGCTCGGGGTCGAGGTGTCCTTCATCTCGATCTCGATCTCCTTGTCGTCGAGTTCGCCGGCGCGCAGCTTCTTCTGGAAGCTCTCCTTGGTGGCCGGGCTCGCCGTGGCGCCGACGAGGGCATTGAGCACGCGCTGCTCGGCGGCCAGATGCGCCTTGGCCTGCACTTCCTTGCGCCTGTCGGCCTTGACCAGGGCGATGCCGATGTCGACGAGATCGCGCACGATCTGCTCGACGTCGCGCCCGACATAGCCCACCTCGGTGAACTTGGTGGCCTCGACCTTGAGGAAGGGCGCGTTGGCGAGCTTGGCGAGGCGCCGGGAAATCTCGGTCTTGCCGACGCCAGTCGGCCCGATCATCAGGATGTTCTTCGGCATCACCTCTTCGCGCAGCGTCTCGTCGAGCTGCAAGCGGCGCCAGCGGTTGCGCAGGGCAATGGCGACGGCGCGCTTGGCATCGTGTTGGCCCACGATGTGGCGGTCGAGCTCGGAGACGATTTCGCGGGGAGAGAAATTGGACATTGGCACTCGGTGGAGATTGGGCGGTCGGCGTGGGGACAAGCTGCTACATAATGGCTGAGCCGAGAAAATCCAGCGTCGAGATGGCGGGCCCATCGCGCTGCCGGTCGGCTCGGCCGCAACCTATCGACGAGAGGGTGGACGATGTGCGCTCCTCTTTTCTCACCAGATGGGCGAAGCATTGGTCTGAAGATTTGTGCGAGGCCATTCATGCTCATGCTTGACAGGGCTCTCGTCCAGCCGTCAGGATGAGCTTGGCAGCGCTCGCTGTCTGAGCGCTTCGTCTGACTGCAGCGGCTCAGGCCAAGAGTAACACTTCCCAATGGCCCATCAGAGGCTGGAATCACAAGAATAGCCTAAATCATAAGTACTTTAGGCGATTTAATATAGTTCCGGGAGGAGCGCGCGGTGGCATCGGTCGACTTCGTCAGTGTCAAGAAATCATACGGCACGCACCCTGTCATCAAGGGTGTGGATATTGAGATTGCCGATGGCGAGTTCGTGATCCTGGTCGGCCCCTCCGGGTGCGGCAAATCCACCCTGTTGCGCATGCTGGCGGGCCTCGAGAATATCTCGGCCGGCGAGATCCGTATCGGCAAGGCGGTGGTGAACAACCTGCCGCCGAAGGAGCGCGACATCGCCATGGTGTTCCAGAACTATGCGCTCTACCCGCATATGACGGTGGCCGACAACATGGCCTTCTCCCTGAAGCTGAAAGGTACCAGCAAGGGCGAGATCGAGGCCAAGGTGAAGCCGGCGGCGGAAATCCTCGGCCTTGCCAATCTGCTCGACCGCTATCCGCGCCAACTCTCCGGCGGCCAGCGCCAGCGTGTCGCCATGGGCCGCGCCATCGTGCGCGACCCGCAGGTCTTCCTGTTCGACGAGCCGTTGTCCAATCTCGACGCCAAGTTGCGCGTCGCCATGCGGGCCGAGATCAAGGAGCTGCACCAACGCCTGAAGACGACCACCGTCTATGTCACGCATGACCAGATCGAGGCGATGACCATGGCCGACAAGATCGTGGTCATGCATGACGGCATCGTCGAGCAGATCGGCGCCCCGCTCGAGCTTTACGACCAGCCGGCCAATCTCTTCGTCGCCGGCTTCATCGGCTCCCCGGCCATGAACATGATCAGGGGCAAGCTCGATCCGGCCGATGCCAGCCGGTTCATCGCCGAGGACGGCACCGTGCTGCCGGCGCGGGCGCTCCGGGAGACGGCGCCCGGCAAGGCGCTGATCTATGGCCTCAGGCCGGAATCCCTGAGCATCAATCCGAACGGCATCCCGATGTCGGTGATCGTGACGGAGCCCACCGGCGCGGAGACGCAGATGATGGCCAGGCTCGCCGGCATCGAGATCTCCTGCATCTTCCACCAGCGTGTGGCTGCCCAACCCGGCGAAGTTCTGAAGGTCGGGATCGACACCAGCGCGACCCATCTCTTCGATGCGGAGAGCGGCCGCCGGCTCCAGCCCGCGGCCTGAACCGGGCCGGTGGGCGTGCCCACCGGGCTCCTGCACGGCGACGTCCACGAAGAGGGCTCGCTGATGCCGGGCGCCATGTTTGGCCCGATGGAAGAGCTAGACCACTACGAGCGTGAATAAGTGTCGCGAAGGTTCGCGAAGGGCGCGAGAGCCTTTGGACGCCTCACCCCATCGCGATCACGCTGACATGCGCGGCCACCACGCGCCAGCCTTCCGGTGTGCGCAGCCAGGTCTGCATCTGGCGCCCGCAGCGGCCGGGAATGTCGGGACGCACGAACAGGGTGGAGGCGGTGGCGAAATCCCTTCCATAGGTGGTGATCACCGTCTTCTGGAGTTCCCGCACCAGGCCCTGGCTCGGTCGGTTCGCCCGGAAGGCGGCGATCTCGTCGAAACCGTAGAGGTTCTCGGCGATGCCATAGCGGATGGTGCGGCCATCTTGCCAGAACAGTTGGTCCAGCACGGCGACGTCGTTGGTCACCAGCGCCTCTTCATAGCGCTCGAAGATGGCGGTGACCTCGGCCAGCACGCCAGGCTGGTTGATGGCAATCGCGTCTTCCGCCTTCACTTGGCGCGCCGCTTGCTTGGAACTCATGATGGTTTCAGTCCTTGCGCGAGTTGAATGATGAGGCCGGTCTCCCACGACATCGCTTCCTTGCAGGATTCATACCGGGTGGGCCCGAACTCGGCAGAGGGGATCTGCGATGCCGGCGGCGATGGGCGCGACGGCTTGTCCCATGCCCTCGTGTATGCAAATTTTACCAAATTGCTTAATTTTTATACAGCCTCTGTTTCTGCTTTGCACAGAAGCTGCGACATATCAGGGTCAGCTGGCGGTCATCTTCGGCGGGGGTGTCGGCCTCCACCTGAAAGGGCGCGATGTGACGGCATAAGAGCTTCGGGCCGGCCCCAAAGAAAACGAAGGGTAGGAAATTGACGAGACAGACAAAGGCGCAGGCGATGGTCCAGGCAATTGCCGACGACATCGTGCATGGTCGCTATCTGCCGGGAACGCCGCTGGACGAGACCTCGCTTGCGGCGGCCTATGGCGTTTCCCGCACGCCGACCCGCGAAGCCCTGCGCCAGCTCGAAGCCATTGGCCTCGTCGAGGGCAGGGCCCGGCGCGGGGCCGTGGTTGCCGATGTCGGCGAGCGTCAGCTCGATGAGATGTTCGCCGTGATGGCCGAACTGGAGGCCCTTTGCGCCCGCTGGAGCGCGCTGCAGATGACGGCGATGGAGCGGCGGACCCTGCAGGCGATCCACGACGAAAGTGCCGCCTTCGTCGCGGCCGGCGACCGGGCCTCCTATGTCGAGGCCAATGTCCGCTTCCACGAAGCGATCTATGCCGGCGCCCATAACGGCTTCCTGGCCGAGATGGCCCAATCGGTGCGCCAGCGCCTGGCGCCCTTCCGCCGCGCCCAGTTCGAGACGCTCGGGCGCCTCGCCAAATCCCATTTCGAGCATGGCCGGGTCACCTTGGCGATCCAGCGCGGCGATGCGGAAAGGGCGGCACGGGACATGCGGGCGCATCTGGCCATCGTGCGCGACCAGGTCGATGCTGTCACGAAGGTCGCCGAGGTGATTGCACCGATCTGATTCTCGCATCTGTGGATTAAAATTTAAGCAGATACATTGAAATTGCATACAATTAGCGTTGCCGATGACGACTCGGCGAGGCGGCATTTCAACTGCCGGCGTAAACTGATTTTTTATAAAGCACTGAATTAGAAGCAATAAATAAGACGGCTGCATTTTTCTTCCGTCTCTCCCGCATTTGGCACAAAGCTTGCGACTCGACAGACAGCAAGCCGGTCTGCGGCGCTTCATCCGCATCATCCGGCCAAGTTTGATCACGCAAGTGGCACATTCCGAGCGGGAGACTAAGAGATGTTGCGCGACCAGCTTTTCACCAACCAGATTTCCCGGCGCCGTTTTCTGCAGGGCGCCGCCGCGACCTCCGGACTGATGCTCGGCGGCCTGCCCCTGGCCGCCAGGGCGGCGGGGGATCTCACCGTCGGCGTTGTTTATGTCGGTGCCCGTGATGATTTCGGCTGGAACCAGTCCCACGCCGTGGCCGTGCAGGCGCTCAAGACCGTGCCGGGTGTCAACGTCGTCGAGGAAGAGAATGTGCCGGAGACCGATGCGGTCTCCAAGACCATGGAATCGATGATCAATCTCGACGGCGCCGGCTTGATCCTGGCGACCTCCTTCGGTTACTACTCGCCCTTCGTCACCGACATGGCACGCAAATATCCGGATGTCGTCTTCCGCCATGCCGCGCCGCTCTGGGACAAGGACAAGGATCCCAAGAACGCCGGTTCCTATTTCGCCTTCCAGGACCAGGCCCATTATGTCGACGGCGTCGCGGCAGGTGCGGCATCGAAGTCCGGCAAGCTCGGCTTCGTCGCCGCCAAGCCGATCGGGGTTGTATTGCGCAACATCAACTCCTTCCTGGTCGGTGCCCGCACCGTCAATCCGGCCGCGACGGTGCAGGTGATCTTCACCGGCGACTGGTCGATGCCGGTGCGCGAGGCCGAGGCCACCAACGCGCTCGTCGATGCCGGCTGCGACCTCATCACCTGCCATGTCGACGGCCCCAAGGTGGTGATCCAGACCGCCGAGGGGCGCGGCGTGAAGACCTGCGGCCACAACGCTTCGCAGGCGAGCCTCGCCCCCAAGGGCTTCGTCACCGGCGCCGAATACAAGTGGGAGACCATCTACAAGCAGTTCGCCGCCACCCTTGCCAAGGGCGAGCCGCTGCCGAACATCACCTTCGGCGGCTATGATCTCGACATGGTGCAGAACACGCCGTTCGGCGCCGGCGCCGACGAGAAGACCATCAAGGTCGCCAGTGAGGCCATCGCCGCCCTCAAAGGCAAGGCGCCGATCTTCAAGGGCCCGGTGAAGGACAACAAGGGCAATGTCGTGCTGCCCGACGCCGCCTACGACAACATGGCGCCGGTGCTCAATGGCATGACCTATCTCGTCGAAGGTGTCATCGGGTCGGCGGGCTGAGGGCGGCCCGATGACGGACATGGCCAGCCCCACAACCCAGACCGCCAGCGTGAAGCTGCGCTCCGGCGGTCTCTCCCAGCTCCGGGCGAGCGCGGAATATGTCGCGATTCCGCTGCTGGCGCTCATTGGCGCCTTCGTGCTGTTCTCGCTGTTCCTGCTCGCGGTCGGCAAATCGCCGCTGACCTTCGTGGAACTGCTCTGGGCCGGAGGCTACGGCTCCGCCTTCTCCTGGCGCAACACGCTGCAGCGTGCCTCGCCCCTCATCCTGACGGCTTTGGCGGTCGCCATTCCTGCCCGGCTCGGCCTCACCATGATCGGTGGCGAGGGCGCCCTGGTGCTCTCCGGCCTCGCCGCCGCGACCATCGCAATCCCCTTTGTCGGCAGCGGCATCACCGCCTGGATCGTCATGCCCCTGATGATGCTGGCGGCCGCCGCCACCGGCGCGGTCTGGCTCGGGTTGGCCGGCTGGTTGCGTTACCGGCGCGGCGTCAACGAGACGATCGCCTCGCTGCTGCTCTCCTATATCGCCATCGCGATCATGAACTTCTTCGTCGAGGGGGCGTTGCGCGATCCCGCCCAGCCCAACAAGGCCTCGACCCTGCCGATCGGCGACGCCTACAAGGTCGGCCTCATTCCCGATCTCGGCGTGCATTGGGGCATCGTCTGGGGCATCGTCCTCGCCATCCTGCTCTACGTCCTGATGGCGCGCACCACCTTCGGCTTTGCCGCCCGCGTCACCGGCGGCAATCTCAGGGCGGCGTTGGCGCAGGGCCTGCCGGTCGGCAAGCTGATCCTGGTGTGCTGCATGATTGCCGGGGCTTGCGCCGGCCTTGCCGGCTATTTTGAGGTGGCCGCCATCCAGGGGCGGGCCAATGCCTCGCTCGCCGCCGGCTACGGCTTCACCGGCATCCTCGTCGCCTTCCTCGCCCGCCACAACCCGATCGCCATCATCCCTGTCGCCGTGATGTTCGGCGGTCTCTCAGCGGCGGGCGGCCTGATCCAGCGGCGCATGGGCATGCCCGATGCCACCGTGCTGGTGCTGCAGGGCTTCATCTTCGTGACGCTGCTGACGTCCGAGACGCTCTACGGCCGCTTCAAGCTCTTCAGATCGTGAGGCTGCGATGGACAATGCTCTCATCACCGTCCTGATCGCCATGCTGGGTGGCGCGATCCGGGTCTCCACGCCCTTCATGTTCGTGGCACTCGGCGAATGCCTGACGGAGAAGTCGGGCCGCATCAATCTTGGCCTCGAGGGCACCCTCGTGCTCGGGGCCATGGTCGGCTATGCGGTCTGCTACCAGAGCGGCTCGCCCTGGCTCGGCGTGCTGGCGGCCGGCATCGCCGGCACGGTGCTCGGCGGCATGCACGGCACCATCTGCAAGCTGCCCAAGGTGAACGACATCGCTATCGGCATCGCCATGATGTCGCTCGGCATCGGCCTCGCCTTCTTTTTCGGCAAGGCCTACATCCAGCCGCAGGCGGCGCACCTGCCCTCCGTGCCGCTCGGCGGCTGGACCGGCAACAAGGAACTGGCGGTCGCCCTCGACATCAATCCGCTCTTCTTCGTGGGCATCGCCGTCGCCGTCGCCATGGCCTGGGCGCTGCGCAACACCCGCTGGGGCCTGATCGTGCGCATGACCGGCGACAGCGCCGCCGCGGCCCGCGCCATGGGCGTCTCCGTCGACCTCGTTCGTTTCCTCGCCACCGCAACCGGCGGCTTCCTCGCCGGCGTCGGCGGCTCCTTCCTCTCGCTTTATTATCCCGGCTCCTGGAACGAGGGCCTTTCCTCCGGCCAGGGCCTGATGGCCGTGGCGCTGGTGATCTTCGCGCGCTGGGACCCGATCCGCTGCTTCCTGGCGGCGCTGCTGTTCGGCGCGGCGGGCGCGCTCGGCCCGGCGCTGCAGTCGGTCGGCATCGTGCAGGGCTATTACCTGTTCAACGCCGCCCCCTACATCCTCACCCTCTTCATCATGATCGCTTCGTCCAACTCCAAGCAGGCCTTGCAGGCCGCGCCGGGCGAACTCTCGATAACCAAATGAATTGTCGAAACCGAGTGAGATGCTGCCATGAACGCTCCCGTCAAGGACATCGAGGCCACCACCGTCATCCCCGCCGAACCCTATCCCTGGCCCTATAACGGCAAGCTCAAACCTGAGAACACCGCCCTCATCATCATCGACATGCAGACCGATTTCTGCGGGCCGGGCGGCTATGTCGACAAGATGGGCTACGACCTCAGCCTCACCCGCGCGCCGATCGAGCCGATCAAGCAGCTGCTCGCGACCCTGCGCCCGCTCGGCTACACCATCATCCACACGCGCGAGGGGCACCGGCCGGACCTGGCCGACCTGCCGGCCAACAAACGCTGGCGTTCGCGGCGCATCGGCGCCGGCATCGGCGATCCCGGCCCTTGCGGGCGCATCCTGGTGCGGGGCGAGCCCGGCTGGGACATCATCGACGAGCTGGCGCCGCTGCCGGGCGAGGTCATCATCGACAAGCCGGGCAAGGGCTCCTTCTGCGCCACCGATCTCGAACTGATCCTGCACCTCAAGAGCATAGAGAACGTCGTGCTCACCGGCATCACCACGGATGTGTGCGTGCACACCACCATGCGCGAGGCCAATGACCGCGGCTTCGAATGCCTGATGCTCACCGATTGCTGCGGCGCCACCGACCATCGCAACCACCTCGCCGCCATCGAGATGATCAAGATGCAGGGCGGTGTGTTCGGCGCCGTCGCGACCTCCGAGCAATTCCTGGCAGGGGTGAAAGCAGCGGCGGGGGCGGTATGAGCACACCAGACAAGAAGGCGATCGCGCAAAGAGCGATTGGTTTGGCCACGCAGGGCATGACCAAGATCTTCGGCTCCTTCACGGCGCTGGACGATGTCTCGATCGATATTCCCGCCGGGCAGTTCCATGTCCTGCTCGGCGAGAACGGGGCCGGCAAGTCGACGCTGGTGAAATGCATCATGGGCTTCTACCAGCCCGACCGGGGCAAGCTCCTGGTCGACGGCCAGGAGGTCTCGGTGCGCAATCCGCGCGAGGCCAGGGCGCTCGGCATCGGCATGGTCTACCAGCATTTCACTCTGGTGCCGTCGCTTACCGCCGCCGAGAACCTGGTGATCAGCCGGGCGGATGCGCCCTCGGTGATCAACTGGCGCAAGGAGAAGGCCGATCTCGACGCCTTCATGGCGCGCATGCCCTTCCAGGTGCCGCTCGATGCGCCGGTGGCTTCCCTCTCGGCGGGCGAGAAGCAGAAGCTGGAAATCCTGAAGCTCCTCTATCTCGACCAGCGCTTCCTCATCCTGGACGAGCCGACCTCGGTGCTCACCCCGGACGAAGCCGACGAGATCCTCGGCCTGCTGCGCGGCATGACCGAGCGCGGCGAACTCACCGTGCTGATGATCAGCCACAAGTTCCGCGAGGTGATGGCCTTTGCCGATGCCGTCACCGTGCTGCGCCGCGGCGCCCATACGGGCGGCGGTTTGGTCAAGGATCTCAATCCGACGCTGATGGCCAGGATGATGATCGGCGACACCAAGATCCGCGAGCGGGCGGCGCGTGTCGCCCATGACCATGCGGCCGCGGTGCTCGATCTCGCCGGCATCTTCGCCGACGACGATCATGGCCTGCCGGCTGTCGACGGCGTCAGCCTGAAGGTCAGGAGCGGGGAGATCGTCGGGATCGCCGGGGTTTCCGGCAATGGCCAGGCGGCGCTGGTGGAGGTGCTCGGCGGCCAGCGCCCGATGCGCGATGGCCGCATCTTCATCCACGACAAGCCCTTCGAGCCTGTCAGGCGCGATTTCGACCGCTTCAAGGTCTTCGGCCTGCCCGAGGAGCCGCTGAAGAACGCCACGGTGCCGCGCATGTCGGTAGCCGAGAACATGGCCTTCCGCGCCTTCGACAAGGCGCCGATGGCGAGGTTCGGCTGGTGGCTCTCGCCCTCGCCGATCCGCGCCAAGGCGGCCGAGCTGATCGAGCGCTACAAGGTCAAGACGGTGTCGACGGATTCGCCGATCGAGACGCTGTCGGGCGGCAATGTGCAGCGCGCCGTGCTGGCCCGCGAGCTGTCGGGCGATGTCGACGTGCTGATCGTCGCCAATCCCTGCTTCGGGCTCGACTTCGCCTCCGTCGCCGAGATCCGCTCGCAGATCATGGACCAGCGCAACCGCGGCGCTGCCGTGCTGCTGGTCTCGGAGGACCTCGACGAGATCCTCGAACTTGCCGACCGGGTGGCGGTGATGTCGGAAGGCAAGATCTCCTATGTCGCGCCGGTGGGCGAGACCGACCGCACCACCATCGGCCATCACATGGCCGGGCATTGAGGGCACAGCGCATGGAAGTCGAAGCCAAGCCCTATCCCTTTGTGCTGGCGCCGGGCGGGACGGCGCTGGTGGTCATCGACATGCAGCGCGACTTCATCGAGCCCGGCGGCTTCGGTGATGCGCTCGGCAACGATGTCTCGCGGCTGGAGGCGATCATCCCCACCGTGGCCGGCCTGCTGGCCCTGTTCCGCCAAAAGGGCTGGCCGGTGATCCACACCCGCGAAAGCCATCGGCCCGATCTCAGCGACTGCCCGCCCGCCAAGCGCCTGCGCGGCGGCGGCACGCTGCGTATCGGCGATGCCGGCCCGATGGGGCGCATCCTGGTGCGCGGCGAGCCGGGCAACGCCATCATCGAGGCCTGTGCGCCGGTGGCGGGCGAGATCGTCATCGACAAGCCGGGCAAGGGCATGTTCTGGCATACCGATGTGCATGAGCGCCTGAAGGCGCTCGGCGTCACCCATCTCGTCTTCGCCGGCGTGACGACGGAGGTCTGCGTGCAGACCTCGATGCGCGAGGCCAATGACCGCGGCTTCGAATGCCTGCTGATCGAGGATGCGACGGAAAGCTATTTCCCGCACTTCAAGGACTCGGCAATCGAGATGATCACCGCGCAGGGCGGCATCGTCGGCTGGGTCGCGCCGCTGGCGAGTTTGGAGAGGGCGGTGGGGTAGTTAAGCCTGGTTGGGCGAGACCCGGGTGGCGCAATTCGTTCTCAAAGGCCTCATCTCGCCCAGCCGTCGCAACGCCTTCGCCTTTCCGCGCCCTGAACGGGCCGGAGCATGAAGAAGATCGAGGCGACGGCGGCCGCCGGAGCAGCCGCGAATC
>NZ_BSPC01000076.1 GCF_030160835.1 Labrys miyagiensis | reverse complement strand
CACGCTCATGCCAACCTCAGATCACCAGGGAGGTTGACACAGGGTGTCTCTTGAACCTCCGACCTCGCAGGAAAAGGGCGCGGGACCCCCTGGGACCGCAGGCGTCCTCGCCTGCTTCTTCCTCTCCGGCGAGCGCGGCGGTTCTAAGAGCAGGCGAGACGCCTGCGGTCCCAGGCATCGGCCGCGTTTCCGGCGCCCCTTACTTTCCATGACGAGGTGCGGGACCGGAGTGGCGATCACTGATCGCCATTTTGGAAACGGCGCGGCTATAGAAGAGGAAGATGTCGATCAGTGATCGACACTCCGATTCGCCCCCATTCTGTTCCCGTCGTCATGTTTGGCCATTGCTCCGTGTGTTAGCTACTATAGGTTGACGACTGCAGCAGCGATGCGATGGAGAGCACGGGCATGAGCCTCATGAATTTCATTTCCAAGCAATTTATCGACATCATCCAGTGGACAGCGGAGGAGCCGGGCCTCATCGCCTACCGTTTCCCGATGCAGGACAAGGAAATCCAGAACGGCGGGCAGCTGGTGGTGCGCGAGACGCAGAAGGCGGCCTTCTTCAACGAGGGCAAGATCGCCGACGTCTTCGGGCCTGGCACCTATACGCTGAACACGCAGACCCTGCCGGTCCTCACCTATCTGCAGAACTGGGACAAATTCTTCGAATCGCCCTTCAAGTCCGACGTCTATTTCTTCGACACCCACGACCAGATCGACCGCAAATGGGGCACCACCCAGCCCCTGACCATCCGCGACAAGGAATACGGGCCGATCCGCATCCGCGCCTTCGGCAATTATTCCTATGCCATCGGCGATGTCGGCCCGTTCTGGTCGCGCCTGGTCGGCACGGCCGAGCGCTGCACCACGGAGATGATCGAGGGCCAGCTGCGCGGCGCCATCCTCACCGCGATCGCCACCTATCTCGGCCAGAGTAACATCGCCTTCATCGACATGGCCGCCAATCAGGAGACGTTCTCCCAGAAGTTGACGGAGGCGATCCGGCCGGCGCTCCGGGATTACGGCATCGACCTCAAGACCTTCTATGTGCAGAGCCTGTCGCTGCCCGACGAATTGCAGCAGGTGCTCGACAAGGTCTCCTCGATGAACATGCTGGGCGACCTCAATCGCTACACCCAGTTCCAGACGGCGCAGTCGATCCCGATCGCGGCGGAAAATCCCGGCGGGCTTGCCGGGGCGGGCGCGGGGCTCGGCGCCGGCATGGCGATCGGCCAGGCGATGGCGCAGGGCCTCAGCGCCTCCTCCGCGGCCTCGTCTTCGGCCTCCGCCTCATCCACGCCGGCCCAGCCGGCGGAGGATCCGATCGCGCTGCTCGAAAAGCTCGGCGGGTTGCTGGCCAAGGGGATCCTGACCCAGCAGGAATTCGATGCCAAGAAGGCCGAGTTGCTGGCGCGTATCAAGTAATGGTGTGCCGGTCTTCAGACCGGCCCTGCTCGCTTTGAAGATGCCGGTCTGAAGACCGGCGCACCAGTTCCCACCCGGTCCCCGATCCCCATGCCGAAATTCGCCTGCCCCTCCTGCGGAGCCGATGTGGTGTTCCAGTCGGCGCAGTCGGTCTATGCCGTCTGCGTCTATTGCCAGTCCATGGTGGTGCGCACCGATGTCGACGTGAAGGCCATCGGCAAGATGGCGGCACTGCCAGACGACATGAGCCCGCTGCAACTGGGCACCGGCGGCGTTTATGAGGGGTTGGACTTCACCATCATCGGCCGCCTCAAGATCGGCTGGCGCGACGGGTTGTGGAACGAATGGCATATGCTGCTGTCGGACGGCCGCCGCGGCTGGATCGGCGAGGCGCAGGGCTCGTTCTCGGTGAGCTTCGAACTGGAGGAGCCCTTGCCGCGGGACGTCATGGCGTCCCTGGAGCGCTGCCTGCCCCAACTGGTCGGAAACCGGGAGAGCGCAGAGGAGGTAGCGCCCGGCTTCCCCGTCGTGCTCAACGGCCAATCCCTGCGGGCCGTCGACATCAAGCAGGCGACCTGCCTCGGCAGCGAAGGCGAGCTCCCCTTCGCCGCCCCGAAGGGCAGGCGGACGATCGCCATCGATTGCGTCGGCCCCGACGGCGGCTTTGCGACCATCGAGCATGATGCCCATGAGGCGCGCGCCTATCTCGGCCGCTATGTCGAGTGGGACAGCTTCCGCTTCTCCAACCTGCGGCCGCTGGAGGGATGGTGATGGACGAGCAGCCCTCGCCCCAGACGCCGCCCGCCCGCCCTCCCGGCAAGCCGCGCACTTTCGCCTGCCCCAGTTGCGGCGGCCCTGTGACCCTGCGTGCCGTCGGCCAGTCGATCTCGGCCACCTGCAGCCAGTGCTCCTCGCTGATCGACGTGGCGGATGAGAATCTGCGCATCATCGAGGAGGCGAACTCGGCCCTGCGCCAGGGCGCCATCCCGATCGGCACGCGCGGCAAGCTCAAGGACATCGAGTGGGAGGTGATCGGCTATATGCGCCGCTCCGACCGCTCGGGCGATTACCGCTGGACCGAATATCTCCTGTTCAACCCCTATTACGGCTACCGTTTCCTGGCCGAGGAACAGGATCATTGGACCCTTGTGAAGATGCTGAACCAGGACGTGCCCGGCGCCGGTCGACAGGGCCGGGTGACGGCGAACGGGCGCTCCTACCGGTTCTTCGGCAAGGGCACGGCGCTCACCACCTATGTCGCCGGCGAGTTCTACTGGCGCGCCTCGACCGCCGACGTCACCACCGCCACCGACTATATCGCGCCACCCTACCGCCTGATGGTGGAGAGCAATGGAGAGGAGATCATCGTCTCCGAGGGCGAATATCTCGATGCCGGCTCAGTTGCCGCCGCCTTCAAGGTGCCGCTGTCGCGGCCGTCTTCCTGGTCGGCAGGCGTCAGCCAGGTCAACCCGCACAAGACCTCGCTGAGGGTGGGCCTGATTGCCGTCGCCGCGGCGACCGTGCTGCAGTTCGTCTCGCTGGCGATGGCGCCCGGCCAGCGGGTGAACCAGCAGACCTACACCCTGTCGGCCGCCGACAAGGGCAAGACGCTGTCCTCCGATACCTTCGCGCTGAAGTCCGGCGGTAATGTCGAGATCGACAGCAATGCCGCGCTCGACAATGACTGGCTCGAGCTCGACATGACCCTGGTCAACACCGAAACCAACCAGTCCTATCCCGTCTCCCAGGCGCTGGAGCGTTATTCCGGCTATGACGAGGACGGCTTCTGGAGCGAGGGCAGCAACGAGAATTCCGTGCTGCTGCCGCCCGTGCCGGCAGGCACCTACAAGCTCCTCATCGAGCCCGATGCCGGCGTGTTCTCCAAACCCGCCGTTGCGCCCTCGATAGGCCTGTCGCCCAGCATGCAGCGCCTTTTGAAGGGTGGGGCGAACATGAACACGCAGGACTGGCTGAACGCGCCGCCCGATCCGCCGCCGCCTCCGCCCGTACTGCCGACGCAGACGGTGTCCATCGCGGTGAAGCGCGGCGTGCCGGTGTGGTCCAACTACCTCATCGCTGTCGTGCTGCTGGCCATCCTACCGATCTTCAGCGTGGCGAGGCGCATGATGTTCGAAAAGTCGCGCTGGGAAAAAGGCGGCCTTGCCGAAGAATTCGAGAAGGGGGACTCATGAGCAGACTGCAGATGATCTACGCGGCGCTCGTCGTGCTGGGCATGTCGGCGGCCAATTACAACGGCTACGCCGTCGCCTCGATGTTCAACGGCAAGCAGACCGCCACGCGCGGCGTCAACGCTTATCATAAATAGGGGGGCTTCGATGGATACAACCAGCCTGATCGAATGGAAATATGTCGTCGCCTCGCTGCTTTATTCGGGCATCGGCATCGCCGTCTTCATCATCGCCTTCGCGCTCCTGGACCTGCTGACGCCCAAGGTGCATGTGTGGGCGGAACTGGTCGAGAAGCAGAACCTGGCGATGGCCATCTTCCTGGGCCTGGTAGCGCTGGGGATCGCGGTGATCATTGCATCGGCGATCCATGGGTGAGGAAGGCGCAACGTGAGCCTCCCCCACGAAGCTGGGGGTATCCGTGACAACTTCGCGTGCGAAGTTGTCACTGGGACGAACGGAGTGAGGTCGGAGGGGGTGTGGTCCGACGAGCTCAACCTAAAAGTAGAGGTCTCGGCCTCTTCAAATGAATTGTCTGAGTTTTTCTCTGTAATGCCGAGCTAGCGGACCACACCCCCTCCGTCATTGCTTCGCAATGCCACCTCCCCCAGCTTCGTGGGGGAGGCTCGCGTCGCGCCTCACTCCCCCAGGACTCTCCTTTGGAAATCCTCCTCCTCTTCTCAGCCTTCGTGATCGCCACCTGCGGGCTGGTCTATGAGCTGATCGCGGGAACCCTCGCGAGCTATCTCCTCGGCGATTCCGTCACGCAGTTCTCCACCATCATCGGCAGCTATCTCTTCGCCATGGGCGTGGGATCCTGGCTGTCGCGCTATATCGAGCGCAACCTGCTCGGCACTTTCGTGCGCGTCGAGCTGCTGGTCGGGGCCGTCGGCGGCAGTTCGGCGGCGCTGCTCTTCGTGCTGTTCGACCATGTCGCCTCCTTCCGCGTCTGGCTCTATTTCCTGGTCGGGGTGATCGGCATCCTGGTCGGCATCGAGATCCCGCTGCTGCTGCGCATCCTCGAAGGCCGGCTCGTCTTCAAGGACCTCGTCTCCAAGGTCTTCACCTTCGACTATGTCGGCGCGCTGTTCGCCTCGCTGCTTTTCCCGCTGGTGCTGGTGCCTTATCTTGGCCTGATCCGCTCGGCCTTCCTGTTCGGCATCCTCAACACGCTGGTGGCGATCTGGGTGCTCTATGCAATAAAAAGCGACATCCCCCGGCGCGGCGCCCACAAGCTGGTGGCCTTCCTGGTGCTGGCGGGGCTTGCCGCCGGCTTCGTCTGGTCCGAGCGCATCCAGTCGATCTCCGAGGCCAGTATCTATCCCGGCTCCGTCATCTTCGCGGAATCGACGCCCTATCAGCGCATTGTCGTCACCCGCCAGCAGAAGGACATCCGCCTCTTCCTCAACTCCAATCTGCAATTCTCCTCGCTCGACGAATACCGCTACCACGAGGCTCTGGTGCACCCGGTGCTGAGCGCCCTGAGGGACCCCCGCAAGGTGCTGATCATTGGCGGCGGCGACGGGTTGGCGCTGCGCGAGGTGCTGAAATATCCGGCGGTTGAGCATGTCACCATGGTCGATCTCGACCCGGCCATGACCAGGCTGTTCTCCTCCAACGAGCTCCTCACCAGCCTCAACCAGGATTCGCTGCATTCGCCCAAGCTCACCCTCATCAATGCCGACGCCTTCCTCTGGCTACGCGAGCAGAAGCCGGCGGACGAGCGCTACGATGCGGTGATCATCGACCTGCCGGACCCCTCCAATTTCTCGATCGGCAAGCTCTATTCGCTCACCTTCTATCGCCTCCTGAAATCGGCGGTGAAGGACGACAGCATCGTGGTGATCCAGAGCACCTCGCCGCTGGTGGCGCGCAAATCCTTCTGGTGCGTCGACAACACGCTGGAAGCGGCGGGCTATCAGACGGCGGCCTACCACCTCTTCGTGCCTTCCTTCGGCGAGTGGGGCTTCATCATCGGCTCGCTCTCGCCCTATCATCCGCCGGACAGGCTGCCGGAAGGCCTGCGCTTCCTGGACCTGCCGACCATGAGGGCGATGTTCCAGTTCCCGCCCGACATGTCGCACATCCCGACCGCCATCCAGCGCCTCGATGACCAGCCGCTCGTGCGCTATTTCGATGAGGAGTGGGGCGATTACCTTATTTATTGAACAGGGGAGAGCGAGAGCTTCCGCTGGGCGAGATGAGCCGCATGAGGATAGAGCGCGCCGGTGGCGCCCCCTCGCCCCGCCCTTGCGGGGAGAGGATAGAGGTGAGGGGCTGCGCAGAGTTTTGGGATTAAGGTTCTCTAAGGCCCTCCGATCCGGAGAGCCACGTTTGATCTATTGTAAGTTATTGGGCAAGCTAAGAAAAATAATACTGCCGATGTTGCGCAGCCCCTCACCTCTATCCTCTCCCCGTAAACGGGGCGAGGGGACTTCGACGGCGCGCTCCATTCCATGACGCCTCATCTCGCCCAACCGAAGTCTTTGCGCCTCTTCTTCGCGTGGGCCTTCCTCATGACCCGCATCACCCGCAAGCAGTTCCTCGCCCTCGGCGCGGCCGGTCTCGCCGGTGCCGGCCTCCTCGGCGTCGAGAAGTTCGCCGGCCCCGCCGCCGCCACCCCGCCCGCCGTCCCCGGCACCCTCGTCGGCGCCTCCTCCGCCATCGGCCACCGCCTGCGCTCCGGCGGCTTCCCGCCCCCCAGCGAAACCCGTTCCGCCGGCCTCGTCATCGTCGGCGGCGGCATGGCCGGGCTCGGCGCCGGTTATCGTCTCGCCAAGGCCGGCTTCGACGATTTCCTGCTGCTCGATCTCGAGGCCGCGCCCGGCGGCAATGCCGCGAGCGGGCGCAATGCCGTCTCTGCCTATCCCTGGGGCGCCCATTACGTGCCGCTGCTGACGCAGGAGGCCAGGGCCGTGCGCGCGCTGTTCGAGGATCTCAACATCATCACCGGCTATGGCGCCAATGGCGCGCCCGTCTATGACGAATACGCCCTCTGCGCCGACCCGCAGGAGCGGCTCTACCGCTATGGCCGCTGGCAGGAGGGCCTGGTGCCCGCCATCGGCGTCACGCCTGACGAGGAGGCCGAGTATAGACGCTTCTTCGCCGCCATGGCCGCCTTCCGCCAGCGCATCGGCAGCGACGGCAAGCGCGCCTTCGCGATCCCGATCGACCTCTCCTCGCAGGACGCCGACCTCACGGCGCTCGACGCCATCACCATGACGCAGTGGCTGCAGCGCGAGGGCTACCGCTCGCCCAACCTCGCCTGGTACATCAATTATGGCTGCCGCGACGATTATGGCACGGAGGCGCAGCATGTCTCGGCCTGGGCCGGCATCCATTATTTCGCCGCGCGCAATGGCCGCGCCGCCGATGCCGACGACCAGGGCCTGGTGACCTGGCCCGAGGGCAATGGCTATCTCGCCCATCGCCTGGCAGCCGCGCTGGGCGACAAGGTGCGCATCCGCCAGCTCGCCTTCCATGTCGAGACCCGGGATGACGGTGTCGTCCTCGATGTCTGGGATGCCGCCGCCGACAAGGTCTACCGCCTGCAGGCGAAGGCCGCGATCCTGGCGACGCCGCATTTCGTCACGGCGCGCCTCACGGGCGATCCCGCGCTCGCGACCGGCTTCAGCTACGCGCCCTGGGTGGTGGCCAACATCACGCTGAGCGCCATGCCGGCGGGCCTCGGCGCCGAGCTCAGCTGGGACAATGTGATCTTCGACAGTTCCCTGCTCGGCTATGTGGTGGCGACCCACCAGGCCACGCAGATGCGCCCGCTCGCCACCGTGCTGACCTATTACTGGCCGATCAGCCATTTGCCGCCCGAGGATGCCCGCCGCGGGGCGCTGGCCCGGCGGCTGGAGGATTGGCAGGCGATCTTCCTGAAGGAGCTGCTGGCCGTGCATCCCGAGCTTGACGGCCATGTCGAGCGCTGCGACGTCTGGGTCTGGGGCCACGCCATGATCCGCCCCGAGCCCGGCTTCATCTGGGGCGAGCAGCGCCGAAGGAGCCTGGCACAGAAGCCGCCGCTCTTCACCGCCCATTCCGACATGAGCGGCATCTCGATCTTCGAGGAGGCCTATACGCATGGCGTGCGTGCGGCGGAGAACGCCATGGCTTATGCTGGGCATGGGTTTGAGACGGTGCTGTGAGGGGGGAGATGATGAGGGGGCTCGAGAATAGAGCGCGGCGTGAGCCTCCCCCACGAAGCTGGGGGAGGTGGGCCGGCGAAGCCGGCTCGGAGGGGGTGTGGTCCACTAGTTCAGCGATACCGGAGATGGCTCAGAGCATTCATTGGAAGAGACTCAAGTTTTCTCGTTCAGGTCGAGCCCGTCGGGCCACACCCCCTCCGTCACGACTTCGTCGTGCCACCTCCCCCAGCTTCGTGGGGGAGGCTCGCGTAGCGCCTTACTCCTCACTCTTTCCCCGCTAACCCCATGCCTCCCACCCAGCCCTGGATCTTCTCGGCCCGCTTCGATCTCGGCTTCATCTTGGCGCCGGCGCTTCTCGTCACGCTCGCGGCGCTGGCCTGGCCGCTGCTCGGCCGGGCGCCGGCTGAGATCCCCGCCGGGCTCTGGCTGGTGCTGGTGGTGGGCGTCGATGTCAGCCACGTCTATTCGACGCTGTTCCGCACCTATCTCGACCGCGCCGAGCTCGGCGCCCGGCCGTTGCTCTATACGCTGACGCCGCTCCTCGCCTGGCTTGGCGGCTCAATGCTCTATTGGTGCGGCGCCCTGGTGTTCTGGCGCGTGCTCGCCTATGCCGCCGTCTTCCATTTCGTGCGGCAGCAATATGGGTTCATGATGATCTATGGCCGGCGCGAGCGCAGCCTGCCGGCCTTCTGCCGCCGCCTCGACAAAGCAGCCATCTATGGCGCCACGCTCTATCCGCTGGTCTGGTGGCATTGCCACGCCCGGCAGTTCAACTGGTTCGTCGACGGCGATTTCCTGCAGCTCGACCTGCCGCTGCTGAGCCGCCTCGCCGGCGCCGCCTATGCCGCCATCCTCCTCGCCTATGCCGCCAAGGAGATCTGGCTCTGGCGCGGCGGCCATGGCTTCAACCTGCCGCACAATCTCCTGCTGGCGGGTACGGCCGCGTCCTGGTTCATCGGCATCATCCTGTTCGACAACGACCTGGTCTTCACCGCCACCAATGTCATCGCCCACGGCATTCCCTATATCGCGCTGATCTGGGGCTATGGCCGCAACCAGGCGCAATTGCAGGGCCTGACGCGCAATTCCTTTCTGGCGCCCTGGATCGCCCGCCTGTTCAGCTGGCAGGCGGTGCCCTTCTATATCGGCGCGCTTTTCCTGCTGGCCTTCCTGGAGGAGGGGCTGTGGGACGGCTTCGTCTGGCGCGAGCATGCCGGCCTGTTCGGCGCCTTCCAGGGCCTGCCCGCCTGGAGCACCTCGGACAATCTGATCTGGCTGGCGCCCCTGCTCGCCATGCCGCAGGCCACCCATTACATCCTCGACGCCTTCATCTGGCGCATGCAGACCAGGGACACCAATTGGAAGCGCATCCTCTTCCTGCGGAATCCGGGGCGGCCATGACCGTATCGGCGCCCTACGCCCCCGGCCTGCATCTCCTCATCGATTTCTGGGATTGCCGCGTGCCGGAGGACCCGGCCGAAATCGAGGCAGCCCTGCGCGAAGCCGCCACCGCCTGCGCCGCTACCGTTCTCACGGTGAACCTGCACCACTTCGGCGAAGGCGGCGGCATCACCGGCGTGGCGCTCCTCGCCGAATCCCACATCAGCATCCACACCTGGCCCGAGACCGGCTACATCGCCCTCGACATCTTCATGTGCGGCCGTTGCGACCCGCAGCTTGCGGTGCCCGTGCTGGAGCGGCGCTTCCTGCCGGGCAGGGTGAAGGTGGGCGCGCATCGGCGGGGGTAGGTGACAGCTGGACAACATCCGATCAGAACAACGCGCATCGTCATTCCGGGCGACCGAAGGGAGACCCGGAATCCATGAACACTGTCCTTTGAGGTTGGTGTTCATGGATTCCGGCGTTTCGCTTTGCTACAGCCGGAATGACGTCGCGCGTCATTCTGATCGGATACTGGCCCAAGGCGGGCCGTGGAGATATTCGCAGTCCACGACCCATCCATTCCCATAGAAAACAGCATCGTCTTTTCAGCCTCATGCTCTAAAACTCCGACCATGGACATCCCGAGCCCTCCCACCCTGACCGAAAGTTCCCGCGCCGTGCTGCGCCTGCTGGCGACGCGGGGGCCGATCACCCGGCCGCAGCTGGGGGCCATACTGGATCTGTCCAAGCCCACCATGTCGGCGGCTGTGTCGGAGCTGAGCGCGATGGGGCTGGTGGCTTCCTTCGGCTCGCACAAGGGCGCCCTGGGGCGAACGGCTGTGATCTATGGGCTGGGGCCGGCGGCGGGCTATGCCGTCGGAATCGATGTCGGTGAGGCGCAGGTCAGGGCGGTGGCGCATACGCTGGACGACCTGCCGCTCGCCACCATCGAGGAGCAGATCCCGCGCCGCCAGCGCGGCTCGATCGAGGGCGTGGGCGAGGTCATCGCATCCGTGGCGCGGGCGGCCATGCTGGCTGTCGGCGACAAGCATGGCTCCCCGCGCACGGTGGCCGTCGCCGTGCCGCGCATCGTCTCGCAGCATCATCTCGGCCAGAACAAGCGCCGCAGTCCCGAGGCGATCCTGCAGCAGCTCAGGAACTGGCTGGAGGTGCCCGTCATCCTCGAGAACAACGTCAATTGCGCCGCTCTTGGCGAATTGCATTACGGTGCGGGGAAAAGCCATGATGTCTTCGCCTATCTCCAGGTCGGCGTGCGCATTGGCCTCGGCATCGTCATCAATGGCAGGCTGTTCCGCGGCTTCAACGGCGCTGCCGGCGAGATCGGGCGCCTGCCTTTTCCCTGGACCTCCTCCGAGATCCCAACGCGCGAGGGCCTCGAACATTATCTCGGCTCAAACGCGCTGATCCGCCGCTGCACGGAGGACTGGCCGGAAGAGGAGGGGCCGCCGCCCGTCTCGGCCAAGGAACTCTTTGCCTGGGCGGAGGAGGGGCTGCCCCGTGCCCAGAAATGGGTGGCGCGCCATGCCGCCGATATCGGCCGTCTGGTGGCCGCCTGTATCGGCATGGTCGATCCCGGCCTGATCGTGCTCGGCGGTGGCGTCGGACAGAACCCGCTGGTGCTCAAGGAGGTGCAGCGGGTGGCCAGGGAACTCACCTGGGCCGCCGACATCGCCGTTAGCGCCCTCGGCCCCGGCGCGACGGCGCTCGGCGCCACGCGGCTGGCCGCCGAGTACGCGCTCGGGCTGATCCTGGGCGAGACGAACAGGTCGCTGGTGGTGCTACCGTCGTTGCGGGCGGCCGAGCGAGATGAGGCGGTTTAGAACGGGGCGAGGGGACTTCGAAGGCGCGCTTTATCCTCAGCCGCCTCGTCTCGCCCTGCCGCCCCCTACACCTCCGTCGGCGACCAGGGCTTCAGCTTGGTGTCCGTCTGGCGGTAGCGGAAGGTGATGTCGGCGAGGCCTGCGGCGTCCTGCATTTCGCCGACGATTAGCTGCGCCGCTACGATATGCACGATGGCGTCGCTGATCTCATTGCCGCCGGATGGCACTGATATCACCGCGAGCCTGTCGGTGGCGGCGATATCGGTGCGGTTGGTGATCAATACCGAAGGGCAGCCGAAGGCGGCGACGTCGACGGCGATCTGCGCCTCGCGGCCATTGCCGAAGGCGATCAGGCCGGTGCGCCCGTCCTGCGATTCCATCGGCCCGTGCAGGTAGTTGAGCGTGTCCCAGCCGGCGGCAGGGATGCGCACGGCCTCGCGGATCAGCATCGCGCCTTCGCCCGCGGTGGCAAAGCCGGCGCCGGCGCCCACGAGATCGATGGAAGAGCGACTGGCAAGGAGATCGGCGGCTTGCTTGGCCGGGTCACCCGAACTCGCCAACACTTTCGCGATGGTGCCAGGCAGGTCGGCCCACTGGGCGTCGAGCGCCTCCCCGACCAAGCGGTCCGCCAGCTGGCCGATGGCGAGCAGCATGCTGGTATAGCCGGTGGAGCTGGCGCCGTTGTCGTCGCCCGACTGCGTGCCGATCACCGCGCCGGTGATGGCGGCCAGCGGGTTGTCGGTGCCGCGGCAGATGGCGAGGCGCGGCAGGTGGCTGCGCGCCTGCATGACCTCGGCGATCTCCTTGCTCTGCCCGGAGGCCGAGAGCGCGACGAAGGCGTCGGCGGCATCGACGGCCTCGTAGAGATCGGTCGAGCAGAAAGCGAAGGCGCGGCGGCCGCGAGCGCGCAGGAAACTCGCGCCGGCCAGCGCCGCCTGATAGCTGGCGCCAATGCCGGCAAGGCCGATGGCCTTGCCCTCGAAGGTGGAGAGGTCGAGCGTCCTGAGCGTCTCACTGACCGCAGCCCGTGTCGTCTCCAGGGCCTCGGGCTGGCGGGCCACCGCCTCGCGATAACCGATCCGCCGCATCATGGCATCTTTTGTCATGGCTGAAACATCCGTTTGAGTATGAAGGGCCGGAGCTAGTGCAAGGCGCGCTCGGCCAGCACCAGGGCGCCGGTGACGGGCGGGGCGCGTAGCAGCACGACATTGCTGGTGGGCGAGATCTCGGCCATGCCGCGCTTGAAGGCGTCCATCAGGCGGGGCTGCTCGACGATGACGCCGCCGCCGGCGACCACGTTCGAGGCATCGGCCCCGCGCCGGATCAGGATGCCCACCAGCGCCGCCAGCGCCTTGCCACCCTCGGCGATGACCATCACGGCAAGGGGTGAGCCGCCATCGGCGGCGCGGAACACGGCATTGGCGTAGCGGCCCCAGATCACGGCGCTACGCGTGTCGTTGAGGAGGCGGCCGAGCATGGTGGGGTCGTCGGTACCGATCTCGGCCATCAGGGCATCGATCAGCCCATCGTCGCGATGGCCGTTGTCGAGCGCGCCGCGGACCGCCTTGGCGGCCTCGCGCACCAGGGCCGGGGCGCTGCCTTCGTCGCCGAGAATCCAGCCCCAGCCACCGGCGACCAGCATCTCGCCCTTGGCCGTGCGCGCCACGGCGATTGAGCCGGTGCCGGCGACGACGCCGATGCCGCCGACATAGCCAGCCGCGGGCGCCATCAGCTCGGAATCGTTGAACACCCTGACCACGCCTGGCAGGTGCTGGCCGAGCGCCTGCTGATATTCGCGGCACTGCTCGTCCGTATCGCAGCCATGGGCACCCACGGCGGTGGCGCCCAGAGCGGCCGCCGGCACGTCCTTCTCGGCGCAGAGCCGCGTTACCAGGCCGGCGAGGGAGCGCGCATCTGCCTCGACCTCGCGCACGCGCCACGCGTCGGTCGGCAGGGTGGTGTCAACGATGGATCGCCCGGCGCTATGGATGAGCACACTGGTCTTGGTGCCGCCGATGTCGATGCCCGCGATGATCTCTGTGCTCATGCCTTCACGCCATTCCAGCCGCTGGAGGGCCCGTCGGGGTCACCTCGTTAATTTAGTTAGGCAAGTTAACAAACTATCTAGCCACGGAGCAAGAACTATGATTTGCTGGCGAACATAGAGCCTGACCGAAAAATCGCGGGAACCTCAGCTTTTTGTCATTGCCGGGCTTGTCCCGGCAATCCACGGCACAGAGGCTGGCAAGCGTTGCGTCTGGATGCCCGGGACAAGCCCGGGCATGACAGAAGCGGCGCCTTTCTCGACTCTTCTGCGATTTCTGGTCGGGCTCCTAGAACAGCGCGAAGCGTGCAACGGGAGATGGGGAATGGTTACAAAGCATATCGGGAGAACCCTTCTGGCTGCTGTTGCGGCCTGGGGCCTGGCGGCGTCGGCTGCCCTTGCCACCGAGATTTCGTTCTGGACCTGGCGCCAGGAGGACAAGGCCGCCTATAACGAGATGTTCGCGGATTTCACCAAGCTGAATCCGGACATCACGGTGAAGTTCGAGTCCTTTCCGGATGAGAACTATCCGACCATCGTCTCGACGGCTCTGGCGGCCGGCCATGGCGGCGATGTGATCCACACCCATGCCTATGGCTGGCTGGAGCAGTTCATCAAATCCGGCTATTTCGTGCAGCTCGATCCGTCGAGCGTGCCGTCCATCGCCAACATGCCGGCGGATGCGCTCGCCGCCACCAGCTATCGCGTCGACGGCAAGCTCTATTCGCTGCCCTTCGCCTCGCAGACGCTGGGCCTGTTCATCAACAAGGACGTCTTCGCCAAGGCGGGCCTGACCCCGCCCAAGACCTGGGACGAGTTCATCGCCGTCAGCAAGGCGCTGAAGGAGAAGGGCATCACTCCGCTTGCCAACGGTCTCGGCACCAGCTGGTTCAACGAGATGTTCGTGGCGGTGTTCACCAACCCCTTCCTCAGCCAGGATTTCGTCAAGGACCTTGTCGCCGGCAAGACCACCTTCAAGGATCCGCGCTATGTCGCGGCGCTCGGCAAGCTGCTGGAGCTGCGCAACTACATGCCCCAGGGCTATGAGGGCGTCGATTACGATACCGCCGGGCAGCTCTTCCTCACCGGACGCGCCGCCATGCTGGCCGGCGGCAGCTTCGACATCGCCACCTATCGCGGCGAGAACCCGGCGATCAACATGGACTTCATCGCCCCGCCCTCGGCCAAGGCCGGCGATACGCCCGAGGTCACCAAATTCTATGACGGCGGCTATGCCGTCAACGCCGCCTCGCCCAACAAGGAGGCAGCGCTGAAGCTCGTCGACTACATGGGCACCAAGGCCTTCGGCGACAAGCTGGTCTCGCTGCTCGGCAATATCTCGCCGATCAAGGGCGTCGAGGTGAAGGATCCCTTGCTCTCGGAAGTGGCGATGCTGAACCAGACGGCGATGCCCCACATCAACGTCGTCTATTTCCGCTTCCAGAAGCCGACGGGATCGGAACTCCTGCAGGGCGACATCACCAAGATGATGGCCGGCAGCATGACGCCGGACCAACTCGCCGCCGATCTCACCAGTGGCCTGGCGAAGTGGTATGCTCCCTTCCAGGGGAAGTGAGGGGATGAGCGAGGGCGCCGCATGACCAGCCTTCTGCCGCGGCGCCGGACGCTCTGGATTATCTTCCTGCTCGCGCCGGCGACGATCACCATGACGGTGTTCGTCGTCTGGCCGCTCCTCTCGGCCCTGCGCCTCTCCTTCTACAGCTTCAACGGGCTGAAGCCGGCCGGCTTCGTCGGGCTTGAGAATTTCCGCCAGGTGCTGTTCGAGTCCCCCTACAGCGACTGGACCTACAACGCCTTCTTCCACAACGTCATCGTCTTCGTCGCCCTGATGGTGTTCGAGAACGGCACCGCCTTCCTCCTCGCCTTCGCGCTCTTGAAGACCCTGCCCGGCCACCGCGTCCACCAGGTCATCGTCTTCCTGCCGGTGGTGCTTTCGGCCGTCATCGTCGGCTTCCTGTGGAAATTGCTGCTGCATCCGCTGTTCGGCCTGGTCAACCAGACCCTGGCGCTGGTGGGCGTTCCCCCGCATGCCTGGCTTGGCGATGAATCCACGGCGCTCGGTAGCATCATCCTCGCCAATGTCTGGCACTGGGTCGGCTTTCCCACCCTGGTGCTGCTGGCCGGCATGCAGCGCATCAGCAAGGAAATCCTCGAGGCCGCCCGCCTCGACGGCGCCGGCGACGGGGTGCTGCTGCGCCAGATCATCTGGCCGCTGATCGCCCCCAGCGTCACCATCGTGTGCATCCTCACCTTCATCGGCAGCTTCAACTGGTTCGAGCTGCCTTACATCATGGCGGGGCTGACCGGTTCGCCCGGCGGCTCCACCGACGTGCTCGGGCTCTATTTCTACCGCACGGCCTTCGGCAGCGTGACCAGCGGCATTCAGGATTTCGGGCAGGGCAGTGCGCTCGCCGTGCTGATGTTCATCTTCATCGCCGGCGTCACCACCGTCGCGCTGCGCATCCTCCGGCGGCGCGAGATCGAGGTCTGATGAGCATCTCCGCCACCGCCGAGACGCAGGCCCAGGCCGGACGGCGGCCGGACACGCTCAAGAACGGCGCCATCCAGATCCTTCTGCTGATCAACGCCTTCATCATGGTCTACCCGCTGGTGGTCATGGTGCTGTCGTCCTTCAAGACCAATGCCGAGATCTTCACCTCGCCCTTCGCGCTGCCGGCCAGCTTCTCGCTCGCCAATGTCGACAAGGTGCTGGCCGAGACCAATTTCGTGCGCTACCTCGCCAATTCCGTCGGCGTGACCAGCGCGGCGGTCCTGCTCATCCTGGTCTTCAGCACCATGGCCGCCTATGCCATCGCGCGCTACGAGTTCCGCTTCAGTTCGCTCGTGCTGATGTTCTTCCTGAGCGGCATGACGGTGCCTCTGAAGCTTGCCATCATCCCGCTCTTCATCCAGCTCGACACGCTGCATCTCATCGACACCTATGCCGGCCTGGTGCTGGTCTATGTGGCGATGGGCATCCCCTCCGCCATCTTCATCATGACCGGCTTCCTGCGCTCGCTGCCGCGCGAAATGGAGGAAAGCGCCCGCATCGACGGCGCCAGCGAATGGAAGGTGATGACCGCCATCATGCTGCCGCTCGCCCGGCCCGCTCTGGTGATCGTGGCGATCCAGAACGCCGTGCCGATCTGGAACGACTTCTTCTTCCCGCTGATCCTGATCAATTCCGACGACCACAAGACCCTGCCGCAGGGCCTGACCGTGTTCATGGGCGAATTCACCACCAATTGGGGCGTGCTCTTCACCGGCCTGTCGCTGGCGGCGCTGCCGATCACGCTGCTCTACCTCGTGCTGTCGCGCCAGTTCATCGCCGGGATCACGCAGGGCGCGGTGAAGTAGGGCAAGGGATCCTTCCCGCCGGCCAGAGGCAGCCAGACTTCGGGCTTCGTCCCGCAATGGCAGGGGCAAGGCAGGCATACGAGGATGCGAAGCATCCGGCCTATTCTTTTCTGTCTCTGCCTCTGGTTCTGTATCTGTATCTGGTTCTGTCTCTGTATCTGGGGCCGTTGCAGTAACGTTGCGCCGGGCGTTACGGTGACGTTTCACCCGCTCGGTCGAAACGTCGCTCCTGAATTGACGCTTCGCCCAGCCATGCGGCGACAAGCGTCCGCCCTGCCTGTCGAGAAGACCACACGCAGTGAGCTCGGCGAGCAGCTCCGCGATTTCTTCCGCCTTCTGTCGCAGCATGAAGGCGAGGTCGTCGAGATCATCCGGCAGCACGCCATCATGCTTGCTGGCGACGCACAGGAGGTTGACCCAGCCCTTGAAGGCAGCGGGCTGCAAGAGCTGCACCTTGGGGTCATCGAGCGCCTCGTCATAGAGGCGAAACCAGCGGCCCATGCGGGCAACGGGCTGGGGGAGGGATTTCATGGGAAGTCCTGGAAGTGGTGGCGTCGAGGCCGGGTTTCAGTGAAGACCGGCCAATTATAAGGGAAATATCCCTCAATTTCAAAGGGAAATATCCCGCAATCTTGTTATATGGGGCCAACCAACTCCACAGGCATCCGCTGTCCTGAAACCGGCCCCGCGGTTGCGCATTGAAGTCTCGAATGAAAAGGAGTTCGAGCGATGATCCGCAGGCTGAAATCAGGAGAGTATCGCATCTACTCGCGCAAGGTGGATCCGAAGACCGGCAAGAGGCGCAATCTCGGCACGTTCCACTCGAAGGAGGCTGCCCAGAAACACGAGCGCGAGATCCAGTATTTCAAGCGGCACTGATAGGGTGGTCGCGCGGTTGATCTGGAGCGCGGTCGTGGTGACCCTCGCGATCATCTGCGGCATCGCCTGGTGGATGGCTGCAACGGATCATGCAAAGGAAGGCCGGCATGAGCCGCCTGCCAAGATGGGTGCGACCGAATAGCGGATGCCTCGCCTAGAACGTTTTGTTTTCAGATCGAATCACCAAGAATCGCAAAATACGTTTGATACCAATGAGTTAAGTTTTGGGTTCGGCCCTGCCTGAACGCATTTTGCTCTAGGGAAGCAGGCGATCGCCCTGAGAAGATCTGCCGGCTCCCCTGGCCTCGAACCACGCCTCAAAAAAAAGCGGAGGCAATGACGCCTCCGCATTGAGCATTGTTGTGCTGGCTTACTTGCCGCCATGGCCACCCTTGTTTCCGCCGTTGTTGTCGCCGCCCTGGTTGTCGCCGCCCTGATTGCCACCCTTGTCGTCGTGGCCGCCCTTGTCGCCGCCGCCCTTGTCGCCGCCGCCCTTGTCGCCGCCGCCCTTGTCGCCGCCGCCCTGGTTGCCACCCTTGTTGTCGCCACCCTTGTCGCCGTGACCGCCCTTGTTGTCGCCGCCTTTGTTGTCGCCACCCTTGTCGCCGTGACCACCCTTGTTGTCGCCGCCTTTGTTGTCGCCGCCCTTGTCGCCGTGGCTACCCTTGTTGTCGCCACCCTTGTCGCCGTGACCGCCCTTGTTGTCGCCGCCTTTGTTGTCGCCGCCCTTGTCGCCGTGGCTACCCTTGTTGTCGCCGCCCTTGTCGCCGTGGCTACCCTTGTCGTCGCCACCCTTGTCGCCGTGGCCGCCCTTGTTGTCGCCGCCCTTGTTGTCGCCACCCTTATCGCCGTGGCCGCCCTTGCCGTCGCGGCCACCCTTGTTGTCGCCGCCCTTGCCGCCACCCTTGTCGCCATTGTGATCGTGGTGCCGCCCATCCTTGGAGCCCGGATCACAATTCCCGGGAGTGCCGCCGCCATTGCCCGGGTTGCCGCTTCCAGAACCTGGATCGCCGCCCTTGTTGCCCGGCTTGCCGGACACAGAGGTGGATTTGGTCGAACCGCCCCCGTTGTTGCCATGCGAACCGCTGTTCGGTGGGGGGTAGATTGCTTGCAGATCGTCGGCTGCACATGACCTACCGCCGAACGCTCCGAATATGGCGCCGAACTGCTGGAGCGTGCAACCTCCGCGGGATCCGGCGGCATTCGCCGGTGCCGAAATACCTAGCATCAACGAGACGGACAGCATGGTTCCGCCAAGAAGGCAAATGACTTGCGCGTTCTTTTTCATGATCAATCTCTATGTGTGATACAATAACTTTGTCTCTCTGCGCTCTTCTGTTGGGTAAAAGCGAGTGAGTTATTTATGGATAAAATCTAATCGACTTTGCAGTTCTGTTTTTGTTTAAAAGGCCATGCTCTATGGCGTAAGAAGTTCTGCTCTTCCGGCTTAGCCGTTATGCTGTTGGGAGGCCCTGGGTCAGCCACTCTTTGACCATTTGGGTTAATCCCCAGCGTCGAAAGTCAATCGAGCAGGATGAGCCTCAGACTTCGGGGGAGATTGGTTCCCCTAAAGCGATCGGCGGAGCGAGCAACGCCTGGGGCAGCGTATCCACGCTGCCGCCGCAACTTTCACACAGGGGATCATGCCTGGAGGAGGCGATGAAAACTGCCGACGACCGGAATTCAGGCGACAAATCCCGTCGGCGACGCTGCGGAACTCGGCAGTGGAGTATCGTGGCCGGCGCCTGATCTTCCCCTCTGCATGCTCGAGCCTGATCGGCCCTCTTACAAGCGCACCACGATCTTGCCGTTCGCCGCGCCGGCCTCCATCAAGCGATGGGCCTCGCGGATCTCCTCGAAGCGGAACACCCGCGCCGGCTCGGCCTTGTAGGTGCCGTCTTCAACCCGCTCGACGATGGCCTGCATGGGAACCTCGGACGTCGGAAACGCCGGCGCGCCGAACATGAAGCTGCCGAAGAAGCTGAAATGCACACCGCTGGGCAACTGCATGACCGGCATGAAGATGGGGATCGGATCGAGGCCGCCGAGGAAACCGGCGAGGCAAAGGCGGCCGTGGCGGCGGATCATGGCAAGCGATCCGACGACCGTGCTGTTGCCGACCAGCTCCAGCACGGCATCGACGCCTTGCGGGTGCCGGTCGCGCACGCGCTGCGGCAGGTCGGGCGCTTCCAGCACCACTTCCCTGGCGCCCAGCGCCTCGAGTGTCTCCGCGCGCTGCGGGTTACGGGTCGTGGCGATGACGCGGGCGCCGGCATGGGCGGCGATATTCAGCGCCGCCTGACCCAGCGCGGAGGTGGCGCCGCGGATGACAAGGGTCTGGCCGGCCTTGAGGTCCAGATTGCCATGGAGGGCAGCCCAGGCGGTGGCGTAGGATTCCGGGATCGCTGCCAGGGTGTCCCAGGCAAGCCCGGTCTTCACCGGCAGCACGTTGCCGGCGGGCACGCTGGTCAGCTCGGCGTAGCTGCCATTGATGCTGCGCCCCAGGCCGCCCATGAAGGCGACGACTTTCTGGCCCGGAGCGAGACGCCCATCCGGATCGGCCTTGACCAGGCCGACGCATTCGATGCCGCTGATCTCGGTCGCCTCCGGCCAGTTTCCTTCCCGCATATGGGTCTCGGCGTGGTTCACGCCGAAGGCCTTGACCTCGATGAGCACATGGCCTGGCTGCGGCTTGGGATCGGGGCGCTCCTCGATGCTCAGCACGTCCGGGCCGCCATATTGCTTGATGACAATGGCGCGCATGACTGATCTCCAGATTGGTTGGCGCACCCTTGATGAGCGATTGGAGACTTGATAAAAAGAATGAAGTTTCGATCATCTTAATAGGATTTACCGATGATTGAGGGCCTCACCTTACACCAGCTGCAGTGCTTCGACGCGGTGGTGGTGGAGGGGGGCTTCCAATCCGCGGCCGAAAGACTCGGGCGCACGCAGCCGACGGTCTTCACCGCTGTGAAGAATCTGGAAGCGCAGCTTGGCCTGACCTTGCTCGACCGCAGCGGCTATCGCGTGGCGCTGACCGAGGCCGGCCGCTCCTTCCATGACCAGACGCGCGTGTTCCTGCAGGAGCTTCGCAGCTTGCAGTATCACGCCCGGCAACTCGCCATGGGCGAGGAGAGCGAGCTGCGCGTCGTGATCGGCGATCTCAGCCCTGTGCGCGAGGTGCTCGCTTTGCTCCGCGCCTTTTTCGACCGTCATCCGGGAACCCGGCTGCACCTGCATGTCGAGGCCATCGCCGGCCCCTGGGAGCGGCTCTTCGACGGGGAGGCCGACCTGATCATCCACCATATCGACAAGGCCGATCCGCGGCTCGAATTCATCGATCTTTGTGCCGTCAAGCTCATCCCGGTGGTGGCGCCCGGATTTCTGCGCATGCCCGTCTCCGAGGAAATTACCCCCGACCAGATGCGCGGCTACATCCAATGCGTCATTCGAGACACGGCCCGCCACAGCGTCCGGCCGAACTTCTACATCATCGAAGGCGCGCCGAGCTGGACGGTGGGCGACCAGCTGATGAAGAAGGAGATCATCATGCAGGGCGCGGCCTGGGGCCACTTGCATGACGTCTTGATCGAGCGGGAACTGCGCGATGGACGCCTGCTCTCCATCGCCGGCCGGCATTTGAAGGGCGGCCGCATCGAGCTCACGGCAGCGCGGCGACGCGATCAGGTGCACGGCCCGATCGCCAACCGGCTCTGGCAGCATATCGAGGAGAGGGCCGCGAATTTCACCGTCGCCGGGCATGAATGAGGCGAATTCGCGCGCGATAACGGGAGCAGGGCTGCCGGTGCAGGAACGTCCGCGCCTGCTTCGTGTATGGAGGCGAAAAGCGGCGGCCAACCGCCTTATGCGGACATGTTTGACGGGGCAGGATTTGGCCGTGTGCGGCCCGCTTCAAGTCCAGGTTCCCGCGCCAGGATCGCTCGTCACGGCACGCCAGCCCATTATCTCGCCCGCGGGCCGCAGCATCCCCATCGCCCATAGCCAAGGCGTTGCGTTTTCAACCGAGAAATCATCGCCCGCTCCCATGATGTTGCCGGAGTTGTTGATGCCCTGTTCGGAGCCGTAGCAGAAGTGTGAATTCGTGCCGCCTTTTATCTTCCAGTATACGTCCATCCCCGCGTTTGCGGAGGCAATCGCAAACTCGCAGAGCGGTAACCGTCGCATCACCCCGATATGATCGAGACCGATCGTATGACCGATCTCATGAGCGATTGTGTGATGTGTTTGCGGCTCGCCTGGCTGGGGGACAGGGTCGACATGTGGAATGGTGTCCAATGAATCATAGAGCAGGGAGTGCGACCGGAATGTCAGGCTGTCCAAGGACTGGCCAGTGAGCATGGCGAGGTTGAGATAGGCCACATCGATAGTCCTGTGGGCGTCACCGCTTGGAGCGAAATCAACGGAGAGTTCGCAAACCACATTGGGACGCCATTCCTTTGGCATCGAGATGACCTTCTTATTGTACTCGGAGAAGCTGGGCGGTGAGACGAGCCAGAATTGGCCGTTCCACATATTTGCTTGGGCCTGAGCGGCGGCGACGAACCGCCCCCAATCGACGGCGGGCCAGGGCAAGGTCCAAAACAGCTTGTCGTCGGCGTCGAGAATGAACGGCACGGACTTGGATTGTCGCAGTTTCATCCGAATCGCGATCGTCAATTTCATCGGCGCGAGGAAGGAGTCGCTTGTCGGCTGGTAGAGAAACGCATCGAAAGATGCGGGCACGCTGCCGCCAGTGGTTGTATTGGAAGAGAATGTCGTCGCCGCAACAGGCATCGGATTGTACGAGATCGCCATGGTCTAACCCCTGCATCCGGTACTGGCGTATAGTGAAATATTTCTAAAAATATTTCATTATACACAAATATATCATCGGCTATCTGAAGGTATTACTAAGAATTAGATGAAATATTGCAAAAATTACTTATACAAATCTCAATTTAATAGTAGTTGAACGGCATCCTGGGCTGATATCGCGTGCCGCGAGCGCGAGCGCGAGCGCGAGCGCGAGCACGACTGACGCCGCTTTTGCCTACCTGACGCTGACGCTCAAGAAGATGTCCGAGGTCTCTCAGAGCCGGACACAAGTCGTGCTTCTTGGGAGCTCAGCCCGAGGCTGATGATGCAGTAAGAAACCAACGCCGTGACGAGGATGTGACCCGGTCGTCGCGCTCTTCATGCCCCTGTCATGTGGCGGGACGATGCTGGCTCAATTGTCACCGCCTGACGCTCGCATGCGAGTGATGGCCAGGGCGTCATCAGAGCGCCCTTTCGAGAAATCTCGCGACATAAAGAACTCGGCCCGACCCCTTATGGCGGTGGCGTGGTATCATCGCAGATGGCCAGATGACGGCGCATCGTTCCATGCAGGAGGAAATCATGGACGCCCCAACCCGCTCAAGCCTTGCATCGAAGCAGACTCCCCCGCAGCCTTTCTCCGTGCCCTTTTTCGGACAGGCCGATGCCCTGTTCGAACGCCATCTGCTCTCGGACGCCGTGGTTGAACCGGTCGGCGCCTATGAGCGGCAGCGCTTCGAGGCGCTGGGGCACTCCGTCCGTGATGTCCTCGCCGCGCAGTGGATCAAGACCCAGGCGACCTACGACCAGGCCGATCCGAAGCGTATCTACTATTTGTCGATGGAATTCCTGATTGGCCGGTCGCTGACCAACAACCTCACCAATCTGATGTTGAACCCCTCCTTCAAGCATGCCGCGATCGAGGCTCAACTTGACTGGGTCGGCATGGTCGAGCAGGAGCCGGATGCCGGTCTTGGCAATGGCGGCCTCGGCCGGCTCGCCGCCTGCTTTCTCGACTCGATGGCAACCATGCAGCTCCCGGCGATGGGCTACGGCCTGCGCTACGAATATGGCATGTTCAAGCAGGCGATCGAGCAGGGCTGGCAGCGCGAACAGCCCGACAATTGGCTGCGCCGGCAGGATCCCTGGGAGATCTTGCGTCGGAGCGAATTCGTCGAAGTCAAGCTCAGCTGCTCTTTCGAGATGCATCAGGGCAATCTCCAGATCGTCGCCGGTCACCCCTCGACGCTGATCGGTGTGCCCTATGACCGCCCGATTGTCGGCTTTGGCGGCAGGACGATCAACAGCCTGCGCTTGTGGAGTGCCACCGCGCCCGATTATTTCGACTTTCAGGAGTTCAGTTCGGGCGATTTCGTCGGCGCGCTCGTCGGCAGCATCTCGGCGCAGACCCTGACCCGCGTTCTCTATCCCGACGACTCCACCCAAAAGGGACAGGCCTTGCGGTTCGCCCAGGAATATTTCCTGGTCGCCTGCTCGCTTGCCGATCTCATTCGCCGTTTTCGCCGGCACAGCGATGATTGGCAGCTTCTGCCCGAGAAGGTTGCCATCCAGCTCAACGATACGCATCCCTCCTTGTCCGTGCCGGAGCTCATGCGCATCCTGCTCGATGAAGCGAATCTGCCTTGGGACGAGGCCTGGGATCTGACGACCCGGAGCCTGGCCTACACCAACCACACTCTGCTTCCCGAGGCCTTGGAGAAGTGGCCGCTGCACTATTTCCGCCAGATGCTGCCACGCCAGCTGGAGATCATCTACGAGATCAACAGCCGCTTCCTGAGCGATGTGCGCAGCCGCCATCCCGGGGATGAGGGCATCGTCGAGCGCGTGAGCCTGATCGAGGAAGGCGAGGAGGACAAGGTGCGCATGGCGAACCTCGCCATTGTCGGCTCGCACAGCACGAATGGCGTTGCCGCCATCCATTCGAACCTCCTGAAAACGACGACGGTGCGGGACCTTGCCCAGATCTTCCCCGAGCGTTTCAACAACAAGACCAATGGCGTCACGCCGCGACGCTGGCTGCTGATGTGCAACCCCGACCTGTCGCAGGTGATATCGGATGCGATCGGCGAGGACTGGATGGAGGATTTCAGCAAGATCGTTGACCTGGCGCCGCATGCCGGGGAGCCCGGATTCCAGCATGCGTTCCTACAGGCCAAACGCAACGCAAAGGCAAATTTCGCCGGCTGGCTGCATTCGGTCTCCGGCCAGTCCGTCGATCCGGATAGCATCTTCGACTGCCAGATCAAGCGCATCCATGAATATAAGCGGCAGATGCTGAACGCACTCAGGGTGATCGTGCTCTACAACAGGATCCGTGCGGTTCCGGATCTCGAGATCACGCCGCGGACCTTCTTCTTTGCCGGCAAAGCGGCGCCCGGCTATCGCATCGCCAAGCTGATCATCAAGTTCCTGAACAATCTGGCCGGCACCATCGACGGCGACCCGCTCGTGCGCGGCCGCATCAAGGTGGTCTTCCTGCCGGAATATTGCGTCTCGCTCGCCGAACGCCTGATCCCCGCCGCCGACGTCTCGAACCAGATCTCGACGGCGGGCTATGAGGCGAGCGGCACGAGCAACATGAAATTCATGATGAATGGCGCCCTGACCATCGCCACGCGCGACGGCGCCACCATCGAAATGGCCGAGCAGGCCGGGGAGGACAATTTCTTCCTGTTCGGCTTGACGGCGCAGCAGGTCGCGGAGAGCCGGGGCTGGTACGACCCACGCTGGCACTACGACAACGACGTCGAAACCCGGCAGGCCATCGATCTGATCGCCAGCGATCATTTCAGCCAGAACGAACGGGGCGCCTTCGGGCCGATCGTCGACATCCTGCTGCATGGCGATCACTACATGCACCTGGCAGACCTGTCCGCCTACCTTGCGGCAGACCAGGCCTTGTGCGCACTCTACGCCGACCGCAACGAATGGGCCCGCAAGGCCATTCTCAACGTCGCGCATTCCGGCCCGTTCTCGAGCGACCGCAGCATCGCGCAATATGCGTCGGAGATCTGGCGCGCGAAGCCGTGCCCGGTGGCGTAAGACAGGCGGAGACCTGAGCAGGGGAGGCGCAAGAATCCTTCCCCGGCTTCGGGGAAGGTGGCTGAGCGAAGCGAAGTCGGAAGGGGTAGGGTGGCGCCTCCCTATCCCAAAAGCCGGCTATGTAGCGCCACGCTCCCCCTTCCGTCACCGCTACGCGGCGACACCTTCCCCGCAGTCGGGGAAGGATTCGCGCCTCTGCGTCTTAAGTTAGTGTCGATGGTTCAATAGTCCACAACCTCGACAATTTCAGCCTGCCGAGCCATTTCCTTAGCCGGCTGTCATATCCCCAGCCACCACCGCTACAGCCGTCGCCGCGAAGCTGCGGGCCAGCATGGTGGGTGCCTTGGGCAGGGCGACCGCGACCGGGCAGGGGGGCATGTCGGCGATGGGGACGAAGGAGACGCCGGGGCGGGCATAGAAGCGCCGGGCGGCCTCGGCCGTGATGCTGATGCCACGCCCGGTAGCGACGGCCTGCAACTCGCCTTCGAAGGTCGCTGCCTCGTAGACGATGTTGGGCGGCCGGCCTTGGCGGTAGGCGTTGGCCGTCCAGTAATCGCGCCAGATGCCCCGACCGGGCGCCGCGACGATGGGTTCGTCCAGGAGGTCGTAAACGCTGACGCTCCCGGCCTGCGCCAGGCGATGGGCTGATGGCAGGCAGGCGACGCAAGGTTCTTCCAGCAGGGGGATGCAGGTTGCGCCGATATCCTCGATCGGCGGGCGGATGATGGCGACATCGATGGAGCCATCGGCGAGGCCGGCCTCGGGCATCGAGAAATCGAACTCCCTGAGCGCCAGGTTGACCAAGGGAAACTGCTCGCTGAAGCTGCGCAGGATGTTCGGGACGAGATCGACCGCCGCCCCGATCAGGTAGCCGACGCGCAGGGTGCCCTGGCGGCCGGCGGCGAGGTCCTGCGCCGAAACCACGAGAGCCTCGATGCGCTGCAGAATCTCCTCGGTGTCCTTCAGGAGAACCGCGCCTTCCTCAGTCAGCGCCACGCGATGGGTCGTGCGCTCGAACAGGCGGACGCCGAAGCGCAGCTCGAGCTGGCGGATGGTCTGCGACAGCGCCGGCTGGGACACATGCAGCCGATCCGCGGCGCGCATGAAGTTGCGCTCCGCCGCCACGCCGGCGAAAGCCCGCAAATGCCTGAGATCGATGTTTATAAGCGGCATGAATAGTAAGTGTCACAATTCGTCTTTCCCATCAAGCGCGCCGGCCAGCATTCTCTCCGAACCCGGGATGCAACGACATTCCATGGGACCAGAGGAGAAGACGATGTTGGAAACTGTTTCACAGACAAGGTTCCGATCGGAGCCGAAGGCGGAAGTAAAAAACAAGAAGATCAACCTGGTGAAGGCGCGCGGCTCCTTCGTCTATGACGATGCCGGCCGCGAATACATCGATTGTACGGCGCAGGCCTGGTCCAACAATCTCGGCGCCAACGATCCGCGCGTCGTCGAGGCGGCGATCGCGCAGATCCACGACATCATGCATGCCCGCCCCAATTTCGATACGCCCATCCTGCGTAAGCTCACCGCCAAGCTGGGCGAGATCGCGCCGGGTCGGCAAAGGCAGGTCGGCTATTGCCTGCATGGCAGCCTCGGCTCCGAGATGGCCATGAAGCTCGCCTTCAAGAACCGTCCGCAGGCCCGCAACATCATCACCCTGCAGGACGGCTATCACGGCCGCTCGCTCGCGACCCTGGGCGCAAGCTGGCCGCACCCGAACAATCCCTTCCTGCCGATCCAGCCACGGGTGACCCGCGTTCCCCATCCCGACCCCTATCGCCCGCGCCTCGGCATGGATCCGGAAGCCGAGTCGGCGCTCTGCCTCGAATTGCTGGAGGATACCATCCGCAAGGGCGTCGACGGGCCGGTCGCCGCCGTGATGATGGAGCCGATCCAGGGCAATGGCGGGCATATCGAGTTCCCGCGTTCCTTCTACAAAGGCGTGCGCGAGATCTGCGATCGGCAGGGGGTGCTGCTGATCTTCGACGAAGTGCAGACCGGCTTCGGGCGCCTCGGCACCATGTGGGCGTCGCAATATTACGACGTCGTCCCCGACATCACCGTCTTCGGCAAGGGCATCGGCGGCGGCTTCCCGCTCGCCGGCATCCTGGCCGATGAGGGTCTTGCCTGGTTCGAGGAAGGCGAGGAGGCCCTCACCTTCGGCCAGTTCCCGCCCTCGCTCGCCGCCGCCTTGGCCACCATCGAGGCGATCGAGGCCGATGGTCTCTGCGAGAAGGCGGCCGGGCATGGCGTCTATGCTACCGAGCGGCTGAAGGAGATGCAGACGCGCCGCAAGCTGATCGGTGACGTGCGCTGCCCCGGCCTGTTCGTCGCCATCGAACTCGTCCGCGACCGCATAACCAAGGAACCGGCGCGCTGGGAGAGCCAGGAAGTCTACCGGCGCGGTGTCGAGAAGGGCGTGCTGTTCGGCGAAAGCCGCTATCTCGGCCTCGGCAATTTGATCAAGATCAAGCCGCCGCTCGACATCAGCCGCGAATTGCTCGAGCGTTCGCTGGATGTGCTCGACGAGGTTCTCGGCGATATCGAGGAGAGCAGGCCATGAGCGATTCTCCCCTGCCTATCGGCATCGGCGCCGACCTCGCACCCGCGCCGGCGACCGCAAATGACGACCAGGAGCTGTCGCGTCTCGGCTATCAGCAGAAGCTGCACCGCACCATGGGGCCGTTCACCTCCTTCGCGCTGGCTTTCTCGATGGTGTCGATCAACACCGGCATCGTCTCCCTGTTCGCCGATCCCTTCACCCGGGTCGGCGGCATCGGCATCCTGCTCTGGGCCCTGGTGATCCCGCTGGTCGGCGCCATCGTCGCCGTCTACGCGCATCTGGCCGGCCGCATGCCGATCACCGGCTATGCCTATCAGTGGTCGAGCCGGCTGGCGGGGCGGCATTTCGGCTGGTTCACCGGCTGGGTCGCCCTGATCTCCTTCATCGCCGGCACGGCCGCGACCTCGGCCGCCATCGGCTCGGTCTTCGCACCGGAAATCTGGGTCGAGCCGACGCAGTTCCAGGTCCAGGCCCTCAGCATCGCCGCCACCCTGGTGGTCTGCATGCTGAACATCTTCGGCATCAGGATCACCACCCGCATCAACGACATCGGCGCGGTGATCGAACTCGTCGGCACACTGGCGCTGGCGGTGCTGCTGATCGCTGGCCTGCTGTTCTTCTTCGGCCAGACCCAGGGTCCCGGCGTGCTCATTGCTATGCAGCCGACGAGCGGCAAGCCGATCTCGCTGGAGACCCTGGCGCTGGCAACGCTCCTGCCCGTCTCCGTGCTGCTGGGCTGGGAAGGCGCGGCCGACCTCGCCGAGGAGACCAAGGATCCACGGCGCACGGCGCCCAGGGCGATGTTCCAGGCCGTGCTGGTTTCCAGCGTGCTCGGCCTCCTGGTCTTTGCCCTGCTGGGCATGAGCATTCCCGGCGATATCGGCGCCTTCCTGGCCGATCCCGAGAACCCCGTGCTGCATCTGGTGCGTGTCCAGCTCGGCCATCTCGCCGGCTCGCTGATGACGGCCGTGGCCTTCGTGTCGATCTTCGCCTGCCTGATCGCCAACATGGCGGTGGCGACCCGCATGGTCTACGCCTTGTCGCGCGACCATATGCTGCCGGGTTCCAGGGTGCTGGAAGCGGTGCATCCGCGCCGGGGCACCCCCGACGCCGCCATCCTGCTGGTGACGGCCATCGCGGTGGTGCTCAACTTCGCCAGCGGCGGCTTCGTCACCGCGATCTATTCGATGGTAGGGCTCACCTATTACCTGACCTATTTCCTCACTTTGGTGGCCGCCATCATCGCCTGGCGCGCCGGCCGCATCCCCGCCGCCCCGCAAGGCGTGTTCAACCTCGGCCGCTGGCTGGTGCCGCTCGCCTTGATCGGCGGCCTCTGGACGCTGGCCGTGATCGCCACGCTTAGCATTCCGGACGAGAACAGGGCGGCTGCGCTGACGACGATTGTCGCGCTGGTGATCGGGTTTGTGTGGTGGGCAGTGTCGCTGCGAGGGAGGCTGAATTCGGGGGTGGCGGGGGCGCCGAACTCGGCGGGGGCGCAGTAGGGGGCGAATAGACAGTTCGCAACTTCGCATCGTTGGAAGTAGCGGCTCGCCTGGTCAACAGGCGGGCCGCGCTCGTTTGGGTGGGTGTGAACAATCGGGCTGGATGTGGCGGCGGAGCGCGGCAAGCCGTGGCGTCTCACCTAACGATTTGATAAGCACTTGCCGGGGGCCTCAAAGGACGACGGAATGGACGTTGCATTCGAGCCAACCGATGAAGACGCCAAAGCCATAGCTTTCGGCGGCAGAACTTATCGGAATATCTGGCTGCCTGCATCAAGTGGCGCCGCGATCCTTCTTTTTGTCCAATTCCTCAGGGTTTGGATGAACTCCAAGGAGCCGACGGGCCAACATCGTTATGACTACTCGGATACTCTGTGGATCGTTCTCGCTGCCATCGGCTGCTTTTGGTCCATAGGGACCAGCAATTATTCTCAATCGCAGAGAAAACTTCCGTGGTATTTAGATTTTATGATGTTATTCATGGTAGTGCTTGCAATTGATTTTCTTGATTGGATGATGAGTAAATTGCCTATATCACCTGTTGCGATATTTGTACTTGATTATGTCTATGGAGGTACGGAGAATGGCTTGATTATCATCCTTGGCATCTCCGTCGGCTTTGGCTTTAGCCTGATCTGGCCAGCCTGGAAAGCCTGTGAGAAGCGCCTCGCCGCGATCACGCCCTATCTCGCGGCCCGGCGTGGCAGCCGATTTTCTGTCTCGTCTGAAGGTTTTTCCTTCAAGGACGCGAAGGCAACCACCGCCCGCTACTGGGTCGACTTCCAATCATGTCGGGACAATAGCGAGGCTTTGTTCCTGCGAGGCCGTCGGGGAACAGAGTATTTGCCGCGCCGACTCTTCAGCGAGAAAGAATTCAAGGCGATCCAGGGATATTGGTTCAAGTCTAAGCGCCCGGACACATGAAGCATCGCGGCGGTAGCAACAAGGTAAGCCTGCTAGAGCATTAGGCCGCTCCCCTCAAAGCTTCATCACGCCAATCCTATCGCAGGCGCGGAATTGACCGCTTCACATCAAGCAGCGTCCATCGATTCCAAAAGCGGGCATTCGCTTTCAAACCAACAGCCGCTTCTTGCCAGTGATCGATGGCGATTTCGAAGACTTCGATTGCCTGGTACGCTGCCTCTCGGCAAGATCGTGGAATTGCGCTAGTATTCAATCGGCGAGGGAGAGACGAAAATTCAAGCGCTACCAATCGCACATTCGGAGACTACGAAGGCGGCCCCCAGCGCCTCGCTTCCACTCGCCTATTCGACCGCGGCCCTCTGCTGGCTGCTTTCTGCCGGCGTGTATATTGCAGCCAAATGGGTGGCGCCGGAGATGGGACCATGGGCGCTCTGCTTTTGGCGGCTGGCGCTTGCTTGCGCGATCCTGTTGCCGATCGTCTATCACCACTATGGCGCGATGATCGCGTTGATCCGGTCGCGGGCGGCGGAGGTGGTGTTCATTGGGGCCATTGGCCTGACACTCTGTCAGGGCATGATCTACACGGGCCTCCACGATACCAATGCCACTACCGCTGGCATCATAATGGCGCTTTCGCCAGTTATGACCATGGTGATTGCTCGAATTGTGCTGGGTGAGCCACTCGGTCTATGGAAGGCGATCGGCGCGCTTTTCGCCCTGGCGGGCATGATGATCATCGTTGCCCATGGCGATCTCATCGCATTGATGCGGCTCCAGTTTAGCGCCGGAGAGCTATGGATTGCCGGCAGCGCGCTGTGCTGGGGCGTGTACACCGTCCTCCTGCGCCGTGCCAGGTTCGGCATCGACCTTTTGCCCATGGTCGTCCTCTTGCTCGGGGCCGGGAGCCTCGTCGCCCTGCCTTTCTATGCTTGGGAACTCTATTCCGGCGACCGCTCAACGCTGCACGCGAACGGCCTGATTGCGCTCGCCTATATGGCCGGCCCGGGTGGTGCACTGATGTATTATCTTTACAATCGCAGCGTTGAGATACTTGGTGCCGGCCGTGCCAGCATGCTGCTCTACCTGCAGACGCTATTCGTTGCCTTGCTTGCCTATCTCCTGCTCGGCGAAAGTCTGAAAAGCTATGACGTCTTCGGGGCGGCTTTTATTGTCGCTGGAGTCATATTGGCTACAGTGATCAAGCAAAAATCCCCCGCTGCCAATTCGCAATAAGCAGGCCCGCCATCCGCTCGAATGCGGATATGGATCCTGCCAGCGCGGGCCGGCCGCCTCTTGTTTCACAAGTTGCCGACGCCTCCGTCGACCAGCAGTTCCGTACCGACCACAAAAGCGGATTCGTCGGACGCCAGGAAGACAGCGGCTTTGGCAAGTTCAAGCGGCGTGCCCATGCGTCCGATCGGCACGAGCTGTCGGATCTCCTCGCGTAGCGCTGCTTCGGCTTCCCCCTTCAATCCGAGCTTGCCGAGCGCGGACGTATCGGTCGGCCCCGGGCTCAGGCCATTGACGCGAATGCCGCGGTCCTTGAACTCGCCGGACAAGGTTCGTGCCAATGAGAGCAGCCCCGCCTTGCTCGCTGCATAAGCACTTGATTGCGGCACTCCAATATGGGCGGCGACCGAACCGCAAAGGATGATCGACGATGGATTGGCAAACAGCGGCAGCAAGGCGCGGATAAGAAAGAACGGCCCTTTCAGGTTCGTGGCCATCAGGGCATCGAAGGTGGCCTCGTCCCAATCGGCGAGCGGGCGATGTGTGACGTCGCCGGCGTTGACAAAGAGGATGTCAATCTTCTGCCAGTGCTTGCGGAGCGTCGCGACCAGGTCCTCCTGGCCGGAGGCGTCGCCTGCCTCGCTGCGAAGCGTCAGAACCGTGCCGCCGAGCGCTTTCCCCGCAGCCTCCAACCTCTCTTCCGATCGACCTGTAATCGCAACCGCGGCGCCTTCCATCAAGAACTGCCGCGCCGTTTCCAGGCCAATGCCACTTGTACCGCCTGTGATCAGCGCAAGCTTGCCCTCGAGCCGTGCCATGGTCTCACCTCTACCGTTTCTTTCGGCGGCAATTGTCCGTCAGAGGTATACTTTGTATAGCAAGCAATTTTTTTGACAAAGAGCTCATTAAAGCGTTTTGCGATTTGACGGACTCGGCAAGAATCGCAAAGACGCGTCGAAACAAAGAGCTAGAGCAAAGCAGCGTTTACGCTTAAACGCGCTTTGCTCTAATGTGTGTCGGGCAATGCAAATTTTCCGCACTATAGGCCCTATTCAGATGACGGCGCATAATGTTCGCCGTGTTCGAACTTCCCATTGCTGCCGGATGGTGGGGTGAGGGGCCGGGTAGAATGGGCACGGTGCCGCTGACTCGACCGGCATCGGGCGAAGGACTCGAAGAAGGCACGGAAAAATTGTATAAAAGCTGCCTAAGCAGGTTCCGAAAAAGTGTAACACGGTTTTCCGACAAGAACCTGCGTCGAAACAAAGACCTAAGCAGGTGAAGCGTTGGTTTGCCAACGCAAGTTTGCTTAGCGCGCCCACCGTCGGGTGCAACGAGGATCGATGGCGTTGCGGGTCTCGCAGTTCCTGAAAGTCCCAGCTTTTCCTTCCAGACACGCAATAGATCTGGGCACCGCCGTCCAACGCTGACACAGCCATGCAGGGGAATGGAGATGGGCTCGCCCGATGGAGTTGACCTATCATCGTCGGCCCGGGAGCAGGCCGCTGCATTGTTCCAGACGCAATGGCAGATCTATCGCAAAGTGGTCGACAACAATTATCTCTTTCACAACGACGCCTATGCCGCCTTGCATCAATTTCTGATCGACGAACAACGCGCGCCCTTCAGTTTCCTCGATATCGCCTGCGGCGACGCCAGCCCCACCTTCGGTGCGCTGGCGGACACGGCCGTGGCACGCTATGTCGGTGTCGATCTTTCAGAATACGCACTCGAGCTGGCCGCACGCGGCACGTCGCTTTCGTGCCCGTGCGTCTTTCGGCACGGCGATCTTGCCGACGCCTTGACGGGCTGGTCGGAACCGATGGACGTCATCTGGATCGGGCTGTCGCTGCATCACTTCCGTGCGCCGCAAAAACTTGACCTGATGCGCGAATGTCGCCGCATCGTCGGCGGTTCGGGAAAGCTCGCCATCTATGAGAATGCCGGCCCGGACGGGGATACACGGGACGATTGGCTCGCGCGCTGGGATGGCCAAAGGCCGAATTGGCATACATTCACGCCGGCGGAGTGGACGACCTTGAGAAGCCATGTCCATGAATACGACTTTCCTGAAACCGTTTCGAGCTGGCACGAACTCGGACGGGCAGCCGGCTTCGTTACCATTCGTCAGCTCTTCGCTTCTCCCACCGACTTGTTCCGACTCTTTGTTTTCCAGGCCTGAAGGGCGCGGCGCTCATAGGTTGGGAAGGCACGCGGGCTCGACATTCTGCGGCAGGTCAAAACGAGACCCCCTGACGGACCCCTCTCGGACCCACAACAGCCCGTCCCGTAAACAGGGGAAGTCCGGGGACCGCAGTGCTGATATTCTGAGCTTGTCGCCGCTGGCAATAGCTGCAGCGTCGCCGCCAGGAAGGGCTTGAGCATGCCAAGCACAAAGCCACCGACCGTTGTTGCGCCGTTTCCGTCTGCGGAGCATCTGGCGAAGGGCACTCCTTACAAGGTGAAGGATGGCGACAATTGGTGGAGTATCGCGAGCGCCAACCGGGTCGACGTCAACATGCTGATCAGCTTCAACTTCAAGACCTCCAATACCGATGAGATCAACTGGTATCTTCGCGAAAAGGTCGGATGCCGGCTGGAGACGCCGGACCACGACAATTACCGGTTCGGCTCCGCAGACGTTCCGGGCATCATCTACATCCCCAAGGTCGCGCCGCCACCCTGTCCCAACGACTTCAGCAAGTCGTTCGAGATCGAATTGAAGGAGGCGCTCCGCACCAAGCACCAGAGCGTCGACGTCGCCAGCCGGTTCTTCAGCACCGTCGGCGCGGTCGGGCGCACCGGCCGTTTCATTTCGACGGTCACCGACACCAAATACTGGTTCGCCAAGCTCTATGAAATCACCACCGGTTTCGAGATCGGCGCGGCGCGGGACTACAAGCAGCCGGGCTTCGTCCTGCACTTCATTCCGATCTTCTACAACATGTACAATCGCGCGCTGGATGCGTGGGACGCCGGCGGCGCTGGGGTCTCGCCGCTATGGCGCCTGCATTTCATGAACACCGGCCGTCCCGACAACGATTCCGTATTGGGTTGGTCGAGCGGGATCATGACCAGCCTCATCACCGGCGTTACCGCTCATATCCGTGGCGATATGGGCCAGGCGCTGGAGACCGCCTACCACTCCTTCGTCAGCAAATACTGCCTCGATCCGGCACCGCCGTTCGATACCTACAAAGAGGACTTCTTCGCCATGGGCACCGTTTTCAACCAGGCGCGAATGGCAGCGATGTCGCTGGTGGCGTCCCTCGGCCCGATCCCCGAGGCCGGGGTAAAGATCGGGGACTCGCTCGGGGCGGGCCTCGACGTAAACCAGGTCAACCAATGGCGCGCGGAAGCATGGGCCGACGCCAAGCGGCGCCTGGGGCAGTAGGAGAAGGCAGCGCAGATGACGTCCCTGTCTGAGGCCCTGCCCGTCGGGCGAGGGCCCGCTTGCCGCCGCTGGGAGCGGGGGTATAATGCGGCGATGGCAGCCAATTTGCCCGATCTGAAAGCGTTTTTGCTCTCCACACCTTTCTTCGGCGGCCTCTCGGATACAAGCCTCGATCTCCTGGTCACAATGCTGGTCGAGCGCCGCTTCGAAGTCGGGGCCGCTGTCGTGGTGGAAGGAGAACCGGGGCGCTCCATGTTCATTGTTCACTCCGGCGAACTCGCGGTGAGCAAACGGGGAGGTTCGGGGCGCGCAATTCGCATAGCGGATCTCGGACCGGGTGATTTCTTTGGCGAAATGACGCTCATCGAAATGCAGAACCGATCGGCCAGCGTCGTCGCGGAGAGCCCGATCGTGCTGTACGAGCTCACGGCCGGAAAGCTCTACGCGTACTACAAGGCCGACATCTACGCGTATGTGATGGTGATGCAGAATATCAACCGCGAGCTTTGTCGACGGCTCCGGCGCGCCGACGATTGCATTGCCGAGCTGCAGACGCTTCACGCGAGTCAATGACGCCGGGCATTCCCGCCGAGGCCTCCCCCGGCGGGCCCACTTCCTCGCCTTACTCCGCCGCGTCCTTCACCGGCTCCGGCGGCGTCCACCGCAGCACTGGCTGTCGCGCGGCCCGCGTCTCGTCCATCCTGCGCCTCGGCGCGTGATAGGGTGCGCCCGAGAAGCGCGCCGTCTCGCCGCGCTTGGCCGCCAGCGCCAGATCCCGCAGGGTGGCGATGAACAGGTCCAGCGAGGCCTTGGATTCGCTTTCCGTCGGCTCGATCAGCATGGCGCCGTGCACGACAAGCGGGAAATACATCGTCATCGGGTGATAGCCCTCGTCGATCATCGCCTTGGCGAAATCGAGCGTGGTGACGCCGGTGTCCTTCAGCCAGCTGTCGTCGAACAGCGCCTCGTGCATGCAGGGCTGGTCGCCGAAGGGGGCGGACATCAGATCGTGCAGGCCGACGCGGATGTAGTTGGCCGAGAGCACCGCGTCCTCCGAGGCCTGGCGCATGCCGTCGGCGCCGTGCGAGAGCATGTAGGTCAGCGCCCGGGTGAACATGCCCATCTGACCGTGGAAGGCGGTGAGGCGGCCGAAGGGCGTCTCGCCGTTCATCACCTCTTCCTCGCGCTCGATCAGCACGCGGGCATTGACGACATAGGGGAAGGGCGCGAAGGGGGCGAGCTTTTCGGAGAGCACCACCGGCCCTGCGCCGGGTCCGCCGCCGCCATGGGGCGTCGAGAAGGTCTTGTGCAGGTTGATGTGCATGGCATCGACGCCGAGGTCACCGGGGCGGACCTTGCCGACGATGGCGTTGAAATTGGCGCCGTCGCAGTAGAAATAGGCGCCCGCCTCATGCACGGCCGCGGCGATGGCAATGATGTCCTTCTCGAACAGGCCGCAGGTGTTCGGGTTGGTCAGCATGATCGCCGCCACTTCCGGGCGGAGGGCCTTGCGCACATCGGCGGGGTCCACGGTACCGTCGGGCCGGGCGGGGATGGATTCCACGGTGAAGCCGATCAGCGCGGCGGTGGCGGGGTTGGTGCCATGGGCCGAGTCCGGCACCAGCACCACCTTGCGCGTTTCGCCTTCGCCGCGCGCCGCGATGGCGGCCTTGATCGCCATCATGCCGCAGAGCTCGCCATGCGCGCCGGCCTTCGGGCTCATCGCCACGGCCGGCATGCCGGTGAGGGTCTTCAGATAATGGGCGAGATGGTCGATCACCGCCAGCGCGCCGGGCACGGTGGAGACCGGCTGGAGGGGGTGGATGTCCGCAAAGCCCGGCAGCCGCGCGATCTTCTCGTTGAGGCGCGGATTGTGCTTCATGGTGCAGGAGCCGAGCGGGAAGAGCCCGGTGTCGATGCCGAAATTCTTCTGGCTGAGCCGCACGAAATGGCGCATCGCCTCCGGCTCCGCAAAGCCCGGCAGGCCGATCGGCACCTTGCGCTCGAGGCCGCCGAGACGCGGCGTGAACGCTTCCGGCTCGTCGATATCGACGCCGGTCACCTCCAGGCGGCCGGATTCGAACAGCAGTGCTTCCTCGATGATGAGCGCGCGGTTGCCGGTGAAGGTGGCGTGCGTGGTGCCGTCGGTTTCGCCGGCCGACGTGGGGCGTCCCTGGTTGTTCAACATCAAACGAGCTCCTTCAGGGCGCTGACGAGGGCGACGCGGTCCTCGTCGGTGTTCACTTCGGTCGAGGCGATGATCAAGAGGTCCTTGAGCTCGGCATGGGCGGCGATGCGCGAATAGGGCACGCCGGCGAGAATGCCCCGTGCCGCGAGCTTTTCGAGAAGCGCGGCGGCACTGCCGGGCACGCGGATGGTGAACTCGTTGAAGAAGGCCTTCTGCAGGATCTCGATGCCCTTCACGCCCGCGAGCATGTCGGCGAGCTTCACCGCATTGGCATGGTTCACCAAGGCGAGCTTGCGCAGGCCTGTCTGGCCGAGCAGCGCCATATGGACGGTGAAGGCCAGCACGCACAGGCCCGAATTGGTGCAGATGTTCGAGGTGGCCTTGTCTCGGCGGATATGCTGCTCGCGGGTGGAGAGGGTCAGCACATAGCCGCGATTGCCGTCGGCGTCGACCGTCTGACCGCACAGGCGCCCCGGCATCTGCCGAACATATTTCTGCTTGGCGGCGAAGAGGCCGATATAGGGCCCGCCATAATTGAGCGAATTGCCGATGGACTGGCCCTCGCCCACCACGATGTCGGCGCCCATCTCGCCGGGCGATTTCAGGAGGCCGAGCGACACCGCCTCGGTGAAGACGGCGATCAAGAGGGCGCCCGCCTTCTGGGCAGCGGAGGCGACGGCGGTGAGATCGCGCAGATTGCCGAACACATCGGGCGTCTGCACCACCACGCAGGAGGTCTCGCCATCGATCTGGGCGATGATGTCCTCGGCGGCGGTGACGTCGGCCGGCATGGCGACGACGCTGTGGCCGGCCATCATCGAGAGGGTCTGCACCACCTCGGTGTAATGGGGATGCAGCCCACCCGAGAGGACGGCCTTGCCGCGGCGGGTGACGCGGTGGGCCATCAGCACGGCCTCGGCGGTGCCGGTGGAGCCGTCATACATCGAGGCGTTGGCGACCTCCATGCCGGTGAGCAGCGCCACCTGCGTCTGGAACTCATAGAGATATTGCAGCGTGCCCTGGGCGATCTCGGGCTGGTAGGGCGTGTAGGAGGTCAGGAACTCCGAGCGCTGGATCAGATGGTCGACGGTCGCCGGCACATGGTGCTTATAGGCGCCGGCGCCGCAGAAGAAGGGCGCGGAGGAGGCGGTGAGATTGCGCGAGGCGAAGGCGCCCATGATCTTCTCCACCGCCATCTCGCCCTTGCTGTTGGGCAGGACAGGCGGGGATTTCAGGAGCGCGCCGGCCGGCACATTGGCGAACAGGGCATCGATATTGTCGACGCCGATCTTCGCCAGCATGGTGGCGCGATCGTCGGGAGTGAGAGGCAGATAACGCATCGATCAGGCTCCGATATGCGCCTTGTAGGACGCATCATCCATGAGGGCGTCGAGCTCGGCCGGGTTGGAGAGCTTGACCTTGATGAACCAGCCCTTGCCGAGCGGATCCTCGTTTACCGTGGAGGGCGCGTCGGGCAGGCCGTCATTGACTTCGACGATCGTGCCGGAGACGGGTGCATAGACCTCGCTCGCCGCCTTGACGGATTCGACCACGGCCGCCTCGTCGCCCTGCTTGAGCACCTTGCCATTGGCGGGCAGCTCGACGAACACCACGTCGCCGAGCTGCGACTGGGCGTAATCGGTGATGCCGATGGTGGCGACATCCCCCTCGACGGAGACATATTCGTGATCGGTGGTGAACTTGATGGTGGCCATGGGTTGGGTCCTCTGGTGGAGATGGGGTGATGTGGTTCAGCTGGCGGCCGGCTTATGGAACTGCGGTCTAAACGGAGAAGGCGCGAGAGCCTCCCCAGCTTCGTGGGGGAGGCTAGTCGCGTCTTCTCCGGCGAGGAGAGGCGCTTGCTCGGGAAGCTCATGAACGCCATGCCCGCCCCCTATCCCCGATGAAACCGGTGCGGCGTAAACGGCATGGGCGCCACCTTGATCGGCAAGTCCTTGCCGCGCAGCTCCACGAGCAGGCTGGTGCCGGGCGCCGACAGGGCGGGGGGCACGTAGCCGATGGCGACGGGGCCGCCGACCGTGGGGCCGAAGCCGCCTGAGGTGACGATGCCGATGGTCTGCCCATCGGCGTTCTTCAGCGGGGCGCCGTCGCGCACGGGCGAGCGGCCCTCCGGGATGAGGCCGACGCGGGTGCGCGCCACGCCCTCGGCGATCTCCTTCTGCAGGCGCGCGGCGCCCGGGAAGCCGCCCTCGACGCGGCGGCGCTTCTGGATCGACCAGATCAGGCCGGCCTCGATGGGGGATATCGTCTCGTCGAGCTCATGGCCATAAAGGCAGAGCCCGGCTTCCAGGCGCAGCGAGTCGCGGGCGCCGAGGCCGATCGGCTTGACGCGCTCGTCGGCAAGCAGGGCGCGCCAGATCTGCACGGATTTGGAGGATTTCACCGAGATCTCATAGCCGTCCTCGCCGGTATAGCCCGAGCGCGAGAGGGCGATGTCGATGCCGTCGAAGGTGGAGGAGCGCGAGCCCATGAAGGGCATGGCGGCCGCATCCGGGCAGTGATCGGCCATCACGGCGGCGGCCTGCGGCCCCTGCAAGGCGAGCAGGGCCCGATCCTGCACGATCAGCAGCTTGGCACGGTCGCCGATCCTGCTCTTGATCAGTTCGAAATCGGCCTGCTTGCACGCGGCGTTGACGACGAGGCCCAGCGAACCGTCATCGGCCTCCTCGGGCGAGCGCGCGATCATCAGGTCATCGAGCGTGCCGCCCTCCTCATTGAGGAATTGCGAATAGCGCTGGCGGCCGCGGGGGAGGTTGAGGATATCGGCCGGCACCAGGGTCTCGAGAGCCAGCGCGATGCTGTCATGGCTCTTGCGGCCATCCTTGGCGGTCACGAAGGCCTGGCCCATATGGGAGACGTCGAACAGGCCGGCAGCGGTGCGGGTGTGGTTGTGCTCGGCGATGATGCCGGAGGGATACTGCACCGGCATGTCATAGCCGGCGAAGGGTACCATGCGCGCGCCCAGCGCGACATGCTCGGCGTGAAGCGGGGTGGTGAGAAGGGATGTTTGAAGATCAGGACCTGCGGCTGGATCGGCCATGGGCACTCCGGCAATAAGGTTGCACGCCGGACGGATGTCCGGTGGTGCCCCCTCTGTCGCGGTACCTGAGAGATTTCGTGACCCTGCCCCCGAATAAGGTGGCAGATTCGCGGGTCACTTACGCCCGTCGGTGAGCCCGGATGCTTACGCGCCCGTGCCGCTTTCCAGAGTCTCGTTCCCCCGCGGTCCGGATGCCTGAGAGTTTCCGGGGCGGTTGCTCCTTCGGCGCCGGCCATCGATTCGAGGAGAATCGGACCAGTCTCTTCCGCGGGGATCGACCGAGTGGCCGGACCCTAGCCCTGCCCTCCGCTGTCGTCAACTGGGCAAAAGGTGGCGCAACCAGAAAAGGGCTTGGAGCGCGGACTTCCAGTCCGCTCTGCTTTTGTCGGAGGGCACATCGGTTCCAAGGGCAGGCGAGACACCTGCGGTCCCAGGAACGACTCCACCGTTGGTGCGCGCATGACGACGGCACCAGTCCAGAAGACGCCGACGGCCGAGGCGCTCCTGGGACCCCAGGCGTCTCGCCTGCTTCTTCCTTGTCACAAGGCGCTGTGGTTCCAGAGGCAGGTAAGGATGCCTGCGATCCCAGGGAAAAGCGCCCCAGGCTACCCGCGCTTCTTCTTCTTGTGCGGCAGGTTGGTCATGCCCTTGCCGTCGAAGCCGACCTCGATGTCGTAGGAACTCAGCGGCTGCTGCAGGCCGATGGTGATCGGCGCGGAGGTGTCGACTACCTGGAACTTGCCCTGGGCCGTGCCCGGCTCGACCGTGGCCGAGACGCGCACGACCTTGGTGTAGACAGCCTTCTCGTTGTTGTCGCGGATCGAGATGCGGACGGGCGCCGAATAGGTGCCGCCGCCGGCGCCGGCGAGGATGACATGGCCCTCGACACCGATCTTGATGGTGACGGTGGTGCCGCTGGCCAGATCGCATTCACGCGCGAAGTTCGAGATCGAGAATTGCGAGCCGTTCGGCGTGCCGTAGGCCGAGGCGCCGGCGGGGATGTTGATGACGGGGCATTCGGTGTCCGGGTCGAAATCGACCCGGGTCGGGCCGGCAGGGGTGGCAACCTGGGTGGCGTTGACGTCGGGCGGCGTGCCATACACACCGGAAATGAACGTGTTGGCGCCGGAACATCCCGCCAAAGCGAGGACTCCCGCCAACAGGCCCCCCCGAGCCGCCCAAACGCCAAACTGACTGCCAACCATCGAAACGCTCCCTGGGCGTAAATTACTGGCGCCCTTATAGCATGCCGGATGACTTCGGCCAGTGTGGAGGAGGCGGTCTTTGCACAGTCTGTAGGCTTGGGGCGGAATTGGAGTGTCGATCCCGCGCCTTCGGCGTGGCCGAAGGCGCTGAGATCGACATCTTCCCCGCCTGTAAACGCCTCGTTTCCAGGAATGTCGATCGGTGATCGACACTCCAATTCCGCGTCGTCACAGCGACCAGTCGCTGCTCTCCAGGAAGCGGCGCAGGATGTGGTGGGAGTAGTAGCTCGCCACCGCCCTGAGGAAGGCCGGGAAGTCGACATGGGCGTTGTCGTCGGCGCTGTCGGAGATGATGCGCAGTACGGCGCAGGGGACGTCGTAATCGTGGCAGACCTGCCCGATGGCGCCGCTCTCCATCTCAATGGCCATGGCGTCGGGAATGTCATGGCGCAGGGCGGCGACGGCGTCATGGCCGTTGACGAACTGGTCGCCGCTGATGATCAGGCCCTGATGGAGCCGCGGGGCGGCGAGGGCGAACTGGTCGCGGATTTCGGTCGGCAGCATGGGCAGGTCCTCGGCGAGAAAGGCGAGGACAGCCTCGCTGAGGCTGGCGCTGAGGGTGGCATCGGCGGCAAAGCGCGACATGCCGGTGAGCGGCACCTCGTAGCGCGGGAAGATCGGCCTGGCGTCGAGATCATGCTGCAGCAGGGTCTCGCCGACGACGATATCGCCGACCTTCACCGAGGCAGCGGCGCCGCCGGCGACGCCGACATTGAGGATGCCGCCGACCTCGAACTCATGGATCAGTCCCGCCGCAGCGGTGGCGGCGGCCACCTTGCCGACGCGCGAAAGCGTCAGCACGCAGGCCCGCCCGAACAGGTGTCCGCTGTGATAGTCCCGCCCGCCGATGCGCCGCGTCTTGGTGGCGCCATCCTGCTGCATGAGCGCGAAGAGCGCCTCGGCCTCCTCCGCGAGGGGGACGAGGATGCCAAGGGGAGAGCGAGAGGGCATGGGTGTATTCCTGAAAGGCTGAGGCGGCGGAGACGTTCCTGGGACCGCAGGCGTCTCGCCTGCCCTTGAACCGCGTCGTTTCCAAGAGCAGGCTAGACGCCTGCGGTCCCAGGCAGGTCGCGGCAGAAATTAAGGTCGAGCATCTATTTCTTCGGAAAGATATCCGGCTCGGGGCGAGGAAGCTCGTTGTCGGTGCCCCAAGACATCACCCAGGCATCCACCGCCTCTTGAGAGATGAAGACGCCCTTGTCGGCTTCGGCCGCCGCGATTCTCAAGGCTTCGAGCTTGCGTGCGTCGTAACGGCCGACAGCCCCTTCGTGGGACTCTGTATCAAGTATTCGCTCTTCGCTCATCGGGGCCGTCTCCCATGACACCCAATCCTACCGTTGTCGCTCCAAAAAGAAAGGCCGGGACGATGCCCGGCCTGTTCCTGAATTCGCTGTTTCGCCGGCTCACACCGCGATGCGCTCTTCGATCTCGTTGGGCTCGCGCAGCACATAGCCGCGTCCCCAGACGGTCTCGATGTAATTGGTGCCGCTGGTGGCGTTGGCGAGCTTCTTGCGCAGCTTGCAGATGAAGACGTCGATGATCTTCAGCTCCGGCTCGTCCATGCCGCCATAGAGGTGGTTGAGGAACATTTCCTTGGTGAGCGTGGTGCCCTTGCGCAGCGAGAGCAGCTCCAGCATCTGGTATTCCTTGCCGGTCAGATGCACCCGGGAGCCGTGGACCTCGACCGTCTTCGTGTCGAGATTGACGATGAGGTCGCCGGTGGCGATCACCGACTGGGCGTGGCCCTTGGAGCGGCGCACGATGGCGTGGATGCGCGCCACCAGCTCGTCCTTGTGGAAGGGCTTGGTAAGGTAATCGTCGGCGCCGAAGCCGAGGCCCTTCACCTTGTCCTCGATGCCGGCGAGGCCCGAGAGGATTAGGATGGGCGTCTTGACCTTGGCCACCCGCAGGGAGCGCAATACTTCGTAGCCCGACATGTCGGGCAAGTTCAGGTCAAGCAGAATGATGTCATAATCATAAAGCTTGCCCAGATCGACGCCCTCTTCGCCGAGGTCCGTCGTATAGACGTTGAAACTTTCTGACTTGAGCATCAGCTCAATGCTCTGCGCCGTGGCGCTATCGTCTTCGACAAGAAGTACGCGCATCTCAATCCCCCACTGCGGCCTCGGAGGGTCGACCGCCGTCGCGAATGCGCAGACGACACGGTAAATTCACCTCGTCGATGATCAACCGCGACGCTACGCAGGAATGGTTAACAAATTGTGATTCTCTCATGCAAGCGAAACCTGAAAAAAGGATGTGAAACTTCCCGTAACGCATTGCCTGAAAGACAAATTTGGCGAATGAAGGGCGTCAACATTCACATGAAGAAACCCCTCTAAGCGATTCATCGGACTCAACCATTCCGCCGCAAAGATTGACAAACATGGTTGCGAGACCGTTGATCCGCATTAGGGATCATTAACGAGCCAGGTAAATTAATGGTTACCGTGGCGGCAGGCTCTTAGCGAATTTGACCGAATCAGTCAGGCCTGCTGCCTCATTTTTGACGGGCTTGTCCGGTGGCGGCGGATGGGTCGGGCACCCTTTTGAAGAGGCCTGCCGCACGACGATGCCTGTTTGAAAATAATCGATATATATCAATGCATTGTGCGGTAGCGGTTTCCATGCCGGACAAAGCCCTCGCGACTTTCCGGAGGCACCATTATGACGCAACGGAATAAGGCTCGCGGACGGCCGGGCGGCGCCTCGAAAAAATCTTAAGAAAAATCGCCGCCCTGGGGAAAAGAGATGATTCATCTTCATGAACGGCGCCATTTCCTATCCAGCACTTACCTGTCCCGCGTTGGTTCGCGGCGTTTTCAGGGCCAGTAAGGAAGAATTCACGTCCATGCTGGATGGTGAAGCTCTCGCCGGGCCTGTTGCCTGGCGGCCAAATTATGCGGCCTCTTCCGCGCCACATTACAGGCGAGGCGGGCCAATGCGGCTGATGGAGTAACGAGTAATGAAGTCGCGCGATAGTCTCATTCGTCTCAAGCGCTTCCAGGTGGACGAGAAGCGCCGTCAGGTCATGCAGATCGAAACCATGGTTGCCGAGTTCGAGCGCATGGCCGGCGACCTCGACCGGGAGATCAAGGCCGAGGAGGCCAAGGCCGGCATCACCGATCCCTCCCATTTCGCCTATCCGACCTATGCCCGCGCCGCCACCTCCCGCCGCGACAATCTGCGCGGCTCGGCCGACGACCTGAAGATCAAGCTCGAGGATGCCAAGGTGGCCCTCGCTGACGCTGTCGAGGACCTTAAGATGGTCGAGACGCTGGACGATCGCGAGAAGGCAAACGAGCGCGGCTTGGTCGCGCAGGGCTGACGGAGTGCGCGATTGGAGTGGCGGTCTCCGACCGCCATTCTTCGAAGCAAAGCATTTGGTGTCGAGCCGAAGATGGCGGTCGGAGACCGCCACTCCAATTCCCTCACCGGCAAGCCCGCGCCCATAGACGGGCAACCGCTCAGCCGGACCGCTCCTCCCGCCATAGCGTTGGATACACCCTCGCAAAGCCGCTGGGTGCGAGCTCGATCAGGCCCTCGAAGTCTGCGGTCGGTGATTCATACCAGTAGGTCGTCTCGCTCTCGCGCCGATAGATTTGCGGCAGGGCCGTCAGCGTGCCCATGCCGACATCGAACCACACGACAGTGAATTTCGCGCTCTGTACGATTTCGAGGGCCAGTCGGCGCAGTTGCGGCATGTTGGTGGCCGGTGTGAAGCCGAAGTCGAGATCGACGAGATGGCCGAGACCCTCGATGACCCGGCCGTCGAGAGACCAGCCGCCGTCGTCATGCCGGATCACATGGTCGAAGCGCTGCAACCCCCGGACACCCCGCACCCGTCCACCCAGGCTGCGCCAGCGCTCGTCGAGCTCGACCTCATAGGAGAGGCCGGTCGGATCGCCGGTTTCGTTGAACGCCGCATGCCCCTGCAGGAGCCAGCCACCGCCGGGTCGCGCCGTCAGCACAGCCATGTCGTGGCCTGGCACGTCCAGGCGGCGCCAGAATGCAAATTCGCCCATCGCAGCCCCCAAAAAACCAGGCTGCGGGGCACTCTATCACTGCTTGGGCGTCGGCGGCTTGGTGCTGGTGCAGCGGACATCCTTCTTCACACAGGAAATGCCCGGCGTAGAGCACATCGCCTTGCCGCTGACCACCGCGCAGATGATGCACTCGTCCGTCAGTTCGCTGCAGTCGGGATTGGCGGCGACGAAGGCGAGGATGCTGTTGTCGGGCGCAATCGGCTGCGACGGCGCGGGGGGCTCCGGCGGCTTGGCGGGCGCATCGTCAGCCCGCGTGGCCACAGTGCCGGCGGACCAGGCCATGGCGCCGATCAGACAGAGACGGAACAACACGCTGCGCATAGTGCCAAGCATCCTTCCAATCGCCGGGGCGATATATCCTAACCGCGAAATGCTGTCACTTCGATCTCGACCTTCATCTCGGGCTTGAGCAGGTCGCAGACGAGAAGGGTCGCTGCCGGGCGAATCTCGCCGAAGACGCGGCCCGTCGCAGCGAAGACCGCATCGGCATGCTCGGCCTTGGTGACATAATAGGTCGCCCGCACCACCTCGGCCATGGCGAACCCGCCTTCGGCAAGGGCCTTCTCAATGGTGGAGAGGGCATTCGCGGCCTGGTCGGCGACGTCCTCCGGCATGACCATGCTGGCATAGTCATAGCCGGTCGTGCCGGCAACGAAGCACCAGGCGCCCTGCACCACGGCACGCGAGTAGCCCGCCACCTTTTCGAAGGGAGAGCCGCTGGAAATCAGCTTACGCGTCATGTCCGATCCTCAAGCCGTGGTCGCCGTCAGGCGCGAGCCGCCGTCGATGGCCTCGACCTTGACGTCCATGCCGGCGGCGCGGGCGATCAGCCCGGCGAAATAGGGCTGGATGACGTGGCTGTCGAGCGAGCCGTTCTCCGGCTCGCCGGCGAGCAAGCCGGTGAGGCCCTGGGGAATGCGCGAATTGGTGCCCAGCGCCACGATCTCGAAGGTGGGCGCCTCCGCCTCGCCCATCACCTTGGCGCTGATGGTGCCGCCGCGCGGAATGGTGGAGCCGGCGACGACCAGGAGATTGAGCAGGAGCTTCACCTTGTTCTTCGGCATGAACAAGCGCGGCGCCGTCCAGTTCAGCGTCACCTTCTCGTCCTGGATGAAGCCGCGGGCGACATTCTCGGCATCGCCCAGGTCGATCGAGGCGCCGGCCGAGCCGGCCGCTCCGAAGGCGATGCGGGCAAATTGCAGGCGGGCCGAGGCCGTGCGCGCGCTCTTCTTGATCAGATCCAGCGCGAAGGTTTTCATGGAGGCGTCGTCCTCGTCCTCCAGCACCTCCAGCCCGTTGACGATGGCGCCGACGGGATTGATCACGTCATGGCAGACCCGCGAGCAGAGCAGGGCGGCAAGATCAAGCGCATCGAGTTGAAAACCGGCGGTCATCGCAGCACCCACGGCAGAGAACAGGAGAATCACGTCACATTGGACGCATTTCCAGATAGACTCTGCAGCTTCGTCTGTGAAGGCAGCCTTCCGGACCATCCCCCAACGCGGCAGGGTTATACCAGCCAGGGCCAAGGCTCAGAACTCGATCCAACAAGGATGCAAGCCGGTCGATTCGTCATTCCGGGCGACCGTATCCTCACTAGCGGAGCTTGTGGGTGGAGACCCGGAATCCATGAACACAGTCCTGCGAGGTTTGTGTTCATGGATTCCGGCGCTCTGCTTCGCACCGGCCAGAATGACGACGCCCTGCCTTTGTCAACTTCACCACGCGAGGAGGGTGCAAACCGCAACCCCGCTTCCTATATGCTTGTCAGTTGCGGCCTGGCTGACTAAACAGGCCGGGATGAACAGAGGGCCCATCGTGTCCCATTCCATGCAAGCCGCGCCGGAAACCATGTCGCATGACGATCTGGCGCACGCTTTTGCCGATATCGCCCGCGAGGCGGGCGCCGCCATCATGCAGATCTATGCAAGGGGCTGCGCCGCCCGCATGAAAGAAGACCGCTCGCCGGTGACCGAAGCCGACGAGGTGGCCGAGGCCATCATCCTGGAGCGCCTGGCCAAGCTGGTGCCGGATGTGCCGGTGGTCGCCGAGGAATGCGCCGCCAAGGGCGTGCTGCCCGACAATGTCGGCACGCGCTTCATCCTGGTCGACCCGCTCGACGGCACCAAGGAATTCATCAACCGCAATGGCGAGTTCACCGTCAACATCGCCCTGATCGAGAACGGCAGGCCGGTGGCTGGCTGCGTGTTTGCGCCGGCGGTCGACACGCTTTATGCCGGCGGCGATACCGCCTGGCGCGTGCAGAACGGGGTGACGAGCGAGATCGCGACGCGCGATTATCCGAGCGAGGGTCTGACTGCTCTGTGCAGCCGCTCGCATCCAGATCCGAAAAGCGAGGCCTTCCTCGCGAACTATACCATCGCCGATCGCAGCGAGGCCGGCTCCTCGCTGAAGTTCTGCCGCGTGGCCGAGGGAGCGGCGGACGTCTATCCGCGCTTCGGGCCGACGATGGAGTGGGACGTGGCGGCTGGGCACGCCGTGTTGTCGGCTGCCGGCGGCACGGTACTGATGCCCGGTGGCGCGCCCTTCACCTATGGCAAGACCGAGAGCGGCTTCAAGAACGTGGCTTTCGTCGCCTGGGGACAGGATGAGCTGAAATAGGGGATTGGAGTGTCGATCTCTAGCTGTGGATTGTCATGAGGTTGTTCCCGGTTAAATTGAGACGACTGATTGGTGTTTTAAAGCCTATGCCGCCATGGGGCCGATGCCAGTTGTATTGGTGCAGCCATCCAGGCAAGGCGCAAGCTCTGTCGCAGGAGTTTGCATAGGGCCTGGCATAGGCCCATTCGCGCAAAATGGTCTGCACGAAGCGCTCGGCCTTTCCATTGGTTTTGGGGGAGTAAGGTTTGGTGCGGATATGCTTGATGCCCAAGTCCTTGCAGGTGTTGCGGAAGGCAAAGGATCTATAGCAGCCGCCGTTGTCGGTCATGACGCGGGTGATGGAGACGCCCAAGCTTGCGTAATAAATGACGGCGGCCCTGAGAAAGGCGGCAGCGCTCGCCGCCTTTTGGTCGGGCAGGATCTGCGAGAAGGCAATGCGCGAATGGTCATCTCTGGCGACATGGACACATTCCCAGCCAACGCCGCGACTATTGCTCTGACTGGTCCTGT
>NZ_BSPC01000075.1 GCF_030160835.1 Labrys miyagiensis | reverse complement strand
CGGTGGAGAAGTGTCGCTTGGATACCCGGGACAAGCCCGGGTATGACAAAATCTGCGTCTCTCTCCGCTTCTACACGACTTTTCGGTCAGGCTCTGCAGACCCGGCCCTTGGTTTGCGCCCGCCTCTGAAGAGCCGGGTCCGAAGAGCCTGACTTAAAAAGTGCGATGAAGCTAAAAGGCGGCAGAAACATCGTCATTGCGAGCAGAGCGAAGCAATCCAGGGGCAACAGACGCCGCCCTTTGGCTCCTGGATTGCTTCGCTTCGCTCGCAATGACGGGCTAGGATTCCGCCTCCGCCCGCAAGGTTAGCGCCCTCGGGCAGAGGTGCCTGCGATCCTAGGAATGTCTCAGAGCGTAGGGCTCAGAACGACGAGCAGCGCTGGCGCGAACGGGTGACGGTGGTGCCGTCGTCATTGGTGGAGGTCGATTCCACCGTCTTGCAGTTCATCGGCGCAGCGGGCTGGTTGTCGTCGGTGTTCGAGGTTGCCCCGAAAGCCGGCGGGGGCGCCGGCGGCTGGTTCGCGATGTTCTGCTGATAGGCGAAGTTGCGGTCCTTGTCGGCTTGGCGGGCATTGGAGGCCGTCGCCATGCAGTCCGCCATCGCCTGGGAGCCGGGCTGGAAGCCCATGGTCTGGCAACGGTTGTTGTCGAGCCGCATGTCGCGCGCGCGCTGCTTGTCGTCGCTGACGCATCCGGTGACCAGGATGGCGAGAGCCAGAGCCGGAAGGATGAAACGCATCAGAAAATTCCCCTAAGGCGCTTTGCGATTTCACGGGATCGGCAAGAATTGCAAAGACGCGTCGAAACAAAGAGCTAGAGCAAAGCGGCGTTTACGCTTGGACGCGCTTTGCGCCAGGATTGGATGGCCGCACTATACCGATGCCGCCTTGGCCTGCCTACAAGCTTTGCCGAATCGTCGGATCCGTCCTTGCTTCATGCTTAAAGCACACGGCTTTGACCGGATCTTCAGCCAATTTACGGCTTGCGGCAGCGCAATGCTGACATAAAGCGTTTTGCGATTTGACGGAATCGGCAAGAATCGCAAAGACGCGTCAGAACAAAGAGTTAGAGCAGAGAAGCGTTTACGCCTAAACGCGTTTTGCTCTAGGATACCGCCCTGACATTCGTATAATCGGAGATCGTGCTGCCATGACTCCCTATGCCGGCCGCTTCAAGGGACGCTGCGTCGTGATCACTGGCGGGGCTTCGGGCCTGGGCCTTGCGAGCGCCAGGCGGATCTCCGCCGAGGGCGGCAGGGTGCTGATCTGGGACGTCGATGCCGGACGCATCGACAGCGCCAAGGCCCAGATCGGCGCGGGCACGTTCGGCATCGTCGTCGACGTCACCAACCCGACCGCGGTCGAGACGGCGGCCAAGACCTCGGAGCAGCATCTCGGCCAGATCGACGCCCTGATCTGCTCGGCCGGCATTGCCGGGCGCAACGCGGCAGTGATCGACTATCCGATCGACGAGTGGAAGCGCATCTTCGACATCAATGTCCACGGACTGTTCTACGCCAACCGCTATGTCGCCGCGCTGATGAAGAAGCGCGGCTATGGCCGCATCGTCAATCTCGCCTCCATCGCCGGCAAGGAGGGCAATCCCACCGCCTCGGCCTATTCGGCCTCCAAGGCGGCGGTGATCGGCTTCACCAAGGCGCTCGGCAAGGAACTGGCGAAGACCGGCGTCACCGCCAATGTCATCGCTCCCGCCACGGTCGAAACGCCCATTCTCAAGCAGGTGGCGCAGGCCCATATCGACTTCATGCTCTCCAAGATCCCGATGGGCCGCTTCGGCAAGGTAGACGAAATCGTGGCGATGATCACCTGGCTTGCCAGCGAGGAATGCTCCTTCGCCACGGGCGCGGTGTTCGATGCCTCGGGCGGCCGCGCGACGTACTGACCTGGGAGCGCGGAGGTCGCTACGACACTCACTTGAGTGTCGGACGATCCGCTCTTGAACCACCCGCCCCGCAGGATAAGGCTGGACCTATCTTCGGTGGCGGATACCAAAACGGCTGTGGTCTCGTACCAGCGGCTCTAATATTGTTCATCGGCGCAGAATTGAGCTGTCATCCCGGTGAATCTGCAATTGAAGTCGTCGGTGCTACCCGCAGACACCTCGTTTCAAGAGCGAATCGTCCGACACTCACCTGAGTGTCGAAGGAACGTCCGCGCTCCCAGATTTCAGCCATCCCGCCACGGCGCTGTCCACGGCCGTGACGATCTGCCGCTTGAGCTCGTCGCGCCCCTTGCCGCCCTCGATGGCCTCGATCCGGGCGGGCATGCGGAAGCCATAAGGCTGCGCCGGCGTGGCGCCGCGTTCGACCCAGTAATCGTCATAGTCGCTGAATTTGCGCTGGCGGTTGTCGGCCGTGATCACATGCGTGGCATTGGAGACGGCCTGCACCTCCGCGATGCCGACATCATAGGCAAAGGCTCGCACGGCGAGGAGCACGGCATCCTTCGGCCGGAGCCCATGCATTTTCCGCGTTGCCGCGATGATCGAGGTCTTGGCGCCGGGGCTGCCCTGCACGCCGCCGATGACGAGCACCGGCTCTCCTTTCACCATGCTGAGGAACACGCTCTTCTTGGCCAGGTAGGCGCCCGTATCGATATTCTGGAAGAAGAAGACCAGTTCGCCCTCGCGCGGCATGGTCAGACGGCCCGAATTGCACAGGCCGATGCGGAAATGCACGCCCTTGGATTCGAGGACGGCCAGATCGATGAACGTGTTGGTGTAGACGCGGGAAAGGAATTCCGGCCGGAAAATCTGCTCCATCATGGCATGGTGGCAGCACATCAGGCCGACGCGCCGGCCCGGCGACAGCCCGCGTATGCCGAAATTGCGCAAGGGGCGCGAAAGAACGGCGGTGTTGGGCGCCGTGTGGGCATAGCGCTCATAGAGCTTGCCGATAAAAGCACTCCAGCGCACCGAAGCCGCAGGCGCCAGCAGCGAGCGGAGGAGCCAGATGCGCTCGGCCTGGCTGAAGCGGCGCGAGGTGATCAACCTTACGGAATCCGTCACCGCGCCAAGGGAAAACGGAGGCTCAAGAAGGTGTTCAGGGGAGAGCTGTAGCACTGACTTATTCATTTGCAGAGAATACAAACAGAGACCGCTAGGCTCAATATATCCTGAAACTTGCAACAGAATTATATATGCATCCGGAGATAGAAAAAATTTGGCATCAGCTTCTACAACCTATAGTTGAAGCTGATGCTTATACGCTCCTCTTGTGCATGATTGATCGGCACTTCATGGCGCAGCCAGCTCTCCCATAGCAGCACGGTGCCGGCCTGGGGCGCCTCATAGACGAAAGCCCGCTGCTCCTGCGCGGCCTTGGCCTTGCGCGGGGGGGCCGCCATCATCAGGCCGAGACGCGGATCCTCCAGCTTGAGGGCGCTGGAGCCCTTGGGAGTCGCGACGTAATAGGTGCCGGAGACCACCGAGCGCGGATGGATATGCGAGGTGTGCACGCCGCCCTCGGGCAGCACATTGACCCAGATGTCGTCGAGCTTGAGCTTCTCGCGGCCGAGATCGAATTCAAGCTCCCTGGCGAAGGCCGCGACATGCGTGTCGAGCGCCTTCACCAGCTTTTTGATCGCCGGGAAGCGCCAGGGCAGGTCGTTGAGCGAGGCATAGGAGGTGTAGCCGGGATAACCGTTCTTGCGGCACCAGGCCTGTCCGGCCTCGTCGTCCTCGGCGAGCGAGCGGCAGGTAGCGTCGAGTTCGGCCAGCGGCGCCTGCGCCTCGTCCAGCTCGGCACGGTAGAGCTTGGTCACAAAAAGGGTCTTGATGTCAGCCATGGCGGGGGATTGGCAGGGCGGGGACGCCGCTGTCAATAGTATTGTCCCGACGCGCACATTCAAGGCGTGGCGCTTTCCCTCGAGGATGATTTTGCGCCATAGCTGCATCGAGACCCTATTGGAGAGCCTGCCATGTGGCCCTTCCGCCGCAAGCCCCTGCTGGATGCCGCCGCGGCACGCTGGCACCTCGACAATTTCGCCTGGCTGATCCGCAACCACGGCCAGCGCTCGCGCTTTGCCGGGGCCCGGCTGGTGCTACCCTCGCAGGACTTCTTCGCCACCGACGGCCTGGAAGGCCATGCGCTGGCCGTCAAGCTGTTCGAGCAGGTCAAGGCCTATTCCGGCATGGGAGAAGCCGATATCGCCTTGAGGCCGGCCGGGAGCCCGCCCTCGCGATTGGGCATGCCCGAAGTCACCTATGCCGCCGAAACGCTCGGCCATCCGCAATCATTGATTGCCGCCCTGGCGCATGAGCTGGCGGGCCACCTCCTGGCGACGGGTACAGGCGAGGCGCCACCCATCGGCCCGCAGGGGGAGGAGCATCTCACCGACCTCACCGCCGTCTATTTCGGCTTCGGCGTCTTCCTCGCCAACAGCGCCTTCAACATGCAGACCCACGCCGACGGCTGGAGCTATTCGCGCCAGGGCTATCTGCCCGAGCAGGATCTCATCTTTGCGCTGGCGATCTTTCTCGTGGTGAAGCAGCTCGATCCGGAGCCTGCGCTCCATTATCTGAAGGCCGAGCTCGGCGGTATGTTGAGAAGAGCCCTGCGCGATCTGCAATCCTACAAATCCGAGGTCGCCGCCATGCGTCTTGCCAGTTCTGGCCTGCCCAAGCAACCGGGCCCGCGTCCGAGCGTTGTCACGTAGTTGTCATGTAGAATAGCAGGCGGCAGACAGGCCACGGATGATCGCCATCCGGAATTGTGGACAAAAAAAGACGGCCGGGACGAACCCGGCCGTAGCTTGGACAAAGTCCAAAAGTCACCATCCAGAGGGGAACGTCAGAAGCTCAAGGTCGCCACCGGGAGGATGATGGCCCGAACGTCTGACAATTGAGAGAGTATATTTGCCGGCTCCCCGCCGCAACGCATTCTTTCACATGCCCGCCCTGCGTGCCGCGCATAGATGCAATTGCCGTGAAAAAGCGCAGCCCCGCCGCTCAAAAAACAAGCATGCCGCTAAAGCGTTTTGCGCTTTGACGGAATCGGCAAGAATCGCAAAGACGCGTCGAAACAAAGAGTGAGAGCAAAGCAGCGTTCACGCTTAAACGCGCTTTGCTCAAGCGCAGGCAGCGATATGCACGATGCTGACAACGGAAGGCGATTTGCCCGGCTCAAAAAGCCCAGCGCTGGGCCTTGCTGACCAGGAAGTCCCTGAAAACCTGGATGCGGGCGAGGTTCTTCATTTCCTCTGGGTAAACGAAATAGGTCTCGAGCTGCGGCATCTCCGCATCGGTCAGGATCTGGACGAGCTGCGAATCACGTCCCACTAGGTAGTCCGGCAGCACGGCAAGGCCGACCCCCTTCTCCACCGCCGTCTTCACGCCGCCGAGATTGTTGATCTCGAAGACCGGCTCGCGCGGGTCCTTGGGATCGCGCCCGGCCGTGTTCAGCCAGTTGATCTCCTGGATGAAGCTGCCCGCGGTGCCGCCGAAGGTGATGATGCGATGGCGGTCGATCTCCTCGATCGAGCGCGGCTGGCCGAAGCGCTTGATGTATTCGGGCGCCGCGTAGATGTGGAAATGCACGGTGAACAGGCGGCGCTGGATCAGATCGCCCTGCTCGGGCTGGCGCAGGCGCAGCGCCACGTCCGCCTCGCGCATGCCGAGGTCGAGTTCCTGCTCGGTGAGCAGCATCTTCAGGCGGATATCGGGATAAAGGTCGAGGAACTCGCCGATACGCGGTGTCAGCCAATAGGTGCCGAGGCCCACCGTGGTGGTCAGCCGCAGCTCGCCATTCGGCCGCTCGCGGCTGTCGGTCAGCGCGCCCATGGCCGATTCGAGCTTCAGCATCACGTCCTGCGTGGTGCGGAACAGCATCTCGCCCTGCTCGGTGAGGATGAGGCCACGCGCATGCCGGTGGAACAGGGGCGTACGCAGGTCTCCCTCGAGCGCCGAAACCTGGCGGCTCACGGCCGACTGCGACAGTCCGAGGACGTCGCCGGCATGCGTGAAGCTGCCGGCCTCCGCAGCCGCGTGAAAGACCTTGAGCTTATCCCAGTCCATGAAGCCCCCAGTTCAAGCCGCTCCCCTCGCCCCGGTTCTTACACCGGTTTGCGGAGAGTATATGATCATTGCAGAGAAGTTTGAAATGGGTGGCGAATTTACGGCGGAAAACGATTTATTCCGCCGCTTCCCTGTGGACTTCTTGGGTCGCCAGCCATTTCTCAGCTTCCAGGGCCGCCATGCAACCCATGCCTGCCGCCGTTACGGCCTGGCGATAGACATCGTCGGCCACGTCACCGGCAGCGTAGACACCGGGCACATTGGTGGCTGTCGTCCCGGGAACAGTCTGGATATAGCCGCCATTCTTGAAGGTGAGCTGGCCGGCGAACAGTTCCGAGGCCGGCTTGTGGCCGATGGCGATGAAGACGCCGTCCGTATCGTGGCGGCTCACCACGCCGGTCTCGACATCGCGCAGGCTGACATGGGTGACGCCCAGCGGCACATCATTGCCACCGATCTCGTCGAGCACCGAGTTCCAGACCACGTCGATCTTCGGATGCTTGAACAGGCGATCCTGCAGGATCTTCTCGGCCCGGAAATGATCGCGGCGATGCACCACCGTCACCTTGGCGGCGATGTTGGCGAGGTAGAGCGCCTCTTCCACGGCCGTGTTGCCGCCGCCGACCACGGTGACGTGGCGGTTGCGGAAGAAGAAGCCGTCGCAGGTGGCGCAGGCCGAGACGCCGAAGCCGCGGAACTTCTCCTCGGACGGCATGTCCAGCCACTTGGCCTGGGCGCCGGTGGCGATCACAAGCGCATCGGCGAGGTAGACGTCGCCGAGATCGCCCTCCAGGCGGAAGGGCCGCTGCGACAGGTCGACCTTGGAAATATGGTCGGAGACCATGCCGGCGCCCATATGCTCGGCCTGCTTGCGCATCTCCTCCATCAGCCAGGGGCCCTGGATGACTTCGGCGAAGCCGGGATAGTTCTCGACATCGGTGGTGATGGTGAGCTGGCCGCCGGGCTGGATGCCCGAGATCAGCAGAGGCGAGAGATTGGCGCGCGCGGCATAGATCGCCGCCGTGTAGCCCGCCGGGCCCGAGCCGAGGATGATGAGCTTGGAGTGACGGGTCGCCATATCGGTTCCAATCAAGATTGCGCCAACGCGGATAGCCGCGTCAGGATTTCCTGCGCGATGAGGGGTGTTGAATCTATGGGTTGATAGGGGCGATTTTCAAGATGCCCCGAGAACTTCACCACAGCCCCGTGCTCCATCAGCCCGCCGATGAAGCGCAGGATTTTCTTCGGCACCCCCCTGGGGATGAAGACATGGATGGTTTTGCCCGTGGCGGCGGCCTCGCTGAGCATGTTGGTGGAATCGGCGCTCACCACGAAGGCATCGGCCAGTCCCAGCATCTCGGCATAGGGGTTGGCGCCCTGCCCGTCCCAGATCCAGGCGTGGTGGCTGTCCAGCGCCTTGGCGATCGCCTGCTGCATGGCCTCCGGCGTGCGGCGGGAGGGCGTGACCATCAGCCCGGCGCCGCTGCGGGCCAACTCGGCCAGTGCCTCGACGAAGCCGGCGATGTCCTCCGCGTCGAAGGGAACGTCCTTCGAGGGCCCGCCCGCCAGCACCGCGACGCGGGGCTGCGGCAACTCCTGCAGTTCCGGCCGGGCTCGTGCCCGCGCCGCCGCCAGCACCTCCGGGCTCTGGCGGTGCGGCGAGGTGAGCGTGGCCAGCACATTGGCGCCGCGCAGGCCGTCATGCTCGGGCACCCAGATGAAATCGGCCGTGCCCGTGCCGGTGCGCGGATCCTTGAGGAACACGGTGAGGGTGCGTGGCGAGCGCTTCTTCAGCCAGCGCAGATAGGCCACCGCCCGCCGGCCGGAGGCGATGGCGACATCGGGCCAGGGCGCCGCGAACTGCCTGAGGTCGGCCGGATCCGACGGCCCCCAGGGCATCCCCAGTTCATAGAGTTTGCGGGGCGCGACCTTGTATTCGACGACACCGCCGCCCGCCTCCGCGATCACCGCTTCGGCCACGCCGAGGCATTGCAGCGCGTCGCCTGCCTTGCCGTCCGTGAGGGTCCAGATCAGTGCCATGCCGACGCTCATAACATACTCCGCGCCGGCGCGAATATGGCACGACGCAACGCTGCCATTTTTCGTCTCAAAGCACAGTCAGATTAGTCCCCTGCTTCGCTGGCTATAGCCGTAAGTCATTGAGAAAGTCGGGGCTTTTTCTCGAATCATATTGAGAACACATTTCACCCTATAAACCGATTCATCACAAACTACTGAGAGCTTGACTGAATGACGTCCAAAACGACGAACGCTACATTTTCTGCCGCTGTTATTACTTTGTTAACGATGATAGTTCCTGGCCATGCCGACTCAGTCGGAACGGCCTCCTATTACGGCAAGGAAATGAGTGGTCGCCGCACTGCCAATGGCGAGCGTTTCAACCCGGCCGGCCTGACGGCCGCGCATCGTTCCCTTCCCTTCGGGACGAAGCTCCAGGTGACCAACCTCAAGAACGGCAAGAGCGTGGTTGTACGCGTCACGGATCGTGGCCCCTTTCGTCGCGGCCGCGTGATCGATCTGTCCTATGGCGCGGCCCAGGCCGTCGGCATGGTCAGCACCGGCACTGCCAAGGTGAAGATCGCGCGCCTCGAGCCCCGGTGATCCGGGCGGAAGCAGAAGATGTTGATTGGGGCGGCTCCTGGGTCGCCCCTTTTTCTTGCTTCTTCCCTTGTGTCTTGAGCGATCGTTTATTATTCCGCTACGTCACTCTTTCGCGGACCACGATACCATTCACGTCATGTTCATACTGGTTGTGCACCTATGGACCCACAACCTTTCGGTTTTTCAGGAGGAAAGATGCACAAGACCTTGCAGAAAACCTGCTTTGCCGCAGCTTTGGCCCTGGTGGGCGCAATCGCCGCGGCGGCGCCTGCCTCCGCCATGCCCGTCGGCCCGGCCGCGGCGGGCAAATCTCCGCTGCTCCAGTCTCCGCTGCTTCAAGACGTGCGCGATGGCTGCGGCCGTGGCTATCGCCCCAATGACTGGGGCCGCTGCGTGCCGGAGCGCTATCAGCCGCGCTACGACAATGGCTATGGTGGTGGCTATGGCGACCAGCGCTATGGCGGCGGCTACGACGATCAGCGCTATGGCGGCGACGACAACCGGTATCGCAATGGCTATGGCGATGACTACCAGCGCCCCCGGCACAGCTATCGCAACGGCTGCCCGCCCGGCCGCCATCCAGGCAATTCGGGACGCTGCGTAAAGGACTATTGAGACAGCGGGCGGCCTTCGGGCCGCCCTTTCGCTGTGGGGCGAGGAACTGCTGGGCGAGATGAGAGATCACAGGATAAAGTGAGCCTTCGAAGTCCCCTCGCCCCGTTCTTACGGGGAGAGGATAGAGGTGAGGGGCATCGCGACATCGATGGGATGAGATTTTCTTAAGTTAAAGCAGAAAGATAGATCTGCTCGCATTTGGAATTTTGGCTGCAGAAACACTCTCGTAGAGGTTTGTACTGCCCCTCACCTCTATCCTCTCCCCGTAAGAACGGGGCGAGGGGGCGCAACCGACCTGCTTTTTCTCAACCGCCCCATCTCGCCCAGCCGCTGTCCCCTACACATCGATGGCCGTGGTCGAGCCGATCCGCTGCCGCAGCTCGAATTTCTGGATCTTGCCCGTCGAGGTCTTTGGCAGCGTCTCGAACAGCACCGTGCGCGGCACCTTGAAGCGGGCCAGGCGCTCGCAGGCGAAGGCGATCAGTTCATCGGCCGTCAGCACCGCCCCCTCCTTCAGCTCGACGAAGGCGCAGGGCGTCTCGCCCCATTTCTCATGCGGCTGCGCCACCACGGCGACGGCGAGCACGGCGGGGTGCTGGTAGAGCACGTCCTCCACCTCCACACTGGAGATGTTCTCGCCGCCCGAGATGATGATGTCCTTGGCGCGGTCCTTGATCTTGATATAGCCGTCCGGGCAGAGCACGGCGAGGTCGCCGGTGTGGAACCAGCCGCCGGCAAAAGCCTTCTGCGTGGCCTCCTCGTTCTTGAGATAGCCCTTCATACAGATATTGCCGCGGAACATGATCTCGCCGATGGTCTCGCCGTCGGCGGGCACCGGCTGCATGGTTTCGGGATCGAATACGCTCGCCCCGGCCTCGAGGTGGTAGCGCACGCCCTGGCGCGCCTTCTGCACCGCCTGCTCGCGCGCCCCGAGCGCGGCCCATTCCGCCTGCTCGGCGCAGACCGTGGCCGGGCCGTAGACCTCCGTCAGGCCGTAGACATGGGTGAGCTCGAAGCCGATGGCCGAGGTCCGCGCCAGCAGCGAGGATGGCGGCGGCGCGCCGGCCACCATGCCCTTCACCGTCCAGTCGATGCCCGCGCGCAGAGCGTCGGGCGCATTGGCGAGCAGGGAATGCACGATCGGCGCCCCGCAATAATGCGTCACCCGCTCCTGGCGGATGAGGTCGAAGCAGGCCTGCGCCTCCACCTTGCGCAGGCAGACATTGACGCCCGCGCGCAGGGCCACCGTCCAGGGAAAGCACCAGCCATTGCAGTGGAACATCGGCAAAGTCCACAGATAGACCGCATGCCGGGGCATGTCCCATTCCAGGATGTTGGAGACGGCATTCGTGGCCGCGCCGCGATGGTGGTAGACCACGCCCTTGGGATTGCCGGTGGTGCCCGAGGTGTAGTTCAGCGTGATGGCATTCCACTCGTCCTCGGGGAAGCGCCAGGCATAGGCGGGATCGCCCTCCGCCAGCAGCGCCTCATAGTCGGTGGCGCCGGGAATATCGGCCGGGCCTGGGCCGAGCAAGTCGTCGACGATGACGAGCTGCAGATGCGGCGCCTGCCTGACGATCTCCCGCACAGTGGTGGCGTATTCGCTGTCGGCGATCAGCATCTTCGCCTCGCCATGCTGGATCATGAAGCTGAGCGAGGCGGCGTCGAGCCTTGTGTTGAGGGCGTTCATCACGGCGCCGAGCATGGGGATGCCGAAATGCGCCTCGACCATGGCCGGGATGTTGGGCAGCAGCACCGCCACCGTGTCCGATTGGCCGATGCCGCGGCGCTCCAGCGCGCTGGCGAGGCGGCGCGCGCGTTCATAGGTCTGCGCCCAGTTCCGCCGGATCGGGCCATGCACCACCGCCAGCCGGTCGCCATGCACCTCGGCGGCGCGGGCGATGAAATCGACCGGCGTCATCGGCGTGTAGTTGGCGGCATTGCGCCCGAGCCCGGTCTCGTAATCGGTCGGCATGATCAATCCCCCACATGGAATGCCGGCAGCGTCTTCAGCGCTGTTCCGGTGGGGCAAGCTTAGCGCGGTATGGGGGGAAGGCAATGGCTGGGAGCGCGGACGTCCTGCGACACTCAAGAGAGTGTCGGACGATCCGCTCTTGGAACCGCTGCGGAGGCGGGATGGGAAGAGGCGGACGGGGACGTCCGCGGTCCCAGCCACTGCGGCTTTCTGACGAAGGTGGCGGATATACGTACTTCTGCCACTCAGGCCGCAGACCTTGCCAGTGAGGCGCTGTGGCTGGGACCGCGGACGTCCTCGTCCGCCTCTTCCTTGCCGACTTTCCGCCCGCCGGATAAAAGAGGCAGGCTGGAAGCCTGCGATCCCAGGGACGGCCCACACTCCCCACCATGCTGACACCCCATTGTCAGCAAGTTTCCGCACCCGCCCCTTTCCCCCGCGCGTGACTCACCCCATTATCTCCCCATGTCCGATGCACCCAAGAAGATCCGCACGCCCAAGTCCAAGGCGGCGCGCCCGCCCCTGCCCTCGCTCGACGAGCATCTGAAGGCGCTGCTCAATCCCGGCCTGCTCAAGGAGGGCAGGAGCAGCGCGCCCGAAGGCTTCGGCGAAGGGCCGCAGGCCGGCTTCGATGCCGGCGTCACCGGGCTGGATCCCGGCCTCGCCGCCAGGCTGGGCGTTCCCGTGGCCGGCGGCGGCGCGCAGATGGAAGGCAAGGCGGTCAAGCGCAAGAAGGCCAAGGACGAGCCCGAGCTCGATCCCGACGGGCTCGACAAGCTCGGTGGCTCGGCCGGCACCATCAAGGCGCTCAGCCATCTCCTCGAAACCGGCGATCCGCGCCTGATCGGCAAGCCGATCTGGACGCCGCACCGCCCTGATCGCCCCGACAAGAGCGAGGGCGGCATCCGGCTCGACCTCGTCTCGGAATACGAGCCGGCCGGCGACCAGCCCACCGCCATCGCCGAACTCGTCGAAGGGCTCACCCTGCAGCATGAGCGCGACCAGGTGCTGCTCGGCGTCACCGGCTCGGGCAAGACGTTTACGATGGCGCAGGTCATCTCGCGCACCCAGCGCCCGGCTTTGGTCCTCGCCCCCAACAAGACGCTGGCGGCCCAGCTCTATGGCGAGTTCAAGAGCTTCTTCCCCAACAATGCGGTGGAATACTTCGTCTCCTACTACGATTACTACCAGCCCGAGGCCTATGTGCCGCGCACGGACACCTATATCGAGAAGGAGTCCTCCATCAACGAGCAGATCGACCGCATGCGCCACTCGGCCACGCGCTCGCTGCTGGAGCGCGACGACGTGATCATCGTCGCCTCCGTCTCCTGCATCTATGGTATCGGCTCGGTGGAAACCTACACCGCCATGACCTTCGGCATGAGCGTGGGCGAGCGCGTGGAGCAGAAGCAGCTCATCGCCGACCTCGTCGCTTTGCAATACAAGCGTATCAGCGCCGATTTCGCCCGCGGCACCTTTCGCGTGCGCGGCGATGTCATCGAGCTGTTCCCGGCCCATTACGAGGACCGCGCCTGGCGCATCAATTTGTTCGGCGACGAGATCGAGAGCATTTCCGAGTTCGATCCCCTCACCGGCCAGAAGATCCAGGACCTCTCCTTCGTCAAGGTCTACGCCAATTCGCATTACGTCACGCCGCGCCCGACGCTGAACCAGGCCATCAAGGGCATCAAGGACGAGCTGAAGGTGCGCCTGCAGCAGCTCTATACCGGCGGGCGCCTCCTGGAGGCGCAGCGCCTGGAGCAGCGCACCACCTTCGATCTGGAGATGATGGAGGCCACCGGCTCCTGCGCCGGCATCGAGAACTATTCGCGCTGGCTCACCGGCCGGCAGCCGGGCGAGCCGCCGCCGACTTTGTTCGAGTACCTGCCCGACAACGCCATCGTCTTCACCGATGAGAGCCACGTCACCGTTCCGCAGATCGGCGCCATGTACAAGGGCGACTTCCGGCGCAAGGCGACCTTGGCCGAATATGGCTTCCGCCTGCCCTCCTGCCTCGATAATCGTCCGCTGCGCTTCGAGGAATGGGACGCTATGCGCCCGCAGACCGTGCATGTCTCCGCCACGCCCGGCAAATGGGAGCTGGAGCACACCGGCGGCGTCTTCGCCGAGCAGGTGATCCGGCCAACCGGACTGATCGATCCAATATGCGAGGTGCGCCCCGCCCGCACCCAGGTCGACGACCTCCTCGGCGAGGTGCAGCAAGTGGCAAAGCAGGGCTATCGCAGCCTAGTCACCGTGCTCACCAAGCGCATGGCCGAGGACCTCACCGAATATATGCACGACCATGGCGTGCGCGTGCGCTACATGCATTCGGACATCGACACGATCGAGCGCATTGAGATCATCCGCGATCTGCGCCTCGGCACCTTCGACGTGCTGGTGGGCATCAACCTGCTGCGCGAGGGCCTGGACATTCCGGAATGCGCCCTCGTCGCCATTCTCGACGCCGACAAGGAGGGCTTCCTGCGCTCGGAAACCTCGCTGGTCCAGACCATCGGCCGCGCCGCCCGCAATGTCGACGGGCGTGTACTTCTCTATGCCGACAACATGACCGGCTCGCTCGAACGCGCCATGGCCGAGACCAGCCGCCGCCGCGAGAAGCAGACGGCCTGGAACACCGCCAACGGCATCACGCCGGAAAGCGTGAAGCGCGGCATCGCCGACATCACCAACTCCGTCTACGAGCGCGACCGCGTCACCGTCGACAAGGGCCTGGCCGACAATGTCTCGACCATCGGCCATAATTTCGAGGCGGTGACGGCGGACCTGGAGAAGCGCATGCGCGATGCCGCGGCGGATCTGAGGTTCGAGGAAGCGGCCAGGCTGCGCGACGAACTCAAGCGGCTGAGGGAGACGGAGATGGCGGTGGCGGACGATGGGTCTGCGCGGCAGGTGAGCGTACGTGAGAAGGCCGGGGCGTATAAGGGGCCGAAGGCGTATGGGGATGCCGCGAATTTGCCGAAGACGCGGGCGGCGAAGCCGGGGCTGGACAGCATGGGGCCAGGGACTGACAGGGAGGTACCGCTGGGCGCGGAGGCTCGGAAGAAGGGCGGCGGGAAGCCGGGGCGGGGGTGGAAGAGGTAGATCTCGTGACCTACATCGGCGGCCGCCAGTATTGTGCATTCGCAATGGTTGGCAGCGAGAGTTAAGGCACCTCGTCGTGACTTCCACTCGGCTCTTGTCGAATAAAGATCGCTGCGAGTTGTTTTCTGTTGCTCAGCATGCAGCGCTAATGTTTAACGTTAGGCGGCAACTATGATACAAATGGGATGACGAGATTGAACCTTATCGATCATAACCTTTGTGGCCCTGCCATCGACGCGTGTGAGACCGCTACGTTCGAAAAATTTGCGCAAGCCTTTCATGCCGCATTAGTTGGATCGTCCTTTGTCCCCCTTGGTGGAATGCACGACGGTGGAGCGGACGGTTTCCAAGAGCAAATCTTTGAATCATCTGCGCGAGCCTCTAGCTTTCTGCAAGCCTCTAAAACAGAGGATTTCGAAGGAAAAATTGCCAAGACAATTAAGAGGCTTCGCGACTTCGGCCGAGATCCAAAAGTAATTACATTTTACTTCTCCGTGCCCGTGTCAACTGCCGATCAAATTGAAGAAAGGTTTACAAATAAAGAAGATATTACTGTAAGAATTAGAGCTAAACAGTATATTGAAACTCACATAAATGACAACGAAAATACCGCGCAAGCCTTCAATTCGTACCTTCGCCCGAGCATCACTCATCTCATGGAGGTTGGTGGTATTGGGCATAATCGGGAATTTCCCTACGAATCTAAAACGTTATGCGCCTTTCTTGGGCAGGAATTGAATCGCCGGAGAGGCAATAGTTCGTTGCTCACGACAATAACGGACGGGTTAATTTTGTGGGCGTTAGAAGGCACAGAGCCAGACAAAAAAATATTCATGTCGAAAGAAGATTTGCTCGCGAAGGTTGAAGCCGCCATTCCCTCCGCGAGATATTTTGTCCGCGGCGTAATCGACGATCGATTGGCATTTCTGAGCTCGAAGACGAACCCTAATGGACGCGAAATAAGCTGGCATCGAAAGGAAAATGTATATGCACTTCGCTTTGAGGAACGTCAAAAATTAATTAACGAAAATATAGAAGAAGAAGGATTGTTTAATTCTATTACAGATGGCATCCGAGAGCATATCCGCCCACTTTTAACTTCTAAATTGGTGAGTCTAATTCCAAGCATTACGGATATTGTACATAGTTGTATAGAGTCTATATTTTATAGGCAAGGTATGGCTCTGGGACTGTTTATTGTCGATGGCCCAGATGAGAATGCAGACACCATTAATATGGTGGATATTATTAGCTCGAAGATCGATCAGCTAGGGCTGAATGCGTCCGACCGCGCCACAGCTCAAGAGGCTGTTAGCTTTTGCCTCAGAAAGATAATATACGCCCCCAATCGACATGAACATGATTATATGCTTCGGCTATGCAATACATACTTCATATTGTTTGCGTTAAAAAATGAACCAAAAGTCGTCGAATATTTTAACTCTCTTTCAGAACGCCTGGTTATATATGTAGGATCAGATTTAATAATTAAGGCCATTTCTGAATACTATCTGCCAGAACAAAGTAAAATGGTCACCAATGCACTCCATGTGATACGAAAAGCTGGCGCAACCTTGATTATGACTGAACCTGCATTAGAGGAGGTTTTTACTCACCTTCACGCGACGACATTGGAATTTGAACATTTCTACTCTGATATTGAAATTTATATCGACGAGGATTTTATACCGCTAATTGATCGAATTTTAATTAGAGCTTATTTTTATGCTCGACTTGGGATAAACACTGGAAAGAAAGCCCCAGCAGGATGGAAGTCCTACGTTGGCCAATTCTGTAATCACGACGATGTGCGCCGAAAGAGGAACAGAGAAGGGCTTCGGCTTTATCTGTGTGACCGATTTGGCTTTGAGTTCGAGGCCAAGGACCTGATACTAAAGTCCGTTGATCGAGATGACCTTTCGAAGCTAACGTTTGCAATAGTTGCAGCGCGAGAGGGCCGTTTTAGCAAGGGGGTGCAGGCGACGAAACTTGCCTATAATGACGCTCTGCACATGCTTCGCGTTGGTGCAAGACGCCGGGAGGATGGTGATAATTCCGCCCCAAATCCTTTCGGCTTTAAGACATGGTGGCTGACGCACGAGAAGACGGTACAACGTGCAGCTACGATTGTGCTCGGTGCTAATAGGCCACGATCTATAATGAGACCGGAGTTTCTCCTGAATTACATTGCCCTAGCCCCAAGTAAGCGCGAAGTCGCAGAAAGCTACAGCACCATCTTTCCTACGGTTCTTGGTGTAACTCTGAGCAAAAGGGCTAATCCCGGCGTTCTCCATGAGGTTCTTAAGTCCGCCAGAGAGGCCTTCTCGACAGATAATAGCAGAGCAAAAGCTAAATTGAATGAGTTTATTGACAAACTTAAAACAGATAGCCTTCGAATTTATGAAAACAACATTACGTCAATTTGATAATTATTTGATATAAATCTTGCCTGGAGCGACAATTCACTTAATTTATGCATCTCTAGGCATCTCATAGTGGGCGATTATAACGGTGACAGTGCATTTAATTACCGCCCCAATTACGGTGACAATGCACTTAATCGGCTAGCAACTGCCGTTGAGCGTGGAGTGCCTATTGACCACATTGTCGCTGTAATCTCGAATACTGAGTAAGCCGAGGATAATTAAACTACCTCCATAACCTATCAGCGTCGAATAGTCAGCTCTCGCTCTCTACGTCAAATCGAACCGGTATCCTTTATTATACCTCTTATCCAAAAAATGGGCGACTTTGATATCAATTAATGAAACGTCGTGCCCAATGTTCCATGTAGACATGCTTACGATTAAGCTTTTCCAAATGTTTAACCATTTCGGGTGATGGTTGATACTATCTAGCTCTTCCACACACTCGCCCATAAATCTAATCGCTTCAGCAAAAGAACGGAATTCATACTTTCGAACAAGCTCTCGTGTCGGTCGAGGTGGATTTTCCATGGTCACACCCGCTGCCAAAGTCCATTCAGGGAGCATCTCCAATTCGGCGGCGATTTCCCTTGCTATTAGGCGTCTGGAGACATGGTCGCAATCATCGGGTGTTAAGGGAAAGAGAGAGCGTATTTTCGTTGAATGCTCTTTCTCCTTTTCAACTTTCTTCGATAAATCGCGAACCCATGATCGTAATCTTAACCTGGTATCGATCTCCCTCCCCTTTTGAAGATTTAAGACTGTAAGCCCCGCCAGGTCGGAGCTTGTCTTGGATTTATTTATTCGACAAACAATGCTCTTTTCCCAACCTAACCTCGAAGCAAACAAACCATATTCAAGAAGAACGTTATCTCTTGGTTGCATTTCTTCTTGATTTCGATACCAAATCTTATCGTCTTCTCCAAAGATGAAAACAGCTGCATCTACAGTTTGGGAAAGTTCAACGAGCCGATCCAGCAGCTGACTCCCGATGGGAAACGCTTGACGATCTGTCCATAGGAGAACGTCAATTCCCTCCTCCTCTTGAAGCCATGATGCAAGTTCCTCCATGACTTCCTGGGACTCTCTCGAACTGCCAAAAAAAATCTGCACAATGCTCTCCCCCAAATTGGCTTCTAGAACTATTGGGACAGTTTACTCATGCTCCCGTTTTACCGCAAAATATCCACGCCATATACTCGTCTCTCGGGAGCTTAGTAAACTGTCATGCCTGGGCGGTACCCTTCCTCAAGACGCTTCTTGCGTTTGAGCGGGGGGTCTCGGATACGGTCATGTCTTCGGCGTCTTGTGCGGATTTATCCGCCGATTACGGGGATAGATTACTTAATTCCTTGAGTTTCTGTAGCTTTAGACGGGTAGTCGAGGCTGGATGGCGCTGACCTAGCCGCAGGTCGAAAATACCCGTCTAATTCGTAAACTGCTACTGTGGCTCACCCACAAAACACACGATCCGCAATTCGCGAGTTTGACTTGCTGAACCAGCGCCGTTGTATTCAACTGTATGGAAGAGTCTGCATCTCGGCACCGAAATGCGCATAGCGGTCGTTGCTGCGGTCACCTTGACCCTGTCTTTTGTCGCAGGGTAGGCTTCCGCCACTCAATGCGACCGCGATGCCTCCGGCTTTGTAGTCTGGAAACAGAGCTTCGCTAACGAGAATTACGGTGATGGTCCATTCAATAGGCGCTTCGCGTGTATGGTGGACTGCACCCCTCAATTGAGACACGAGAAATTAGGTGACATGGTGGGATCAGAGGCCTAAATGGCCGATCCATCTTCAGCAAGGTTGTGCATGATCAGGCTGGTCCTCACGTCCACCGCCGTTCTGTACTTTGAGGCGCTGACGCGCGCCCTCAAGTTACCAAGCCCCCTCCCCGCCGAGGCCCCGAACCTACCCCTCAATCAATCGCATGCGCCCGATGCGCCACCGTGGTGGCGAAGGCGCGGGCGCTGGCAGCGTACCATTCGGGCGGGTGCTTGGCGGCGGGGCCGGCGACCGCATGCGTCGTCTCGGCCAGCACGCGCTTGCCGGCGGCGTTCTTCGCCACGCTGAACGTATAGGAATGCCCCTCCTCGTGATGGGCGATCACCACCTCCGTGCGGGATTTCGAGACGATGTCGAAGGCATGAGCTGACATGAGCGTTTCCCCGGAATGGTTATGGTTCTTGGGGCTACTCTATTCCTATGCCGGCAATTGAACAGCCCTTCCCTCCGGCCCTGCGTCTCCGTCCTGGAATTAGGGTGACTTTGGGTGTGATGGCAGGTGCTGTGGTAAGCGTCCATAGGCGCTAACTTAAGGCCCAAATGCGCGACGAATCCTTCCCCGACTGCGGGGAAGGTGGCCGAATGTAGTGAGGTCGGAAGGGGGAGAGTGGCGCGACATCTGCTTATTTCTGCGCTGTCGCGCCACTCTCCCCCACCCGTCCCGGCTTCGCCGGTCCACCCTCCCCGAAGTCGGGGAGGGATTCCCGCGCCCTCACCGGCTTAAGTTAGCGCATTTGGTGGTAAGCCCCTGCCGTCACCCCCAAAGTCACCGTAATTCGCATAATTCACGTTGCGAAGCAGGTGCTTGCCCCCACAAGATGAATCATCGTACCAATTTCCCGGTCATCGCCTGGGGGAATTTCATGCGCGTTCGTTCTGCTATTTCCTGCCTTTTTGCCACAGGTCTTGCTGCAAGCGGCCTCACAGGCTGCACGACTCCAGTCCGCACCATACCCGGCGTCGCACGAACATTGCCCGTTGTCGTTGTAAGCGAAGGCCTTGGCGGGGTTTTGCGTGGGTCAGTCCGCGTAGAGCAAACGCAAGGATCCTATGTCGTAAGCAAAGGCAAGCTCTCGTGCAGTGGTTCCTATGCCCTCGCAACGTGGACCCCGCGCCTGCCTGTTTCAATCCTGTGCAATGACGGCCGCAAGGGCACCGCCTATGTTACTAATGACCAGGACAAGTTTAGTGGCAAAGGCAATTTTACCTTGAATGATGGCACCAAGGGTGAGTTCGTGTTTGGGAACGAAACGAAGAAATATTAGAGCGTTTTACCTTCAGATCGAAACACCAAGAATCGCAAAATGCTTTTGATACCAGCAAGTTAATTCCGAATTTCGCTCCTACCTGAACGCATTTTGCTTTAGGGCGTTTTGCCTTCAGATCGAATCACCAAGATCCGCAAAATGCATGTGGTGCCAACGCGTTAATCTGAGAATCCGCTCCTGCCTGAATGCATTTTGCTCCAGGGGCGTGACCTGGAAATTACGAATTACGGTGAATTATGGGGACAGTTTCCGAATTACCCGTTTCTGAATTCCACGGTGCGATCCACCAGCGGACCGCCATCCTCTCATCATAACCCGGATCCCAGCGGGAAGGCGCCTGCAAGGGGCGCCACCGGTCACCCGCCCACCGCGTCGAGCCGAGCCCTCAATTCGGCGACCTGCTCCTCCAGCGCCTGCAGGCGCTCTTCCAGCGCGGCGAGAGCCGAGACCGACGGGGCGGCGGCGCGCGGAGCGGGGCTGGCGATCGCGGAGACTTCGACATCGCCGCAGAGCAGATGCGAGTAGCGGTCCTCGCGCTGGCCCGGGGCCCGGCCGATCTCCTTGACCAGCGGCGGATGCGCGCTGGCGAGCAGATCCAATTCCCTGGTCATGTCGTCGGCCGAGCCGAAGCTCGCCATGCGCTCGGTTCGCGTCTGCAACTCGTTCAGGGTCTGCGGCCCGCGCAGGAGCATGACCGCGAGCAGGGCCGATTGCTGCTTGGTCAGGTTGCAGGCCTGCCCCGCGAGGTGCTCGTAACGTTCCACGCGCGAGCCGAAGGCGCGGCGGACCAGCCCCTTCTGCTCCAGCGAGACGAGCGTGCGGCCGATTTCCGCCGCCTCCAGGGCCATGACCGGCTCGCGTGACGTCTTCTGGTTCGTCGCTGCCTGGAGCAGGTTGAGCGTCAACGGATAGGCGTCCGGCGTCAGCAGCTGCTTCTCGAGCAGGCAGCCGAAGACGCGGGCCTCCAGGGCATTGAGGGGGAAGAGATCGTTGGGCATGTGAAAGCGACGGCCTGTTGAAAGGAACAGCGTTACGGCGGCTGGCGGCTTCGAGTGGTATCCGCTCGCCGGTCATAACTCAACCGGACCGCCATCGTCGGCAGGGCAATCGCTTCAGGTTAACAGATACGGAAACGGGTCGGTTCGTCATTCCGGCTGAAGCGTATCCTCACAAGCTTGCTTGTGAGTGGGAACGCCGGAATCCATGAACACGACCCTCGAAGGACAGTGTTCATGGATTCCGGGTCTCCCTCCGGTCGCCCGGAATGACGATGTCCCGGCTCTTGTTAACCTGAGTTCGGAGCCCTGCCATCGTCGGTATCGCCTTCACTTGCGGGGCGCGGCGCTCGAATAAGGGGTCGTTAGAAAATAACCGGATCGGAAAGCCAATGTTCAGGGTGCAGCAAAGGCGCGGCACTTGACGTGCTTGTTCCCGAACGATCCCTTGGTTACCCGGTCAAGCTGTTCGTCAGCGACTGGATCGATCGACAACACACCACCCGGTATCCTCCTTCGCCGATGACATAGGCGTTGAATTGTGTTGGACATAAAAAGAACAGATATTGATTTTATTTCGCTTCCATGCTTTCATCTTTCCCGGAACGAGGCGTCAGCAGCCGGCGAAGGAACGACCCGGCTCCGAACCCTCCATCCACCCCGAGAGCCTGTCCAGAGCGATAGGCGCACGGCGGTCCTGCTTCTCTCGAAGCCGGCTTCCGGGGGTGACGAGCGGGACAGACGGGATCGGCACACCATGGAAGTGCCTCGCGATGGCAGGACCACGCGATCAAGATCCCTGGACGGAGCGTGACGGGCTTGAGCCCGGCAATGCCTTCGTCCCATCCCCCGCCGATGCGGTGAAGACGGCTGATGCCCCCATCCGGCCGGATGGAAAAGCAGAGCCCCTTCATCGAGCCGGCGTGCCCGGGTTCGGATGGTCCGTGCCATCCCCCTTGGCCCGCCTCCGCCTTCTTCAGAAGGCGGAAAAACAGGTGGCCTTGCGCGCCTTGTCAGCGTGCCCGGCAGCCGGAACAGGGCGATGGCGTCTGGCCGACAATACGGCCTGCCATCTTCCATGATCTATGCTTTCACGGCTGCTCCGCAGCCGCCATCGCCCGGTTTCTCTTCATCAACCCAGCCTGGAAAGGGCGTGGGAACGAGAGCGCTTGCGCGTGAGAGCGTCAAGAAATTCGTGCTTGAAGCGCTTATTTTCTAACGACCCCTAAGTGCGCCGTGACCGTACCTTCCGTATCGAAAAATCCGAGCGCGCCGTCCAGAAACGACAGCGCAATCACAAGTCAAGGCGTGGCCGGCGCCGGCGTCCAGTCATTGTCCCAATAGGTAATAAGTTGGGGAGCCGTCACCCTCGCGGTGAATTTGAGTGCGGGAACATGCGGCTTGTGGTCGGCGGGTTCCGGTATCAGATGGTGGCGCAGTTGCGATTTCCAGGGGAATGCCTCCCTGCCCGTGAGATGGTCGCCCATGCCCATGAGGTCCTCCCGCTGGTCAAGCGATACGCCGTAGTTCCAGTCGTCGTTACCCGCCCCGTTGACGTGATCCAGTCCGAGGGTGTGGCCAAATTCATGCAGGACCGTGCATTGCAGGAAGCTGACGCTGTGCATTTTCCGGCGCCCCCTGCGGTCGGCGGGGCCGACCTGCGTCCTCCGGGTGTTCCAGTCATAGGCAAGGTCGCGATGCGTGAACATCCCCAGCCGGTTGGGAGACGAGGCGAACGAGCGGAAATTGCTCTCCTGCGGCTTGACGATGAAATAGCGATGGTGCGCCTGCGCGGCTGAATCCACCAGTTCCAGCGACAGGTTGCAGGTGATGGCCGACGCCGACGGCGGCTGCGGGCTTGGATTTGGATACCACGGCCGATTTGGCGTGAGCTCGAACTTTTCGTCCCAGTACCGCGTGATGATGCTGGTGAAATTGTTGCGGAAACCGTTCCACTCGGCATCGGTCCAGGCATCGAGATGAAACCGCTGGGAATCGTCGTGCAGGATGCCATTGCCGGTGCAATAAGTGCCGAGAACATTGAAATGAGAGGTCGGCTCACACCGGACGAGCTGGACCCTGTACTGGAGCATCAGGAAGTGATTTGAAAAGTTCATTGGCATGAAGAGCGCGTCGTGGTTCCTGCTGCTGTAAGTCATATTGGTTTTCATGGCGCTACTTCGCTTTGTCCTGGTGTTGAGAACAACCTTGCCGGCATCGGTTGAGAGGCTCGGATTTCCGAGGGCCTCGACAAACGCGTGCTGGCGCTTGCTCACCGCGGCCAATATTGAAAGGGGTACTTCAAGGCGGCCCGTCATTGGCGAGATGCCGCTCAAATCGAATGTATCGCGAGCCTTCGGCGGGCGCATCCTTCATTGAGGGGAAACAGTCGGCGGGACTTGATCATCACGACCGTTTCACGCCTGGATCGTAACGTGCGGACCGGTCGGCTTCGAAGAGCCCGACAGCCCTGCTTCCAGGTCAGGCGTACCTCCATGGGGATTTGCGACGATGTTCAATGTCCGGCTGGGGGAACATAGCCCGCGCGTCACACTGCTTCAGGTCGTGCTCAACAGCCACGGCAGCGCCGGCGCGGACGGCAGGCGGCTGACGGTCGATGGTGCGTATGGCCGCAACACGCGGGCCGCCGTCGTGGCGGCGAGCAAGATGATCGGCGTCGGCGATACGAGCGGCGGCGCTGCGACATCAGCGCTGATCCAGCGGCTGCTGGCGGATGTCGACCTGAGCGTCATCACCTCGGTCGACCTTGGCGATCCCAAATTGCAGGCTGACGTTGACGAGTTCAGGCGCAATTTCGACGACCCCATCCTGCTGGGCGGCATGTGCAACGGCCTGGCGCAAATGGTGCTGGCCGTGCAATCACGCGCACAGCCCGGCCGGGTCGCGGCGCTGCGCCTCGACGGACACGGAAATCTCGGCGAATGGCTGACCGTATCGGTTGGCGATGTCGTTCATCTGCGTGAAGGCAATCGCGCCGCGCGGCAGGAATATGCCGTTATCGCGGAGGAGATCTACAGCTACGTCAGTGCGAAGAATTTCGACAAGGTCAACGGCATGATCCAGCCGCTGAGCTTGATTTTCGCACCGTTCGGCTTTGCCGAGCATTTGGGCTGCACGCTTGGCGCCCGGCCCCAGACGCGGACGATGTTGGGCAAGCTCGCCAGCCTGTGGGGCGTGCCCATCCGAGTCGGCATCCAGACGCAGCCGATCGGATCGGTGATGGATATCCACGGGCCTGCGTTCACCGCCTTTCCACGCGGGCATAGCCTTACGAGTTGGTCCCGACAGTTCCAGGCACTCGATCTGCCCGGCGTGTCGCGATAGCGAGCGTTGAATAACGGTGATGGGACACTCAATAGCGACTGATGTGCGGACTGTCCTCCCGCCATGGCTAGCCTCGCCCGCCCTGTCATTTCAAATCTCCCCTACCAGATGCTATAAAAGTTGCGGGAGAAACGGCGGATGCGCCGGAAGCGCCCGTACGCCTCCTCAACAATGGAGGTCGAAATGGCATATTTCGTGACTCTTGTGCATTTCACGGACCAGGGCGCCAGGGCGGTGAAGGACACGGTCAAGCGCGCCGAAGCGTTCAGGGCCATGGCCGAGAAGAGCGGCGTGAAAATCCATACGCTGCTCTGGACGCTTGGCCAGTACGATCTGGTCATCGTCGCGGAGGCCGGAGACAACCCGGCGGTGGTGGCGCTAAACCTCTCGGTTGCCGCCCTTGGCAATATCCGTAGCCAGACACTGACGGCCTTCGACGCCAACCAGATGAAGGACATCATTGCCAAGATGGTGTGATGCCAGGGAGCCCAGCCTGACGCAGCCCGGTTGGAGAATGGAGGCCAACCGGGCTTGCGCCATGATCGACGATCGGCATGGCGCGTTTTCAGTCCTCCCAGAATACCGGCTTGACTTGTGGACCGAGCTGAAAAGCGAATTCAGGCATCAGATCAAGCCGCGGGTACTCTTTGGGATGGACTTGCTTCAAAATATTATTCAGCCATATGACCAGGTAGACATATCGAATTCCACCAAGTCCAGTATATCTTGCTGAGCCTTGGATCGGATTCACACGTCCATCCATGGGTCCCTGTGTCAGAGCTTGCAGAAGGTTTATCTGGTCCAATAAGGGATCGTCTTTCAAGCCACTGCAGCGACCGTTGATGTTTACTCTCGCAAAAGCACCTCTGAGGGTCTTGCCCTTGGTATCGAAATCTTCGATTTGCGCCAGGTGATCGATCCCAGGCCATTTCGATGCTTTGTACATGCACCACTGAACAAAGAGCACATCGTCGAAACTGTTCTTGCCGTTGAGGCCAACGGCTCCGTCAAGGTTCCAATAGAATATTTTCCTGCCATCCGTCGTTTCTGCAAATTCTGGATGCATTGACGGCACTCCGATTGGCCCGAACGAGGGTGCGCCACGGAAAACTCGATGCTCCACTAGTCTACGCTTAAACTTGCCTTGCTCCAGTGGGCGAATGCAGCCTACGCCGCGCGACGGCTCACTTCTTCGCGATGGTCAACACCTGCTGCGTCGGAAATCCGACGCATGATAAGCCATGTGCCGGAGCCCTTGAGGAAGATGGAACTGCCCCCACCCCATTCTGTCGCCGAAATGGTTTCTCTCAGCCGAAGCAATTGACGGGCTTTTCTATCGCAAGCTTTCGACGGGACGACCGGCCCCTCCATGGTGAGGTTGAGCTCAATCATTTCGTCCCGAAGGCTCACATCGCCCCTGTAACGTCCTCCCTCGAAGTCGTCTCCTTCGAGTTGCCCGTGGTAGACAACACATCTGCCGGCCAAGCAGCCCGTCAACGAGGTCGCTATTATGGCGTAGGTCCCATCCAGATTGTCTGACATCGAATCCCCCATGTTGTAATTGCAACATAAAGGGCCAGCGTGACACAGCTGCGAAGTGCCCTATCGCACGCGTCGCGGAACGCACCGGCCGCGCTCACCGCGGCCATGCCTATCCGCCGATGGCCGGGAACATGCAGGGCTCGTCAAGAGTTGTGATGCACCTCGCAAATGACCTGAAAAGGAGGCGAGATGGAGCAAGCATCACACGATGCCTTCAGCGAAGGCGAAAATGCTCGCTGGAAGGGATATTCGGAGGACGCAAATCCGTACGATCCAGAAGCTGACCCGGGCGATTATCGGCGCTGGGATGCGGGCTGGCAGAGTGCGGACAATGACCTGGACGATACCGACGGCGACTGACTGCCGTGGATATTGCTCATCCTCTGTTCCGGGAATGGAGAGAGTCAGGGTGTGATTTTGCCGGTATGGCGGAGAAATCATCCGCCATCTGAAAATAGAAAATCATAAAATAACAGTGCGTTGGAAACGACTTGGTTTCGACGCCCCAGCAAACACTCTGACGTCTTCCTTTGGGAAGCTCATTTTTTCGCTCTTCGCGCCACCGGCAGTGCGCTCCTCCTCCCGAAGGCCCTGCTCCTGTTGTGGCTAGGGAGACTGGGCGCGCTCGGGCCCTGATCGATCGACGCCGGCGTAATATCAAGATGGACGCCACGAGGGAAAAGTTCGCCGTCATCGACTTCAGTGGCGGAGTCCTCGATGACGGATCCGCCAATCTGCAGGATGCTCTCGCGTGTCCGCATGATGGGAGAGACTTCCACAATACTGCTGCCTGGGTCGACAAACTCGTATCGGTAAACCCAGGGCATTGTCCTCTCCCAAGACTGGCTGTGACAATCACATTTGGCCCAGAGGTCTGCCCCAATCAATACCTCTTGCCTTTATCAAATAGTTGTGGTCCGCCCCGGGCTAAACGAAAACTATGCCACTTCTCTTCACCGGGCTACCACTAAAGGGGTTTGATCAATCGGCCTGCACACGCACAGGGCCCGATGCAGGAGTCCTAATGCTCCGCTAATTCGGACAGTGCGTGAATGGCGTTGCGCTTCCCGATCATGCCGATGCCCGGGAAGCAGGAGGCCCGGCACCCCTAGCCCCCAACCCCAGCCGGGCCTCCGCAATGCGCGGATCCCTGAGAATGAGGACCCGGCGTGATCAGGGCTTTCGGGCACGCGCTGCGGCCTGCTGGAGCACAACGGCGTTTGCGCGTAAATGCGCTTTGCCCTGGTGGATCAGGTTTGACGGTTGAAGTCCCCTCAGGATTCACAGCAGACTCCTGGCGTACGAGTCTGCGCCAAGGGAACCGCCACCGTGATCAAAAGGATGTGAGACCATGCCGAAGATCGACGTCAGCGCACTGCCGTTCGTCGCGCGCGGCGGCTATCCACCGCCGCACGACAAGCTGGTCGCCGGTCGTTCGCGTAAGCGTCTCGGCGATGAAGCCGGCCTGACTCAGTTCGGCGTCAACCTGACGATGCTCAAGCCCGGCGCTTTCTCCTCGCTGCGCCATTGGCACGAGAACCAGGACGAGTTCGTCTTTCTCATCGAAGGCGAGCTGACACTGATCGAGGACGAAGGCGAGACCGTGCTGCGGTCGGGCGACGCGGCCGGCTTCAAGGCGGGCGTTGCCAACGGCCACCATCTGGTCAATCGCTCCAACAGCGATGCCGTCTATCTCGAGATCGGAACGCGCACGGCGCGCGAACAAGCGCACTTTTCCGACGTTGATCTCTTCGTCGTCGCCGACGAGGACGGCGTCCACTACAGCCGCAAGGACGGCGGGCGACTGTGAACGCCCTCGTTGCGCGGGCCGAGGATCGAGCCGACGCCCGCTTCGCGTGGGTCCATCACGATTGAGCGCCTCCGCTTCGCGTCAAAAGGCCTCCAGGGGGCCTTTCAACTTCACCACGGACATTCGATTCGTGATGGCTTAGGTGATTGGTTTCGTCTTATTTCGACCGATTGCCGCTTCGAAGTTCCTCCAGAACCTCCTGAAGCAACGCACGGATCAAGGTCAGTTCGTCGCTGATTTCGTTCGCAGCCGTGATAGCGCTGGCCTTGCCCATCCGGGAAGCTAGAAGTCTGTCCGTTTGGCGTTCCTCAATGAGTTTTTTGGCGTCCTCTAGAAAATCAGCCATTGTCATGTTCCCTTGCAAATGTCACGCGCGTCGCTTGGATGCTGGCGGGTTAGGAAAATATTTGATGGAAGATATTTGACCAGGACGATTTGCCTTTTCCAACTAGAGCAAACTGCGTTCAGGCAGAAGCGGGTTTCGAGACTAACTTACTGGTATCAAAAAGCGTTTTGCGATTCCTGGTGATCCGATCTGAAAGTAAAACGCTCTAAAGGATCTGTTCGAGAAACGAGCAAGTCGTCTGACGATAAGAATATGCCCACCGACACCGACGAGCGCATCTATCGCGCCCTTAAGAAAACCCTAGAGGCATTCTTCGAGGGCCACGACATCGCCGTTGAGGACCGCTACGAATACCTGCGGCCGCTCGTCCAGGGTCTCGCACCGCCGAAGTCGGAGAACCCCAATGTCGCCTATAGCAAAGCTCCCGGCTCGCCTCCCCCTTCAGAAGGCGGAAAAACTGGTGGCCTTGCGCGCCTTGTCAGCGGGCGAGGCGACCGGAACGGGGTGATGGCGGCTGGCACCGACAATGTGGCCTGCATCTTCCATGAACCTGCTTTCACGGCTGCCCCGCAGCCGCCATCGCCCGGTCTCCCAATCAACCCAGCCGGAAAGGGCGTAGGAACGAGAACGCTTGGGAATTGCGGTGGCAATGCAGCTCGTCGCGCCAGATGGCTCTCCCCTCCCCGCCACTTTCAGCTTCGTCCATGGCATTCACACATCTCTGTATTATCGGTATGGGGCGCGGAAAATCCTCCCTCGGTTTCGGCTGTCGAATTCATACATCGCAGTATCGTCAGGAAAGGGCGCGGGTCATCCTTCCCCGAAGTCGGGGAAGGATGGTCGAGTCTCCAGCGACAATACTTGGATGTGTAAATCCGCTGGCTCAGCTTCGTAGCGAGGGCCGATGCCTCGGCTCGCAGCGCTTGCGAACCAGGATTCCTGCGGAATAAGCACAGCCAATTCACGCGTTTGACTTGATGAATCAGCGAGGTTGTATTCAACTGGACGGGAGAGTCTGCATTCTGGAGGCGAAATGCGCATAGCGGTCGTTGCTGCGGTCACCCTGGCCCTTTCCTTTGTCGCCGGGGGGGCTTCCGCCGCCCAATGCGGCCGTGATGCCTCCGGCTTTGCCGCCTGGAAGCAGAGTTTCGCCAACGAGGCCCGGGCAAACGGGATCGGGCCCCGGGGCATCGACGCCCTGATGGGCGCGAACTACGCCACGGCGACCATCCGGGCCGATCGGGGCCTGAAGAGCTTCAAGCTGTCGCTGGATCAGTTCATGGCCAAGCGCGGCGGGGCCACCATCATCGCGCGCGGAAAGGGCTTGAAGAGGTCCAACGCCGCGCTGTTCGCCTCGATCGAGCAGAGCTATGGCGTGCCGCCCGGCCCGCTCATCGCCATCTGGGGCATGGAGACCGGTTTCGGTGCCGTGCACGGCAACCAGGACATGGTGTCCTCGGTCGCCACCCTCGCCTATGACTGCCGGCGCCCGGCGTTCTTCACCGACCAGCTCTATGCCGCGCTCAAGCTCGTCGACAAGGGCACGCTCTCCCCGCGCGAGCGCAGCTCGATGCATGGCGAAATCGGCCAGACCCAGTTCATGCCCAAGAATGTCCTGCAATACGGCGCCGGCAATCTGGACAGCTCCGCGGGAGCGCTGAGATCGACGGCCAACTTCCTGAAGGCGCATGGCTGGAGCGCCGGCGGGGGCTATCAGCCGGGAGAAGCCAATTTCGGCGCCATCCAGGCCTGGAACGACGCCTCGGTCTACCAGAGGGCCATCGCCCTGATCGGCCAGCGTATCGACGCGGAGTAGCCGTCGGCGGGTTTGCGGCTCCGGTTTGACGTGCGGTGACAGTGCAGCCGATCGATGCCGCCGCATTTGTCGAATTGCGCCCCTGATTTGAGACAGAGGGCACTGGCCTGACCGCGGCCGAGGAAATGACGGCGATCGAACGCGCCAACGGCATCACGCCGTAACGCGTAAAGCGCTCGATCGCCGGCCTCGCCTGGAGCATAATCGCATTAGGTTGGATCGCTGGGGCCGTCATTCCGGCTGGAGCAAATCCTCACAAGCGAAGCTTGTGAGGATACGGTCGTCCGGAATGACGCCCATCGGCCATAGTTTCGAGGCCCTAGCGACCGGCCTCGCTCACTTTGCGACCTTCGTCATCTTGCGAAAATCTTCCTCGAAGATCCTGAGCTGGTTCATGCCGGCGCCGATGCGAGGGAACATCAGCGACTCCGACGGGGATTTGTGCTCCGCCGGATAGCCAAGGAAATGGCCCAGCTCATGGGCGAGCAGCACGAAGCGGTTGGTGTTCGAGGCGGAGTCCTCGATGATGGCCGGCCCCGTGCCGATCATGGTCGTGCCGCCGATGCAGTTGGTGCATTTGGCGCTCTGCGGGAAATGCTCCACGTCCTTGACGAAGAAGGCGTGGCAGTCCGCGCCGGCTCGGGTTGCGGCCTCGGCGGTGAGGTCCGCCCAGGTGAAAACCTGGACCTGGCCTCCCGCGGGAGCACTGTCGGCGATCAGGAATGTCCGCTGCCTGAAATCCACCGCCTTGCCGTTGATCGCGCTGATTTCCGCTTCGCCGCCAAAGGTAAAGGTGACGCCCGCCTGGCCGCCATAGACGCGGTTCACGCCGGCCAGCATGCCCGCGGCGTCTCCAAGCTGGCGCGAGGTGCCCTCGTTCGGACCAGGGCCCTTCACATAAAGAAAGCACAGTGAGAAGCTCCTGGCGGTGACCACCTCGACGCGCAGATCCGCCATCCATTGTCCGGCCCGCGTGATCTGAAGCGTCGAGCTACCGTTGTTCGTGCCACGCAGGCTGATGATCTCCCCGGCCCGGTCGACCATATAGGGCGACCCATCGGGAACATCGATCGTATCCGTCGGTAACAAATTCTCGACACGCAGCTGCTTCGCCCTGGGCATCGCCACCAACGTCCAGGGCGGAGAGGCTCGGCTGTCGAATCCGTCGAAAGGCTGCACGGCGTCGATGTACAAGACGTCGGCCTCCAGGGGGGAAGGCTTCTGCCTGAAGAGCTCTCGCAGCTTGCGAATGGTCCGCATTTCCGGGTCGACGCGCCCGTCGTCGAATTGAAAGTGCAGTTCCTGGAACGTACGGATAGCCTCGATCATCCGAGCGAGTTCGGCACGGTTGATGTTGTCGGCCGCGTCCAGCACGGCGAGCGGCGGAAAGGCGCCGCCCTGCACGGGCTTAATGCCATTGAGCAGGATCTGGATCGTATCGATATCATCCGGATCGTTTGCGCCACCCGCGCCGACCGACTTCAGGATCGTAAAGCCGGTGATGACGATCTCTTCCATGAGACAAGCCCTGTGGTCCGCACAATCGATCCGATCCACCGGGGAACCCTGGCGGCGGCTTCACATCAAGTTCGGTGGGTAGAAGGCGTGTGTTCATAACAACTATCACACTGTTAACCAGCGCGCAAAATCGACTTCTGTCCAGGCAGCAATACTCATTTTGACGGAGTTACGATAACGGTCCGCTCAAGTCATACACCTTCACGCTGCCCTTTCGGCTGCGGCGATTCTTTGTCTATATTTGCCCTGGCCCGGAGGCATTGATGGCTCGAACCACGATTGACCAGCTGGAAGGCGGCGCCGCGCTATGCGCAGGGCTATTTCCGGCAGAGCAGGCATGTGGTCGCGACCCCGACCATCGTGGAGCTGGTCGAGGTCACCTTCGAGCCGCAGAAGTCCTGACCGCGCAGGAAGCCTCTTGCGCCAAGCACCCCTTCTCAAGCCGGCACGGGCGCGATGTGGTGCTGGAAGACCTTCCAGTCCGATGCCGTCACGCCCGTGAACGCTTCGGCGGCCTGTTGCCAGGGCGTTGCGTGCCAGTCGTGGAGGGCATGGCCCCGGCCCATGACGTCCTGCATTTCCTGCTGCGTCACGCCATAGGCCGATGGGCTGTTGTCGTTCTTCACATTGGTATGTCCGCCCGTGCCGACATGGCCGAGGCCGATCAGATGTCCGACCTCGTGGAAATGGGTCCAGAACTTCACGGTGGAATGCGGGATCATCTGCTCCGACTTGATGTCGTTCTGGCTGTAGAGGACGGAGTTCGAGCGGAAATTCGCGCCGTCCTGCGCACGCACGACCGCGATCGTATAATGGGCGTCGCTGGCCTGCGCGGCAGGCTTGAGATCGAGCTTGCAATAAATGTTGCAGCGGAAGTTCTGGCGGCCATGGGCGAGATAGTTCAGCCCGTCATAGGTCTTCGGCGTCTTCAACCAGAACTGGCCGTCCCAGAAACGCTGCGCGCCGCCGGTGAGATTGCGAACATAGCGTTCGAACTCGCCCGGCTTCCATTTCTGGATGGGCTTCTTGGACGGCGAGGCAGCGGTATCGTCCGCATCGCCATAGGTCCCGGTCGCTCCGGCGGGGTCGATCTTCGCGAAATAGACGCGAATGAAGATCGTGAGATAGGCATTGGTGGTCGCGTCGATCTTCCAATCGACGAGATCGGCCTCCCACTTGCCGCCATAGACCAGTTGCGGCCCGGTGCGGATGAGTGTGCCGAACTTGAAATCGATCTCCCCCATAGTCGTCTCCGTTGCTGAAAGCTCGGATCACCCCGCCGGCCTGGGAATTCTGACAAGGCGCGCAGACAATTGCGTCAGCCAAGTATAATATTCTCCGGGAACGGCGGGTTTGCGTCCTCTGCCCAGTTTTGAACTGCCACGCGAGCACTGCGCCCCAAGTTTAGGCCAGTGCTCGCCGGTTTCCCTCAAGGGGTTCGCAATATAGTGTGGAGAGGTTTGTCGAAGTCCGCTACCCCACAATGGGGGAGGCGGCAGCCCATCATCGCGGCCGCCCGTCCGACTGCTGTTCTATGGAAGCGGGCCTCGGCGCACCCATCCAGCGAGGGCCGTTATCCCACGCAGGCGGTGATCTGAACCGATGCGGATCAACGCTCCACGGTCGAGGCACCGGCGGCCGTTGCACTCTTCTTGGCTAGCTAAAGCGTTTTGCGATTTGACGGAATCGTCAAGAATCGCAAAGACGCGTCGAAACAAAGAGTGAGAGCAAAGAAGCGTTCACGCTTGAACGCGCTTTGCTCTAAGAGTGCCGAGCAGCGACGGTGCAGCATTCGTAAACGAGTTGCGCCGCCGCGAGGTCCTCGACTGCAATGCCGACCGACTTGAATACGGTAGTTTCGGTGGTCGGCGCCTCTTTCAAACCTGCGAAGATCTCGCCGATCTCGGCATGAATGGGCGCCTTGGACAGGATCACGTCACCCGACTCCTTGAGCACTGCTTCGCGGGAGTCCACCACGAGCACGTTGGCCATCGCATCGTCATCCAGTTCCCGCCACGTCGGTCGTGGTGATCCCACAGCATTCACGTGCGCGCCCGGCTTCAGCCATCTTCCCCTGAGAATTGGTTCGACAGCACTTGTGGCCGTAACGATGACATCGGCGCCTCGCACCGCCGCCTCGGCCTCCATCGCAGTGACACTGTGCTCCTCAGCAAAGCGCTTGGCGTGTTCTGGCTTCCTGCTCCAGACGCGAACTTCGTCGAACTTGCGAATGCGGGTCAGCGCTTCCAGATGGGCCTTGGCCTGGACACCGCTTCCCAGCAAGGCGAGGACATGGCTTTCCGGGGCGGCCAGCATTTCGGTTGCAGCCGCCGAGACGGCCGCCGTGCGCATCTCGGTGATGAGCCGCCCGTCCATGACCGCCAGGGGTTCCCCGGTTTCGGGTCGGAACAGCAGGATCATCGCCATGTGGGTCGGGATTCCGGTCCCGGCATTGCCGGGATAGAAGCTGACGACCTTCAAGCCCATGGCTTGTTCATAGGCAGCGGGCATGATTCCGAGATAGCGCTTTCCTTCCTCGATCGTCAGCATGTTTCGGACGGGTTGGAGAACGCGGCCTCGGGAGAATTCCGCAAGCGCACCCTTCATGGCGGTGATGAGGCTTTCCCAATCGAGTGCGGCCCGAACCCTGGCCTCATCCAGATACATGACCACGGCTATTCTCCCTCACTCTGCGAAGGCCGGCACGCCCTGGCGAAAGCCGCTCTCCGGGCAAATGACGGTGGCAGTATGCTTAATTCGGCCGGGAACTCCTTGCACACGCCAAGCCTCCGTGGCGGTCCACTTGAATGCACCGTCACCGTAATCCCCACCTCCCGGCAGGTCAGCCCCGCCGCGGGCATCCCTAGCGCCCTGCCCTCAATTCACGGGCTGGCGGCGCACTCCCAAATTGGCATCGAAAAACTCCAGGGCCGCCTTCCCGATATATTCGTGCAGCTTGGCCCGGTCTACACCGGGTGCGTCGGCGCAGGCCTCCGGGTAATTGTCCTTCCCGAGCTGATCACATTCATTATCGAAGATTTCGTGGTTGACCGGGCCGGGGATCACATCAAGCTGGGCGTGAGGAATGAATTTTGCCGCGAACTCGGCGTTGTCCTTGGGCGGTGTGGTGGTGTCGCCAGCGCCGACGATGATGTAGGCGGGAATGCTCATTTTTCGAAGCCCGGCTTCATCCATGCCAAACCCCTGAATATCGCCTGGCGCCATTGCAAAGGCGGCCTTGACGCGGGCGTCGCGAAGGTTGCGGGCGGGTTCGGCGTCAATGCTCATCTGCTCGCGCAGATAGGCCGGCACCATCAGATTGTCTTTCCAGATGCGCTGGTACTGAACGAACAGGTCCGGGTTGATCTCGGCGCCGCCGAGCCAGAGCGATGTGAAACCGCCCTGCGAATGTCCGGCCACGCCAATCTGGTCCGGGTTGATGCGCGCGCCCCAGATCTTGTCCTCAAGCAGGTGTGAAATATCCAGGCTGATGTCGCGTGGCCGCTGCCAGAGCCTGTTGCGCACATAGAGCGCGCTCGAATCGAACGTATTGGCTCGATAATGATAGGCCATGGCGACGAGATAGCCGTGCGAGGCCAGATATTCGCCGAACCAGACATAGATCGAGGCGTTGCCGCCCGCCCCATGCGAGAACATGATGAGCGGACGCTTGATCCCGTCGCCGAGGATCGGGGCGTCCTTGTAAAGCTGCAAATTGGTCGCGAGGAATATTTTATACGGCTTGGCGGTGCTTTCCGGAGCGGCCGGATAAATCAGCAGATAATCCAGCGGCCTGCCTCCATCCACCGGATCGATGAACTCCACTTGTGTCATCCCGACGGGATTCACGGCGGCCGGCAGCATTGCCTGAGCATGAGCGTCCGGCTCCCGGGAGAGGAAACTCCCGCAAAGGATACCGACACCGGTGACGGCGCAGGCCAGACAGCGACGAAAGGCATCCCGTCCAAAGTTAGTCGATCTCATGTCCTGCGTCTCCGATTGGCAGCCTGCGAACCTGTTTGACTCACCCGAGCAACGCCCCTTCCCTTCCTTACTTCGAAGGTATTGGCGTGAACTTATGTCCCAGCGCCTCCGTCACCGCAGCGAAGATCCTGGTCGCGGGCGAGGAGCAGGCGGTATCGCGGGGATCGTCGGTAAGGGTGGGTGATTCCGGGCAATCGCCGGAGGCAATGTCGCTGTTGGTCTGCACCGCCACGGTGGTGTCGCTGGCGGCATGGTAATAGAGCGCCGTGTTGTAGCCCGGCAGTTCGCCCGTGTGGCCCACCCAGCCGTCGATGCATCCGAAGGCAATGCCGTAACCGGCGGGGTTGGGAATGGATTCGAGCCTCTCCTTCTGGATCTCGGGTTTCAGCAAACCCTGCCCCGTGCCGAGCGCGCGGCCATAGATCAAGAGATCATCGATGTTGGAAATCAGCTCGCCAGCGGTCCAGCCCCACGCCGGATTCCAATGCGTGGCATTGCTGGGCGCATCGGGCTTGGCGGTATCGCCCTGCAGGGTGAAGCCCATCGCATAGGGCGCGGGGATCGCGGTCGACTTGCCCGGCCAGGAGGTGTTGTTGAGCTTGAGCGGCTTGAACACCATCGCCTCGAACGCCGCCTCCACGGGCCGGCGCGTCACCTTCTCGATCACCATGCCCAGCAGGACGGTGTTGGTGTTGGAATAGTCGAACTGGGCTCCCGGCGGGAACAAGGGCGATTCACCGATGCCGACCTTGAGCAGTTGGTCCGGTGTGAAGACCGTCTCCGGCTTGGCGAAATAGGTGTCGGTGAACTTGGTGCTGCGGGTGTAGCTGGCAACGCCGCTCGTCATGTTTGCGAGCTGACGCAGGTTGATCGTCTTGCCGTTGGGAACGCCCGGCACATATTTGTCGATCGGATCATCGAGAGAAAGCAGGTGGTCCTGGACGAGGCGCATGATCACCGTTCCCGTGAAGGTCTTGGTGACCGAGCCGATCCGGGTGTGGATGCCTGCCTTCATCGGCGTACCGGCCTTGGGGTCGGCCTTGCCATAGGCGGCAATCCACGTGCCCTGAGGGGTGCGCACGCCCACGATGGCCCCGGGGCTGGAGGCCTTTGCCAAAGCGGCCTGCGACGCCGCATCCAGCTTGGTCGTGAGATCTGCCGGCAGGACCCCCTTCATCATTTCAGGCGTGGGCTGTCGGGCGATCACCTGGTCGATGTCGGCGATGCAACTGCCGCTCTCGGCCGCCTGTGCCGCTGTCGATACCAGGCCCGCAGCCAGAAGGCCGGCGAAGAAAAACGGCCAGGCGCGCGCCGCTGGCCGCCTGTCAAGATCGATATGCATCCGAATGGGCCTCCCCCGAATGATGTCCGACGAGATGGGACCGGCATGTCCCGTGACTTCCTGGCATGCCATATGCAGCGGCTAACCCCTCTGGCGGTTCGCCGCCAAACCTTGTTCAGCGCCGCTCGAAGCGGCCGAGACCATTCTTGTCGAGATAGTCGACCGTCAATTCCCTAGCGGGCGCCCCTTCCGTGCGCACGAAACGCACCGAGGAGAGCGAGCCGTCGGCTTCGTTCTCGCTGGAGGGTGCAATGGCGAAGACATCGCCATCCCAGTGTCTCAAGGGGTACGAGGAGGCCTTGGGTCCGATCTTGAGCTGCAGGCCATTCCCGGCCTCGGCGATGTCAACATCGCCGAAATATGCATTGCCATAGGTGCCGGTATAGGACGAAAGCGGGGCGGCAGCCTTGGCACTGGCCGGCGGGCTCTTGCCGAGGAGGTCGCCTTCCGGCTCGAGCATGGCGGTGAATATGGGATTGATCAGCGCGAACCAATCCCTGGTGATCGAGCCGACTTCAACCAGGTCCAGGAATTCCCGCCCCAGCGTTTCGGCGCCACCGCATGGCGAAGCGTTGGTCAGCACGATGATGCCGATATCCAGCGCAGGAATCATCGCGTACCGCGTCGCAGCGCCCAATGCGAAAGCGCCGGAGTGGCTGATCTCGATGCGCCCGGACGCCGTGACGCCCACCCCGACTCCGTAGCCATAGAGACCGGGCAGGGCATCGATGGTCGCGGATTTGGCCGCGACCATCTGCGCCGAGAACGCCGGCAGCAGGGCCTGCGCCGGGACGATCCGCCTGCCCTCGAACTGACCTGCGGCGAGCACCATCGCCATCCAGCGCGCGAGGTCGTTCGCCGACGAACTCACCCCGCCAGCCGGCGACTGGGGATCCGGCATACGCTGGGGGCCGGGCCGATAGGCCCCCTCGATCCTGACATGCCCAACGGCACGGTTCGGCTGGCGCTCGAAGTCCGCGAAGCGCGAACTGGTGGCGCTCAGGCCCAGCGGACCATAGAGCACCTCCTCCGACAGGCTCGCCCAATCCTTGCCGGCGGCCGTGGCCACCGCCTCGGCCGCGGCCGTCAGCCCGAAATTCGTATAGGCATAGATGTCGCGAAAGCCGTGCAGCGGCAGCAAGCGCAGGCGCTCCAGAATGGTGCGTCGATCAAATCCGAAATCCTCCAGATCGTCGCCCGCATGGTCCGGCAGGCCGGAGCGATGGCTGAACATGTCGCCGATGGTGACATGCCGGCCGATCCAGGGGTCGGAGAGCGTGAACCAGGGCATCTTGGCCGCGACTGGCGTATCCCAGGTGACCGCGCCCTTGCCTACCTGCTGAGCAACGACCGTGGCTGCCAACGACTTCGACAGCGAGGCAAGCTGGAAGACCGTGTCGGCGTCGACGGGCTGGCTTGCCCCTGCCTTGCGAACGCCGAAGCCCTTCGAATAGGCGGTCTTGCCGCCATGCACCACACAAACGGCCATGCCCGGGATGCCGGTCTTGGCCATGATCGCCGCGGCCAGCTCATCGAGCCGTGCGATCGCCTTGTCTATTCGATCGCCTGGAATGGCGTCGCCCGCGGAAGGGCCCGCCGTTGCCCCAAGCGCTTTCGTCGCGACGGCACAGGCCGCAAGCGCGCCTGTCCAGCCCACGAAACTTCGTCGGTCGAGCAAGTCGTGCATCCCCGCTCACCTAGCATAAATAGCAAGGAGGCAACCTTATACATGGCAAGGGCTTTCCGATAGTCGATTTTTTCGAACGGTGAACTATTTTTGTTTATTTGGAAGTATATAGCGGAGTGCAAATACATATTATACGGATTTGCTTTGTATAAAAACCTATCGTGAATTCATTCAAATGAAGAGGTATCGATCTTTAGCGAGCCGGCATATATAGCGCGCAAGCCGATTCTTGTATTCGCGAACAGCTACGTCATGCGGCTACTGTCTGTGAGCAACAGTGAAATCGGAGGCCATCCTGCTAAAGCGTTTTGCGATTTGACGGAATCGGCGAGAATCGCAAAGACGCGTCGAAACAAAGAGCTAGAGCAAAGCAGCGTTTACGCTTAACCGCGCTTTGCTCTAGCGTCAAAACCCAATCAGGATTGGCAGCTATCGACGCGAAGCCGAATGTCCGCTGCCAGGCAGCGAGCCAATGTCCTTTTCTGGCGCAGACCGATATCGGAGGACTGTCGCTTCGCAACCTTGCATAGGTGGTCCCAGCGTTATCCTCCTTGACTGGTTCAACAGCGCGCCAAGCTTGCCAGCGACCTTTCCTAAAGCCTTTGCTGAGTCGATCGTGACCATAGCCGACAAGGTCCGAGTGTGGTTTGCCGGAAGCTGGCATTCAGTACCTAGGTCGCAAAATAACCGTTAGAGAGTTCCAACGCGCGGTTTTCATTCAATATAGTCCTTGCTGGTTGACTTTCGTTCGACTGCGTTCGGACATATTGGGTAAACACGCTGTCTAGTCCGGGATCATGAATCTCGATCTTGGCATGTGATGCATGAATCATTTCATGGATTAGCACATTATTGTCTTTTGGAGTTGTCGAAATAGTTAGATTAGAATTCAGGATTATGAATGTCTTGAAAACCACGCCTCCCACGGTTACGCCTCGAAATGTTTGGCCGGGTGGAGCGTTGATTCCCCTATGACATGCCATTACTCTCAAAACACCAGGCGAGCCAGAATGTTTGTTCTCACATGCCTGCCTCGCAATCGCTACATCATCTTCCAACACGATGGAGTCGACGAATTCGATTATGTCGGGACTGGTAGCTGACGAGAAGTCAACCGCAATCTGCATCCCGAAGTTTTTCAATCGAGCGTTCGCGAAGTCAATTTGGGGCTGGAAATTAAAACCACCCTCCCTTTCGGTCTTCCTGGACATCGAGCAGTAAATATGGAGGGTTTTGTTAAATTGCTTAGGTTTTGTGCCACCGCCAACATTGGACAGCGTTGAAGAGCTAACTTCGCTGGCAAAGAAACGCGTGTCCGAGGGGTGTGGAGAAACAAGATCGCCGGGTGGACAGCACGAGCATATATCCAAGCGTCGGCTTGCCTTCTCCCAGACCGCCATTTCCTTATCAAGCGCAGCGATTGTCATTTTCCCGACAATGTTGTCGGCTGTGCGCTGATAATTGTAGTTAATAATGCCTCGCTTGCTCTTGAAACTCAGAACCGCTGCTGCCGTGGAAGAGCCATAAGTTTGAGACCGTATCTCACCTTGATCTATTCGAAGCCAATCAAGCGCCAAAAGTGCCATCTGCACTTTCGCGACGGCTCGGCCCTGCGAACCAACGGTCAGATGGGCGGCGTCGTCGACCAGGCAAGCTTGCAAGCGGGGGTCTTCGCGCAAGAGGCTGCTGATTAACACGTTAACCCCCAATGAGTCCCGCCCAGGTTGACGCCACTATCTCCCATGTGATTGCCAATGAATAGAGCGCCGACGGAACGCGGGCGCGTATGCCCCCTGACACACTCTTATGACGATCGTAACGGGGGCGCGCCTGATCAAGCTGCACTCCGAGGTGAAGCCAGTGTAACCTGAATCAATGTGTGCTTTCGGATGCGGCAAAGCCGCTCTCAATGACTTGCATGGGGCGCATTTCAGCCGTCAATCCTGATTGGGTTTTGACCCCTGGAGCAAAGCGCGTTTAGGCGCAAACGCCGCTTTGCTCTAACTCTTTGTTTCGACGCGTCTTTGCGATTCTTGCCGAGTCCGTCAAATCGCAAAACGCTTTAGGTGACGTAATGCGATCTCTAGCGCCTGGATACGGGACGGGACGGGACGTACTCCTATGTTGTAGTCCGTCCCGTCCTGCTCCGCCCCTCCGTATTCTGGGAGATCAAGGTCGCGCCGTGCATCCCATCGCCGCCGGCTTTATCGTCTTCGTCATGCTCGGGCTTCTTCTGTCTCCGCTTGTCGGCGATCGCGTCTGCAGCGATGGCTGGCATTCCTACTCGATTGGATGCCAAGGGGCCTGTTCCCATCACGGCGAAGTAGACCGTTAAGAGCGCTCTTCTCCAAGGCCTGTACGAGATTGCATAGGCGGGACGGGACGGGGCGACGATACAGGGGTAAGGCCGTCCCGTCCCGCTTCGGTCTCGTCAGGAGAGCAGGTCCTCCTCATCCTCGCGCCGGCACAGCCAGATGATGCCGCCTCCATCCGTTTCGAGGAACTTGATCATGCCCTGCGCAATCAGGGCCGTTTCGCCCGCGTTGAAGCGTTTGCGCCGGGCCTCCTGCTTTCGGGTCTCATCATCGCTGTCGCTTGGCCAGGCGGCATAGAAAGCCTCCCGAATGGCTTCCCGGCTGACCGCGACAACAGCAGGCCCTTCATGCCCAAAGGGACGCGCGACTGCGCCTTGATCGCCGACCACGTCACGGAAGGCCGCCAGATAGGCCGTCGCAGCCGGCGAGAGCTTGAGGATATGGGGGAGGTCTCGATGCGCCCCCTCCGCTCCCGCCTCCACCCAGCACGACGTCACCGCCTCGCCCTCCTCGTCCCACGCGCCCTCCAGCGTTATGGGCTGGAGCTCGAAGCCGCGTTTCCAGCCCTGCTCGCCGTCGCGGTACTTGGTCAGGGCAATACGGCGGTTCCGCACCTTGCCGTCGGCCTCGATCTCGGCCAGCACGGCCAAGATGGCGTCGGCCGAGCCGGTGAAGCCGGAGGAGCCGCGCACGCCGGTCTCGCTGGCCTTGCCGTAATGGGCAATGCCGAGCACCAGCGCCCCCGTCTCGCGCGCCAGCTTCTGCATGGCCTGCATGTGGCGGGTGGCTTCCGCAGCATCGTTCTCGTCGCGGAAGCCGAAGGCGGCGGCGATGGTGTCGATGATCACCAGCGACAGCGGCAGGCCGTGGCGGGCCTTGAGCTCGGCCGCCTCCTCCTTGACGTGGGCGAGCGCCTCGGCGAAGCGACGGGAATCGGCGAGGCCCTCCACCGCCCACCAGCTCACCGGCAGGCGCTGGGGCGCCTCCGGTCCCAGCCGGCCGGCACGCATGGCGTCGAGCCGGCGCTCAAGGCTCGCCATCGCCTCGCCGGCCAGATAGATGGTGGCGCCCTGGCGCAGCACCTTGCGGCCGAAGAAGGCGCTGCCCTCGGCCAGCGCGCCGGCGAGGTCCAGCGCCACGAAGGTCTTCCCCGCGCGCGACTGGCCGGCGAGCAGCGCCGCCCCGGTGACCGGCAGCAGGCCCTTCACAAGCTCGGGGCCAGGCCTGGGGTTGGCCGGATCGCCATGGCGGTAGATGCGGTGGCGGCGGGCCGTCTTGATGTCGATGACCTCGCTCATGCCGCGTCTCCCACCAGGATGCGCGGCGCCGGGCGCGCCAGAAGGCGGGCGAGATCGCGGGCATGGGCGGCGTCCTCGGCGCCGAGCGAGCCGCAATCGGCGAGATGGCCGGCGGCCTTGACGGCATCGAGGATGACGACGCCGCGCCTTCCCGACTTCAGCCAGCCGAGCGGCGTGCGCCACACCGGCAGCGTCGCGCCGAGATAGCGCGGCTCCGTGACATTCTGCGCGCCCAACAGCGCCGCGCGGCCAAGCCAGCGATAGCGGGCGTCGCTACGCGGGTTCCAGGCCAGCATGTCCTCCGGCTCGCCTTCGAGATCGCGGCACAGGAAGATCAGCGCGCCCTCGCCCTCCTCGTCGCCGCGAAAGCTGGTGTCGAAATAGCTGCCCGAGGGCCGGATGGTGGCGTCATGCACGCCATCGCCCATCTCGCAATCGAACAGGGCGACGCCCTGGCGCATCAGCCAGGCGAGCCCCGCGCCGGAGAGGGCGTGTCGGGTGTTGAAACAATGCCGGATCTCCTCCGGCATGATGGTAAGCGCCTCGCGCGGCCAGAACGCCTGACCGCGCGAGATAGAGGCCCCCGCCTTGGGGGGCCGGACGTTGAACATGGATTGCTCCTGCGAAGCCTTGAAGGGTCGCGCCGGCGGCGTAATGCAGGGTGCAGGGGGCAGGATCAGGGCCACGGCCGGGCGCGAAGGCAGAGTGCCCGATTCGCGGGGACGCGGGCAAGTGCAGGGCGTTGGGGTGCGGGGGGCAATCGCTTCGGGTTGACAAGACACGAAAGAGGATGGGGTGCCGTGCAGCCTGATTCGTCATTGCGAGCGAGGCGAAGCAATCCAGGGGTTGAAGGGCGGTGTCCATTGCCCCTGGATTGCTTCGCTACGCTCGCAAGGACGGCGGGCAAAGCGCCCCGTTAACCTCAAGCGATTACCCTGGGTTGGGCCCCGACAAGGCCGTATCTCGATACCTCCACAAAAAGGAAGCATCGTGTCACGATAACAATCCTGACGCGCGGCCGACAGCAGCGAGGTCCCCGATGTCCCAAGCCGTTTCCATCCGGACGGCCTTGTTTTCCTATGCGTTGCCGATCGCCTGCCTGGCGCTGGCCCTCGCCTTCCGATCGGGCGTTCTGTCGATCGACCGGAGCGGAACGGCCGTTCTGGTCGCCTTGAACGCCGTGGCGATCGGCCTCGTCCTGGCGACGGTCTTCGCGGCTCTGGCGCATGCCGAGGCGATCGCCCATCGCGTCGGCGAGCCCTTCGGGACGCTCGTCCTCACCTTCGCGGTCACCACCATCGAGGTCTCGATCATCGTCTCGATGATGCTTCACGGCGAGAACAATCCGACCCTGGCGCGGGAATCTGTGTTCTCCACCGTGATGATCGTCTGCACGGGCGTCGTCGGCATCTGCCTGACGCTCGGCGGCTGGAAGCACGCGCGCCAGGATATCAGGAGACAGGGAACCAGCGCCTTTCTCTCCGTTCTCATCGGGCTGACCGTGATGACGATGGTCCTGCCCGATTATACGCTCTCGACGGGGCCGGGAACCTTCTCGCCGATCCAGCTGGCCTTCGTCAGCCTGCTCTCCGTGCTGCTCTATGGCAGCTTCGTCTTCGCGCAGAGCTTCGCGCAGAAGGAGGATTTCGCCGACGAGCGGCCTTCCGGACCTGCGGCCAGCGTCCATCATGCCGCTCCGAAGGGCATGGCTCGACATCTGGTCCTCCTGCTCGTCGGGCTGGGTGGCATCGTCCTGCTGACGGAACAGGTTGCGGCAGGGGTCGAGGACGGGCTTTCCTACCTCGAGGTCATGCAGTCGGATGCGATCGTGGGCGCTTTCATTGCCCTGGTCATCCTGCTGCCGGAGGCCATCTCGGCGATCAAGGCCTCGCTCAAGAACGAACTGCAGCGCGGCTTGAACATTGCCCTGGGTTCGGCCTGCGCCACCATCGGCATGACCATCCCGGCGGTGGCGGCGGCAAGCCTGGTCACCGGCCGTTCCCTCACCCTCGGCCTCAATCCAGGCGACACGGTCCTGCTCCTCCTCGCCCTCGCCATGAGCGTGGTGAGTTTCGGCACCGGGCGCACGACCATTCTCACGGGCCTGGCCCATCTCGTCATCTTCGTGGCCTATGTGCTCCTGATCGTGGTGCCTTAGAGTGAATATCAGCAGCTCCCATCATCTCGGCCTGGCAAGAAGAGCGGCCGGTAATTCGGCTGGGCGAGATGTGACGTTTGAGAAGAAGCGCGCCGTCGAAGTCCCCTCGCCCCGTTTACGGGGAGAGGATAGAGGTGAGGGGCAGCACAGCGTTTTAAGATTGGCATTCTCTGAGACGCGGCAATCTGGTTGGCGCGCATCATCGCTGCATATCTTGTTGATTCACTAGAAAAATCTCATCTTGCTAGAGTCGCGCGGCCCCTCACCTCTATCCTCTCCCCGTAAGAACGGGGCGAGGGGGCGCAAGCGGCGCGCCTCATTCTGCGATGCCTCATCTCGCCCAATCGTGGAGCGTGTTCCGTCCAGTACTGAGACGTGTGAATCGTATAGCCAGGAAGCCGAGGAGAGACGGGCTTCGCGCTTACGACGCCAGTCTGCCGGAAGCGGCCTCGCACTGTTCCTCAGCTCCCAGCCGCGCCCTGCCCGCCTCGCTGAGCGCCACCTTGGTGCGCTGCGTCCGCGCCTGGCGTTCCACCACGTCGAGCCAGACGCCGCCGTCCGCAAGCTGGTTCACCGCGCGGATCACCAGCGCGTGCTCCACCTCGAACAGTTTGGCGAGGCTGCGCGTGTCGTCGGCGATGCCGAGGGTCACCGCCGCCAGGATCACGCCGTCGAGGGGCGTCAGGGCCGGGTCAAGCCGCCGGATCGCCTCGATTGCCGCCAGCAGCTCGCTATCCTCCGCGCTCATGCCGCCACGCGGCGCTTCACCGAGACCAGCACGGATTTCGAGGTCGGCGTGTCGCTTTCGGCGCCGGCGCTTGACAGCGGCACCAGCACATTGGCTTCCGGATAATAGCCGGCGATGGAGCCGCGCGGGATATCATAGGCCACGAGGCGAAAGTCCTCGGCGACGCGGCTGACGCCGTCATCATGCTCGCCGATGATATCGACCCGCTCGCCGGCCGTTGCGCCGAGGGCGGCGATGTCGTCGGGGTGGATGAAGATCACTCGGCGCTCGCCCTTGATGCCGCGATAGCGGTCGTCGAGACCGTAGATGGTGGTGTTGTACTGGTCGTGCGAGCGGAAGGTCTGCAGCGCGAAGAGGCCGTCGCGCCCGAGCGCCTGCTGGTGCACGGTTGCCAGCGGCAGCGGCACGGCCGAGAAAGCGGCGCGGCCCGTCGGCGTGTTCCATTCGCGCTCGGCGGCGGCGTTGCGCAGATGGAAGCCGCGCGGCTTGCGCACCCGCCTGTTGTAGTCCTCGAAGCCGGGGATGGTGCGGGCGATCGCGTCGCGGATGAGGTCGTGGTCGTCGGCGAGCGCGGCCCAATTCACCTTGTCCGAGCCGACGGTGGCGGCGGCGATGCCGGCCACGATGGCGACTTCCGAGCGCAGTTCCTTCGAGGCCGACGGATTGATGCCGCCCGAGCCGTGCACCATGCTCATCGAATCCTCGACCGTGACGATCTGGATCTTGCCGGCGCTGTTGCGGTCGACCTCGGTGCGGCCGAGGCAGGGCAACAGATAGGCCGCGCGGCCCGGCATCAGATGCGAATGGTTGAGCTTGGTGGCGATGTGGACGGTGAGGTCGCAGGCCCTGAGCGCCTTCTCCACCAAAGGCGAGTCAGGGGTGGCGCGGGCAAAATTGCCGCCAAGCCCGATGAAAGCCCTGGCGCTGCCTTCCAGCATGGCGCCGATGGCGGCGAGCACATTGTGGCCGCTGGCGCGCGGCGGCTCGAAGTCGAACTCGCGGGCGAGCGCATCGAGGAAGGCGGCCGGCGGCTTCTCGTTGATGCCGACGGTGCGGTCGCCCTGCACGTTGGAGTGCCCGCGCACCGGGCACAGGCCCGCGCCGGGACGGCCGACATGGCCGCGCAGGAACATGAAATTGGCGATCTCGCGGATGGTCGCCACCGAATGGTGGTGCTGCGTCACGCCCATCGCCCAGGTGCAGATCACGCTCTTCGCACCGAGATAGATGTCGGCGGCAGCCTCGATCTCGACCTGCGTCAGGCCTGACTGGTGCTCGATCTCGTCCCAGGTGGTGGCGTCGACGGCGGCGCGCCAGGCGGCGAGGCCATCGGTGTGCTCGGCGATGAAGGCTTCGTCCAGCAGGCTGGGACGGCCGGCGGCGCGTTCGGCCTCGTCGCGGGCGAACACGGTCTTGGCCATGCCGCGGAAGGCGGCCATGTCACCGCCGAGACGCGGGCGGAAATAGTCGCTGGCGATCGTCTTCGAGCCGCCGCGCAGCATTTCAAGCTTGTCCTGCGGATCGGCGAAGCGTTCGAGGCCGCGCTCACGCACCGGGTTGAACACCACGACGCGCGCCCCGCGCTCGGCTGCGCGGCGCAGATCCCCGAGCATGCGCGGATGGTTGGTGCCGGGGTTCTGGCCGACCACAAAGATGGCGTCCGCCTGTTCGAAATCCTCGAGCAGCACCGTGCCCTTGCCGACGCCGATGGCCTGGCGCAGGGCGACGCCGCTGGCCTCGTGACACATGTTCGAGCAGTCCGGGAAATTGTTGGTGCCGTAGAGCCGCACGAAGAGCTGGTAGAGGAAGGCGGCCTCGTTGCTGGCCCGGCCGGAGGTGTAGAACTCGGCCTGGTTGGGATCGGCCAGGGCGTTGAGCTGCGCGCCGATCTCGCGGAAGGCCTGCGCCCAGGAGATCGCCTCGTAGCGATCGGTCGAGGCGTCATAGCGCATCGGATGGGTCAGGCGGCCCTGCCCCTCCAGCTCATAGTCCGACCACAGGCGCAACTCGCCGAGGCGGTGCTTCTGGAAGAACACCGGCGTGGTGCGCTTGTCGGTCGATTCCCAGGCCACGGCCTTGACGCCGTTCTCGCAGAATTCGAAGGAGGAGCCGTGCTCCGGGTCGCCCCAGGCGCAGCCCGGGCAATCGAAGCCGTCGGGCTGGTTCGCCTTCAGCATCGCCCGCGCGCTCACTAAGGGCGAGCCGCTCGCCATCAGATGCCGGCCGCAACTCTTGAGCGCCCCCCAGCCCCCGGCGGCCGCCTTGCTGACTTTGGTCTTGACGTCGTCGGACATGGGAACTCGCGGGCTGGAAAACTGGCCCTCGCGAAATATGGGTTGTGGCGGCGATTATCAAATCGAAATGTTCTATCGGCCGATAGAGTTTTCAAGTCTGGCAAGTAATACCGGCACGAAAGTGCATATCTGGAAGATATACAAACTGCACTGCAGGATGCGCTTTTGATCATCGAGCACAAGAACATATCGCTATAAGCGGAGAGGCGCTCGGATAGGACATCACTTGCCTCTTTTGCAGGCAGAAATTCTACGAAATCACGTAGATCTGCATAATCCGCATGGCGGCTCGGCGCTCTGCTCATGGCAGTAAAGAGCGCGGCGTGAGCCTCCCCCACGAAGCTGGGGGAGGCTTAGGTCGCGCCTACCCCCCGCCGCCCCTCCGCCGCCATCGTCACCAGACACACCGCCGTCAGCCCCGCCATCGCCACATGCCCCAGCGCCATCGGCACCACCGTCCCGTTGAACATCTGGCCGATCAGGATGCCGATGGCCGCGCCCGGCACCATCTGCAGGAAGCCCTGGGTGGAGGCCGCCGTGCCGGCGACCTCGCCGAGCGGCTCCATGGCCAGCGCCCCGAAATTCGACAGGATCATGCTGAAGACCAGGAACTGCGCGGCGCTGAGCGCGAAGAACAGCGCCAGAGGCAGCGCCTGCAAAAGGCCGGCGGCGAGCATCACCAGCGCGGCCGCGCTGAACACCGCCAGCGCGACCCAGGAGAGCTTGCGCATGCCGAAGCGGTTGACCAGTTGCGCATTCACCACGCCGCCCAGCGCCGAGCATATCGCCCCGCCGGCGAAGAACACCGGGAACAGCGTCGTGACGCCGAAGACATCGCGATAGATCTGCTGGGATGAGTTGAGGAAGCCCATCAGCGCCCCGAACAGCGCCGCCATGCCGATGATATAGGCCAGCGACACGCGGTTGGCGAAGACGATGCCGAAGCCTTCGAGCACGGCGCGCAGGCTCAGTGGGCGCCGGTGCTCGGGCTGCAGCGTCTCGGGCAGGCGCCACCAGACCCAGGCGATGATGATGAGCCCGAGCGCGGCCATGAAGCCGAACAGGCCGCGCCAGTCCATCACCGTCATCAGGCCCTGGCCGAGCGAGGGGGCGAGGATGGGCGAGAGCATCAGCACGGTGAACACCAGCGACATGATCTTCGCCATCTCGTTGCCGGCGAAGACGTCGCGCACCAGCGCGGTGGCGATCACGGCCGAGGCCGCCGCCCCGCCGCCCTGCACCAGGCGCAGCGCAATCAGTGCACTGAAATTGGTGGTGAAGAAGGCGCACAATGCCGCCAGGCAATAGACCGCAAGGCCGACGAGTAACGGCCCGCGCCGGCCGAAGCGGTCCGACAGCGGCCCGAACACGAGCTGCAGCAGGCCGAAGCCGAGCAGATAGGCCGGGATCACCAATTGCCGCTTGTTGGGATCGGCCTCCCCGAGGCTGGCGCCGATCTGCTGCAGGCCGGGCAGCATGATGTCGATCGCGAAGGCGTTGATGGCGACGAGGCCAGCCACCAGCACGATGAACTCCTTGCGCCCCAGTCTGCCCACCACGGGCGCGCGGCTGGTCGTATCGGTCATGACGGATTTCCTATGATGGGATGTCATAGGATGATTCCGGGTCGTGATGGTAGGGCTTCGGGACGAACGCCAAGCGGGGGCAAGCGCCCTCCCTCCCCAGCCTCCCGGCTGTCGGATTCACACATCTCCGCCGTCAAGAAGAGGCGCGGGTTATCCTTCCCCGACTGCGGGGAAGGTGGCTGAGCGAAGCGAAGTCGGAAGGGGTAGGGTGGCGCCTGCCTGGCCCAAAAACCGACTCTGTCGCGTCGCTCTCCCCCTTCCGTCACCGCTACGCGGCGACACCTTCCCCGAAGCCGGGGAAGGATGACCCGCGCCCCTTACTGCGACGCGTGAATTCGACAGCCAGCTTCGTGGGTAAGGAGTCTACGTCGCGTGCTCTCCTTAGAGAGCCCCTCGCCTGAGGTGCCGAAAAGGTTGGCGGATAGCCGCTTGTATGATGGGGACAAACTACCCGATCCATGCTGGTGACGTGACACGCCGAAGGCTCAGTTCACTTGCACTGATGTAGCCCCCAATTGCATCCCCGTCACCGCCGGAACTCTTGCAAACGTCAGACCTTGTTGGTGAACCAGACCGTCGGCGTTCCCACGACACCACCGCTTTGCATCGCCGTTCTCAGCTCATCGAGCTTGGTGAAGGCCTGAGCGGCCTCGAGTGTCGCGAAATCGTGGGTCACGGTGACGTCGTTGGGATCATCGAGGGCTTGATAGACCGCCTCCGCCGTTACGCCATTGGCCTGCTGGAAATCGGCAAAGGCGTCATAGACTTTACGCCAACTCGCATAATCCGAAACTGCGTGCCTTACGAACAAGGTCGTCATCAGAACCTCCCTCACTTTTTCACTTGTTGCCGGGGTCGAATTCGCGGTCTGGCAGCAAGGTTCGGCGCTGGGACCGCCTGCCATGCCGCAAATGCCCCTCCTGACGCGCCTATGGCGCGGTAGTCACGATCCAGCGGCCTAGAGCGATTTACTTTCAGATCGAAGCACCAGGAATCGCAAAATGCTTTTGATACCAGTGAGTTAATTTCGAAATCCGCTCCTACCTGAACACATTTTGCTCTAGGCCTGGACCGCCTCCACGATGCTCACCGCGGAATGGGTCGGAATCACCCGCGTGAGACGGAAGCCGGCTTTGGCGAGCAGAGGACGGTATTCCTCCTCCGTGCGCTCCTGGCCGCCGGGCAGCACGAGCATCACCATGTCGAGCAGCTTGCCGAAATGGGGCGTGTCCCCGGCGGGCAGCACCATCTCGACGAGCAGGAGGCGTCCCTCCGGCTTCATGGCCTTGCGAACCCGGGCGAGGATGGCGAGGCACTGCGCCTCGTTCCAGTCGTGGATGATGTGGGACAGGACATAGGCGTCGGCGCCAGCAGGGACTGTCTCGAAGAAATCGCCGGCCTCGATGGTCACGCGGTCGGCCACGCCCCTCGCTTCGAGCAAGGCCGTTGCATCGCCCACCACATAGGGCCTGTCGAACAGGATGCCGCGCGGGCCCTGATGCCGTGCCAGGATGGCAGCGAGCAGATTGCCGGTGGCGCCGCCGACATCGACGACGGTGTGGAAGGCCGAAAAGTCATAGGCCTCGGCGACGGCCGGCGGCTCCTGGCCGTGAACCCCCACCATCGTCTCGCTGAACAGGGAGGCGGCTTCCGGATGCCGGGAGAGGTATTCGAACGCCGGCATGCCCTGGGTCTTCTCGAACCCCGTCTTGCCGGTCTGGATCGAGTAGACGATCTCGTCGAAGGCACCGCCGAACCACGGGCTCCCGATGGTGAGGATCGAGGCCCGCGCCGAACCCGGCGCACCGGTCTTCAGCGCCTCTCCGAGATCCGTCAGGGCGAACCTTTGCCCGGGACGCTCGGACAGAACGCCGAGGCCGGCCAGGCAGCGCATGAAGCGGTGAAGCGAGGGCGCATGGGCGCCGAGCGGGCCGGCCAGTTCCTCGGCGCTGCGGGGGCCCGCGGCCAGATGATCGGCCAGATCCAGCTTTGCCGCCGCATAGATCACGCTGGAGACCCAGTGGCCCGTCACCATCTGGATCAACTGGACATGCGCAGGCGGCGCCTCGCTTGCGGGACTGTCGGGGATCGAGGACGGCTCTTTGGTTGAAGACAGCTCAATCGTATCGTCCATAGGGTACTCTCCAGAGTGGCCTGCGATGGACTAAACCGCGAGTTGTGATAGCACGACAGGACCCCGCCCGGCACGATATCCATTGCGGTTTGATGATACCCCTAAGGGGGAGGTGGGTTTGACTCCATTTCCCCGGCTCGGGGCGCATGTTCCTGTTCGGCGGTCTCAGCCAACTCGTCTTCAAGCGAGCATACGCCGTGGGCCTGCCGGCAGAACCTGGCCACCGGGATCGCGCTTGCGGGCCTGGCCGTTCTGGGGACCTTTTTTCATGGCCGATCACTGGTTTGCCGATTCCACGATCAACTTGATCGAGGACGTGCTGGGCTTCGGTGGCTTCGGCATAACCGCCCTGACCGTGATCGCGGTTGGCCCATGGCCAGAGAAACGCTTTCCGCCTTAGGAAGCGCAGAAGGCGGGCCGCTAGTTCCAAGCCTTGCGGGCTTCACCTCGATCACCAGCGATAGCTGCGGTCAAACCCGATATCCACCCCGCTCGGCGGTGACACCACCCCCCGGATCGCGGCGCGCTCCTGAGTGGTGAGATCCAGCATCTCGAGCTGGTCGTCGAGCAGGATCGGCGCCGATATCGCGGCAGGGATGACGGCCAGCGCCTTGCTTTTGCCCGTGTCGACGAAGAACGGGCTTTCATTCTTCCCGAGGATGCCCGCCGCCTTGCGTATCTTGCCATCGAGCGAATAGCGATATTTCACAGTGGTATTCAGCCAGGTCCGGGTCTGTCCCAGCACATCGACGATAACCGGTTTCATCGTCGAAGGCACCGCCACCGCCCGCTTCAGGGCGCCCGTCCGCAGCACCATGACGAGACCTCCGAATGCGGCGGCCACGAAGAGGCCGAGAAATCCAAGAAAGGTGAGGACACGGTCGGTCATGTTTTCGACGCCCAATTGCAGCGTCAGCAGCTTCGGATCGTCGAGCGAGCGCACGACGCCGGTCTCATAATCACCAGCAAGGAAATCAACGAACGTCATGCTGACCCTGCTTTGCGCCCCGTCCGCGGTGGTGATGGTGGCGGCGCAATCGGTCAGGATGGCCTTGTAGGTCCGGCACCGCGCGTTCGAGATCTCCGCATCCGAGGCGACCTCGTAATGCTGGCTGATCCGATAGTCCCGCCAGAGATCCTCGGCCTGCCACCACCACACCACACCGGCCAGCACCAGCCCGGCGAGGACAGCGCTCCATCCGGTAGCGCGGCTGGCACCGAGGCGGTTCACGCTCAAGGGACGGGAGGGAAAAGCGCCGAGTACATCCATGATGCGCAGCCCAGAATGGAATTCCGCTCTGTTCTATCGCTTGGCGGTGGGGGAGTCACCCAGACGAGCCGGCTGAGACGTTGTCGGGTCCCCGACCAATGGAGAGGATGCAAAAATGCGCTTCTTTCTGCAGATAGCGGTCTGTGGTCTTTACGTTCTTTCACCCGTGGCCGCTTCTGCCGATTGCCTCGCCGATTTCAATGCGATCATTCACAATAATCTCAATGTCGGCCCGTATGAAGCAGACGGTCTCATCCAGCTCGCCGATAGCGCCAGCGGGGCAAAGGCAGACATAACCATGCTGACGCAGGTCGCGCTGCCGGGCTCCACCGCCCTGCAGCGGCTGGTGTTCCAGGGTGAAGCGCTGCGGGGCGCGGTGGAATTTCATCCGGCTTTCGATGTGGTTTAGGGCCGTGGCTTCCCCCTCCTTCCTGCTCACTGGCATCGCGAAGCCGCGCCGAGTATAGTGCGTTGTCTGTGAGGTCGGAAGGCAGCATGATCCCTTACGGAAGCTTTGTGGTTCCCCGCATCCGGCTGAAGGGCGCCGGCCTTGCGATTGCGATTGCCCTGGCCTGCGGCGGGATGGTGCTTGCGCCCGCCGTCCGGGCTGACGAGATGACCTGCAATGGCGTCAAGCGCGCGCTGGTCTCGGCCAATCTCGGCCTGATGCGCATCGAACGCGGGCCGCTGCCGGTGGCGCCGGAGCAGGCGGCGATGGCCATCGGCCAGATGACGGCGCTCGAGAACATCGCCTCCATCACCTGCAGCCCGGTCGAGGCCGACAAGATCTTCGTCGTGGTGAATCCGCGCGTCGATGGCCTGCAGCGCCTGCTGCCGGTGGCGCCCGCGGGTGCCGATGACACGTCTACCCCGGATCAGAGCGCCGAAGCCCCGCCAGCGAACGCAACCGCCAGCGCCTCCGCCCCGCCCACGCCGCCGGGCAGGCCGGCCGCCGCCGACCACCCCGAGTCCCGGCAACACGCCGTCAATCCCGCCAGTTGCACCCGCGTCTATTACATGAAGGGCAATCACCGCATGTGGCGCTGCAAGCGGTAAGCTGGAGCGTCACCCTGGGAGCGCGTCCCTGGGAGCGCGGACATCTTGTCCGCTCTTGAAGCGGTGAGTTCGGGGGGTTTACTAAGCTTGGGTCAAAGGTCGTTCCTGTCTTTGGGCGTGACCTCACGGATAGGCCACGCTCCATCCTTCGGCGGCGCGGTTCCAGAGCGGACGAGACGTCCGCGCTCCCAGTTGCGCTCCCGGCTACTTCCCCGATACGAAATAGAAATCCTCCGGCGGCAGGGAGCCGTAGACGAACGGTTCCTGCTGGTTGCCGGTTTCGTCCATCACGTCCTGGCGCACGAAGCGGAAGATCTTGTTGATCTCCAGGCCCGGTTCCACCACGCGCCTGGCAAAGGCGAGCGCGAAGGGGCTGTCGGCGCCGTTGCCGTCGAGGGCGGTGGTGCCCTCCTTGGCGGCATAGGCCACCAGCGTGGCGTTGGCCGGCTCGACGCGCGAGAGGCCCCTGTCGATGGCGCGGCGGGCCGAGGCGAGCTTCATCTGCACCACGAAGGGGTTGTTGCGGCAGGCATCGAGCACCACCAGGCGCAGCTTGTGCGCACCCTGGATGGCACTCAGCAGGCGGTCGAGCGACACGGCCTCGTCCGGCACGTCGCGGTCGCTGACAAGACGCGCGTCCACCGGGATCAAGTAATTGGCGCCGTCGACCTCGATGCCGTGCCCGGCATAATAGATGATCGCCCAGTCGGCGCCGTCCGCCTTGTCGGCGAAGTCGCGCAGCGCCGCCACCATGGCGCCGCGATCGAGGTCATGGGCGACGGTGACGTCCTGCACACCCGCCTGGCGCAGGGCGGCGCCGACCAGGTCGGCATCCCCGGCGGGATTGGGCAGGTGCGCCACCGCCTGGTAGGCGGAATTGCCGATCACCAGCGCCACGCGCCGCCCGGGGCTCGCCACGGCCCCCGGTGTACCGGCGTCCTGCGGCTTTGCGGGTGTGGTTTTGGCGGGCGTGGTACTCGCCTGCTGCTGGGCCACCAGGCTCGCCTCGATCTGGCCGATGCGCGAGGCCGCCCCCGCCCTATCGGCAGGCGGGTAAAGCCCGATCGACACCTGGAAATCGTCTTCCGCCTTGGCCTTGTTGCCGATGGCCAGATAGGATTCCCCGCAGGCGAACCAGGCATCCGGCAGATCGGGCTTGAGCTTGATGCCCTTCTCGCAATCGGCGATGGCGGCGGCGTAATCGCGCCTGGAATTATAGGCGAAGCTGCGGCCGACATAGGAATAGACGGCGTTGGGCAGCAAGGCGATGGCTTTGTCGTAATTGGCGATGGCGCGGTCGTAATCGCCCTTGGCGTTGTAGGCCTGGCCGGTGGCGTGAAGGGCATTGGCATCCTCGGGCCGGAGCTCCAGCACCTTGGCATAGTCGGCGATCGCCGGATCGAACTCGCCCTGCGCCAGATAGGCATTGCCGCGCAGGAGATAGGCGTTGGCGGTCTCGTTGCGGTTGCGCCCGCCCTTCTCGATGATCGCTGTGCAGGCCTGCAAGGCGAGCCGGGGATTGGCGTTCTGGGCGCAATCGCGCTGCGTGCTTGCCTGCACCGGGAGAGCAGCCGCCATCAAGACGAGGCAGGCGACAGGCACAAGCCATCTGAGCATCGGTCTGGCTCCGGCGGGATCGGAGGATTTGCAGGCTGGGATTTCAACGAGAGCCTAGCACGACAAAGAGCTAGCACAAGCAGTGGTGGGCTGCTGTGACGAAGGGCACGGGTGGAGCCTTCTTTGCCGTTAAGAAATAATCCGCGAAGACCCCCAGCCGGCAACGGTGCCGCGGTTCGACTTTGTCCGGCATCCCCTATCTCACCGTTACCGCGACGTCGTAGAACTGGTAGCGGCTGGTGTTTTCCAGCACCGTGGCATGCGACACCCAGGAGACGGTGAAATGGTCGGCGCCGCTGAAAGTCCCCGCCGATTGGTAGACCACCCAGGGCATGTCGACATTGGTGCCCGCGCAGACGCCGAAGGAGGCCGGCAGCTTGACATTCACCGTCGCAATGCTGGCCGTGCCATGCTGCGGCTGCTGCTCGATCCTGACGTTCTGGACGGGATAGATGGCGCAGGTTTCGCGTGTCCAGGCGAACAGCGGCTCCATCGGCGTCGCCTTGCCGCGCGCGGCGCTGCGGGTCATGCCGCCTGCCGATGCTGGCCCCACAAGAGCAAGCGCCATCGCCGCAGCGCTAGCCACGAGAAGCCCAAAGACAGATACGCGCGTCATGATTGCCATCCTAAAAAGGTGGCGCCATCCGAGCATAAGCTACGTTTTCGCCAATAATGAACTGCAGGCTGACGCAATGTTTTATAGATTTCCATTTAGGAAACTGAGAAGACCGCAAGCACAGGTTGCGATGGCTGCCGGCCCGCCCCCACGGGCACGCGCTCCGGCTGACAAGCGGCCCTGTCTCGTGGAGAGGACCCCATGAACGTCACACCCCTCGCCCTTTCCGGCCTGCTGCTCGTGGCCATCGCCGGCGGCCCGCCACCCACCGGTCCCGCCGCTTTTGCGGGCACCTATGGCGGCTCGTTGTGGAGCAGCGGCCGGGACACGCCGAGCACCACCACGCTGGAGGCAGCAGGTGGTTTATTGACCGGCCGTTACAGCTTCGAGGATCTCGACGGCAGCACGGCCACCGGCAGGCTCGACGCCTGCCGCATCGAGGGCCTGACGGTGACCTGCCTCTGGCACGACAGCTACGGCACCGGCCCGCTCGGCATGAATTTCGATCCCAGCCACTGCAGCTTCAAAGGCGAATGGGCCGCCAGCATCGTCGCCCGGGACTGGGCGCCTATTGGAATGGCAGCAAGGCCTGCGCACCGGTAGCCAAGGGCGGCGTAGGGAAAGACGAGACATTATAGGAGCGGTACAGCCAGTTCCGCCGGCACCTTCTTGCAGCATCGCATGGAAGCTGCGCATGACAGTTGTGAGGCAGCGCGGGACTTTTATCGTACAGGCACGGAAACGCTCTCCATGACCAGGACCGATCTCGCCGACATCTACCGGGGCTACATCGCCTGCCTGAACGCGCAGGACTGGCCGAGGCTGGGCCAGTTCGTCGACGAGAAGGCGCAGCACAACGACCGCCCGCTCGGCCTGGCGGGCTATCGGGCGATGCTGGAACAGGATTTCCGCGATATCCCCGACCTTCATTTCAACATCCGGCTGCTGACCTCGGATCCGCCCTATATCGCGTGCCGGCTGGCGTTCGACTGCAGCCCAAGGGGCATCTTTCTCGGCCTTCCCGTGAATGGGAAGAAAGTCTGCTTCAGCGAGAATGTCTTCTACGAATTTCGCGCCGGAAAGATCGTGCAGGTGTGGTCGGTCATCGACAAGGCCGCCATCGAGGCGCAGCTTTAGCATGAGGGTTCGCTGGCTCACGCCTGTGCATGAGACGCTTGGCCCCTTCCCTGCGCGGTTGCATCATGATTAGGTCGCGCCCCACGCATCAGGGGGCCTGTCGATGTCCATGTCCATTCCGCCATCCATCCGCAGCCGCCGTCTGGCCATGCTCTCATCCCTCGCCTTCGTGGCCCTGCTCCCCGCCCCTGCGCTTGCCCAGACGGTGACCGACAAGGCCGTACTGCTGTTCCGCGATGCGTGCCTGGCCACCGCGCCCTCCTTCGACAAGGCGATGGCGGCGGCGAAGAAATATGGCGTGAAGCCGCAGATGGACCTCGGCGCCAGCGTGGTCGGCATGGCGGCGGACGGCTCCTTTTCCCTGCAGGTGCGCGGCAAGAAGGAATGCGCCGTCACCGCCGAGGCCAACCCGGGGCCGGAGGTCGCAGCCCAATTCGCCAGCCTGGTGGCTCAGGTTTCCGGCAAGCCGGCGGCGGGCCTGAGCACAGGCGCACCCGTCACTATCACCCTGCACGGCCAGACCTATGTGGTCAGGCACGACCGCAAGGGCGGCGAGGCCTATGTAATCGTGAACGCCTCGGGGCTGTGAGGGCGTACGCGAGCATGGCGGCGGGCGGTTGAAGACCGATTGGTCCAGAATAGGCGAACCCCCGCGCACCTGTCATTCGGTGCGCGGGAGCCGTCCTACACCAGCATCGTGAGATTCCGCGCCTTCGCCCAGCGGGCGAGGAGCTCGCGCTCCCCGGGCATGGCGAGGCGGTTGGCGAAGCCCCGGATCTGCACGGCGCGGTTCTGGCCATCGAGCTCGATGGTCAGCATGCGCTCCAGGCCTCCCTGCGCCTTGCGCCGGCGCAGGGACCAGATGGAGGCGTTGCCGGCCGCGCATTTGAAGGCGTAGCTCGACACGCAATGGCGCATCGCCCCGCTCTCGGCCACCAGATCGGCCGCCGTGCGTAGCTGCACCACCATCACTTCCTCCTTCTTGAAGCGCGCTTCCTTGGCCGGCAGCTGCCAGAACCAGTCCTGCAGCCGCACCCCGTCCCACTGGCTGGCATCGACCAGCCGCGGGGCGGGAGCAAAGCCACGGGCCCGACGCTGGGCCAGCCGGACCTGCTCGGCCTGACGGCGCATGATGGCCTCGACCCGACGGATCTCCGCTAGTTCGCGGTGCCATGCATGCATCTGCCGACGCAGCGAGACCGGCGTGCGCCCCTTCAGGCTGTAGGCCGGATCCTCGCCGTGCCGCGCCGCCAGGAAATCGCAGAGATCGTCGATCTCCTCGAGCGGCGCCGGATGCACGCAGAAGAAGCGCGCCACCTCGCGCCAGAAGGCGAAGGCGTTGCGCAGCATACGCGCGATCTTCGAACGGGCGATGCGCAGCGCCAGGCCGACATCATCCGTGTAGGAACGCGCCACCGCCTGCCAGAGCGCCTCGTTGAAGGAAAGATCGCCCGGCGGGTTGAGGAAGAGGTGCACCTCCTTGCGCGACAGCCAATTGCTCGCATAGGCCTTGTAGAGCGAGCCGCCCTGCGCCACCGCGATGTACCAACGCTTGCGCTCGGCAATCTCGGCGGTCGTCAGGCCCGTGCCCTCCTCCTGCCAGATCCGCTCCAGCGGGGCCGGCACGGGATAGCGGGCAAAGAGATGGCGGGCCGCCGCCAGCCGCAGGCGCGCCAGGTCGCGCGTTTTCAGCTGCGGATGCCAGTCACCGGGATCGCGGATAATGCTGGAACTGAAGCCACGCTCGGCCTCCGCGAGGGCGAGCCGCAGGTTCTGCCCATGCCTTGCCTGCGGCCTCGCCCGCCGCAGCGTGGCGCGGTGGGCTTCATCGATACGTGCGCGCTCGGCCTCTCGCACGCGCTGGATATTGAAACGGGCCATTGTCGTTGGGCCTGAAAGAAGATCGGAACGCCGGACGCACCACGAGCGCCGGCACTGAAGATGCGGCTCTCGGATGGGATCTCATGGCGGTTCTCCTTCGGTCGAACGGGCGCGCTGTGTAGACCTGGCCGGGCGCTGACGCAAGGGGAGAATGTCGGTACGGGATCAGATCGGGTCGCTCCTGTGGCAATTGCGCATCAGAGGGCGAGATCGAGCCCGCCTCAACCGGCAAGGCGCATGTCACGCCGATTTCCCGCCCCTGAGACTATAGCCGGGACAACCAGTCGATCAGGAGTGACGGCGCGACATGCGCAGGCACTCCATCGATCTCGCCAAGTTCAAAGCCGGCTACATACGCTGTCGACTCCTGCAATTTTCTGTTCAGTGCACGTTTCTTGCCGAAGACTATTTGCCGGAGCCTCTCGCGCGCGCCAGACTTCGGCTCTATCCTCTTCTTCGATCATCACCAATAGCAACGACAGTCTGCGAGACCATCCATGGAGCGGGACGACCGACCGAGGCCGGAATGCAACCCCTTCCTGCTGCTGCACGGCAGATCCTGGGAGTTGCCGCGTGGCGACCTCTATGCCGTGCTCGACCAGGCGGAGATCGACGATGAGGGCAACCACCGCCTGATGTTCTCGGCGGTGGATGCCGCCTGGTTCGACCGCCTGCCCGACGAGGAGATCGCCGCCGCTTTCCAGGCGCGCGACTATGGCCCAATCTTCTATGCCATGCCGATCTACCTGCTCGAGATCAGGCTGGCGACATCGTGCATCCGCAAGATCGCCAGCCAGTCGGCGCAAACGTTGACGGCAGCCGACCAGGAACCTTTGCCGGGTGACCTCGCGCCGCCCGATCTGCCTGAACTGCTCGACGACCTGGAACGGCGCTGGAAACGGTTCGAGCTCGGCTGGGACGAGAGCCGGCTGGCGGCAGACCTCTATCCCAATCTGTTCGCCGTCCCTCTGGCCGTGAGGCTGAGCCGGGTCACGGAGGCCGGCGATGCTGCCAGCGCGCGCCTGAACGCCGTCGATCCCCTTGGCAGCGAACCAGACGCGACGGTCGCAGACATCGAAGCCGCCCTGCAGGGGGTCGCGGGCGCGGGAGCCATCGACCATGTCGCCGTTTACGATGTCGGCCAGGGCGGCGCCAATGCGCTCGTGGACCAGAACGGTGCAGTCGTCGTCTATTTCGACTTCGGCGGCGGTGTTGCCGGCAACACTGCCACTTTTCCAACCGCGCTCGCCCAGTTCTGCTTTTGCCATAATGTCGACCCCGCCATCGTCCTCTCGCATTGGGACCATGACCACTGGTCTTCCGAAGGCCGGGACACCCGGGCGCATTGGCGAACCTGGATCGTGCCGCGCCAGACTGTGCGCCGGACCAAGCGCGGCTTTCACCACAGCGCCTTGATCGCCTCGATCATCGCCCATGGCCGATTGCTGGTCTGGCCAGCCGCGACCATCAGCGTCAGCGCCGGTCCGCTCACCCTCCTGCAATGCACGGGTACCTCGCGCAACGCCTCCGGTCTCGCCGCCGAGATCGGGGCACCGGCCGGAGCCCAGGGCCGGCCGGTCTTGTTGCCGGCGGACGCCGGTTATGGCGACCTCCCCTCGCCGCCGGCCGCCGGCGCCCTCGATTTCATCAACTGCCCGCATCACGGCGGACGCTCGAGGTCGCCCACCGTGCCCAGCCGTCCCGCCGGCGCCGATCAGAGGCTCGCCTACTCCTACGGTAGCGGCAACAGCTACAAGCATCCGCTGAGCGCAACCTGCTCGGCCCACGACAGTGTCGGCTGGGACGATCCGCGCATCGGTCACTCCTCTTTCAACTATGTCCGCAACACCGAGGACCGCGCCGCCAGCGGTCTCGGCCATATCGGCTTCGACTGGGGCGCGGGCAACTTGCCGAGAGCGCTCGCCTGTAGCGGCGCCTGCCAGCTCAAGGTGGAGCAGACCTGAGATCTGGAACGCCTGGGAAAGGGGGATTTCATGGCAAAGGACACGACGAAAGCCTCGCCGGCACCATCGAAAGATCGAACGGCTCCCGGCAAGCTGCGCAAGGACGACCGCATCGCGCTCTATGCCGCCGCACGATATCTCGGCCTCGAAACGGAGAAGCGGCTTGGCCTGCGCATTCCCTTCGTCGTCTATTTCAAGGACCCGGCGCTCGCCGCAAAGCTCCCCAATGAAGAGATAGACACCGACTTCAACGTGCCGTGGGAACCGGGCATCAGCGATGGGCCGACCAGCGCGCGCTTCGCTGTGGTCGACTTCGATGCCACCACCAACCAGCTCGAAAAACCCGCTCGGTGGCGCGCGGACGAGGACGCCTTTTACAGCCCTGCCGGCAAGAAGCTCGACGAGAGCCAGAAGGATACGCCCCATTTCCAGCAGGTGAACACCTGGGCCCGGGTGCAGAACGCCCTGGACTACTTCGAGGGTCCCTGGGGATTGGGCCGGCGGATCAGCTGGGGCTTCGAAGGCAACCGGCTCATCGTCGTGCCGCATGCCGGCTATGGCAAGAACGCCTATTACGATCGCAAGAGCAAATCGCTCCAGTTCTACTATTTCGACGCGGACGAGGAGGGGGAAGCCGGCCCGGCCAAGAAGAGGATCTATACCTGCCTCTCCGGCGACATCGTCATCCACGAATTCGGCCACGCCGTGCTGGACGGCATCCGGCCCTATTTCCTGGAGGCGATCTCGCCGCAGACTGCCGCCTTTCACGAGTTCATGGGCGATCTCTCGGCCATTCTCATCGCCTTCCGCAACAATTCCTTCCGGCGCATATTCCTCGAGTTGACCGGCGGCAAGCTGGAAGGCGAGACGCCCTTGTCCAGTATCGCGGCGCAGTTCGGCCAGGCGGTCAAGAACCGGCCCTATCTGCGTAGCGCCACCAACGAGGACGCCACTCTGGCCAAGCTCGCCGGCAACGACGAACCGCACGACCTGTCCGAAGTCATGACCTGTGCGATGTTCGACATCATCCTCGGAATATGGCGCCTTTATCTTGCGGCGCACCCGGAGCCCGAGAAACGCAAATCGCAGCTATGGCAGATCGCCCAGCGCATCCAGGTGATGGCCGTGCAGCCGCTGGACCTCCTGCCGCCGGTGGAGGCCACCTTCCGCGACTATGCCATGGCCGTGCTGAGGGCCGAGCAGATTGCCAATCCCACCGATCCCCAGGGCTACCGGCCGATGATGATCGACAGCTTCATCGCCCGCGGCATCCTCGCCCCAGAGGAGAAAGAGGGGTTGATGAAGGCGGACACGCTGTTCAAGCGCACGCCCATCGATGTCTTCCACGACGTCGCGACCTTCGAAGGCTCGCGCGCGGCGGCCTATCGCTTTCTCGACGACAATCGCAGCAAGCTCTTCATTCCCCGCGGCGCCGACATCATCGTGCCGGAGGTCTTCGTGGCCAACAAATATACGCGCGACGGCCAGAGGCAGCCGAGGCAGATCCTGCTGCAATATATATGGCGCGAGGATGTGACGCTGACCGGTACGCGGTTTGCCCGCTATGAGGGCCAGACCACCAGCTTCTTGTGCGGGGGAACGCTGGCCTTCAACGAAAACGGCAATCTGCTGCATTGGGCGCGCAAGCCGGGCTCGCACAGCTTCGACGAGGCCAAGCCCAAGCCCGGAAGCGACTGGGAAAAGGAAGTCGCGGATGGCGAGGCGCGCCTCGAAGCCTATTTGGACACGCTTGCCAGGCGCATCAATGGCGGCAAGGTCGGCATGGCCTTCGGCGGCAGCTTCGGCCTTGCTGAAAAGAGCATCCCGCCGCTGACCTCGAGGACGGTCGACGGCGTGCTGCGCTTCGAGGTCAGCCCGCATTTCTCCATCGATCACGAACACGAACGGGAACAGCAGGGAGAACGTCAATGGCAGATAAGCTCCTGATCAGTGCCTTCGACGTCGGCCTCGGCGACTGCATCTATTGCCGCATCCCCAAGGCGATCGCTAGCGGCGGCGAGGCCGTTGATTTCCACATGCTGGTCGACTGCGGTTCCTGGAGCGGCGAGCGCTATCTCCAGGCTGCAGTCAAGGCGCTGGCCGGCATGCTGCCACAGACGGCGTCCGGCAAGAGGCGGCTCGATCTGATCGTGGTGACCCACCGCCACAAGGACCACATCGCCGGCTTCGACAAGGCGTTGTTCAAGCAGTTCGAGATCGGAGCGATCTGGCTGAGCGCTGCGATGAATCCCGAGCTCAAGAAGAGCAAGGGCAAGGGAGTCGATGGCGTCGAGGCCAGCCGGGCCCTGGCCCTCGAGGATTACGCCACTCAGGCGATGCGCGGGCTCGCCAGCCTCAACCTGTCGCTTGGCGAGGAGATGGCCGCCTTCATCTCTGAATTTGCCGTCGCCAATGACGAGGCCCTGGACACCTTGACCGACTGGATACCCAGGCAGAATGGCATCGAAGCCCGTTACGTTCATGCCGGTCAAAGCAATGCGGATCTCGGCCTGCCTCTGGCTGGGGCAACCATCCGCGTGCTCGCGCCCGAAAAGGATATCGATCATTATTATCTCGGCGCGGCGCCCGATCCCATGCTGCAGGCCCTCTCCGCCTCCTTCACGCCGCAGGCCTATGGCGCCGCGATGGCGGCGCCCGTGCCCGCGTCGGAGTTGCCGGCCAATATCAGCGCCTCCGATTTCCAGCGGCTGCGTTCCAACATGCTGTCCAGCGCCCTGGCGCTGGCGGCCGCCTCCAACCAGATGGTCAACAACACCAGCGTGATCCTGCGCATCGATTGGGGCGGCAAGCGCCTGCTCTTCGTTGGCGATGCCGAATGGAGCACGGCCTACAGGGATGGCAAGGCCAATGGCTCCTGGAACGTGATGTGGAACCGCCGTGGCGAATTGCTGAAGGAGGGCGTTGATTTCCTGAAGATCGGCCATCATGGCAGCACCAACGCCACGCCTTGGCGCGACGATCCCGATGGCCCCAGCACCGAGGCCGGCGACATTCTCGATGCCATCCTCCCCCGCCCTGTTGCACCAGCGCAGGCAACGGCCGTGGCGGTGGTCTCTACCGAACGCGGCCGCTACGAACCGATTCCGCGCTGCGCTCTCCTGGAAGACCTCGGCACGCGTCTCAAGGATACCAGGAACTATCAGCAGGCTTCGGCCACTGCCGGCGTGGACCTCCTGGCCAATTCGAGGTTCCGCAATCTGGAGCAGGATTGGCTCGGCAAGCCACAGCCGCTGCGTACCGATTTCGAACGCCTGCTCGGCAGCCCCGGTTATGTCGAGCTGTGGTTGTGAGACCGAGGGGGGCTGCGCGGGCCTCCCTCAATAGATCGTCTGCTTCAGCCGCTCCGGATAGGCCTGGTCATACGCCTTACCGTCGAAGCCGCCCTTGGTGATGGCGGCCAGCATCTCGCCGAGGGAGGGCAGCGCCGAGCGCGGGATCTGGATGGCGGGATCCCAGAGCTTCGAGCGCACCAGCGCCTTCTGGCATTGCGGGTAGACCTCCTCCACCGTGACGATGATGACGCTGCGCGGCGCCTTGCCCTCCATGGTGAAGCTGGCGCAGAGCTCGGGATCGGCGGAGATCGCGGCGCGGCCGATCACGCGCATGGTCTCGCCGACGCCGGGGATCAGGAAGAGCAGGTGGACGCGCGGGTCCATCACGATGTTGCGCAGGGAATCGAGCCGGTTGTTGCCGCGCCGGTCGGGAATCATCAGCGTCTTCGGATCGGCCACGCGTACGAAGCCGGGCGGATCGCCGCGCGGCGAGCAGTCGACGTCCGAGGGCCCGACAGTCGCCAGCAGCATGAAGGGCGAGGCCTCGATGAAGGTGCGGTAGTGGTCGGAGACGTGGTCGAGCACCTTGACATGGGCGGCCGGCGATACGGGATCGGTATAAAGAGCTTCAAGCTCGGCGATCGAGGTGATCAGCGACATGACGGCCTCCAGTTATGGTTTCAACCTAAAGGCCGGAGGCGCGTCGGACAATGGGAATGGGCGCGGAAAGCCAGGGCAATCGCTTCGGGCTGGCGAAGTGTGTTGCCTCATTCGTCATTGCGAGTGCAGCGAAGCAATCCAGGAGTCAAAGGGCCGTGTCCGCTGGCCCTGGATTGCTTCGCTGCGCTCGCAATGACGACAAGGGCAGCACCAAATCGACCCGAAACGATTGTCCTGCGCGGCAGCACAACCCCTCCCCTCAATAGATCCGCCACATACCCGGCGTTGCCAGCTCCAGCATGTTGCCGTCGGTGTCGCGGAAATAGACGCTCTTGCCGCCGGCCGGCCAGTCGACGCGGCCCTCGATGGCGATGTGGTGCTCAGCCAGACGCGTCTCCCACGCCACCAACTCCTCGGCCGAAATGGCGAAGCAGACATGGATGCGGCCGCTGGCGTCATGGCCCGGGATCAGGCCGTTGGGCATGGCCATGTCCTCGGCCGAGGCGCCGCGCTTGAAGACGAGCAGCACATTGGCGCCGCCGACATCATAGACATAGAGGCGCTCCAGCTTGAGCAGCGCCTCCAGCCCCAGCACCGCCTCGTAGAAGCGGGCGGCGCGGTCGAGATCCTCGACATAGAGTGAGGTCTCGATGATGCGGTTGAGACGGGGCATGGTCGGTCCCTTTTCCGGAGGACGGCAGACCCCATGATAGCCGTCTGGAACGCCGGCCGCTATTTGACGGGGATCTCGATATCGACCGAGCGCCCGATTCCGCTTGCTGCCTCCATGTTCTTCGAGGCCATCCATCTCACCGTCAACAGCGCAGGCAGGACAAAAGAGTATTTCATCTGCGTTTGGCTTACGCCCTGTCGATGCGGCCGGAATAGCAGCCACGCTTGGCATTGTGGGCATGGATATAGGCAACCTCGGGATTGGCGAAGAGGCGTGCGATAAGGCTTTCGATCTCGCGCCCCTCGGTGAGATCCGCATCGACCATCATGCCCTCGGCGTCGAAGGCCCGCAGGGAGAGAATGCGGCCGCGCATCACCTCCGGCACTTCGTCGATGCGGTCATAGGGCATCTGTGCTCCCTCCCGCACGAAGATGGCATGGCGGGCGTGGTAGGGCGTCGCCGCCGGCTGGCAGACATGGTTGAGCAGCAACAAGGTCTCGCCGGGCTCGGCATCGCGCATCTCGACGCGGTCGGGAAAGCCGGGCTTGGCGTCAGCGACGACGCGTCGGGCGCCACGCCGGGCGAGTTCGGCATCGTCGAGGCCAAAGAGTTCACGGAACGGTTCGGGTGAAAGGCCGGTGATACGAAAAGACATGAGGGCATCTCCATTCAGGGATGCCACGAGGACACCAGGAAGAGGCCGCAGCCGCCACCCGTTTCCTGTGCTGCAGCACCGTCCTCGCCGAAACGTTGCGGACGGGGCTCATCGCCCTGCATAACCTGCAACGACGGTTGTAAGCGGCGTTGAACTCCGCTTCTATGGCCGGCATCCATAAGAAACCCCGCGTAAGCAAGGGAGGTTCCATGTCGTCCATCGTCATCGCCCAGGGGGGCGGCCCCACCGCCGTGATCAACCAGACGCTCTGCGGCGCCATCGTCGCCGCCCGGCGGCACGACCCTTCCCTGCGCATCCTCGGCGCCCGGCATGGCGTGCGCGGCCTGACCAAGGGCGATCTCGTCGACCTCACCCAGCTTTCGGAAACCGACCTCCTGCGCCTCGCCCATACGCCCAATTCCGGCCTCGGCTCGACGCGCGACAAGCCCGACGCCAAATATTGCGAGGCCATCCTCACCGCGCTGCAGAAGGTGGAGGCCCGCGCCTTCGTCTATATCGGTGGCAACGACACCGCCGGCACGCTGGACATCCTGAGCAAGCAGTCGACCGGGCCGTGCAGCTTCGTGCATGCCCCCAAGACCATCGACAATGATCTGATGGAGAACGACCACGTTCCCGGCTTCATCTCGGCGGCCGCCTTCGTGGCCAATGCCTTCGTGAGCATCGACCTCGATTTCCGCGCCATGACCGGCATCTATGTCGGCATCGTCATGGGCCGGCATGCCGGCTTCCTCAGCGCCGCCGCGGCCGGCTGGCAGCAATCGGCCGACGAAGCACCGCATCTGATCTATGCACCCGAAAAGCCCTTCTCGGTGGCCCAGTTCCTCGACGATGTCGACGCCATCTATACGCGCACCGGACACTGTATCGTTTCGATGTCCGAAGGCGTGCAGGACGAGACCGGGCGCCCGCTGGCCGACGTGCTTGCAGCCGGTGCGCTGGAGCGCGATGCCCATGGCAATGTCCAGCTCTCGGGCGGAGATCTCGGCATTGAAATCCAGCGCGCCCTGAAGGAACGTTTCCCTAAGGCGAGAACCCGCGTGGACACGCTCGGCTACCTGCTGCGCGGCTATATCGGCATGATCGACGAGACGGACGCCAAGGAGGCCTTCGAGGCCGGCGCCTTCGCGGCCCAGAGCGCCTTCACCGCCGGCAGCGGCTCGGTGGTGCTGCATTATGACGGCCACCGCACGACGCCGCGCATCGTGGCGCTCGACCAGGTCGCCGGCCGCACGCGCCACATGCCCGACAGCTTCTTTGCCGGCAGCAACGCCATTTCCCCCGAGGGAAGGCGCTACTTCCATCGCCTCTTGCCGAAGCGGCCGGATATCTTCACGCCCTTCGTGTGAGGGCGGTGCTCGGTCGGATCGCGATCTCACCGAACCGAACGGCTTGGTCATTCCGGCTCGAGTGAGGGAATATCCGGAATGACGGCCGTGAAGCAGCGCGCTGTCCTGCGTACAGCGTCACTGCAGCATGAATGCCTTGATTGTGCCCTCGGCAACCGCCTGCATAAGCGGGCTCTCGGCCAAAGGCCGGGTGCTGCACAATTGCTTGCCGAGCACGGCGACCCAGACGGCAAGCTTGCCGTCGCGGCCCTTCTGCTCGCGCAGGATGCCGGCTGTCCAGGCGCACTGCCGGATCCAGAACCAGCGCCGCGTCGGCAGATAGCTTGTGAGCAGGGCTTCCAGGCGCTTGTCGCGCGAGCGGATCTTGCTCAGCAACGCATCGATCTCGTCGTTGGCCTCGAACCAGGTCTCGACCAGGGTACCTTCGTCCTGCAGCTTCTGGAGGGCGGTTCGTTGATTTTCGAGGCTTGAAACATCCAGCAATACGCCGCTCAGAATCTCGTCGAACAGGACTTCGGGCTCGAAGTCATTCGCCGGCAGGGTCGACAGTTCGAGCAATTCCATGAAGCGCACCAGCAGCGGAGGCACGGGCGTGCCGCCCTCCCAATTCTCCGCTACCGCTGCCGCCAGCCGCGTGGCGACATGGCTTTGCGAAGCCGGGTGGGCACGGATATCCGACTGCGCGAACAACATCTTGAGGCGCTGGCCGGTGATACCTTCCAGGTCGCTGATTTCCACGATCCCCAGGCCGGTCTTGATCAGCAGCGTGATCGTCTGGCTCGGCCGCCCCTTCGCGGATGCAGCGATGGTCGTCGCTCCCGCGCCATCCGGCACGGAGGCCAGCACTGTTGTCAGCTTGACGGCTCTCTCGGGAGGAGAAGGCACCACGTGAGGCCGCAGGGCGGCCAGGACCGAATCGATGCGCTGCGCGCGATCGGGAAGAACCAGGGCACGCACCAAAGCCAGCCGGGACACCAAGCGAGACTCCGGCGGATTCTGCTCCGTCGAGGCGACCAGGGCGTCGCAGATGACACCAGCGGTGCGATCGTCCGCCGTCAGAAGGAAGCCGAGCGTCATCTCTCGCAACCGTGGGTCCTGGTTGCTGGCCAACTTCGCCGCGATCTCCCACTTGGCCTCCTCCGACAAGTAATGGGCGATGTGGGACAGGGCATCGAAGTGCTCCAGCGGATCTCCATCCATTTCGTCCGCGAGGTCCTCAAGCAGCGTCTCGAGGCTCCTGCCGCCGACGTCCTCCCCATCGGAACCTTCCTGGAGCTGCCGGGTGATGGCGGCTTGCAGCGAGGGACCGAGAGCGAGGTTCGCCGCGCCGAAAGCCTGGGCGACCATCACCAGCTTCGAGCCGCCCAGGTCAGGCTGTTCGATGCGCTGCTCCAGCCAGGACAACAGCTCCCGGACCTCCTGCCGCGCCTGACGGTTGCCGCTATTGGCCTCGATCCGCATGTCGGATAGGGCATCGACGAGATCCTCGAAGAGTCCCCTGCTCTCGTCGGCCTCAAGCGCTGCAATTTCCTCGATCAGTTCCTGAGGCGTGTCGGGCTCGTCGAACAGATCGCCAAGGCGCCCCTCACTAAGCATTTCCTGCAACGCGTCGAACAAGGCCGCATCCAACTCGGGCTGCTTCGCCTTCGAAGCACCAGACTTCGGTGGTGTCTTCGGTTTGCTGGGTTTCTTCGAGGCGGCCATGGCATCCTTCACAAACAATTCCTGCCGCTTACCAAAGCAAAATGCATTCGGGCAGGCGTGGATTTCCAGATTAACGCGTTGGTACCAAGGGCATTTTGCGATTCTTGGTGATTCGATCTGAAGGTAAGACAGGCTAGCGCATCTCTCCCGATTCAGGAAACGCGCGCCATGCTCGCGCTTTCCTGCGGCCAGCGCTCCAAGGCCTCGCGGCCCTTGGGCGTCAAGCCGTAAATGCCCTTGTCCACCCGCTCGAACCAGCCATAGACATTGCCCTGCAGGATCTTCGGGGCATCGGGCACAAGCTTGGCGAGATCCCGCCGCCGCAGCGGGCTTTCGGCGAGGGCGGCGGCACAGGCGAGGGCCTGCTGGCGATAGGCCGTCATTTGCGGCACGCGGGTGGAGCCGCCGGTGACGGGATCGCCCTGGCGCTTGCGATGCTCGGCGAGCAGGCGCGAGCGGCGGCGTGCTTCGCGACGCGGGAACGGCGCCTCCGGCGTGACGATAACAGCGACCTCGCCCCGGTCGGAGACACCGAGCAGGCCGAAGCCGAGGCGGCGGCAGAGATTGCGGAAACGCTTGTCGCTCTCCCGCCCCTTGCCGCGCACCGAGACGCGCGCGGCAAGCCAGACCTCGTCACAGGCGGCGGCCCTGTCGACGCCCTGCAGGACGAGTTCGAGGTTGAAGCTTTGCTTGAGCTCGCAGACGACCAGCAGCGGCGGCTCGCCTTCGCGCAGAGCGAGGACATCGCAGCCGCCGATCTCTCCTTTCACAGAGAAATCAAGAGCTTCCAGGAAGGCTTTGATGGGAAGGTAAAGCGAGGTTTCCAGGATGCAGCTCCGGATCGGGGGGCGGGTCTTCAGACCCGCCAGACCTGCAACATTGGTCGAGAGAGGCAAGGCGGGTCTGAAGACCCGCCCCCCATTACTGCAATCCCACCGGATCGACGATGCCGGACTTGCAGCCCTGGTCGGTCGGCGAGGCCCCGGCGATCAGGGTGGCGAGGGAGGCATTGTCGGTGACCTCGCCACGCAGGCCGATGGTCAGCTCGACGATGATGCGCCTGTCGCCGTCGCGCTTGCAGGCCACGCGCACGCGGTCGCCAGCGCCGTCACCGAAGGCCTGGTCGAAAGCCTGACGGATGTCGCTGGTCTCGACCTCCTTGCCGATATTGTCGGCGAAGAGCTTCTGCACGGGCGAAGCGTTGATCTGGCCGATCAGCGCGACTTCGCGGCGGAAATAGGCATCGGCCGATTTCTCGAAGAAGCAGCTGCCGTGCTCGACCCATTCGTGGCGCTCGAGGAAGGAGGCGGTGCCGGGCATGGCCTGCTCCAGGGCCGTGCGGGTGGCGGGCTCGAGCTGTGGTTCGGGCAGGTCCTCCCAGCGATGCGCCTTGTCGGCCTCGACATCCTGCTGGGGTACGCCGCAATAGGCATTGCCGCGCGGCTGCGGCCACAGGCCGTGCAGGGTGAAATGGGTGGCGTCGTAGCGCTCGGGCGTCTGCGTCTTGCATTCGGTCTTGCTGGGCAGCCCTTCGCAGAACGCCGGCTGCCAGCTGATGGCGAAGACGTAGGAAGCCCCGCTTCCGCCGCCTGAGGGCGGATTGTTGCCCTGCTTGCCCGGCGCGGGCTGGGAAGGCGAGGTAGGCGCCGGCGGCACCGTGGTGCCGTCAGCCGATTTCACCTCGCCGCAGTCGACCGGTACCCAGCGCTCGGCGGGTTGGGCGCCGTCGACCTCGACACGGTAATAGGTCGGATTGGGCTTGTTGGCGGAAAGCAGCCTGTAGCTTTGCTCCGGCGTGAGCTTCACATCGCCCGGATTGGTCTGCTTGCGGATCGACAGGAGGGCCGAGCAGGCTTGATGGGCCGTGAATGTACCCTTCATGGGTTCGTCGGCCTGCGCGGCGGCAAGGGGCGTCAACATCGACAAGGCGAAGGCCGCCAGCCAGCTTCTTTTCATCCAGTCCTCCCGGTCACGATCGTGTACGGCGTGCAGCCCATGCCACCACAATGGCGAGGAATAAAGCACAGGGCTGAACAGAAGCCTACCGCATGGAAAGGACATCAACGTGAAAGCGTGTCCCCTATTTCGGGGTTGGCACCGGACTGCGCATCGGCTCGCCGGCCAGTGCCCGGCGGACCTCGTCCGCGGCGAGAGCCTGCAACCGGTCGATCGAGGCGTCGGAATACCAGGCGGCGTGAGGCGTAAGCTGCAGGTTGGGCGCGCCGCGCAGCACGTGGTCCGATGGCAGCGGCTCGCTGTCGAAGACGTCGAGCGCCGCGCCAGCGATGCGGTTGTTCGCCAGCGCCTCCGCCAATGCGGCGGCATCGATGAGGTCGCCGCGCGCGGTGTTGACGATCATCGCATTCGGCTTCATGCGCGCCAGCGTCGCCCGGTTGACGATGCCGCGGGTGGCGGGCGTGGAGGGCGCGTGCAAGGCGAGCGCGTCGGCGGCAGCGAAGAGATCGTCCGTTGTCGCGGCCTTGCTTGCGCCGAGCGCTTCGACCTGTGCTTCGGACAAAGCGGGATCGAAGACGAGGAAGCTGAAGCCGAAGGGCCTGAGCCGCTCCATCACGGCGCGGCCGATGCGGCCGAGGCCGAGAAAGCCCACCATGGAGTCGCGGAAGGGACGCATCGGCTTGCACACCGCCACGGCGGCCCATTGCCCGGCGCGCACGCTGGCATCGAGGGCGGCGAGTTTGCGCAGGCTGGCGAGCAGCGCGGTGGCGGTGTGGTCGGCCACCTCGTCGGTGCAGTAGTCGGGCACATAGGCGACTTCGATGCCAAGCTCGCCGGCAGCCTTCACATCGATGTTGTCGTAGCCGACGCCATAGCGGATGACGCGGGCCCCCGGCGCCAGGCCTTCGAGCGCCGCCCGGGTCATCGGAGCGAACTGCACCAGCGCGACATCGGCGCCCTTCACCGCCGCCGTGACGGCCTGCGCATCGGAGCACTGATGCGTGGCGAAACGGGCCGCACCCGCCGCCGCCTGCTCGTGATGCAGACTCGGGAACGTGTAGTCGGTGACGACGACGAGGCGGTCATGGGCGGGCATGCTCATTCCTTCCTAAGCCGGCAAGGCCGGCAACCCAGCCGCGGCCCTGAACACCTCCGTGCGGATATCGATCTCCTGCCCCGCATAGCCGTCGCTTTGCGCCGTGCACAGGAAGGCAATCGCCTCCGCCGGCTGGTCGACGGGCGCCAGTGATTCACGCGGCAGGCGGCTGACCGGATTGATGCCGGAGGCGCGGATCTCCGCCTGCATGCCGGTATCCACCACGCCAGGCGCAAAGCCGAAGGCCTTGATGCCCTGCTCGCCATATTCAAGCGCGATGGAGCGCGTCAGCATGGCGAGGCCGGCCTTGGCGGCGCAATAGGCGCTCCAGCCCTCCATCGGCCGATGGGCGGCTCCGGAGGAAAGGTTGATGATGCGTCCGCGCCCGGCCTTCACCATGGCCGGCAGCACCGCCTGCGCCGCGAAGGCGGCACCGACCAGCGTCGTGCGAATGGCAGCGGCGAAGGCTTCGGGATCGAGCGTGTCCAGCCGGCCTATGGGCGCCACGACGCCTGCATTGTTGACGAGCACGGTGGGCGGACCGAAGTGGCTTTCCGCCTCCCGGACAAGCCGCGCGACATCCTCGCAACGCGAGACGTCGCAGCCGACAGCCAGGACATCGCCGCCGGCCATCGACGACGCCACGGCCTGCGCATCCTCTTGTCTGCGGGCGGATACAACCACGCGGGCACCACGGCCTGCAAGCGCGCGCGCTGCGGCGACGCCGATGCCGCGCCCTGCCCCGGTGACGATGATCACCTCTGCCTTGAGATCAGGCGCCATCATCTCAATCCATGTGCCATTGCAGCGGCAGCAGGAAGGGAAAGCCACGCCGCTCGTCGATCTCGATCTTCATGATCGGCGCCATCGAGGCGCCCCAGCGCGCGTTCACCGGATCGTCCTTGAGGACGTCGATGGTGCGCTGCAGATCGTCCGTCTCGAAATAGCCGAACAAAGTGAGGCCATGGCGGAAGATGTTGTAGTTGCGTATGCCCGCCTTGCGCAGGGCCTCCAGCATGTCCGGCCAGATCTCGTCATGGCGCTTCTTGTACTCGTCCTCATAGCCCGGACGGACTTCGAGGACCCAGGCGTGATGGCTCATCGGGTGTGGCTCCGAATTGTTGTTTGTTGTGCAGTCGACGCTGCGCTGTTGTTTCGCACCCAGCAGGAAGAGGCGCGGGTAATCCTTCCTCGACTGTGGGGAAGGTGGCATTGCAAAGCAATGACGGAAGGGGGCGAGTGATGCGACATTGCCGGCCGCGGATAGGCAGACGCCACCCTACCCCTTCCGGCCCGGCTACGCCGGCCCACCTTCCCCGCAGTCGGGGAAGGATGGCGTCGCGCTCTACGCCGACAGACAGCGCCCCTCTCTCCGGACCTAGCGCCCACCGTCACCACTCCCGTCGAGATAATCATGGATGATGCGCCCCGGGACGAGCGTGAAGTCGGCCCGCCAGTGCAGGCCGTCGAGCATATCGACCACCGGCAGGCGGTGGATGGGCGCCTGCGCATTCGGGCGCAGTTCCACCGTGTTCGGGCCGCCCCAGCATTCGTGCACGGTGACGCCGGACAGCCGCCTTGCGGTAAGCTGGCGGATGGCCGGCCGCCCGTCGATATGGTCGACCGCCTTCAGATTGATGTTCTGGGCGAAGTCGAAATGCCGGTTGAGGCTTTCCAGGCTGTCGGTCTGCTGCTTGGTCGGCAGCGTGCCTGTGAGGATATCGATGCCGTTGCGCTCGACCACGCCGACAACGAGATCGCCCCGCACCTCCAGTTTCGGGTTGCCGAGCTTCTTGGGCTGGCCATGCACCTCGCGGCCATGCACCACGCCGACATCGGAGGAGAGGAACAGATAGGGCGAATAGGAGCCCGCGATATCCGTGCCCGGCAGGCGGCAACCGATGGAGACATTGCACTCTCCATAGGCGCCGAGCCACTCGACATCGTTCATGCGGTAGATATGGGCGAGCACCGCATCCGAGGTCGGCTCCAGCGGTGGCGGCAGCAGCCGTGCCACGGCAGCCTCCGTCGTGCGCCAGACCAAAGTCAGCACCTCGACATTGCGGAAGGTGAAGGGAAAGGACGGTACCATCGGCGCGTCCCAGGGCGTGGAGAAACCCGGCGCGACGATGTCCTCGATGGTGAGGCGGTCGAGGCCGCCGCGTCGCAGGTCTTTCATCAGGCCGGCCCTCCCGTGAAGCGTTCCTCCACCGGTGGCGCCAGGCCATAGCCGACGAAGCCGCCGGTGACGTTGATGGTCTCGCCCGTCACGAAGGAGGCCGCCGGCGAAGCCACCCAGGAGACGGCGGCGGCGACGTCCTCCGGCCGGCACCAGCGGCCAACGGGGATGGTCTTGATCACCTGCGCCTCGAAGTCCTCCCAACTCATGCCGAGCTTCTCGGCCTTCTCGCGGAACTGCTTCTCCATGCCGGTCCCCGGTCCGACATGGCCGGGCGCCACCGCATTGACTGTGATGCCGTAGCCGGCGAGCTCGACGGCAAGGCACTGGGTCAAGCCCCAGAGCGCGTTCTTCGAGGCGATATAGGCTGAGGAATAGGGATTGCCGAAGCCGAGCCGGGTGGTGAGGTTGACGATGCGTCCCCGCCTTGCCCGCATCATGATCTTCGCGCCGGCTCGGCAGGTCAGGAACGGTCCGCGCGTGTTGACGCGCTGGATGCGATCCCAATCGTCGGGATCGGTATCGACCAGCAGCTTCTGCATGTGAATGCCGGCGGCATTGACCAGCACGTCGAGGCGGCCATGCCGGCCCTCCACCGTAGCGAACGCCGCCTCCACGGAAGCGGGGTCGGTGATGTCGATATCGACGCTCTCAGGCGCCTCCTCCCCCGGCCGGCCTGGTGCTCCGGCACGATCGGCGCAGACGACGTGGAAGCCATCATTGCCGAGCTTGCGCACGATGGCGGCGCCGATACCGCCCAGGCCGCCGACGACGATTGCAATGTCCTGCCCGCTCATGACAGCCACGCCTTCACCTGGTCGCGCAACACGATCGTCTCTGTGAGCACATCGTCATGAAGGGTGTCCATATAGTCCTGGTGTACATATTCGAGCGACAGGCGGCCGCTGTAGCCCGCGTCGCGCAGGGTGGCGAGTTGCGCCTCGAAATTGATGGTGCCCTGATGCACCTTGGTCTGCAGCGCCCCGGGCCTGGCCTGGCGCAGATGGACATGGGCGGCGTGCGGCGCGAGCGCATCGATCTCGTCCTGCCGCCAGCCCATGCAGACGAAATGGGCGTAGTCGAGCGTGAGCTTGAGGCCTGGCACCGCGCCGAGGAGGTCGAGCACGAGCTGGGGGCTCTCGAGGAAGGAATGCACATGCGGCTCGATGGTGAGCTGTACGCCTTGATCCTGTGCGAGCGGCAGCAGGCGGCGCAGGCTCTCGGCCGATTCCTTCAGCGCCACCGCCCGGCCCTGCCCAGGATTGCACACGCCCGGCAGCACGAAGATGGTGGGGATGCCGGCCCGCTTGCAAAAACCGGCGACGATCTTGAGATCCGCCTCGTTGGCCTCGCGGTTGGCCGGATTCGCAAGATTGCGGTCCGAGAGGGTTGAGCCGAACAGATGATAGAAATTCGGCAGGTCGATGCCGAGCCCACGCACGCGCTCGGCGGCCTTGCCGGGATGGGCGAGCAACTCGGCCTTGTCGAGCGCCGGCCCGTAGAAATAGCCGATGTCGAGGGCGTTGATGCCGAGCGCCCTGGAGATCGCCGCCGCCTCGTCGAGGCTGCAGGCGCGTAGGGACCAGGAGGTCAGGGAAAGTTTCATGGTGGAAGTCTTCCTGGTCATCACACAGTCTCCATCCGTCCCGAGGCTGCGGAGCGGTAGAGGGCGTCGAGTACTTCCACCGCGCGCATACCGGTATGGCCGGGCGAGCGATTGGTGACGGGGCGTCCGAGGCAGAGATCGACCAGGGTGGTAAGCGGAGCCTCGCAGCTATAGCCGCCCTCGCCTGGCGCCAGCGGCACCACGATGTCGCGCCCGTCGCGGCGGCGCACTTCCAGGCGCTCGCGTTCGATGTCGAGCAGGAGCATGCCCTCCGAGCCGAACAGGCGCAGGTCGATCTGGAAGCCGCGATGCTTCGGCACGGTGGCGGCGCCCGAAATCGAAGCCGTGGCCCCGTTCACGAAGCGCAGCACGGCGGCATCGTAGTAATCGACCCCGGCAGGCGACTTGCCGGTGGCAGCGAAGACTTCCGCTGCTTCCAGTTCGGTGATGCGGAAGAACAGGCCGAGCGCATGGACGAGCTGGCCCCAGCCATAGCCGCCGGCCTTCTTCGGATCGGCCCAGGTCGAGGCCGGTGGGCGGAACATCTGGCCCTCCGTCTCCTTCATCGGCTGGCCGGCGAAGAGGTCCTCCAGCGCCGAGGCCATCTGCAGCACGCCGTGCTGGATCTCGCCGATCTCGCCGTCCTGCACCAGCTCGCGCGCCTTCTCGGTCCAGTCCTTGAAGTTCCAGCCGGTCGGCACGATGATCTCGCGCCTGGCATCGATGGCGCGGCGTACCAGGTCCCGCGCATCCTCGGTGTTGGTGGTCAGCGGCTTCTCCACCACGACATGGCAGCCCCGCGCCAGCGCCGCCGCCGCGTGTTCGTGATGGAGCGTGTGGGGCGAGGCGACGACGACGCCATCCATCGGCACCTCATCCAGCATCTGCCGCCAATCCTCGAAGCCGAGCGGAATGTCGAAGCTCCTCTGCAATTCCTGGAGTTCGGCGGCGCCGAGGCGATTGACCGCGACGATCTCGCAATCGGGATTGGCCTTCAGCACCGGGATGTGGTTGACGGCGGCCCACCAGCCGGCCCCGATCACGCCGATACGCGCTTTCCTCGTCATTGATCCTTCTCCATGGCATCGACGGTGGAGCGGTGGACATTGTGCAGATGGTCTTCGACCGCCTTGGCGGCGGCCTCGCCATTGCGCTTCTCGAGCGCGGCCACGATCACCTCGTGATCGGCCAGGGATTGGCGAAGCACCCCCGGCGTTTCCGAGGCGAGGCGGCGATATTCCGCGCCCAGCAGATAGAGGGAGCTCGCCGTGCGCACCATGAAGGGGTTGCCCGTCGCCTCCATGATGATGGTGTGGAATTTGAGGTCGGAGGCGCGGAAGCTGAGCGGATCGTAGAGAAGATCGCGCTGCACCACGACCAGCTGCTTCAAGCGCAGGAGATCGGGCGTCGAGATACGCTCGGCGGCAAGGCGGGCGATGCCGACATCGACGAGTCGGCGGATCTCATAGAGCGCATTGATATTCTCGGCATTGAGCGTGAGCAGGAACTGCAGTGGGCCGAGCAGGTCGGCGGCATCGAGCGGCGAGACATAGATGCCGTAGCCTTGCCGCACCCTGATCACGCCCAGGATCTGCAGGCCGCGAATCGCCTCGCGCACGCTGGGGCGGCTGACCTGCATCATCGCCGCCAGATCCCGCTCGGTCGGCAGCATGTCGCCGGGCTTGAGGTTGCGCGTGCGGATCAGATCCAGCAGCTTCTTGGCGACCTGCTCGGCGATGGAACTTCGCTCGATCGGCAGGAATTCCTCTGGCTCGGCCATGATTCAATCCCTCAGCCTTCAATCGCCCAGCGCGTGGGTTCTGAACTGGTCGAGACCGACGGCCAGCAGCAGCACGACACCGCGGGTGATGTCCTGCCAGAAGCTCGAAATGCCGAGCAGCGTCAGGCCGTTGTTGAGCGTGCCGAGGATCAGCACCGCCAGCAGCGTGCCCCAGACGCTGCCGCGCCCGCCCATCAGCGAGGTGCCGCCGAGAATGATGGCGGCGATCACCGTGAGCAGATTCTGGGCCGCAGCGGCAGGCCCGGCCGCCCCGAGCTGGGCGGCCAGGATGATGCCCGCGCAGCCGCCCGACAAGGCGGAGAGCACGTAGAGGATCATCAGTGTCTTCACCACAGGCACGCCGATCAGCCGCGAGGCTTCCGGATTGCCACCTGTAGCGTAGACGAAGCGCCCGAACTTGCTGCGTGTCAGCACCAGCCAGAGCACCAGGAAGGTGATCAGCATCAGGATCAGCGGCACCGGGATGGTGAGGAACCGCCCGCTGCCGACCCAGTTGAAGCTGCCCACCATCAGCGGCTTTGTCAGGCCGCCCGTGAGCACCAAGGCGGAGCCCGAGACGATCGACATCACGCCAAGGGTGACGATGAAGGGATTCATGCGCAGGCGCGTGGTCAGCAGTCCGTTGAAGCCGCCGATGGCTGCCGCCACCAGGAGAGCGCAAAAGGCGGCAACCCAGATGTTCAGCCCCGCGCTGTAAAGCAATGCGATCACCACGCCGGTCAGGCCGGCAATGGCGGCCACCGACAAATCGAGCCCGCCGGCGATGATCAGTGGCGTGCCGAGCGCCGCCATCAGACCCATATAGGCGACGGTGGCGCCGATGGTCAGCATGTTCCGCCAGTCGAGGAAGAAGGGCGAGAGCAGCGAGAAGACCGCGATGATCAACAGATAGAGCACCAGGAGCACGGCCACGCCGGCCCATGGCTTGGCGAGCATCGATGTCATCGTACCGGATTGCTGGGCCATGGGGTCTCTCAGGCGTCGTGGAAAGCGGGATCGGAACTGGTGGCCGCCATCAGGTCCGCCGGCATGGCGCCACGGCTGAAGCTGCCGGCGATGCGGCCGCGGTCGAGCACGAGGGAGCGGTCGGACACACCGGCGACCTCCTCGACGTCGGAGGACAGCACGAAGACGGCAAAGCCACGGTCGGCGAGGTCGCGCAGCTTGGCGTAGATCTCCTTGCGGGCACCGACGTCGACACCGCGCGTCGGCTCCTCGAGGATGAGCAGTTGGATGCCGTCTACCAGCCAGCGGGCGATGCAGACCTTCTGCTGGTTGCCGCCGGAAAGTGTGCGGATCCGCTGCTCCGGCCCACGCGTGCGAATACCCAGCCCCTGGATCCAGTGTTTCGCCTGTCTGTCCTCCGCCGCGCGCGAAACATTGCCCCAGTGCACGAAGCGCTCCTGGAAGGGCAGCACGATGTTCTCGCGCACTGTGAGGTCGGCGATGATGCCTTCCTTCTTGCGCTCGGCTGCGACGAAGCCGGCGCCGGCCTGCTTCGCCTCCATCGGCGAGCGCGGATGGTAGGGCTTGCCGGCAAGCGTCGCCGTGCCTTGCTGGAGCGGTCCGAGCACGCCGAACAGCGCGCGTCCCAGCACCTCGACGCCGGAGCCCACTAGGCCGAACACGCCGAGGATCTCGCCGGCACGGATCGAGAAGGAGATGTCGGAGAGTTTGTCCGGCACGGCGAGGCCGGCGACCGTCAGCACGTCCTTGCCGAAAGCATCATCCGCCTTGGTGACATAGAGATCGCCCACCGCATTGCCGAGCATGGCGGTGAGCACCTCGTCGCGGCTGGTATGGGCGGTGATGAAAGTGCCGGCATTGCGCCCGTCACGCAGGACGGCAATTGAATCAGATATTTCAAAGACTTCCGACAAATGGTGAGAGATATAGATCACCGAGACCTGCTGCTCCTTGAGGCGACGGATGATACGGAAGATCATCTGCGCCTCCTGCTCGGTGAGCGCGGCGGTGGGCTCGTCCATGATCAGCACGGAGGCATCCCCCGCCAAGGCACGGGCAATTTCGACGATGCGCTGTTCGGCCACCGGCAGGCGTTTGACGGGCCTGTCAACATCGATCGAGCCGAAGCCGAGCTGGTCGAGCAGCTGGCGCGAACGTTGGCGCATGACGGCATCATCGACCACGGAGAACCCGAGGCTGCGCTTCATCGGCAGCTCGCCGAGGAAGATGTTCTCGGCCACCGTCATGTCGGGCATGACGGAGATTTCCTGCGGCAGCAGGCGGATGCCCGCGGCCACCGCCTGGCTTGGCGCGGTGAACAGCACCGGCTGCCCGTCGACCAGGATCGAGCCCTGGTCGCGCGAATAGACGCCGGTGAGGATTTTCATCAGGGTCGACTTGCCGGCGCCATTCGAGCCCAGCAGCGCCACGACCTCGCCGGCTTCCACGACGAGATCCGCTTGCGACAGCACGGGAACGCCGCCGAAGGACTTCCCGATGCCCTGCATCTGCAATCGCGGGGTGCCGCTTGGCATGATGGGGACTCCTGGTGTGCCGGTCTTCTCAGCCACATCGATAATGTCGATGTGGCGGAAACGGCATGGAACCTCGCGGGTTGAGAGGAAGATGCCGGTCTGAAGACCGGCACACAGATGCCCCGTTCAATCGCTCGGGATTAGGTTCTCGAAGCCCTTGAGATCCGGCGACTGGCGCAGCGCGGCCAGATGCGCGGCGAATTTGTCGGCCGGGAACTTGTAGTCGAGCGTATCGCCCGAGGCGCATTTCTGGTCGGTGTAGAATTTGCAGACATTGGCCTTGGTCACCATCACATGGTTGACCAGCACCGTGTCCGGCGTCTTTTTGCCAGCGAGCTGCATCAAGGCGAGCGGGATGATGTAGTTGCCATAGCGCTCCGGGAAATAGCCGACGGAAGCGATGAAGTCCGGCTCGTCCACAAGCGTCTGCACCTCGTCGGCGCCCATGCCGACCACCAGCGCGTCGGCATCGCGCCCGGCCTGCTTCACCGCCTGCAGCATGCCGGTGGCGGACTGATCGTTGATCGCCGTGACGAGGATGGGCACGCCCAGCGGAATGCGGCCGAGCACGTTGTTCATCTGGGCGAAGCTCTCTTCGCGGGTGTTCTTGGAGTCGATCTTGATAACCTGCGCCTGCGGGAAGCCATCGACGGCCGCGAGGAAGCCGGCCACCTGCCCGCCCGTGCGCATGGCCGGGATGGCGCCCGATTGCGGCAGCTCGCCGATGACGAGATAGCCCTGCTTCACCTTGTCGAGGCCGAATTTGGCGATGGCCGCCTGGCCGAGATAGGAGCCGCCCATGAAGCCGGAACGCGGATTGTTGGCGCCAAAGAAGGTGGCGCCGGGCATCGGGATGTCGATCGCTGTGACCTTGGTCTTGGCGTCGTTCATCTGCTGCATGATCGTGGCGCCGAAATTGGCGTCGGTCTGGAACTCGACGACATAGTCGACATTGCGCTGGATGAAGCTCTGCGCATTGGCGAGCGCCGTGGCACCGTCGAGGCGATTGTCGGCCACCTGCAGGTCGATGCCCGCTGCCTTGGCGTTGGCCACCAGGCCCTGCTCCACCTTCACGCAGAAGGCGATGTCGCGCTGCAGATTGGCAAAGCCGATCACGAAATTGGAGCCGTTGCGCGGCTTCGAGGCGGCCGCTGCATCCTTCACCATGTCGGCGAGTTGCTGGGCCGTGGGCAGGGAACCATCGGCCTTCTCGGGGTCGAAGCCGTGGAAGTCCTCCGCCAGGGCCGCCGACGCCAGCAGCGTCGAGGACATCAGCAACGCACCAATAAGCACGCCACGCCGGTTCATGCGCTTCATAACTCCCTCCCAGGGTTGCCAGCCTTGTCTTTTGGCCTGACCAATTGTATTTCTTTCGAGATAACACGGCTTGCCAAAACTGCCAAGGTGGAATGTCATCCCGTGCGCAATGCGGTGCGAAGTGGCGCGTTGCAGACACGGGACCGCGCGACGCAAAGGGCGCCTCTGTCGTCATGCGGTCCCGGATCTGCATCGCACCGCTGCGCGCTGCGAAGCGTCCGAGATGACAAAAAGAAAAGTCGGGGAGTGGGAATGCGCATTACCGGAATGACGCCCTATGTGCTGCGCTGGCCGGAACCCAATGATTTCAACAATCTGCGCATGACCGTGCTGGTCGCCGTCGACACCGACGCCGGCATCCGCGGCTGGGGCGAGGCCATCGCCATGTGGCCGGAAGCCTGCAAGGCCACCGCCGCCATTATCGAGGACGGTTTCCTGCCCTTGCTGAACGGGCGTGAGGCGCTGGATATCCAGGGCTGCTGGGACGCCATGAAGAAGCACAGCTGGTGGTATGGCGAGGGCGGCATCGCGGCCTTCGCTCTCTCCGCCATCGACATGGCGCTGTGGGACATCGCCGCCAAGGACAAGGGCGAGCCCTTGGTCAAGCTGCTCGGCCCCCAGCACGAAACCCTGCCCGCCTGCGCGAGCCTCCATGTCAACCAGCCGACCATCGAGGACTCGGTGCGCGAGATCGCCGCCCATTTTGCCAATGGCTTCCGCTCGACCAAATTAGGGCTCGGCAAGCGTGGCCTGTCGAAGGCCGGCCGCGATCCCGACTACGATGTCGCCTTGGTCGCCGCCCTGCGCAATGAGATCGGCAAGGCGGGGGGTATCATGGTCGATGCCGGCAATGGCACGGCCTGGGACCTGCCGACGGCGGTGCGCACCGTGAACCGCATGGCCGAGCACGACATCGCCTGGATCGAGGAGCCCTTCCATCCCAGCCGAGTCGCCGACCACATCGCGCTCAAGGCCGCGGTGAGCGTGCCTGTCGCCGCCGGCGAGCGCGAGTGGCAGCCGGCGGGCTATCAGCGCTGGATCCAAACCGAGGCTGTCGACATCTTCGGGATCGATCCCGCCCGCGTCGAGGGCATCACCGGCTTTCGCCTTGCCGCCGCCGCGATCGAGGATGCGGGCCGCATCGTCAACGCCCATGCCTGGTCGACGGCCGTGCTCACGGGAGCGAGCCTGCATCTGTCGCTGGCGACCCGCTCGGCGGTGCTTTTCGAGCTCAAGCCCTTGCCGGGTCCGATGCAATTCGAGCTGATCGAGGAGCCCATCTGGCACGACAATGGGCTGGTCAGCGCACCGCTGCGGCCGGGCCATGGTGCGGAGCCCAAAATGAAGGCAGTGGATAAATACTTGGCAGGGCGCTGAATGCCCTTGTGGAAGGGGGCTTAACGCCTTCTAAACCATGCAGAAATCACATGACCGATATACATGCAGCGCCGTGCGATTTTGCACAAATTTTATCACAATTCGCGTATACACCACCCCAACAAACGAAACCTCTTTTTTGGAACGACTACAGTGACCACCGTGTCCATCCTCAACGCCATCACCGCCCGGGTCGTTGCCTTCCGCAACCGCCGCCGCATCGCCAATGTGCGCAGGCAGCTGGGCTACCGCGAGATGCTCGACCTCGGCATCTATCGCGGCCATGTCGACCGCGTCGCTTCGGCCGAGAACGAAGCCATCTGATTTCGTAGATCGCCCCGTCCAGAACGGCGGCGCCTGCACCGAAAAGTCTGGAGCGCGATCATGGCCTGCCATGATCGCGCTTTTTTGCTGGGAGCGCGGACGTCTCGTCCGCTCTTGGAAACGAAGCGTTCTATGGCAGAGGAAGAGCGGACGAGACGTCCGCGCTCCCGGCTACTTCCATACCTTGTGCGCGGCCTCGATCGCATCGAGCAGCGCCGCGTCGACACCCGCACTGCGCAACTCCGCCATCGGCACGGTCGCAGCCGGGCCGCAGGCTGCCGCCACATGCGGCAGGTCGGTCTGCTGCAGCGTGAGACCATTAGCCTTGGCGTCGGGCCAGGCCAGGAAATGCAGGGGCTGCGAATCGAGCGCGTCCTGGCAGCTCGGATCGATCTCAGCCGGCTTCACGGCCTTGACATAGAGCGCCGTCAACGTCGGCGAGGAGAGCGTGCCGAGCACGGTGCCGTCGGCCGCCTTGGTGGTGCCCTTCTCCCCGAGCAGGGCCGGCGGCAGGAACTTCGCCCAATCCACCGGGATGCCGGTGGTCAGGTCATAGACCAGGGCTTGCGTCGAGGTGTCGGGATAGGCGCCGCCACAGAAATAATCATCTGTCGCGACGAAGGAGACGAAGCGAGGCCCCTTCATGGTGATCTCGACCGAACGGGACCAGTCGCCGTGCTTGCCCGCCCCGGCAAGGCAGCTCCTGGCGCCGGCCTTCGCCCGCGCATCAGCCTTGACGAGCGCGGCATTGATCTTCCGGGACATGGCATAGCCTGCCGCCAGGCGCGGGAAGCCGGGCACGCCCTTGGCGACATCGCTCGCTTTGGTGAAGGCAAGCGGCAGCTCTTCGGCCTGTGCTGCCGAGAGGACCATCCCGCCCAGCAGCGGAACTGCGACCGCCAGCCAAACCTTCCCCGTTCTACGCCCGCTCATCGTCCCCTTGCCTATTGCGCCCTGCCTGCCTCAATTGGCGCCACTCATCGCGAAGATGCGGTAGTCGGGCTTCGATGGATCGGCAGAGACATCGCACACCCAGACATTGTGCTGCCCGGAGCCGATCATCATGCCCTGCCAGTTCAAAAACAAGTCCTCCGGCTTCTCGGCCAGGACGGCGGCACGCAATGTCGGCCCGATCAGCGCCGGATCGAAATTGGTGAAAGCCTGCCGGCTCCTCAGCACCAGCCGATGCTTGCCGCGGATGGCGACGGGAAAGCTGAGATGAGAGCCGATCCAGCCCATGTCGTTCTGGCGGATCGCCTGCTGCAGATGAGCGAGGAAGATCTCACGCGGCCCGGCATAGGCAGAACCGGCAAGGCAGGCGAAGGCACCGGCGAGCAGGGCGATGGCAAGAGGTTTCATGCGTGGATCTCTTCGGCGGCAAATGATACCGCTGGCGACGTTTTGTTCCGCTTTGCATCGCATAGATGTGATGAGTCCCATAACCAGTTTTCATATTTGACCGCCTGACCAAATATTCCCTCGGGGCACTCGATCGGGTAAAACGGTTTAGCGGGCGGCTCCCGCTCTTTTCTTTATTCATTTTCCCGCACCAGCCCCGCGGATTTGGGCAGGATCGGCGCTGGCGTGGGCCAGGACGCCGATTTTTCGTGCCACAGCAAAGGGATAGCCAGCGGTGACGCCTCGTCGGCATCGCCGGACTAGTGACGATTTATGGACGCCAAAGCAGCGACATTGCCTCCTTCCGCCGCTCCTGCGGGAGCATCGGCCTTCAGCGCCGAACGCACGGCCTATTCGATTCTCCTGGCGATCAGCGTTTCGCATTGCCTTAACGACACGCTGCAATCGCTGATCCCCTCGATCTATCCGATGCTGCGCGAGAATTTCGCGCTGAGCTACGGCCAGATCGGGCTGATCACCCTTGCCTTCCAGCTCACCGCCTCGTTGCTGCAGCCCTTCGTCGGTCTCTACACCGATCACAGGCCGCAGCCTTATTCGCTGGCCGTTGGCATGGGCGTTAGCCTGTGCGGCCTGGTGCTGCTCGCCTATGCGCCGAATTTCGAGGCGGTGCTGATCGCGGCCATGCTGGTGGGCGTGGGCTCCTCGATCTTCCACCCCGAATCCTCGCGCGTGGCGCGCATGGCCTCGGGCGGCAAGCCGGGGCTGGCCCAGTCGGTCTTCCAGGTCGGCGGCAATCTCGGCACCTCGATCGGGCCGCTGCTCGCCGCCTTCATCGTGCTGCCGTACGGCCAGCATTCGGTGGCGAGCTTCTCGGTGATTGCCCTCGTCGGCATGGTCATCCTGTGGAATGTCGGCACGTGGTATTCCGCTTATCGCCGCCGCACGGCGGGCGCCAAGCCGAAGTCGCACTTGATGACGGCGCCGCTCTCGCGTGCCCGGGTGATTGGCTCGATCGTCATCTTGCTCCTGCTGATCTTCTCGAAGTTCTTCTACATGGCTTCGATGTCGAGCTATCTGACCTTCTATCTGATCTCGAAGTTCAGCCTGTCGGCGCAGGATGCTCAGCTCCACCTGTTCATCTTCCTGTTCGCGGTGGCGGCAGGTACGCTGATCGGTGGCCCGGTGGGCGATCGCATCGGCCGTAAATATGTGATCTGGGTATCGATCCTCGGCGTGCTGCCCTTCACGCTGGCTTTGCCTTATGCCAATCTGACCTGGACGACGGTGCTCGCCGTGATCATCGGCTTCATCCTGTCCTCGGCCTTCTCGGCCATCATCGTCTTCGCGCAGGAGCTGGTGCCGGGGAAGACCGGCATGATCGCCGGCCTGTTCTTCGGCTTCGCCTTCGGCATGGGCGGCCTCGGCGCCGCGGCGCTCGGCTTCCTGGCCGATCACACCAGCATCGAATTCGTCTATAAGGTCTGCTCCTTCCTGCCGATGATCGGGCTCCTGACGATTTTCCTGCCCAATATCGAGCGGCCGCAGCCGGTGATGGCGCAGGATAAGATCGTGGAGGCTTTCGACTGAGCAGCGCGCCGGTCTCCAGACCGGTGCCTTGAACTCTTCCCGGTCGCAGGACCGGCCCACAGACGAACGGGGGCCGCGCTGGCAGAACTGCCAGGGGCCCCCGCTCCAATTTTAGAGATGGAATGGAAACGACCATGGGAACCGTGTCCCCGCATTCGGGGCCTCAGGCTGGCCGCGGCAGCAACCAGAGCTGGAGCAAGGAAGCCCTTGCAACCCTGATCCTGGCCTGGCCGCTGATCCTGACCAATCTGGTGGAGCTCGCGCTCACCACCACCAATCTCGCCTTGATGCGCGAGATTGGTCCCTTGGCCACGGCCGCCGTGACGCTCGCCAACAATCTCTTCTTTTTCTTCGCCATCTGCGGATTGGGCGTCGTCACCGCGGTGACGCCGCTGGTCGCCAGTTCCCTCGGTGCGCGCGACAGCGCGCCCGACGATATCAGGCGCACCATGCAGCAGGGCCTGTGGGCGGCGGCGATCGTCTCGTTCCCGGGCCTTGTCTGCCTCCTCAACGGCGAGGCGATCCTGCTGCTGCTGCGCCAGGATCCAACGATCGCGCGGGAGGCTGCCCATTATCTCCACGGCCTCGCCTGGTCCCTGCCTGCCTTCATCGGCTATATCGCCCTGCGCTCCACCGCCGCCGCGATGGGCAAGCCGCGTGCCGCGCTCTGGGCCGCTCTCGGCGCCATCATCATCAATGCCGTGCTGGCCTGGGGCCTGACCTTCGGCCATCTCGGCCTGCCCGAACTCGGCTCGCCCGGCGCCGGTATTGCCACGGGCATCGCCACCTGGGCGATGTTCCTGCTGCTCGCGGCTTCGCTCGCTTTTCTTCCCAAGTTCCGGCGCTACCGGCTGTTCCATCGCTTCGGCCAGCCCGATTTCGAGCGCCTGGGCCGCATTTTTAGGCTCGGCATTCCCATCGCCGTCACCCTGCTCTTCGAGGTAGCGGTGTTCAATACCGCCGCCATCCTGATGGGCATGCTCGGCGAGACGGACCTGGCTGCCCATGGCATCGCCATCCAGATCGCCTCGGTGAGCTTCATGGTCCCCCTGGGCCTCGGCCAGGCGGCAACGGTGCGCGTCGGCATGGCCTATGGCGCGAGGGACAGGCTGGCGGCCACCCGCTCGGGCTGGACGGCCTATGCCATGGGCGTCGGTTTCATGGCGTCCATGGCCGTGCTCATGTTGACGGCCCCGCATCTGCTGATCGCCGGCTTCATCGATCTCTCCAATCCGGCCAACCAGGTGGTGGTGGAGCGGGCCGCCTTGTTCCTGGTCTTTGCCGGCCTGTTCCAGATCGTCGACGGGGCGCAGGTCGTGGCGTCAGGCATGCTGCGCGGCCTGCACGACACCACGGCGCCGATGCTGATCGCCGGCTTCGGCTATTGGGTGGCAGGCCTGCCGCTCGGCGTCCTGCTTGCCTTTCATTTCGGCTTTGGCGGCTCGGGCATCTGGCTTGGACTGGTGAGCGGGCTGGCGGTGGTGGCCGTGCTGATGACAAGCCGCTGGATGATGCGGGACCGGTTGAAGATGGCGCATTGAGAAGAGAAAAAGGACGAAATCGGTGTGCCGGTCTTCAGACCGGCATGCCCTCGACATAGGGTGTAAGATGCCGTTCCCACCACATCGACTGAAGATCGTTGTGGCTGCGAAGACCGGCACACCAAACGCGTCCTTTCTGGCACACGAGCGCTTCCAAGAGCAGGCTGGAAGCCTGCGATCCCAGGACCTACTGCCCCGACTGCAGGTAGGCGAGCCGCTGCATATAGGCGGCCTGCAGGCAGGAGACCTGCGCGCCGCAGCGGTCACGGGTCGCGCGCCAGGCGGCCTGGTTGTCGGTCAGCTGCGACTGCAGATAGGTCGGCAGCGAGCGGAACCTGGTCTTGAAGGCGGTGCTGAGGGCCTGGTCCAGGCGAGCCAGATCTGCATTCTGGCAGATGGCACGCTCGGACGGGTTGAGCCGGCCATTGCACGGGAAGCTCGGCGGCACGCGCACCGCCGCGGACACCTGCGCCAGTATGTTCTGCAGGAAGCCCAGCCGCTGCTGGTAGCTGTTGCCGATACAGGTGACATCGCTGCCGCAATTGTCGCGCTGGCCGCGCCACTCCGACTGGTTGGCCTTCAGCTTGGCCTGCATCTCCTTTGGCAGGGCGCCATAGGTCACGTTGTAGGCGGCGACCATGGTCTGGTCGAGCGTGGCGAGATTGGCATTGTTGCAGATGGCCCCCTCGGTGGGGTTCAGTTGCCCGTTGCAGGGGAAGCTCGGCGAGACCTGCTGCTCCGGAGAACGCTCGGCGTTTCCCTGGTCGAGAGAGGCCTGCTGCTGCAAGCCGGACTGGTCCGTCGGCGGGAACGTGGGCTGTATCGGCGTCTGCGCCTGGTCCGCCGGCGCCTGGAACGCGATCGGCGACTGCGCCTCCACCGGGGGCTGGGTCTGGACCTGGACCTGAGGTTCCACGGCGATCGTCTTGACGGGCTGCGGATTTTCCACCGTGCCGGCCATGGCGAAGGAGCCGATGATGGCCTCGTTCACCCAGGGCGTCTGGCCGCCCTGGGTCGACTGGTCCACATCCGCCCTGACCTGGCCGAACATCTGGCGGATGTCGAGGCCGGGCGTCTCCATATGGGCCAGCAGCGCCGTGGTGAAGGGCGAGTTGCGCCCCGAGCCGTCCTGCGCCACCGAGCCCGGCGCGGTGGAAAAGGCGATCAGCGTGCCCTTGGCCGAGGACGCATCGAGATCGATGCGCGCCAGGCCCCGCGTGCCGGCGCCGCGCACCAGCGTGCGCGTGAGCGGGTTGTCGCGGCAGGAATCGAGAATGACGATCTTCACCTTGGGGGCGGCGCTGTCCACCAGCTCCAGCAGCTTGTCGAGCGAGAGCGCCTGGGTGTCGAGATCGAGCTCGTCCGAGATCTTGGCCGAGACCGGGATCAGGTAGTTCCGGCCCTTCACCTGCACGCCATGGCCCGAATAGAAGATCACCACGCTGTCGGCATGGTCGGCATCGCGCAGGAAGGCCCTGAGGCCATCATTCATCGCCTGCAGGTCGCCATCCCTGACCAGGGTCACGGCATAGCCGATCCGTCCCAGCGAGGCCGCCATGTCGGCGGCATCGTTCGGCGGGTTGACCAAAGGCGTCACCGACCGATAGGCGCCGTTGCCGATCACCAGCGCCGCCTTCTGCGCGGCCCATGCCGGGGCAAGCCCGGCCAGCGTCAGGACAGCGAGGAAAAACAGGCGGATGACGCAGTTCATGACCATACTCGGCGATTGAAGAGACAAGGCAGTCAATCTCTGCCGGACAGCGGGAATCAAACGTGACTCGCCATGCAAAAACCGCCGGGCTGAGGACCGACAATACTGCCTTTCACGGTACGTTAGCATGTCCTAGATAACACGTGATTGAAAGACAGGTGTGTTGTGATCGACTACGTCCGCAGAATTCTGGATGCCCGGGTCTATGACGTTGCCCAGCAGACCCCGCTGGATCCGATGGTGCGGCTCAGTCAGCGCCTCGACCGGCCCGTGCTGCTGAAGCGCGAGGACCTGCAGCCTGTCTTCTCCTTCAAGATCCGCGGCGCCTATAACCGCATCTCGCGCCTGTCGCCGGAAGCCAAGGCCGCCGGCGTAATCTGTGCCTCCGCCGGCAACCATGCCCAGGGCGTGGCGCTATCGGCGAGCCGGCTCGGCATCGCGGCCACCATCGTGATGCCGATCACCACGCCGAGGATCAAGGTCGAGGCGGTGCGCTATTGGGGCGGCAAGGTGGTGCTGAAGGGCGACGCCTTCGACGAGGCCTATGCACATGCGCGCGAGCTCGAGCGCGAACAGGGTCTCACCTTCGTGCATCCCTATGACGATGGCGACGTGATTGCCGGCCAGGGCACCATCGGCGTCGAGATCCTGCATCAGCACCCCGATCCGATCGAAGCGATCTTCGTGCCAATCGGTGGCGGGGGCCTCGCGGCCGGTATTGCCTCCTATGTCAAGTTCCTGCGGCCCGAGATCAAGGTGATCGGCGTCGAGCCGGTGGATGCGGCTTCCATGAAAGCGGCGATCGAGGCCGGCGAGCGTGTGGTGCTTGACCGCGTCGGCCTGTTCGCCGATGGCGTCGCCGTGCGCCAGGCGGGCGAGGAAACCTTCCGCGTCTGCCGGGAACTGCTCGACGACGTGCTGGTAGCCGATACCGATGCCATGTGCGCCGCGATCAAGGATATTTTCGAGGATGTGCGCGTGCTGGCCGAGCCCGCTGGCGCCCTGTCGCTCGCCGGCCTGAAAGCCTATGCGCAGGCCCAGCCGCAGCGCTCCGGCGCGCTGATCGCCATCAACAGCGGCGCCAACATGAATTTCGACCGCCTGCGCCATGTTGCCGAGCGAGCCGAGGTGGGCGAGGCGCGCGAGATCCTGCTGGCGGTGACCATTCCGGAGGAGGCCGGCTCCTATCACCGCTTCATCCAGGTGCTGGGCAACCGCGTCGTTACCGAGTTCAATTACCGCTATGCCGGTGGCAGCAAGGCGCATGTCTTCGTCGGTCTCAAGCTCGCCAACGCCAATCGCGAGAAGAGCGAGATTATCGGTGAGCTCGAACGGCTTGGCTATGGCGTGGTCGACATCAGCGCCAACGAGACCGCCAAGCTGCATGTGCGTTACATGGTGGGCGGGCGCGTGCCAGGCCTGACGGACGAGATCGTCTTCCGCTTCGAGTTCCCGGAGCGGCCGGGAGCCCTTCTGAAGTTCCTGACCGAGGTGGGGCTGAGCTGGAACATCACCCTGTTCCACTACCGCAACCACGGCGCCGATTATGGCCGCGTGCTGGTTGGCGTGCAGGTGCCGGAGGGCGACAAGACCCGTTTCGAGGCGCGTCTTGCCACCCTCGGCTACCCCTATGAGGACGAGACGTCGAACGACGCCTATCGCCTCTTCCTCGGAGGGTGAACGAAGGCGCGACCTGTGCGCCGTGTCACGGCTTTCTCACTGAAATTGCGAAATAATTTACCCCAACCAGTGACGGGGCCTTAACCGGCCGACGTTACTCTGGGGCACCCTTGGAGTTGGTACGATGCGTTTGGCAGGTTTGTTTGCCACAAAGAACGGATTTGAAGAAAGCGATATTACCGGCGTGACTATCGATGTCGTCGTCGGCCTGTTCGCCGGATTGGCGCTGATCGTCGGCGTCTGGCTGCTGGGCAGCGCCGTGAGCGCCGATACGGTGCATGTCGCCTCGGCCCTGGCGGGCTGAGACCGGCGGCGTTCAGAGCGCTGCGGTTTTTAGCTCGAGGCGCAAGACGCACCGTCATTCCCTCAACCAAAATAGGATTTTGGTTGAGGAGCGTATCCTTACAAGCTTTGCTTGTGAGTGGGAACGCCGGAATCCATGAACACAGACTTGCAAGGACTGTGTTCACGGATTCCGGAGCTCCCTTCGGTCGTCCGGAATGACGCACGCCATTCCAAAGTAAAACGTGATAACCGGCGGATCTCAGCCCTATTTCCGGTCACAAAGCAAAAGGCGCCACTGCCCATCGGCAATGGCGCCCCGAAATTCGCTTGCCCGAACGGCCTTTTACTTGGCCATCGAATTCTTGATCAGGCCGATGATCAGCTGCAGGATCGCGCCACCCGCGCCGCCGGCGATGATATTGCTGACGATGCCGCCGACGCTGAGATTGCCCTGCTGCGCGGCGGCAAGGACCGAAGGCGCCAGCGCCGAGATGAGCTGACCCAGCACACCGCCACCCACCGCGCCGGCGATGGCGTTGATGATGGTACCCATGTCGAACTGAGGCACTGCCTTGCCGGCGCCGGCGCCGCCCAAAGCGCCGCCTACCAGGTTGATCAGAATCTGTGTGAGGTCCATTGTCGACTTCCACTTCTTGCGGCGGTGGGTTGCCCGATATTTCATCCGCCTGCGACAAACATGCGCAGATTCTCATGGCGTTTCAATCACACCATTGCCGGGAAACCGCCCGATTGCCGTCATACTTTCGATATTTCGGTGGATTGAGCGGTAACCGCGGATGGTTTGGCCTGTTTCCTCCCTCGGAGACGTCGGAACTCTAAGTCCCCTTCTCCCAGCGCGAGGCGGCAAGATCGTCCTCGTCCTTGGCAGCCACCCAGCCGCTACCGCTCGCCCGCTCCTCCTTTTTCCAGAAGGGGGCGCGCGTCTTGAGATAGTCCATCAGGAAGGAAGCCGCCTCGAAGGCGGCCTGGCGGTGCTTGGAGGCGGTGACGACCAGCACGATGTTGTCGCCAGGCACCAGGCGGCCGAAGCGGTGGATGATGGTGACGCCGTCGAGCGGCCAGCGCTCGCGCGCCTGCGCCTCGATGCGCTCGAGCTCAGCCTGCGCCATGTCGGGATAGTGGTCGAGCGTCATCGCCGTGATGCGGTCGTCCGCCGGCCCGGCCCGGCAGATGCCGATGAAATTGACCACGGCACCGATATCGGTCCGACCTTCCGTCAGGGCCTTGACCTCGGCCGACACGTCGAAATCGGCGCTTTGCAGGCGGACTGTCATCTCAGCCGCCGGTCATCGGCGGGAAGAAGGCGATCTCCCCTGCCCCGGCGATCGCGGCCGCCGGCTTGACATGGCGCCGGTCGATGGCGGCGCGCACGATCTTCGGGTTCTCGAAGGCATAGGCATAGGCTTCGTTGCGCCCGGCCAGCCACTGCATGAGATCGCCAACGGTCTTCACCTCGGGCGGCAGCTCGACTTCCTCTTCGGGAACGCCGATGCGCTCGCGCAGCCAGGCAAAATAGATCAGCTTCATTCCCGCTCCTCCAAGAGGTGCTGCACGCCGCTGCGGAAATAGTCGTAGCCGGTATAGAGCGTCACCACCGCCGAGACCCAGAGCAGCACCAGGCCGATCACCGTGCAGCCGGGCAGCACGCGCTCGCCAGCCGGGCCGGCGAGCAGAAAGCCGATCGCCACCAATTGCGCCGTGGTCTTCCATTTGGCGAGGCGCGTCACCGGCACCGAGACGCGCAATTCGGCCAGGAACTCACGCAGGCCCGAGACCAGGATCTCGCGGCAGAGGATGACGATCGCGGCCCACACCGCCAGGTTGGCCATGGTGAGCGTACCGGTCGCCGTCAGCATCAGTAGGCAGGCGGAGACCAGCAGCTTGTCGGCGATCGGATCGAGCATGCGGCCGAGCGAGGATTGCTGGCCCCAGGCACGCGCCAGATAGCCGTCGAAATAATCGGTGACGGCGGCCAGCGCGAATGTCGCGAAGGCCACCCAGCGCACCCAGATCACGTCGGGCCAGAACAGGCACGCGACCACCACCGGCACGGCGGCAATCCGACCATAGGTCAGGATGTTCGGCAGCGAGAGCGGCGAGATCCGCTTTTTGGGCGCGACAGCAGTCATGGCTTGAAGGAACATGGGGAGGCGTATTGCGTCAACAAGGTTCACCCTCCCTTTTCATGAAAGAAGGCATACACCTTTCGCGCTGTCGCCTGGTCGATACCCGGGCAGCCTTCCAGATCCGCCATTGAGGCGCGCTCGATCGCCTTGAGCGTGCCGAAATGCCGCAGCAGGGCGCGCTTACGCTGTGGCCCGATGCCGCCGATTTCCTGCAGCCCGCCCTCCTTCAGCGATTTCGAGCGCTTCTGCCGGTGCGCGCCGATGGCGAAGCGATGCGCCTCGTCGCGCAGGCGCTGCACGAAATAGAGCACCGGGTCGCGCGGCGCGAGCTTGAAGGGCGGCTTGCCCTCGGCGATGAAGGTCTCGCGGCCGGCCTCGCGGTCGAGGCCCTTGGCGACGCCGACGAGGGCGACGTCCTCGACGCCGAGATCGGCAAAGACCTCGCGCGCCACCTGCATCTGGCCGGCGCCGCCATCGATCAGCACCAAGTCGGGCCAGGAAGGCAGGGAGCCGGGCATGCCTTCCTCCGGCTCGGCCTCCGCCACGTTCTGCGCGGGATCGCGCGGGTTCTCCTTGAGGAGGCGCGAGAAGCGGCGCTGCAGCACTTCGCGCATCATGCCGTAGTCGTCGCCGGGCGTGATCTCGGAGGATTTGATGTTGAACTTGCGGTAGTGGTTCTTGGCAAAACCCTCCGGCCCCGCCACGACCATGCCACCCACCGCATTGGTGCCCATGATGTGGGAGTTGTCGTAAACCTCGATGCGGCGCGGCGTCTCCTCGAGGTTGAAGGCCTCGGCCACGCCCTCCAGCAGTTTCAACTGCGAGGAGGATTCGGCGAGGCGCCGGCCCAGCGCCTCGCGGGCATTGGTGAGGGCGTGCTCGACCATGTCGCGCTTCTCGCCGCGCTTGGGCGTCGCGATCTCGATGCGATGGCCCGCGCGCAGCGACAGTGCCTGCTGCAGCAGATCCGCGCCTTCCACGTCATGCGACAGCAGCACCAGCCTAGGCGCCGGCTTGTCGTCATAGAACTGGCCGAGAAAGGCATCGAGCACCTCGGCCTCCGAGAGCGTACGATCTGCCTTGGGGAAATAGGCGCGGTTACCCCAGTTCTGGCCGGTGCGGAAAAAGAACACCTCGATGCAGAACTGGCCGGCCTGCTCATGCACGGCGAAGACATCCGCCTCCTCGATCGAGCGCGGATTAATGCCCTGCGTCGCCTGGATGGCGGAGAGCGCGGCGAGGCGATCGCGGTAGCGGGCGGCGCGCTCGAATTCGAGCACCTCAGCGGCCGCCTCCATCTCATGCGCCATCTGCTCCTTGATGGCCTTGGACTTGCCGGACAGGAAGGCCCGCGCCTCGCCCACCAGCGCCCCATAATCCTCGGCCGAGACCTCGCCGGTACAGGGCGCCGAGCAGCGCTTGATCTGGTGCAGCAGGCAGGGGCGCGTGCGGGTGGAGAACACCGAATCCGTGCAGGAGCGGATGAGGAAGGCGCGTTCGAGCGCATTCATGGTGCGGTTGACGGCGAGCACGCTGGCGAACGGCCCGAAATAGTCGCCCTTGCGGGTGCGGGCGCCGCGATGCTTGGTGAGCTGCGGGGCGGCATGGTCGCCCGTCAACAGGATATAGGGAAAGGACTTGTCGTCGCGCAGCAGCACGTTGAAGCGCGGCTTCAGGCTCTTGATCAAATTGATCTCGAGTAGGAGCGCCTCCGTCTCCGTCTGCGTGGTGACGAATTCCATTGACGCCGTTTCGGCGATCATGCGGGCGATGCGAGCCGTCGGCGCGATGCCGCGCGCATAGCTCGCCACGCGCTTCTTCAGCGAATGCGCCTTGCCGACATAGAGCACCGTGCCCTCGGCATCGATCATGCGATAGACGCCCGGCGCGTTGGGCAGCGTCTTCCAGAATTCATGAATGACCGCCACCCCCGCGCGGAGCGCGGAGGGTACGGCTTTCTCGTCAAAGGCAAAGTCGACGGAAGAAGAAGCCTCTTCAGCTTCAGGAAGTTCGGGCGAGTCGGTCATGCTCCTAAAATAAGGAGCCTTGCAACGCCTGGCGAGAGGGAAGGCTTGCTGTATCTCGCTTTGGTGCTGCGGGCGTCTCCGCGCCCATCGCCGTGGCGATCAGGCCAAAATCGTGCGGGCTGATACCGAACAGGCCAAAGCGCAGCTCATAACCCCAGTTCGCCTTGCCGACGGTGAAATCGAGCAAGGTGAGCAGCGGGCGAATTGGTTCCTCCTGTGCTTCTAACCAGTCGACGTCCCGGCGAAACGGCCGGAAGCCATTTCCCATGTCGGCTTCGTAGGGGATCCCCTCCCGGACATGCCCGATCGCCGTAAAAGCCTGCAACCGTTCCTTGCCACCGAACTGCTCAGTGGGAGAATAATAGACGACGCCGTCTCCCGGCCGAAGCCGGCGCAAAGGCGCGGCCTTGCCGTGACAGACCTGCATGAAGCCCGTGGCACGGCCGCGCCTGACATGTTCGGCCGAGGCCACAACGATCCAGTGGTGTGCGGGTGTGGTGGTGGCAATGAAGCTGCGCTTAGACATCGAAACTCCTCCAAATCAATGGAAGGAGATTACGATGCACTCCTGACAGTTCATGGCAGGAGGATGCGTGCCTTACTCGGCCCACGCAAGATGCTGCCCGCCATCCACCGCAATCATCTGGCCGCTGACGCTGCGGGCATTGGCGAGATAGAGCGCGGCCTCGACGATGTCGGCGACGTCGCTGCCATGGCCGAGCGGCGTGCCGGCGGCCTCGGCCTCGAATTCCTCCGGCGTCTGCGAGGCGGCCTGCAGGGTCGGGCCGGGGCCGATGGCATTGACGCGGATGCGCGGGGCCAGCGCCTGGGCCAGGGTCTGCGTCGCCACATGCAGCACGGACTTGCTGAGATAATAGGAGACGTAGTCCGGCCGGGGATGCAGCACGCGCTGGTCGATCAGATTGACCACCGAGGGATCCTTCACGTCGTCCACCACCTGGGCGGCAAAGGCCTGGGTGAGGAAAATGGGTGCCTGCGCATTGACGGCGAACTGGGTGTTCCAGCTCTTCGCCTCCAGGCCGCCGACGGCATCGGGCACGAACATCGAGGCCGAGTTGACCAGGAGGCTCAGCGGGCCAATGGCGGCCTTGGCCTCCTCGACGATGCGGCTGACGCCATCACCGGCGGAGAGATCGCCGACCACCACCCACGCCCTGCGGCCGAGGGCGCCGATCTCCCTGGCCAACGCATCGGCCTCTTCGCGCGAGCGGTTGCAATGCAACGCGACATCATAGCCCTGGCGCGCCAGCCCGAGTGCGATCTCCCGGCCGATCCGCTTGGCGGCGCCGGTCACCAGGGCTCGCCGTGCTCCTCGAGCATTCACCATGCCGTCCTTCCCTCGTTGAGGCCGATCTTCATGTTTCGTTTACGCTGCGGCCAACTTCCTGCCCAGCGTTAACGCCGCGAAATCCACGAGCATTGTTCAACTGGCACATCGGCCCCCTTGCGGTGCCAGCGCCCGGACACACAATGCTGAAGGTCACCCTCCTCACTTGTGCGATCATCGCCGCGCAGCCACTCATCGAGGGCGCGCGGGCTGGCGACGCCATGCCTGCTTCCTTGTCGATGGTGTGGATGGGCCGCTTCGTGAACACGACCAGGGCGCCCGTGCTCGGCAGCACCGTCCCGTCAGCAGAGGCACAACGCAAGCGGCGGACCGATGGCGATGGCAATGGCGATCCCGATATCGTCGGCTCGATCCCACCCGATGCCGCCGGGAACCCGGCCAGGGACATCGCCATGCTGCGCGGCACGCAGATCCTGTCGCTCTGCGCCATGCCCGGTCTCGTCGAGGACAATGCGAGCGACAGCCTCGCCTGTGGTGGGGTGCGGCATAATCGCTGGTCGGCCAAGGCAGCGACGTTCAACTACGACCTGAGCGCTGTCAAACCGGGCTTCATGAATGCGCCCACGCCCTACACGGCCGCATGGGACAGCCTTCCAGCGGTAGTTTCCCCACCGGCGACGCCCTGACAGCACGCACCGAGCTATCCAGGCAGGGCCTCAACGTATAACAAATCAATAATAAACATAGTTAATGAAGTATTACAGAGTACACTATAGAATATGCCATAATATTGCCTTGTTAAATTGCCTTAATAATCCCATCAGGCAACTTTCTCTTAAGAGTCTTAACGTACCACGGTTGCAGAATTGCTCGATGGGTTGGGGACACCGGCGTCATCACGAGTATGAGTACCAGGAGTTCACGATGAAAAAGCTTCTTCTTGCCACGGCAGCGACGCTGATCGCCGGCTCCGCCTATGCTGCCGATATCCCGACCAACCAGCAACCGGAGCCCGCCTATCAGGCTCCCGCCCCCGCCGTGACCTGGACAGGCCTCTATGCCGGTGTAAACCTCGGCTACGGCTTCTCGGGTGACTTCGACCCACCCGGCTGGCGCCTCAACAACGCCAGTGGCTGGACCGGCGGCGTCCAGGCCGGCTACAACATGCAGTATGATCCGATCGTCGTCGGCATCGAGGGCTCGATCAACTATGCCGACATCACCGACAAGTGGATGGGCGGCAAGGGCACGCTGGGCTTCAACGGCTCGATCACGCCTCGCGTCGGCTACGCCATGGGCGACTTCCTGCCCTATGTGAAGGCCGGCATCGCCGGCGGCGACGTCGAAGTGAAATATGTCCGCAGCGACACCAATTTCCTGGTGGGCTGGACGGCGGGCTTTGGTCTGGAATACCGCGTGACGCCGGAAATCTCGGTGCGCGCCGAGTATAATTACACGAGCTACGCCCGCGGCGATTTCGACGTGGATGCCTTACCCCGTGCGAGCTATAGCGGCAGCGACATCAAGCTGGGCGTCAACTATCACTTCTGATCCGATCGGAAGGGACGCTCCGAAGAGGCCCGGCACAGCGCCGGGCCTTTTTCGTTTGTCACGGCGGGTTCAGGGCAAGCCGCATCAGGGGGCGGCGCTCGGAGCGCCGTGCGATCTCCTCGAAGCCCAGATCCCGGAAGACGGATTCGATGCCGACAAAGCCTTCGCCCCATATCAGAGGCTTGTCGGAAGCGATCGGACAGACGTCGAGTGCCGTCGCGCCGGCCTGGACAGCAAAGTCCCGGGCAGCCAGGGTCAGCAGGCGCGTCAGGCCTTTGCGGCGCCAGTCGCTGCGGATGAAGAAACAGGTCAGCGCAAAGATCGAGCCGGGTGGAAAATCCACCGTGAGGCGCGCCGCCTTGCTGGCGTGAAAGCGGGTGGAGTTCTCGCGCGGCCCCACGGCACACCAGCCGACTGCCTCCCCACCGCTATAGGCGAGCAGGCCGGGCACCGTCTCCTGCGCAACCAGCGCCTGGAAGGCAGCCTTGCGGCCGGCGCGCTCCATGTCGCGAAACAGCGGGCCGTTCACTCGCAGCCACATGCACCAGCAGCCGGAATTGGCGCCTTTCTCTGGCCCGAACAGGGTTTCGAGATCGGGCCAGCGCTCCGAGGTCAGGGCGTGGATTTCGACATCAGCGGCCATGACTCTCCCCGCGATTCTCCCAGACGACATTGGCAAACACCGCGACGAGCACGATGGCGCCACCGATGAGCGTTGCCTCGCGCGGCGTCTCGCCGAAGGCAAGCCAGACCCAGAGGGGCGCGAGCGGTGTTTCGAGAGCACTCACGAGGCCAGTCTGCGCGGCCGGAATGAGCTTCGCCCCAATGGTGAAGCAGAGCAAGGCGAGACCCATATTGGTGATGCCGAAAGCGGCGAGCAGGGCGAACTCCCGGCCATCCACGGGCCAGGCGGTGACGAAAGGCAGAACAGTCAGTGCCGGCAGCAGAGCGGAGATGCTGGCCGCCGGCGCGAGCGGAACCTCGGGAAACCGGCGCCGCAGCACCGTGAAGGCCGCCACGATCACCGTCATGGCCAAGGCGAGCGCATCGCCGAGGAGACTGCCCTCCCCAGAACTGCCGACAACCGTTACCGCGACACCGGCGAGGGCTACCAGGCTGGCGACGAGGACAGCCGGCGAGGCTCGCTCCCGCATTGCCAGCCAGGCCAGGCCCGCGGCGACGAAGGGCACCGCAGCGTAGATGATCGAGACATGGGCAACGCTGGTCAGGGTGAGCGAGGCCACGAAGCAGGCCATGCCGCAGCCCGAGAGCAGGCAGAAGGCGAAGCCGACACGCCCGATGCCAAGGAAGGCACGCAAGGTGCGGCGCCGCTCCGTGGCGAGGACAAAGAGGAAGCTCGTCGCCGCGCCGAACAGGCCGCGCCAGAACAGCAGAGCGGCGAATTCGATCGGCACCGCGCGGGTAAAATAGCCGGCTGTGCTCCACAGAACGGCAGAGAACGCCACGAGCAGCAAGCCGAACCGGCGCGGCTCGAGCACTGGGCCTGCCCACATATTCTGCATGACTGTCATGGCAAACCTCCATGGGTTGACATGACGGCATTCTAGCCCAACCCTGCTGACAGGATCCTGTCAGCAGTCTTGCGTTAGGTCACCCACGAGGAATTGCATGCGCCGCACCACCCGCCTGTTCGAGATCATCCAGTTCCTGCGCGTGGCCAGGAAGCCGGTGACGGCCGAGACCATCGCGAGGCAGCTCGAAGTCACCAAGCGCACCGTCTACCGGGACATCGCCTCCCTGCAGGCGCTCTCGGTGCCGATCTATGGTGAGGCCGGTATCGGCTATGTCATGCGGGCCGGCTACGATCTGCCGCCGTTGATGCTCTCCATCGAGGAGGTCGAGGCGCTGGTGGTGGCACTCGGGCTGCTGGAGCGCACCAATGACAGGAGCCTGCGCAACGCTGCGGTTTCGATCCGTGCGAAGGTCGCCAGCGTGCTGCCGACATCGGCGCGCAACCCCATCGACCGGGGCAGCCTCTATGTGCCTCAGTGGATCCATCCCGAGCCGGTGAGCGTGGATCTTGCCATGGTGCGTTCGGCGATCCGGGAAGAACGCAAGCTGCTGCTGCATTATGCCGACGCCGAGGGCAAGCCGAGCCAGCGCGTGATCCGCCCCATCGGCGTGGTCTATTACGTCGAGGTCATGCACATCGTCGGCTGGTGCGAATTGCGGCAGGATTTCCGCAGCTTCCGAGCCGACCGCATCCGCGAATGCGAACTGATCGACGAATATTTTGCAGGAGAAGGCGCAAAATTGCGCCTTACCTGGGAGCAGCGGCAGGAATGAAGGCCACACGCCAAGGCCCCTTGCACCTGTCGCGGGCAACATGCCTGTCGCCCGGCTCCAAGGGGCCGGCGTGAACCGCCCCGTTCAGGCGGGCCTGGTCGACGCAAAGGACGGCACCTGCGCCTCGAATTCCGTCAGCCAGGCCAGAAGGCCGGGATAGTCCTGGCGCCAGGCGCCGGCGAAGCGCAGGTCGAGATAGCCAAGGGCGCAGGCGAGCGCGATGCTGCCGGCATCGAGCGTGGGATCGAAGGCCCCTGCCCGCTTCTCGAACGAGGCAAGACCCCGCTCGACCTTGCCGGTCTGGACTTCAAGCCAACGCGCGCTGTGATGCTCCGCCTCGCGGAAACGCCCCTCATAGACCCGCAGAAGCGAGGCATCCATGATGCCGTCTGCGAGCGCCTGACGGGCGAGCACATCGTAGCGGGCCGGCCCGGCCGGGATGATCCGGCCACCCCCGGCGAGGAAATCGAGATAGTCGAGAATGACGCGGCTGTCGTAGAGGGCAGTGCCGTCGTCCAGCAACAGAACCGGGATCTTGCCGAGCGGGTTTTGCTGGCGCAGCGAGTCCTGGGGATCGTTGGTATCGGCGGGAATGACGGTGATGCGGTCGAATAATCCGAGGTAGTGGGCCGCGATCTTGACTTTCCGTCCAAAAGGCGAGGCGGGCGAGGAACGCAATTGCATGAGGCCGAAATCCATCGATTGGAATAACCAGACACTCCGGAGGAGCGGCTGCATTCCATATCCTATTTCAGCCGCCGGGTCCCGCTACCCGGTGGATATTCGCCTCAGGCCTTCGCCAGATTCACTGCCTTGGGGCCTTTGCCCTTCTTGTCCGGCTCGACATCGAAGGAGATCTTCTGTCCTTCGGAAAGCGTTCCAAGGCCTGAGCTTTCGACCGCAGTCACATGAACGAAGATATCGCGCCCACCATCGTCCGGCGTAATGAAGCCGTAGCCTTTCTGGGCATTGAAGAACTTGACGGTGCCACTCTGCGCCATCTTCCACTCCCGGTCCTGATCCAGCCCCGAACGACCGGATCCCTTCCACATTAGTAGAACTCCAAGTTTCGTCCAAAGGGCGTCTGTGCGCAAGAGGCGATCTTGCCGTAGGTAATCGAATAAAGGAACTACACCCTTGCCGCCTGATCAAATCGCATGGATGCTTGCGGGATGAGCGAAGACATCCCGTATAATCGAGAGCCGCCGGCAGTTGGCATCAGCGAAAACTTGTCGCCTGGTGTGCGGCGCATCGTGGCGCCCAATGGTGGGCCGTTCACCTTCACCGGAACCTGCTCCTATATTGTTGGGCACGGCATAGTCGCGATCGTCGATCCCGGCCCTGACGATCCCATCCATATCGCCGCCCTGCTGGCAGCGGTGGCGGGCGAGAAGGTGGCGGCGATCGCCCTCACCCATACCCATCGCGACCACTCGCTCGCTGTTCCGGCACTGGTTGCGGCCACGGGCGCCCGGACATACGGCGCCGGGCCGCACCGCAGTGCCCGGCCGATGCATCAGGGGGAGATCAACCTGCTCGATGCCGCAGGCGACATGGCCTTCCGGCCCGATATCCTGCTGGCGGATGGCGAGGCCATCGAGGGGCCGGATTGGCGTCTTGCGGCCATCGCGACGCCCGGCCACTGTGCAAACCACCTCGCTTTTGCACTCGCAGGGGACGAAGTGCTGCTGTCGGGGGATCATGTCATGGCCTGGTCGACCAGCATCGTGGCGCCGCCGGACGGGGCGATGGGCGACTACATGGCCTCGTTGCGCAAGCTCATCGGGCGCCCGGAAACCCGCTATTTTCCCGGGCATGGCGGCCCCGTACTACAGCCGCAGCGCTTCGTGCAGGCGATGATCCGCCACCGCCTCCTGCGGGAGGCCTCGATCCTGGAGGCGCTGCGCGACGGGCCCGCTCCGATCGCCGTGCTGACGAGAAGAGTATACGCCGGGTTACAACCGTCATTGTTCGGAGCAGCGGCGCTCAACCTCTTCGCCCATCTGGAAGACCTCATCCAGCAAGGAAGGGTCGGCACGCATGGCCCGCCCTCCTTCGACGGGACCTATTGGCTGGCCTGATCGGGCAACAGGGCACGGTCGCGCAGATCGGTCAGGAAATTCTGGACATGGGCGGCATTGGCGCCGAAATCATAGGAGCCGTAGCGGGAGGCCGAGCGCATATCGATGCGCGTCTTGCCGTCATCGGCGCGGATGCGCACGGCGATATCGTCGGTGGTGCCGAAAAGCGTCGAGGTCGCCACCGCCTCGATGCGATCGGACGGGGCGATATCGGGCAGGCGGACGCGCGCCGCCGTTTCCGCCAGGCGCAGGTCGGCCACCACGCGCCAGCGCCGCTCCTGCATCAGCCTCAGCACCAGCTTGCGGATATCGTCGGGCGGGATGTCGATCAGCAAGGACTGGATCTGCGGCAGGGCCTCGCGCTGATGATCGGCGCTGCCGGCGGGATAGGTCGCGGGATTGGCATCGGCCGGCCGGTCCTTCGCGGCACGGGACAGCAAAGGCGGATCGGCCGTGTCGGTGGAGACATCGACAATCGCCGGTACGCTCAGGGCGAGCCAGGACGCAAAGCCCGCGGGCGCGAGCAGCACCAGGGCCAGCACGAAGCCGGTCAGCGCCCGTCCGAAGCCGCGCTCGCCCTTGTGCCAGACCAGCACGAAGGCGACGAGGGCGAAAAGCAGGGCCATGAGGGCAACGAGCAGGCTGCCGACCAGCGCGGCAAAGGCGGCGCTCATCGGGGCCAGGTGAAAGCGCAGGAGGACCAGGCAGATCAGCACGGCCTCGAAAGCGAAGACGGCCGCAAAACGCGACGACGTGGCCCAACCCGTCGGCGGCGGAGCGGGGCGCCGGAACATCAGCGCTCGAGGGTTTCGAGAAGGGCTGGCAGGTCCATCACGCTGTCGATCACATGATCGGCGTGAGGCGCCAGTTCCTCCCGGCCGGCAAAGCCCGAAAGCACGGCGATGGCTGTGCCGCCTGCCGCCTTCACGGCATGGAGATCATGGGTGGAATCCCCCACCAGGGCTACCTCCTGCGGCGGGATGCCGAAATCGGCGGCGAAGCCCAGCACGGGGCCGGGATCGGGCTTGCGGCCATGACCGGAATCATAACCGAGCACCGCATCGAGCCAGGGCAACAGGCCGAGCTTCTCGCAATGGGCGCGAGCACCGACCTCGGAATCATTGGTGCAGATGCCGGTAAGATAACCCTTCGCTTTCAGGGTGGAGAGCAACCACGGCGGATCACCGATCGGGGTGACGTGCTTCAGCCCCTCCTCGATGAAGATCCGGTCCATCCGGGCGAAGAAGGCATCGTCGGCCGTCTCGCCGAGGGCGTGCGCCCAGGTCACGCCATAGTCGGCCGAGGACTGCGCGACCAGCACCGATGTTGGCCGGATGCGATGGTTCTTCAGATCATAGTCGTTGATCTCGACAAGGCGCGCCATCTTCTCCTCGTTGCCGGCGCTCAGGCGCTGCATGGCGGCATAGGTGGCAGCGCTCCAGGTCAGATGGAAGTCGACCAGGGTACCATCCTTGTCGAAGAGTATGGCGCGTATGGGCATGGCGAATCCGTCGGGCTGCAACATCCCCATGCATAGGCAATTTGGCCCCGCAAGCATATTGCGGAATCCGCCGACAAATCCCATCTTCGTCAGGAATCGTGGGCCTTGCGCCACGGCAGCCGGCTGCCCAACAGGGGGCCGGCCGGAGGATTGACATGCGTGACCCCTACAGCGTGCTTGGCGTATCCAAGACGGCGAGCTTGGCCGAGATCAAGAAGGCCTTCCGCAAGCTCGCCAAGCAATACCATCCCGACCAGAACAAGGACGCCAAGGCCGCGGCGAAATTCGCCGAGATCAACAGCGCCTATGAGATCGTCGGCGACGAGACCAAGCGCGCCCAGTTCGACCGCGGCGAGATCGACGCCGAGGGCAAGCCTCGCTTCCAGGGCTTCGAAAGCGCCGGCGGCCCGGGGGGCGGCTTCAGCCGTGACGGCGGCAATTTCGAGTTCAATTTCGGCACTGGCGGCCGAAGCGGCGGCTTCGGCGGTGGCGCTGGCTTCGACGATATCCTGAGCGAGATGTTCGGCGGCCGTGCCCAGCGCGGCGGGGCCGGCCCGCGCGGCGCCCCGCCGCGTGGCGAGGACATCCAGGTGACCGGGCAGATCCCCTTCACCATCTGGGCGCTGGGCGGCAAGGCCCGTGTCGAGCTTGGCCCAGGCCGAGCGGTGGATGCCTCCATCCCCGCCGGTATCGCACCCGGCAAGACCATCCGCCTGCGTGGCCAGGGCGAGCCCAGCCCCTTCGGCGGGGAATCGGGTGACGCGCTGATCACCGTGGCGGTAGCGCCGCACGACATTTTTCGCGCCGAGGGCAAGAATGTCCGCGTCGACGTGAACGTTACCATCTATGAGGCGGCGCTCGGGGCCAAGGTGCGCGTGCCGACATTGGACGGCTCGGTCGACCTCACTCTGCCCAAGGGCACCACGGGCCTGCGCTCCTTCCGCCTGAAGGGCAAGGGTGTGCAGGAGAGGGACGGTGCCGGTGACCTCATCGTGCAGCCGCGCATCATCATGCCGGACAGGCTGGATGAAGAGCTGGAGGCAGCGCTGATCAAGCTGCGCGACAAGGGCTATGATATCGGGCGGTAAATCCTGGCAGCGCGGATGTCCCTGCGACACTCAAGAAAGTATCGCACGATGCGCTCTTGGAAACAATACGCGAGCCGGCTAGGGCGTTCTTGGTGTGCCGGTCTTCAGACCGGCATCTTCCACCAAGGCCGAGAGCATGCCGGTCTGAAGATCGGCACACCGATTCCAGCTGGCGCCTTGGATGTCGGTCCCCGGAATGCACCAACCGCTCTACTCTATTTCCTGAACGGCCACTCCACCGGCGTACCCACCTGCCCGCGATGGCGGAGCAGGTGATCGGCCAGCACGCAGGCCATCATCGCCTCGCCCACCGGCACGGCGCGGATGCCGACGCAGGGGTCATGGCGGCCCTTGGTGATGATATCGGCATCGTGGCCGTAGCGGTCCACCGTGCGGCGGGTCTGCAGGATCGAGGAGGTCGGCTTCACGGCAAAACGCACCACCACCGGCTGGCCGGTCGAGATGCCGCCGAGGATGCCGCCGGCGTGGTTGGAGAGGAACAGAAGCTTGCCGTCATTGCCCATGCGCATCTCGTCGGCATTCTCTTCGCCGCCGAGTTCGGCCGCCGCAAAACCGTCGCCAATCTCGACGCCCTTGACCGCGTTGATGCTCATCATAGCCGCCGCAAGGTCGCCGTCGAGCTTGCCATAGATCGGCGCGCCCAGGCCCGGCGGCACGCCTTCCGCCACCACCTCGATCACCGCGCCGATGGAGGAGCCGGCCTTGCGAATGTCGTCGAGATAGGTCTCGAAGAACTCGGCCATCACCGGATCGGGGCAGAAGAAGGGATTGTTGTCGACCGCGCCCCAGTCCCAGCGCGTGCGGTCGATCCTGTGCGGGCCCATCTGCACCAGGGCGCCGCGGATGGTCACGCCGGGCAGCACCTGGCGGGCGATGGCGCCGGCCGCCACGCGCGAGGCGGTCTCACGGGCCGAGGAACGCCCACCGCCGCGATAGTCGCGCAGGCCGTATTTGACGTCATAGGCATAGTCGGCATGGCCGGGCCGATACCTGTCCTTGATCTCCCCGTAATCCTTGGAGCGCTGGTCGACATTCTCGATCATCAGGTTGATCGGGGTGCCGGTGGTCACGAGTTCGCCGGTCGTCTCGTCCGCCATCACGCCGGAGAGGATACGCACCTGGTCGGGCTCGCGGCGCTGCGTGGTGAAGCGGCTCTGGCCCGGCTTGCGGCGGTCGAGGAAGCCCTGGATCATCGCCTCGCTCACGGGCAGGCGCGGCGGACAGCCGTCGATCACGCACCCCAGCGCGATGCCATGGCTCTCGCCATAGGTGGTGACGCGAAACAACTGACCGAATGTGTTGAAGGACATGGCAACCCGCTGCGACCGATTTGGCAGCCTTCTACAGCATGACAGGCCCGGCAGGGAACGGCTTTGCGCAGTTTTATCGGATAACCTAGCGGAAGGCAGGACTGTGCCACAATTTCACCACGACTTCGCCGCATGGCAGCGGATGGGCGGGCGGCACAACAAGAATCCAGAGGCGTGGCCTCATGGAGGAGACTGCCATGAAAATCCTGAAATCCCTGCTCATTCCTGCCGTTGCCGTGCTGGCCCTCAGCGCGGGTGCCGCCTACGCCCAGACGACGCCGGCCCCTGCGACCCCGGCTCCTGCCATGAAGGCCAAGCCCGCGAAGCCGGCCATGAGCGCTGACCAGAAGGCAGCCATCTCCAAGGCCTGCTCGGCCGCCGCCGACAAGCAGGGCCTGCATGGCAAGGACCGCAAGAAATTCCGCGAAAGCTGCAAGAGCCATGGCGGTCCGGCCTGATCAACCCCAACGATTTTGACGCTTCGGAAGGCCAGTCTCGCGACTGGCCTTTTTTGTCTTCAAAACAACCGATGCGAGCGGACTGCAACAGCCTCAATTTCACCAAGCCTGCGAAGTATTGTGTGCCACTAGCAAGAACTGTCCTAGAGGCAATGCTTCAAAGAGGAGGTTCCCATGAATGCCCTTCGGAAAGGACTTGTTTCGGCGATCGTTCTGTCATTGTCACTGGGTGCGGGGGCTGCCTTCGCCCAAACCACCCCCGGAGCGGCGCCCGCGACACCGGCACCTGCCGCCAAGACCATGAAGCCGATGACAAAGCACGTCCACAAGGTTTCGGCCTCGAAATCCTGCGCGGCCCAAGGCCATCAGAAGAAGCTGCATGGCAAGGCTTACAGCCGCTTCGAGGCCAATTGCATGCATAAGGGCGGCGCTTGAGCGCGCTCGCTCGCAACGACAAGGGGCCAGCCTTCGGGCTGGCCTTTTTGTTTTCACAACCCCATCGGCAAGTTTCAGCCGCCGGTCGCAACCGGTGGCCGGTCTGCTCGTGATATAGAGATCGATCGGTTTACCTGCCCTCCCCTCGGCCGTGAGGTTCTCGGGTCGCGGCTGAAATTCGTTCTCTCGACGGCGTTTTGGCTTCGGATCGAATCACCGAGAATCGCAAAGACGCGTTAAAACAAGGAGTTAGAGCAATGGGCGTTTGCACGTAAACGCGCTTTGCTACAGGGCCCTGGACGGGTTCACTCGTTCCGGGCCTTGCCGCTCTCTACACCCACTCCGCCGTCTTGCCGCGGAATACCAACAGCTTGCCCTGCCAGATTGCGGCATCCGCCGCTTCGTTACCGGGGATGCCGGTTAGCAGTGCCAGGAGGACCCGGGCGACGCCGCCATGGCTGACGATGACCAGATCCTGGTTGACGGTCTTCAGCCAGCCGGCGATGCGGTCGCGCAGCATGGCATAACTCTCGCCGCGCGGCGGCACATAGGCCCATTTATCGGACGAGCGCGCCTTCACCATGTTGCGGTCGATCGAGCGCAACTCCGCCCAGGTCTTGCCTTCCCAATTGCCGAAGGTGAGCTCCTTCAGCCTGTCATCCAGCTTGTAGCGGTTCGGAGGCAGGCCGATGGCCTTGCGCGCGAGTTCGGCCGTCTCGCGCGTCCGGCCGAGAGGGCTGACCTGCCAGGGCAGGCTGTCGGGTTCGGGAAGCACTGTGGCGAGCCTGCGGCCGGCCTCGGCAGCCTGCGCACGTCCGATCTCGTTGAGAGGGACGTCCTGCTGGCCCTGCAGACGAGCCTCGGCATTCCAGTTCGTCTCGCCGTGGCGCATGAAGTAAAGAGTTTGCGCCAAGAGCCTGTTCCTTGTTCTGGTGCCTCGGTATAGTGGCCAGTTATAGGCCGCCTGATACCTAATCCACTGATCTCGCATCGCGCCCTGTTGGGGGCGGAACGCCGCCGAACCGAGAGCAATCCTTCGGAAAAGTCCATAAACTTTTCGGTGAGGGAAAACCCTGCCCCGCCAGCCTCAGTCCTTGCCGGCCAGGGTGATGTCGGGGGAAGTCGGGTTCTTCATGCCGACGACGTGGTAGCCGGCATCGACATGGTGGACCTCGCCGGTCACGCCCCGCGACATGTCGGAGAGCAGATAGGCACCCGCCTCGCCCACTTCCTCAATGGTCACGGTGCGGCGCAGCGGCGCGTTATACTCGTTCCACTTCAGGATGTAGCGGAAATCGCCGATGCCGGAGGCAGCCAGCGTCTTGATCGGGCCGGCGGAGATCGCATTCACGCGAATCGCCTTCTCGCCGAGATCGGCGGCGAGATAGCGCACGCTCGCCTCGAGGGCGGCCTTGGCGACGCCCATCACATTGTAATGGGGCATCCATTTCTCGGCGCCGTAATAGGTCAGCGTCAGCAGCGAGCCGCCATCCCTCATCAGCTTCTCGGCGCGCTGGGCCACCGAGGTGAGCGAATAGCAGGAGATCAGCATGGTCTTGGTGAAGTTCTCTTCGGTCGTCTCGATGTAGCGGCCGTCGAGCTGGTCCTTGTCGGAAAAGGCAATGGCATGGACGACGAAGTCGAGCTTGCCCCATTTGGCCTCGACCTCGGCGAAGACGGCGTCGATAGTATCGCCATCGGTGACATCGCAATGGCCGACGACAAGAGCATCGAGCTCAGCCGCCAGAGGCTCCACGCGCTTCTTGAGAGCATCACCCTGATAAGTGAAGGCAAGCTCGGCGCCATGCTGCCGGCATGCCTTGGCAATACCCCAGGCGATCGACCTGTTATTTGCCACTCCCATGATGAGGCCGCGTTTGCCGGCCATCAAACCACTTGCTGTCATTCGCAACTGCCTATTCAAAAGGAAGGGCATGAATAACGGAAGGCCGCGCAGCGGGAAAGGGGCGTTCGGCCTTTTTTCGGGGAGTTCCAGGGAAGCGGCATCGCCTGGAACCGCTGGCTTTCAGCCGGCATCCTGGAAACGTCGCGCTTGCAGGAAGGAATGAGCCGGCCAGGAGGCCATCGGTCCCAGCAGGACGTGCTCTCCGTTACACGTGCTGGCCGCCATTGATGGCGATCTCGGCGCCGTTCACATAGGAACTCTGGTCCGTGCACAGGAAATAGATGGTCTTGGCCACCTCGTCGGGCGTGCCGAGCCGGCGCATCGGGATCTGCGCCACGATCTTCTCGGTGCCGGGCGAGAGGATGGAGGTGTCGATCTCACCCGGGGCAATGGCGTTCACGCGGATGCCGCGTGGCGCGAAGTCGGAGGCCATCTCGCGCGTTAAGGCAGCCAGCGCCGCCTTGGAGGTGCCGTAGGCCGCACCGGCGAAGGGATGCACGCGCGCGCCGGCGATCGAGGTGACGTTCACCACCGAGCCCTTGACCTGCTCCAGCTCCTCGATCAGCCCACGGGCCAGCATGATGGGCGCGAAGAAATTGACCTGGAACACCCATTGCCAGTCGGCGAGGCTGGTATCGATGCTGCCGAGGCGCGCGCCCTGCTTGTCCTTGGGCGAGATCGCGGCATTGTTGACCAGCGCATGCAGGCCCGCCCCGTTCAGCCGATCCTTGATCTCGACGATCGCCTCTTCCGTATTGACGGGATCGGCGAGATCGACCTGGATATGATCCTCCGGTCCCGCCTCCCAGGGGCATTCCTCAGGAAAGGCGTGGCGCGAACAGGTGATCACCCGCCAGCCGGCGGCGGAAAAGCGCTTAACCGTCGCATGGCCGATGCCGCGGGAGGCGCCGGTCAGCAGCATGGCGCGCTGGGGATGGGAAGCACTCGTGGTCATGACGACGGCCATTCAATGAAAGGAGGGTAGCGCCTAGGCGCCGTGTCCCCACACATAGGCATTGGGCCGCCGGAATGAAATGCGGCAAAAGCACGAGATCGCCTCATGGGTACAATTGCTGGCGCGACCAGCCCCCTGCCGGGACGCTTCGCCGGAAGACGAGGCGGTCATGCAGGCGGAAGGGCCTGTCGTGCCAGAACTCGATCTGTACCGGCAGGATGCGAAAGCCTGTCCAATGAGGCGGGCGCGGAATCTCGCCGATGCCGAACCTGGCCGTGTAGGAGGCGACTGCCTTTTCCAGAGCAAAGCGCCCTTCGAGCGGGCGCGACTGCTGCGAGGCCCAGGCGCCGACGCGGCTGCCGCGCGGGCGCGTGGCATAATAGGCATCGGCCTCCGCGTCGCTGACACGCTCTACAGGCCCGCGGATGCGGACCTGCCGGCGCAGGCTCTTCCAATGGAACAGCAGAGCGGCCTTGGGATTGGCGTCAAGCTCAGTCCCCTTGGCGCTCTCGGTGTTCGTGTAGAAGACAAAGCCATGGTCATCGAGGCCCTTGAGCAGCACCATGCGCACATCGGGCAGGCCATCGGGATCGACAGTAGCAAGCGCCATCGCATTGGGATCGTTCGGCTCGGACTTTTCTGCCTCGCCAAGCCATTGGGAAAACAGAATGAACGGCTCGCCTGCAGCGAGAAAGCCGCTGGAGTCACCCGATATTAACTCGCCTGTGGCAGGATTACCTAACGTTACTGTCATGGGGTGGCTCCAAGGTGTTCGACAGGTTCGATTTCAAGGCTGCTTATAGCGCGCGCCGCGCTCTCGGCCCACTCTGCGTGCTGTTCGCGGGCATGATTTTATCCAGCTGTGCCATCTCGACCCCGCTTGGCCCGATCTTCGGCTCCGCCGAGGACAAGACGACCACCGGCTCGATTCCCGCTCAGGACAACCGCCTTAGCGCCAGCATGACGGATGCCGACTGGGACAAGACCAAACTGGCGCTGCAGGCGGCCATGAACCCGCAGAACCCGGGCGCCTCCATGCTGTGGTCGAACACCGAGGCTGGCACGCATGGTTCAGTGACACCGGTCGCCGATGCCTTCGTCGAGAACAGGGCCACCTGCCGCAGCTTCGTCGCCGCGCTCACCGAGAACGCCGGTACGCAATGGTATCAGGGCAAGGGCTGCCAGACGAGCGGCGGCGCCTGGACCATGATCAGTGTCCAGCCCTGGGCCCTGCCCCACGCCTGACCGTATTTTCTTCCCGGCCTTTGCGACGGTTAAGCCTGCGTTCAGCAAGGGCGGAGTAGGCTGCGGATGCGTTGTGCGAAGTATCACGGGTCTATCACGTTAACCATGATAGCTTCGCCGTTAAATATTCACAGTCCCGCCCTCACCTCGCTTCAATGCACCCACAGGGTGAATGCAAGTAGAGCGTGTAGTTGCGTTAGGAGTTACCCATGACCGCGTCCCATATCCCGGCCCTGCCGACTGAGCAAAAGCAGGCCTTGCAGGGCCCTGCCCGCGAGCAGCTCGAACATCTCTATCGCGCTATCGGCATCTCGGCCGTTGCGGCCGCCGCCGCACAGGTCGCCCGCAAGGAGACCAAGCCGGCCAAGGCCAAGCATGAGATGCCGGCCTGCCTGCGCGAGGATGACGACCATCTGGCTGCCTGATTCCGCGCCAGCGCATCTTTTGTCGAAATGCGACGCCGTTCCGCGCCTGTAAGCGAACCGTCACAGTCTCGGCCAAACCGGTTTCAGATCACAGCCGCGCCCTCAAAGCGCGGCTTTTTCGTTATTTCAGGCCTGTTCCAGTCTGTGGTGTTTTTGCAACAGGGCTAACGAAAGCAACAGGAGATGTCGTATATAGGACATAGATGTCGCAGGCTCGTCACAAATGCCGCGCCGTCAATGTAAAATTATGCTCAAGTTATTGGCAGCGATGCATAAATTTTACGCAAGCACTGCCTGGTACTGTGGCTTGAGGACCGGATTATGGATATCGAGGGATCGCGTCTCCAGCAACCCGCATCTGTGAAGCGGGAAAGGCTTGAGGATCGTTATGGCAAGATCGCCATGCCTGCGCTCGCGGCGGCGGTCGGCAGCGCCAGCAAGGAAAAGAATCAGCGCCAGATGAGTGCCGAGGCGGCCCTTACCCGCCTGCAGCAGATGGCTCAGGACTGAGCCGAACACCTGTCTCCGCGGCATTGGATGATGGGGCGGCGTTGTTAGACGCCGGCCGGCGTGATATTGCGTCACCCTTACGGAACATCGCTGCCCTCTCCTGGGCTGGCTGCGTTCATGCCTGGTGCGGGATCGACAAAAGAACCCGCCCCCTGAATGATCTTCCTCGGCCTTCGAGCCTAGAGCAAAATGCGTTCAGGCAGGAGCGAATTTCGAAATTAACTTACTGGTATCAAAAGCATTTTGCGATTCTTGGTGATTCGATCTGAAAGTAAAACGCTCTAAACAAAAAGCCCCGGGAAAACCGGGGCTTTGTTGTCTCTCGAGGTCAATACCCTGGGCTCGGACCTGATTCCATAATCAGATCCAGACCTTGCAACGCCCTCTCGCGAGGGCGCCCTCGCCCTCAGCGCACGATGACTTTGGTGCCATCCTGGACGCGGCTGTAGAGATCGATCACATCGATATTGCGCATGCGGATGCAGCCCGAGGAAACGCTCTGGCCGATTTTCTCGGGCTCATTGGTGCCGTGGATGCGGTAAAGCGTGTCCTTGCCGTCTTGGAACAGATACATCGCACGGGCGCCGAGCGGGTTGGTCCAGCCGCCGGCAGTCTTCTTGACCTGCGGCCAACGAGCGACCATATCGGCGGGCGGGTTCCAATCCGGCCATTCCGCCTTGTGGTCGATCACGGCTTCACCGGTCCAACCGAAGGCCTCGCTGCCGAGGGCCACGCCATAGCGCATCGCCTTGCCATCGGGCAGCGTATAGTAGAGCTGGTGCTGCCTGGTCTCGACCACCACCACGCCTGGCGGCTCGCCAGTGGGATTGTCCACCATGTAACGGGCGAACATCGGGTCTTCCTTGGCAGTCGGAATCATGGCCATGAACTGGGCATCACGTTCCGAAAGCACGGGATCCGGTGTCCTGGCATATTGGCAGGCGGCAAGGCCCACCGTGAACGCCGCGAGCAGCGCGAGACGAACCAATTTCATAGAACCCCCGAAGAAATGACCGCGTGGCATGATACCGTCGCTAGTATGGTTACTGTTCGGTTAAGGCCGACGGCAAGTTGCCCAAGGACGGCCTGACACTTCAAAGCATTAAATTCACGAAAGAGAAATGCGCGAGGAGTGTCAATGTCACCCGCGCAAAAAATCCGAAGTGTTGCCAATATCATACGCTTTTGGCAGCGAGAGCCCCCCCAAACGGGGCTTCAATGGCGAGCGCAAGCGTAGGATTCGCAGTTAGGCCCGGTCGACCGCTGCAAAAAGAGCGGGCATGCCTCGGCAAAAGCATGCCCGCTCAAGGCACCCTGTGTGGAGGGCGTTGGAATCACGGCGACAATTCTCGAGCCACGGCACAATGTGCCATTTGGCACGGCTGGTCGCCGCACTACCGTTCAATCAGTGAGAGATCGCAGGGCGGGTCGGAGCCGAGAAGCTCAGCGCCCCGTCAATGCTGGCGATGATGCTGAGGGCGAGATCGACGTGATTGCCGATCCCTACCGACAGCGCATCACGCGCCTGCGGATCGAGAGGAGAGCTGTCGATGGCGACACCGAGCTTCGACAGGGTCTTGCACAGTTCGGCAAGGAGCTGCTGGTGCTGGCGGATCGACGACATATAGGCACGGTGCAGATCCGTGACATCGGGCGACGACGCTCCGACGTCGTCCTCGTTCCAGGTCTGGTGTGCAGGGTAGGTCAACATCGAATTTCCCCGAAAAGATCATTCCGCGGATGCTCGTGCTGAACTTTGGCTCCGCTGATGGAGCAATGGTTAACGGGAAACGCCCCTGTCGCGCTGTGCGTTTGCGCACATCGCTGACGAGGCCTATCGGCATGTCGCCCATGATTTCGCCGCGGAGGCAACTTTTCAAAGCGCCGCGGGGCAAGCCGGTATTGACGCACAGGAGACTGGATTCGCCGCTATTCTCCTATGCGAAAGCGCACATGAAGGAAAAGGCAGAGCAGCTCTCCTAGCCGGGGAAACCTTGATCGCTGCGACTTTCTTTATGGCGCGAATGAGACGATGTCTCTGTTCCCTTGGTAACAGAGACGGTAGATCGGTGCTGGACCGCTATCCAGCCATCGCCGTCTCGAACCTGCCCAGCAGCATCGTCGCGATCCGCTCGCGCGCCTGGAAGGCCTCCGGCAGCGGCAGCAGCATCCAGGCGTGCACCATTTCCGGATATTCCCACAGATCGAGTTGCTGGCCTTCCGCCTTCATGCGGTCGGCGAGGCGACGCGCGTCGGCGTAGAGAAGGTCGCTGGTGCCGGTGAGCACGGTGACGGGCGCCAGTCCGCGCACCTCGCCATAGACGGGGCTGACGCGCGGATCCTCCAGTGGCAGGTCCCCGGCATACATGCGCGCGGCCGCAAGCGCGGCTTCGGCCTTGATCACCGGATCGTGCACTTCCTGCGCCAGCGTGGCGGGATCGCTCATGGTGAGGTCGAGCCAGGGTGAGAGCAGCACGATATGGCCGGGCTGCGGCAGCCGGGCCGAGCCCAGCGCCTGCGCCAAAGCGAGGGAAAGCCCGCCGCCGGCCGAATCGCCCATGACCACGATGCGCTCGGGCGCCACCTCGGCACAGAGAGCGCGATAATGGGCGAGCGCGCTTGCCAGCGCCTCCTCATGGCCGTGCTCGGGCGCCAGCGGATAGAGCGGCACGCGGGCGCTGCAGCCGGTGAGGCGGATCATGGCCTCGATGAACTGCCAATGTACGAAGCCGATATCGATCGAAAAGGCACCGCCATGCAGATAGAACAGATGAAAGGGCGGGTTGCGGGAGGAAGATTGGCCGCCTCGGCGCGGCACCAGATCAAAGACCCGGTCGCCATGCTCCCGCCTCTGCTGCACCATGCAGAGCGAGCGCAGTCGGCTCGAGGGCATCGCCGCCCCGCTCCTGCGGCTGAGCCGGATGAAGAAATTGAGGACGGGCGGATTAGCCCAGCTCTTCACCCTGATCACGCGGAACAGGGCATGGAGGGAACGCGAGGCCAGGCTCGCTCCCATCGGTTCAGGCCGGATGGACGGCCCGCCAATGGCGGGCGATATCGATGCGCCTGGCGATCCAGGCATCCTCATGCGAGCGCACATAGTCGACGAAGCGCTCCAGCGCCGCTGACTTGCCGGGCCGGCCGACCAGGCGGCAATGCAGGCCGATGGTGAACATCTTCGGCGCGCCTTCCTTCCCCTCGCGGTAGAGCACGTCGAACGTGTCCTTCAGATAGGTGAAGAACTGCTCGCCGGTGTTGAAGCCCTGTGCCGTGGCAAAGCGCATGTCGTTGGCTTCGAGCGTGTAGGGAATGACGAGATGCGGTCCCTTCGGCCCCGTGACCCAATAGGGCAGATCGTCGGCATAGCTGTCGGAGGAGTACAGGAAGCCACCCTCCTCCATCACCAACTCGTTGGTGTTCATGGAGGCGCGGCCGAGATAGAAGCCGAGCGGCCGCTCGCCGGTGACCTCGCGATGCAGCGCGATCGCCTGTTCGAGATGCGCCCTCTCGGTCTCGGGAGGCACGTCCTTGTATTCGATCCATTTGAGACCGTGGCTGGCGATCTCCCAGTCAGCCTCCCGCATCGCCGCGACCTGCTCGGGCGAACGCGCCAGCGCCGTGGCAACGCCATAGACGGTCACCGGCACCTTGCGGCTGGTGAACAGCCGCCACAGCCGCCAGAAACCGGCACGGGCTCCATATTCATAGATCGATTCCATGTTCCAATGGCGCTGCCCGGGCCAGTTGGTGGCACCCATGATGTCGGAGAGGAACGCTTCCGAATGCGGGTCACCATGCAGGATGTTGTTCTCGCCGCCTTCCTCGTAGTTCAGCACGAACTGTACGCAGACCTTGGCGCCGCCGGGCCATTTCGGATCCGGCGTGTGGCGGCCATAGCCGCGCAGGTCGCGAGGATAGGGCTGCAGCGAAATGGACATGGCGCCAGGCTCAGTTGCGCTTGAAGACGGGCTCGACGCGATTGGCCTGCCTGAGGAAGACGAAGATCGCATAGAGCGCGCAGAGCGCGAATACGCACTGCAGGATCGTCTCCACCGTCGAGCCGAGCTGGAAGAAGCCGGCCAGCGCCCAACCGGACGCCCAGGCCGCGCCCAGAAGCTCGGTACCGATGAGAATGGCGGCCGAGCAGATCGTGATCAGGCTGGTCCAGTTGATGGATGAGTCAGAGCTAGGCATGTCGTATCCCACGTAGTCTTGACTACGCTCTATACCATCAGGATGCGCTTTGCTACGCCTCAGGCGGATGACAAAACCGCAATGAGAAAGTGACATCGCTCATGGAAACGCCCGTCTTCGGCCATGCCGGTGTTGCTGCCCCCCATAATCTTGCCTGTGAGACCGGCCAGCGGATCCTGATCCAGGGCGGCAATGCGATCGAAGCGATGATCGCCATGGCGGCCACAATCGGCGTGGTCTATCCCCATAACAACAGCCTCGGGGGCGATGGTTTCTGGCTGGTGACCGACACGAAAAGGCGAGTTCATGCCATCCAGGCCTGCGGACCGGCCGGCGCCGGGGCGACGCTCAAGGCCTATCGCGACCTTGGCCACGACGCTATTCCCGCGCGCGGGGCCCTCGCCGCCCTCACCGTTCCCGGCGCCATCGGCGGCTGGCTGATCGCCGCCGACATGGCCCGGGCCTTTGGCGGCAAGCTGCCGCTCGGCGTCCTCATGGAAGATGCGATTCGGCATGCCCGCGACGGTTTCCCGGTATCGCCCTCGCAGGCGCGGGTCGAACCGCGCGAATTCGAGGAATTGAAAGCGGTTCCCGGCTTTGCGCCACTCTTCATGAAGGACGGCCAGCCCCTCAAGGCCGGCGAGCGCCTGGCGCAGCCGGCTTTGGCGGGATTGATCGACCAACTCGCCCATGCCGGCCTTGACGATTTCTACCGCGGCGATGCCGCCCGCGAGATCGCCGCCGACCTCGACCGCGCCGGCAGCTTCGTCACGCGCGACGACCTCAAGCGCTACCGGGCGAAGCTGCGCGAGCCTCTGAGCTTGACGCTGCCCGGCGCCACGGTCTTCAACCTGCCGCCGCCGAGCCAGGGCCTCTCGACCCTGATCATTCTCGGCCTCGCGGACCGCCTGAACATCCGGCGCGCCGGCAGCTTCGAGCACGTCCACGGTCTGGTGGAGGCGACGAAGAAGGCGACCGCCATCCGCAATCGCATCCTCGCCGATCCCGCTTTGATGACGGCGGATCCTACCGCCTTCCTGGCCCCGGCCTTCCTCGAAAAGGAGGCCGCTGCGATCTCGATGTCCCATGCCGGGCCGGGGCCCCTGCCCGGCGCGCCCGGCGACACGATCTGGATGGGCGCCATCGACAATCAGGGCATTGCCGTCAGCTATATCCAGTCGATCTTCTGGGATTTCGGTTCCGGCCTGGTACTGCCGAAGACCGGGTTGCTGATGCAGAACCGCGGCATGGCCTTCTCGCTCGATCCGCGCTCGCTGCGCGCGCTGGCTCCCGGGCGCCTGCCGTTCCACACCCTCAACCCGGCCATGGCACAGTTCTCCGACGGACGCCTCATGCCCTTTGGCACCATGGGCGGCGACGCCCAGCCCCAGATCCTGGCGCAGATCTTCTCGCGCTACCGCCTTGGCGAGGGGCTGGCGGACGCGATCGACGCCCCGCGCTTCGTGCTCAAGCGCGATGCCGAGGGCAAGCGGCCCCTCCTCTTCATGGAGAGCCGCTTCGACGATGCGCTTTACGGCACCCTCGACCGCGCCTGTCATCCCGTCGACATCGGCCCGGCCTATGCGGACGACTTCGGCCATTCCGGCGCTCTCGTCCGCCATGCCGCGAACGGCCGCGTCGAAGCCATGCACGATCCCCGCGCCGACGGCGGCGCGCTGGGGCTGTGACGATCAACCGGGACCCTGGGAATGCCGACACGCTATGCCATTTATTACGTCCCCGCACCGGAAAGCGCCCTCTGGCGCTTCGGCAGCGAGGTGCTGGGCTATGACGCCTATACAGGCAAGGCTGTGCCACAGTGGCATCCAGACGGAGTCTCCGCCGAGACTTGGCATGCGATGACCGCCGACCCCAGGCTCTATGGCTTTCACGCGACGCTGAAGGCACCGTTCCGGCTCAAGGAAGGCAGCAACGAAACGCAGTTGGTAAGCAGCCTTAAGCGGTTCGCGGCTGGGCGGGCGCCCTTCGATCTGGGCAAATGGATCGTCAAGCCCATTGCGTCCTCGCGCCCGGACAATGCGTTCCTGGCACTTGTGCCAGCGGCGCCTCCGGTGGAACTCGCGTGCCTGGAAGAAGCTGTCGTCAGGCATTTCGATGCCATGCGCGCTCGGCTGACGGAGGCGGAGGTCGCCAAGCGCAATCCGACACGCCTGAGCGAAAGGCAGCGCGCCTATCTCGCCGCCCATGGCTACCCCTATGTGCTGGAGGAATTCCGTTTTCACATGACCCTGAGCGGGGCCATCGAGAAAGCCCGTGAAATCGGTCCCCTCCTCGCCGAGCGCGCCCGGGACAGCGGTGTCGGTCCGGATCTCCGCCTCGATCGCCTCGGCCTGTTCAGGCAGGAGGACGGCGGGCGCTTCCGGGTGGTGAAGGTCGTGCCGCTCGGCTGACCGGCCATCGTTCCGCCCCAGTCGCGGGGTTACAAACGGGGCCGGTGAGTCGCTGATGCCGGTTCGCCTGATTTGGTGATTCCGGATACTCCATGCGCGCCCTGATCCTCGGCACATTGCTGCTCTTCTGCCTGGCGGGTGCAGCAAACGCCCATCCCCACGTCTTCGTCACCTCGGTGAGCGAGCTCGTCTACGACAATCAGGGCCGGATCACCGGGGTGAAGCAGAACTGGACCTTCGACGAAGCCTTCTCGTCCTACGCCACGCAGGGCATCCAGCAGAGCGCCGACGGCAGCTATACGCGCGAGGCTCTGGCGCCGCTCGCCGAGACCAATGTCGAGAACCTCAAGGATTTCGGCTATTTCACCTTCGGCAAGCTTGGTGGCAAGGAATTGCTGTTCCGTCCGCCGGTGGACTATTACCTTACCTACGCTAGCAATGTGCTGACGCTGCACTTCTTCCTGCCGCTCTCCTCGCCGCAGATGCAGGGCCAGAAGGCGCTGGCGCTGCAGATCTATGATCCCACCTATTATGTCGACTTCGAGCTCGCCGACGACAACCCCGTCAGCATGACCGGCGCGCCGCAGGGCTGCGCCCTCAACATCATCCGCCCCACCCCCCCGAGCGATGCCCAGAAGCAGGCAGCGCTGCAGCTTGACGAGGCCTATTTCAGCGCACTCGACGAGAACAAGAATTTCGGCGCCAAGTTCGCCAACAACATCCAGGTCAACTGCCCGTGAGGGTGGCTCTGCAACGGCGGCGCTGGCGAAAGCGTCATGGAATCGCTATCGCGCGCCGGGGCCGTCATTCCGGCTGTAGCGAAGCGGAACGCCGGAATCCAGGAACACGAACTTCGCAAGGCTGTGTTCGTGGATTCCGGATCTCACTTCGTTCGTCAGGAATGACGTCCTCCTATCTCACCGCCGGTTCGAGAAAGCCATATCTTGTTCTAGTCCTCGCATGGTCCACCCTCGCCATACTCTTGCTGACCGCCGGCCATGCCCTGGCGCAGCGCGCCTCGCCCTTCGGCGTGACGCAGCCCGAGCCGAATCTGCCTGGCTTTCTCAACAACAGCCCCTTCTTCGTCTGGGTCTATCTCCAGACCGCCCAGTTCAACCGCGAGATCAACCAGCTCGTGGTGGCGGCCAAGCAGAACGGCACGCTCGGCTGGGGGCTTGTCACGGCGAGCTTCATCTATGGTATCTTCCACGCCGCGGGCCCCGGTCACGGCAAGGCGGTGATCTCCTCCTATCTCTTCGCCAATGAGGAGGCGGTGAAGCGCGGCATTCTGCTCTCCGGCGCTTTCGCGCTGGCGCAGGCGGTGTCGGCCGTGGTCATCGTCACCATCCTGGCGGGGCTGCTCAACGCCACCTCGGCCACCATGGACAACACCACGCTCGCTCTCGAGCGGCTTTCCAATGTGATGGTGATGGCGGTTGGCGCCTGGCTGCTGTGGCGCAAGGGCCGGGCGCTGTGGGGGCTGATCGCCGCCCGCTATGGCCTGCCCGGTGCTGATATCCACCAGCATGACGAGAATTGCGGCCATCTGGCACTCCCCACCGATACCCCGCTTGCCAGGCGCAACAATATCCGCGCCATCCTGCTTGCCGGCCTTCGCCCCTGCACGGGCGCGCTGGTGGTGCTGGTGCTGACCTGGAAGCTCGGCATCTACGGCGTCGGCGTCATCTCAACCTTCGTGATGGGCCTCGGCACCGCCTGTACCATCGCGCTCATCGCCACCATCGCCGTGAGCGCCAAGAGCCTCGCCGTGCGCATGGCCGCCCCCGAGAGCTTCGGCGCGGCAGTGGCGGTGCGCACGCTGGAAGCCAGCCTGGCGCTGCTGGTCTTTGCCCTCGGCCTCGCCCTGCTGCTGCTGAGCACCGTGATAACGATGCCTGGGATGTAGGGCGGCTATACCCGCTGATCACCACCAAACTACTTGGCCATGACAAAGCGTCGCAGTATGATATCAGTTGTCGTAGGGGCGTGCGGGCGCACACTCGGAAGACCGGCATAGCAGCCCCCAGAGGCGGTGCCGGAAGGGCCGGAGGATCGACCGATGGGCCAACAGGTTGAAATGATCGTCCAGCGCCTGAGGCGCTTTGCCCGAGCGCTTTGCCGCGATTCCGAAACAGCCGATGCCCTCGTCCTCGAAGCCCTGTCCAGCCATGACGGCAAGCGCCTCGACTATCACCGTCTCCTCACCATGATCATCGCCCGCCGCCGCGACCTCGAGGAACGTGAAACGAGCATCAAGCCCCAGCGCCTGGTGCCGAAGACGGCCTCCACCGCCCCCGCTCCACCCGATATCCTGCGCGCTTTCGAACGCCTCGCCCTGCCCGACCGTGAAGTGCTGGCTTTGATCAGCGTCGAGGGCATGCCTTACGAAGAGGCCGCCTCCGTGCTGGCGCTCAGGGAAGAAACCTTCATCGCCCGTCTCACCCGAGCCCGGGCGGCCTTCGCCCGCCAGGTCGACGGCGAGCGCCATGTCGTGTTGCGGATCGTGAAATGACCGATCCGGCCCGTATTCCCGACCGTGTCTTCAATGCCCTCGTTGACGGCCGCCTGTCACCGCGTGTCGAGCGGGAGACTCGCGAGGCGCTGGAGACCGATCCGCAGGGCAATGAACGCGCCTCCACCTGGCAGCGCCAGAGCGAGGCCCTCCACGCTGCCCTCGCCCCGATCGCGCGCGAGCCGCTACCCCTGTCGATGATGCTGAAGCTGCGCAACGAGAAGCCGGAATCCTGGCATCGCGATACGACGCTCTGGCTTTATGTCGGGACCTTCGCAGCAGGCCTGGCGGTGGGGCTGGCGCTGGATTACGCCATGCCGATGATAAGGACGCTGGTGGGGTTCTAATTCCTGGGATCGCGGGCATCCTTGCCTGCCCTTCCTGTACACGCAGCGTTTCCAGGAGCAGGCAAGGATGCCCGCGATCCCAAGATGATTTCAGTGTCACTGAAATTGCCTCTCTTTTCAGTTGCAATTAAATCTCATCGTCCCTACCTTCCCGGCATGAAACTCGACGCCTGGCTCAAGCAGACCGCAACCCCCCGCAGCGCCTTCGCCAGGACGGTGGGGCTGTCGCCTGCCAGCATCACCGCCCTGTGCAACGACGACGGCGCCTGGATCTCGCGCGAGACCGCCACGCGCATCGCGGAGGCCACGGGCGGCAGCGTCACCCCGAATGACTTTCTGGGGCTTGCCCCGGTGCGGGAAAACCCCAAGGAGACTGTCGTGTCCCATCAGAAGATCCAGGCCGCCATCGAGGCCTTTGCCCGCGGCGAGATCGTGGTCGTGGTCGATGACGACGACCGTGAGAATGAAGGCGATCTCATCATCGCCGCCTCGCATCTGACCACCGAGAAGATGGCCTTCATCATCCGCAATTGCTGCGGCATCGTCTGCGCCCCGCTCACGCAGGAAGAAGCCAAGCGCCTGCGGCTCGACCCGATGGTGTCGCAGAACGATGCACCGCTCGGCACCGCCTTCACCGTCTCTGTCGATGTGCGTCACGGCCTCACCACCGGCATCTCGGCCGAGCAGCGCGCCAACACGGTGCGGGCGCTCGCCAACGGCAATATGGGCGCCAGCGACTTCGTGCGCCCCGGTCACATCTTCCCGCTGATCTCCAAGAATGGCGGCGTGCTGATGCGCTCGGGCCATACGGAAGCGGCGACAGACCTTTGCCGTCTTGCCGGCCTGCCGCAGGTGGCGGCGATCTGCGAGCTTGCCAATGACGACGGCACCGTGACGCGCGGGCCGGAGGTAGCCGCCTTCGCAGAGAAGCACGGCCTGCACCTGGTTTCGATCGCCGATCTCATCGCCTATCGCCAGGCGCGCGAGAAGCTGGTGGAACGCATCTCGACCTTCACCGTCGACAGCGAGATTGGCCCGCTCACCGCCCATGCCTACACCACGCCCTTCGACAGCGTGCATCATCTCGCCTTCGTGTATGGCAAGATCGGCGACGGCGAGAATGTGCCGACCCGCCTGCACCGCGCCGATGTGGTGACGGATATCTTCGGTGGCGCCAAGACGCTGAACAACGCGCTGGCCAAGTTCAAGGAAGCCGGCCGCGGCGTCATCATCTATCTGCGCGACGGCTCGGTGGGTGTGCCTACCGTGACTCACGGCCCCGACATGGGCTCGGAGGCCCTGCGCAGCGAGCAGTGGCGCGAGGTAGGCCTCGGCGCTCAGATCCTGCGCGACCTCGACGTCACCTCGATCAAGCTGCTCTCGACCAAGCCGCGCACCTATATCGGCCTCTCAGGCTTCGGCATCGAGATCAAGGGCACAGAGACGGTGTAGCCCAGAGGGCGGGCATCACAGTCAAATCGGCAGCGCCGTCGTCTTCTTCACGCTGCGCAGCGCCAGCGTCGACTGCACGCGCACCACGCCAGGCAATTGCGTCAATATCTCGGTGTGGATGCGCTCGAAATCGGCGGCATCGGCATAGGCCACCCGCACCATGTAATCGGCGGCGCCGGCCAGGAGACAGCATTCGGTGACTTCGGGATGGCGCTGGATCGCTGCCTCGAACGTGTCGAGGGCGCCACGGCCCTGCTGGTCCAGAGTGATCAGCACGAAGGCGACCCCTGGCACCCCTGCCGCCTTCTCGTCCAGCAGCATGACATAGCGGGCGATCAGCCCGCGCTCCTCCAGCAATTTCACCCGGCGCAGGCAGGCCGAGGGCGAGAGATTGACCCTCTCGGCAAGCTCGACATTGCTCAGACGGCCATCGGCTTGCAGCAGGTTGAGGATGGCGCGATCACGCCTATCGAGATCAATTGCGATCCTTGACATTTCATGCGCCTAATTTCCAAATCTATCGCATAATATGCGATAGATTTGATCCAGTTCCAGTGAATTCCGCGAGAAATTGCTCGTTTTACCGGCCATCATGCGTCATCGGAAACGGCCTGCCCAAAACAAGGGCCGCATGCAGGAGGATGGCAATGCTGATCGGTGTTCCCAAAGAGATCAAAGACAATGAATTTCGCGTGGGGCTGATCCCCTCCTCGGTGGCGGAGCTGGTGCATCACGGCCACAAGGTGATGGTCGAGACCAATGCCGGCATCGGCGCCGGCCTCTCCGATGACGACTACCGCAACGCGGGCGCCACAATCGTCGACAGCGCCAACCAGATCTTTGCAGAGGCCGAAATGGTGGTGAAGGTGAAGGAACCGCTGGCCGCTGAGCGCAAGAAGCTGCGCAAGGACCAGATCCTGTTCACCTATCTCCACCTCGCCCCCGACGCCGAGCAGACGCATGACCTCGTCGCCTCCGGGGCCATCTGCATCGCCTACGAGACGGTGACCTCCAACAACGGCGCCCTGCCCCTGCTCACCCCGATGTCGGAAGTCGCCGGGCGTCTCGCCCCGCAGGTCGGCGCCCACAGTCTCGAAAAAGCCCAGGGCGGCCGCGGCGTCCTGCTCGGCGGCGTGCCCGGCGTGCCGGCTGCCGAAGTCGTCATCCTCGGCGGCGGCGTTTCCGGCACGCATGCCGCCACCATCGCGGTGGGCATGGGCGCCAAGGTCACTGTGGTCGATCGCTCGGCCGAAGCGCTCAAGCGCCTCGCCGGCCAGTTCGGCACCTCGATCTCCACCGTGTTCTCCACGCGCTCGGCCATCGAGGAACTGGTGAAGCGCGCCGATCTCCTGATCGGCACGGTGCTGGTGCCCGGCGCCGCCGCACCCAAGCTGGTGACCCACGCCATGGTCAAGACCATGAAGCCCGGCGCGGTGATCGTCGACGTCGCCATCGACCAGGGCGGCTGCGTCGAAACCTCGAAGGCCACGACCCATTCCCACCCGACCTATGTCGTCGATGGCGTGGTGCATTACTGCGTCGCCAATATGCCGGGCGCGGTGGCGCGCACCTCGACCTTCGCGCTCAACAACGTCACCCTGCCCTTCGCGGTGGCGCTGGCCGACAAGGGCTGGAAAAAGGCGCTGCGCGACGACGTCCATCTGCGCAACGGCCTCAACGTCGCTGGCGGCAAGATCACCTGCCAGCCCGTCGCGGAAGCCCATGGCCTGGCCTATGTACCAGCCGAGAGCCTCATCGCGGCCTGAGGCCTCGTCAAGGCCGCCGCGGAGTGGCGTGCCGAACCGCCGCTCCGATCTCCTTCAACGCCCCTTCACCGGGACTCGCCTGATCTTGATCCGGGTGAGCAGCCTTGCTGCAAAGAAGACGCAGATGGCGGGCACCACGAAATCATCGATGCGCCCACCCATCAGCGAATTCGGGATGAGGTTCGGCAGAAAAGCGAAATAGGCGCAGGCGAGCACGAGCAGGCCGGTGGCGATGGCCTGATTGCGGGTGCCGCCGAACAGCCTGACCTTGCGGCGGACAAAGCGTTCCATCCGCCTCTTGAACGGTTGCCTGGAAGCGGACTTGACCACTGCGGCGGGCACAACAAGCGGCAATGCCACCTCGCTTTCATCCGCGCGCGCGGCAAGGATATCCGCCGCCTGCGCCTTCATCATCAGCACATAGGCGTCGTCCTGGATGTCAGGATACATGGAAAGCATCTCCATGATCATCGAGACCGTCGATGCCTGCAGGCTACGTCCGCGCCCCGCCTTGCCGACATTGATGCGGCTGCCGTCTCCCATCGCCGTCTTGATGCCGGCCGCGATCTGCTCTTTGCGCAAGGACACGCCTGAAAAGGCCAGCATCTCGCCGACGACCTTTTCAGGATCGGCGATGATGTCTTCATAGGCGAAGATCCGCGCGCTCTTGCTACTGCGCCAGCCCATGTAGAAATTGATGTACCAGGGGATGGCGAGCATCGCGATCATGCGCTCCATCTCGGCATCGTTCTGCGAGATGTGCTTCTTCTCAAGATAGAACATCGAACTCACCGGGCTTTCCCGATGAACATGGTCACGCAGGCTGACCACGATATCGAACAGACTGCGCACCAGCACGATCATCGAAACACGATATTCGTCGCAGAGCTGCTCTGTCCAGTTGCTGTACTTGGTATGCTGCTGGGCGACGTAATCAATCCCGGCGGCCTCGGCAAGACGGATCTCGCACAGCTCCTGCTCGCGCCGCCCATATTCAGGCACGAGCTCTATCTTCTGCAGCCCCGCGGCTGCCGCCAGGGCATTCGAGACGAATGTCGAAGCCGACTTCGGCATGCAGGCAACAAGTATATGGCGCGCCATCAAGATACTTCCACTCCAAGTGGCACTGGAATAGGCTCGACTTAACACCCCCCGGCTGAGCATCCATTAGATACAAGGAGTGCGGAAGATGCACAATGGCTCCGTTTCTGGGCGTTATGCCAGCCCACAGAAATATCCGGGCGAGACGGATGTGCCGTTCACCGCTGAAGCTCCAGATCCCTGAACACAGGGGCGATCGGGGTCGCCCGAAGGTGCGGACCGCTCCGTTCACAGGCGCCGACTTCGCGGTCGGGGAGCGGAACCCTGGCCCGTCATTGCGGGCGCAGCGAAGCAATCCAGTGGCAACAAACACCGCCCTTTGGTCCCTGATTGTTTCGCTGGGCTGCAATGACGGTATCTCCGTCGTCCTTGGTTCGGCCGGTCAGCGCTCTGCCGCCGCCCGCGACAGCCGGTCGCGGATGGCTTCGCCCAGGCCATGGGAGGGGATAGGCGCCACGGCGATGGCGGCGATACCGGGGCGGTCGAGAGCTCGCAGCATGCCGAAAAGATTGGCGGCGGCTTCCGTAAGGTCGCTCGTCGTGCTGAGATTGGCCGTGACCGTGGCGCCGCCATGGCCATCGCCGCCAAAACCGAGCCAGGCTTCGCCGGGCCGTGGGCCCTCGGCGTCCAGCCGCACCTGTGCCCTGGGCGCGTAATGCGAGGCGAGCATGCCCGGCGCCAGCGGCTCGTCGCCCGAACCCTCCGGCCCCTCCGCCAGGGCAAAGCCCAGCGCCTTCTCGATCGCCTCGCGTGACAGGCCGCCCGGCCGCAGCATGGCGACACGGTCGCCCAGGCAGGAGAGGATGGTCGATTCCACGCCCACCTGCGTACTGCCGCCATCGACGATCGCATCGATACGCCCGTCGAGATCGACGGCGACATGGGCGGCGGTGGTGGCACTGACATGACCGGAGCGATTGGCCGAAGGCGCGGCCACCGGCCGGCCGGTGGCCGCCAGAATCGCGCGGGCGACGCCATGATCCGGCACGCGAAGGGCCACGCTGTCGAGCCCGGCCGTGGCGATCTCGCTCACCGTGCAGGTCGCGGCCTTGGGCACCACCAGAGTCAGCGGCCCCGGCCAGAAGGCTTCGGCCAGACGGGCGGCGGCTGGCGAGAAGGCGCCCTGCTCCCGGGCAAACTCGAAGGAGGCCAGATGCGCTATCAGCGGATTGAAGCGCGGACGCCCCTTCGCCTCATAGATGCCGGCAACGGCGCGGCCATTGGTGGCATCGGCACCGAGGCCATAGACCGTCTCGGTTGGAAAGGCGACGAGGCCACCCTGAACGAGAAGGCCAGCGGCCTCGGCGATGGCGGAGGGACCGGTATCGAGGTGACGGGTGATGCGGGTCATGGACGCGGTGCTCGGGTGTGCCGGTTTTCCAGATCTGACTCGAAAATCACGGCAGGGCTCAAAGAGGCACTGGAAACGCCGTCATTGCGAGCCCAGCGAGGCAATCCAGGGGCCTGAGGGCGGCGTATACGGCCCCTGGATTGCCTCGCTGCGCTCGCAATGACGAACATCGGCCTCGCCACCAGCAATTCTTGTTGAGGCTCTTCGAGCTTGCCTCGGCACCTCCCCGGCAAACAATAGCGGTTCCATGCCATTCCAGGCACACCCTGGGCGGTGCGCACCATTGAACGCTCTTCTGTTGATCCAATCATGATGCGGCATTGCCCCCGGGCGCGCATTCCGTCAAGCTTGAAGGCGTGCAACCTGAGCAGAAGACCAGCACGCATGACCTATCAAGCGCCCGTTGCCGACATCGCCTTCTCCCTGCGCCACGTCGCCAATCTCGACGGATTGCAAGCCGAGGGCATCTATCCGGAAGCCACCCCCGACATCGTCGATGCCGTGCTGGAGGAAGCCGGACGTTTCGCCACCGACCGCATCGCCCCGCTCAACAGCGAGGGCGACCGGATCGGCGTTCGGCTCGAACAGCAGGGTGTGGTGACGGCGCCAGGCTGGCGCGACGCCTATGCCGACTGGAGCGCGGCCGGCTGGAACGGCCTGTCCGGCCCGACGGAATTCGGCGGCCAGGCCCTGCCACTCCTGCTCAATGCCGCCTGCATGGAGATGTGGAACTCTGCATCCATGGCCTTCGGCATCGGGCCGGTGCTGACCATCGGCGCGGTCGAGGCGCTTTCCGCCCATGCGACTCCCGAGATCCGGGCGACCTATATCGCCAAGCTCGTCAGCGGCGAGTGGATGGGCACCATGAACCTCACCGAGCCACAGGCGGGCTCCGATCTCGCGGCCTTGCGCTGCCGGGCCGAGCGGCGGGAGGATGGCAGCTACCGCATCTTCGGCCAGAAGATCTTCATCACCTATGGCGACCACGACCTGACCGAGAACATCGTGCATCTCGTGCTCGCCCGCCTGCCCGACGCGCCGGCCGGCACGCGCGGCATCTCGCTGTTCCTGGTGCCGAAATATCTGCCCGACGCCGCGGGCAATCCGGGCAAGCGCAACGATGCCTTCTGCTCCAGCGTCGAGCACAAGCTCGGCATCCACGCCTCGCCGACCTGCGTGATGGTGTTCGGCGACGAGGGCGGCGCCACCGGTTACCTGATCGGCGAGGAGCACAAAGGCCTCGCCTGTATGTTCACCATGATGAACAATGCCCGCCTCGCCGTCGGCCTGCAGGGCGTCGCCATCGCCGAGCGGGCCTATCAGCACGCCCTCGCCTATGCCCGCGAACGCCGCCAAGGCAAGAGCCCGCTCTGGCGCGAGGGCGGCATGAGCCCGATCATCGAGCATCCCGACGTCCGCCGCATGCTGATGGAGATGCGGGCCAAGACGGTTGCCGCTCGGGGCCTATGCTACCAGCTCGCCGAGGCCATCGACCGCTCCCATCACGAGAGCGATGTCAACAAGCGTAGACATGCCACCGATCTCGCTGCCCTGCTCACGCCCGTCGCCAAGGCCTTCTCCACCGACATCGGCAATGAGGTCGCATCCCTCGGCGTGCAGGTGCATGGCGGCATGGGCTATATCGAGGAGACGGGCGCGGCCCAGCATTTCCGCGACGCCCGCATCGCCGCGATCTATGAGGGCACCAACGGCATCCAGGCCATCGACCTCGTCACCCGCAAGGTGCCGCTCGACGGAGGCAAGGTGATCGGCGCCTTCATCGCGAGCCTGCGCGCCGCGCTTGAAGCGGTCGCCGCCAGCGAACGCTTCGCCGCCCTTGCTCCCGCTCTGGGAAAGGCCGTCGATGCCCTGGAACACGCCACAGCCTACATGTCGAAGCCGCACGAGCGCCCGGAGGATGCGCTTTCCGGCGCCACACCTTTTCTGCGCCTGTTCGCCATCGCGGCGGGCGGCGTGGTTGTGGCAAAGGAAGCACTTGCCGCGGCGGCGATCGATCCGCATCTGCCGGCCAACCGGCTGCGCATGGATACTGCCCATTTCTACGCCACGCAGCTTTCCCCCCAGGCCGAAGGCCTGGCGGCCGGCGCCATGAGCGGCTATGTCGCAGCAGGCCTGGAGACGGTATTCTGATAGGCAGAACTGGGCGGGGGCACCGGCGCTCAGCCTTTGCCACTTAGATAATGTTTATTCGCAAGGGAAACGCCGATGTCACTGGCCAACAAGACACTCTTCATCACCGGGGCCTCGCGCGGCATTGGGCTCGCCATAGCCCTGAAGGCGGCAAAGGACGGCGCCAATATCGTCATTGCCGCCAAGACCGAGACGCCGCATCCCAAGCTGGAGGGCACGATCTACACAGCCGCCGAGGATATCGAAAAAGCCGGCGGCAAAGCGCTGCCGCTGGTGGTTGACGTCCGCGACGAAGAGAGCGTCAAATCAGCCTTCGCCAAGGCGGACAGCCATTTCGGCGGCGTCGACATCGTCGTCAACAACGCCTCGGCGATCCAGATGAGCAAGGTCGCCGATATCGAGATGAAGCGCTTCGATCTCATGCACCAGATCAATGCGCGTGGCACGTTTCTTGTATCGAAAACCGCGCTTGCCTATCTCGCCAAGGCGGAGCGGCCGCATATCCTGATGCTGTCGCCGCCGCTCGACATGAAGGAAAAGTGGTTTGCCCCGCACACGGCCTATTCGATGGCGAAGTTCGGCATGAGCCTGGTGGTGCTCGGCCTCGCCGGCGAGACGCGCGGGCGCGTCGGCGTCAACGCGCTCTGGCCGCGCACGACCATCGCCACCGCCGCCATCAAGAACGTCCTCGGCGGCGAGGCCCTGATGCGCCGTTCGCGCAAGCCTGACATCTTGGCCGACTGCGCCTACCGGATTTTTCACAAGCCGGTCACTTTTTCGGGCAACTTTCTGATCGACGATTCGTTCTTGAGTGGCGAAGGCGTCACCGATTTCGAAGCCTACCGGGCAGTGCCCGGCGAGACGCTAGCCCCCGATTTCTTCGTGCCGGACGAGCCGGCGCCACCGCCCGGCGTGGTGATCGGGGAGAATACGTTCTGATATTTTTGAATATTCAATGGGTTTCACGCTGAATGACAACGCTGCTGGTCACGCATCCGGCCTATTCCCGCCACGAGACGCCGCGAGGGCATCCCGAAAGGGTCGACCGCATCCTGGCGGTCGAGGCCATGCTGGCCGATCCCTTGTTCGACAGTCTCGAGCGTGAGCTTGCGCCCGAGGCCTCCTTCGAGGCGATCGAAGCCTGTCACCCTCTCACCTATATCGAGACGCTGCAGCGCCTGAACCCGCATGACGACGAGGGTCTCGTGCAGATCGACGGCGACACCTCGATGTCGCCCGGCAGCTTCGAGGCCGCCATGCGGGGTGCCGGCGGCGCCACGCTCGCGGTGGACCGCGTGATGGAAGGCAAGGCGAGGAACGCCTTTTCAGCCTCCCGCCCACCCGGCCACCATGCCGAGCCCAAGCGCGCCATGGGCTTCTGCTTCTTCAACAATGTCGCCGTCGCCGCCCGCCATGCCCAGAAGGCGCATGGGGCCGAGCGCATCGCCATCATGGATTTCGACGTGCATCACGGCAACGGTACGCAGGCGATCTTCTGGAAGGATCCCAGCGTACTCTATGCCTCGACCCACGAGATGCCGCTCTACCCCGGCACTGGGGCACGCAGCGAAACGGGCGAGGCGGACACCATCGTCAACGTGCCCCTACGCGCCGGTCAGGGTGGGGCCGAATTCCGCGAGGCGATGAACACGCTGATCCTGCCGCGAATCCTCGACTTCTCGCCCGACATGATCCTGATCTCAGCCGGCTTCGACGCCCATGCGCGCGACCCGCTCGGCAGCCTCAACCTGATGGAGGAGGATTACGCCTGGGCGACCTCCGCGCTGATGCAGATCGCCGACAGAACCGCTGGCGGGCGCATCGTCTCGGTGCTGGAGGGCGGATACGACCTCACCGCGCTGGCGCGTTCAACCGGCGTGCATGTGGCGACGCTGATGCAGGCATAGGCTAGGAGCGCGGACGTCTCGTCCGCTCTTGAACCAAAGGCGTTTCAGGATCGAACGAAACGGCTGAGACGTTCCTGGGACCGCAGGCGTCTCGCCTGCGGTCCCAGGAGTGACTCGGCCGCTGGACGACTTCTGGTCGGCGAATCGTTTCCAAGAGCGGACGAGACGTCCGCGCTTCCAGGGAAGATCAATCCCCGTCTTCGAAGAACTGCCACTTGCCGTCCGGGCTGATGCCGAGGCGGTAGAAGGAGTAGACGCCCTTGTCCTGCATGTCCTGGAAGTCGCCGGCGGTGATCAGGCGGAAGAGTTCCACCATCTGCGGGCCCGTCAGCTTGTCGAGCGGGTAGCGCGCGAAATAGGGCCAGACATAGGCCTCTTGCGGCGTGCCGACATCGACATGCACATAGCCCGCCTCCAGCACATCCTCCATGATGGCCAGGATCTCGCGGCCCTTCGGGTCGCCGGCCAGCAGCTTCAGCGTGGCGATGGGATCGTCGCTGTCACCGCCCGAGAGCTCCGGCGTCTCGCCATTGGCGGCGATGATCGGGCGCAGCGATTCCAGTTCACCCGTCTTGATCGCGGCCAGCAATTTCTGGCGCAATTCCTTCACTGGCGGCGGCAAATCGGCGTCGCCGTAGAAGACCTGCGGCGGGGTCTGCGACGCGGCGTTGTCGTCACCGCCGGACGAGTCGCCGGCGGGCGGCGTCACCGTGGTGGTCGGCGTCTGCGTGCTGACGGAAGGCGGCGTGCCGGGGGCATTCTTGGTGGCGTCATTGGCGGCAAGGGCCTGGGTGATACCGACGGACGCGGTACCGAGCAGCAAAGCGAAGCCGGTTACGGCAAGGGCAATTCGGCGCATGGGCGATCACCAGAATCCGGAGGCAGGCGAATCATGGCGTTCGCCCATCTCTACCCTAGCCACAGAAGAAAGCGATTGCGAGCGTGGCGTCCCGCGCCCCGTACAGGCGTGCCCGTCACGTTCTATTGATGAACACCCTTGGGTGTGAATTCGCCGTTGCGCACGCGTTCCGGCAGACGTTCGGCGAAGCGGGCCACCGGCTCCTCGCCATAGGTGGCGACCAGTTCCTTGAAGGCGGTGAACAGGGCCGCGTTGGCCACGCAATCGCTGTCGATGCCGTCGAGAATCGCTTCTTCCCACGCCTGCAGCAGATAGTCGAGCGCCGCCCGCCGGGCATCGTCGGCCGCAAATTGCCGTTTCAACTGGGAGACGCGATCATACATGGCGAATTCCTGCCGCGGCCCCTGCCGCGGACGAAGACAGACCATAGCATTTCCGCGTCCCAGGAATAGACACTTCGGAATTAATCGTTAACGGCCATAACGCGAATCGAGGTCCTTGATGATCGCGCCGCTCTCGGCGAGATAGTCGCGGATCACCTTGGCGGCGGCCTGGTTGCAACTGCGGTAGGTTTCGCTATAGGCGCGGTAGCCGCGGTTGAAGGCACCTGCGTAGCGCTCCTTGCCAGCCTGGTCGAGCCCCTGGGCGTCGATGAGCTCATTCATCTTGTCGCGCCAGGCCGGTGCATCGGCAAAGCCGCACAGGGCTCTGAGATAATGCAGCGCGCCCATGAGCTCGGAGAGGCGCAGCAATTGCGGCTCATAGGCCGGCCTCTGCGGACCTGCCGGGGGTGGCGCCGTCTGCGCCGTCGCGGCCAGCGGCGCGAGGAAAACCGCCACGGCGAGCGCCGGAAGAAGGCGGCGCCTCATGACAGCACAGCCCTGGCGGCGGCAACGATGTCGGCCAGCCGATCAGTCACCGGCAGACCGTCGAGGGTGGCGGGATCGGCCCAGCGAAAGGCGAGGGTCTCCTCGCTGATCCGGGGCTCGCCCTCACGGGAGAGGGCGGCGAAGACGGCGATGACGAAGTGCCGGTGCACCGCCCCGGCCTCGTCGCGATAGACAACTTCGTTGTGCCGCACGAAGCCGGCGATTTCGACCTCGAGCCCCGTTTCCTCCCGCACCTCCCGCCGCGCCGCCTCTTCCAGCGTCTCGCCAAGTTCGACCACCCCGCCCGGCAGCGAGAACAACCCCTGCCCTGGCGAGCGCGCCCGTTCGCCGAGCAGCACCTTGCCGTCCCGGAAGATGGCGACACTGGCTGCGAGAATCGGACGGGAGGGGTAGGATCGGCTGGCATCTGTCATGGCGACACTATTCGCGGCAGCGGGCTCCCAGGCAACAGCATTGAGACGATGACTGGCCGTTTTGCACTCACCCATTCGCCGCAGGAGGTACGGCACTGGTTCGGCTATGCCGAGGAGCCGGACTTTCCGCCGCGCTACAACATCGCGCCGAGCCAGCCGGTGGCGGTGGTGCATGCCGATTTCTCGGCGCGGCACTTCACCCTGATGCGCTGGGGCTTCATTCCCGCCTTCATCAAGGATACCGCCAGCTATCCCCTCATGATCAACATCCGCTCCGAGACGGTGCAGGAGAAGCCCTCCTTCCGCAACGCCTTCGTGCGCCGGCGCTGTCTGTTGCCGGCCGACGCCTTCTACCAGTGGCAGAATGCGGGCCGGACAAAGCAGCCCTTCCTGCTGCGCCGGCCCGATCGCGGCCTGCTCGCCCTCGCTGCGATCTGGGAGACATGGTCGGGCATGGATGGCAGCGAGATCGACACGGTCGGCCTCCTGACCACCGATGCAAACGGCACGCTGGCGGCGATCAGCGAGCGCAGCCCGGTGTTGATCGCGCGCGAGGCGGCGGCGCTCTGGCTCGATCCGCTCGCCAAGCCGGAGGAAGCTGCAGAACTGCTGCGCCCGCCCCCCGAGGATCTGCTTGAACTCGTGCGCATCGCCCCCCATGTCAACAGAGCCGAGAATGACGGACCGCATATCCAGGATGAGGTTCCCTCCCGAAGCACATGAAAGACAAGGACAATCATGAAGGCCATTCCAGCCGTGACAGCCCTGCTCCTCGCTTTCGCCCTTGCCGGATGCTCGGCCGGCGTGAGTGTCGGCAGCGCCAGCTACAGCGCCGATGATCGCGGCGAGACCTTGTGCACGCACAGCTATGGCGCCAGCGTGAATGCGCCGGACGCGCAGCATAGCGGCGTGCATCGCCAGGGCGGCTGCCTGAGCCGGGATGTCCAGGACGACGACTGAAGGTCCTCAAGCCTGCCCGGCCAGGGACACAGCCATGCGCAACAATTCGGCGTTGTCGGCCGCGAGCTTGCCGTCCGGTAGCGTGACGCCGTCCTCCAGGCCGATACGCCGATCGAGGCCCCGCTTCAGCGCTTCCTCATGGATGGGCCACATCGTCCTGTCGGCGCCGTGCAGGAGGATCGGCAGATCCAGGCCGGCATTCCTGATGACGGCGAGGATGTCGCGCGCCACATGCAGGCCCGCCTCGATATCCTGTTCGTTGATCTCGACCAGGATGCGCAGGCAGCGCTCGGCCGAAGGCAGTGCCACGAAGCGCAGGGCGTCGGCCACCGACCACAGCCCCGCCTCGATGCCGATGCCGCGGCGGATCATCAGCGCCATGATCTCCGGCGCGTCCTCCTCGATGAGATTGATGGAGACGTAGTCGGGCAACACACGCCATTCGCGTATCGGCGCTTGCCGCGCCCGGCCGCCAGGCGTGATGTCCCACAGGGTGGAAATGCCGACGGGAACGCCCGGCACGCTCTCGCGGATGGCCAGCAATGCATTGCCGACATCATGTGGCTCCAGGCTCTGCTCGCCGTCATGCCCGCGCGGATGCACATGGAGTTCCTCGGCACCGGCCTCGATGGCGGCCCGCGCATCGGTTGCAAGCTCGGCCGGGGTGCAGGCAATCGCCGGATGAAAGCCACGCTTGCGGTTACCGTTCAGACATGCCTGCAACATGGGACGTCTCTCATTACTGCAACTGCTCGCCTTTTCCGGCAAGAAGGCAAGCGTGATATGGCGTCCATATGAGGCGATACGATGTTGAGGCCGCCCTACAGCACCTTGCCCGGGTTCATGATGCCCTTGGGATCGAGCGTCGCCTTGATCGCCCGCATCATCTCCATCTCCACCGGGTCCTTCACCCCCGGCAACAGGGCGCGCTTCGCCTGGCCGATGCCGTGCTCAGCCGAGATCGAGCCGTGGAACTCGGCGACGATGGCGTGCACCACCTCGTTGGTGGCCTCCCATTTGGCAAGGAATTCCTTCTTGTCGCCGCCGACGGGCTGCGAGACGTTGAAATGGATGTTGCCGTCACCGAGATGGCCGAAGGGCAGCGGACGGCAGCCGGGGATGAAGGCCTCCACCGCGGCGATCGCCTTGTCGAGGAAGGCAGGCACCAGGCGGATCGGCACGGAAACGTCGTGCTTGATCGAGCCGCCCTCGAATTTCTGCGTTTCCGACAATTGCTCGCGCAGGCGCCAGAAATCGGCGGCCTGCTCCAGCGACGACGCGATCACCGCATCCCCGGCATAGCCCTTCTCATAGGCCGCCATCAGCATGCCTTCCAGGGCGTCGCCTACGCCCTCCTCCGACTGGGTGGACACTTCCAGCAGCACGTACCAGGGATATTTCTCTGCGATGGGATCGCGGGCATCCGATACGTGGCGCACCACGAAGTCGATGCCGAGGCGTGGCATCAGCTCGAAGGCGGTGACCGTGCCGCCGCCATTCGCCCGCGCCTCATGCAGGAGGTTGAGGGCGTCCGCCGGGCTGTCGACCCCGATGAAGGCGGTGCCCACCGAGCGGGGCTTGGGGAAGATCTTCACCACCGCGGCGGTGACGATGCCGAGCGTGCCCTCCGCGCCGATGAAGAGGTTCCTGAGATCATAGCCGGTGTTGTCCTTGCGCAGATGGCGCATGCCATGCCAGATGCGCCCGCCTGGCAGCACCACCTCCAGGCCGAGGATGAGATCGCGCGTGTTGCCATAGGCGATCACGCCGGTGCCGCCGGCATTGGTGCCGATATTGCCGCCGATAGTGCAGCTCCCCTCCGAGGGCAGCGAGAGCGGGAAGAAGCGCCCGACTCCATCCGCTGCCTCCTGCACCCGCTGCAGCGTGACGCCGGCCTCGACGTCGAGCGTGTTGCTGTCGGGATCGGCGGCCCTGACCTTGTCGAGCCGCTTCAGGGAGACCAGCAGCTCATTGCCGGTGGCATGCGGCACTTGCCCGCCGACCAGTCCGGTATTGCCGCCCTGCGGCACGATCGAGGTGCCGGTCTCATCGGCGAGCTTGAGGATGGCGGAGACCTCCTCCACTGATCCGGGCAGCAGCACCAGCGGCGTCCTGCCGTGATAGCGGTCGCGCCATTCCTTGAGGTAGGGCTGCTGGTCGTTGATGTCGGAGATGGCGTATTTGGCGCCGACGATAGCGGCAAAGCGGGCCAGAAGGTCGGAGGAAATCTCAGCAGCCATAGATAGTTACCTTAATGATCTTGCGAATATGGTGAAACGGTTGAGCTTTTGGTTCAAGCCACGGCTCGATATGTTTGCGATAAAATGCATGCGTACCTGATTTCTGCAGAGACGAGGCCGCAGCAAAACTTAAAGGGCTGACGGCCAGCGCTGTTTGCCGTGCAGGAGACGAAGGATTACGACAGCCTCTTCTTCGACCCTGTAGGCGACAATGTAGGGGGTGCCACCCACAACCAATTCACGGGTGCCAGCGACCCGACCCAATCTCCCGAGATGAGGGTGATCGGCCAACCGGAGAACGGCAGCTTCGATCATGTCGCCCATGTCGATGGCGGCCCAGGGGCTGCGTTCAGCGATATGGGCCAGTTGACCTTCCCGGCTTTCCTCCGCGATCGGCAGCCATTCAATTCTCACCGAGATTTCCTGCCCGCGCGCTCAATCAATTCAGCGCGCTGACGCCGCCAGTTGTTCGTGACGTCTTCCTGGGCAACACGCCTCACATTGGGGTCGTCCGCTTCACGCATGCCCTGCTCCACCTCGGCGCGGAACCAGGCATCGTGGTCCCGGGCTTCCTGTTGCTGCTGGATGAAGTCTCGCATGAGCTCGCGGACGACCTGGGAGGCCGGGCGATGCGCCGCCTGGGCCTCGGCCATGAAGGCGCTGTGAAGCTCGGCCTCCAACTTCAGCGTGAACATGGTCTCCTTCGACATGGCGAACCTCCATCGATCTATACGACGTATATACCTTTGGAACGCCATCACGCAACCATCCGACTAAGGAATCGCTAGATGTGGATTGTCATGAGGTTGTTCCCGGTTAAATTGAGACGACTGATTGGTGTTTTAA
>NZ_BSPC01000074.1 GCF_030160835.1 Labrys miyagiensis | reverse complement strand
GGATCGGGTTCAGGCTCCTCGCTAGTGCCACCAGGCCGGCGAAAGACAATTGAAGCCCGCGCGATTTGCTTGAGCAAATCGTCGGCAATGTGCGCAGCGACAAATACGAAGTGTTTGTCGCGCGAAGCACATAAGATGGTCTTTGCGATTGCGTAGCAATCGTCAAAGGTGACCGCAGCGACATGTCTTCATGTCGCGATCAGGTCACCCCTTTCAGGATGAGGCCTTCTCATCGTGAGTATCGATAAATGAGAGCGATCAAGCCGATCAAGCTATTAGTACCGGTAAGCTGCACGGATCGCTCCGCTTCCACACCCGGCCTATCAACGTGGTGGTCTACCACGGCTTTCGAGGGAGAACTCATCTTGAGGTGGGTTTCCCGCTTAGATGCCTTCAGCGGTTATCCCGACCGTACATAGCTACCCTGCACTGCGGCTGGCGCCACAACAGGTCCACCAGAGGTACGTCCATCCCGGTCCTCTCGTACTAAGGACAGATCCTCTCAATTCTCCTACGCCCACGCCAGATAGGGACCAAACTGTCTCACGACGTTTTGAACCCAACTCACGTACCACTTTAATCGGCGAACAGCCGAACCCTTGGGACCTTCTCCAGCCCCAGGATGTGATGAGTCGACATCGAGGTGCCAAACGATTCCGTCGATATGGACTCTTGGGAATCATCAGCCTGTTATCCCCGGCGTACCTTTTATTCGTTGAGCGATGGCCGTTCCACAACGGACCACCGGATCACTATGGCCGACTTTCGTCTCTGCTCGACTTGTCAGTCTCGCAGTCAGGCGGGCTTATGCCATTGCACTCGACGAGCGATTTCCGACCGCTCTGAGCCCACCGTCGCACGCCTCCGTTACTCTTTGGGAGGCGACCGCCCCAGTCAAACTACCCACCATACACTGTCCCGGGCCCGGATGACGGGTCGCGGTTAGACATCCATGATCGTAAGGGTGGTATTTCAAGGGTGGCTCCACCCGGGCTGGCGCCCAAGCTTCATAGCCTACCACCTATCCTACACATGCAAGCACGAATGCCAGTGTAAAGTTATAGTAAAGGTGCACGGGGTCTTTCCGTCTAAGCGCAGGTACCCCGCATCTTCACGGGGAATTCAATTTCACTGAGTCTATGCTGGAGACAGCGGGGAGATCGTTACGCCATTCGTGCAGGTCGGAACTTACCCGACAAGGAATTTCGCTACCTTAGGACCGTTATAGTTACGGCCGCCGTTTACCGGGGCTTCGATTCAAAGCTTGCACCTCTCCTCTTAACCTTCCGGCACCGGGCAGGCGTCAGACCCTATACGTCGCCTTGCGGCTTTGCAGAGCCCTGTGTTTTTGTTAAACAGTCGCCACCCCCTAGTTTGTGCCCCTCGCCCATGGTTGCCCACGAACGAGGCCTCCTTATCCCGAAGTTACGGAGGCAAATTGCCGAGTTCCTTCAGCATAGTTCTCTCAAGCGCCTTGGTATACTCTACCAGTCCACCTGTGTCGGTTTCGGGTACGGTCTATTGTGGGAGCTATTTCCTGGAACCTCGTGATGGCACGGTCAATCCAATAAGACCACACCACGGAAGAGATCCGTCACTACCCACTGGTCAAGGAATATTCACCTTGTTCCCATCGACTACGCTTTTCAGCCTCGCCTTAGGGGCCGACTAACCCTGCGCAGATTAGCTTTACGCAGGAACCCTTGGACTTTCGGCGACAGTGTCTCTCACACTGTTTGTCGTTACTCATGCCAGCATTCGCACTTCCAATACCTCCAGGCCTCCTCACGGATAACCCTTCACAGGCCTATGGAACGCTCCGCTACCGCTCTTGCGAGCCCACAGCTTCGGCTCATGGCTTGAGCCCCGTTACATTTTCGGCGCAAAGACCCTTGTTTAGACCAGTGAGCTGTTACGCTTTCTTTAAAGGATGGCTGCTTCTAAGCCAACCTCCTGGTTGTTATGGGATCCTCACATCCTTTACCACTTAGCCATGAATTAGGGGCCTTAGCTGGTGGTCAGGGTTTTTTCCCTCTCGACGACGGACGTTAGCACCCGCCGTCTGTCTGCCGCATAGTACTTCCAGGTATTCGGAGTTTGGTTAGGTTTGGTAGGTCGGTAAGACCCCCTAGCCCATCCAGTGCTCTACCCCCTGGAGTATTCGTGCGACGCACTACCTAAATAGTTTTCGCGGAGAACCAGCTATTTCCGAGTTTGATTGGCCTTTCACCCCTAGCCACAAGTCATCCGAGGCTTTTTCAACAGACACCGGTTCGGTCCTCCAGTGGGTGTTACCCCACCTTCAACCTGCTCATGGCTAGATCACATCGGTTTCGGGTCTAATAAGACGAACTGAACGCCCTGTTCAGACTCGCTTTCGCTGCGCCTCCACCTATCGGCTTAAGCTTGCTCGTCTCACTAAGTCGCTGGCCCATTATACAAAAGGTACGGTGTCACCATTGCAGGCTCCACCTGTTTGTAGGCATCCGGTTTCAGGATCTGTTTCACTCCCCTCGTCGGGGATCTTTTCACCTTTCCCTCACGGTACTGGTTCGCTATCGGTCACTGAGGAGTACTTAGGCTTGGAGGGTGGTCCCCCCACGTTCAGACAGGGTTTCACGTGCCCCGCCCTACTCATGTCTCTTCTCATCATCGTCGCATACGGGACTATCACCCACTGACGTGCAGCTTTCCATCTGCTTTTGCTGACTCAAAGAAGAGCACTGGCCTGGTCCGCGTTCGCTCGCCACTACTAACGGAGTCTCGGTTGATGTCCTTTCCTCCGGGTACTTAGATGTTTCAGTTCCCCGGGTTCGCTTTTAATCCCCTATGTATTCAGGGACTAAATACCTCCTTGTGACAATTGTTAGTCCAAAGCCGCGCGACCGGCACATTGCTGCACCAGCCTCACAACCTCAAAATAACAATTGTCGGAAGTGGGTTTCCCCATTCGGATATCTTCGGATCAAAGCTTGTTCGCAGCTCCCCGAAGCTTTTCGCAGCGTACCACGTCCTTCATCGCCTCTCAGTGCCAAGGCATCCACCGAATGCCCTTAAGACGCTTGATCGCTCTCATTATCGATACTCACCCCATATTGCTATGAGTAGAACGCCTCGCAGCGCTCCAGGCCCGCCCCTCGATAGAGCAGCACCCTGAATATGATTAGAAAGACCATCTTGCTTCACCATCCATCCGGCTCATGTGCGCTCCAAGATTTGAGCTTTGCACACGCAGTGGGCTCCTTCCGATCCGACCATCTTGCGATGACCAAACCAAAATTCGCCCGGGGATTTGCTTCCAGCCCCAGCGGGCCAGTCGCAACCGGATGAATGTCTCTTTACCATGTCAAACAACACCGGATGACCCGAGCTCGCGCCCACGGCCACCTGGAAAAACGTTTCTTCCTCAGGACAAGATCTCGACACCACATCAGATGATGGTGGTGGAGCCAGACGGGATCGAACCGACGACCTCCTGAATGCAAATCAGGCGCTCTCCCAGCTGAGCTATAGCCCCTTCCAGGTCACCCCGGTCGACGCCAACAGCACAGAGGTCAGAGTGGTGGGCCTGGGAAGACTTGAACTTCCGACCTCACGCTTATCAAGCGCGCGCTCTAACCAACTGAGCTACAAGCCCGTCCCTGACCAACCTCATACAGCCGGCGCCCTCATGCCAAAACCCCCGGTGTGATCCACACCAGAGCTCCGGCACAAAGCTTGTCCTTGAAGAAAGAGAAACGAAGACGACGATGCTCCGCATTTCGAAGCTCAAGCCGGTTAAGAACTTGGCTTCCTATGTTCTGAAGAGACCGAAGAGACCCGGAATAAACCAGACCTGAACAGTCATCCTTAGAAAGGAGGTGATCCAGCCGCAGGTTCCCCTACGGCTACCTTGTTACGACTTCACCCCAGTCGCTGACCCTACCGTGGTTGCCTGCCTCCTTGCGGTTGGCGCAGCACCTTCGGGTAAAACCAACTCCCATGGTGTGACGGGCGGTGTGTACAAGGCCCGGGAACGTATTCACCGTAGCATGCTGATCTACGATTACTAGCGATTCCACCTTCATGCACTCGAGTTGCAGAGTGCAATCTGAACTGA
>NZ_BSPC01000073.1 GCF_030160835.1 Labrys miyagiensis | reverse complement strand
CGATCGTTTGTGACCTGAAGCGCAGGCGACCGATCACTCTGCTGCCGGACCGAGCTCTGGATACCTCTCAAGCTTGGCTTGCTGAGCATCCGTCGATATCGACGGTGGCCCGCGACCGCGGCGGTGGCTATGGCGAAGCAATTGCTCAGGCACTGCCTGACGCCGATCAGGTGGCCGATCGCTGGCACCTTATGGAGAACTCAAGCCGAGCTTTTCTGGATGCCGTTGGCAAGTCTATGCGCCAGATCCGGCAGGCGGTCGGTAGCAATGTCGTCGATCCAAAGCTTTTGACCTATGCGGAACGGCTACAGTACGAAGGATATCTGCGTCGACAGGAGACGAATGAGGCCATCGGGGAACGGTCAAAGAAGGGAACCTCCATTCGCCAAATTGTCCGGCAAACCGGTCATAGCCGGAAGCTTGTCCGCGATGTTCTGAGAGGCCAACGCTTCGACGTGTTCCGGACGCGCCCGAGTTCCCTGGATAGCTGGCTGCCTTGGCTCAACAGCCGCTGGGAAGAAGGAGCTCGGAACGCCTTGGCCCTCTGGCGAGAGATGCGGACAAAGGGTATTGTTGGACAAAGCGGCGTCGTCTCGCAATGGGTGCAGCGCCGACGTCTGGCACAGAAGGCCAACCAAAGCGGGCTTGCGCGAACACCGTC
>NZ_BSPC01000072.1 GCF_030160835.1 Labrys miyagiensis | reverse complement strand
CGATCGTTTGTGACCTGAAGCGCAGGCGACCGATCACTCTGCTGCCGGACCGAGCTCCGGATACCTCTCAAGCTTGGCTTGCTGAGCATCCGTCGATATCGACGGTGGCCCGCGACCGCGGCGGTGGCTATGGCGAAGCAATTGCTAAGGCTCTGCCTGACGCCGATCAGGTGGCCGATCGCTGGCACCTTATGGAGAACTCAAGCCGAGCTTTTCTGGATGCCTTTGGCAAGTCTATGCGCCAGATCCGGCAGGCGGTCGGTAGCAATGTCGTCGATCCAAAGCTTTTGACCTATGCGGAACGGTTACAGTACGAAGGATATCTGCGTCGACAGGAGACGAATGAGGCCATCGGGGAACGGTCAAAGAAGGGAACCTCCATTCGCCAAATTGTCCGGCAAACCGGTCATAGCCGGAAGCTTGTCCGCGATGTTTTGAGAGGCCAGCGCTTCGACGTGTTCCGGACGCGCCCGAGTTCCCTGGATAGCTGGCTGCCTTGGCTCAACAGCCGCTGGGAAGAAGGAGCTCGGAACGCCTTGGCCCTCTGGCGAGAGATGCGGACAAAGGGTTTTGTTGGACAAAGCGGCGTCGTCTCGCAATGGGCGCAGCGCCGACGTCTGGCACAGAAGGCCAACCAAAGCGGGCTTGCGCGAACACCGTC
>NZ_BSPC01000071.1 GCF_030160835.1 Labrys miyagiensis | reverse complement strand
CTGCCGCTTGGACAGGCTCTCGGGGTGGATGGAAGCGTTCGGGGTCGGGTTGTACCTCCGCCGGCCGCTGACGCCTCATTCCGGGAGAGATGAGAGCATGGGAACGAAAGAAAATCAATATTTGTTCTTCTTTCTCCCCACGTCACCAACGGCATGAGGCTTCGTTGGAGGCGCTCCTGGGACCGCAGGCGTCTCGCCTGCATCTTGGAAGCACGACGTAAGCCGGGAAGGTCGCAGCTTGGTGTGCCGGTCTTCAGACCGGCATCTTCCACATAGGCTCAGGTTCCACATAGGCTCAGGGCATGCAGTTACCGTGACATCGACTGTCGGCCGATGTCACAGAGAAGACCGGCACACCAATTTCGGCTTGCGCCCCGGACAACGGAAGAGGCAGGCGAGACGCCCGCGGTCCCAGGAGCGCCTTGACCGCCTGAGCCTTTTCGACTCGGCATGGCTTCCCTCGAATAAATTTGCGGTACCCTTTCTGGCGTCAGTCCAGCTGCCTCAACGCATCCGCCACGATGCCCTCGGGTGACTGATCGATCGACACCGTGATCGGCTTCTCGTCCGCGCCCGGCGGCTGCAGGGTGGCGAACTGGCTGTCGAGCAGGCTCGGCGGCATGAAGTGGTCCTTGCGCCTGGCGAGACGGGTGGCGATCAGTTCCTTGGTGCCTTCGAGATAGACGAAGCGCACGTCGGCATGGCCGTCGCGCAGGGCGTCGCGATAGATGCGCTTCAGGGCTGAGCAGGCGACGATGCCGTGCTGCCCCTTCGACCGGTGTTCGGCGATCCAGGCGGCGATGGCGGCGAGCCAGGGCCAGCGGTCCTCATCGGTAAGCGGGATGCCGGCATGCATCTTGGCGACATTGGCAGGCGAGTGGAAGGAATCGCCATCGCGAAAGGGCCAGCCGAGTTGCGCCCCGAGGTCCTCCCCCACCGTGCTCTTGCCGCTGCCGGAGACGCCCATGACAATGAGGGCGGTGGGGAGTGAGGACGACTCGGCCATGGCATTTCATCCGCAAGCGACTGGAGCACTCCCTTGGTAAGGGAGAGGTCCAGGAGGATGCAAGGGCCGCCCTGGTGTGCCGGCCTTCTTTCGTATTCTGCACAGTAGCGGGCATGCCGGTCTGAAGTCCGGCACACCATTAGCGCTCGAACACGCCCACCAGTTCCACATGCGCCGAATGGCGGAACTGGTCGACCGGCGTGACCTTCACGAGCTTGTAGCCGCCGGCGATCAGGATGACGGCGTCGCGGGCGAAGGTGGCGGGGTTGCAGGACACGCCGACGACGCGCTTGAGCTTGGCGGCGGCCAGGCGCCTGCTCTGCGCCTCCGCCCCGGCGCGCGGCGGATCAAACACCACCGCGTCGAACGGCTTCAGTTCATCCGCCAGCAGCGGGCGATGGAAGAGATCGCGGGCGGTGGCGGTGATCGGCTTCAAGCCCTGGGCGCGTTTTGCCGCCCCGTCGAGCGCCGCGATGGCCGCCTTATCGGAATCGAAGGCCTGGACCTGGCAGGTTGCAGCGAGCGCCAGGCCGAAGGTGCCGCAGCCGGCGAAGAGGTCAGCGACGCGCCTGGCGCCGATCAGCCCCTCCTGCACCAGGGCGGTCAGCGCCCTGTCGGCATCCGCCGTTGCCTGCAGGAAGGCGCCAGGCGGCGGTGAGACCTCGACACTGCCGAAGCGCACGACGGGCACCCGGCGCTCGATCACCACGTCGCCATGGTTGGAGAGCCGCGCGAGATCATAGCGGGCGGCCAGTTCCGCCAGCTTCAGCCGCATCTTGTCATCGATGCGGCCGGCCCCGCGGATGTCGCAGTCAAGGCCCGTGAGGGTCGCGGTCAGCACGATGTCGAGCGGCTTGCCGAGGCCGCGCAACTGCTTCTCAAGCGCCCGCACCGCCTCCAGGCCCTGATTGAGTTCGGGCACCAGGATCGGGCAGGCGTCGAGTTCGATCAGCTCATGCGAGCGTGCCTCGGCAAAGCCGACCTTGCCCTTGCGGGCATGCAGCGTGGCGCGCCGCCGCCCCCTGCCGTGGGCATCGACCAGGGGCTCGACCGGCACGTCGATGCCGGCCTGGCCGAGCGCCTCCACCACGAGGCCCCGTTTCCAGGCGTGGTAGGCTGGTTCGCTGAGATGCTGGATGGCGCAGCCGCCGCAGCGGGTGAAATGCGGGCAGAAGGGCTCGATGCGATCGGGGCTCGGCTCCTGCAGCGCGACGAGGCGGCCCCGCTCGCCCTGCACCTCTGCCTCGATACGCTCGCCCGACAGGGTGTAGGGCACGAAGACCGGCCCCTCCGCCACGCCATCGCCGCGATGGCCGAGCCGCTCGATGGTGAGCTGAACCAATGTGTCAGTTTGATGAATCACTCTCTCAACTTCTTGAAGCAGTGTTGCAGCGACTTGAATCACTCCCTGAAGAGTCCTCAGTCAATTCTCAATTTGATGGCGTAACCCGTTCGGCAGCCAGGAGAAATTCTCGATTGCCGTCTCCGCCCTCGATGGGCGAAGGCGCGATGCCGCGCACCGTCCAGCCGAGGTCGGAGACGAGCGAAGCGATGCGGTCGCACACTTCGCCGTGCACAGCCTCGTCCTTCACCACCCCGCCCTTGCCGACACGCTCGCGGCCCGCCTCGAATTGCGGCTTGATCAGCACGGCGAGATCGGCGCGGGGACCGGCCAGGGCCAGCGCCGCCGGCAGCACCAAAGCCAGCGAGATGAAGCTGACATCGGCGACCACCAGGTCGATGGCATCGGGCACCAGGCTGCGATCGAGCTGGCGGGCGTCGAGTCCCTCCAGCGAGACCAGCCGCCTGTCGTCGCGCAGGCTGGGATGGAGCTGGCCGCGGCCGACATCGACAGCGTAGACCTTGGCCACCTTGCGCCGCAGCAGCACGTCGCTGAAGCCACCCGTCGAAGCGCCGATGTCGAGCGCCACCCGCCCCTCGACAGGAATGGCGAAGGCGTCCAGCACATGCGCGAGCTTCACCCCACCGCGCGAGACGAAGGGGAAGGCCGCCTGGGCTTGGATGTCGACGTCCTCTTCCAGCGCTTCGGAGGCCTTGCGCACCGGCTTGCCGGCGGCGCTGACGAGGCCGGCGGCGATCGCCGCCTGCGCCTTGGCGCGGCTGTCGAAATGGCCGCGCTCCACCAGCAGCAGGTCGGCGCGCTTGCGCATCAGGCGCGCTTTGCGCCCGACACCGTGTCGCGCCCGAGGGCTGAGAGCGCCTTGACGACGATGCCGGCGGCATCGAGGCCGGCGCGGGCATACATCACTTCCGGCTTGTCCTGGTCGAGGAAGACGTCGGGCAGCACCAGGGAACGGAACTTCAGGCCGCGGTCGAAGACGCCAGCATCGGCCAGCAGATGGGCCACGAAGCTGCCGAAGCCGCCCACCGAGCCCTCCTCCACCGTCAGCAGCACCTCATGCTCCCGCGCAAGCCGCAGCACCAACTCCTCGTCGAGGGGCTTGGCGAAGCGGGCATCTGCCACCGTGGCCGAGAGCCCGAGCGCCGCCAGGTCCTCCGCCGCCTTGAGGCATTCGGCCAGGCGCGTGCCGAGGGAGAGCAGCGCAATGTTGGCGCCCTCGCGCAGCACCCTTCCCTTGCCGATCGGCAGGGGGATGCCGACCTCGGGCATCTCGACGCCCACACCCTCGCCGCGCGGATAGCGGAAGGCGATGGGGCCGCTGTCATGGGCGACGGCGGTCGCCACCATATGCACGAGCTCGGCTTCGTCGGCCGCCGCCATCACCACCATGTTGGGCAGGCAGCCGAGATAGGTGACATCGAAGGCCCCGGCATGGGTGGCGCCATCGGCCCCGACCAGGCCGGCGCGGTCGATCGGAAAGCGCACCGGCAGGTTCTGGATGGCGACATCGTGCACCACCTGGTCATAGCCGCGCTGCAGGAAGGTCGAATAGATGGCGCAGAACGGCTTGTAGCCCTCGCTGGCCAGGCCCGCGGCGAAGGTCACCGCATGCTGCTCGGCGATGCCGACATCGAACAGGCGCCGGGGGAAGGCCTGCTGGAAGAGATCGAGACCGGTGCCGGAGGGCATGGCGGCGGTGATGGCCACCACCTTCTCGTCCTTCTCGGCCTCCTTGACCAGGCTCTCGGCAAAGACGCGGGTATAGGCCGGCGCATTGGCCTTGGCCTTGACCTGCGCCCCGGTGATCACGTCGAACTTGACCACGCCGTGATATTTGTCGGCCGATTCCTCGGCCGGGCCGTAGCCCTTGCCCTTCTGGGTGACGACATGCACCAGCACGGGACCGTCGGCCTGGTCACGCACATTCTTGAGCACAGGCAGGAGGTGGTCGAGATTATGGCCGTCGATCGGGCCGATATAATAGAAGCCGAGTTCCTCGAACAGCGTGCCGCCGGTCCAGAAGGCCCGGGCATATTCCTCGGTGCGGCGGGCCTTGTCGTAGAAGAACCTCGGCAGGCGCTTGGCCAGCATCTTGCCGAAATCGCGCAGGTTCTTGTAGGTGCTGCCCGAGACCAGGCGGGCGAGATAGGCCGACATCGCCCCCACCGGCGGGGCGATCGACATGTCGTTGTCGTTGAGGATGACGATCAGGCGCGAGCCGAGGGCACCGGCATTGTTCATCGCCTCATAGGCCATGCCGGCCGACATCGCACCGTCGCCGATCACGCAGATGACATTGTTGGCGCGCCCACCGAGATCGCGGGCCGCCGCCATGCCCAGCCCCGCCGAGATCGAGGTCGAGGAATGGGCGGCGCCGAAGGGGTCGTATTGGCTCTCGCTGCGCTTGGTGAAGCCCGACAGGCCGCCCGGCTGGCGCAAAGTGCGAATGCGCTCGCGCCGGCCGGTCAGGATCTTGTGCGGATAGGCCTGGTGGCCGACATCCCAGATCAGCCGGTCCTGCGGCGTGTCGAACACGGCATGGAGGGCGACCGTCAGCTCGACCACGCCGAGGCCGGCGCCCAGATGCCCGCCCGTCACCGAAACGGCGCTGATCGTCTCCTGCCGCAGTTCGTCCGCTACCTGCTGCAGCTTATCCTCTGGGACAAGACGCAGATCCGCGGGTGAATGGATGGTGTCGAGCAGGGGTGTAGAAGGAATGTGTGCCAAAGTGTTCACCAAAAAAGCCGTGGAAGCCGTGCGAAATCAGGCTTCGGGCAGTGGTTCGAGGCCGGCTGGTTTGCCTTCGGCATCCAGGCGGATCTTGTCGACCTTGGCTTCAGCCACCTTCAGCAACCGGTCGCAATGGGCTTTGAGCTGCTCGCCCCTGCCGAACAGCGTGATCGATTCTTCCAGCGGCACATTGCCGCCTTCGAGGCTACGCACGATCTGCTCAAGTTCGGCGAGTGCTTTTTCGAAGCTGAGCGTTGCAATATCGGACGGCTTTTCGGCCATAACCAACCTGTCACATGAAAAATTTTTCTCTCTATAGCCCCTTCTGCCACCTTAGATAAAGAAAAAGCCGTGCAGGCTCAATCGTCGTGCAGTGCATAAGAGGCTTGCCGCCGTCGAGTTGCGGCGCACAGCCAGTTCCGGCAAAAGCCCCCTATGGACCTGCAGATCTTCCTGGCGCTCTCCGCTGCTTCCTTCGCCGCCGTCGTCATCGGCCAGATGGTGATCACCGAGAGCCACCGTGTTCCTGGCACCGGACGCATGTTCGCGCTGCTGAGCCTGGTGATCCTTGTCGCGGTCGCCGGCTATTGGCTTCTACCTGGGGTCTACGGCTATTTGACGGTCCTGGCGCTGGCACTGGTCTATGCTCCCGGCCTTCTGATGCTGAAGGCGCAGCGTGAGACGATAGCAGGCCGAAGCATCTCCGCTGCGCGGCTGTCCGGCCTCGCCGTGCTGCTCCATCCCGATCGCACCACCCGCTACACTGCGGCGCTTTTCTCGGCCGTGGCCCGTCCGACGCCGCAGGAGCGCGTGGAGGCCCTGACGGCGATGAGATCCACGGTGGCGGGGCCCGAGGCACTCATGCTCGAGCTCCAGATCCTGAGGCAGCAAGGCGACTGGCCCGGCATGGTCGATTTCCTGCGCAGCCACAGCGTACCGCTCGTCGGCGACGCCGTCCTCTTCCCGATCCGGGCGCTGGGCGAAACCGGGCAGCTCGATGCGCTCGTGCAGACCTATGCGGCCCATCGCACCACGCTGGGACGATCGCACGTCCCACTGATGATCATGCTCGCCTTCTGCGGCAGGGTGGATGCCGTTGCCGCACTCCTGCCCACCCTCAGCATCCTGCCGCCGGTGGTGAAAGCCTTCTGGCATGCGACCGCGCTGCAGGCGGCCGGGCGTTTCGACGAGGCCCGCCGCCTCCTGGAGACGTTCGATCCGGCAGCACTCACCGACATCCAGCGGGAAATGATCGCCGCGCGCCTGAAACGTCCTGTGGTCGAGGCTGCCCCTCTGCTGTCCCCCGCCGCGGCGCAGCAGTTGGACATGATGGCGATGCGCGCCGGCCGCGACGCCCCCCTCAGGCAGGCGGACTGGCGGCGCACGCCACTCACCTATCTCCTGATTCTCGCCAATTGCGTGATGTTCGGCGTGGAGATGTTCGTCGGCGACAGCCAGGACACCCAGACCCTGTACGATCTCGGGGCCTTGTGGCCACCCGACGTCATCCACGACCAGCAATGGTGGCGGCTCGTCAGCGCCATGTTCCTCCATGCCGGACCGGAGCATCTGATCAGCAACATGTTCGCGCTCTGGGTCCTCGGCCGCTTCGTCGAGATCGGCATGGGCACCTGGCGCATGGCGGTGATCTATGGCGTGGGCGGCCTCATCTCCATGGCCGGTGTGGTTGGGCTGACGGCGGCCGGCCTCACCGAACCGAATCTGCTCGTCGGCGCCTCGGGAGCGATCTTCGCCCTGTTGGGCGCCATCGCCCTGCAACGCCTGACGGATTTCCTTGCCACCCGCACGGTCGCGGACCGGCGCAACCTCAGCATGGTGGGGCTGGTGCTGGTGCTGCAGGCCGGCATCGATCTTGCCCTGCCGCAGATCAGCTTCACCGCCCATCTGATCGGATTGCTGGCGGGCATCGCGCTGGGCTGGATATTGAAGCGGCGGTGAACCTGGGAGCGCGGACGTCTCGTCCGCTCTTGGAGACGGTTCGCTTTACGACAAAGGAAGAGCGGACGAGACGTGCGCGCTCCCAGTCACGCCGTCCAGAACTTCACCGGCTCGCCGCGCGAATGCTCGTCTAGCGAGCCTTCCCACATCACCCTCGCTCCGCGCACGATGGTGCCCACCGGCCAGCCGGTGACCGTCATCCCCTGATAGGGCGTCCATCCGCATTTGGAGGCGATCCATTCGTTGCGGATGGTCTCCTGGCGCTTCATGTCGACGATGGTGAGATCGGCGTCATAGCCGACCGCGATGCGTCCCTTGCCGGCGATGCCGAAGATCCGGTTCGGGCCGTGGCTGGAGAGATCGACGAAGCGCTCCAGGCTCAACCGGCCCTTGTTCACATGGTCGAGCATCAGGGGCACCAGGGTCTGCACGCCGGTCATGCCGGACGGCGATTCCGGATAGGGCTTGGCCTTCTCCTCCAGCGTGTGCGGCGCATGGTCGGAGCCGAGCACGTCGACGATGCCCTGCTGCACGCCGTGCCAGACGCCGTTGCGGGCATGGGCATCGCGCACGGGCGGGTTCATCTGCACAAGCGTGCCAAGCTTTTCATAGGCTTCGGGGCCGGCGAGCGTCAGGTGATGCGGCGTCGCCTCGCAGGTCACCAGGCGCTTGTGCTCGGCAAGGAAGGGGATCTCCTCCGCCGTCGAGATGTGCAGGACATGGATGGGCGCCCCGGTCTCCTCGGCGATGCCGACGAGGCGGCGCGTGCAGTTGAGCGCGGCCTCGACGTCGCGCCAGACCGGATGCGAGGAGGCATCGCCGGGCACGCGCAGGTCGCGCCGCTCGCGCAGGCGGTACTCGTCTTCCGAATGGAAGGCGGCGCGGCGGCGGGTGTACCTGAGGATCTCGCGTACGCCCTCGTCGTCCTCCACCAGCAGCGAGCCGGTGGACGAACCCATGAAGACCTTGATGCCGGCCGCCGCCGGCAGGCGCTCGAGTTCGCCGACATGCCTTGCGTTCTCGCGCGTGCCGCCCACCCAGAAGGCGAAATCGCAATGCATGCGATGCTGCCCGCGCTTGACCTTGTCGGCCAGCGTCTCGGGCGAGATGGTGAGCGGATCGGTGTTCGGCATCTCGAACACCGCGGTGACGCCACCCATCACGGCAGCACGTGAGCCCGATTCGAGGTCTTCCTTATGGGTCGGTCCCGGCTCGCGGAAATGCACCTGGCTGTCGATCACGCCAGGCAGGATGGTAAGGCCCGTGCAGTCGACGACCTCACCCGCGCTGGCCTGGGAGAGATCGCCCAGCGCGGTGATGCGGCCGTCCTTGACGCCGACATCGCCCTGGTGCCGGCCGTCATGGTTGACGATTTCGCCATGCCTGAAGATGCGGTCGAAGGTCTGGGTCACGGTCGGCTCCTGAAAACAACCGCCCCCTTCTCCCCCAGAGCGCCTTGCGTTTCAATCGGCAATCTGCCGCCCCTTCACGGCGCGCATAGGGATTGCCATATAGGGAAGGCCCAAAAGGACCACCTGTAATGATCCATCTGCCCGACCGTGCCGTGCTCCGCCTTAGCGGCGAGGATGCGAACTCCTGGCTCGCCAACCTCGTCACCTGCGACATTGCCGGGCTCAAACCGGGCGGGGGACGCTGGGGCGCGCTGCTGACGCCGCAGGGAAAGATCCTGTTCGATTTCCTGGCCACCACCGACGAGGACGGCCGCCTCTATCTCGATACGGACCGCGGCAAGGCGGGCGACTTTGCCAAGCGTCTAAGTTTTTACAGGCTGCGGGCCAAGGTCGCGGTGGAGGACCTGTCGGAAGGCTGGAGCGTGCATGCGGCGCTTCCTCCAGGGATCACCCCTGGAGCCGATGCCATCGCCTTTGCCGATCCGCGTCACCCCGGTCTTGGCCAGCGCATCCTGATGCCGGCAGCGGGCGTTGTGGATGAAGCCGCGGTCGCCGCCTATCACGCCCGCCGCATCGGCCTCGGCATTCCCGAAGGCGGCAAGGACTTCGCCTTCGGCGATACTTTCCCGCATGAGGCGCTGATGGACATGCTCGATGGCGTCGACTTCAAGAAGGGCTGCTATGTCGGCCAGGAGGTCGTCAGCCGCATGCAGCACCGCGGCACCGCCCGCACCCGCATCCTGCCGGTGACGGCCAAATCTCCCCTGCCCGCCACCGGCACCGAGATCCGCATCGGCGACAAGCCAGCCGGCACGCTCGGCTCCTCCGCCGGCTCGCGCGGTCTCGCCTTGTTGCGGCTCGACCGGGTGGAGGAAGGCGCGCAGAAGGGCGAGACGCTGAAGGCCGATGAGATCGAGCTTATGGTGGCGAAGCCTGGTTGGTGGAAGGCGCCGGCGGAAGCTCAGAAGGCGAGCGCCTGACTGGGAGCGCGGACATCTTGTCCGCCCCTCGGAACCACCACTTTTTTCACCAGAAGGGAAGAAGCGGACAAGATGTCCGCGCTCCCAGTATTTACGCCATGCTCGCTTCCGCCGGCGCGATCGCCACATCGGCGAGGATCTCGTAGGAGCGCAGGCTCTTTTTGAAATCGTAGATCATGCTGGTGGCGATGATCTCGTCGGCGCCTGTGCGCGCGATGAACTCGTCAAGACCCGCCTTCACGGCCTTGGGCGAGCCGACCACGGACGAGAAGCGGCTCTGGCGCAGCACGGCCTGGCCGACGGCATCGAGCGTCTCCTCATAGTTCTCAACCGGCGCCGGGATCTGGCCGGGCCTGCCGGTGCGCAGGTTGACGAAGGACTGGAGCCGTGTGCTCTGCAGGAATTTCGCTTCCTCGTCCGTCTCGGCGGCCACGACATTGACCCCGAGCATCACATAGGGCTTGTCGAGATGCTCGGAGGGCTCGAAGCGGCGGCGATAGATTTCGACGGCGCCTTCGAGGTCCGCGGCAGCGAAATGCGAGGCGAAGCCGAAGGGCAGGCCCAGCATGGCGGCAAGCTGGGCGCCGAACAGGCTCGACCCCAGGATCCAGACCGGCACGTTAAGCCCCGCGCCCGGCACTGCCTGCACGCGCTGCTCGGGCTCGGCCGGGCGGAAATAGCTCATCAGCTCGATGACGTCGCGCGGGAAGGCGTCGATATCAGCATTGAGGTTGCGACGGAGCGCATGGGCCGTAATCTGGTCGGTGCCCGGCGCGCGGCCGACACCGAGATCGATGCGGCCGGGATAGAGCGCGGCCAGCGTGCCGAAGGCTTCCGCCACCATCAAGGGCGCATGGTTGGGCAGCATGACGCCACCCGAGCCGAGCCGGATCGTCTTCGTGCCCTCGGCGACATGGGCCAGCGCCACCGCCGTCGCCGCGCTGGCGATCCCTGGCATGTTGTGATGCTCGGCCATCCAGAAACGCTTGTAGCCGAGCTTCTCGGCATGGCGGGCCAGTTCGCGTGAATTGTTGAGGGCCTGGCCGGGCGTGCTGCCGACGGAGACGGGCGAAAGATCGAGGAGCGAAATCGGGGTCATGAAAAACTGCGGGATGAAATGAGGAAGGTCAGGCTGATATAGGGGCTGGAGGCGGTGAGGCAATGGTCCGGTGTGCCGGTCTTCAGACCGGCATGCCCTCAGCGGATGAGGTTCCATGCCGGTCTGAAGACCGGCACACCAAGCCGCCCCTTCCCGAGTCGTCCTCCTCGTGGCAAAGAGAGGCGATGGAACGTACAGCCATCCTTCACGACGACGGCAAGTGGCGCTGCCCCTGGCCCGGCACCGATCCCTTCTATGTCGCCTATCACGACGAGGAATGGGGCGTGCCTGAATATGACGGCCGCGCGCTCTACGAGAAGCTGATCCTCGACGGTTTCCAGGCGGGCCTGTCCTGGATCACCATCCTGCGCAAGCGCGAACGCTTTCGCGAGGTCTTCGACGGCTTCGAGCCCGGCAAGATCGTGCATTACGGCCCCGAGAAAGTCGCGGCGCTGATGGCCGACCCCGGCATCATCCGCAACAAGGCCAAGGTCGAAGGCACCATCATCGGCGCCAGGCTCTGGCTCGAGATCGAGGAGAAGCAGGGCTTCTCGCGCTATCTATGGGACTTCCTGGATGGCAAGCCGGTCCAGAACATGCCCCGCGCGATCGGCGAAGTGCCAGCCGAGACGCCACTCTCCCAGACGATCTCCAAGGACCTGAAGTCGCGCGGCTTCAAATTCGTCGGCCCCACCATCGTCTATGCCTTCATGCAGGCGGTGGGCATGGTCAACGACCATCTGGTCGACTGCTTCCGCCATGCCGAATGCGCTGAGCTGGGCCGTAAGGGCCATCCGGGCTGATCATGATGCGCGACAAGGCTACAACCAAGCACAGGGCCTGGCAGCGCATGTTGTCGGGACGCCGGCTCGATTTGCTCGATCCCTCCCCGCTCGATGTCGAAATCGAGGACATCGCCCATGGCCTCGCCCGTGTCGCCCGCTGGAACGGCCAGACCAGCGGCAACGCCATCTTCTCGGTGGCGCAGCACAGCGTGCTGGTGCTCGACGTGCTCGATGCCATGGAGCCCGGCCTGCCGGAGACGACGCGGCTGATGGTGCTCCTGCATGACGCGCCCGAATATGTGATCGGCGACATGATTTCGCCCTTCAAGGCGGTTATCGGCGAGAGCTACAAGGGGGTGGAGGCGCGCCTGCTCGGCGCCATCCATCTGCGTTTCGGCCTGCCGGCGGTGACGCCGTCAGCGATCAAGGCGCTCACCAAGAAGGCCGACAAGGTCGCGGCCTTCCTGGAGGCGACGCAGCTCGCCGGCTTCGGCATCGAGGAATCCTGCCGCATCTTCGGCGATCCGCGCCCGCTGCCTGGGACGATGGATGGGGTCAGGCTGGAGCCCCTGCCCGCCTCCGAGGCGCAAAAAATGTTTCTTGATCGATTTGTCCAGATTTTTCGGTAAGCCGCCCATGCAAATCAATGTCTGCTCGCTCTCCCTGCTCGACGCCACCGTGATGGCCACCGGCGCCCGGCAGATCCTGACCCTGCTCAATGTGGGCACCAAAGTCGTGCGGCCTGCCACGGTGGAGGAGAGGATGCATCTCTTCCTCGGCATGAACGACATCATCGAGATGGCCGACGGGCAGATTCTGCCGGGCGAAGACCACCTGTCGCAATTGCTGCGCTTCGTCACCGCCTGGGACCAGACCACGCCGCTGGTGGTGCATTGCTTTGCCGGCGTCAGCCGCTCCACCGCCGCTGCCTTCACCACGGCCTGCGCCCTCAATCCGCATCTTGACGAGATGGAGCTGGCCCAGACCATCCGCCGACTCTCGCCGACCGCGACGCCCAACAAGCGCATCGTGGCCCTCGCCGATGCCCGCCTCAAGCGCCAGGGACGCATGATCGCCGCCATCGATGCGATCGGCCGCGGCGAGGATTGCTTCGAGGGCGTGCCGTTTGCGCTGACGTTGTGAGGCACCCGATCGGCGGATTTTCGAATGGATGTAGACAAGATCGAAAAAATCTTGACTTCCCAGAATAGCTTACGGCGGGTTGTCATCATCAGGCGTGAGGACGGCACCTATTCGACGCGAGAGGAGTATTGGTATCGCAACGAATATGAAGGTGTCGTCATCGCGGAAGGCTGGGCTCCGCTACCAGCCGAGCCAAGCTTCTACCCAACCGCGGAAATTGCGGAGCGAGAGGCGCTCCTAGCCTACATCTGCCTGAGAAGTGATAACCGGCCTCAAATGCCTTGCTTGCCTTCCGCCACTCTCTTGCCGAACAGCAGGCGCTGATAGACCAGCCCGATGCCGATCAGCGCCACGCCGAGTCCGATGAAGGAGAGCGCCCGCCAGATGCCTTCGAGTTCGGAGAGGTCGAACAGGAAGGCCTTGATCACGGCCAGCATGATGACGATGGCCGAGGCAAGGCGGATGGGCATCGCCTTCGCCCAGATGCCGATCGCCAGCAGGGCGATGCCGTAGAGCAGCCAGGCGATGGTGTAGCCCCAGTTTTCCGGCGAGGAGAGAGCCTCGAAGCCCGGCAGGCCGCCGGTGAAGATCTTGCGCACTTCCAGCGTGACATAGAAGAAGCCGAGCACGAAGGCGGTGACGCCGCACAGCGCGCGGAAGATTGCCTTGTCGATATGGGGACCGACGCCCTGCCCGTACCAGCGCCAGGCGAGAGCCGCGCCCGCCGCAGCCAGGCCCGGCAGCACGTAGCCGGGCAGCAGCTCGTTGAAGAGAATGCCGCCGGCGACAGGCATGTCGCTTACCTGGGGATTGGCTGTTACCAGCGGCCCGACCAGGGTCGTACAAAGCCCTACAATGGTGACGACTGGTGCCGCCAGACGATAAACGGGACTGCTTGTCGAAGCGGAGCGATAGACCAGCACCGTCGCGACCACAAAGGCGAGCATAGAGTAGAGGCCGGCCTCCGCCAGGCTCATACCGGGATGGAGGGCCTCCTCCGGGCCGCGCACGGTGAGGCGGATCGCAAGGACCGCCGCTGTGGCCGCGAGGAGGATCGCACCGAAATCGAGGATGACTGCCGGCGTATCGACACGGCTGCGCCGCAACCACACGCCGCCGCCGTAGATCGCCGCCGCCGGGATGGCATAGCGCAGCGCGATGTCCTGCCAGCCGGGGAAGCCGTCGAGGACACCGCCCGCCAGCATCCAGGCGCCGCCGAGGCGGGCAAGGACGAGGAGCACGAAGCCGGCGGCGCACCAGCGCAGGGCCGGCAGAGGCCGTAGTGTGGAGACCCAGGCGGCGCCGAGGGCCGACAGGCCGAAAGCAAGCGTCAGCGGTGAATCCGCAATCACGAAGGCAAGCGTCAGCGCCACTGCGCTGCAGCTCGCGACGGCATGCAGCGACGAGCCTGCGCCCGGTATCGCCACGTTGGCGTGTGCAGGCGCGGTCCGCGCCTCGAGGCGCAGGAAGCGCTCGGTGGTGAAGGCGAACAGCAGCGCGAGCCCCGCCGCGACGGCGCCGAAGGGCAGGCTTTCCCGGAAGCTTTCAATGCGCAGATAGGCGGTCGCCAAGGCGAAGATCGGAGTTCCCGCACCGGCCAGTGCCAGGGCGAAAGCCGGCTGCAGCGCCCGCGGCTGGCGCATCAGGCTTGATGTCGTCGCCGCGAACAGGGCCACGGCGGGAATGATCGCCATTTCCAGATAGGCCTGCAGCGCATCCGGCATCAGGAAAGGCAGATAGAGATGGCCGGGAACCAGCATCATCGGCTCGGCGGCAAGCTGGCTGTCGATCGGCCAGATCCACAGGCAGACGACAGCCGCAATGCCGGCGATCACTGCTGCGGGAGCCATCGCGTCAAAAACAAGAGCGCTGGCAAGCGCCACCGCCACCACGATCAGCAGGGTCGCCAGCGAGGTCTGCGAGAAGAAATCGGCATCGGCAAAGGCCAGCGCCAGCACCGCAAGTCCGGCCAGCGCCCCCGCGCCTACCCAGTCGAAGCTCTGATAGGTCTTGCCGCGATGAGGCTCATAGACCAGGACGGCCCCGATCAGCAGCGCCAGCGCCAAAGTGAAGGCGGCCACCGGGCTCGGATCGTCTCCCATCATGTTGATCAGCAGGGCGCCATAGAGCAGCGCCGCCACGCTGGCCGTCACCGCCAGCCAGCGCCAAAGACGGGCGCGCGACAGCACGAAGGCGGCGGCCGTTACCACCAGCACGAAGAGCGCCAGGGCCCACGGGCTCGGCTGGCTGGTGGAGACCAGCAAGGGCGTGCCATAGGCGCCGACAAGGCCGAGACCGGCGAGCCCCGGTCCGTGCAGGGCTGCCGCATACATGGTGCCGACGCCGACTGCGCCGAGCAGGATGAAGGCCTGGGCCGGGCTGAGGAAACCATACACCGCATAGGCCGCATAGATGGTGGCGAACAGCGCGACCGTGCCGGCCGCCGTGACCACGCCTGGAATATAGGCGGCCCCGATCCCGGCCGGGGCGGCAGGGCGGCGGCGCAGATATTCGCCCCCCGCAATCAGGGCGAGCGCGAAGAGAAGACCGGCGATGATACGGGCGGCCGGACCGATCAGGTCCTCTTCGATGGCATAGCGCACCAGGAACGCACCGCCGAGCGCCAGCGCCACGCCGCCGACCCAGACCGCCCAGCGCGTGCCGAGACGCTCTTCGAGGCTGATCGACGCGCGTGCAGGCGCGGCTTGCCGGGCGGCGATCGGAGGCGACAGGGCGGGGATATCGGTTTCCTCCCCCTCCATTGTCGGTTTTGGCGGCAAGACGGGCGGAACCGGCGTGACGGGTTGCGATTCCGGCGCCGGGGTGGCCTTGGGCGCATCGGGCGGCACGGTTGCAACGGGAACTGGGATCGATGACTCGCGCAGCGTGTCGGTGGTTGGAGGTTTCGCCGTCGCCTGCACCGCCGAATGCTGGGACCGCAACTGCCCAACCTGATCTTCCAATTGTCGAACCCGGCGCTTCAGCCCGAGCGCCATGACGAAGCTCGCGATCGCCAGCACCGGGAAGGCGATCGCCACGAGAATAACCAGCAGGATCAGAATGACATCATCGGACATGCTTCTGCTTATGCCGGAATCGAGGACTTTTGTATGCCGCCGGTTACACAGCCTGTGGATGCAGACGGATCAGCCAGCCATCACATCGGGAAATGTCACGCCCACCATTTCACGCGATAGAAGATGTGCTTGCCGATCTTGTCCTTTTCCGTCATGTCGCGCACCCAGCGCGGGCGGACGTAGTTGGCGTGGTAATGCGTGGCATTGCCGACTTCGGGGATCCAGTCCTTGGCGTTCATCACACGTTCGGCGATGACGAGTGCCTGGTCCCAAGGCTCCTTCTCGGTGACTTTGTCGGCCGTGAGGTCGCAGGCGAAGGAGAACTGGCAGCCGCCATAGCGATGGTTGCTGGCGCCCTGATAGACGACGTCGCAGATATTCTTGGGATAGAAGGGCGAGCGCAGGCGGTTGATGATCACCTGGGCCACCGCTACCTGCCCTTCCCGGCTTTCGCCGCGCGCCTCGAAATAAATGGCGGTGGCAAGGCAGATCTGGCCCTTGGTGAAGGCGACGGGCGGCAGGTCGAGTGGGCGCGGCTTGCCGTCGTCGAAGCCGGGCAGGCCTGCGATGCGCGATTTCTTCTGGGCGTCCGTCAGGCCTTCGTCATCACCGATATCCGGCAGGTCCTGGGCGTCATCCGGCGTGGTCGGCTGCACGCTGGCAAGGGTGACCGTGGGCTGTGTTGCGGCGGGGTCAGCCATCGCCAGCTCGACCGGCGCCGTCTCGTCCGAGCGCGTGGTGCCGCTGTTGAGGCTGGCAAGGTCCGGGCGGCTGGCGGCCGGGGAAGTGCCGCCCGTCGGCGCCAGCGAATGATCGAGCGGCACCGCGCCATCGCTGCCGCCGAGATCGAGGTCGGCCGTCATCAGCCGCTCGGCCATGCGGGTGGCGACGATGGAGTTCAGCCGGGTCGGCCGGAACTGCTGCAGCCCTTCCGCCGTCGCCGGTGGCTGGAGCTTGCGGGACACCCGCGCCATCGGCTTGGCCCCGCTGCGCGGCATGAAGAAGATGTCGGCGCCATAGGCCATGTAGGCGGCATTCTCCACCGGCCCGCGCTCGGGATTGAGGTCGCCCTTGGCGGCGCGCATCACGGTCGGCCAGCCCTCGGCATTCTTTTTCATGCCGTCATGGATGGGCGCGCTGCGCGGGCCGCCATCGGCGGGAGGGTCCGCAAGGTCGTCGCTATCAGGCGTCAGCACCAGCGAGGCCGGCGTGGCGCGCAGGACGAAGCCGTTGCTGCCATCCCTGGATTTCGGCGCCGCGCTCATATCGGCGAGGCTGAGCTGCGGCATGCCGAACAGGCCGGCCTCGACGACACGCGCCGAGCGCACGCCGAACAAGCCGACAGGCCTGTCGAGCGCGCTATGCAGGCTGGCGGTGACGGTCGGACCCGCCTGAACGGCCGTGCAACGGCGATAGATCATCGCGCTTGTCGCGCCGGCACATAGCAGCAGGGCGATGACGACAGGCCGGCGCAGAAACATCCACGGAGCTCACGAGTTGGAACCGCAAGGCGAAGCAGTGAGCCCATTGATGATGCATTAACCTTGATGGGGGGTTAACGTAACGCACAAGACGGTTCAAACCGGCACGGCTTTGTTCTATCCTTCAACCATGATGTCCCTGCCCATCCCGCCGGAAGAAGTCGTCGCGCTGCTGCGCTGGTACGCCGACATGGGCGTTGACACGGCCATCTCGGACGAACCGGTCGACCGTTTCGCCGAAAGCGCGGTTCCCGCTCGCCCGGTTGCCGTGGCGGTTCGTCCCGCAGAAGCGCCCCGCCCGGCTGCATCCCCACGGCTCGCCTCGCCCGCCGCAGCCCTGCTGACCGCCACGCCCGATACGGTCGAGCTGGCGGCCCGCGAACAGGCCCGCAGCGCCCGAACGCTGGACGAATTGCGCGAGATTCTCGACCGTTTCGAAGGCTGCGCGCTCAAGGCGACGGCGAGCCGACTCGTCTTCGCCGATGGCGCGCCGGATGCCGACATCATGTTCATCGGGGAAGCGCCGGGGCGCGACGAGGACATCCAGGGCAAGCCTTTCGTCGGACGTTCCGGCCAGTTGCTCGACCGCATGCTGGCCGCCATCGGCCTCGACCGCACCCGGACCTATATCGCCAACGTCGTGCCTTGGCGCCCGCCCGGCAACCGCGATCCGACACCGCAGGAGACCACGATCTGCCGTCCCTTCATCGAGAGGCAGATCGAGCTGGTCGATCCCAAGATTCTCGTCTGCCTCGGCGCCCGCAGCGCGCAGGCTTTGCTGGGGGTCACCGACGGTATCCTGAAGCTGCGCGGGCGCTGGCTGGAGCACGAGATCGGCGGCCGTCGCATTCAGGCAATGGCAACCTTGCATCCGGCCTATCTGCTGCGCCAGCCTGTTCAGAAACGCCTGGCCTGGCGCGATTTTCGCGCCATCCGGGCCGCGCTCGAACAACCCTAATTTCCGCGATTGAGGAAAACTTATTTTCCTTACGGAAGTACGCACTAAGACACTGGCAACGGGCTTTGCGAAACCCTAGGTTTACAGTTAAGCCTTGAGCGGCTGGAACGAACAGGCATGCGGGACCGCGAGACGGCCGGCATGGAGGGATCAGGAGACAGGGCCATGAAGCTCGACGATATGCGCGCCTCCGACAATGTCGAGGATCGCCGTGGTGACGACGGTGGCGGCTTGGGCGGCGGCGGTGGTGGTTTTCCAGGCGGACGCGGCACCATCGGCCTCGGCGGCCTGGTGATCGTGGCAGCGCTCTATTTCCTGGTCGGCCCGGATGCGGCGATGAACGCCCTGCAGAGCCTCAGCGGTGGCGGCCAGCCCCAGGTCCAGCAGCAACAGCAGCCCTCAAGGCAGACGGCCGGCGGTGGGGCCGACGATGCCTCGGGCCAGTTCGTGCGCAAGATCCTCGGCTCAACCGAAGACACCTGGACGGAGTTGTTCAAGGAGCAGGCCGGCGGGCGCAGCTATACGCCCACCGAGCTCGTGCTGTTCAGCGGCGCCACCAGCTCGGCCTGCGGTACGGCGCAATCGGCCATGGGCCCCTTCTACTGCCCCAATGACAAGAAGGTCTATCTCGACACCGAGTTCTTCGACGAGATGCGCAACCGCTTCAACGCCTGCCCGGCCGGCCAGGGCGCCTGCGCCTTCGCGCAGGCTTATGTGATTGCGCATGAAGTCGGCCATCACGTCCAGGATCTGCTCGGCATCCTGCCCAAGGTGCACCAGGCCCAGCAGCAGACCGACGATGCCGGCGCCAACGCCCTCTCGGTTCGCCTTGAACTCCAAGCCGACTGCCTGGCCGGCGTGTGGGCCAACCGCACCCAGCAAAACTTCAAGTTCATCGAGCAAGGCGACGTCGAAGGCGCGCTGCAGACGGCCCAGGCCATCGGCGACGACATGCTGCAGAAGAAGGCCCAGGGCTATGTCGTGCCCGACAGCTTCACCCACGGCACCTCGGCCCAGCGCCAGCGCTGGTTCACCACCGGCCTGAAGAGCGGCCAGATCAACGCCTGCAACACGTTTAACTCGGCGCAGTTGTAACCTGGGAACGCGGACGTCCCGTCCGCTCTTGAACCGCTTCGGTGTGAAAAAAGGGCGCAACCGCTGAGGTTTGCGCCCTATTTTATTGCCCTCTGGTTCAAGAGCGGACGAGGACGTCCGCGCTCCCAGGCAAACCGCCCAACTCCGCCAGCTTCACCGGCCTCCCCGCTTTCATGCTGGCCACCGCAGCCGCGCCGCAGAGCATCGACATCGCACCGGCCAAGGCCCCGGCGCGCTGGCCGAGGGGATCGGCGGTGCCCTCTCGGAACAGCATGTCGCGCAGGCGGTCGTCGCCGCCGAAATGGCCGCCTCCCGCATGCGGCACCCGGATGTGCTCGACCTTGCCGAAATTGTGCATCAGCAGGATCTCGTCATAGTCGGGCGTATCGAAAGCCTGACGCTCAAATTGCCGGACCTCGATGCGTCCCTTGGTGCCGTTGAAGGCGAGGTGGTAGCCCTCGACCGGCATGAAGGTGTTGAGCGAATAGGAGACGATCACCTCGTTCTCGTAGCGCAGCATCGCTGTCATGGTGTCAGGGATGTCGATGTCCTCGCGATAGACGCAGCCGTCGCGGAAATAGCCGTCCTCCCTGGAGGGCTCCTCATAGAGCATGGTCAGCCACTCATCCTTGCTCATGTCGAGATAGAAGTCGCATTCGCTGGTGTGGCTGCAGGTGTGGCAGCGCTCGCCGCGAAAGGGACCGTTGCGGCCATACTTGCGCTGCGTGCCGAAGGCGGAGACCTCGCGGGCGGTCGATTCCAGATACCAGTTCAGGAGGTCGAAATGGTGGGTCGACTTGTGCACGAACAGGCTGCCCGAATTCTTCTCCATGGCATGCCAGCGGCGGAAATAGTCGGCGCCATGCTGGGTGTCGAGATACCAGTGGAAATCGACTGAGGTCACCGTGCCGATCGCCTTGTCGCGCAGCAATTGCTTGATGCGCGCCGCCGTCGGCGCAAAGCGGTAGTTGAAGGTGACGTCGACCGTGTTGCCGGTACGGATCTCGGCCTCGAGGATGCGCCGGCATTTTTCGGGCGTGGTCGTCATCGGCTTTTCGGTGATGACGCGGCAGCCCGCTTCCAGCGCCTTGACGATGATCTCGTCATGGGTGTCGTCACGGCTGCAGACGATGACGATCTCGGGCTTCACCGCCGTCAGCATGGCGTCGACATCGGTATAGATGGGCGCATTGGTGCCGATGGCCTTGCGGGCATGGGCGGCGCGCACTTCGTTGAGATCGCAGATGGCGACGAATTCGGCCCGGTCGCGCCAGCCTGCCAGCAATTCCTTGCCCCACATGCCGGTGCCGCGATGGCCGGTGCCGACCAGGGCCACGCGGTGGCGCTCGGCGGCGGCGTTCTTCAAAGCTTGCGTCATCAAAATTTCCTCACTTCGAATTGTCTCTCGGACCTGTGTCTTGACGATCGGCACGCCGCGCCTTGTCCCGGCGCTTGTCGGCCTGCCGATCAAACGAAATAGTCGGGATATTCCAGCCTGAGACGGTCGATATCGAGGCGCATGACGGCCAGATGCGTCTTCATGGCGGCGCGGGCCGCTTCGACGTCGTGGCGGGCGATGGCATCGCGGATGGGCTCATGCTCGTCGATGACCTGGTGCATGCGCCCGGCAACCGGCAGGGTCAGCCGGCGCGCCCGGTCGATCTGGACCTTCACCTGGCGCAAGAGGCGGGGAATGTTGGGATAGCCGGCGATCAGCGCGATGACTTCGTGGAAGGCCTCGTCCGCCTCGTGGAAGGCGTCGGTGTCGCCGAGATCGGCGAGCATGCGCTGGCGGGCGATGATGGCATCGATGCGGGCGATATCGGCTGCATTGGCGATCTCGGCCGTGCGCTGCACCGCCGTATCCTCAAGCGACTGCCGGATGACGGTGGATTCGGGGATCTCAGCCAGCCGCACATGCGACACGAAAGTGCCGGACTGCGGGAAGATGTCGACCAGGCCGTCGTCGGCCAGGCGGATCAGCGCCTCGCGCATCGGGGTCTTGCTCACGCCGAAACGCTGGGTCAGCGCCTTCTCCTGCAAAGGGGTGCCGGGCACCAGGCGCATGCTGATGATGGCCTCGCGCAAGTCGTTATAGATCGCCGTGGCCGTAGTGACGCGCCGCATCGAGGGGCGCAGGCCCGATTGTGCCGCCTTGCCCCGCGCCACCAGGATTTCCAGCGCGTGATCGTCGCCGTGGCTCTCCATGGGCCTGCCCCGGATCGGCCCGACAGCGGGCCGTTTATTCAGACTTTGACACACTAGTATCTTAGTGTTAAAGCCGTCGTCAAGAGGACACGCCAACTAGAACGGGGCAACGCCCAGCATGGCACTGCATCCAGACAGGCTGTTTCCGATCGAAGCGAGTGCCCGAGCCATCGCCCGGCGCCTCCATGAGAGCGTTGCCGGCCTGCCGATCCTCTCACCGCACGGCCATACCGACCCGCGCTGGTATGCGGAGGATGCGCCCTTCCCCGATCCAGCGACCTTGTTCGTCAAACCCGACCATTACGTCACCCGCATGCTCTATTCGCAGGGTGTGCGGCTGGAAGAACTCGGCATCCCCGCCAGGGACGGCACGCCGGTCGAGACGGATGGGCGCAAGATCTGGCGCCTGTTCGCCAGCCACTGGTATCTCTTTCGCGGCACGCCAAGCCGGCTGTGGCTGGAAGATTCCCTGGAGCGCTGCTTCGGCATCACCGAGCGCCTGGCCCCAGGCAATGCCGACCGCCTCTACGACACCATCGCCGAGGCCCTGGGAAAGCCCGAGTTCCGGCCACGAGCCCTGTTCGAGCGCTTCAACATCGAGGCGATCTCGACCACCGACAGCGCCATAGACGAGTTGAAGTCGCACCAGCAGATCCTGGCCTCCGGCTGGAAAGGTCGCGTGCTCCCTGCCTATCGCCCGGATGTCGTCGTCGATCCCGAACGCGTTGGCTTCCATGACGGCGTGCGGACCTTGCTCGCGATGACCGGCCAGCTGGCGACCTGGCAGGGCTATCTTTCCGCCCATCGCGAGCGCCGCGCCTTTTTCAAGTCGCTGGGCGCCACCTCGACCGACCACGGCCATGCCAGCGCCAGCACCGCCGATATCGGCACCGCGGCAGCCGAAGCCCTGTTCGCCCGCGTGCTCGCCGGGCCGGCCGTACCCGAGGATGCCGAACTCTTCCGCGCGCAGATGCTCACCGAGATGGCGCGCATGAGCCTCGATGACGGGCTGGTGATGCAGATTCACCCAGGCTCCTACCGCAACCACAATGCCCCGCTCTTCCAGCGCTTTGGTACCGATATCGGCGCCGACATTCCGGTGGGCATGGATTATGTGCGGGCGCTCAAGCCCCTGCTCGATGCCGTCGGCAACGAGCCCGGCATGACCGTCATTCTCTTCACGCTCGATGAGACAGTGTTCAGCCGCGAACTCGCCCCGCTCGCCGGCCACTATCCGGCCCTGAAGCTCGGCCCACCCTGGTGGTTCCTCGACAGTCCCGAGGGCATGCGCCGGGCGCGCGAACTCGCGGTGGAGACCGCCGGCTTCTACAACACGGTCGGCTTCAACGACGATACCCGGGCCTATCTGTCGATACCGGCCCGTCACGACACGGCCCGCCGCGTCGACTGCTCCTATCTCGCCCGGCTCGTCGCCGACCACCGTCTCGACGAGGACGAAGCTTACGAAGTGGCTGCGGACCTCGCCTACAATCTCGCCAAAAAGGCTTACAAGCTCTGAATGACAGCGGTGTTGCCGCAATGTCGTGAAGAAGACGTATGGGAAGGATTGCGCTGGCCCGGCTAGAAATAATCCGGCAGGATTGACATCCAAGCGGAACAACAAAGAAGACGAAGAAGAAGATCAGCACACGGAAACGACCCGACATAGGGAGAGAATTGATGAGTGACCATCTCGTTAATCGCCGTACCATTCTCGGGGCAGGTGCGGGCCTTGCTGCCTCTGCTCTCCTCGGCAGCCCCTCCTGGGCGCAGGATGTCAAACAGATCCGTGCCTTCTGGTGGGGTTCGCAGGAACGGGCCGACCGCAGCAACAAGGCGGTCGATGCCTTCAAGGCCGCCAATGCCGGCATCGACGTCAAAACCGAATCGGCCGGCTGGAGCGACTACTGGCCCCGCCTCGCCACCCAGGTCGCTGGCCAGAATGCGCCCGACCTGATCCAGATGGATTACCGCTATCTGTTCGAATATGCCCGCCGCGGGGCCATCATCCCGCTCGACGAGTATCTCGGCAAGAGCCTCGACATCGCTGATTTCGGCAAGCCGAACCTCGACTCCTGCAGCGTCGACGGCAAGCTCTATGGCATCAATCTTGGCGTGAACTCCTCCGCCGTCGCCTATGACGCGCAGGCCTGGCAGGATGCCGGCGCCGAGCCGCCGACGCTCGGCACCAGCTGGGAGGACTTCGCCTCCAAATGCGCCGCTTTCGCCAAGGGCAACAAGCGCCGGAACTTCTACGCCGCCTGCGACGCCAGCGGCGTGGAGCCGGCCTATGAGCTCTGGCTCCGGCAGCGCGGCAAGGCGCTCTACGACAATGATGGCAAGCTCGCCTTCGACGCCAAGGATGCCGCCGACTGGTTCAAGATGTGGGGAGCGCTACGCGACTCCGGCGGCTGCGTCACGGCCGACATCCAGGCGCTCGACAAGCTCACCCTCGACACCTCGCCATTGGCGCTCGGCAAGGCGGCGCTGAGCTTCCTGCACGCCAACCAGTTCATCGGCGCGCAGGCGCTGAGCAAGACCAAGCTCAGCATCACCGCCTATCCCGTCACCAGCAGCGGCAAGCCCGGGCACTATTACAAGCCCTCGCAGATGTGGTCGATCGCCGCCTCTTCCAAGGCGCCGGAACTTGCGGTGAAGCTCGCGAACTTCACGGTGAAGGTACCCGAGGGCGTCAAGGCCCTTGGCGTGGAGCGTGGCGTGCCGGCCTCGCCCAAGGTGCGCGACCTCGTGACACCCTCGCTCGACGAGACCAGCAAGCAGATGGTCGACTATATCGGCAAGCTCGATCCTTATGTCAGCCCGCTGCCGCCCTCCCCGCCCAAGGGCGCCGGCGAGGTCGCCTTCGTGCTGCAGCGCCTCAGCCAGGAAGTCGCTTTTGGCTCCTCCACGCCGGAAGATGGTGGCACCCAACTGATCACGGAAGCCGAGTCGATCCTCAAGCGGGGGTAAACCGCGATGTCCGTTCCCTCTGCAAGCGTCGCATCGGCAGGCCGGCAGCAGACTTCCGCACCGGGCTGGCTGAGTCGGAACGCGGCAGGCTATCTCTTCCTGACGCCGTGGCTGCTCGGCTTCCTCGGCCTGACGCTCGGGCCGGCGCTGGCCTCGCTTTATCTGTCGTTCACCGACTACGACCTCTTGCAGAGCCCCAACTTCGTCGGTGCGGACAATTATATCCGTATCGGCACCGCCGACCCGAAATTCGCTGCGGCGATGAAGGTCACGCTGCTCTATGTGGTGCTCTCGGTGCCGCTGAAGCTGATCTTCGCGCTCGCGCTGGCCATGGCCTTCAACCGTGGCATCCGCGGCCTGCCTGTTTACCGTGCGGTCTTCTATCTGCCCTCGCTGCTCGGCTCCTCCGTCGCCATCGCCGTGCTCTGGCGCCAGCTTTTCGCCGCCGACGGCCTCGTCAATTCGCTACTCTATTATATTGGCATCAACGGACCGAGCTGGATCTCAAACCCGCGCTATTCGCTCTATACGCTGGTGGTGCTGTCGGTTTGGCAGTTCGGCTCGCCGATGATCATCTTCCTGGCGGGCCTTCGCCAGATCCCGCAGGACATGTATGAGGCCGCCAGTCTCGACGGCGCCTCCAAGGCCAGGCAGTTCTTCAAGATCACCCTGCCGCTGCTCACCCCGGTGGTGTTCTTCAACTTCGTCATCCAGACCATCGAGGCCTTCAAGGCCTTCACGCCCTCTTTCATCATCTCCGAAGGCAGCGGGGGCCCGATCAACTCGACCTTGTTCTACACGCTCTACCTCTATCAGGAAGCCTTCAGCTATTTCCGCATGGGCTATGCCTCGGCGCTGGCCTGGATCCTGGTGCTGATCATCGCCGTCTTCACCGCCTTCTCCTTCCTGACGTCGCGCTACTGGGTGCATTACGATGACTGATGCCGCGCACGCCTCCCCCGACATGACGCCCGAGCGCTCGATCCTGCGCTCAACCTTCACCCATGTCGTGCTGATCGCCCTCTCCTTCGTGATGCTCTATCCACTCCTGTGGATGCTGTCGGGCTCGCTCAGGCCCGCCAACGACATCTTCGGCGACCAGGTCTCGCTCATTCCCTCCCAAGTCTCGGTGGAAGCGTATGGGAAGGGCTGGTTCGGCTTGCAGGTGAGCTTCGGCACCTTCTTCCTCAACTCCCTGCTGATCGCGGTGCTGGCGACCATCGGCAATGTCATGGCCGCCTCGGTCACGGCCTTTGCCTTCACGCGCCTCGAATTCTTCGGCAAGCGCTTCTGGTTCGCGCTGATGCTGGGCACGCTGATGCTGCCCTATCACGTCACGCTGATCCCGCAATATGTGCTGTTCCAGCAGCTCCATTGGGTGAACACCTGGCTGCCGCTGGTGGTGCCGAAATTCTTCGCGGTGGACGCCTTCTTCATCTTCCTGATGGTGCAGTTCTTCCGCGGCCTGCCGCGCGAGCTCGACGAGGCCGCGCAGATGGACGGCTGCAGCGCCTGGCGCATCTATTGGAAGATCATCCTGCCGCTTTCGGTGCCCGTGCTCGCCACCGCGGCGATCTTCTCCTTCATCTGGACCTGGGAGGACTTCTTCGGGCCGCTGATCTATCTCAACGACATCAACACCTACACGGTGCAGCTCGGCCTGCGCTCGATGGTCGACGCCAGCGGCGCCTCCGACTGGGGCGCGTTGTTCGCGATGTCGATCCTCTCCCTGATCCCGATCTTCCTGATCTTCCTGTTCTTCCAGCGCCTCCTGATCGAGGGCATCGCCACCACCGGCATGAAGCGTTGAGGGAGCAGGGCCATGCGAATTGCCGATGGAGTCATCCCGGACAAGCCGCGGCGCACCGCGATCCGGCGCAGATCCGGGACCGTCAAGAGATTGGCGCTTCATTCCGCGTACGGTCCCGGATCTGCGCCGCAGCGCTTCGCGCTGCATCGCGTCCGGGATGACCAGGCGAGCAATGACATTTTCATCATGAGACAATCGCTATGAATCCCGTAAGATTTGCCATCGACGGTATCAATCACGATCACATCAACGGCCAGCTCGCTGCCCTGCGCCGGGCCGGCGGCGTCTGCACCGGCTTCCATGCCCTAGAGGACGATCTCGCGGCTGATTTCGCCGCCCGCTATCCCGACATTCCGCGCATCGCCGAGGCCGGGCGCCTCTACGAGGATCCGGAGATCGAGCTCATCGTGAGCGCCGCCATTCCAGGCGACCGGGCCGACATCGCCCTCAAGGCCATGCGCCACGGCAAGGACGTCATGCTCGACAAGCCCGGCATGACCAGCCTGGACCAGCTTGCCGCGGTGAAGCGGGCGCAGGCGGAAACCGGGCGCATCGTCTCCATCCTCTATTCCGAGCATTTCGAGGTGCCGGCGACCGTCAAGGCGGGCGAGCTGGTCGAAGCCGGCGCCATCGGCGACATCGTCACCGTCGCCGGCCTCGGCCCGCATCGTATCCGCAAGCCCCAGCGTCCCGGCTGGTTCTTCGAGCGTGAACGCTATGGCGGTATCCTGGTCGATATCGGCGCCCACCAGTTCGAGCAATTCCTGTTCTTCACGGGGGCCGACGATGCCGAAGTGCTCTCCGCCTCGGTCGGCAACCGCGCCAATCCGGACAAGCCCGGCCTGCAGGATGTCGGCGATGTCCATCTGCGCACGCCCGGTGGCGTCACCGGCTACATCCGGATCGACTGGTTCACTCCCGACGGCCTGCCGGTCTGGGGCGATGGCCGCCTCTTCATCGTCGGCACCGAGGGCACCATCGAGCTGCGCAAATATGTCGATGTCGCCGGCCGGGCGGGCGGCGACCATCTCTTCCTCACCGACCGCAAGGGCATGCATCATATCGATTGTTCCGCCGTCGAACTCCCCTATGGCCGCCAGTTCCTCGCCGATATCAGAGACCGCACCGAGACCGCGATGCCACAGGCGCGCTGCTTCAAGGCCATGGAAATCGCCCTGAAGGCGCAGCAGGTCGCCGAGGCCGGGGGCATCCAGATGAAGCGTGGGGAGGCCGCCTGATGAGCGAGATCAAATCCATCGCCGTGGTCGGCCTCAATGTCGGCCGCAACCATATCGTTGAGGGCATCGTGCCGCGCCCCGAGCGCTGGCGCCTCGCCGCCGTATGCGACCTCAACAGCGAGCGCCTCGATGCGGTGGCCGAGGAGTTCGGCGTGCCCGCCCGCACCGGCTCCTTCGACGAGCTTCTCGCCCGCGAGGACATCGACGTCATCGATCTCGGCACGCCGCCCGCCACGCATGTCGATCTCACCATGAAAGCGCTGGCCGCCGGCAAGCATGTCGTCTGCGAAAAGCCGCTGGCCGGCTCCATCGCCGATGTCGACCAGCTCGCGGAAGCCGAGAGGAAGAGCGGGCGCCTGCTGATGCCGGTGTTCCAGTATCGCTACGGCGACGGCGTGCAGAAGGCGAGGCGAATCATCGATGCCGGTATCGCCGGCAAGCCCTATCTCGGTACGGTCGAGACGCATTGGAAGCGCACGCCCGCCTATTACGAGGTGAAATGGCGCGGCAAATGGGCCACCGAACTCGGCGGCGTGCTGATGACCCACGCCATCCACCAGCACGACATGCTCAATTATCTGATGGGCCCGGTGGCCAAGCTCTTCGCCCGCGCCACCACGCGGGTGAACGCCATCGAGGTGGAGGACTGCGTCGCCGCCTCGCTGGAGATGGAAAGCGGCGCGCTCGTCGCGCTCAGCGCCACGCTCGGCTCGCAGAACGAGATCAGCCGCCTGCGCCTGATGTTCGAGAACGTCACCTTCGAGAGCGGCGGCGAGGTCTATTCGCCAGGCGACGAGCCCTGGCAGATCCTGCCCGCCAATGACGAGGTAGCGGCGAAGATCGAGGCCCTGCTCAAGGATTACAAGCCGGTGGGCCGGCGTTACCTTGGTCAGCTCGATGCCTTCCATGAGGCCCTGCATGGCCGCGCGCCGAACCCGGTCACCGTCGCCGATGCCCGCCGCTCGCTGGAGCTGGCGACGGCCTTCTATCATTCGGCCGAGACCGGCAGGGATGTCGCCCTGCCGCTCGGGCCGGATCACCCGAAATATCGGGGCTGGCGGCCGGACGAGAAGGAAGCGGCGGAGTAAACGGGCCGGACGCCAGTCGGTGGGCCGACCTCCAGGTCGGCCCTTTCTGAAGACGCCCCGTTTGCAGGAAAAAAGAGGTCGACCTGGAGGTCGACCCACCAAAGGCCCGGAGGACGCGATGGCGACCAGCATCAAGCTCAACAAGGTGGTGAAGCGCTATGGCGCCATCGAAGTGGTGCACGGCATCGACCTCAGCATCGATCCTGGCGAGTTCACCGTCTTCGTCGGCCCTTCGGGCTGCGGCAAGTCCACGCTGTTGCGCATGATCGCCGGTCTCGAGCCGATTTCGGGCGGCGAATTGCTGATCGATGGCGAACGCATGAACGAGGTGCCCGCCTCCAAGCGCGGCATTGCCATGGTGTTCCAGTCCTATGCGCTGTACCCGCATATGAGCGTCTACAAGAACCTCGCCTTCGGCCTGGAGACGGCCGGGTACAAGCGCGCCGAGATCGAGGCGCGTGTGCAGAAGGCGGCCAAGATCCTGAAGATCGACACCTATCTGCAGCGACGGCCCAAGGCCCTTTCCGGCGGCCAGCGCCAGCGCGTCGCCATTGGCCGCGCCATCGTGCGCGAGCCCAAGATCTTCCTGTTCGACGAGCCCTTATCCAATCTCGATGCAGAGCTGCGCGTGCAGATGCGCGTGGAGATCGCCAAGCTCCACCAGGATCTCGGCAACACCATGATCTATGTCACGCATGACCAGGTCGAGGCGATGACCATGGCCGACAAGATCGTGGTGCTGCGCGACGGCAACATCATGCAGGTGGGGGCCCCGCTCGACCTCTACAACGCGCCGGCCAACCAGTTCGTGGCCGGCTTCATCGGCTCGCCCAAGATGAACTTCCTTCCCGCGCGCCTTGCCGGAGCGGGCGACGCCATCGAGGTCGCCGGCCGCAATGTGCGCCTCGGCGCACCACTCCCGGGCGCCCGGACGGGCGAACCCGTGACCTTCGGCGTGCGGCCCGAACATATCCAGGTGGGCGGCGAAGCGGGCGAGGCGCTGGGGGAGGTGAAGATCAACCTCGTCGAGCATCTCGGCGGTGGCACCGTGCTCTACGCGACCACCGCGGGCGGCGAGAACCTCACGGTGTCGGCAGCCGGGCAGTTGCGCGTGCATCACGGCGAGAGCGTGCCGCTGCGCATCGATCCGGCGATCTGCCATGTGTTCGACGACAAGGGCGCGACGCTGACGCGGTGACGGGAGCACAGGCGTCTCGCCTGCCCTTGGAAACAGCACGCTTGTTGGAAGGGAAGAAGCGGACGAGGACGTCCGCGGTCCCAGCCACTGCGCCTTCCTGAAGAAAATCGCGATACGGCAAGCCGCTGATCAGGACACAGTCCTTGCTGGCGAAGCGCGGTGGCTGGGACCGCGGACGTCCTCGTCCGCCTCTTGGAACCGCCGCGCCTGCAGGAGAGGGAGAGGCGGACAGGATGTCCGCGCTCCCAGGATCACTCCGGCGGCAGCGTAATCCCGCCCGTGAACGCCCGCGCCCTCAGTGCGTAAACCGCCAGCCTCTGCCCTTCCAGCAGCGACTTGCGCGGTGCCAGCACGGCCTGCTTGCGGCGGCTGGAGCGTGACAGTTTCAGCGCCAGCTCGCGCCCCCTCGCCTGCCAGCCATAATCGTCGATCGCACCGCGGAACAGCATCGCCACCGGCTTGCTGCCGCCGCGCTGCAGGCGCTGCATGGCGATAGCGGCTTCGCGGAACCAGTCGGCTTCGAGCCGCACGCCCGGCGCCACCACCAGTACCCAATCGGACCGCGCCGCCTTGAGGCCTGCCTCAGCCTCGCCCTCCACGATCACGCAGCCCACTGCATCGGCCACCATGCACGTGCCGTCTGAGGAGCCGCCATCGGCCACCACCACTTCGCGCACGAAGCCGTCGGCGGCCGCCGGAACGAGGGCGGCGAGCGTTTCGGCCAGGAGATATTCCTGGTCCTTGGCGGCGATGACGACACTGATCATGGGAGGGTCGGAATTCGGTGAAAGCGACAATTTTCGAGGCGACCGCATATCACGCGCCATGCGAATTCGGCAGAGGCCCTGCCTACCGCTTTTGCGTAAATTATCGGCATTTTCGGCGCCCTTGCATCAATGTTCTCTTTTTGTTCTAATGAGAACAGAGAAATTTGATTCGAGAATGCGGATTGCCGGAGGCTTCCATGGGCATGCCTATCATCAAGGACCCTCTCGTCTCGGCGGTGCCTCTCGGCACCACCGTCGTCGACATCGACAGGCGGCGTGGCCGCGGCGCCGGCTCTAATGCCAGCGGGCGCTTCGAAGGCCTGTCGCGTTTCATCGAGGACGATGGCTGGAACTCGGTCGAGGACCTGCCCGCCGTCAAGACACAGGTGCAGGACGAGCAGGCGCGCAAGATCATCACCTTCAATGATTCGCCCGACATCTCCTTCGACCGCTCGATCAACCCCTATCGCGGCTGCGAGCATGGCTGCGTCTATTGCTTCGCCCGGCCGACCCACGCGCATATGGGCCTCTCGCCCGGCCTCGACTTCGAGACCCGTCTGTTCGCCAAGCCCAATGCCGCCGCCCTCCTGGAGAAGGAATTGTCGGCCCGTAATTACGAGGTGCGCACCATCGCCATGGGCACCAACACCGATCCCTACCAGCCGATCGAGCGAGAGCGCCGCATCACACGCTCCATCCTGGAAGTGCTCGACCGCACCAGCCATCCGCTCGGGATCGTTACCAAATCGGCGCTTATCACCCGCGACATCGACATCCTCGCGCGCATGGCCAAGCGCGACCTCGTCAAGGTCGCGCTGTCGGTGACGACGCTGGACGCCAAGCTCGCCCGCTCGCTCGAGCCCAGGGCGGCGACGCCCTCGCTGCGCCTCAAGGCCATGCGTCAGCTCGCCGATGCCGGCATCCCCGTCACTGTGATGGTGGCGCCGATCATCCCCAAGATCAACGATGCCGAGATCGAGCGCATCCTCGACGCCGCCCATGCCGCCGGCGCCCGCGAGGCCGGCTATGTCATGCTGCGCATGCCGCTGGAAGTGTCGGAGCTGATGCGCGGCTGGCTGGCCGAGCATCGGCCCGACGCGCTGAAGCACGTCTTCTCGCTAATGAAATCCGCCCGCGACGGCAAGGATTACGATTCCCGCTGGGGCCTGCGCATGACCGGCACGGGGCCCTATGCCTGGACCATCGGCCGCCGCTTCGAGCTGGCGGCGGCAAGGCTCGGCATCAACGCCCGCCGCCTAAAGCTGCGCGCCGATCTCTTCACGCGCCCGGTGCGGGTGGGAGAGCAGTTGGCGTTGTTCTAGCTGGGAGCGCGGACATCTTGTCCGCTCATGAAACATGTAGCTTTCAGGAAAAGGCGCGAGATCCGACATCGTCATTGCGAGCGCAGCGACGCAATCCAGGTGTCAGAGGGCGGTACCTGCCGCCCCTGGATTGCTTCACTGCGCTCGCAATGACGAAAACGAAGCTTGTCGCCGCATTCTGCAATGTTGTCGTTTCCAAGAGCGGACAGGATGTCCGCGCTCCCAGCTAGCGCGACTTCCCGCCGAACCAGCCCTGCTTGCCGGCGTTCTTGGCGGGGGCCGGTGTCGAGGGCTCGATCGCCGGGGCGCCCGGCAGTTCGCTCACCGGCGTCAGTGTCGCCGAGGCCCAGAAGGCGTTGCCTGAGAGGGCATGCTCGGCGAGTTTGCGATAGGTCATCAGGCGCCGCTCGATGCGCTCGCCGATGTCGTATGCGGCGAGTTCGGCGGGCGTGGGGTCGCGGCCGACTTCCTTGTGGAAGGCGAGCAGCCAGTCGCGCTTGTTCTGCATGGAGAGCGAATAGGCGAGCAGCCCGACGACATCCTCCTCGTCCTGGACGAGCCGTTCGAAGACGTGGTCGTTCAAAAGGCCCGTCTTGGTGGCAGGAGGAACCTTACTCGGAGCAACCTCGGCGGGCGGCTGATAATCGGAAGGCTCGGCGGCCATGGTTTCGTCCTCGCTCAGCTGTTCCTGCATCCAGACCTATCCCCGGCGATGTCGGCCGTTCTCTGGTTGAAAGACAATATTCCTGTGACTTATCGAGACGAGGCCCTAGTCTGACATGGCCCGGACACAAAGCAAGTCACGAATTATGCGCGGGCGATTGCAGTTTGGGGCTGGAACACGTCCGGGGAATCTTCTAACGGCAGATCATGACAAAGATACTTCTTGCCGGTGTCGACGAAGCAGGCCGCGGCCCTCTCGCGGGTCCCGTATCGGCTGCCGCCGTGATCCTGGATCCGGACAATGTGCCGGAGGGTCTGGCTGATTCGAAGGTGATCACCGCTGTCCGGCGCGAGGAACTCTATGTCGAGATCATGCGTAGCGCCCTCGCGGTCTCCGTGGCCTTTTCGAGCCCCGACATGATCGAGCGCCTCAACATCCGCGGCGCCACGCTCGATGCCATGCGCCGGGCCGTGCGCGGCCTCTCGCTGCGCCCCACTTCGGTGGAGATCGACGGCAAGGACGTGCCGCATGGCCTGAACCTGCCCGCTCGCGCCATTGTCGACGGTGACGCGCTGGTGCCCGCCATCTCCGCCGCCTCCATCATCGCCAAGGTCACGCGTGACCGGCTGATGGTGAAGCTCGCCGCCGAATTCCCGCTCTACGGTTTCGAGCGCCACATGGGCTACGGCACCGCCGAGCACACGAGGGCGATCGACACCCACGGCCCCTGCCGGCATCACCGGCGGACATTCGGGCGGCTGAAGGCGTATAATGCTGGGAGCGCGGACGTCCTCGTCCGCTCTTGAAACGGAGAGTTCCAAAGAAGGGGCGCATACGGTGTGCCGGTCTTCTCAGCCACATCGACCTTCAGTCGATGTGGCGGGAACGGCATCTTCCACCTAGGTCCAGGACATGCCGGTCTGAAGACCGGCACACCGATCACGGGCGGCCCCTGAGACCGCCGATCGCGGGCGCGCTCTATCCTTGGACGTCTCCGTCTCAAGAGCAGACGAGGACGTCCGCGCTCCCAGCAGAACGCGCTCCCAGCTACGGCGCGATCACGCCTTTCCGGAAGATGAAGCAGCCATAGAAACGCCGTTCGCCGGTAGTGATCACGCAATAGGCCTTCTTGGCGTGTTCGTAGAATTCCATGCGCTCGATCGAGGTCATCGGCCGGGGCGTGCCCTCGGCCTTGTTGATCTCGACCTGCACTTCCTGCTGCACCGGCGGGATTTCACTCGGCGAGCCGACAATCTCCATGCGGCGGGCGGAATCATCGACGAAGGTGTCGAGGGGCACCACCGACAATACCGCCTGCACGGCCCGGGCCGCGCTCACGCCGTCGATGCGCAGGAGATCGCCGAGCACCGTTTCGCGGGCCACCGAATCAGCCGGAAAATTGGTGTCGCAGATCACCAGCGTGTCGCCATGGCCCATGGCCCTGAGGGCATAGAGCACATCGGCATTGAGCAGCGGATCGATATTCTTGAGCATGTCGCTTCCCCGTTTCAGGCTTTATGGCATCCCCAGAGCAAAACGCGTTCAGGCGGAAACGCCTTTTGCACTGGGTCTTTGTCTCGACGCGCCCTAGAGCAAAGCGCGTTTAAGCGTAAACGCTGCTTTGCTCTAACTCTTTGGTTCGACGCGTCTTTGCGATTCTTGCCGATTCCGTCAAATCGCAAAACGCTTTGGCGATTCTGACGATTCCGCCAAATCGTAAAGCGCTATGGTCTGAAGAATTACGACACTCGTCCCGATCCGGCACGCAATTTTTCTTGATATGGCAACGCGGAATTTACCAAACGGGCCCAGGATTCCCCTCGTAGTCCGAGTAGCGTTGCGTGTGAGTATCCCATGAGTATCTCGCGTACCGGAGCAGCAACAATGCTCCGGATGAGCCCTGGGTCGAAGAAAGGTGAATCCCGCGCGGCTGCTTCGCCGGGCGGGATTCTCCCTCTCGATACCATCTTCGAAGGGGATTGCATTGCAGCCCTCGCACGCCTGCCCGCGCAGAGCGTCGATCTCGTCTTTGCCGATCCGCCCTATAATCTTCAGCTCGGCGGGGATCTTCAGCGTCCCGACAATTCCATGGTCGATGCCGTCGACGATGACTGGGACAAATTCGCCTCGCTGCGCCATTACGACGACTTCACCAATGCCTGGCTCGCCGCCGTCAAGCGCGTGATGAAGCCCGATGCGACTCTGTGGGTGATCGGCTCGTACCACAACATCTTCCGCGTCGGCGCCAGCCTGCAGGATCTCGGCTTCTGGATCCTCAACGACATCGTTTGGCGCAAGTCCAACCCCATGCCGAATTTCCGCGGCAAGCGCTTTACCAATGCTCATGAGACCCTGATCTGGGCCTCGCGCGACCAGGGTTCGCGCTACACCTTCAACTACGAGGCGCTGAAGGCCGGCAATGAGGATGTGCAGATGCGCTCCGACTGGCTGATCCCGCTCTGCACCGGCGCCGAACGCCTGAAGGGCGACGATGGCCGCAAGGCGCATCCCACCCAGAAGCCGGAAACCCTGCTCGCCCGCATCCTGCTGGCGGCGTCCCGCCCCGGCGATGTCGTGCTCGACCCCTTCTTCGGCTCGGGTACCACCGGCGCCGTCGCCAAGAAGCTCGGCCGCCATTTCGTCGGCATCGAGCGCGATCCGGACTATATCGCCTATGCCCGCGAGCGCATCGCCCTCGCCGAACCGGTCGACGATGCCGCCATGCTGGCCCCGGCCGAGAAGCGCTCCGAACCGCGCATTCCCTTCGCCACCGTGATCGAACGCCAGCTGCTGCAGCCCGGCGCCATCCTCACCGACACCAATGGCCGTCATGAGGCACGCGTGCGGGTCGACGGCTCGATCATGCTCGGCGACATCGTCGGCTCGATCCACAAGATCGGCGCCCTCGCCCAGGGCCTGCCCGCCTGCAATGGCTGGACTTTCTGGCATTACCGCGAAGATGGGAAGCTGCGTCTGATCGACGAATTCAGGACCGTGCTGCGCAAGGAACTGGCAGCGGCGGGTTAGCTGGGAGCACCTCCTTTCGGCCGCCTGTCCTTCCACGGCATCGCGTGCTCCAGTTGCGTGGAGATTGCCAGGACGCTGGCTTCGTCGCCATGACGACCCGCCAGTTGCACGCCGATCGGGATCTCGTCCGCCGTCCAGCCGAGCGGCAGCGAGATTGCCGGCAGGCCCGAGATGTTGAAGGGAAAGGCGAAGACCGCATCGCTCCAGCGCGACAGATAGCGGTCGAGATCGCCATCCCCCATGTCGTAATAGCCGACGGGGCGCGGCAATTGCGTCAGGGTGGGCGTGATGAAGATGTCGTAGGGCATGAGGTCGTCGGCGACAGCGCGGCCGAGCTGGCGCAATTCCTGGTCGTCCCGGGCGTGCTGGCCGCTGTCGGCGCCTCGTCCCCGCTCGATGATGGCCCAGGTTACCGGCTCAACGTCATCCCGCGTAACCCGACGGCCTACCACCGTCTCCAGCCGCCTGAATTCCGCGGCCGCTCGTGCCGGCACCATGCGGGCATAGATCCTCCAGGCGGCATCGCCATCGAGGGGCATGTCGTGTTCCTCGATGCTGTGCCCAAAGCCTTCCAGCTCCTTCGCCGCCGCCAGCACGGCCGCCTTGACTTGCGGATCGACGGGCATGCCGTTCGGCGACGTCACGGTGAAAGCGATGCGAAGACGTCTCGGCATGCGCGCGGAGAGCTGCAGCCAGCTCTCCTCGGGCCAGGACAGCGCCTGGGGCTCGCTCGCCGGGCCTCTGGCAAGCGCGTCAAGATAGGCTGCCGTATCGCGCACCGTGCGTGTGCAGCAGAATGAAGCGACGCCGCCATACCACAGATCGGCAGGGGCCGAGAGATTGACCCGCCCGCGTGAGGGCTTCAGGCCGACCACGCCGCAGCAAGAGGCGGGTAGGCGGATCGAACCCGCCCCACCATTGGCTTCAGCCATCGGCACCATGCGCGTAGCGACCGCCGCTGCCGCGCCGCCGCTCGAGCCACCCGCCGTGGCCTCCCGCCGCCAGGGATTGCGCGTGGCGCCGTAGAGCCTGGGCTCGGTGGTGATGGAAAGACCGAATTCGGGTGCATTCGACCTGCCGATCGTTACCAGACCCGCGGCCCTGATCCGGCGCACGGCCTGCGAATCGGCCGTCGCGACCCGATCCTGGAGATAGCGGGAGGCATTGGTGAGTGGTGCTCCCTCGAAAGCCGTGCCGAGTTCCTTCAAGAGGAACGGCACTCCGGCGAAGGGAGCATGCCGATCCACCATCGCGGCCGAGGCCCGGCCGGCGTCGTAGAGCCGATGAACTACCGCGTTGAGCTGGGGATTGAGGTGCTCGACCAGCGTGATGGCGGCCTCCACCAGTTCCATAGGCGAGACCTCACCACGCTTCACCAGACTGGCGAGGTCGAGCGCATCGCAATCGGCATAGGTCTTCAGCAAGCTGCCAGTCATGGCGCCCATCTGGTCTTCTCTCGGCTGCAGACGCCATCGCACTGAAGTGTCCGGTCTTTTTGGAATTTCGCTGTGCCCCTTCCCCTTGCTGGGGAAGACCGCGGGCCGGCTCACACCGACGGTCGCTTTGTCGTGACATGCGACTTAGCGTGACTCCATCGTGACGCTAGCGTGACTCGCCAGCAGCCTGATTGGCAGCCAAAATCCGAATCTGGGTGCGCAAAACCAGGGCGATGCCTTGTTTTGGCATCGCAACCGAACTGCAGAACCGGCCTTTCCAGCCCAGAATTTCAGAAATTCGTCGGAAATCGGCGGCAGCGTCTTACACCAGCGGCTTCATTTCCCCAATCATCGTCGGCACAAGTTCAGACACCGTGGGATGAATATGCACCGCCCGCTGGATGGTGCTCGATGGCGCATGCGCATACATGCCGTCAAGAAGACCATGGACGACCTCGTCCCCTCCGACGCCCAGGATCGCGGCGCCGAGGATGGCGTGGCTTTCGGCATCGACGATCACCTTCATGAAGCCCTGTGTCTCGCCCTTCTCCACCGCGCGGCCGACACGGGTCATCGGGCGCGTGCCGATCAGCGCCTTGACGCCGGACTTGCGCACCTCGGCTTCCGTCAGGCCGATCCGGCCGAGCGGAGGATCGATATAGAGCGCATAAGCGGTGATGCGGTCGCTCACCCGGCGCGGGTCGTCGTCGAAGAGATTGGCGGCCGCGATCTCGTAGTCATTATAGGACGTATGGGTGAAGGCGCCCTTGCCGTTGCAATCGCCCAGCGCCCAGATGCCCTCGACATTGGTGCGCAGCTGGTCGTCGACGGTAACGAAGCCGCGCTTGTCGGTGGCGACGCCGGCCTTGTCGAGGCCGAGATCGTCCGTATTGGGCACGCGGCCCACGGCAACAAGCACATGCGAGGCGAGAATCTCCTCGCCTCCACCGAGAGCCACGGCCGCCTCCCCGCCCCGGCGCGCGAAGCGGATGTCCTCGGCGCCCAGATGGATGGCGATGCCCTCCTTCTCCAGGATCTCGCGGATGGCGGCGGAGATATCTTCGTCCTCACGGGAAGCCAGGCGCGGGCCGCGTTCGATCACCGTCACGGCGCTGCCGAAGCGACGGTACATCTGCGCGAATTCGAGCGCGATATAGCTGCCGCCGATCACGACGAGATGCCGGGGCAGCGTGTCCAGCTCGACGATGGAAGTGTTGGTGAGATAGTCGATATCGCCAAGGCCTGACATCTCGGGCACATGGGCGCGGCCACCGACATTGAGGAATATCTTCGGGGCGGTTAGGGTCTCGCCATTCACCTCGATCGCATGCGGGCCGGTGAAGCGGGCGTGGCCGCGGATCAGGGAGCAGCCCGGCATGCCGCCGAGCCAGCCCTCGAGCCCGGTGCGCGAATCCATCGTCACCTTCTGCTTCCGCGCCCAGATCTTCTTCATGTCGACGCCGACAGAACCTGAGAGCGCCACGCCGTAATCGTCGGCACGCCGGGCGAGATGGGCGGCATAGGCGCTGGCGACCAGCGTCTTGGTCGGCATGCAGCCGGTGTTGACGCAGGTCCCGCCGACATGCTTGCGCTCGATTACCGCCACCGTCTGCCCCGCCGCGCTGAAACGGCTGGCGAGCGAGGGCCCAGCCTGGCCGGCACCGACGATGATGGCATCGAATGTCCTGCTCAAAGCAGAAACCTCACGATCAAAAAGGCGCCGCCGATGGCGATCACGTCCTCGACCAGCGCCGCCGGCAGATCCCTGCCGAAAAGGAGGGCGAGCCGCCGGCGGAACTCATGGCCACCGAACGTGCCCAACACAGCACCGATGATGCCGGCGGTCAGGCAAACCAGGCCGAGGCCGGTTGGCAGGCCGATTGCCGTGCCTGTGAAGGCGCCGCTGATGATCCGGGCCGCGAACTGCATCGGCACCTTGCGGCTCGGCGTCGAGGGTAATTGATCGCCCACCAGCTCGACAATGGCGAGGACGGTGAAAATCCACGGCGTGATCGTGTAGCCCATGAAGGCCAGGGGGGTGTCCTGGAGGGGAAGCCAGCCGAAATGGGCTGCCCAACTCACGGCCGCCGGAGCTGTGAAGGTGCGCAGACCAGCGACCAGGCCGATCAGCAAAGCGGCAAGAAATGACATGGGACCCCCACTGCACGTACGGCCTCATGCTGGCTGATGGAGCGACAAACGCAAGAGAAAAGTGAACTTCCCCAATGTATCACAAGAAGTATCGCAAGGTTAATATTTATTTTTTCGCAGAAAGCAAAGATTGTCATAAAGAATAAATTATTCTTATCCAGATGGCGAAGCATGCGCTTCCGTGCCCGATTGTCGGGCAAGGAATCGGAAAGGGAGACCGGATATACACCCGGAATGCCTCGGCAGGAGACGGCGGCAAGTTGCCCTATTCGCCGCGTGCCAGTGCCACGATCTTGCGCATCACCGTCGGCAGGGCCTCGCCGTCGAGATCGGCCAAGCGCACCCAGCGGCAATCGGGCGGCGCCTTGGTGCTCACCAGGGCGTCGGCGGCATAGACAGTGACGGCAAGCTCGAAATGGGTGAACCCATGGCTCACCTCACCGGATAGCTTGCGCCAGTTCGTCCTGAGCGGCGCATGCGCAAGGGCGCCGCCGATGTCGAAATCCTCGCTCCACGTGCTGGACGGGATCTCGGTCATGCCACCGAGCAGCCCCTTGTCGGGGCGCTTTCGCACCAGCACCCAGCCATCGGGGCGGGTGATCCAGAAAGCCGCGCCCTTGCGCAAGGGGCGCCTGGCCTTGGGCGCCTTGCGGGGAAAGTTCTCCTGGGTGCCGGCGGCGCGGGACCGGCAGAATGACATGTACGGGCAGAGGGCGCAGGCCGGGCGCTTCGGCGTGCAAATGGTGGCGCCGAGATCCATCATCGCCTGGGCGAAATCCCCTGGACGGTCCATTGGCGTGAGGCGCTGGACGATCTCAGCGATGGCGGACTTGGCCTGGGGGAGCGGGGTCTCGATCGCCTCGAGCCGCGTCACCACCCGCTCGACATTGCCATCGACCACCGCCGCGTGGCGGTTAAAGGCGATCGCCGCCACCGCCGCCGCCGTATAGGCGCCGACACCCGGCAGCTGGCGAAGGCTCTCCACGGTATCGGGAAAGCGTCCGCCGAGCTTGTCGCTGACGAAGCGGGCGCAGGCGTGGAGGTTGCGCGCCCGCGAATAATAGCCGAGCCCCGCCCACGCCTTGAGGATCTCCTCGATATCATCCGCCGCCATGGCCTTGACCGTGGGCCAGCGCGCGACGAAAGTCGCGAAATACGGCCCGACCGTCTTCACTGTGGTCTGCTGCAGCATGATCTCGGAGAGCCAGACGCGATAGGGATCGGGCGTCTCGCCCGGCAAGGCGCGCCAGGGCAGCCGCCGCCGATGCCTGTCGTACCAGGCCAGCAGGGCGTCAGAGTACTTGACCTCGGAGGGCGCAGGATTCAGCATGGTTCCTCATTTCATATTTTGGCCATGAGCAACAAGCCCTCAAACTTCAAGCCGCGCCGATCGGCACGCCCCTTCGCGGACCTGCTCGGCCCCACCCTTGCCGATGCCCTGAAGGCGCGCGGCTTTGCCACGGCCGACATCATCGGCCACTGGCCCGATATCGTGGGCGCGCGCCTCGCCGAGCAGTCGCAGCCCATGAAGATCCAGTGGCCCCCGCGCCCGAAGACACAGGTGCCGGAAGCCGCCCCCCAGCCAGCAACGCTGATTCTGCGGGTGGAAAGCGCATTCGCCCTGGAGGTGGAGATGGGCGCGGCCCAGATCATCGAGCGCATCAATGCGGTGTTCGGCTGGCGCTGCGTCGGCAAGCTGCGCCTCAAGCAAGGCCCGGTCGAGCATCCGGAGCGGCGCGAACGGCCCAAGGTACCAGAACTGGCTCCTGCCGCCGCCCAGAAGCTGGCCGACGATCTCAAGGGCATCGAAGACTCCGGCCTGCGCGAAGCGCTAGAGCGCCTGGGACGTCAGGTGCGGGGATCAAAACCGGTCACAGCTCCGTGAAAGCGCTCCGTCTGCCTGTTGCCATAATTGTGCGGCTCAAGTACCGCACGTTTGCAGCGTGCAAAGCGTTTTGCGATTTGACGGAATCGGCAAGAATCGCAAAACGCGTCGAAATAAAGAATCTGGGCAAAATGCCGTTACTGCCAAAACGCGTTTTGCTCTAGCGCACCCAATGAAGGACATGATGAGCCGATGAGCCCGATGCTTAACCGCCGCACCCTGATCGCAGCCCTCGCGGCGACCTCGGCGCTACCGGCCCTGCCCGCTTTCGCCGCCGACGGCGACAAGGTCAGCCTGCTGGAACTCGCTGTTCCCGGCCCGATTCCCGATATCTCCATTGGCAAGCCCGACGCGCCGGTCAAGGTCTATGAATATGCCTCGATGACCTGCCCGCATTGCGCGCGCTTCGACAAGGAGGTCTTCCCGGCGATCAAGCAGAAGTATATCGACACCGGCAAGGTGCAGTGGACGATGCGCGAATTCCCGCTCGACCCGCGCGCCACCGCCGGCTTCATGCTGGCCCGCTGCATCGCCAACAACGACGCCACCAAATATTACACCGTCCTCGACGTCCTCTTCGCCCAGCAGGACAATTGGGCTTTCGTCGATGATGCCAAGCAGGTGCTGCCGGGCCTGTTCGCGATCGCCAAGCAGTCGGGTTTTACACAGGAACAGTTCCAGGCCTGCTTGAAAGACCAGGCGCTCTATGCTGGCGTGAACGCGGTGAAAGATCGCGGCGAGAAGGTCTTCAACATCGACGGCACGCCGACCTTCTTCATCAATGGTGTTAGAAAGAGCGGCGAGATCTCGCTGGATGAGTTCTCCCAGACTGCGGATCCGTTCCTCAAGTCCTGAAGGCAGCCTCCGCCCTGACAACGGCCTGGTTGCGGGGTGACGAATGAAACTTACCAAGCTCAGGATTCTCGGCTTCAAGTCGTTTGTCGAGCCGACCGACTTCCTGATCGAGCCCGGCCTGACAGGTGTGGTCGGGCCGAACGGTTGCGGCAAGTCGAACCTGGTCGAGTCCCTGCGCTGGGTGATGGGCGAGAGCAGCCACAAGAACCTGCGCGCCGCCGAAATGGACGATGTCATTTTCGGCGGCTCCGGCAACCGGCCGGCGCGCAACATGGCCGAGGTGATCCTCACGGTCGAAAACAAGGACCGCACCGCCCCCGCCGCCTTCAACGATGTCGATCTCCTTGAAATCTCGCGGCGAATCGAGCGTGACCGCGGCTCCAACTACCGCATCAACGGGCGCGAGGTACGTGCCCGCGACGTGCAGCTCATCTTCGCCGACGCGTCCACCGGCGCCCGTTCGCCCGCCATGGTGCGCCAGGGCCAGATCGCCGAGCTGATCGCCGCCAAGCCGCAGTCCCGCCGCCGCATCCTGGAAGAGGCGGCCGGCATTTCCGGCCTGCATTCGCGCCGGCACGAGGCGGAACTGCGCCTGAAGGCCGCCGAGAGCAATCTCGAGCGCCTCGAGGACGTACTGACCCAGATCGAATCGCAGCTCGACAGCCTGAAGCGCCAGTCGCGCCAGGCCTCCCGATATCGCGGCCTCTCCAACGAGATCCGCCAGGCCGAGGCCCTGCTCTTCCACATCGCCTTCGAGGAGGCGGGCCGGCTGGTGATCGAGGCCGAGAAGCGCCTCGATCTCGACATCCGCACCGTGGCCGAGCGCACCCGCGCCCAGGCCGAGGCAGCGCGCCTCGCCGCGATCGCCGCCCATGAGATGCCGCCTTTGCGCGAGGCCGAATCGGTGGCGGCCGCCGAGCTGCATCGCCTGACCACCGCCCGCGAGGCCCTGCAGCAGGAAGAGCGCCGGGCCGAACAGCGCAAGATCGAGCTCGACCACCGCATCACCCAGGCCGGCGCCGACATCACCCGCGAAAAGGCGATGATCGCCGATGCCGGCACCATGCTGGAACGCCTTGTCGGCGAGGAAGCCGCCTTGAAGGAGGAGCAGGAAGCGTCAGGCGATCTCGCCGCCGAGGCGCAGGAAGTCCTGCGGTCCGCCGAAGTCGCCCTCGCCGCTGAGGAAAAGGCGATGGGCGAGACCCAGACCGAATTCGCCGAGCTACAGGCCGGACGCAGCCAGGCCGAGCGCAGCGAACGCGAGGCCGGCGACCGCGTCATGCGGCTCGAGCGCCAGCTCGCCGATGTGCGGCGTGAGAGCGAGGCGCTGAAGGCCGGCTCCAACGCTGCCGCCTTGGCGCAGAGCCTGCAGGAGGAACTCTCAGCGCTCCAGCAGCGACTCGGCGAGGCTGAGCAGGCCGCCATTGAGGCTGAAGCCCGGCATGCCGGCGCCCGCGAGGCCGAGGCTGCCTCCCGAGGCCCGCTGCAGGAAGCCGAGCGCGTCGCCAGCCGGCTGGAGACCGAGGCGCGTACGCTCGCCAAGCTTGTGCTGACGCCGGCCAGCGCCAAATATCCCCCCATCGCCGACAAGCTCAAAGTCACCAAGGGCTACGAAGTGGCGCTGGGTGCGGCGCTCGGCGATGACATCGACGCCCCCACCGATCTTGCCGCGCCCGCCCATTGGTCGGGTGCCGAGCCCGGCGCCGAGGATGCCGCGCTGCCTGAGGGCGTCGAGCCGCTCGCCACCTTCGTGCGGGCGCCCGACAGCCTGCAGCGCCGCCTTGCCCAGATCGGCATCGTCGAGAAGGCCGATGGCCCGCGCCTCAAGGCCCTGCTCGCCCCAGGCCAGCGTCTCGTCACCCGCCAGGGCGATCTCTGGCGCTGGGACGGTTTCGTGGCCGCCGCCGAGGCGCCCTCAGCCGCGGCCCGGCGCCTGGCCGAGCGCAATCGCCTGGCCGAGCTGGAGCAGGAAGCCGAAGCCGCGCGTGAGGCCGTCACGCCCAAGCGCCAGGCCGCAGAGGCGGCGCAGGCGGCCCTGCGCGAAGCGGGCGAGCGCGAGC
>NZ_BSPC01000070.1 GCF_030160835.1 Labrys miyagiensis | reverse complement strand
AAGCGCCGCCACGGCCGAAGGCAAGCACCGGCGTACCACAAGCCTGCGCCTCCAGCGAGGCCTTTAACATGGCTGCCGCAGACATCGCGGTGCGCGCCAGCTACGGTGTGGGCCAGAACCTGCTCTCGGCCGACGAAGTGCACCGCTTAGAACCGCGACTGCCGTCATTCGAAGGAGGCGGCCTGTTCTTTCCGAACGCGATCGGCCTCAGCGATCCGGGTGCGGTGATGCATCTCTTGTTTGGAGCTGTTCGCCGGATGGGCGTCGAATTCGTTCGGGCCTCCGCTCAAGAGATTGTGCGCCAGCCCAAGGGAGTCCGGATCATTGCTGCGCCCTATGAAATTAGTGCGCGCAAGGCCGTCATCGCTGCCGGCGCTCGCTCGAGAAAGCTTGCTGCGCAGATCGGGGACCGGATCAGGCTCGATACCGAACGCGGCTATCATGTGGAATTTGACATGGCCGAGCTACCGATTGAACGACCAATCCGTCCGACGGCGCGCGGCTTCTACCTTTGCCCGATGAACGGCCGGCTTCGCGTGGCGGGTCTAGTGGAGTTCGGCGGACTAGCCGCGCCCGCTACCCCCAGCCTCGTGCACAACATGGTTGCGTATACGCGCCAGATTTTACCAAATCTTGGTGAGCCGAGCCGTTCATGGCTTGGCTTCCGTCCTTCGATGCCCGATTCCGTCCCTGTCATCCGACCATCTCAAGGCGCCAGGGACGTCATTCTTGCCTTCGGTCATGGACACATAGGGTTGACCCTTGCGCCACGCACTGCTCAACTTGTGAGTGCTCTTCTCACTATCTAGTTCCGCATCAGAGCGGTTCCTCTCGAAGCCAGAGGCAAGTGCGTTCTCCCAATTCGGCTCTGTCAGAGCAAATTGCCGAAGATGGCGGGGTAGAGTAGTGAGCGAGGATGGAGAGCTCCAAGTCCGATCCGTTTCGCTATTTCAACTCGTCGCTGGAGGTGATCCGCCTGGCGGTGATGCTGTACGTGCGCTATCCTTTATCGTTGCGGAATGTGGAGGACCTGCTGCATGAACGCGACATCGACATCTGCCATGAGACGGTGAGATTTTGGTGGAACCGCTTTGGTCCGCTGTTCGCTGGCGACATCCGCAAGAGACGGGTGAGGGCTGGAAACTTCAGTTGCTGGCGCTGGCACGTTGACGAGGTTGTCGTGAAGATCAACGGCGAGCTCCACTATCTTTGGCGGGCCGTCGATCACGAGGGCGAGGTTTTGGAGTTCTTCGTCAGCAAGACGCGGGACAAGGCCGCCGCCTTGAAATTCCTCAAGAAAGCTATGAAGCGCTACGGCCTCCCGAGATCATCGTCACCGACGGCTTGCACTCCTACGGCGCGGCCATGCGGGAAATCGGCAACCTCAAACGCCGGGAAGTCGGCCGCTGGAAGAACAATCGGGCCGAGAATTCCCTTCAACCGTTTCGACAACGAGAGGCGGCGATGCTCAAATTCCGCAGGACGAAGACGCTTCAGAAATTCGTCGCCGTCCACGGCCAGATCCACAATCACTTTAATTCGGAGCGCCACCTCGTCAGCCGGGAAATCTACAAGCAGAGACGCTCGGCTGCCCTGGCCGAGTGGCGGGCCGTCGCAGCCTAACCGACGTCCGGTTTGGCGTACGTGCACTTGGTGGAGACAGTTTGGAGTTAGTTTGACAGCGCCGGCAGGACCGTTCGCGCTTCCACCCGGCGTCGCACCTCCTCGACCGAGAGCAGCGGGACGCGCCGACCGGTGACGACCAGCGTCTGAGATGCGACAACGCAGAGCGAGCCCGCTTGCAGGGTGACGGCATCTGGCTCGTCGCGGAAGTCGTGCAGATGGCCGTAGAGCAGATCCGGCGTGATGAAGAGCCTACCGCGCTGGATCGGAGCAACTACCATCTCGACGACGTCGGGCGGCCATGGGCGGCGGCGCAGCCAAGCCTTCGCCGCGGCATCGCGAAGATCGAGATGCACCCAAATGAAATCCGCGTTGCCGCCGCGAGGTCGGCCTCCGCAAGATCGCGCAGCACCTGCCCCAGCCCGCCGCGGAATGCGAAGGCGAACAGTGGACGAACGTCACTCATGCTTTGCGCGGTACCCTATACGCAAGCGCGGGTTTCATCGTATCGATGTCCTCAACAGCTAGGTGGACCGCTTTAGCCGACCGGCACAATCGGGCCACAGTCGGAGCTTGATCTCGACTTCCTCGGGCATGTGCGTCTTAGAGCCTTCGTTGCAGCGAGTGGGAGCGGTCAATCGCGATTCGTGCAGCTCAAGTGGCGGGCGACGCTTCGACCGCAGAATGAGTTACCCATTCATTGAACGGCGCCGCCTGGCTATCGGCAACAACGGGGCCAGACCCCAGCGCGAGATGCGAAGAACCTTGAGGGGTCAGAGCGGTGACCATTCCGGCGGAACTCGCCGGCGTGGACACGCCGAGCTGTCTCGTCGCCGACGGCGGCATGGTGAATTCCCCAACTCCGTTGAATGGGTCGGCCGAAGCCGATTGCATCAGCGCCCTGCGCGGCGGTTATTTTGTTCCCACCAACGCGCGCTTCGCCGCGGCGAGCTCCTTCAGCTTCTCCGCGCTGACCTTCGGATAGTGCAGATCGAGCGCATCCAGCGCCTCGATGACGGCAGCACCGACCACGATGCGGGTGAACCACTTGTTGTCGGCAGGCACGACGTACCATGGCGCGTCCTTCGTGGCGGTATTGCGAATCATGTCCTCATACGCCGTCATGTAATCGTTCCAGAATGCGCGCTCCTTGATGTCGTTGGCCGAGAACTTCCAGTTCTTCTCCGGGTTGTCGAGCCGTTCGAGGAAACGTCTCTTCTGCTCCTCGTTCGACACGTGCAAGAAGAACTTGCGAATGATGACGCCGTTGCGGGTCAGGTAGCGCTCGTAGCTGCGGATATCCTGGAAGCGCTCTTTCCAGATGTCCTCGGTGACGAGCTCAGGCGGGAGCGTTTGCATATTGAGAAATTCCCGGTGGACGCGCACGACGAGCGTTTCCTCGTAGTAGCTTCGATTGAAGATCCCAATGCGCCCGCGCTCCGGCACGTACTTCATGCAGCGCCACAGAAAATCGTGATCAAGGTCTTCCGCCGATGGCGCCTTGAAGGAATACACTTGACAGCCCTGGGGGTTGACCCCGGACATGACGTGCTTGATGGTGCCGTCCTTGCCGGCGGCATCCATGGCCTGAAAGACGAGCAACACCGCCCAGCGGTCTTGTGCGTAGAGCATGTCCTGGAACTCGGCCAGCGCCTCGATGCCCGTGGCGAGGACTTCCTTGGCGCGCGGTTTATCTTCGGAACCCAGGTCGAGCGTGTCACCGGGATCGATGTCTTTGAGGCGGAAGCTCGTACCGTCCGTAACCCTGAAGGGCTTCGCCAAGTTGCGAGCCTGCTTTATGAGTTCTTTCGCTTCCATAAATTCACCCCGCTATGTTATTGCCCGTCGAATCCGAGTGCCACACAGACGCCGCGGCGGGTCGCTAAGAAGGTCCTGCTTGCGGATCGATAGGATGCCGCGGAACACGGACATTGAACTCATTCCGACAATAGCATGACTTTGCCTCTCGTAACCCGCAGGAGGGTGCTTGCGGGAACGGCCATTGCAATGGGGGCATGGGGACAGAACGGCATTGTCACGTTGCTAACGAAAAATGCGCGAAGAGGCAGCGGCTCTTGTAATTTCAAGCAGCCATCTCCGCCTCGCGCCACGTTCTCATCGCCGCAGCGCGCAAGACGCGGTGCGTTGGGGCAGAGGTGAGGTGGCGCTGGACGTTAAAGGTGCTGAAGACGGCGGCGTGAGCGGAGAGAAATCTTTGTGCTGAGCCCAGGCTCTTGAAGCGCTGCATCTTGCGCTCCCTTCGGCGGGTTGGCTGATGCGAATTCTCGGCTCGGTTGTTCTGCCACCGACCGCTCGCATGGCGGTTGCTAATCCCGAGATCGTGGGCGGCGGCTCCATAGGAGCGCAAACCGTCGGTGATCAACCGATCGGGGACGAAGCCATATTTCTTCAGAAGCTTGCGCATCAGTTTAAGGGCGGCATGCTTGTTTCGTTTGAACTGCACCAATACGTCGAGCACCTCACCCTCGGCGTCGATAGCGCGCCACAGATAGACCGTACGGCCGGCAATCTTCAGATAGACCTCGTCTAAGTGCCAGGTGGTGCAAGGCTTGGGGCGACGTTTGCGCAGATCCGCGGCGATCATCGGCCCGAAGTGGTTCACCCAGCGCCGGACCGTCTCATAGGAAACCGTTATTCCGCGCTCCGCCAACAAATCTTCGACGTCGCGAAAGCTCAAAGTGAATCGGAAATACAGCCAGATCGACTGCTGGATGATCTCGGTCGGGAAGCGATACCCACTGTAGCTGATTTTATGCATCGTTTTGGCTACCGAGCCGTCATCGAGATCGCAAGTCCGAAGCTGGCGTGACAATGCCGTTCGTGAGCATTGCTCCTCCTGCGCCGCCGGCTCCTCCACCCGTCACGCCAGTGGCTCCCGCTTTCACTCTCGTCGGGACCGGTATTGGGCCCCCAAGTTTTGCTCTACTTCGCTCCAATGGCAGCGGATCAGGTCTACGTGTCCAGAAGAGCATGAAGGTAGGTGGGTGGGATATCGTCGAAATTCGAAAAAATAATCTGGTTCTTTCGCGCGAGAACGCCAGGTGGATCATCGGATTCTCACCCGAACCAGCAAGGCAAAGTTCTCCTGGCGAGTGCTGAGGTGCAGCACCGACCCGGCAGGCGGATTCGCATAACGTCGTTTATGGCTCTGACATACCGCATTTAATCCTGAGCCCACACACGCAAGCGCGACGCGCCTGGCTCACATGTGGCGGAAGCGATAGACGCGGGCCAGCTGGTTTGGCGCCGTCATCAGCTCGTCCGCCCGATCAAAGCCTGCGTCAAGACCCATTCCATGCCATGTCGCGGAGGTCTCAGGATAGTCCGAGGCAAGATGATGACTATCAAATGAAGCGAATTCTTCATCGTTGATCGCTGGCCACTGCGGGCGGATTTGGCGGAAGCGTTCCATCCAGCCCTCCCGATCCTCGCCCTCAAAACAGGTTGTCTCCCAAATCAGAAACAGGCCATGACGAGGAAGAAGATTGTGCACCGTCCGCACGAAGTCTCTTTTCTCGTTTAGTTGAAGGTGATGAAGGGACTGACCAATCCAAATCACATCGACAGGGCCGGTCCAGTTATTGATGGCTTCGACAAAATCTTGGCAGCGCAGTTCGAACGGGCAGGGAAGTGCGGACAGCGTTTGTTTAGCAATCTCAAGCGACGGCTGAGAAATGTCGATGCCAACATAACGACCGACACCGGTGCCCTCGAGCGTTGTTGCCGAAGCTGGAGCCGTACCACAGGCGAGATCAACAAAAACAAATCCGTCAGTTGTCTCCTCAAGCAGAACTCCATGAAGCAATCCATAGACTTCTCTATGATACATGTAGTTGGCGTCGATGACCTTTTGGTAGGTGGCTAAACCCTTGGCGAACAGGTCTTGGTCGGATTTCATGCAATTCCTCCATTAGCGAAAGTTCTCATAAGTCAGGATTGCAGCGTGGGAAGAACCGTCAAAGACTGGAGGAAGCCAGTCTTAAACAGTTAAGCCTCCTGAGCCCCCAATTATTGCCTAATCGCCGCATTCGTGGCCCTTGTTTGCAATCTATCCACCTAAGCTGCGATTTCGCACTGCTCTTGTTCTGACCCCTGCTTGCCATCACGCACCTCCCGCAAGTTCGGCGATTTTCCGATTTAGTTCCTGCTCCGCGTCGGCCTCGCGCCGCATGCGGTCCTCCATCCGGGCGGCGAGAGCGGCCTCGTCGTGCCGGTAGCCGGCAAGCGCCGCCTCCAGCGCCTTCTCGCCCGGCCCGCCAAAGCGTTCGCGCACGGCGACGAAATTTTCAGCCGACACCACGGTCCCAAAACTTTCGGCGTCGATGGCCGGCGTCCGTCCGGTCGCCTCCTCGAAGGCCGCCAGGAAGGGCGTATAGCCATCATCGGAGAGGTCGCCGTCCATGGCGACGACGATGCGGGCGACGACGGCTGCGATCTCATGCGCCTGGCGGAAGGAAAGTCCTTCGCGGCGAACAAGCGTGTCGGCAAGTTCGGTGATCGTGACGCAGGAGCGTCGCAGGTTGACGGCCACCCGGCGCTGATCGATCTCGGCGGCGCGCACCACGCCGGCGAGAAGATCGAGCACGCGCTCAGCGACGCTGAAGGCTTCGTAGCCCATGTCCTGCGTTTCGCCCTCGCTGTCATTCATGTCAGTGAAGGGCGTGTTGTGCATGACATCGAGCATGGCCCGCGCCCGCCCGACCGTCTGGCTGGCGAGATGGCGCAGATGCTCGAGGGGAACAGGGTTGCGCTTCTGCGGCATGATCGAGGAAATCTGCACGAAGGCGTTCGGCAGGTAGAGCTGGGCCACCTCGAAGCTCGACCAGAACTGAAGATCCTGGACCGGGCGGCCGAGATGCAGGAACATCAGCTCCAGCGCGCCGTAGACCGAGGTCACATAATCGACCGCCGCGATGCAGCTATAGGAATTCTGCAACGGCGCGGAAAAGCCGAGGAGATGGGCGACCCGGTGGCGATCGATTGGGAAGCCCGAGGTGGTGATTGCTGCGGCGCCCATCGAGGAGCGGTCCACGATTGCCCGCGCCGCTTCCATGCGCTCGATGTCGCGGATTAAGACTTCGATCACCGCACCGAGATAGTGGCCGTAGGTGCTAGGCTGCGCCGGCTGACCATGGGTATAGGCGACGATGAGTGTGGCCTTCTCGTGTTCCGCGACATCGATCAGCGCTGCCAGCAGCGCCCGGTTCTTTGCTAACAGCGCGTCGATGCGTTCCTTGAGGCCGAGCTTGAACAATGTGTGGTCGATATCGTTGCGCGAGCGGGCGGTGTGTAGCCGGCCGCCGAGATCGGCACCTACGCGCGTTTTCAGTTCCTTCTCCATCAGGAAGAAGAAGTCCTCGACCTCGCTGTCATAGGAAAGCGTCTCCGGATTGATCTCGCGGGAGATGGCGTTGAGCGCCGCTGCAATGCGGCTGCCCTGCTCGGCGGGGACGATGCCGGTTTCCACGAGCATCACCAGATGGGCGCGGTCAATTTTCTGAAGGATGCGCGCGTGGTGCTGTTTCGCGCCGTCGAACAGCGGCCTGAGGATTGTGCTCGCATAGACGGGATCGGGGAATTTCGTCCGGTCCCGGGCCTGAGGTGTCGTCATGGTCTTATCCCTTCACGCTGCGCAGCATGACACCGCAACCGATGTGCCGTTAGAAGAAGAGGAAGATGAGCAAACGCCGGGATGAGGGTGATGGCCGCATCCGTCACGATCATTTCTCATTGGATGGAATGCTCAACGTCAGTAGTAGGATGCGCACAAGCAATGATCCGCCGCCAGAAGAACGCCGGCCAGTTGCCGAGGAAGGTGGAGATGGCGAGCGCCTTGGGGGGAGGCGTCGCCAACAGCATGGCGAACTTCCACCACGAGGATATTGAAAGCCTCGAGGACCATCTCCGGGTCTTCGTCACCGCATATAATCTCGCCAAGCATCTCAAAGCCCTGCGATACTGAACGCCCAATCAGATGATCTGTAACGCTCGCATCAAGGATATCTCTGCCTTCAGGCGCAAGGCGCACCACCTCATTGCTCCGACCTTTACCCAACGCGAAGGCCATTTTCGTCGAAGAAATGCACATCTCGCAGGTTGAAGCCGACTTCAATCAGTTCGCCGGACCTGAGGGGGCGTCCATCACGGCGCTCGATGACCAAGTTCTCATCCGTCGGCGTACGGCCGTAGATGAAGGAAGACCCGCCGAGGTTTTCCACCACATCGACGTGCATGCTTAAACTCACATCTGGTGCATCGCCACGATCGAAATGCTCTGGGCGGATGCCGAGCTTTAACCGCTGACCGCTGGCCGCCAGCGCCGGCGCGTCGATCGTCTTGCCAGCCAGACCGAGCGCCGACGGTGAACCATCACTACGGATTGCATTCAGAAAGTTCATCTTCGGCGAGCCTATAAAACCCGCTACGAAGATATTCACTGGCCTCTCATACAGTTCAATTGGCGAGCCGACCTGCTCGATATTGCCGCCCTTCAGCACCACGATCTTATCCGCGAGAGTCATCGCCTCAGTCTGATCGTGGGTGACATAGATCATCGTGTTGCCCAGCTCCTGGTGAAGCTTGGCGATCTCGACACGCATGGCGACGCGCAGTTCGGCGTCGAGATTTGAAAGCGGCTCGTCAAACAGGAAGACCTTGGGATTGCGCACAATGGCGCGCCCGATCGCCACGCGCTGACGCTGCCCGCCCGAAAGCTGGGAGGGCTTACGATCCATCATGGCATCGAGCTGCAGGATACGGCCGGCCGCATTGACGCGCTCAATCACCTCCGCCTTTGGCCGACCCGAGATGCGCAGACCAAAGCTCATGTTGTCCCGCACGCTCATATGGGGATAGAGCGCGTAGTTCTGGAACACCATGGCGACGCCGCGCTCTGAAGGATCGACGTCGTTGACGATCTCCTCATCGATGCCGAGTTCGCCATCAGAAATGTCTTCCAGGCCGGCGATCATACGCAGCAAGGTCGACTTTCCGCAGCCTGATGGACCGACAAAGACGCAGAATTCGCCGTGGTCTATTTCTAGGCTGACGCCATGGATGGTCTCGACATTGCCATAGCGCTTGCGAATGTTGCTCAAAGAGACATTGGCCATTTTCTTCCCCTAAAAGTTCTTTGCTTCTTCAACGGCACATTACAGTTCGATTGGAATGAACGCCGCCGGCCGCAGCGCCCAGCCGCGTGCCACCGCCAGCGTGGCCGGATTGGTTAGAAAGTGGAGCGCGGTTACGGGCTCGTCGCTGTCGATGCGCTTCGTCGCGCAGCAGCGGCCATCATCGGCATAGATCTCGATCAATCCCACATCGATGAAGATGCGCAATTTGCGCACAGCGGCACCGTCGGCGGAGTAACGCGGCACCGAGCGGGTGCCCGGCGGATCGAACAGAAGCTCCAATTGGCCCGCTTTCGAGACCAGCCCAAGATGATAGGTTGGATGCTCGAATTCGATCGCAAAATCCGTATCCCGCGCGGCGAATTCAAGTTCAATCTCGGCCAGGCCCCTCGGCAGATCGAGCGGTTCAGTAAGCTGAGAGGGTTGTTCGAGGATCGATGCTTCACGCAGGTCCTTGACGGTTTCAAGCGGCGGTGTGAACAGATTGCCGTCACGCCAGATCAGGCGGCGAGGAAAGGTCATCGCGGTAGGGTAATCGCGATCCTTGAACACGTCGGTCCAATTCGCCGCCCAGGCGAGCCCTATCGGACCGTGGTTGCCATGGTGGAAGCCCTGGAAAGCGTAGCTGTCGGTTGCAAAGTCGAGTTCGCGGCGTGCGATGACCTCGAAGCGCTTGCCGTCGAAGCGCCCGACCAGCGCATAGGACAGATTACGCCGCCGGGTTATCTCGTCGCGCTGGCCAAGCAGCCCGAAGACCAGCACATGTAAACCTGCGCCTTCGCCCTCAAGCGCCATCATGCAAGGGCATTCCACGGGGATGCCAGGACGCATGGGTTCGGAATGCAACGGGCTGACGAAACGCCAGCCATCGGTTCCATCTGGGTGCTCAGACTCGTAAAGCAGGATGAGGCCGCCATTCGCATCGCCCCCGCCAAGGAGGAGCTTCCACAGGCCGTCAGGGCCGCGGAATACATAGGGGTCGCGCATGTCACGACGTAAACCCGGCAGGGGTGGGCGTTCGGTGATGATGGGACGAGCCCCGTCGACACAAAGTTTGTCGGCCGAATGAGCAGCGATTTGCCATTCCCAGTTTGGCAGCCTGTCGTCTTCCCGATCCGTATAGAAGACTCGAAAGGAACTATCCTCGGCGAGTGTGATCGATCCTGAAAAGGCGCCGCCCGTCTTGAGATCATCCGCCAACAACGCCGGTCGCGGATCGAGGAAGATCGGAAGATGCACCCAGTCAATGAGGTTGCTGGAGACCGCATGGCCCCAATGCATGGTGTTCCAGCGTCGTGCATGCGGATAGTGCTGATAGAAGGCGTGGCAAACGCCGTGGACTTCCACCAGCCCGTTGGGATCGTTCATCCAGCCCCATGGCGGTTGCAGGTGCAGATGGTAGCGTTTGCCGCCGTTTTTGTTCTCGTCCGTTGTCCACAATAGGCGCACGCCGTCCGTGAAGACCCGTGCGGGCGTGTAGGCATAGACAAGCGATACGGTGGTACTGTCCTCCGCCCAACTTGCCGTGACGGTGCCGGCCATTCGTGCTCGATAGCTTGCGCGCTGGAAGTCGTCGCTGTTTTCCCCAGCAAGCTCGGTGTAGGCGTCAGAGTCATGATCCAGCGTGACTTTCCACCGGCACCCTCCCCGGGCGGGGCGGGCCCAAAGGTCAACGATATCGCCCGGTAAGAGCTTGATTTCCAAGGTCGGCATAATGGTTTCCCTCAGCCCTTGACGGCCGAACTGATGAAGGAGCTGACAAACCAGCTCTGGAAGGCGAGATAGAAGACCAGCACAGGAGCCATCATCAGCACGGACGCGGCCATGGCGCTGTTCCAGTAGACAGAGTCATGGCCAAAGAAGCTGGCGATACCGACGGATATCGGGCGCGACCAGTTCGTCTGGGTTACCATCAGGGGCCAGAGATACTGGTTCCAAGTCTCGATCCCGAGCAGGATTGCCACGGTGGCCAGCGCTGGTGCGCTCATGGGTAGGAACACGGACCAGTAGATCCGCCAAGGCGAAGCGCCATCAATAATGGCGGCATCGTAGATGTCCTGCGGAATTTGTCGGAAGAACTGGTAGAGCAGGAAGATGTAGAGCGGGCTGGCCAGCCAAGGCAGGACCTGGGCCGTAAAGCTGTCCGCGAGGCCGGCTTTGGTCACCATGCTCAGCAGCGGCAACACAATCGATTCCTGTGGCACGATATAAAGGCCGATCAACAGCGCCAGGATCAGAGCACGCCCTGGTAGGCGCCCCCAGGCCAGCACAAAGGCGGCCATGGAGTTCACGAAGATGCCACCGCAGACCGTGACTGCAAGGATGATCATCGAATTGACGAGGTAGCGGCCCATCGGCAATGCGCCGTCGAAGGTGGCGACTTCCCGATAATTCTGGAGGGATGGATCAGAAACCCAGAACGCGCGGAAGCTGCCCATGTCAGCCAATATCTGGAAGCGGTCCGCCTTCAGACTGGCGACGAAGAGCAGGAAGAGCGGCGACACGATCACCAGGGCGATAGTCAGGACGGCACCGGCTTGAACAAGATCGGCTACCGCATAGCCAAGGAAAGTGGCTTTCACCTTGGGCCGTGGGCGTTTGATGGCTGCTGTTGTCATGGCCGGTCCGATACGATGAAGCGCTGAACGAGCGAAATGGTGAGCACGATGAGGAAGAGAATGATCGACACGGCGGAGGCGAGACCAAGCCGCTGATCGACAAAGCCGGCCGTGTACATGTACTGCACGACCGTGTTGGTAGAGCCGCGCGGGCCGCCCTGGGTCAGGATGTTGACCTGCACGAACAGCTTGAAGGCCTGGATCGTGGTGATGATCAGCACGAAAATGTGGGTCTGGCGAAGGCCTGGCATGGTGATGTGCCAAAAGCGCTGCCAGCGATTGGCGCCATCAAGCCGGGCGGCTTCATAGAGTGACCCGGGAATGTTCTGCAGACCGGCCAGATAGACGATCATCTGGAAGCCATAGGCTTGCCAGGCCGACAGGAGCACGATCGAGACCATCGCCCAATGCGGATCGCCAAGCCAGTCGATCGGACCGGCCAGGCCGAAGGTCGCGAAGGACAGGATCTGATTGAACGGACCGGATGGAAATTGGAACACCGTCGCCCAGATCACGCAGACCACTGTCATCGAGGTGATAGCCGGCAGGAAGAACATGCCGCGGAAGAAGTTGCGGAACGGCAGCTTCTGATTGAGCAGCAAAGCCAGCGCTAGCGCGGCGCCACACTGAACCGGCAGAACCATCAGCGTGAAGCGAGCAACGTTCCATAATGCCGTCCAGAACTCCGGATCGGTGAGCACCTGTGTGAAGTTGGCGAGCCCGACGAAGCGGGTCGGCACCGGACGCGGGATCAACCGCTGGTTCGTCAGCGCGATACTGAAGGAGGAGAGGAACGGCAGCAGCAGAAACAGCCCAATCAGGGCGCAGGCCGGCAGCAGCATGGCCGCTTCCTGCAGGCGCCGGTTCTTCTTACGGCGCCTGCCCGTCGCGACCCGGGCCGCAAGCTCCGGAGCAGAGATCGAAGTCGACATCCTTCACTCCTGGGGTTGGCCCGCCGATGAAGGACCGGCGGGCGTGTTGCAGGATCGCTTACTGGCCGAAGGGGGAGTAGCCACCGTTGTCCACGACGTCGTCATCGATCTTTTTGGCGGCCTTCGTGAACTCGGTCTGCGCATCGGCGCCATCGAAGATGTTGGCCATCGCCACCTGGAAGGCGAGGGTGATGGTGGGGTAGCCCGGATGCGGCGGGCGCGGCACGGCGCTCGCGGTCGCCTGCTCAAAGGCCACGGCCATGGCGCCCTTGTCGGCATAGAGCGGCGAAGCGGCGGCAAATGACTTCAGACCCGGGAAGCCGCTATGGGCCTTGTAGGCATCGCGATAGGCCGGATCGTTCAGCATGAAGCTGAGGAACTTGCCGGCAAGGGCCGGATCGGACGCCGTCTTGCTGATGGCGTAGATCCAGGTGCCGTTCGGGCTTGCGTTCTTCTGGCCAAATTTGGGCAGCGGCATCACCACAACATCATCGCCCATCTTGGCATTGGCTTCGGCGTAGAACCAATGGCCTCCCCAGGCCAGGCCCGCCGGGCGCCCTTCGGCGTAAAACTGGTTTTGGCCGGCAGAGGCAGGCACCACCCAGTTGTTCTTCACCCAAGTCTGCAGAAGGGTCGCTGCGTCCACACAAGTCTTGCCATCAAGTGTGCCTGCAGCCTTCCAGGTCTTCCGGTCGATGACATCGCAACCCATGGAAACAAGGATCGGCTCATAGGCATAGGTGATCCATTCGGTTTTGGTGCCATAGGCTCTGAAGAGGTCGATCGGCCATTTGACGCCCGAATCCGCCAAGGTTTTCAGGGCCGCCTCGAACTCGTCCCTCGTCCAGGCATCGGCGACCGATTTTGGAATGCGTATCTTCAGCGCCTCGAGCTGCTTGCGACTGCCATAGAGGGCAACCGTCGAATCCGTCAGGCCGATGGCATAGAGCTTGCCGTCCGGCAGATAGGTGCCCTGGCTGATATTGGATGGGGTCATGTCATCGATCAAGGCCTGGTCGACAAGGCCGCTGATCGGCTGTAGATAGCCCGACCACACATAGTTGGAGAGGAACGGCGCATCGAGCTCGACGATGTCGGCGAGCGAATTGGAAGACGCCGCCGAGCCGAACTTCTCATTATAGGCGTCGTGCGGCGTATTGATGAGCTCGACGGTCGTGCCAGGATTGGCCTGCTCGAAGCGCTTGGCCGCATCGTCGATAATCTGGATCTCGTAGGGGTCTCCCTGGAACATCATCTTCAAAGTCGCGGCTTGGCCGGCGCTGCAGTACGAGGGGCCAAGCGCCCATGCGGAGAGACTGCAGAATGAAATGAGAAAACGTTTACCCACTGATGACATAACTTCCTCCCTCTTTTGACTGCCCTGTCCTAGACAGAGGCGCGTTCGATCAAACGAAACGGTATTTCCTCCACCGTGTCGGGCTTATTTCTCTGCCCGGCAAGGATCTCTCCGGCGATCCGCCCCATCTCGCGATGCGGCAGGGCCATTGTCGTTAGCGGCGGGTCGAGCCTGGCGGCGATCTCGACCTGGTTGTCGAAGCTCGCAACGGCCACATCGCCGGGGATATCCACTCCGACCCGCCTGAGGGCACCGTAGACCTCAAGGGCCACGCGATCGTTCCCGCAAAGGATTGCGTCTGGGCGCTGGGGCGCCGCCATCCATTCGGCAATCTGCTCGCGGACGACACTGCGGGCGCGGTCGGAGTAGGTGGCGCCGCGCGTCGCGGGCCTGATCCAATCTTCGTTCACAATAAGGTCATGGGTTTCGAAGGCAGCTCGCAGCCCGTGCTCGCGTAGGCTGCTGGCCACCAGGCCAGGCAAGGTTAGGAAGGCGATGTCGCGGCGCCCACGCTCAATCAGGTAGCGGGTAACGTTGAAGCCCGCCTGCCGCTCGGCAGGAACCAGGGCAGGAACAGCGTTGTCGGCTTCGCGGCAGTTGATCATCAACTCAATCATGCCCCGTGCGCCAGCCGGCAGGGCTACAACGTGGTGATACATGCTGGCATAGACGATACCGCGTGGCAGAAGTCGCTGGAGTTCGGCAAGGCCCTGTTCGATACCCCGGCCGCCAGCGATATCGGTCACGAGAATGCTTAGATCATGGGTGCGCAGGACATTGTCGAAACTACGTACAATCTCTGAGGCGAAGGGCTGTGTGATAAGCCCATCGCCGATCATGCCGATGATCGGCATCACGCCCGAACGCATGCCTCTGGCAATTAGATTGGGTTCGTACCCCAATTCATCGGCGAGGGATCGAATCTTCCGCCGGGTCTCTTCGGACATCCGAATGGAACGGTTATGCAGCGCGCCGGATACCGTCTTGACCGAAACACCAAGTCGGATCGCGATGTCTTGAAGGGAAATCTTCGGCTGCATGACGAAGTGCCACTTGGGTTAACGTTTACTCACCCAATAGGTCAGGAAATTAGTGGCGTCAAGCTGTGACGGCTTTGGGCTCTCGATTGCGCAGGAATTAGTGGCGTTGCATGGGGGCACAATAGCTCTGCCTAATGGCAAAATAGGTGGGTTGCGCGCTGAGATTACACTGCCGGGTTCTTGACGTGACTAATAGGGGTCGGACGGTCGCCGGCTCGATCCTGTTCACCGCCGCCTAAAATGCCTTCGTTTTTCGTCCGTCCACTTGGCGTCTAGCTGTGGACGGTCGAGACGAATTTATCTCTTGAAATGCACTACACTGTGCAGTGCATAAACGTGCACTTGTAGGTGCAAAAAAATGTAACGCAGAAGGTATTCGTCATGGAAGTTTGCAAAGGCTTAGATGGCCCCGTCGTGAACCCCCGGCAGCGTCCAGTTTCCGCAGAGTCATCATTCGATGACGAGAGCGGCTATCACAGCATTGAGAGATGGCTCCCCGCTCCGGATGCGGAATCGACAGGTGCGGCGCAAACCGGCAGCGCCTCGAAGCCGGCCGCTTTGCCGCCGCGGTGGCAGGCGCCCTCGACGTTCTTACGATATGCCGTTCTGGCCGCTGGGTTTGGAGTCTTTCTGGGATTCGCCGCGCCGAGAGCCCGAGCAGACGAAGCGCCTCCGCGGGCACAGCCCACGGTCAGCGAGGAAGCCGCCGCAGCCATCTTGCAGATGGGAAAGACGCTGCAAGCCAGCGACCAGTCAATGACGGCAAGAACCATCAGGGTCTACTTGGACGAATCCGGACAACAGGGCGTCACGACACGAAAGTAGTGAATCTGTCCGACTTTTAAGAACGTATGGCGATCA
>NZ_BSPC01000069.1 GCF_030160835.1 Labrys miyagiensis | reverse complement strand
GATTCGCGGCTGCTCCGGCGGCCGCCGTCGCCTCGATCTTCTTCATGCTCCGGCCCGCTCAGGGCGCGGAAAGGCGAAGCCGTGCGCGCAGGTGTCGCAACGGCTGGGCGGGATGAGGCCTTTGAGAACAAGTCTCGCCGGTTGCGCCCCCTCTCCCCGTAAGGACGGGGCGAGGGGGCGCAACCGGCACGCCACCTCCTTCAATCGTCTCATCTCGCCCAACCGGCGAGGGGACGCGAGCGCCCAACCGGCAAGGGTGCAGGGCGAGCGCCGAGGCTTGCACGATCGTTCAAGACGGATGGCCGGAAAGATTCCATAGCCTGCCGCTTCGACAGCGAGGCTAGGCAGACAGATGGAAAAGACGTACCAGGCGATTAAATTTTCGGAGAAGCTCGCGAAAATCACGGATTTCTGGCAGCCGCGCGTCGTCGCCGAGATGAACGACTACCAGTTCAAGATCGTCCGCATCGAGGGAGACTTCATCTGGCACGATCATCCCGAAACGGATGAGACCTTCATCGTGCTCGGCGGCCAACTGCGGATCGACTTTCGCGATGGCTTCGTCCTGATCGGCCCCGGTGAGATGTTCGTCGTGCCCAAGGGCGTCGAGCACAAGCCCTATGCGGAACGGGAGGTCGAGATGCTTCTGATCGAGCCGCGCGGCACGCTCAACACCGGTCATGTCGGCGGGGACCGCACGGCCCAGAACGACGTCTGGATTTGAAGGCGCCGCTGGAACTCCGCTTCACACCGCCCAGGGCTGCCGCACCGCCTGTACCGTGGTGCCACCAGCCACCGCCTCCTCGATCAGCAGCGAGAGATACTGGTCCTGCGCGGCCTCGGCGAAGCTGTAGACCGGCTTGCCGCCGCGCACGCTCTCGCCCATGCCGTCTAGGATGGCGGCCACGGCGATCTCGTCGTCGGTGAGCGAGGCGCCGGGATAGGGGTTGCGATAGACCCAGCCCTCGCCGGCCTGGATGCCGCGATGGAAATAGCCTTCGTGGTTGTTGTACTGGCCGGTGTCGCTGCGCCGGAGCGTGAGCTCCACGGGTGTGCGGAAATTCTTGAGGTAACGCACCTCGCGGTCGACGATCTCGCCCTTTTCGCCCCGCACGGTGAGGCGATAGGCCCGCACCCAGGAGAAATATTGCGAGCCGGCAAAATCGAAAATGCCGAGCCTGTCGCCGAAGTCGAGCTCGGCGATGACCTGGCGCACCGTATCGATCTTGTGCTCGGCCGGCGGCCCCTGCCGGTTCGGGCCGGCCACGAGGGTGGAGCTGAAAGCGCGCCCTCTGATCGCTGGCTCGGTGAAGCCGGCATCGAGATAATGCCGGATCAGGCTGGTACCGTGGTAGCCATGGGCGTGGCTGACATGGGCGTAGCTCACCGGCCCGAGCTTGCCGGCGTGGATGAGGGCGAGCCGGGCCTGGTGCAGCGGCTGATAGATATATTGTTCGGCCACCTCGATATGCGCGCCCTTTTCGACCAAAGCCCATAGCCGCAGCAGGCCCTCCAGCGTCTGGGCCGGCGGCGTTTCCGTCATGATCGGCAGGCCGGCGGCGGCCACCAGCTCGATCATCGCCGGTGCGGCCGGCTGGGCCACGGAGATGACGACGAAATCCGGACGCTGATGGCGGATCATCGCGTCGAAATCGGTGAAGGCCGGCACGCCCCATTCGGCCTGGAGTTTTTCCGCCTTGGCGCTGTCGCGCGTGAGAATGCCGGTGACGCGGAACTTCTCCGGCAGCGCCCTGGCGATGCGCAGGAAAAACAGGGTGCGCCAGCCCGAACCGATAATGGCAAATTGAACAGTGTTCATGATTTTCGTCATCCAAATTGACGGCCGTCGCGGCCGCCGCCCGTCCCTGTATAGGGTTCGCCGGGGGTCCAGTCATCGGCCGGTGGCATCTTTGCTTCGTCCTGCAACGGTAACGTGATGACCCGGCGCAGGCGGCTGGAGAGATAGGCGCCCTCGCACAGCTCCAGCGCCACCAGGGAACAGTCCGGAATGGTGTAGTCCGTCGTCCCGCCGGCGATCATGGCGGCGAGATTGTCGAGATGGCGCTGATGCGGCGGGCGCTCGTCATCCGCGGGCTCGAAGCGCTGGCCCGTGGGATAGGCGGCATTGAGCAGGCGGTAGTCGTTGGCCCAGCCCCAGAACTCGATCATGCCGAGCGTGCCGACCAGGCGGAAGACGAATTGACGTCCCTCCTCACCATTCACCCGCAGCGTGTCGCCGGTGTGCAGGATGCAGCGCACGCCCGAGCGGGTCTGCACCGAGGTGACGGCGGTGGTCTCCACCTGCATGCCATCGCGATAGGTCCGCGTGCCGGCATCGCAAACGCCGAGCACGTCCATTGGCGGATCTCCGCCCGTCAGCGCCACGAAGAAACTCAGCCAGTGGATGCCGGCATTGATGATGTCCCAGCCACGGCACTGGATCTCCACGAGCTTGAGATCGCCGATCTCACCGCCCTGCACGCGCTTGATGATCTCCAGCGGCGTGTGCTTGACCAGGAGGCCGTGCGGCACGGCCATGGGCAGGTGGCGCGCCTTGATCGCCTGGAGGATGCGGCGGCCGGAGGCGGCGGTGTGGCCGAGCGGCTTTTCGACCAGGATGCCTTTCAGGGGCAGCCTCAGCGCATCCATCGTCACTTCCTCGTGGGACGGCGGGAAGGTGGAGACGCAGACGATATCGGTCGGGCACTCCCGGAACATCTGCTGGTGGTCGGTGAAGGTACGGATGCCGGGAAAGTCTCGTTCCAAGGTGGCCAGGACCTCCGGGCGCAGGTCGCAGGCGGCCTTGAGCTCGTAATGCGGCGAGGCCGCCAGCGCTTTCAGGCTAAGTCGGCCACCCATGCCGCCGCCGACCACGGCGGCGGTGTATCGCTGCTGGGAGACGGTCATGGGGGCTCCGGGTTAGGGGAAACAGGGTGTTCGTTGGGGCGCGATGAGACAATTGAGAAAAGGGCCTGCCAATTGCGCGCCCTCGCCCCGGTTACAGTAGGGCCGTCCGGAGAAGGTAGGGCGCGGATCGCCTCCCCCAGCTCCGTGGGGGAGGCTTCCCGCGCCTACTCGTGCACTTTCACGCCACCCTTAACAGCGAGGCGATCGAGGGCTCCTTCTTGCGCAGGTTCTCGGGGATCCAGTCGCCATGGGCGTCCATAAGATCGTCCACCAGGCTCCAGATCTGGTCGAGATTGAGTTCGGCCGAGGTGTGCGGGTCGAGCATGGCGGCGTGATAGATGTGCTCGCGATTGCCGGTCAGGATGGCCTCCACCGTCAGCTGCTGCACGTTGACATTGGTCTGCATCAGTCCGGCGAGCTGGGGCGGCAGGCGGCCGATGCGCACCGGCTGCAGGCCGTTCTTGTCGACCAGGCAGGGCACCTCCACCGTGCAGTCCGGCGGCAGGTTGGTGATGAGGTCGCGGTTCTCGACATTGCCGTAGACCACCGCCGGCTTGCCTGTCTCCATGGCGTGGATGATGGTCGAGCCGTATTCGAGGCTGCGGTTCACCTCGAAGGGCACGGTGGGGTCCTGCAACTGGCGGGAAAGATCGCCCCATTTGCGGATCTGGCGCTCGCTGCGGTCGATATATTCGTCGAGCGGGATGTTGTAGCGCTCGATCAGCTTCTCCTGGCCCGATTTGATGTACCAGGGCACATATTCGCAGAAATGCTCCGAGGATTCGGTGACGAAATAGCCCAGCCTGAGGAACATGTCGTAGCGCACCCGGTTCCAGTCCGGCACGCGTCCCTCTTCAACCACCTTGCGGATGAGAGGATAGAGATCCTCGCCATTGCGCTGGAAGGTCAGGTAGAAGGCCATGTGGTTGATGCCGGCGCAGGTGTAGTTGATCTCCTCGATCGGCACGCCGATATCCTCGGCGATTTGCGCGGCGGTACCCTGCACGCTGTGGCACAGGCCGACATTCCTGATCTTCGTCGCCCGGTTCAGCGCCATGATGTTCATGCACATCGGGTTGGCATATTGCAGGTGGAAGACGTCCGGGCAGAGCCGTTCCATGTCCCTGCTATAGTCGAGCAGCACCGGGATGGTGCGCAGGGCGCGCATGATGCCGCCGATGCCGAGCGTGTCGGCGATGGTCTGGCGCAGGCCGTATTTCTTCGGCACCGCGAAATCCGTCACCGTGCCGGGCTTGTAGCCGGCGACCTGGATCATGGTGATGGCATAATCGGCGCCGTCGAGCGCACGCTCGCGATCCGTCGTGGCCTCGATGGTGGCCGGGACCTTCAGCGTCTCGACGATGCGGCGGCCGACGCGTTCGGAAACGGCGAGGCGTTCGGGGTCGATGTCATAGAGGCAGATGCGGGCCTCCGCCAATTCGGGGAATGACAGAATATCGCCCATCAGATTCTTGGCGAACACGGTGCTGCCGGCGCCAATGAAGGTGATTTTCGGGGAAGACATTATCGGGACTCCAGTATGAAGCTTCAAGGCGACGGGTAGGCCCGGCGCCGTTGCTGTTGGGCTCGGCGGTCGCGCCGCCCGCAAGGGCTGTGTCAGAACACGCTGTTCACGTGGTCATTGGCATCCTTGAGCACGGTTGCCGCGTCGACATCGTTGAGGAAGATCTGCTCCAGCGCCGCCTTCATGGTCGAGTTGATCTCGGACGAATGGTCGGTGATGGGGAAGTAGAAGGTCTGGTCGGGCGTTGCCTCCTTGAGGAAGGCCGAGACATCCCAGCCCTTCTTGAAGGAGGTGTCCTGCGAGAGCTTGGCGGCCTCCTCGATGGCCGGGAAGACCACCCCCGAGGCGCCCACGATCTTCTCGCAGGTCGGGGAGGCCAGGAACTTCACCCATTGCCAGCTTTCCTCGGGATGCTTGGTGCCGGTCCAGATGCCGTCGGCGAGGCCGTTGAACATGGTCCTGCGGCCCGCCGGACCCTTGGGCAGCAGGGCATAACCGACCTTGAACTTGGCATTGCTGCCATAGAAGCTGATCTTCCAGGAGCCATCCGGCGTGATCGCCGCCTTACCGGCGACGAACAGGCCCGAGGCGTTGTTGCCGACATCCTTCTGGGGAATGGCGAAGCCCTTCTTCAGCCCGAGATCGCGCTGCCAGGTGAGCGTTTCGGCAAGCTTGGGATCGTCATAATGGTAGGCGGTCGCCCACAGGCCATCGACGAATTTGAAACCGTCGGAGACGGCGAAATGGCTCCACTGCGTCTGGCCATAGCCGTCGAGCTCGGGCGTGACAAAGCCATATTGCCTGACGTTCTTGGCATCGAAATTCGGCGACAGGCCGTTATTGCCGTTGGCGTCGATCGAAAGCTTGGCGATGATCTTCTCGAAGCTGCCGCCGTCCTGGGGGTTCCAGGTGGCGCTGTTCAGCTCCTCCTCGCTCACCCCGGCCTTGGCGAGCATGTCCTTGTTGTAGACCATGGCCACGGTGTCCCAGTCCTTGGGCAGGCCGTAGACATGGCCATCCTTCGACCAGAGGTCGAGCAGGCCCTTGTAGTAGATGTCGGTCGGCACATTGTCGCGCTTGATCAGGTCGCTGATGTCGGTGACCTGGTTGTTGTTGACGAATTCCGGGTAGCGGCTGAGCTGGTTGGTGAAGACGTCGGGCGCCTCGCCGGAGACGAAGCCGGTCGACAGGGCGGTCCAGTAATCGTTCCAGCTGAATTGGCTGATCTTGATCGAGATGTCGGGATGCTGCTTGTGGAACTCGTCGGCGCAGGCCTGGTAGGGCGGGACCTGGTTGTTGTCCCACAGCCAGTAATTGAGCTGCGTCTCGGCCAAAGCAGGTGCGCAGGCGCCGCCAAAGAGCAGGGCTGTCAGCGCCGCAGTGATTTTTCTCATCGTTTCCTCCGGGATGATGTGTCGTGATCGTCTATTTCAGGCCGCTGAATTGCAGGGACTCGACCACGCGCCGGCCGAGGATGACGAGCAGCAGGATGATCGGCAGGATCGACAGGAAGGTCGCGGCCATCAGGCCGGTCCAGTCTGGATTGCCGTTGGGCTGCTGCTGCAGGAAATTGGTGAGCGCCACCGAGAGCACGCGGGCGCTCTCGTCGCGGCCCACCAGATAGGGCCAGAGGAACTCGTTCCAGCTGTTGATGGTAAGCAGGATGGCGAGGGTGGCGATGGCGCCGCGATGCACCGGCAGCACGATGCTCCAGAAGATGCGCAAGGGGGAGGCGCCGTCCAGCCTCGCCGCATCCTCGAGCTCGGAGGGCGTCGACAGGAAGAACTGGCGCAGGAAGAACACCGCGAAGGGGGTCATCAGCACGAAGGGTGCCACCAGGCCTGGCATGGTGTTCAGCCAGCCCAGTTGCTTGATCAGCACGAAATTGGGGATGAACAGCACGATGGCCGGCACCATGGTGGCCGAGATGAACAGATAGAAGATGACATCGCGGCCGAAGAAGCGCAGCCGGGCGAAGGCATAGGCGGCGAGGGAGGAGAAGGCGATCTGGCCGGTAACGCAGATCACCGTGAAGATCACGCTGTTGAGGAAGGCCGTGCCGAACTTCATCTCGGCGTTGAAGCCGCCCTGCTGCTCGCTGAGGCCGAAGATGCGGGTGAAGTTCGAGGTGGTGACCTCGGTCGGAATCGGCGAGGTGGCGGTGTCGTAGAGATCGAGCAGCGGGGTGATCGCCGTCTTGAAGGCGATCCAGATCGGGAACAGCGAGCCGAGGATGAACAGCCCCAGGATCAGCCAGGCGAAGGCCCGGCCCAGGCTCCATTGCCGGGTTGCGGTGGCTCCCAGCATCATTCGAGATCCGATCTGTCGGCGCGCAGCACGCGCATCTGCACGAGGGTGACGGCGATCAGCACCAGGAAGAGCAGCACCGACATCGCCGAGGCATAGCCCATCTTGGAGAAGCGGAAGGCGCTCTCATAGATGTACCAGATGATGGCGCTGGTGGAGTTGACCGGGCCACCCCTGGTCGCAACGGCGATGGTGTCGAAGATCTGGAAGGAGCCGATCACGCTGGTGACGACGATGAACACCAGCACCGGACGCAGCAGCGGCAAGGTGATGTGCCAGAACATGCGCCATTCGCTGGCGCCATCGATCTTGGCCGCCTCGTAGAGGCTTTTCGGAATGGCCTGCAGGCCGGCATAGAAGAGCAGGGCGATCAGGCCGGTATGACGCCAGATGTTGATGCCCACGATCGAGATCAAGGCAAGGCCCGGCGTGGTCAGGAAGGGCTGGCGGGCAATGCCGACAAGGTTGAGGAAGGCGTTGGTGACGCCGAGCACGGGATCGAGCAGCCACAGGAAGATCAGGGCGACCACGACATTGGAGAGCAGATAGGGCGCCACCACGATGGCGCGCACCGCCACCGATTTCGACAGGCGGTCGAGCAGCACCGCGAGCAGCAGGCCGAGAGCCGTCTGCAGCGGGATGTTGTAGATCACATAGAGCAGGGTGATCCTCACCGACTGCCAGAAGCGCGGATCGCCCATCAGCTTGACGTAATTGTCGAGACCGACGAATTTCGGCGCCCGCATCAGGTTCCAGTCGGTCAGGCTGATCTCGATCGCCCGGATGGTCGGCAGGAAATAGAAGACGATGAAGCCGATCAGGGCCGGCAGGATGAACAGCCAGCCGGTGAGGTTCTCGCGCCACCACCGGCCGCTCGCACTCCAGCCCTCAGGGCGCGCCGTCTCGGCAAGCGCAGCCTCGGCACGCGCAGGCACGGACCTGGACTCGTTGATCGACACCAAAGGCATCCCTCCCCAGGATGATTCGATTTATCGATTCAATTGTAGTGACACGTGTTATTATGCTATTTACACGTGTTAGTATGACTAATGTCGGTTGTCAAGGCAGGTTTCCAGCGGGGCCGCTTGACAATAGGCCGTCGGCTCAAGCCAAAGCGTTTTGCGATTTGACGAAATCGGCAAGAATCGCAGAGACGCGTCGAAACAAAAAGTGAGAGTAAAGCAGCGTTTACGCTTAAGCGGGCTCTGCTCGAGGAGAGGACGGGGAGGGGTGGATGGATCGGCCCAAGGTGACCAGCCATGACGTCGCCGAGCGTGCGGGTGTCTCGCGCGCCACCGTGTCGATGGTGCTCAATCGCTCTCCCGGCGTTTCGATCAGCCAGGAGACGCGCGAGCGCGTGCTGCTGGCGGCGGCGGCGCTCGGCTATCGGCCCAATTCGGCGGCCCGCATGCTGGTGCGTGGCGATACCGAGACGATCGGCCTCGTCGTCACCGAGCCGGCCTCGCTCCATGTCGACGGCTTCGTGCCGCAGCTTCTCACCGGCATCACGCGTGTCAACCAGCGCCACGGCTATGGCGTGCTGCTCGAGGTCGTCGAGCCCAATCGCGCGCCCAATGCCTATGTCGACCTCGTCCGCAGCCATCGCATCGACGGGCTGATCGTGCTCAACCCGGCCACCCATGATCCGGCGCTGCACGCGCTCATCGACGACGCCTATCCGCTGGTAATTCTGGGTTCGGTCGGCCATCCCGGCGAGCATTCGGTGAATTTCTCCACGCGCCGCGCCATTCGCAAGGCGGTGGACCATCTCGTCGACCTCGGCCACCGGCGCATCGCCCATATCGGCTTTTCGGACGTCGGCTATATCGCGACCGATGTCCGCCTCGCCGCCTATCAGCGCAGCCTGGCCGATCGCGGCATCACGCCGGATCCGGCCCTGGTCGGCTTTGCCCATTACAGCGCCGAGAGCGGCCATGCGGCCATGGCGGCGCTGCTGGAACGGGCCGATCCGGCCCCCACCGCGGTGCTGGCCGGCAACGACACGGTGGCGCTCGGCGTGATCGCGGCCATCAATGCACGGGGGCTGGCGGTGCCAGGGGATATCGCAGTGATCGGCTTCGACGACCTGCCCATCGCCGCCTATATGCGGCCCTCACTCACCACCATCCGCAATCCCGGCATCGAGCAGGGCGAGAAGGCGGCGGAAATGCTGATCAAGATGATCAACCGCGAGCCGGTGGAACGGCCGAAGCTGGTGGTGGCGACGGAACTGGTGATCCGGGAGTCGAGCGGGGGAGCGAGGACATAGGAAAACGGAGCCGGAAAAAGCGCGGGAAGCCTCCCCCACGAAGCTGGGGGAGGTGGCCGAGCGTAGCGAGGTCGGAGGGGGTGTGGTCAAGAGAAGGCACGGGAAGCGCCTTTCTAGAGTCCGTTTCCTGCGTCTCACTCCGCCCACACCCCCTCCGTCACGGCTTCGCCGCGACACCTCCCCCAGCTTCGTGGGGGAGGCTTTCCGCGCTCTTGTCGGTTCTGTCCTGCGTCCTACCGCGCCACTTTCGTCGCTTGGTACAGCCGCCGGAATGCCGCCACCTTCTCCGCATAAGCCTGCGTCAATTCTGTCCGCGGCTCGGCCACGTCGAGCACCGGCGGCTTGGTGGCGATGGCGGCGATGTCCTCACCCGTCACCGCCGCGCGGGCGAGGCGGGCGGCGCCGAAGGCCGGGCCTTTCTCGCCGCCGCGATAGCGCTTGAGCGGCATGCCCAGCACATCGGCGAGGATCTGCACCCAGAGGGCGCTGCGGGCGCCGCCACCGATCACCGCAGCCTCGCCGAGCGTCGTGCCGGCCTCCTCCAGGCAGGCGGCGGCATCGGCGAAGGAGTAGGCGACACCCTCGAGCACGGCGCGGATGAGATCGGCCTTGCCGGTGCCGCCCGTCATGCCGGAGAACACGCCGGTGGCGAGCGCGTCGTTGTGCGGCGTGCGCTCGCCGGCAAGATAGGGCAGGAACATCACCGGGCCCGGTCCGGCGGGCTGCGCGGCGACCTCGGCGAGAAGCTTTTCGATCGGCTCGCCGACCAGCCCGGCGGCCCAGGCCAGGCAGGAGGCACCGTTGAGCAGGGCCGCCATCTGGATCCAGCGCCCGGGCACGGCATGGCAGAAGGCATGCAGGAACTTGTCCGGCAACGGGCGGTAGGCGGTGCCGGGCACGAAGAACTGGCCGGAGGTGCCCAGCGAGATGAAGGCGCCGTCATCGATGGCGCCGATGCCGATAGCGCCCGCCATGGCATCGCCCGCCCCGCCGGCGACGGGAATGCCGGGCTTGAGGCCGAAGCGCCCGGCAATATCGGGACGCAGGCGGCCTGAGATCTCGGTGCCCTCGACCAACCGCGCCATCTGGCGGCGCTCGACGCCGGTGGCGGCCAGCGCCTTGTCGGACCAGTCGCGCCTGGCTTCGTCCAGCCACCAGCTCCCGGCGCCGTCGGACATCTCGCTGACATGTTCGCCCGTCAGCCACAGGCGCACGAAATCCTTGGGCAGCAGCACGCGCCGCAGGCGCGCCATCAACTCGGGCCGGTGGCGCGAGAGCCAGAGCAGCTTCGGCGCGGTGAAGCCGGGCGCGGCCGGCACGCCGAGCTGCCAGGCAAGCTCGGGATGGTCGCGGTTGAGCTCGGCCGCCTCCGCGACGGCGCGGCTGTCGTTCCAGAGGATGACGGGCAGCAAAGGCTGATCGGCCTCGTCGAGGCAAACGGAGCCATGCATCTGGCCGGACAAGCCGATGCCCTCGACGGAAGCGAGGATCCCCGCCTCGTCCGCGTGCCAGCGGGCGAGGATCTTTTCGACCGCGGCAAGCCAGTCCCGCGAGTTCTGTTCCGACAGGCCAGGGCCCGGCCGGGATGTCGCGAGGCTCTCCTCGCCGTCGGCCAGCACGGCCTCGCCCTGGTCGACGATGACGGCCTTGACTGCCGAGGTTCCGATATCGAGGCCGAGAAAAGGCATCAGGCGCACTCACGCTGAGGGGTGCGCCCTTAAGAGCACGGCGAGGGCCGGTTTGTCATCAGCCTGCTTGAAGCGAGTGCTGGACAGGCATTCCGAGAGGCTGCGCTACCTATCAGGTTAGCGCTTAGCGAAGCGACCGATCCTTACTCCGACAGCAGGCGCCGCAGCAGGTCGACCTCTTCCGCCAGGCCAGAATCCCTGCCCACCAGGCCTTCGATCTTGCGCACGGCGTGGAGCACGGTGGTGTGGTCCCGCCCACCGAAGCGGCGGCCAATCTCCGGCAGGGAGCGCGGCGTCAGGGACTTGGCGAGATACATCGCCACCTGCCGCGGCTTCACCACCGTGGCGGTGCGGCGCAAGGAGAGGATATCCGCCCTGCTGACATTGTAGTGCTTGGCGACGATGCGCTGGATGTCCTCGATCTTGACCCGGCGCGGTTCGCGGTTCTTGACGAGGTCGCGGATGGCGGCCTCCGCCGTCTCGAGCGACATGCCGGAGCCGGAGAGGGCGGAATGGGCAAGCAGGCGGTTGACGGCGCCGTCGAGGTCACGGCCATTGGTCGAGACCTGATGGGCGACATAGGCGACGACCGTGTCGGGCACGTCGAAATTGGCGTGGTGCGAGCGCGCCGCTTCGATACGGGATTTGAGGATTTTTACACGCAGTTCCTCGTCGAGGGCGCCGATCTCCACCACCAGGCCGCCGGAAAGGCGCGAGCGCACGCGCTCGTCGAGGGTCTCGAGGTCGGCCGGCGGACGATCCGCCGCCACCACCACCTGCTTGCCGCCATCGATGAGGGCGTTGAGCGTGTGGCAGAACTCCTGCTGGATCGACTTGCCGGCCAGGAACTGCAGGTCATCGATGACCAGGATGTCGATGGCGCGCAGTTTCTCCTTGAACTGGATCGCCGTCTGCGCCTTGAGGGCGGCGACGAAGCCATACATGAAGCGCTCGGCGGTGAGATAGAGCGCGCGCTTGCCCTGTGTCTCGGCCTGGTGGGCGATGGCCTGAATCAAATGAGACTTGCCCAGCCCCACCGAGGCGTGGATGAACAGCGGGTTGTAGGGCAGCGGCTCGCTCGGCGCGGATTTGGCGACCTGCAGCGCCGCCGCGTGGGCGAGCGCGTTGGACCTGCCGACATAATAGGCCTCGAAGGACATGCGGCGGTCGAGCGGAGAGCCAGCCAGGTCATCCTCGCGCACAGGCGCCTCCAAGGCACGCAGGAACGGCGCCATGGCAGGCTTGGCGGCCACGACCTCGGCGGGATTCTTGGCGCAGGGCGCCGTCTCCCTGATGACGATGGGCGGACGGGCCGCGGCGGTGCGGACATTGAGGGTGATGTGCGCTGTGCCGGGCAATTCGGCCGAGAGCAGGCCCAGGATCTTGTCGATGTAGTGGGCCTGGATCCAGCTGCGCAGGAAGCGCGTGGGCACGGACAGGCTCACGGTGTCGTCGGCGACGGCATCGAGTTCGAGCCGGGCGAACCAACTGGAAAAGACGTCCTCGCCATATTCGGCGCGCAGACGGCGCTTGACACGGTCCCAGGCTGCGGCCGGCGTGATCGCGGCATCGCCGAGGGAGGTGGAAAGATCGGCGACAGCGAGATTCTTGCTGTTCTGGGCCGCGGCGGAAAGTGTCAGGCGTTCGCTCGAGTTCATGGGGCTATCGTCTGGCATAAGAGTTCAAGATAAAGCTCCGGCGTCGTCCGGCTTGCACCGGCGGCCGACCGAGCCACGAATTTCTGTTCAGGACTGTATCCAGGGCAACTCAGAGGCTTTCCAGCCATCTATCGTGCCGCGGTGACGCTCCGCATTAACAGGGCCTTCAAAGCCGGCCGCTACATTGCGGCTGCCCTTCCATCCGGCGGCCAGCATGGCCTGCGCGGCGGCAAGGGAGCGCGCGCCGGATCGGCACAGGAACAGGATCGGATCCTCCTGTCCCACCGAACGGCGCTGGAGTTCACGTTCAAGCTGGTCAACGAAATCGGCGGCGACGTCCATGCTCGGGTAACGCTGCCACTCGGCCAGGATCGTCTCCTTGCCGAGCGCCGACAGGTCGGGAACGCCAACAAATGACCACTCGGCCCGGGTGCGGACGTCAACAAGCTGAGCTTTGGGCTGCTGGCCGAGAAGATCATAGGCTTCCCTGGCGGTGACGTCTCCCGCATAGTCATTCAACCACCCCGACGACATGACACCCCAATTCCGTCTTTTGCAGACTTCGTTCGTAAAAAACTTCAAAGCATGCCGGAAAGATCCGGCATGGGACATACAAAGTACGCCGCTGGGTTAACTGTATAGAAGTTCAATACGGAATGTTTCCAACATTACCTTACTGTCTTCTACACAACACGCGATCACTTGGCACACGCGCCCCCAATGCCCTGAATGGACGTCCGTCCGCTCGCAGTATCGGGAGGGAACCTACACAATGACCCGTTCCGAGAAAAAACATACCGAACCCGGACCAGCGGGCGCAACAGGCAAATCTCTATGATTCGTTAACGCGGCCTCCTTGTTCCCGATTCGGACAGTGGCGGCCTGGGGCCGCGAAGCCGCAAGGTGTTGAGGAGTCGACGGAATCATGGAGGCGGCAAAATGACTCAAAAATATTCGTTTCGGATGCGTAAAGATTGCGGGGCTTCGTAATTTGCCCGGGGCGCGCCCGGGCGCTCCCCGGGGCACTTTTCTCTTATCCCATAAAGCCATGATATCTATCAGGAAATTTTGTCCGGCCTGTGAAGAGGGATGCCCCCCTAGGCCAAAGGGTGAGTCAAGGGCAAAGATTACCCTCGCTGTATACGGAGGTATTTTTATACCTTAGTACGTCGGAATTATTACGTCGCCATGACAATCATAGGTAGAGTCGCTCGATCGCTCTTTTCGCGAAGAAGTCATTCCGGGGCGCGGTTTCGGGTCGCCAAAAGACGGTTTTGAAACAGGGTTGGTAGGTCCGACAAATACTTAGCCGGGAGCGCGGCGACAATGTCGGCGCGGGCCCCGCCCTCGTTCGCAAGGGGTAAGCCGCAGATCGTGGCATTCCGGTCACACTCGCTCCGAAAGAAAAAACCCGGCTGCGACAGCCGGGTTTTCTGACCTAACGGAACACAAATAAAAAGCCTTGAGCGAGGCGGCCCTTTCAGTGTCCAAAAAATGGCTCAGGCGCTGAGCTTCCTGACGGCCTGCGCAAGACGCGAGACCTTGCGCGAGGCGGTGTTGCCGGCCACGACACCCTTCTGGGCAGCGCGCATGATTTCCGGCTCGGCGCTCTTGAGCGCAGCGGCGGCCTTGACCTGGTCGCCGGAAGCAATCGCCTCCTCGACATTGCGGATGAAGGTGCGCACACGCGAACGGCGCGCCTTGTTCACTGCGGTGCGCACTTCGATCTTGCGCGTAGCCTTCTTGGCCGACTTCGTATTGGCCATGGTCCCTGCCTGTTGAGCCGGCCGCGTTCGCAGCGATCGAAAAATCGTCGCGAGGCCGTGCGTTGCCTGAAAATGATTAAAGCGGGCGCTGAGCACCCGACATTGGAGGCGGCTCTTTACATGGCGAGCAGCCGGACGTCAACGACGGACTGCAATGAATCCGCGAAATCGCGGCCTGGCCCAGCCAAACGGCCGGCCATGCCACGATGTCAGGCCTCACCGGTGCTTGAACACCGGCGGGCGTTTCTCGATGAAGGCAGCCATGCCCTCCTTCTGGTCCTCGCTGGCAAAAAGCGCGTAGAAGGCGCGGCGCTCATAGCGCACGCCCTCGGCGAGGGTCAGCTCATAGGCGCGGTCGACGCAGTCCTTGGCGGCGATCACGGCGGGCAGGGGCATGGCGGCGATGGTCTCGGCCGTCTTCAACGCTTCCGCCAGTAGATCGGCCGCCGGCACCACGCGGGCGACGAGACCGGCCTGCTCGGCCTCGGCGGCCTCCATCATGCGGCCCGTCAGCACCATTTCCATCGCCTTGGCCTTGCCGATGGCACGCACCAGGCGCTGCGTGCCGCCGATGCCGGGAACGACGCCGAGGCGGATCTCGGGCTGGCCGAATTTGGCGCTGTCGCTCGCAATGATGAGATCGCAGAGCATGGCGAGCTCGCAGCCCCCGCCGAGTGCAAAGCCGGACACCGCCGCGATCACCGGCTTGCGCAGGCGGGCGAAGCCGTCCCACACGGCGATGAAGTCTTCCAGCAGGGCCTGCGGATAGGCCTTGCCGGCCATTTCCTTGACGTCGGCGCCGGCCGCAAACGCCTTCTCCGAACCGGTGATCACGCTGCAGCCGATGGCCTCGTCGGCATCGAATTCCGCCAGCACGCCGGTAAGCTCGGTGGCGAGCGTAGCATTGAGGGCGTTGAGCGCCTTGGGTCGGTTCAGGGTGATCAGGCCGACGCGTCCGCGGCGCTCCACCAGCAAAGTCTCGAGGCTCTCGCCCGGCATTGTCAGCTCCAAATCGATATGCAAGCTGGTGTAGTGGAAGTCGGGCGCTGAGGAAACCGCCTTGCCGGGAGCGTTAGACCTTTCGATGACCGATATGCATTCCATCTGGCTGATGCCGGCTGCCGAGGACGCGGCCCTGCTCTCGGCCATCGTGGAGGATCTCGCCAGAGCCTTTGGTAGCGAGGTCTTCAGCCCCCATCTTACGCTGGTGGAGGACAGGCCCGTCGAGGTGGAGGCGCTCACGGTGCGGGTTCGGGCCATCGCGGCGGGGATCGCGCCCTTCGCCGCCCGCATCGAGGGCATCAAGACCGGCGAGCCCTTCTTCCGCGCCTTCTATGCCCTGTTCGAGGCGCAGGGGCCGATCCTGGCGCTCAAACAGCGCGCCATAGGTTCCATCGCCGCTTCGTCCCTCAGCGCCTTCATGCCCCATGTCTCGCTGGCCTATGGCGTCACCGATACGCCGCAGCGCCGACGCCTGTCCTGGGAAATGGACCAGCGCCTCGCCGGCCATAGGGTCCGTTTCGACCGCATCGGCGTGGTGCGCTCGGCGCAGACTATCCCGATCGCCGAATGGGAGGTCCGCGCCAGCGTGCCGCTCGTCTGAGGAAGGGCTTATTCCGGGTGCACGGGCATCTTGCCCGTTCTTCCTCTCCTGCACGCGCCACGGTTCAAGAACGGGCAGGATGCCCGTGCACCCGGACAGCCGCTATGTCTGGCAGCTGCGGCACCAATAGGTCGAGCGACCCGCTTGTACCAGGCGCTCGATGGTGCCCTTGCAGCGCGGTGTGGTGCAGGGCTCGCCCTCACGGTCATAGACGCGGAAGCGGTGCTGGAAATAGCCGAGCGAGCCGTCGGTGTGGCGGTAATCCTTTAAGGTGGATCCACCAGCCGCGACCGCCTCCTCCAGCACGTCGCGGATCACGGTGGCCAGTCTTGCCGCCTGTTTGCCGGTGAGCGTGCCCGCCGCCCGCTCCGGCGCCAGGCCGGCGCGGTTGAGGGCCTCGCAGACATAGATGTTGCCGAGGCCCGCGATCAGGCCCTGGTCGAGCAGGGCGGCCTTGAGCGGCGCCGCCTTGCCCTCGAACAGCCGCTCGATCGCATCCCCGCTCAGCTCGTTGCCGAGCGGCTCGATGCCCATCGCCTTGAAATGGCGCGAGGTCTCCAGCCCGGCGCGCGGCACCAGGTCCATGAAGCCGAAGCGGCGCACGTCGTTATAGGTGATGGCGAAGCCGTTGGAGAGGCGGAAGACGACGTGGTCGTGCCTGGCGTCCTCCTTCACCTCATTGGCGAACTCGCCCGGCTCGTCCACATGGCCATCCGGCGCCGTGATCAGGAAACGGCCCGTCATGCCCAGATGCATCACCAGCACCTCGCCCGAGGAAAGGTCGCCCAGGAGATATTTTGCGCGCCGGCCCATGGAGAGGATGGTCTCGCCCGTGAGGCGCTTGACGAAATCAACGGGAAAGGGAAAGCGCAGATCCGGCCGCCTCGCCTCGACCGCCACGAAGCGCGCGCCCGTCATCGCCGGTTCCAGGCCGCGGCGCACGGTCTCGACTTCGGGCAGTTCGGGCATGATTCCTCCGGAGACGGGTGAGAAGGCGAGAGATAGGGTGGAAGACGCGGGTTTGCCAGCACCTTCCTGGGATCGCAGGCTTCCAGCCTGAGGCGCCGCGTTTCAGGGAGAGGCGCCGAAACCGGTGTGCCGGTCTTCAGACCGGCATCTTAACCCATCGCCGCGGGCATGCCGGTCTGAAGACCGGCACACCGAAAGCGCCGCTTCTTCTTACGGCGCGAAGGCGATCAGGCAGGTGGCAGGCGATAACGGTCGACGGTGACCGTGCGATCGGCCGCAACCGAGATTTCGAGCGCCTCATTATACGGCTCTGCCTCTCCGATTTCCGCGAGGACCAGGAGAAACAGCGATCTCTGGAGCGCAAGGTCCATCATCCTGGCGGCCGTATTGAAGCCAACAAGACCGAGATGGATCTCCTCTCGCCCATAGAGCGGGCGGAAGTCGGCTGTGTTGTGGGTGACGAAGACGAAGCTCTCGCCGACGGCGCGGCGCATGATCACGTGATCCTTGGCGCCCGACAGTCCAAGCCAGGTGACGTGCGTGGATTCCGCAAAGCCGCACTCACGGGCGAGCAGAGCGAGGTCCGGGCTCAAGCACTCATCGATCAGAAACTTCACGACGCTGGCAGATCCTTGATGTTCAGCCTGCGTGTGGTCTTCGGCACCTTTCTGAGCCAGGCCGGCTTCCTGAGCGGCGGACGGCCCCGGAGCGGATAGGCCTCGGCATAGGTCCCGGCCAGCCGGATTTGCTCAGCCGACAGGCTGGGATAGGCTTCGAGAAGGGCAGCCTCGCTCTCGCCCTTCGCGGCCATGTCCGCGATCATGTGAACGGGGATGCGCGTCCCCTCGATGCAAGGTGTGCCACCCATAATCTCGCTGTCGATCCTGACCAGGGCCTTCGCTTTCTCCAGCCGGTCCAGCCCCTGTTCGACATCGGCCATGATAGGCTTCAGAGGAATGATGATGGCCTCTTCGGCGATCGTCTCGGTATCGGCGTGCTTCACGACCCTGGCGATGACCCGCCTGCGGGCGTCGAGCGTGAGGGTGCCGGCCGTGAGATAGGCGAGCCGCAGCCCGACAAGGGCATTGCGCCGGATGGTGCGCGACCCCCTGGCCAAGGGCAGCACGCCGGCGTCGATGATGCGGTGGACCTGGCGGACCGGGACGCGTGTGACAATGGCAGCCTCATTGGCCGTCAAGGTTGCTTTTGCGAGGGGTGCCATGGCAGCTTCTCAAATCATTCCACAAAACTGGAAGATATATAAGAGATTGGACGATGGAAAGCCATGGCGGGGCCGGATTGTTCGCATTCTCTTCCCAGGCTTTCCTTTTCTGCTCTATAGAAGCCGTACCATCGTCCGGAGTTGCCCCATGCCCGCCAGCGCTGAAACCCATTTCGGCTTTTCCACCGTGAAGCTGGAGGAGAAGCAGACGCTGGTCGACGATGTCTTCCACAAGGTCGCCGGGCGCTATGATTTGATGAACGACCTGATGTCCGTCGGGCTGCATCGCCTGTGGAAGGACGATCTGGTCACCATGCTCAATCCGCCGCGCCAGCGCCCCTTCCGCCATCTCGACGTGGCCGGCGGCACCGGGGATGTCGCCTTCCGGATCGTGAAGGCGGGCGGGCCGCAGACCCATGTCACCGTGCTCGATATCAACGGCTCCATGCTGGAGGTCGGCCGCCAGCGCGGCGAGGAGCGCGGGCTCTCCGGCCAGCTCGATTTCGTCGAGGCGAATGCCGAGGAACTGCCCTTCGAAAACTCCAGCTTCGATGGCTACTCCATCGCCTTCGGCATCCGCAACGTGCCGCGCATCGACAAGGCGCTAGCCGAGGCCTATCGCGTGCTCAGGCGCGGCGGGCGCTTCCTGTGCCTGGAATTCTCGACGGTCGACATGCCCGGCCTCGACAAGATCTACGACCTCTATTCCTTCAACGTCATCCCGCCGGTCGGGCGCATGGTGACGGGGGATGCCGAGCCCTATCGCTATCTGGTCGAGTCCATCCGCAAATTTCCCAAGCCCGCGGCGTTCTCCGCCATGATCCGCGAGGCCGGCTTCTCGCAGGTGAGCCACCGCTCCCTGACGGGCAACATCGTCGCCATCCATTCGGGTTGGAAGCTGTAATGGTGTGCCGGTCTTCAGACCGGCATCTTGGCAGGCACATCATCGTCGGCGAGGGCGGTAGTTCCACGCCGGGTCTGAAGACCCGCCCCCCATTTTTCATGCCGCTCCGTCACATTTCGTTTGGCGAAGCAGGCGCCTTCGTTGTTCCCTGTTGCTGAGGGCTGCACTCGAACGGCGAAGGGATCGGGATTGGCTGCAACGGTCGACGTCACCGCATTGAAGGACGCCCTGGTCGTGCTCGGCGCGGCCGGCGTGGTGGTGCCGCTCGTGCGCCGCCTGCATGTCAGCCCGGTGATCGGCTTCCTTGCCGCCGGCGCGGTGATGGGGCCGACAGGCCTCGGCGCTCTTTCCTCGCGCCTACCCTTCATCGACTGGATCACCATCAGCGAAGAGGAGACGATCGGCCATATTGCCGAGCTTGGCGTGGTCTTCCTGCTCTTCGTCATCGGCCTCGAACTTTCGCTCGCCCGCCTGATGACCATGCGCCGCCTGGTCTTCGGCCTCGGCGGGCTGCAGGTGGTCTCCTCCATCGTCGTGGTAGCCTTGCTGGCGAGCTTTCTCCTGCCGACCACCGCGGCGCTCGTGCTGGCCTCGGGCCTCGCACTCTCCTCGACCGCCATCGTCATCGAGGTGCTGGCCAATCAGAAGCGCATGGCCTCCGTTAGTGGGCGCGTCAATTTCGCCGTGCTGATCCTCCAGGATCTCGCCGTCGTGCCGGTGCTGTTCCTGGTCGGCACCATGGGCGCCAACAGCGATCAGTCGGTGCTGATGGGGCTCGGCTACGCGCTGGCCTCGGCCGTGGTGACGATCGGTGCCATCGTGGTGGCCGGCAATTTCCTGCTGCGCCCGCTGTTCCGCCTGGTGGCGCGGCCGGAGAATCCCGAGCTCTTCATTGCGGCGACCCTGTTCGTCGCCATCGGCACGGGCGTGGCCGCCGCCGCCGCCGGCCTTTCCATGGCCCTCGGCGCCTTCATCGCCGGTCTGTTGCTGGCCGAGACCGAATATCGGCGTGCCATCGAGGCGACGATCGAGCCCTTCAAGAGCCTGCTGCTCGGCGTCTTCTTCTTTGCGGTCGGCATGAGCCTCGATTTTGCGGTGGTGCTGCGGCATCCGCTGCTGATCCTCGCGGCGCTGATCGCCCTGGTGGTGGTCAAGGGCGCGCTGATCTTCGGCCTGTGCCGGGTCTTCCGCCTGCCGAAATCGGTGTCGATCGAGACGGCCTTCCTGCTCGCCTCGGCCGGCGAGTTCGCCTTCGTGGTGTTCAAGCTGGCGACGCAGCTCTCCATCTTCACGCCGGAGCAATCGGCCCTGGCGGTGGCGATCGCCTCACTCTCCATGGCGATCATCCCCCTGCTCGGCATGATCGGACGGCGCATCGCCAAGCGCTACGAACTGGTGGTGCAGGTCGAGGCCGCCGCGCTCGAAGCCCCGCCCGAGGACAAGCAGCGCCGCGCCATCGTCGTCGGCTATGGCCGCGTCGGGCGGCTGGTGGCGGAGATGCTGGCCGAGCACAAGATCGCCTATCTCGCCGTCGACGCCGATGCCCGGGCGGTGGCGCGCTGGCGCGGCGAGAAGAAGCCGGTTTATTGGGGGGATGCCACCAATGCCGGCTTCCTGGAGCGCTGCGGCCTCGCCGAGGCCTCGGCTCTGGTCGTCACCATCGACCAGCCCCGGCAGATCGAGGCGGTGGTCGCGGCCGCCCGGGCAATGCGGCCCGATCTCGTCATCGTGGCCCGCTCGCGCGATGCCGACCACGCCAGCAAGCTCTACGCCCTCGGCGTCACCGATGCCGTGCCGGAGACGATCGAGGCAAGCCTGCAGCTCTCGGAAGCCGCGCTCGCGGGCCTGGGCGTTCCGGCCGGCCCGGTGATCGCCTCCATCCACGAGCGCCGCGACGTCTTCCGCCGCGAGCTGCAGAGCGCCGCCGGCCGCGAGACCCACGCCGTCAAGCCCAAGCGCAACCGCCGCACGATGATCGGCACGCCGTAATCCTGGGATCGCGCTTTGTGGCGCGTAACAGGTGTCATGATTGACGTACCACGGTATGTCGTGGGCTAATAGTGCTACTCAGCGCTTCGCCGAAACCGGCAAATGCAAATTCTCCGGCCTCGACGAAGAGGCGGCCTCAGATCTGCTGGCAGTTTTGGACGCGGCGACATCGCTCTCCGACTTGAGTCCGCTGCGATCCGTCGGTCTTCATAAGTTGAAGGGGCGCCGCAAGGAGCAATGGGCAATGACGATCAACGGCCCGTGGCGTTTGTGCTTTCGTTTTGAAGAAGGCAATGCCTGGGACGTCGAGATCGTGGATTATCACTGAAAGGACACGCCAATGATGCCAGTGCACCCCGGCCGCTTCCTGAAGCGAGAATTGAAGGCGCGCAATCTTTCCGCCAACCGGCTGGCGATCGAGCTGAAACTGCCTTCTGGACGGATTACCGACATTCTGAATGCCAAGCGCGGCGTCTCGCCCGATACGGCGCTGCGCCTCGGCAGGTTCTTCGGCACCAGCGCCCGTTTCTGGCTCAATCTGCAGACCGCTTATGAACTGGCCGTTGACGAGCGGGAAATCGGGGCGCTTGTGCAGGAGGAGGTCAAGCCGGCGGCCTGATATCGCCTCCCGGCAGAGCCCTATCGAAAATGACTCGCAGGCTGAAATCTTGGCGTCATTATGGCATGGTAACCAGGGCCATAATGTTGGGAGAGCGGTGATGGGCCAGACGCCGGATATGCGCTTCTACAGCCCCTGGACGGTCCGCGAGGGTGCCCGCGGTTTCCAGGTGGTCGATGCGACGGGCTTTCCGTTGTTCTATGTTCCCTTCGAGGACGAAGCCGCGCGAGCCATCGCCGAAAAGCGCATGAGCAAGAAGCAGGCGCAGGCGATGACCTCGAAGATCCTGCAGATGATGAACACGCTCGAGCAGTTCCAGCGCGCCGTCGACAAGCAGGCCGGCTCCGAGCGCCTGAGCCAGCCGATCCGCTCGCCGGTGACCTCGCCGAATGGTGGCGTGCACAGATCGGCGGGCCTGTAAGGCGGGTTTCCGCCGCAAGAACCAACCTGGCGGGATGAGGCGCCCGAAACGCGGGTCGCCATCTTCCTTTTCTGCAAAGGTGCCGCTGCGAAGATTGTCGATCGGTGATCGACACTCCCCACAACACATGCCCTCAGCGCTTCAGGAACGCCGCAAACGCCTCTGCATAGTCCGGATGCCAGCGCGACAAAGCCGGGCGGTTCTCGATGATGTCGCCGGCCGCCCAGGCGATGCGGCGTTCGTCGAGCGAACGCGGCACGTCATTGTCAGGGCAAAGGATGTAGAAGTCGCCCCGCTCCAGGCTCGCCAGCATGAAATCGACGGTCTGCTCCGGCGTCCAGGCGGCGGCCGGCTTTTCCGTCCGGCCATGGGCGGTGAGGCCGGTGAAGACGAAGCCGGGGATGAGCAGGTGGGCGCTGATCCCGCAGCCGGGCGTGTTGCGAAGTTCATGCTGCAGCGCCTCGGTGAAGGCCTTCACGGCGGCTTTCGAGACATTGTAGGCCGGATCACCCGGCGGGGTGGTGATGCCCTGTTTGGAGCCGGTGTTGATGATCAGGCCCGGCTTTCCGCCCGCGATCATGCCTGGCCCGAAGACCTTGGTCCCCTGGATGATGCCCTTGAGGTTGACGGCGAAGATGCGCTCCCAGCTGTCGTCGTCCTTGTCGTTGAAAATACGGGAGCCCGGCCCGATGCCGGCATTGTTCATCAGCACATCCGTGCCGCCGAAGCGCTGGCGCACGGCGAGCTGCAGGCGCAGGAGATCATCGACATTGCTGACGTCGGTGGCCTGGGCGAGCACGGCTTCCGCGCCTTCGGGCGAAGCGGCGGCAACCGCCTCGGCGGCCTTGGCGAGCTTCTCCTCGCCGAGATCGGCGATCACCACCTTGAGGCCGAGGCCGGCGAACTTGGTCGCGGCGGCAAGGCCTATACCGCTTGCACCGCCGGTGATGACGGCGACCGCGCCGGGGACGAGGGCGGGATGGGACATGGGCGTTCTCCAGGGTGATTCCAGGCGGATAGTCTGGGGCTATGGTATCGCGGCTCGTGCCGTCTGCAATGTGATAGGCTCGACTCTGGACAAATGGTAAGTGTACTGCCATATTAAATGTCATAGAAATATGACATTTGGGATGACATACTCGTGGCAAAGAGCGCGATTTCAGATTCCGTACGCAAGAAGGCGCCGTCGAAGGCCTCTGCTGGCACGTGGCCGCAGCGCAACCCTCTTACCGGCCGTTACGAGTTCGTCTCGAAATATTTCGACGCAACCGGCAAGGTGTCGGTGGATCGTGTCGCCGCCGGCTTCGGCATGTCCAAGCTGCAACTCGCCGAGACGATCGGCGTCAAGCGTGAAACCGTCTACCGCTCCGCGCGCGCTTTAGGTCGCAAGCCCCAGAGTCGCACGATCGAGATGTTGGAGATCATTGCCCGCATCGCGGCCTGGGCGGGTGGGGAGGTCCAGGCCATGGCTTGGTATCGCGCTGAACCCATCCCCGCCTTCGGTGGACGCACGGCCGAGGCATTGGTCAAGGACGGCAAGGCGGCGGCCCTGCGGGACTATCTCGACCATATCGCCACGGGCGGTTTTGCGTGAGGTGGCAGGGCATTTGCTATCGTGCCCATAACCCGATGTGGGCCTGGGCGCCGATATCGGGCGCCGGAGCGGCGATTCGCGGTGCCCGCTTCAATTCTTTGGGTATACCCGCTCTCTATCTCGCCTTGACGATGGAGGGCATGTTTCTTGAGATGGGGCATGGCTTCGGTCATCTCTTCGATCCCCTAACCATCTGCTCCTACACGGTGGATTGCGAGGATATTGTCGATCTGCGCACAGATGCACATCGTGTAACAGCAGGCGTCGATCTCGATGACATGCGCTGCGCTTGGGCGATGGACCTGGCGGCAGGGCGTAGACCTGCTTCGTGGGGTGTCGCTGAGACCCTGATCAAAGCGGGAGCTGCCGGTATCCTCGTCCCGTCCTTCGCCGTTGGTGCACGATCCGATATGGCGAACCTCGTCCTCTGGACCTATGGCCCCGACCTGCCGCATCAGGTCGCGGTACACGATCCCTCCGGCGTCCTGCCCCGAGATCCGTCGTCTTGGCGCACGCCGCTAGCGTAAATAAAAGCTACTCTTGGTCTTCGGCGGCCTCGCGCTTCCCGAACGACGCCACGATCCCCTCGGCCATGCGCACGAACCTCGCGCTCGGGCCTTCGGCGCCGACGCTCTGGCGGCTGAGGCGGGCGCCTTCGAGGAGGAGCCAGAGCGTATCGGCCACTAGCTCGGGCTGGTCGAGATGGGCGTTGCGACAGACGACAGCCAGGCGGTCGCGGTGCTTCTTCTTGCACTCTTCCACCAGGCGCCGGGCCGGATGGTCTTCCTCGGCGAGCTCGACGGCGGCATTGGCGAGCTCGCAGCCGCGTTCGTCGCTCTCGATGCAATCGGCGCCTTCGCGGATCCAGGCGCGCAGCTGCGCCTGCGGATCGCCGGGATACTCGACCTCGAGATCGTCCCAGAAGGTCACCATCTCCTCGGCGGCTTCGCGCAGGCAGGCAACGATGAGGTCGTCCTTCGAGCCGAAATGGCGGTAGAGCGTCATCTTGTTGGTGCCGGCGGCCTCGGCGATGGTGTCGACGCCGATAGTCTTGATGCCGTGGCGGTGGAAGAGATCGCGCGCAGTCACCACGATGCGGTCGCGCGGCCTCAGCCCGCTACAACCAGGAGTTGCTTCGCGCTGCAAAATTTTTGTGCCCAATTTGGTACGCCCTGGCTTGACGGCGATGTTACCGTCCTGTAACAGTTGCGTTGTTACTGACCGGTAACACCTTGGTCTGACGCCGTCAAGGATGATTCGCTGCCCCGTCGCCGCGGCAAGGGGTAAGTCACCAGCGCGCCACCCGAGCAGGACATTTCAAACATCGATTTTGGCGGAGCGTGCCCGGCATGTTTCCGCGAAGGAGGACTCATGGCTTCTCATTGCATCGATCTGACTGTCGACCAGCTGCTCAACGATCCCATGACCCTTTTGGTGATGCGGGCGGATGGGGTCGACCCGGTTTCCTTCAAGGCGATGCTGGCCGGCCAGGCCGCCAGGCTCCGCCAGGCGGGAGTATCAGCCGTGTCCGCCTTCGCCCCGAGCGGCACCATTTCCGTTTCGGGAGGTCCGGCGTTCATCGCGGCGCGCACTCTCTATGACAGTTGCAGAGCATTCTGATGGTAGGCTTCTTCATCCAACGTCCGATCTTCGCTTCGGCCATCGCCGTGATCATGGTGCTGGCCGGGGCGATTTCTTATTTCAACCTCCCCGTCTCCCAGTTCCCCGACATCACGCCGCCTCAGGTGGTGGTGAGCGCCAACTATCCCGGCGCCAGCGCCCAGGTGGTGGCCGATACCGTCACCACGCCGCTCGAACAGCAGATCAACGGCGTCGAAGGCATGACCTACATGTCCTCGTCGAGCTCGAATGACGGCTCGTCGAACATCACCGTCACCTTCGATGTCGGCTATCCCCTGTCGATCGCCGCGGTCGACGTGCAGAACCGCGTCTCACAGGCTGCTTCCTCGCTGCCGGCGATCGTCAACCAGGCCGGCGTCACCATCAAGAAGCAGAACCCGAACTTCGTGCTGATCGTCAACCTGACGTCGCCGGACAAGTCGGTCGATCCTGTCGCCCTGTCCAATTACGCCTATCTCCAGGTGGTTGACCCGCTGAAGCGCCTGCCGGGCGTCGGCGACGTGCAGATCTTCGGCGAGCGGCGCTATTCCATGCGCGTCTGGCTCGATCCGGACAAGCTCGCCAATCTCGGCATCACCGCGGTGGATGTGCAGAACGCCATCGCCGAGCAGAATGTCCAGGTCGCCGCCGGCAAGATCGGCCAGTCGCCCGCGCCGCAGGGCACGCCCTTCGAGATGCAGGTGAACGCCACCGGCCGCCTCTCCGATCCCAAGGAATTCGGCGACATTGTCGTGCGCGCCAATCCCGCCACCGGCTCGCTGGTGCGCCTGCATGACGTGGCGCGCATCGAGCTCGGCGCCCTGCAATATGCCTCCTCGGCCTTCTTCGGCGAAGATCCTACCATCGTGCTCGCCGTCTACCAGATGCCGGGCTCGAACGCCCTCGACCTGCAGCAGCGGGTCAAGGACAAGATGGAACAGCTCTCCAAGCGCTTTCCCAAGGGCATCGAATACGCCATGCATTACGACACGACCCGCTTCGTGTCGGCCTCCATGCATGACGTGCTGATCACCCTGGGCGAGGCGCTGCTGCTCGTCATCTTCGTGGTCTTCATCTTCCTGCAGAGCTGGCGCACCACCATCATCCCCACCATCGCGATCCCGGTCTCGCTTATCGCGACGCTGGTGGTGATGGAGATGTTCGGCTTCTCGCTCAACATGCTCAGCCTGCTCGGCATGGTGCTCGCCATCGGCCTCGTCGTCGACGACGCCATCGTGGTGGTGGAGAATGTCGAGCGCCAGCTCGATGATGGCCATCCTCCGTTGGAAGCGGCCAGGCTTGCCATGAAGGAAGTCACGGGGCCGATCATCGCCACCACGGCTGTGCTGATGGCGGTGTTCGTGCCGGTCGCCTTCATTCCGGGCGTCGCCGGCCGGCTCTACAACCAGTTCGCGCTGACGGTGGCGATCTCGGTCGGCATCTCCGCCTTCAACTCGCTGACGCTGAGCCCGGCGCTCGCCGCCGCCTTCCTGCGCCATCGTCCGCCCACCAGTTTCCCGCCCTTCCGCTGGTTCAACCGCGGTTTCGAGGCGATATCGCACTGGTATGCCTCGATGGTGCGCGGCTTCATTCGCTTCCGCTGGGCGATGCTGGCGCTGTTCGTGGCGGGGCTGGCGGGCACCTATGTGCTCTCCGCCCGCATCGCCACCACCTTCCTGCCGGTCGAGGACCAGGGCTATTTCTTCGCCGTGATCCAGCTGCCTGACGGCGCCTCGCTGGAGCGCACGGATGCCGTGGCCAAGCAGGCTCGCGCCATCCTGCAGTCGACGCCGGGCGTGCAGATCGTCGGTTCGATCAGCGGCCTCAACTTCCTCACCGGGGCGGCGCAGTCCAACTCGGCGGTGGAGTTCGCCATCCTGAAACCCTGGGAGGAGCGCGGCAAGGGCCAGAGCGCCAGCGAGATCGTCAATGCCGTCCGGCCGAAGCTCCTCGGCATGCCCGACGCCTTCGCGCTCTCTTTCGATCCGCCCTCGATCCCGGGCCTTGGCACCACCGGCGGCTTCGAGTTCCAGGTCGAGGATCTCACCGGCAAGGGGGCGATCGCCCTGAACGATGCCACGCAGGCCCTGATCGCCGAGGCGCGCAAGCAGCCCGAGCTCAACCCGCAGGCCCTGTTCACCACCTTCTCGACCTCGACGCCGCAGTTCAACTACGACCTCGACCGCACCAAGGCCAAGCTGCTCGGTCTTAATCTGCCGGATGTGTTCAACACCCTGCAGATCTATCTGGGCTCGCTCTATGTGAACGACTTCAACCTGTTCGGCCGCACCTTCCGCGTGACCCTGCAGGCCGAGCAAGGCGCCCGCGCCAAGGCCACCGATCTGTCGCGTCTCTATGTGCGCAACAATACGGGAGAGATGGTGCCGCTTTCCACGCTCGGTACGCTGAAGCCGATCGTGGGCCCGGAAACCGTGCCGCACTACAACAACTACACCTCGGCCAAGATCAACGGCAACGCCGCGCCCGGCTTCTCGTCGGGCCAGGCGGTGACGGCGATGGAGCGGGCGGCGGCGACGGCCCTGCCCAACGATTTCAGCTTCGAATGGACGGGCATCACCTTCCAGGAGCTGAAGGCGGGTTCGATCGCCACCGTGGTGTTCGCGCTGGCCATCGTCTTCGTCTTCCTGATCCTGGCGGCGCAGTATGAGAGCTGGTCCATGCCCTTCATGGTGCTGCTCGCCGTGCCGCTCGCCTTGTTCGGCGCGCTGCTGGCGATCTACAGCCGCGGCATGCAGATCGACGTCTATTCGCAGATCGGCTTCGTGATGCTGATCGGCCTAGCCGCCAAGAACGCCATCCTGATCGTCGAATTCGCCAAGCGCCGCCGCGAGGAGGGCCTGGGCATCGTCGAGTCGGCCATGGAAGCGGCAAGGCTGCGCCTTCGCCCGATCCTGATGACGGCCTTCGCCTTCATCCTCGGCGTGGTGCCGTTGATGCTGGCGACGGGCGCCGGCGCGGCGAGCCGCCAGTCGCTGGGCACAGCAGTGTTCGGCGGCATGGTCGCCGCCACGGTGCTGACGCTGATCTTCGTGCCGGTGTTCTACGCCGCGATCGAGAAGTGGCGGGAGCGCGGCTCCCGTCACGAGGACGACACCCATCATGACGACGCGCCTCCCAAGGCGGAGGAGCAGCACGAGCTGTTCCCCCATATCGAGGCGGCGGAATAAAGGAACGCATTATGGCCAAGAACCCTATCTGGAAAATCACCACGGCGGTCGCCGTGCTGGCCGTGGCGGGCGGCCTCGTCTATGCCCGCAACGAGCCGGGCTTGCTCGCCTCGCTCTTCGCGGCTCCGGCTGGCGCCGCCACACCCGCGCCGGCCATGCCCGCCATGCCGGTACCGGTGACGGCGGTGGTGAAGAAGACCATTCCCATCACGCTCGATTATTCGGCGCGCACCGAGTCCATCCGCTCGATCGTGCTGCAGCCCAAGGTCCAGGGCTATATTCTCGATCAGGCCGTGGCCGATGGCGCCGACGTCAAGCAGGGCGACCTGCTCTACCGCATCGACCCGCGCGACTTCCAGGCGGCGCTCGACCAGGTGAAGGCGCAGGCCCAGCGCGACGCGGCGGCGCTCGACTATGCCAAGGCGAGCCTCACCCGCGGCAATGAGCTGTCGAAGACCGGCTTCCTCTCCAAGGACACCTTCGACCAGCGCGCCAGCGCCGTGCAGCAGGGCGAGGCGGCCATCGCGGCCGACAAGGCGGCGATCCAGACGGCCGAGCTCAATCTCGGCTATACCGAGATCCGCGCACCCTTCCCCGGCCGCGTCGGCCGCAACCAGGCGCCCTCGGGCACGCTGGTGAGCCCTGGCAGCAACCCGCTCAACACGCTGGTGCAGCTCAGCCCCATCTATGTGACGTTCTCGCCGAGCGAGGCCGATCTCGCTCTGATCCAGAAGGCCAGGGCCACCGGCAAGGTGATCGCCGAGGTGGTGGTGCCCGGCGAGGCCGGCGCGAGCCACAAGGGCGAGCTCACCTTCATCGACAACGCCGTCGACCATGCCACCGGCACGATCACGGCGCGGGCCACCATCGCCAATGACGATCTCAGCCTGTTGCCCGGCCAATATGTGAACATCCATCTCACCATCGGCGAGCAGCCCGATGCCCTGATGGTGCCGCAGGTGGCGCTCGGCTCCAGCCAGCTCGGCAAATATGTCTATATCGTCGGCGAGGGCAGCAAGGTCGACATGCGGCTTGTCGAGCTCGGCACCGCCGACGGTGCGCTGATCTCGGTGACCAAGGGCATCAAGGAAGGCGACCAGATCATCTCGGGCAACCTGCAGAAGATCGGGCCTGGTATGCCGGTGCAGGTGCTGCCGGGGAAGAAGTAGGGGCTGGGTTTATAGGCTCGTATGAGATGAAGGCCCCGGTGCAATGAGCGCCGGGGCTTTTTGTTTGGGGCGCAGCGCGAAAGCCGCTCTTGCGCCAAATTCACAGCTACTCCGTCAAGAGATCGAAGCGACACGCCCCGGACTTTCCGCCATGGCGTAATGCGTCATGACGCGTCAGTTCATAGAATGGCTTCGATGCCTTTGCGCTTGATGACATTCAAAAGCACCAGAGCGGGGCCTGTTGGGTGCTTGGTCCCGCGCTCCAGTTGCGAGACGTAGCCTGCCGTCAGATTGAGATGCCTTGCCCATACGGCTTGGCTCATATGCGCGCGCTCTCGCATCATCCGGATCTCGCCTGGCGACAGGGATGCGATGGCTGGAGCCGCTTTCTCACCAAGATGGCGCATCGTGATCTTCTCACGCGCAGCATCAGACAGAAGGCCGGAGCGGTTCATATCGTCGGCCGTTTCGAGCAATGCCTTCGCGAGGCGGCTCAGCTTCCCGGTTTCAATTGCCATCTTGCACCTCCAACAGAACGCCATTCGCGACTGCCCGCAACAGATCGGCGGGCGCTGCCGCAAGCCACGTCACAGCGATCTCGCGCATGGTTTCCAATTCATCGTCCTCGATGTTGTCCCGCTCGTTCTTGGCGAAACCGTAGATAAACACTGCCAGGTCTCCAGCCCGAAAGACGACTATCATCCGGTAGCCACCCGAACGGCCCTGCCCAGCCCGAGCGATACGTTGCTTGATCAGGCCACCTCGAGGTCGGCATCCACCAAGCCTCTCTCAGCGCGTTCGATTGCTTCCCGCAGATTGGAGTCGGTGATGCGTGCCCGGCGTGCGAGTCTGGCAAAGGTCTAAGTCTTGTAAATGGGCATGGCATCTCCATGACACAATGAACTATAATTCAAAGTGTCATAGTTTCAAGCTCGAATGCTTTTTCTAGGTTAATGGCGGACTTCGTCCCGACGCGTCACGAACCGGCGCTGCGGTCTCCCTCCACCGCCTTCACCGCCTCTGCCAGATGCGCCTTGTAATGCACCAGCGGCGGCCTCACACCATGCGCCAGCAGCACCTTCAGCACCGCGGGCCGCGCCCCGACGATCTGCACGCTCGCCTTGCCCCGGGCCGCCTTGCGCACCACGCCGTGGATGGTGGCCGCGGCGGTGGAATCGATCACCGGCACGGCCGAGAAATCGATGAGATAGGCCTTCGGATGCTCGCCGATGCTGTCCAGCGCCGCGGCGACCGTGGCGGCTGCGCCGAAGAAGAAGGCGCCGGAGATACGGTAGGCCACGATGTCGGGATTGCTGGCCAGGATGAGGTCATAGGGCGGGGGCTCGGTGGTGCCGTTGGCGTCGGCCATGTCGGGCTCGGCGATCGGCCTGAGCGGCTCCACTTCCACCGCTTGCGACATGCGGTGCAGGAAGAGAAGGGAGCCCAGCGTAAAGCCAGTGAGGATGCCTTCGGTGAGGTCGCGGAACACCACCACCAGGAAGGTCACGGTGACCACCGCCGCATCGCCGGCAGAGGCGCGCACCAGCGTGGCGAACTGGTGCCGCTCGGCCATGTTCCAGCACACCACGGCCAGGATCGCCGCCAGCGCGGCCAGCGGGATGTAGCTCGCCAGCGGCGCGGCGATCAGCATGAAGGCCAGCACGAAGGCCGAGTGGAGAATGCCCGAGACCGGCCCGCGCGAGCCGGCGCGGATATTCGTGGCGGTGCGCGCGATGGCGCCGGTGACGCAGATGCCGCCGAACAGGGACGAGGCGATGTTGGCGAGGCCCTGCGCCACCAGCTCGGCATTGGAGCGGTGGCGGCGCCCCGTCATCGAATCGGCCACCACGGCGGAAAGCAGGCTCTCGATGCCGCCGAGCAGCGCGAAGGCAAGCGCCGTCGGCAGCAGGTCGATGGCCTTGCCGAGGCTGAAGGCGGGCAGAGCCGGGGCCGGCAGCGAGCGTGGAATGCCGCCGAAGCGCGTGCCCAGCGTCTCCACCGGCAGGCCCATCAGCCAGACGAGCAGGGCGGCCACCACCGTGCCGATCAAGAAGGCCGGCCAGTGCGGGCGCAGGCGCCTGACGCCCACTACCACGCCGATGGTGAGGAGGGCGACCGCCGCGGCCGAGAGGTTGAACGTGGGCAGGGCCGCACCGAGCGCCTGGAATTTGGCGATGATCGGACCGGGCTCGGCGCCCTGCAAAGTGAGGCCCAGCAGGTCCTTGATCTGGCTGGAGAAGATGATGATGGCGATGCCGGAGGTGAAGCCCACCGTCACCGGATAGGGAATATATTTGATGAAGGTGCCGAGCCTGAGCACCCCCACCGCCAGCAGGATGAGGCCGGACATGAAGGTGGCGAGCAGCAGGCCGTCGAGCCCGTGCTGCCGCACGGCGGCGGCCACCAGCACGATGAAAGCGCCGGCCGGGCCGCCGATCTGGAAACGGCTGCCGCCCAGCGCCGAGATGACGAAGCCACCCACGATGGAGGTGTAGAGGCCGCGGTCCGGCGTGACGCCGGAGGCGATGGCGATGGCCATGGAGAGCGGCAGCGCCACGATCGCCACGGTGAGCCCGGCCAGCACGTCCGCCTTGAGTTTGTCGAGGCCGTAGCCCTCGCGCAGCACGGTGACGAGCTTAGGGGTATAGAGCTCGGTGAAGCTCGGATTGCGGAAACTTGGGTTGCGGAAATTTGCGTCTCGGACTTCGGCCTTCATCGCTCCTCGCAGTCCGGAGACGAGGGGGAGCCGCTGGATCGGCCGGGCCTCTGACCGCCGGTGAACCTATTCGGGCGGCGGGCCAACCGGCGGCTTAGCGAGCTTCAGGCGCACGCCGCGCCCTCCCTCGCGGCTGACGGCATTGTCGCCGATCAGCTCCACACCGGCGCGGTCAAGCGCCTCGATCACTTTCGTCAAGGTATCGACGACACCACGAACATTGCCTTCGCTTGCTTCCATGCGCTGGATGGTGGGCAAGGACACGCCCGACAGGTCGGCAAGCTGGCGCTGATCGATCCCGACAAGGGCCCGGGCAGCGCGCATCTGGGCAGCGGTGATCATGACGAACCTCGCATAGGGTCTCCTGTATCAGACGGCAGTTATGATGTCTAGAACATCATTTAAGATGTTCATGACTTTGATCTTGATTTCTCGGGATGGAGGTTCGTCCCCCTCATCCAGCGTCATTTATCGCGGAGGAAATCTGAAAACGCGAGTCTCCCGGCTCATGGCAGCGAATGAGGGTGACGGTGTTCAACACCTCGATCGCAGCTAAACATCACAGGAAACATTACGAATTGAACGCACTGTCATCGTAATTCCCGCGGCAGTCAGCGCCGGGGTCTTTCATTGGGCGCGACGCAAAGCCTCCCCCAGCTTCGTGGGGGAGGCTTTCGCGTCGCGCCCTTCATCTGAAGTCCAAAACCTAATGCCGCCGCGCCGGCCTCATTCGCCTGCCCCAGCCCCCGCTTTAGCCATGCCGAGCACCCCGGTCGAATACCGTGCCGCTACCCATAGCGCTTCCAGCCCTATCCACCGATAAACCCCGACCCCCTCCAGGCGGCGCAAACACCGGAAGGGCCCCTCCGTGAAGAATAGCTGTTGCAAGGAAGAAAGCGTGAAGGCTATCGTCTTGAAAGTCGGGGCGGCAAAGCATTCGAGGGGGATGCCAGAAGCGGCTTTTCTTCGGCATTACTCTTGCCCTCGATGATATGACATCCGCGCCGGCCGTCGGCGCCGATGAAGCTCGGGACCTGCCATGGCGGTTGCGGATCTCATCCTGCCGGTCTTCGCCGTCATCCTGACGGGATGGGCGGCCGGCTATTTCGGCTATGTCTCGCGCAGCCTGGCAGAGGCGCTGATCCATTTCGCCTACAACATCGCCATGCCCGCTCTGCTGGTCGTCACCATCGGGCAGGAGCCGGCGCGCTCGCTTCTGGCCTGGCGGTTCCTGATGGCCTTCGGCGGCGGCTCGCTGCTCTGCTTTGCCGCCGTCTTCCTGATGAGCGGGCGATGGGCCGGGCCGGCGATGCCGAGCCGGACGATGTATGCATTGTGTGCCTCGATGACCAATACGGGCTTCGTGGCTCTGCCGATCCTCCAGGCGCTGTACGGGCCGCACGCGGTTCTGCCGGCGGCGATCGCCACGGTCTTCGTCGCGGTGGTGATGTTTCCCCTGGCCGTGCTTCTCCTGGAACTGCGCGGCCCGGCCGGCCGGGTGCGGGGCGGGATGCTGGCGCGGCATATCCTGCTCAACCCCATGGTGCTCTCCACCCTGCTGGGCGTGGTGTGGGCGATCGTCGGCCAGCCGATTCCTGGCCCCGTCGCCGCCTATCTGAAGATCTTCGCCGACGCGCTGACCCCCTGCGCCCTGTTCGCCATCGGGCTTGGCCTGTCGCTCGACGGCGTGCGCGCCAATCTGGGCCCGTCGCTGGCGCTCGCCGCCATCAAGCTGATCGCCATGCCCGTGCTCGTCTACGGCCTGGCGCTGCTTTGCGGGCTCGATCCGCTCTACACCATAGCGGCGGTGATCTGCGCCGCGGTGCCCACGGCCAAGACGGTCTTCATTCTCGCGGGCGAGCACCACTGCGAGGAGCCGCTGGTGGCCTCTACCATTTCCATCACCACGTTGTTCTCGATCGTTTCGCTGGTGATCTGGCTCTACGCCCTGTCCGGCCTCAATGCCGGCGCGGCCGTGGGGCATTGAGCACCGAGGGCATGAAGACTCCGTGTTCGGCGGGCCTTATCCTGCAAAGGCGCCGCCATGGCTCCGAGGCAAGGATGGAAGACGCAGACCAATGAGTACGACGTTGTCATGAGCCACGTCGAAATCCAGCCGCCGCCGGGCGGGGTCGGCGATGCCACGGCGCTTGCCGCCGCTATCGCGGCCGGGGAACTGAGCTGCGTCGAGGCGATGGAGGTGGCGCTTGCCGCCGCCGGGGCCGATGCCTGCGGTGCGGTCTGCCATCTCGACGCGGGCCTGGGCCTTGCTGCCGCCGAGGTAGCGGATCGCGAGAGGCGCGAGAATCCGGAGCGCTTCCGGGCGCGTCCCTTCGCCGGTGTTCCGACCCTGGCCAAGGATCTCGGCGGCCCCTTCGCCGGCCTGCCCGTGCGGGCTGGCTCGCATCTCTTCGACCATCTCGCCGACCCCGGCGCCGACTCGGACCTGGCGGTACGCTACCGGCAGGCGGGCCTGTGCGCCTTCGGCCTCACCACCACCCCCGAGGTCGGCCTCTCGCTCACCAGCGAGCCGGCCCGGGGCCCGCTCTGCCGCAATCCCCTCGCGCCGGCCCTGATCGCCGGCGGCTCCTCGGGCGGGGCGGCGGCTGCGGTCACCTCGGGCATCGTCGCCATCGCCCACGCCACCGATGCCGGCGGCTCGATCCGGGTGCCGGCGGCCTGCTGCGGCCTGGTGGGCCTGAAGGCAACGCGCGGCGCCATGCCCTCTGGGCCGCATTTCGGCAACCACCTCGCCGGTATTGCCAGCGAGCTCGCCGTTTGCCGCTCCGTGCGCGATTTGGCGGCGATCTTCCGGGCGCTGCGCGGCGATACCTGGGGGCCCTATGCCGACCCGCCGATCCTCGAACGCCACGCCGCCCGCCTTCGCATCGGCCTCCTGACCGACACCGGCCTGGCCTGGCCGACGGCGCCGGAACGGCTTCAGGCCGTTGCCGAGGCCGGGCGCAGCCTCGAGGCCGCCGGTCACCGGCTCGTCCCGCTCGCCTGGCCGCGCCTCGAGGCGAGCGTCAGGCGCAGCGGCGCCGTCTTCGCCGATATCATCTCGGCCAATCTCGCGGCGCTCGCGGACGAGCTGAAGCTCGACATGCACAGGGCCGAACCGCTGACCCAGGCCTTCGCCGAACGCGGCCGGGCCCTCTCGGGCGCCGGCCTCTGGAACAGCCTGAGCGGCGCCGTGCATGTCAGCCGCGACCTTTGGGAGCTGTTCGACGATATCGATTGCCTGCTGGCTCCGATGCTCGCCTCGGCGCCGCTTCCCCTCGGCTCGTTCCCGATGGATCACCCCGACACCGAGTTGCACCTCAACCGCATGGCGGCCTTCGCCCCGCTCGCCGCCCTCGCCAATATCGCCGGCCACCCGGCCCTCACACTCCCCTTCGGCCACGACCCCGCCGGCCTGCCGCTCCCCCTCCAGCTCATCGCCCCGATGGGACATGAGCCGACCCTGCTGGGATTGGCGGCGCGGCTGGAGGCGGAGGGGAGGTGGATACATCCGCACCCCGTGGCGGGATTCGCAGGCTGAGGCTTGGGCTTTTGTGTTGGCCGTACCGGCCGATACCTCACTCCGGATTCGTTTGGCGGTTTATCATGCGGCTTACGACCAGTGCGGGCTTTTTAGTAAATTGTCACCGTAATCGCAGATAGAATCACCAAGAATCGCAAACTGCATTTGCTACCAAAGAGTAGATCTGAAACTCTGCTCTCCTGCCTGAATGCATTTTGCTCCGGGGAAGGAAACATCCAAATGAAAGTCGGCTACCTTTGCCTTGCTGGTCTCGTCAGCGCAGGACTCGCGGGCTGCACGGGCCAGAATGGCCAGCCGGAGGTCGGTCTGAGGAGTGATTCCGGCTATACGATCCACGCGAAATCGAGGCAATCGGTGCAGATCTATGATGCCTATCAGGTGACCGTTGACTGCTCGACGCTTGGAGCCACGCCGTCGATAAGTATTACCGGCAAGCCGCAGCACGGCACGGCCACCGTTGCCATCAAGTCCGCTCATCCCGCCTATCCGGCGACAAACCCCCGCTACAAATGCAACCAGAAGACCATTCCGATGGCCGTGGTCAACTATCAGTCAAACCTGGGTTTTGTGGGGACGGACACGGTGAAGCTGCACACAGATTTCCATGAGTCGCCGGACAACCCCTCCGAAGACATCGTGGCGGTCATCAAGGTAGGGCCGTGAGCCGGCGTCTACCGCGACAGCGGTTGAAAGAGGAAAAGGGGCGTTGGTGCGCCGCCGCTTTAACCTCCAGCGTCACACACCGCCAAGCGAGCGGAAGATCGCCGCATAATGGCAGATCGCGGCCAGGCAGACGAAGCCGTGCCAGATGACGTTGTGGAAACGCAGGCTGTTCCAGAGGTAGAACAGCACGCCCAGCGAATAGATCACGCCGCCGATCACGATAAGGGCCAGGGTTTCCACGCTGAAGGAGGCAATGAGGAGCGGGCTTGCCACCAGCCCCACCCAGCCGAGGGCGAGATAGATGACGATGGCATGTCTGTCGAAGCGCCCGGGCAGGGACAGTTTGAGGACAATGCCGACGAGGGAGCCCGTCCAGATCACCAGCCCGAGGACCCAGGCCCACGGCTTGCTCGAAAGCTGGGTGAGGAGCGGGGTGTAGGTGCCGGCAATCAGGAGATAGATGCCGGAAAGGTCGAACCGGCGCAGGAGCCATTTCAACCGCCCCATCGGCCAGGCATTGTAGAGCGCCGAAGCGCTGAGCATGGCGAGCAGGGTAAAGCCGTAGACGCCGGCCGCGGCGACGACCCCCGGCTCCCTGGAGCCGGCGACCTCCCACAGGAGAACCGCCACGCCAACGATGGCCGCCGCGATGCCCACGCCATGCACAGCGATATCGGCCGCGATTTCGCCGCCCGTATAGGGGCGCTCCGAGAGCAGGGGATGGTTGGCGCTGATCATCGGCTCTTCCGCTGGCTTATCCTGCGTCTTGCTTCTGAAGTCAGGTGCATCATGGCGCACGCGCCGTGAATTGGAAGTGAAGGATTTGGCGTGGTGCGCGGGGGGCGGTGGGAGTGCGGCGCGGAGGATCACGGAATGACGGGGACAGGTGCGCAGGGATTGCGGTGACAGTGCGCCCAATCTATCGACCGCGAGAAAACGAGATCGGTAGTTGATGTCGCTTAGGGGCCGTTAGAAATCAGTGAACCGGCAAGCCGGTGTCGGGAATGCGGGAGAGGCGCGGCGCTTAAAGCGCTTAATTCTTAAACGATCCCTTGGTTACCCGGTCAAACCGCTCGTCAGCGACCGGATCAATCGACAGCACCCTGCCTAGCATCCACCTTCGGCGGCATAAGCACAAAAAGACAGGGTAAGTGGGCGAACGCTTTCAAGGTCATCCCGTGGGCACTGCACCACATCACTGTGTGGCGCAGTGCGCACGGGATGACCATAAAAGCATTCATCCGATTGCATTGGACAAACGCAGAACCAGTGTTGACTTTCATTCATCCCCATGTTCTCATCCGTCCTGGAACGAGGCGTCAGCGGCCGGCGTATGATCAACCCGGCTCCGAACGCCTCCATCCACCCCGAGTGCCTATCCAAGCGATAGGCGCGCGGCGGTCACGCTTCTCTCGAAGCCGGCCTCCAGGGGTGACGAGCGGGACAGACGGGATCGGCACCCCATGGAAGTGCCACGCGATCCCGGGACGGAGCGTGAAGGGCTTGAGCCCGGCAACGCCTTTGTCCCCATGTCCCGCCGATGCGGTGAAGACGGCTCATGCCACTGTCCGGCCAGGACTGCAGCGCTGAGCCCCTTGACCGAGCCGGCTGGTCAGGTTCGGATGGTCCGTGCCATCCGCTCCCGGCTCGCCTCCGCCTGTGCTAAAGCAAAGCGCGTTTCAGTAGAAACGCTTCTTTGCTCCAGCTCTTTGGTTGGACGCGTCTTTGCGATTCTTGGCGATTCCGCCAAATCGCAAAACGCTTTGGGCGGAAAAAACAGGTGGCCTTGCGCGCCTTGTCAGCGGGCGAGGCAGCCGGAACGGGGCGATGGCGGCCTGCACCGACAGTGCGGCCTGCATCTTCCATGATCTTGCTTTCACGGCTGCTTCGCAGCCGCCATCGCCCTGTCTCTTCATCAACCCAGCCGGAAAGGGCGTGGGAACGAGAGCGCTTGCGCATCGCGGTGAGAAAACGGCGGAGGCGAAAGAAGCTGACGCTTGGGGATCGTTGTGCATTTTTTGCACATTGCTTTCTTCAGGTAACCCTCCCTCGGCCAATATGTTATTGATATGCTTGGTTATAACCATTCGGTCGCGGCCGAAGAGTTACCCGATCTGGGCCTGCGTCATCCAGAGGGTCTCATCCTCATAGCGGATATCGAGCTTCAGGCCCTTGTCAGTGCCATAGACCAGGAATCGATCGCCGGACTCCGCATCCTCCACGAGATGAACCGGTCCGCTGTCACTATCACTCATGAGGCACGCCTGAAATCATCGATGGAGAATCGATAACACGGTCACCATGGCGCCGCTATCCGGGTGCACGGGCATCTTGCCCGTTCTTCCCATCCTGTGAGCGTTTCAAGAACGGGCAAGATGCCCGTGCACCCGGATAAAGCCGGCGCCGTAAGCCCACCCCCTTCCACCTCACCCCACCTTCCGCTATCACCGCCCGACATCCCCCTTTCCCCGCGGACTCCATGGCCCTTCTCCTCGGCATCGACACAGGCGGCACCTTCACCGATGCCGTGCTCTACGACGAATCCTCCGGCGTCGTCGCCAAAGCCAAGTCCCTCACCACCCATCATGACCTTGCCATCGGGGTCGGCGGGGCGGTTGGCGCCGTGCTGGAACAGTCGCGCATCGATCCCGCCGCCATCGCGCTGGTGTCGCTCTCCACCACGCTCGCCACCAATGCCATGGTGGAGGGGCAGGGCGGGCGCGTCGGGCTCGTCTATATCGGCTTCGATGCCGCCGATGCGGAGCGACCCGATCTCAAGGCGGCGCTGGGCGGGGATCCCGTGCTGCTGATCGGCGGCGGGCATGATGCCATGGGCCATCAGCGCGCGCCGCTCGATGCCGTCACCCTCGCGGCGGAGGTGAAGCTTCTGGCGCCCTCGCTCACCGGCTTTGCCGTCACCGGGCGCTTTGCTGTGCTCGACCCCTCCCACGAGATCGCCGCGCGTGAGATCCTGCGCCGCGAGACAGGGCTGCCCGTCACCTGCGGGCATGAGCTCTCGGCCAAGCTCGACGGGCCGAAGCGGGCGCTCACCTGCGTGCTCAATGCCCGCCTCATCCATCTGCTCGAAGCCCTGATTGCGGCGACCGAAGGCCGGCTCTCGGTGCTCGGCATATCGGCGCCCCTGATGGTGGTGCGGGGCGATGGCTCGCTGGTGGCGGCCGAGGTGGCCAAGACCAAGCCGATCGAGACGATCTTTTCCGGTCCCGCCGCCAGCGCCGTGGGCGGCGCCTTCCTCGCCAGGGCGCCGGACGCGCTGGTCTCCGATATAGGCGGCACCACCACCGATGTCGTGGTGCTGCGCGAGGGGCGCCCGCGCATCGATCCGGCCGGGGCGCTGATCGGCGGCTTCCGCACCATGGTGGAGGCCATCGCCATCCGCACCTGCGGCCTGGGTGGCGACAGCGAGCTGATGCTCGAGCAGCACGGGCTGGAGAGCCACCTCAAGCTCGGGCCACGCCGCGCCGTGCCGCTGTCGCTGCTCGCCATCGAGCATGGCGAACTCGTGCATGGCACGCTGGAGCGGCAATTGCGCGCCGACCTGCCCAACGAACTGTTCGGGCGCTTTGCGCTACGCCTCAATCCCTCGCGGGCCGAGCTGCCGGCGCTGGAGGCCGAGGTGCTGGCGCGGCTGGAGAAGGGGCCGCAGGCCGCCGACAAGCTCATCCAGAACCGGCGCGAGCTCAATGCGTTGCAGCGCCTGGTCAACCGGCGCCTCGCCATCATGGCCTCGCTCACGCCCTCCGACGCCGCCCATGGTCTGGGGCTGCACCAGGCCTGGGACAAGGAGGCGGCGGCCAAGGGCATGCTGCTATTCTCGCGCCGGCGCAACGCCATGGGCCTGCCCTTCGCCGAGACGCCGGATATCCTCGCTCGGCTGATCATCGCCACGCTGACGCGTCGCTCGGCCGAGTTCCTGCTCGAATGCGCGCTGGCCGAGGACGGCTTCCGCGAGGCGGGCCTCTCCCGCCATGCCTTGGCGGCGGCGGCGCTGGACGGCCATAGCGGGCTTGTGCGCATCGGCCTGTCGCTGACGACGCCGGTGGTTGGGTTGGGCGCTTCGGCCGCCACCTATTATGGCGACATCGCCGGCCTGGTCGGCGCGCCCTCGCTGGTGCCGGAGCATGCCGAGGTCGCCAATGCCGTGGGCGCGGTGGTCGGCGGCGTGCATGTGTCGGCTGAGGTGAAGGTGCTGCAGCCGGTGGAGGGCATCTTCCGGGTGTTCACCCGGGGCGGTACGCGTGACATCACGGATATCTCCGAGGCCCTGGCCTTCGCGGAGGTGACCGCGCGGGCGCAGGCGGAGGCCGAGGCGCTACAGGCAGGCGCGGCGGCGGTGGAGACGAGCGTGGCGGTGGAGCAGAAGAAGGCGGTGGCGGAGGGGCGGGAGATCTTCGTCGAGGCGCTGGTGACGGCAAGGGCCTCTGGGCGGCCGCGGATCAGTGGGTGAGAGGCACCTGCGACGTTCGAGGCAGGGCGCGACGCGAGCCTCGATGCAGGGCGCGGCCTAAGCCTCCCCCACGAAGCTGGGGGAGGTGGGCCGGCGAAGCCGGCTCGGAGGGGGTGTAGTCAGTAAAGGGCACGGGAAACGGAACAACGGGCTTACGTTTCCCACACCTCACTCCGCCCACACCCCCTCCGTCATTGCTTCGCAATGCCCAGTGACAACTTCGCACGCGAAGTTGTCACGGATACCCCCAGCTTCGTGGGGGAGGCTCAAGCGGCGCCCTATATTTTCATCATATAATTTGTATTGATTGAAAATTGTATCGACGAAAATCCTGTCATTCGCTACAAATCCCTGCGGCTGCTCCTCAACACGCGGCCGGCCTCGGGAGGAGGGCGATGGGGGACGAGGCGGGTGCGCCGGGCGTCAGCGTGAGCGTCATCGAGGAATTGCGGCGCATGGCGGATAGCCTGCCTGTCGGCTCGCGCCTGCCCACAGTGCGCGAGCTGGTGTCGCGCTATGGCGTCAGCCAGCATCTGGTGCAGCAGGCGCTGCAGGCGCTGCGCGCCGAGGGCGTGGTCGCCACCCACGTCGGGCGCGGCACCTTTGTCGGCCCGCGTGCGCCGCTCTCCGCCCGCGCCACGGCGCGGCAGGTGCTGACACTGCTCCATCACTCGCAATATGAACGCGGCGATCTGATCGCGCAGACCATCCACCAGCGCCTGACGGCCGAGGGCCACACCTCGGTGGTGCTGACCTATTCCGACGCCGAGCACGCCATGGCGATGCTGCGCGACGGGCCGCGCTACGACAGCTGCATCCTGCAGCCGCGCACCTCGGTGATCCCGGTACGCCTGCTCGCTCTGCTGCGCGAGATCAGCAACAATGTCATCGTCGAGAACCGGGCCGTCGACCAACTCGATGTCGACGCCATCTCCAACGATCCGAGCGTGCTCGCCCGCCTGGTGCTCGAGCATCTCACCCGCCTCGGCCACCGCCGCATCGCCTGGATCGTCGAGGACCGGCCGGACTATTTCTACGAGCGCCTGGGCCGCCTGTTCGAGGCCTACCGCCTGTGGAACGGCCTCTCGCAAGCCGAGGCGCCGCTGGTCTTCTCACCCTCGCGCAGCGGGCATCACGGCTATGTCGACCTCGCCGGCACGCTCAACGCCCTGTTTCGCGGCGGCCCGGGCCAGCACCCCACCGCCGCGGTGCTGCTCACCTTCGAGAGCGGCGCGCGCATTCTGGAGGCCTTCGGCAAGGCGAGGCTGGCCATTCCCGGCGATGTCAGCGTGGTTCGCGTCGGCACGCCCGATATCGAGAGCGAGCATCTGGGCAAGCTCGCGGTGGCGGGGCGGCCGAGTAGGCAGGCGGCGGAGACGGTGCTGAAGCGGCTGGCCTGGCGCTGGGAGAACCCGGGGGCGGCTTTTGGCACCGTGTATGACCCGCCGGTGCTGGAATTGCATGGGAGTACGGGGGCGGCGTGAAGGGCGCAACGCGAGCCTCCCCCACGAAGCTGGGGGAGGTGGCATTGCGAAGCAATGACGGAGGGGGTGTGGGCGGAAAGAGGCACTGGAAACGATATCCAGATCAATGATTCCCGCGCCTTATCCTGGCCACACCCCCTCCGACCTCACTTCGTTCGGCCACCTCCCCCAGCTTCGTGGGGGAGGCTCGCGTCGCGGCCTTCAGCCTACGCCCCCGCCAGCTGCGCGCCTGCGGCCGCCTCCTCCGCTGTCAGCCTAGTCTCCGGCGTGCCCGAGACGATCAGCTCGAGCACTTCCTTCTCGCTGGTGTTCCTGATGTAGCGATCCCCGACATTCTGGCCGCGCTTCAGCACCATGATGCGGTCGCCCACCTCGAAGATATCGGTCATGCGGTGGGAGATGATGATCTGCGCCACGCCCTGGCGCTTCAATTCGGCCATGGTCTCCAGGAGCCGCTCCGTCGCCATCACCGAGAGGTTGGCGGTGGGCTCGTCCAGCACCACCAGCTTGGGATTGAAGGAAATGGCGCGCGCGATCGCCACCGATTGCTGGCGCCCGCCCGATAGGCTCTCGACCTTCTGGTAGACCGAATTCACGTCCACCTTCAGGCGCTTCAGCACCTCGCTGGCATTGGCGTACATCTTCTCGCGATTGACGAAGAGCCCCATCTTCTTGGGCCAGCGCCCGAGGAAGATGTTCTGGCCGATGTCCATGTTCCCGCACAGCGCGAAGTCCTGGTAGATCATCTCGACGCCGAGCGCCCGGCTGTCATGCGGTCCCTTGAAATGGGTCTCCTGGCCGTTGATCAGCACCTCGCCGCTGTCGCGGATATAAGCGCCGGTCATCACCTTCATCAGCGTGGACTTGCCGGCGGAATTGTCGCCGACCAGGCCGAGGATCTCGCCGGGCATCAGATGCAGGTTGACGTCCTTCAGCGCCTGCACGGCACCGAAGCTCTTGTTGATGTTGCGCATTTCGATCAGGGGCGTGGCGCCGGGGGTCGTCATGAGCGTTTCCCGTCTGTTGATCCAGTTAGAGCAAAATGCATTCGGGCAGGAGCGGATTCACAGATGAACTCGTCGGTATTGAATGCATTTTGCGGTTCCTGGCGATTCGATCTGAAGGTAAAACGCTCTAGTCCGCGGCCGCCGGGTCGGCGACCGGCGGGACCGATGAGGAGGGGCGCTTGCGTCGCAGGGCCTTGAGCCAGACGCCAACTATGCCCTGCTGGCGGATCCAGATGTCGCCCAGCACGGCGATGATCAGGATGAGGCCGATGAAGACGTTGACCCAATGCTGCGGCATCACGAAGGAGGATCCATCCGGCAGGAAGATCTGCAGCGAGAGCAGGCCGCGGATCAGCGTGATCACCGCCGCGCCGGCCAGCGAGCCGATGATGGTGCCGTAGCCGCCGAACACCGAGCCGCCGCCGATGATCACCGAGGCGATGCCGTCGAGTTCGCGGCCCATGCCGGCCGACGGGTTGAAGCTGCGGTAATAGGCGACATAGATCACGCCGGCGAGCGCCGAGCAGAAGGCCGAGAAGGTCAGGCTCAGGAAGCGCACCCGGTTGACGTTGATGCCCGAATATTGCGCCGCCCTGAGGTTGCCGCCGGTGGCGTAGACCATCTCGCCGATGGTGGTCTTGCCGAGGATGATGCCGGCGATGGTGGCGATCACCGCCATGATCACCGTCTGCACGGAAACGGCTCCGGCGAGGTTGTGCAGGAAGCCTGGGCCGGGCTCCATGTGCAGATAGATCAGCAGTTCGATGACCTTGCGGCCGAGCAGCGTGTAGCTTTCCGGAAAGCCTGAGAGCTGGCGCCCCGCCGAGAACCAGGCGCCGATGCCGCGGGCGATGTAGAACATGCCGAGCGTCGCCACGAAGGCCGGCATGCCGAAGCGCACGGTCAGCGCCCCGTTCAGGACGCCGGCCAGCGTGCCCACCACGAGAGCCGCGAGCACCGCGTACAGGGGATCGCTGCCATATTCGTGCATCAGGAAGGCGGCCGTGGAGGCCGAGAGGGCCAGCACCGAGCCGACGGAGAGGTCGATATCGGCGTTGGCGATCACGAAGGTGAGGCCGATGGCGAGCAGGGCGATTTCGGTGAAGGCCAGCGCCAGGTTGAAGGTGTTGTCGAGCGAGCCCCAGAAATCCGGCCGGAGATAGAGGCCCGCCAGCCACAGGGCCAGGGCCAGCATGATGGCGGCGGCGTCGCGGCGGTAGAAGAAGGCGCGCCAACCCTTGACGCCCACGCCACGCGATTGCGATTTGGTGCCCTTGGTCGCCGGCTGGGAGATGGCGATGCCGCCGCTGTCGAAGGAGATCGGCATTGGTCGGCCGGTCAGTCGGGCGATCAGGCGAGCCAGCACGCGCTTTTGCATGACATAGGGCTCGATCAGCACCGCCATCAGCAGCATCAGGCCGAGAAAGGCCGGCACGGCGCCGGGCGGCAGCTGGGCCAGCTGCTGCACCTTCATGTCGATGCCGGCGACCTGAACGACCCGGGTGATCGGGATGCCCTGGCGCAGCACCACGTCGATGAGCTCGACCAGTATGGCGCCGAGGCAGGCGCCGAGCACGCGCCCGCGCCCGCCGGCGATCGAGGCGCCGCCGACGATGGTCGCGGCGATGACGATCAGCTCGGCACCGGCGCCGAAGCTCGAATCCATGCCCTTGTTCTGCGCGCAATTCATCAGCCCGGCCAGCGTGGCTGCCAGCGCCGAGAAGACATAGGCGCGCACGCGCACCCAGCGCGAGGAAATGCCGGCATAGACGGCCGCCTGCTCATTGCCGCCGACGGCATAGGTCTCGTAGCCGATGCGCGTCTTGGCCAGTACGATGGCGGCCAGGATGGCAACGACCAGGAAGATCACGATCTGGTTGTTGAAGGCAAAGCCATGCGCCTCGCCCCAGCTGTTGGTCTCGCCCCAGTGGAAGAACCAGGAATCGCCGCGGGCCTTGGTGTCGTAGGCGATGGTCTTGCCGCCGGTGAAGCCCAGCACGAAGCCGCGCCCGATGAACAGCATGGTCAGCGTGGCGATGAAGGAGGGCACCTGCATCACGGTGACCAGCCAGCCATTCAGGAAGCCGATGAACACGCCGACGGCGATGGCGACGAGAATGGCGGTGGTGACATTGGAATCGAAGAAGGCCTGGGCGTAGGAGATCGAGAAGATGGTGGCGACCAGGCCGAGGGTGGAGCCGACGGAGAGGTCGAGATCCTTGTCGACGATGACGAAGGTCATGCCGCAGGCCATCACGCCGTAGCGGGCGGCATCGCGCAGCACGGACCCGAAAGCGCTGCCCGAAGCAAAGAAAGTGGGGTTGGTGTAGACGCCGACCAGGTAGATCAGCAGCATGAACAGCAGAAGGCCGGCCTCCCAGCCGCCTGCGAGCTGCGCCGAGGGACGGCCTGAGCGGTGGGTCGAGCCGATGGCCTGGTCTGGCGCGGATATGCTCATGGCGGCGGTACTCCGGCACGAAGGGAAGGCTAACGCGGTTGGGCGAGATGAAACAGTCGAATAAGATGCGCGCCGGTCGTGTTCCCCTCGCCCCGCCGATATTGCAAAGCGCAAATCCGGTGGCGCGCCCCCTCTTTCGAAGCGCGCCGCCGTTCAGGCCTCGCGATCAATTCTCGAACCGCTTGCCGACGTTGCCGAGACTGTCCTTGGTCACGAGCTGGGCCCGCGTGTCCAGATTGGCGGCGGCGATGCCGCGGTCGATCTGCAGGTAGAGCTGCATCACGGGCCAGAAGCCCTGCAGGAAGGGCTGTTGCCCGAGCGAACCGGTGAGGGCGCCCGTCTTGATCTGCTCCTGCTGCTTGGGGCCGAGGTCGAAGCCGAAGGCGCAGATCTTGTTGTTGAGCTGCTTCTGGGAGATGGCGTCGCCGAGGCCCGGTGTGACGAAGCCGTTGGCCCCGAAGGCGCCGACGACGTCGCCGCGGCTTTCGATCAGCGAGACGATCGAACCGGTGACATTATCCTTGTCCACGTCGATGCCGATATTCTTGGGCCCGGCGTCGACCTTGAAATTGGCAAGCACGCCGGCTGCGTTCAGCGCCTTCACCGTCGCCTCGAAAGCCGCGGTGACGCGGCGGTTGACTTCCTCGTTGCCGAGCGTCGTCGTCGAGGGGAAGATCACCGATCCACCGGAAACCTTCTTGTCGATCAGGCACTTGGCGAGGGCCGCGCCACCGATGGCGGCGGCCGAGGAATCCTGGCCGGTATGCGAGATGTTCAGGCGGTCATAGAGGTTGGGGTCGTAGGAATTGGTGGTGGCCACCGGCACGCCATTGGCCTCGAGCTTCTTGACGAGATCGTCATAGGCGCCCGACTGCGGCGTCGTCATGATCACGCCGTCGATGGTGGGATCCTGCACCACCTGGTTGAGGATCTCGATCTCGCGCGGGATGTCGTCGACCGGGGCTTCGGAACCCAGCATCACCAGGTTGATGCCGAAGGCGTCGGCCGCCACCTTGGCGCCGACATAGGTCGGGTCGAAGAAGCCGTTGCCGGCGGTGTGGGTGATGATGGCAAAGGTGAGCTTGCCCTTCTTGGAGTGGAAGTTCTTGGTGTTGGGCGATTCCTTGGCCGCATCCTCGAAAGTGTAGCCGCCGACGGCCTTGGAGAGCACGCCGGTTTCGGCGGCATGGCCCGCCTGGAGAGGCGCCCAGAGCAGGGCACCCGAGAGCAGCGCGAGCGCGCATTTTCCGTATTTCATGGTTTCCTCCGTCTGTGTCTTTATGCTTTCCGGCCGGCCGCCACTTATCCCGTGTGCTGACCGCCTCGCGCCGCTCTTTGCCTGCAGCGATGGGCAATCATTTTGTATTGTATGATTGACGCAGATGTCAATGAAACGACTTCCATATGTCTGAACAAATTGAGTCGTGCAGTGGCGATTGATTGGGTTAGGGGCGTGACCCCAGCGCACACAAGTTGTGTGCGCGGCCTCCCCCAGCTTCGTGGGGGAGGCTTTCGCGGCGCGCCTCTCAAATAGCCAGGGTTCTCAATCCAAAGCGCTTTGAGTGCAGATTAAATTCGCCCAGCCGATTGACACCCCGCCGAATTCAGTCGGATGATACCTCAACCGCGTCGATGGTCCCCGAGACCCGAATGCATGCGGAGGGCGGAGCGAATGCCGGGAAAGGGTAACGCGGGCCGCGCGCATCATGCGGACCACGTCTATGCGATCCTCAACGATGGAAGCGCCAGTGCTCATTCGGCGGTGGCGGCCTCGTGGTCGCGCTCGCTCACCCATTACGGCCTCGATCCCGACAATGCGCCTCCGCCGCGAGGCCTGACGCATTCCGAGTTCCGCTCCGCCTACGACCGCATGGAACTGCTGGTGCGCCTGGCGCAGGGCACGCTCGACCGCCTCTTCCAGTCGGTGGGCGATGCCGGCTGCTGCGTGCTGCTCACCGATGGCGCTGGCGTGCCGCTCGACCGGCGCGGCATGGTGGGGGACGATGCCGATTTCCGCGCCGTCGGCCTGTGGACCGGCATGGTGTGGAGCGAAAAGAGCGAGGGCACCAACGGCGTCGGCACCTGCATCGCCGAGGGGCGGGCACTCACCATTCATCGCGACGAGCATTTCCTCACCCGCAACATCGGGCTGAGCTGCACGGTGGCGCCGATCTGGGATGCGCAGGGACGGCTCATGGGCGCCCTCGACGTCTCCACCTGTCGGGCCGATCTGACACCGGCGATCCTGAAGCTGGTGGCCTCGGCCACGCGCGAGGCGGCGCATCGCATCGAGACCCACCATTTCCGCGAGACCTTTCGCGACGCCCGCATCCTGATCGGGCCGGACATTGGCAGCGGCCCCGCGGGGCTGCTCGCTGTCGACCGCGAAGACCTCGTCATCGGCGCCAGCCGCGCAGCCCGCCTCGCCTACGGCCTGACGGACGAGCGCCTGCGTAACCCCTTCCCCGCGGGCGATCTGCTCGACGGCGAGGGCGCCCGGCCGCAGGAGGCGCTGGCCAGCGCGGAGCGGGCGGCTGTGCGCCAGGCGCTGTCGCGGGCGAAGGGCAATGTGTCGGCGGCCGCAAGGTCGCTCGGCATCAGTCGCGCAACGATGCACAGGAAGCTGGATAGGTTGGGCGTGGGGCGGGAAACATAAGGAAAAGGGCGCGCCGCGAAGCCTCCCCCACGAAGCTGGGGGAGGTGGGCCGGCGAAGCCGGCTCGGAGGGGGTGTGGTCAGGACAGGGCACGCGAAGCGGAAATTTAGTCTCGTTTCCCGCGCCTATCCTGACCACACCCCCTCCGTCATTGCTTCGCAATGCCACCTCCCCCAGCTTCGTGGGGGAGGCTTATGTCGCGCCCTTTTTTCCAAACAACCTGTCTCAGCCCTGAGACACTTCCCCGCACCGATCGCCCCGCCCCACCCTGACAGCCCGCCCCTTCCGTCCCATCCTCCCCACGGACGACGCCGCATCATGGCGCGCATCAAGGAGGAGACTTCGCATGAACAAGCCTGAAACCGTCCGCTCGCCCGGAACGCTGTTCAAGAAGCGTTACGGCAATTTCATCGGCGGCCAATGGATCGAGCCCGTCGGCGGCCAGTATTTCGAGAATACCTCGCCCATCAATGGCCGCGTGCTTTGCGAGATCGCGCGCTCGGACGCCAAGGACGTCGAGCTCGCGCTCGACGCTGCCCACAAGGCCAAGGACGCCTGGGGCCGCACCAGCGCCGCCGAGCGCTCGCTGCTCCTCCTGCGCATCGCCCAGGTGATCGAGGACAACCTGCCCACCCTCGCCCTCGCCGAAACCTGGGACAATGGCAAGCCGATCCGCGAAAGCACGGCCGCCGACTTGCCGCTCGGCGTCGATCATTTCCGCTATTTCGCTGGCGTCCTCCGCGCCCAGGAAGGCGGCATCTCCGAGATCGACCACGACACCATCGCCTATCATTTCCATGAGCCGCTCGGCGTGGTCGGCCAGATCATTCCCTGGAACTTCCCGCTGCTGATGGCGATCTGGAAGCTCGCGCCTGCGCTCGCCGCCGGCAATTGCGTCGTCATCAAACCGGCCGAGCAGACTCCGGCCTCCATCCTCGTTCTCGCCGAACTGATCGCCGACATCCTGCCGCCCGGCGTGCTCAACATCGTCAACGGCTTCGGCCTGGAAGCCGGCAAGCCGCTCGCCTCCTCCAACCGCATCGCCAAGATCGCCTTCACCGGCGAGACCACGACAGGCCGGCTGATCATGCAATATGCCAGCCAGAACCTCATCCCCGTCACGCTGGAGCTCGGCGGCAAGTCGCCCAACATCTTCTTCAAGGATGTCGCCAGCGAGGATGACGATTTCCTCGACAAGGCCATCGAAGGCTTCGTCATGTTCGCGCTCAACCAGGGCGAGGTCTGCACCTGCCCCAGCCGCGCCCTCATCCACGAGAGCATCTATGACCGCTTCATGGAGAAGGCGCTGAAGCGCGTACACGCCATCACGCAGGGCGACCCGCTCGATCCCGCCACCATGATCGGCGCGCAGGCCTCTTCCGAGCAGCTCGAAAAGATTCTCAGCTATTTCGACATCGGCCGCCAGGAAGGCGCCGAAGTGCTGACGGGCGGCGAGCGCAACAACCTGCCCGGAGACCTCGCCGGCGGCTACTACGTCAAGCCGACCGTGTTCAAGGGCAACAACAAGATGCGCATCTTCCAGGAGGAGATCTTCGGGCCCGTCGTCTCGGTGACCACCTTCAAGGACGACGAGGAGGCACTCTCCATCGCCAATGACACGCTCTATGGCCTCGGCGCCGGCATCTGGACCCGCGACGGCACAAGAGCCTACCGCTTCGGCCGCGCCATCCAGGCCGGGCGCGTTTGGACCAACTGCTACCACGCCTATCCGGCCCATGCGGCCTTCGGCGGCTACAAGCAGTCCGGCATCGGCCGCGAGAACCACAAGAAGATGCTCGACCACTACCAGCAGACCAAGAACCTGCTGGTCAGCTACTCGCCCAAGAGGCTCGGCTTCTTCTGAGGGGGACGCTGTCCCGGTGTGCCGGTCTTCGGACCGGCACCTACCCCTTACCAAGAAGAGCTTGATCAGGAATCACGATGGGCAGTCCATATCCGTCATTGCGAGCGGAGCGAAGCAATCCAGGGACGGTAGACACCCCTTTGGCCCCTGGATTGCTTCGCTCCGCTCGCAATGACGACGTTTCCCATGCCTCTTACTGAAGACCCGTGCACTGTAATCCACCAGGAGAGCTCCATGGACGACACCATCCCGGAACGCGTGATGGCGACGCCGGCGGCGCTGGCGCTGATCGAGACGCTGCAGGCCAAATATGGCCCGGTGCTTTTCCACCAGTCGGGCGGCTGCTGCGACGGCTCCTCCCCGATGTGCTACCCGCGGAACGATTTCATCGTCGGCGACCGGGACGTGATGCTCGGCATCATCGGCAAGGCGCCAGTCTATATCGGCCAGTCGCAATTCGCCGGCTGGGCCCACACGCAGCTGATCATCGACGTGGTGCCCGGCCGGGGCGGCATGTTCTCGCTCGACAACGGCACGGAGAAGCGCTTCATCACCCGCTCCCGTGCCTTCTCGGGCGAGGAGATGTGCGTGTTGAAGCCCGCCGTGCTGGGAGCCGACATGGGGCATTGACGAGGCGCGCACCAGTCCCGAAGGCCTTCAGGTGCGGCGGTCTCCGTCCGGCCAGCCTCCGTTCGGGAAAGCATCGCATAGAAACTGGATGAAGCTCGTGACCTTGCTGCTGGCGAGCCGGCGGGAGGCATGAAGGATCCAGGCCTCGACGCCCCTGTGCGACACTCTTCCCCAGGAAACCAGGACCCCGGCCGCAAGATCGTCTGCGATCATCGAGAGGGGCAGCAATCCCGCCCCTGCGCCTGCTCGAACCGCATCGCGCACCATGAGGATCGACGACAGGCGAAGAACGGGGTCGGGAATCAGGGTGAGACCTTCCAGTTCATCGGCCATCTGCCATACGCTTCCTTCCGCCATGGTTGTCAAAACGGCGGCTGGAACACGCGTGGCGGTTCCGACTGCCGCGACCAGCGCGGGCCGAGCCAGGGTTGGCGAGCCGACCACGAGCATCTGGTCGCGCAGGAAGCATCGTCCCACCAGATCGCTGCTAGGGCGGGGATTGATGCGGATCACCAGGTCATAGCCGTCCTCGACGAGATCGACGAACCTGTCCTCGGCGGTGATCTCGAGCCGAACATCCGGAAAAGCGTGCCGGTAGTCCGCGGCAAGGCGGCCCAGAGCGACATGGGAGAACAGAAGCGGCGCGCTGATACGCAGTAGACCGCTCGGCCGTGCAATCCCCGCTCCGACTTCCCTTCCGATCTCCGTGATTTCACTCAGCGGCCCAGCGGTGCGCCGGAACAAGGCAGCCCCTTCTTCCGTGAGACGCAGGGAATGCGAGCCCCGTTCCAGCAGGCGGACGCCGAGGCTCTCCTCCAGTTCCATCACCTGCCGCGACAGGGTCGCCTTCGAGCGCCCGCTGGCTCGGCTGGCTTTGCCGAAGCCGCCATGGAGGGCCACGAGATTGAAATTGCTGAGGGCCTCGAGGTTCATGTCGATCCAATTTTGAGACAGTTTATCTCAGATTTAGCGCCTGTGTTTCCAAATCGCAACGATCTATGTCTTGCTCAACGACGAGCCGAACCGTCGCTTTGAGGAGAATGATCATGCAAGACAATCGCGCGCACCGGATTCACGCGTATGGCGGCCCGGAGGTTATGTCTTTCGATACGGTACCCGTCCCGGCGCCTGGAGCCGGTCAGGTTCTTGTCCAGGTGCAAGCGGCTGGCGTGAACGGACTTGACTGGAAAGTCCGGGAAGGCTTCGTTCGCGACGCCTTCCCGCTCGCCCTGCCGGCAACGCTGGGCATCGAACTCGCCGGCATCGTTACGGCAACGGGTGCTGGCGCCACCTGCTTCAAGCTTGGGGATCGGGTCATGGGACCGCTGGCCGGTCTTGGAGCCTACGCTGATTTTGTCGCCGTGGACGAAGGGAAGCTTTGCCTGACGCCCGCTGAACTATCGGACGTTCAGGCGGCCGCTTTGCCGGTCGCGGCCCTGACCGCCTGGCAGGCTCTGCGGGCCGAGGGCGACTTGCGGCCCGGCCAGGCCGTTCTGATCCACGGTGCATCGGGCGGCGTCGGCAGTTTTGCCGTGCAATTTGCCAAGGCAGCGGGTGCAACCGTCTTGGCCACGGCCTCAGGCTCCAGCCGCGACTATCTTATCGACCTCGGAGCCGATAGGGTCTTCGACCGGCATGCGGAACGCTTCGAGGATCACACTGGGGATATCGATCTCGTTCTCGACCTCGTCGGCGGGGACGCGGTGGACCGCTCCTGGTCTGTGCTTTCCGATGGAGGTGCCATCGTCTCGACGGCGGCCTTCGATATTGCAGGGCGTATTTCCTCCGGGCGCAAGGGACAGTTTTTCATGATGAAGCCTGATGCCATACAGTTGAGCGCCATTGCCGGCATGGTCGCATCGGGTCGGCTGCAATCCGCCATCGCCGAGGTGGTCGATCATGCAGGCCTGGCGGCGGCGCTGGAGCGCAACCGGACAGGGCACGCGCCAGGCAAGATCGCCCTCGATCTCACCCTTTGAATGGAGCTCAGGATGACCGAAAGTCCAGACACGAGCGCGCATGAAGGCGTGGCAATCCCGGCGGACGATCTCAGGCGGTCTCTCACCATCGCCAATCCGGTAGCGCCCGAGCTGTCTCACATCTCGGTTGCCGGCGACACCTACACGATCCTGGTGAGTGGCGCGCAGACGGGCAGCCGCTATTGCCTCATCGACATGCATGTGCCGCCCGGTGGCGGGCCGCCGCCCCACCGGCATGATTTCGAGGAACTATTCACGCTGCTGGAGGGCGAGCTCTCGTTCACATTCCGGGGCGAGACCGTCACCATTGCCGCAGGATCGAGCGTCAACATACCGGCGAACGCCCCGCATTCCTTCAGAAACATCTCGGACAAGGCGGCCCGCATGCTCTGCATGTGCACGCCGTCGGGGCTGGACGAGTTCTTCATGGCGATCGGCGATCCGGTTGATAGCCGCACCGCGCCTCCGCCACCGCTCAGCCCGGCGGACATCGCCGAACGGCAGGCGAAAGCGGGAGCGCTGGCTGGCCGATACCGCACGGAACTCCTGACGCATTGAGGGTAGGGGGCACGATTTGATGGGTCGAAGGCCCGACTGGCCGGAAGCTTTGCGTGCTCGGATTGGCTTAATGCGGCGGGCCGTGTAGATCCTGCAGGCATCGGCGTCAGTGTGTTATCGAGCCGGTGGCGGAATTGCGTGAGAAAAAGCGGGCATGGATCATTTCGACCTCGGCACTTACAGCCGTCCCATCTCCACCCGGTCGGCGGAAGGCCAGCGCTGGTTCGATATCGGGCTCAACTGGTGCTACGGCTTCAACCATGACGAGGGCATCAAGTGCTTCGAGAAGGCGCTGGTATCAGACCCGGATTGCGCCATGGCGCATTGGGGCATCGCCTATGCCAGCGGGCCCTTCTACAACCTGACCTGGAAGGAGCATGGCGAAGCCGAGCTGAACCGGGCGACCAGGCGCTGCTTCGATCACGTCCAGCTTGCCCGCGCCAAGGCCGCCGGGGCCAGCGAGGTGGAGAGGCAATTGATCGAGGCGCTGGCGTGCCGGTTTCAGGGGCCGTACGGGGCTTCTGCGCCTGAACTCCAGCAATGGGACGATGACTACGCCGCCGCGATGCGGCGCGTCTACGCGGCCTTCCCCGACGATGCCGATGTGATGGCTCTCCTGGTGGAAGCCCTGATGATGCGCACGGTGCGGCGTCTGTGGGATCTCAAGACGGGCGAGCCGGCGCCGAATTCGGATGTGCTGGAGGCGCTGGAGGTGTGCGAACGCGCGATTGCCCTCGCCGATGCGGCCGGCACGGTGCAGCATCCGGCGATCCTGCATCTGCACATCCATCTCCTGGAGATGTCGACCATGCCGGAACGCGGCATGCGCTCGGCCGACCGGCTCGGCACGATGTGCCCGGATGCCGGGCACATGAACCATATGCCCGGGCATATCTATGTGCTGTGCGGCGAGTACGAGAAAGCCAAGTTTGCCAGCGAAAAGGCGGTGCGCGCCAACGACAAATATCTTAGCTATGCCGATGACCCGACCTATTACCTGCTCGGCTGCTGCCACGACCTCCATCTCATGATGTTCACCTGCATGTTCCTGGGTCAGCAGGAGCCGGCCCTGTGGGCTGCCGACAAGGTGCGCAGCCTGGTGACGCGGGATGTCGTTGCCCTTCCAGACCGGCCCAAATTCACGCAGACCGTGGAGGGCTACCATGCCATGAAATCGCATGTGCTGGTGCGCTTCGGCCGCTGGCACGACATCATCGACGAACCGATGATCGGCGCGCCCGAGCTTTACGTCGTCACGACCGCCATGCAGCATTACGCGAAAGGCGTCGCCTATGCGACCTTGCGCGACTTCGCCAACGCAGAGCGCCAGCACGAGCAGTTTCAGCGGCACGTCACCGGCATCCCGCCTGAAAGGCGCTTCCTCAGCAACCCGACGCAGGCCTCCCTGGCCGTCGGCGCTGCGCTGCTCGCTGGTGAACTCGCTTTTCACAAGGGCCATCACGAGGAAGCCTATGTGCATTTGCGGCGGGCAGTCGAGCTTGACGACAACCTGTCCTACACCGAGCCCTGGGCCTGGATGCACCCGCCCCGCCATGCGCTGGCCGCGCTGCTTTTGGACCAGGGCCATCATGCCGAGGCCGAGCAGGTCTATCGCGACGATCTCGGCTTGAGCCCGGCGGTGCAGCGCTGCGCGCGGCATCCCGACAATGTCTGGGCCTTGCACGGGCTGGTGGAATGCCTGCAGCAGCGCGGGGAGAGCGAAGAGCTACCGGCGCTGCAGGCCAAGCTCGCCGCAGCATTGGCGAAGGCGGATGTGCCGATCACCTCGTCATGCCTGTGCAGGACGAGGGCGCAACCGGCTCAATGCTGCTGTCATTGATTGGAGGCCTGTGCGGTTCGCGTGAGGCGCGTAATCCTTCCCCGCAGTCGGGGATGGCTTCCCGTGCCTCTTCCTGCTGCGCCGAGGCGTCTCACGCCATGTCGCTCTCAGCCCCGCCCGACCAGCGGCATCTTCGTCGCCATCACCGTCATGAACTGCACATTGGCTTCCAGCGGCAGGCCGGCCATGTAGAGCACGGCGTCGGCGACATGCTTCACGTCGAAGGTGGGCTCGGGCTTGATCGAGCCGTCGGCCTGGGGCACGCCACCCGGCATCCTCGAGGCCATCGGGGTCAGCGTGTTGCCGATGTCGATCTGTCCGCAGGCGATGTCATATTTGCGCCCGTCCAGCGAGGACGATTTGGTCAGGCCGGTCACGGCGTGCTTGGAGGCGGTGTAGGGCGCTGAATTGGGGCGCGGGGCGGTCGCCGAGATCGAGCCGTTGTTGATGATGCGCCCGCCGCGCGGCGTCTGGCCCTTCATTACGCGGAAGGCTTCCTTGATGCACAGGAACACGCCGGTGATATTGGTGTCGACAACGGCCTTCCACTGCTCGAAGGGCAGGTCCTCGATCGGCAGGCCCTGCGCGTTGGTGCCTGCATTGTTAAAGACGAGATCGACGCGGCCGAGTTGCGCCACGGTGGCGTCGAACAGGGCGGCCACGGAGGCGGGATCCGTGACGTCGGAAGGAATGGCGCGGCCGGCCGAGGCCTTCGGGCTCTCGGCAATGGCCGCTTCGAGCACCTCCTTGCGCCGCCCGGTGAACACCACCGACCAGCCATTCTCCAGAAGCGCCAGGGCGACTGCCTTGCCGATTCCCGTCGCCGCGCCCGTGACGATGGCGACCTTACCTTGACCCGACATGCGCTTCTCCCTGATTCCCAACGCTTTCAAGCAATGAAGCATTTTGCCGATAGGTCAGACAAGATGCGAAGGGGCTGGACGCCGCAAAAAGGGGCGCGGGAAGCCTCCCCCACGAAGTTGGGGGAGGTGGGCCGGCGCAGCCGGCTCGGAGGGGGTGTGGGCGGAACGAGGCGTAGGAACCATAGATGAGGGGGCTATTTCATGCGCCCTATCCTGGCCACACCCCCTCCGTCATTGCTCCGCAATGCCACCTCCCCCAGCTTCGTGGGGGAGGCTTGCGTCGCGCCCTTACACCGCCCCACCCAGGCAGGAGACGATCGTCTCGATCACCCGCTTGGTCTCCTCCGGATCGCGCACGCGGATCGAGTCGACGCCGGCTTCCTTGGCCGCATAGTCGTTGCCGCCCGGGAAGAGCGCGTCGCCGGCGAAGATCATCTCGTCGATGGCAATGCCGAGGCGGTCGCGCAGCTTATGGATGCCATAGGCCTTGTCGATGCCCTGGCGGGTGACGTCGATCGAGGTGGCGCCGCCCATGCGCACCGAGAAGTCGGGCAGGGACTTGTCGAGATAGCCCTTGAGGATGGTGCGCTTCTTGAAGTCGGGATCCCAGGCATGCTTGGCGTCGAGGGGGGCCTCCTGGCCAAGGGCCGACATGGTGATCTGGCTGCCGCGATCCTCGATGCGCTGGCCCCAGATGCGCTCCGGCTTGAAGCCCGATTCTTCAAAGGCCGCGTCGAGTGCCGCGATGATGCGCTGCCGGTCCTCGGGTGAGAGATCCTCGCGGTAGACGGGTTTCCACTGGCCCGTGTCGTAGCTGAAAAATTTGGTGCCGCAGGTCGGCAGCAGATACAGGCGGTCGAACTGGTCGCCCTGCGCGAGGTTCGAGAGGAACTGCTTCTCGAATTGCGGCCAGTCGCCGCCCGAGATCACGGCCACCTGAGCGACAGCGAGCAGCTTGCCGAGCAAGGTGGACATCTCCGCATCGATGGCGGACTTGCTCAGCGCCAGCGTGCCGTCGAGATCGAAAATGACGAGTTTCTTCATGAGGGCTCCCGATATTCCGAGCCTGTTTTACCGATTGCAGCGCGATTGTCAGGTACCAAATTTGCGCGGCGGGTCATGAAATGGATTCAGGAGGCGAGCACCGCGATCCTGGAAATCCTTGATGTTACGGGTAACGATCGTGAAATCATGGACCTTGGCGGTCGCTACCAGCGCAAGGTCCCAGCGATCCTTGGCCGAGCCGGCCAGCAATCTCGTCCATTCAGCGACGATGGCGGCGTCGATCGGCACGACGCGGCTCGCATAGCTCTTCTCCAGTGCTTCTATGCCGGTGAGAATGCGCGAAGCACGATCCGGATCCCGACGCCTGAGGCTTTCGGCACCGCGACGCTGCTCGTAGAGCGTGGCGGCGCTCAAGCGCAGGTCCGCGTCGGGGACGGTCGAGATCCAGCGACGGACATTGGCATGGCCCTGGCTGTGGGAGTTCACGCAGGACATTCGCGTCCAACAAATAGGCCGTCACGGGATCTCGCGCGGCATGGTGTCGACGGGGGTGTCGCTCTCATCGAACGCGCCAATCTCGGCAAGATCGACCAGCATGCGCTTCAGGCTGCGGGCAGGATAAGGCCGTCCCCGTTTTGGATAGGCCTTGGCATATTCGACCGCAGCCTCGACCTGCTCCTCCTTCAAGGCCGGATAATCCTCGACTATTTCGGCGATGGATTGCCCGCGCGCCAGTGCCGCGATGAGGTGAGCCGGAATATCCGTTCCGGTAACGACCGCTTCGACCTGGCCTTGGGGGTGCTCCACCCATTTGCGGATGTTATCCAGCCGCTGCAGGCGCTGTTCGAGATCCCTGTCGATCGGACCAAGATCCAGGACAAGTTTTCCAAGGGTGATGCGATGCGTATCCATCGGGATCCTGCGGATCGCTTCATAGAGGCGGCGCCGGCCTGCCGGGGTCAGGTCCTTCTCAAGCTCGTCGGAGAGGCGCAGGAAGCGCAGTTCTGCCGGGCCGAACAGCCGCTGAACAGCCTTGCCGACCTTGCGCTGCCGCGCCCGGATGATACCGGAGTCCACGGCCTTGTTGATGGTTACGGTCGAGCGATCGAGCACGTAGCCCGCCTCTCGAAGCGTCAGTGTCTGCGCGAGCGTCATAACAGCAATCCTAATTCATCCCAATATAGGGATGAATTGATTCTCCCGCAATGACTTCCATGATGATAACTCCCTTAGTGATCCATCCCCGTGATCACCCGCTCCACCTCTTCCACGCTCGTCTTCTTCGGATCGATGTCATCGGCCACCACGCGGCCGCGGCGCATCACCACGATGCGGTCGACGACCTGGAAGACGTGGTGGATGTTGTGGGCGATGAAGATGCAGGAATGGCCGGAATTGCGGGCGTTGCGCACGAAGTTCAGCACGCCCTGCGTCTCGGCCACGCCGAGATTGTTGGTGGGCTCGTCCAGGATGATGAGGTCGCTGTCGAAATGCATGGCTCTGGCGATCGCCACCGCCTGGCGCTCGCCGCCCGAAAGGGAACTGATCGGCGTCGTCGGCGCGATGTTCTTGGTGATGCCGACCTGCCGGAGCAGGGTGCGGGCCACCTCGTCCATCTTGTCCTTGTCCATGCGATTGAGGAAGCGTGGGCCTCGGAGCGGCTCGCGGCCGAGGAAGAGGTTGCGCGCGATCGAGAGCTGCGGCACCAGGGCCGAGTCCTGGTAGATCGTCTCGATGCCGTTAGCGATGGCGTCGACGGTGGAGCGTATATTCACCTTCTGGCCGCGAATGAAGATGTCGCCGGAGGTGGCAGGCACCGCGCCCGAGAGGATCTTGATCAAGGTCGATTTGCCGGCGCCGTTGTCGCCAAGCAGGCCGACGATCTCGCTCGTGGCCACTGTCAGCGTCACGTCCTCGATGGCGCGAATGCGACCATAGGACTTGGCGATGTTCTGCATGCGGATGAGTTCGTCGGCGGAGTTTGTGGTCATGGGCTTATGTCCCCTCCTGATGCCGGCGGTCCAGCCATGAATGCAGGGCCATCATGCCAAGGATGATGGCGCCGATGAAGATGTTGTAGGCGAGGCCCGGCACGCCGATCAGCACGATGCCGTTGCGCATCACGCGCAGGATGAAGATGCCGAGCACGGTGCCGATGATGGTGCCGCGCCCGCCCGTCAGCGCCGTGCCGCCGATCACCACCATGGCGATCACCTCGAGCTCATAGCCGGTGCCGGAATTGGGATTGGCCGAAGAGGTGCGGATCGAGGAGATGATGCCGGCCAGCGTCGCCAGCACGGCGCACAGCATGAACAGATAGATCTTGGTTCTGTTGACATTGACGCCGCGCGCCCGCGCCGCATTGGGGTTGCCTCCGGAGGCCTGGATCCAGTTGCCGGCCTTGGTCTGGGTCAGGACATAGCCGAGCACGATCGCCACGGCGGCGAACCAGAGCAGGGACATGTAGACCCTGAAACTTCCGACATAGAAGGTGCCGACCAGGATATTGGCCAGCGGCAGGTCGCCGGCGTTCCAGGTGCGCTGGGGGAAGCCGTTGGTGACGAAGAGGGCGGTGCCGCGCACCACCAGCAGCATGCCCAGGGTCACGAGGAAGGAGGGGATCTTTAACTGGGTGACGAACAGCCCGTTGACGAGGCCGATCAGGGCTGCAACCGCCAGGGCGATCACGAAGGCGACGCCAAACGAGGTGGCGCCGCTGTTGTACAATGTCCACATCAGCACCGGCGAGAAGCCGAACAGCGAGCCGACGGACAGATCGAATTCACCCGAGGTCATCAGCAGAGTCATGGCCAGGGCAATCAGGCCGAGCTCGACGGTAAAAGCCAGGATGTTGCTGATATTGTCGGCCGACAGGAAGTCGTGATTGATGGAAGTGAAAACGATAAGTTCGAGAATGAGGAGCACGAAGGGCCCGAATTCGGGGCGAGCTATCGCTCGCTGGAGCAATGAACGCTGTTCCACGTGATATCCTAGGCCAAGGGACGAGACAAAAGACACAATATCAATGAAAAGGGCGCTCCCCTTTGCGAGGAGCGCCCCTCAGGAGATTATTTCTTGCCGCTGAGGATGTCGTCATAGATCTGGGCGGCATCCTTCTCGTAGAGCGCGCCGGTGATGACGTTGAAACCGGGGCGGATGCCGCTCGCGGCCATGGACGCCATGGAGAGGGCGATGTAGCTCGTCGCCTGCGGATCCTGCCATTGGGCGGCGTTCACGTAGCCCTTGAGAACTTCCTGGGTAGTATCGAGCGAATTGCCCCAGCCGACTACCGGAATCTCGCCCGGCTTGACGCCGACCTGGTCGAACACCCGCTTGATGCTGCCATCGGCCAGGTCGCCCAGGCAGATGATGGCCTTGATCTTTGCCTTGTTGGCGGTGAGGTAGTCCGCCATGCGGCTGATCACTTCAGCCTGGTCGAGCGTGGTTTCGGTGATTTCCCAGGTGATGTTCAGCGGCTTGAAGACGCTGGAAATGCCCTGTTCTTCCTGCACGCCATAGGTGGCGCCCGGCACTTCCACCGGCATCCAGACGAAGTCCCCCGATTTCACCAGCTTTTTGTCGACGAGATATTGGGCCCAGGCGGCGCCGAACTTCACATTGTCGCCGCCGACATAGGCGTCGAAGCCGGCCGCCGGATCGGGCGTGTTGAAGTTGATCACCGGGATCTTCTTGGCGTGGGCTTCCGCGACGATCTTGCCCAGGCTCCCGGGATCCGGGCTGGTGGTGACGATGCCGTCAGCCCCGGCTGCGATGGCGGCACGCACGGCCTCCTGCTGCGAGGCGACGTCGTTGGAGTGGAAGGAGGTGTTGACGGTGTTGCCCGTGTCGGCCGCCCATTGCTTGGCGCCGGCGAGGAAGTAGGTCCAGACCGGGTCGGCCGGTCCGCCATGCGAGATCCAATAATAGGTCTTGGGCGCGGCCTGCGCTACCGAGAGCGTCGCCGCCAGCGCCATCACGGCGCCAGTGAATAGCAGGACGAGTTTCCTGATCATGGGATTGCCTTGCTCGTGTTCCGATCACCATGTGACCAACGAGGCGGACTATCGCAATCCTCAGACAAGTTTTCAATTGGTACTTTCGAGTGAAAGGAGTACCAGACTCGTAACCTCCAAATATTGTGACTGTCTTATTGGTCGCTGGTATCTAGTGCAGTGCACAATTAAGTTTTGCGTTGCATTATGATTAGGTCAGTCGCATTGTCCCATGTTGACCTATTCTTGATCATATTGATCATTTGGATAGCAAAAAGCCCTTTCCGGTGGCCGGAAAGGGCTTTCATTGTCGGATCGAGCGTCGTCTGTCGCCTTCGATAATGTCTTACACGCCCAGCTTGCGCTTGCGGCTGCCCAGGGTGCGCAAGCGGAGCGCATTGAGCTTGATGAAGCCGGCGGCGTCGCGGTGGTCGTAGGCGACGGCGCCTTCCTCAAAGGTGACGAGGTCCTGGCTGTAGAGCGAATAGGGGCTCTCGCGGCCGATCACATGCACGCCGCCCTTGTAGAGCTTGAGGCGCACCGAACCCGTCACCGCTTCCTGGCTCTTGTCGATCAGGGCCTGCAGCATCTCGCGCTCGGGCGAGAACCAGAAGCCGTTATAGATGAGCTCGGCATATTTGGGCATCAGCTCATCCTTGAGATGAGCCGCGCCGCGGTCGAGCGTGATGCTCTCGATGGCACGATGGGCCGGCAGCAGGATGGTGCCGCCTGGCGTCTCATACATGCCACGCGACTTCATGCCGACATAACGGTTCTCGACGAGATCGAGGCGGCCGACGCCGTTGATGCGGCCGAGCTCGTTGAGCTTGGCCAGCAGGGTGGCCGGGCTCATCTTCACGCCGTCGATCGCGACGGCATCTCCCTTCTCGAAATCGATGGTGATGACGGTGGGGGTATCTGGCGCCTTCTCGGGGTCGACGGTGCGCGAATAGACATAATCGGGCACTTCGACCGCCGGATCCTCCAGCACCTTGCCCTCGGAGGAGCAGTGCAGCAAATTGGCGTCGACGGAGAAGGGCGCCTCGCCGCGCTTGTCCTTGGCGATCGGGATCTGGTTCTCCTCGGCGAACTTGATCAGGGCCTCGCGCGAGCGCAGGTCCCATTCGCGCCAGGGGGCTATGATGGTGACGTCTGGTTTCAGGGCATAATAGCCGAGCTCGAAGCGCACCTGGTCGTTGCCCTTGCCGGTGGCGCCATGGCAGACGGCGTCGGCGCCGGTCTTCTCGGCGATCTCGATCTGCTTCTTGGCGATCAGCGGGCGAGCGATCGAGGTGCCAAGCAGGTAGACGCCTTCATATTGGGCATTGGCGCGGAACATCGGGAAGACGTAGTCGCGCACGAATTCCTCGCGCAGGTCCTCGATGAAGATATTTTCCGGCTTGATGCCGAGCAGCAGCGCCTTCTGGCGGGCCGGCTCCAGCTCCTCGCCCTGGCCGAGATCGGCCGTGAAGGTGACGACTTCGCACTTGTAGGTGGTCTGCAGCCATTTCAGGATGATCGAGGTGTCGAGGCCGCCGGAATAGGCAAGCACCACCTTCTTGACAGATTTGGACATCGAGGGGCCTTAGCGTAGGGGAAAATCGCGCGCGACTATAGCCAGAAGGCGCGGCAAGACAAGGGTTGGCGGGGGAAATATGCCTCGCAGAACAAGGCGTGGGGGAGCCTCCCCGTGCCTCGTTCTGACAATTCCAAGGCGTCAGCGCCCGTAAACACCGGCGTGGTCGTCGGCCCGCTCCCAGCCGATCACTGTGACGCTGCCGAGCGTCGGCGAGAAGGCCGGCTTGCCGAGGGCGAGATGGGCGGAGCGCACCAGCCAGTGCGGCTGGTGCCGCAGCCAGGGCAGTTGCGCGTGCAGGCGGAAGGCGAGCAGCCTGATGTCCTGTTCCAGCACGCCTTCGCAGCCATAGCGCCAGCGCTGGCTGTGGAACAGCGTCGTCAGCGCGCAAGCGACGAACTGCGTCAGCAGGGCCGCGAAGACGATGTCGGAGAGGAAATGTCCGCCAAAGGCGAGGCGCAGATAGGCGACGATCAGTGTGAGGATGACGCCCAGCACCAAGGCCGCCCCCGCATAGGCGGACGGTATCAGAGTGACCACGCCGACGGCGGCGGTGGCGGCGGCAACTTCGCCGGAAGCGAACGAGCAATTGAGCTGGCAGGCGCCCGAGGTATCCCACCAGGGCTTGAACGAGCTGGCGCCGCCGAATTCGCTCACCTGGATCGGACGAGGGCGGTGCCAATGGTCCTTGAGCCCCACATTGATGAGGAGGCCGGGCCCGAGCGTGAAGGTGAGGAGGATGGCAGCGAGATTTCGGGCGTCGAAGCCGTTGCGCCAGCGCGGATTGGCAAGAGGCCCGAGCAGGGCGGCGAGGCAGGCGAGGAAGACGATCAACGGCAGCCACTGGCCGGTCTGGCGCAGTGCTATGGCCAGCGTGTTCGCCTTGAGCGGGAAGCCGGTGGCGCCGAAGCGCTGGGAGATGTCGAGGTCGAGCGAGGGGAAGAGGCCGAAGAGCAGGCCGGTGCCAACCAGGAGGCCGGCGATCGGCAAGAGACAACGCGAACTCTTCATTCCGGTACCTTCCAACCTGCGTGGCGTACCGGAGAGTGGACCGGCGCTGGCGTTCAAGTGTCTGCGCTATATGGCGGCGGTGTTACGGTTTTGTGCCGTTTTGATGTGAATCACAGGTCGCGTGCCGCTCAGAGCTTCCTGAGCGACACCTGCTCAATCCCATGGCTGTTGCCCTTGCGCAGGATCAGGTCGGCGCGCGGGCGGGTGGGCAGGATGTTCTCGATCAGATTGGGCTGGTTGATGCGGCCCCACAGGCCGAGCGCCGTTTCAAGGGCTTCCGCCTCGGTGAGGTCGGCATATTTGCGGAAGAAGGACAGGGGGTTGCGGAAGGCCGTTTCGCGCAGCGTCATGAAGCGCTCGACATACCAGCGCCTGAGCAGCGCCTCCTCGGCGTCGAGATAGATGGCGAAGTCGAAGAAGTCGGAGACGAAGGGGATGGCCTTGCCGTCGCGCGGCAGGCGGGCGGGTTGCAGCACGTTGAGGCCCTCGACGATGAGAATGTCGGGCAGGTCCACCGTGACGATCTCGCCGGGCACCACGTCATAGACGAGATGGGAGTAGACAGGCGCGGTCACCTTGGCCTGGCCGGCCTTGATGTCGGCGAGGAAACGCAGGAGGCGCTGGGTGTCGTAGCTCTCCGGAAAGCCCTTGCGCTCCATCAGCCCGTTCTCGCGCAGGAAGGCATTGGGGAAAAGGAAGCCGTCGGTGGTGATGAGGTCGACCTTGGGCGTGTTCGGCCAGCGCGTCAGCAATTGCCGGAGCACGCGGGCGGTGGTCGATTTGCCGACCGCCACCGAGCCGGCGACGCCGATGAGATAGGGCACCTTGCTCTCATGCGTGCCGAGGAAGTTCCGGGTGGCGCGGTGCAGGCCCTGCGTCGCTGCGACATAGAGCGAGAGCAGGCGCGACAGCGGCAGGTAGATTTCCTCGACCTCTACCAGCGAGACCGGGTCGTTGAGGGCGCGCAGGCGGTCGAGCTCGGCGCCGGTAAGTGTCATCGGCGTGTCGGCGCGCAGCTTGGCCCATTCGCCGCGCGAGAAGACGGAATAGGGGGACACGGTCGACTTCACGAGCTGATCCATTGTGAATGCTTGTCCCTGACTGAACGCCACCGTCACTTGCTCACCGCTGTCATCTGGGCCTTGCCGCCTTTTCGGCAAGGCCTGAAAGCCCGGTGCGCCGTTCGAGCTCCAGCATGACCTCGTCGAGGGTGACGTCGCGTGAACGAAGCCCCACCAGCAGGTGGTAGAGCACGTCGGCGGCCTCGGCGACGATAGGTTCCTTCTCACCCTCGGCGAGGGCGATCACCAGCTCCACCGCCTCCTCGCCGAACTTCTTGGCGGCGCGGGACGGCCCGCCCGCCAGAAGCCTGGCGGTCCACGATTGTTCGGGCGGGGCCTTGGCCCGCTCGGCGACGCGCGCTTCGAGATCGGCCAGGGAAAAGCTCATGCCGCCAGTCCCGGTTCGAGGCCGTCGAGCCGCATCGGCAGGCCGGCATGGGCCATGTAGGTCTTGGCCTCGCGGATGGAGAAGGTGCCGAAATGGAAGATCGAGGCCGCCAGCACGGCGCTGGCATGGCCGTCACGCACACCCTCGACCAGATGTTCGAGCGTACCGACGCCCCCAGAGGCGATCACGGGCACGCTGACATGGTCGGCGATGGTGCGGGTGAGGGCGAGGTCGAAGCCGGCCTTGGTGCCGTCGCGGTCCATCGAGGTGAGCAGCAATTCACCGGCGCCCAGCACCACGACCTCGCGGGCGAACTGAACGGCATCGATGCCGGTCTCCTTGCGCCCGCCATGGGTGAAGATCTCCCAGCGGTCGTCCATCCCTGGGGGCGAGACCTTCTTGGCATCGATGGCGACGACGATGCATTGCTGGCCGAACTTCTCGGCAGCGCGGGCGACGAATTGCCGGTCGGCCACGGCGGCGGAATTGATCGAGACCTTGTCGGCTCCGGCGAGCAACAACTGGCGGATGTCGTCGACCGTGCGCACGCCCCCACCCACCGTCAGCGGCATGAAGCAGGCCTCGGCCGTGCGCTGCACGACATCGAGCAGGATGCCGCGCTTTTCATGGGTGGCGGCGATGTCGAGGAAGCAGAGCTCATCGGCGCCGGCCGCGTCATAGGCGCGGGCGCTTTCGACGGGATCGCCGGCATCACGCAGGTCGACAAAATTCACGCCCTTGACGACACGGCCGTCCTTGACGTCGAGACAGGGAATTACACGCGCTTTGAGCATGACTTGAACCGAACGCGGGGCCGCCGGAGGCTGTTGCGCCGCACCATGACAGAATTGTTGCGGAAAATCACGAGGGGATGTCATCCCGGACGCGATGCGGCACGTAGTGACGCGCCGCAGATCCGGGACCTTAAGATGAGAGGAGCGCCCTATTCTGACAGCGGTCCCGTGTCTGCACCGCACCGCTTCGCGATGCGATGCGCACGGGATGACATCCCGTCCCCATCACGCCGCCCTTTTCAGCAGCGCCAGCGCCTCATGCGGATCGAGGCGGTGGTCGTAGAGGGCACGCCCGGCGATGGCGCCTTCGAGCAGGGCGGCGTCGGGCTGGGTCATGCGCTCGATGTCGGCGATGGAGGCAAGGCCGCCGGAGGCGATCACCGGGATCGAAATGGCCCGGGCCAGCGCCAGCGTGCCCTCCCAGTCGATGCCCTTGAGCATGCCATCGCGGGCGATGTTGGTATAGATGATCGCGGCGACACCGGCGTCCTCGAAGCGTTTGGCGATCTCCTCGGCCGTGACGGTGGAGACCTCGGCCCAGCCCTCGACGGCGACGAGGCCGTCACGGGCGTCGAGGCCGACGGCGATCTTGCCGGGGAATGCCTTGGCCGCCGCCTTCACGAAGGCGGGATCGCGCACCGCCGCGGTGCCGATGATCACCCGCGCAATGCCCTTGTCGAGCCAGCCGGAGACCGTGGCCATGTCGCGAATGCCGCCACCGAGCTGGGTGCGCATGGCGGAGGCGGCAAGGATGCGCTCGACGGCGGCCGAATTCATCGGCTTGCCGGCAAAGGCCCCGTCGAGATCGACGACATGGAGATCGGTGAAGCCCATATCCTCGAAGGCGATGGCCTGCTCGGCCGGGTCGTCGTTGAAGACGGTGGCCTGCGCCATGTCGCCCTGGATCAGGCGCACGCAGCGCCCCTCCTTCAGATCGATTGCGGGAAAGAGAATCACGGGCGCCACCGGAGAAAATTGGCGATCAAAGCGAGGCCAAGCGCCTGGCTCTTCTCGGGATGAAACTGGGTACCCACCATATTGGCGCGGCCGACCATGGCGGTGACCGGGCCGCCATAATCGGCTTGGGCGATCACGCTGCCGGGATCGCGAGCCGCGAGGTGGTAGGAATGGACGAAATAGGCATGCAGGCCCGAAGGGCCAGTTGGGATACCCCGCAACAGCAGGTGGTCACGCGAGAGGGCCAGCGTGTTCCAGCCCATATGCGGCACCTTGAAGGCGGCATCCTCGGGTTCGATCGCCTTGACGTCGCCCGCAATCCAGCCGAGCCCCTCGGTCACCTCGAATTCGAGGCCGCGCTCGGCCATCAACTGCATGCCGACGCAGATGCCGAGGAAAGGGCGGCCCTTGCCGATCACCGCCTCGTTGAGGGCGTCGATCATGCCGGTAACCGAGGAGAGGCCGCGCTTGCAGTCGGCATAGGCGCCCACACCGGGCAGGACGATGTGATCGGCCCTGGCGACCAGCGCCGGATCGTCGGTGACGTGGATCGTCGCGGCGAGGCCGGCGTCGGCAGCGGCGCGCTCGAAGGCCTTCTGGGCCGAGTGGAGATTACCCGACCCGTAGTCGATGATAGCAGCGATCACGGCCGGCTTCCCTGTGCGTCCGGGAAAACGCCGAGCACGCCGTTGTGCCCCTCATGCGGCCGCGTCGGACCGGGATGCTGGGGCCTTGCCGGCGGCACCGGCTTGGGCGGCTCGACGAGGGTGCGCTCGGCGAAATGGCGCTGCTCGGCTTCCACGAGGCTGTGGCCGACGGCCAGCCCCAGGAAACGCCAGCCCTTGCGGCGCAGGGTCCAGGCCCTCAGCGCATTGGCCTCCAGCGAGACGCAGAGGCTGAACAGCAGCGAGACGAGGCTGGCCAAGCGCTCGTCGAAATGGAGCGCCCGCGCGATCAGCAGCAGCGCGATTTCCGCCACCAGCCAGAACAGGAAGACCAGCCACATCCGCCGCCACAGCAACCAGAACGGGCCGAGCAGGAGGGCGCCGATGCTGAAGCCGTCCTTGATGAAGAGCGCCTTGCCGGCGGCCTCCATTGTGTCGGGGAGGGTCTCCGGCGGCTCGAAAACATACCAACTGGCCACGGCCCTAGCCTCCCAACTTACCCTTGGTGGTGGGCAGTTCGCCCGCCATGCGCGGATCGATCGCGATAGCGCCGCGCAGCGCACGGGCCAGCGCCTTGAAGCAGCTTTCGGCGATATGGTGGGCATTGGCGCCGTAGAGATTCTCGATATGCAGGGTGATGCCGGCATTCATGGCGAAGGCCTGGAACCACTCGCGCACCAGCTCGGTGTCGAAAGTGCCGATCTTCTCGCGCGGGAACTCGACCTTGAACACCAGGAAGGGGCGGCCGGAGATATCGATGGCGCAGCGTGACAGCGTCTCGTCCATTGGCAGATAAGCATCGGCATAGCGCGTCACGCCCTTTAGATCACCGAGCGCCTTGCGGATGGCCTGGCCGAGCGCGATGCCGGTGTCTTCAACGGCATGATGGTCGTCGATGTGCAGATCGCCCTTGGTGCGCACGGTGATGTCGATCAGCGAATGGCGCGCCAACTGGTCCAGCATATGGTCGAAGAAGCCGACACCGGTGGCGACATCGTGCTTGCCCGTGCCGTCGAGGGCGACGGAAACGGAGACGGAGGTTTCGTTGGTGACGCGCTCGATCGACGCGCTGCGCATGGCTGACCTCAACAGGCGAGTGAAGGGGGCCTTATAGCGAGGCGGACGGGCTGGGGAAAGGTGATTGTGCACCGCCGCAAGGCTGCGAACTCAGGTTAAGAAGGTCTTGTCCGGGTGCACGGGCATCTTGCCGTTCTTTCCTTTCCTAAAGGCTTGGCGGGTCAAGAACGGGCAAGATGCCCTGCACCCGGGAAAAGCCCGCGCCGTAGAATTGTGCTCCACGGTACAGCGCGTTCATGGCATGATCGCTATCAGGGGTGGCAGAGGGGCCGGTGTGCCCGCCGAGGAGAACAGGTATGGGCTGGCTTGCAGGGCAACGGGTGTCCAGACGGGCAGTGGTGACGTTGAGTTTGCTGGCGTTGCTGCCATGGGGGCTGCAGAAGGCCGAGGCCGCCTCCAAGGCCAAGCCGGCGCCGATCGCGCCGATTGCCACCGCTGCGCAGGCCTCGGCGCGCCTCGGCTTCGACTTGCTCAGCCAGCTCGGCAAGGGCAAGGGGAACGACCCCAATCCGGTGGTTTCGCCGGCCAGCCTGACCGCCGCCCTCGCCGTGCTCGATCTCGGCGCCAGCCCGAAATTCCATGCCGCCTTGGTCAAGACCCTGCGTCTCGACACCGTTGGCGATAGCGGTGATCTCAAGTCGCTGCGTGCCTCCCTCGTGCCGTTGATCGACGGCAGCAAGGCCGATGGCCCGCTCACCGGCATCAGCGCGGTCTATTTCGATCCGCGCGGCGGCCCGAAGCCGGCGGCTCTGGATGAGCTCAAGCAGGCAGGCGTGCAGGCCGATGTTCGCGATCTCAGCGATGCCAAGACGATTGATGACATCAATGCGCTGGTGAAGGATCGCACCAAGGGTCTCATTCCGACGCTGATCGACGAGCCGCTGCGCAAGGGCGGGCTCGTCGTGCTTAACGCCCTGCACTTCAAGGACGACTGGCGCACGGCCTTCGATCCCGCCCAGACCACCCAGATGGATTTCCATCGCATCAAGGGCGGTGATGCCAAGGTGGCGATGATGCAGAGCGGCTCGGGCCACTGGCTTGCCCGCCAGGACGATCGCTTCATCGCCGTCGCCTTGCCCTACCAGACCAAGGGCTACGACCTCCTGCTCCTCACCACCAAGGACAAGCCGGCGGCGCTTGCCGACTTCGCGCCCGCTGCCTCCTGGCTGACGGGCGAGGGTTTTGCCGAGAGCGAGGGCACGGTGTCGCTGCCCCGCCTGTCGATCAAGGCAGGCGCGGACCTGCGCGGCAGCCTCGACAAGCTCGGCCTCGATCCGGCCGTGCGCGCACCCGATGCGCTCAGCGGCTTCCTGACCACGCCGCAGAAGATCGACAAGATCATCCAGAAAGTGGTCATCACGGTCGACGAGAAAGGCACGGAGGCCGCCGCCGCCACAGCGGTCACGTCGCGCAGCCTGGCGATGCCAGCCACCTTCAGCTTCGTCGCCGACAAGCCTTTCCTGTTCGCCCTCAGGGACGAGACCAGCGGGCAGGTACTGATGGCCGGCTATATCGGGGATGCCGCCAAGGCGCAGTAGGCGCGTCACCAAACAGGGCGCGGGCAGCCTCCCCCACGAAGCTGGGGGAGGCTTTCGCGTCGCGCTATTCACCTTCCCCAGCGTGCATCTATGCCGTATGAAACCCGTCCCCTCCCGATGCGGTTTCCCGGATGCTGCGCCCCAATACCTTCGCCCTGACGGCGCTGCTGGCCTTGATGACGGCACTCGGCCCGCTCTCCACCGACATGTACCTGCCCTCGCTGCCGGCCATCGGCCTCTCCCTCGGGGCCGATATGGCGCGGGTTCAGCTCACCCTTTCAGCCTTCCTGCTCGGCTTTGCCATGGGGCAGATCTTCTACGGCCCGTTCTCCGACAAATATGGCCGCAAGCCGCTGCTGCTCGGAGGGCTGTGCCTGTTCATCGTCGCCAGCCTGCTGTGCATGATCGCACCCAGCATCGAACTGCTGATCACGGCCCGCTTCCTGCAGGCGCTCGGTGCGGCCGGGCCCATCGTGCTCGCGCGCGCGGTCGTACGCGACCTCTATGAGGGACCGAAGGCGGCGCGGGAACTGGCTCTGATGGGCACGATCATGGGCTTGGTGCCTGCCGCGGCCCCGGTCCTAGGCGGCTATGTGCAGCGCTTCCTCGGCTGGCCCGCCCATTTCGCCATTGCGGCGGCCTGCGGCATTTTCGGCGGCATCGTGATTTCGCAGAAGCTCCCGGAGACCGCAAAGACGCGCAATCCAGCACCGATCTCGCTTTGGAGCATCTTCAAGGGCTTTGCCGCCCTGACCGACAACCGCGGCTTCCTCGCTTATCTCGCCATGATGGCCCTAGCCTATGGGGGCCTGTTTGCCTACATCTCCGGCTCGAGCTTCGTACTGCAGGGCATCTACCATCTCAGCGAGGTTGCTTTCGGCCTCGCCTTCGCCATCGGCGTGGTCGGCTATATCGCCGGCACGCTCACCGCTCAGCGCCTGGTGCCGCGCGTCGGCATCGACAGGACCATCGCGGCGGGCGTCGTCTGTCTTGCCGCCGGCGGCCTGGTCATGCTGGCCTGCGTTCTCCTCGGCAGTGGCCATCCGGCCGAGATCGTGGTGCCGATGATGCTCTATCTCTTCGGGGTCGGTCTGGTGATGCCGCAGGCGATGGCCGGGGCGCTGATGCCCTTCCCGAACAGAGCGGGCAGCGCCTCCTCCTTCTGCGGCTTCACCCAGATGCTGGGTGGCGCTCTGATCGGCGCCGCCGTCGGCCATTTCCTCGGCACCAGCGCCCTGCCTTTGCCCATCGCCGTCGCCGCGACGGGCCTATGCGCGCTCATGGTCTTTCTTTTTTCCGGCCCGGCGCGCCGGGCGTCTGTTCCAGCCCGCTCCTGACCGCTATCTACGCTCAGTTCTTCCCCTCCCAGCATTCAAGGAAATTGCCCGATGAAGCTCAATGTTGCCGTGCAGATGGATCCGATCGAGCGCATCAATATCAGGGGCGATTCCACCTTTGCCCTCATGCTGGAGGCGCAGGCGCGCGGCTTCTCCCTGTCCGTCTATACGCCCGATACGCTGTCGCAGAAGGACGGCGCCATCTCCGCCTTGGTGAAGCCAGTGAGCGTGCAGGACGTCGAGGGCGATCATGTCAAGTCGGGCGAGGCTGCGCGCACCGATCTCACCAGCTTCGACGTGGTGCTCCTGCGCCAGGACCCGCCCTTCGACATGGCCTATGTCACCACCACCCATATGCTGGAGCGCATCCACCCCAGGACGCTGGTGGTGAACGACCCCTTCCATGTGCGCAACGCGCCGGAGAAGATCCTCGTCACCGAATTCCCGGACCTGATGCCGGCAACCCTGATCACCCGCGACAGGGCCGAGATCGAGGCCTTCCGCGCCGAGCATGGCGACATCGTCATGAAGCCGCTTTACGGCAACGGCGGCGTGGCGGTGTTCAAGGTCTCCCGGGAGGATCCCAATTTCGGCTCGCTCTTCGATCTCTTCGCCTCGCTCTCGCGCGAGCCCTGGGTGGTGCAGCATTTCCTGCCGAAGGTGATGGAGGGCGACAAGCGCATCATCCTGGTCGACGGCGTGGCCGCCGGCGCCGTCAACCGCGTGCCCCAGCCCGGCGACATTCGCTCCAACATGGTGCGGGGCGGTGCGGCCAGGCCAACGGATCTGTCGAAGCGCGAGCTCGAGATCTGTGAGCGAATCGGTCCCACCTTGCGTGAAAAGGGCCTGCTCTTCACCGGAATCGACGTGATTGACGGTCATCTTACCGAAATCAACGTTACATCTCCGACAGGCCTTCGCATCATCAAGCGGCTCGGCGGTCCCGACCTTGCGGCGCAGATCTGGGATGCGATCGAATCCAAACGCCCATGAGCAATTTTGCAACGCCGGAGAGCAACTTTACGTAAGGAAAGTTGCAGATAGCGGTAGCGCAGGCCCGGATTTCATGTCCTTATATTCATTGCTTGTTTCGATCTTCGAACAACTGCGTCTGATGGATTGTGATTTGGGAGGATTGTAAGCCGATGGCTGACCTGGCAACCTATGTGGCCGATATCAAGAAATACACGTCCAGCGTAAACGAAGCTGCCGCCGCCGGCATTGTGAAACATCTGGGTATTGCCCTGCGCAACCGCGATTCCTCGCTCGTCGCCGGTTCGGATGCGGCCGAGCTCGCCCGTGTGCGCGACAATTTCCTCAAGAAGAAGCTCGCTCTTACCGACGCCGACAGCAAGCTTGACGCAGCTGTTTCAGCCGTCGTCGAGAAGATGAAGGCAGACCATTCCAAGTCCCGCGTTACTGTCTACTATCTGCTTGCCGAGCATTACAAGAAGCTCGATCTTTTCGTGAAGCCCGCTTGATGGTGAAGGCCGCCGGGGTCTCCTGAGTGCGGCACCATGATACTTTATTGCTTACAAAAACCCTGCGGTGATGCCGTGGGGTTTTTTGTCTTCAATTTTTGGTACAAAAATTACAAACGCCACCAATTCGTCAGATTCCCATTGCCGATCGCGCATAAAAAGGCTTCCATGAGCCGAACAGGGCGCAACCGCCCGTTTGGCGCCGGCTGACGCCTCGAAGCGGACAGCACGCCGCATATGAAGTGGGGAACAGATGTCAAAACTGCTGAAGACTGGCCTTCTCGCCGCTGGCTTTGCCGCGCTTTTAGGCTCGACGGCCATGGCCGCTCCCAAGACGCTCGTTTATTGCTCGGAAGGCAGCCCGGAGAATTTTACCCCGGCGCTGAATACCACCGGCACCTCCTTTGACGCGGCGCGCCCCGTCTACAATCAGCTGGTGGAATTCGAGCCCGGCACCACCAAGCTACGTCCCGGCCTCGCCGAGAAATGGGATGTCTCCGCGGACGGCACGGAAATCACCTTCCATCTGCGCAAGGGCGTGAAGTGGCAATCCTGGAAGGGCTTCAAGCCGACGCGCGACTTCAATGCCGACGACGTGCTGTTCTCGTTCAACCGCCAGTGGAAGGACGACAACCCCTATCACAAGGTTTCCGGCGGCTCCTACGACTACTTCAGCGACATGGGCATGCCCGATTTCCTGAAGTCGATCGACAAGGTCGACGACTATACGGTGAAGTTCACGCTGAGCAAGCCGAACGCGCCGATGCTGGCCAATCTCGGCATGGATTTCGCGACCATCCAGTCGGCTGAATATGCCGATTATCTCCTGAAGGCCGGCACACCCGAGAAATTCGACCAGGAGCCGGTTGGTACGGGCCCCTTCCAGTTCGTGGCCTATCAGAAGGACGCGGTCATCCGCTACAAGGCCTTCCCGGATTATTGGGGCGGCAAGGTCAAGCTTGATAATCTGGTCTTCGCGATCACGCCCGATGCCTCCACGCGCTATGCCAAGCTGCAGAAGAACGAATGCCAGGTCGGCAACTATCTGAACCCGTCCGACATCAAGGCGATCAAGGACGACAAGGACCTGGATCTTCTGACGCTGGAAGGCATGAACGACATGTACTGGTCGTTCAACAATGCCAAGCCTCCCTTCGACAAGAAGGACGTTCGCCTGGCAGTGGCCATGGCCATCAACCAGAAGGCGCTCGTCGATGGCGTCTATGAAGGCAGCGGAACGCCGGCCACCACGCTGATCCCCAGCTTCATGCTCGGCTACAACGACAAGATTCAAGCCTATCCCTACGATCCGGAAAAGGCCAAGAAGATGCTGGCGGACGCCGGTGTGAAGACGCCGATCGATGTGGACCTGTGGTATATGCCGGTCTCCCGCCCCTACAACCCCAATGGCAAGCGCATGGGCGAGTTGATGCAGGCGGACCTGGCCAAGGTCGGCATCAATGCCAAGCTCGTCACCTATGAGTGGGGCGATTACCGCAAGCGTCTCCAGAATGGCGAGGCGACCCTGCCGCAGATGGGCTGGACCGGCGACAATGGCGATCCGGACAACTTCTTCTTCCTGTTCGCTTGCGACAGTTCCGGCAAACCCGTGAGCCAGAACTATCCGCGCTGGTGCAACAAGGACTATAACGACCTCCTCGAGAAGGGCCGCGCCAGCTTCGACAACGCCGAGCGCGTCAAGATCTATCAGCAGATGCAGCAGATCACCCATGACGAGGTGCCCTACCTGAACGTCGCGCATTCCTTGGTCTTCAATGTCACGCGCAGCAATGTCGTAGGCTACAAGGTGTCGCCGCTCGGCCGCGCCGAGTTCCACGAGACCGACCTGAAGTAATCCTCCGCTCAAGGCTGCCGGGCTTTTGCAAGCTCGGCAGCCTTTTTGTATTTTTTGTTCTGATCCGCGAGCGCCCATGCTGACCTTCCTGCTCAAGCGCGTCGCTATGACCATTCCCACCTTCATCGCATTGATCGCCCTGGCGTTCTTTGCCATCCGGATGGTCCCCGGCGATCCAGTCGAAGTCCGCGTCGGCGAACGAGGCATTTCACCCGAACGCCTGGCGGAGTTTCGGCACCAGCTTGGCCTCGACCAGCCTGTCATCGTCCAGTTCGGCCATTACATCTGGCAATTGCTGCACGGCAATTTCGGCACGTCGATCGTGACGCAGAGGCCGGTACTGAGCGAGTTCTTCACCCTTTTCCCGGCGACCTTCGAATTGTCGGTCGCGGCAATGATCTTTGCCGTGGGCATCGGTATTCCGCTTGGCATTCTGGCAGCGCTGCAGCGCGGCAAGGTCCCCGATTACCTTGCCACGACCCTCGCGGTGTTCGGCAATTCCATGCCGATCTTCTGGTGGGGCATCCTGCTCATCCTGGTCGTCTCGCTCAAGCTGAACCTGACGCCGGTCGGCGGGCGCATCGATGACATCAGCTACTTCTTCGATCCCGACAGCAGCACCAATTTCATGCTCTGGGACAGTTTCTGGTCTGGCCAGGACGGGGCCTTCCAGTCGGCTCTGTCGCATCTCATCCTGCCCGCCATCGTGCTCGGCACCATCCCGCTCGCGGTGATCACCCGCATCACGCGCTCCGCCATGCTGGAAGTGCTCAATGAGGACTATGTGCGCACGGCGCGCGCCAAAGGCCTGTCGCCCGCCCGGGTCATCGGCCTGCACGCGCTGCGCAATGCCATGATCCCCATCATCACGGTGATCGGTCTGATGATCGGCTCGCTGTTCGCCGGCGCGGTGCAGACCGAGACCGTGTTCTCCTGGCCCGGCGTCGGCAAGTGGCTGATCGATTCCTTCTCCCGCCGCGACTATCCGGCGCTGCAGGGCGGCATTCTGATCATCGCGATCATGGTCACCTTCATCAATCTGGGCGTCGACCTGCTCTATGGCGTCATCAATCCGAGGATTCGCCATGGCCGCTGATACGCAAGTCACGGCGGTGGTCGTCACCGGCCAGCCTCTCTCCGGTCCTGGCGAGATCTGGCACGCCCTCAAGCAGAACAAGGGCGCCGTGGCCGGCCTTGTGGTCCTCGTCCTGATCGTGCTGGTCGCCATCTTCGCCGATGTCCTGGCGCCCTACGCCCCCTACAATGCAGCCGGCTGGCCCGATGCCGGCCATCCCGGCCATATCGGCCAACCGCCCGCCTGGGTGGAGGGCGGCAGCTGGGACTTCATCCTCGGCACCGACAAGACCGGCGGCCGCGACGTGCTCTCACGCCTGATCTATGGCGCCCGCTACTCGCTCGGCATCGGCCTCACGGTGATGATGGTCTCGATGGTGATCGGTTCCGTGCTGGGGCTGCTTGCGGCCTATCTCGGCGGGTGGTTCGATTTCGCCCTGATGCGGCTGATGGACATGATCATGTCCATCCCCGACCTCGTGCTGTCCATGGTGGTCGTCGCCATCCTCGAGCCGGGGCTGGGCCCGACCGTGGCCGCCATCACCATCGTCTTCCTGCCCCGTTATGTCCGCATCGTCAGGGCCGCCGCGCTGGCGGAATTGTCGAAGGACTATGTCATGGCGGCCAAGGTCGTCGGCGTCAGGCCGCTGCGGCTGCTGTTCCGCACCGTCCTGCCCAATTGCATGGCGCCGCTGATCGTGCAGGCCACGCTCGGCGTGTCCGACGCCATCCTGCAAGCGGCGGCCCTGGGCTTCCTCGGCATGGGCGCGCAGCCGCCGACTCCGGAATGGGGCGCCATGCTCTCCGATGTGCGCCAGGAGATCCAGAGCGCGCCCTGGCTCGCCATCTCGCCCGGTGTCTGCATCCTCGTCACCGTGGTGGCGATCAATCTGTTCGGCGACGGGCTGCGTGATGCCCTCGATCCCAAGCTGAAGAGGTCCTGACATGGCTTTGCTGGAGATCAGCAACCTCGTGGTCGAGTTCTCGACCTCTTCGGGCCCTTTCCGGGCCGTCGATGGCATCTCGCTCACCGTGGATACGCGCCAGGTCCTGGCCATCGTCGGCGAATCCGGGTCCGGCAAATCGGTTGCGATGATGGCGGTGATGGGGCTCCTGCCTTTCAACGCCAAGGTCACCGCCGACAAGATGCTGTTCGAGGGCCGCAACATCCTGGCCCTCACGCCTGCCCAGCGGCGCGAGATCGTCGGCAAGGATATTGCCATGATCTTCCAGGAGCCGGTTGCCAGCCTCAACCCCTGCTTCACCGTCGGCTTCCAGATCGAGGAAGTGCTGCGCGTCCATATGGGCATGAACAGGCGCCAGCGGCGCGCACGGGCGGTGGAACTGCTGCAACTGGTCGGCATCGCCGAGCCGGAACGGCGGCTTTCGGCCTTCCCGCATCAGATGTCCGGCGGCCAGTGCCAGCGCGTGATGATCGCCATTGGCGTTGCCTGCAATCCCAAGCTCCTGATCGCGGACGAGCCGACCACCGCGCTCGACGTCACCATCCAGAAGCAGATCCTCGACCTGCTCATGCGCCTGCAGCAAGAGCATGGCATGGCGCTGATCATGATCACCCACAATATGGGCGTGGTAGCCGAGACCGCGGACCGGGTGATCGTGCAGTACAAGGGCCGGAAGATGGAAGAGGCCGATGTGCTCAGCCTCTTCGAGTCGCCCAGGAGCAACTACACCAAGGCGCTGCTCTCGGCCCTGCCCGACAACGCTACCGGCGACCGCCTGCCGACCATAGCAAGCTATCTTGGCCCCGACGGTACCTTTACGGAGGCCGTGTAATGGCCGATATTGTCGTCCGCGCCGAGAATATCGTGCGCGACTATCACGTGGCCGCCACCCTGACGCGCAAGGCGCAGACCGTGCATGCCGTCAAGGGCGTGAGCTTTACGGTGGAGAAGGGCAAGACGCTCGCCATCGTCGGCGAAAGCGGCTGCGGCAAGTCCACGCTCGCCCGTATCCTCACCTTGATCGACCGGCAGACAGCGGGCGAATTGTTCATCGATGATGCGTCGATCGACATCCGCCGCGACGGCGTGTCCAGCGCCATGCGGCGCAAGGTGCAGATGGTGTTCCAGAACCCCTATGGCTCGCTCAATCCCCGCCAGAAGATTGGCGAGGTCCTGATGGAGCCGCTGCTGGTCAACACCAAAATGCCGGCGGCCGAACGGCGCGAGCGGGCCATGGCCATGCTGGTCAAGGTCGGCCTCGAAGAAAGGCATTTCAGCCGCTATCCGCACATGTTCTCCGGCGGGCAGCGCCAGCGTATCGCCATCGCACGCGCCCTGATGCTCAATCCGAGCCTGCTGGTGCTGGACGAACCGGTCTCGGCTCTCGATCTCTCCGTGCAGGCGCAGGTGCTCAATCTGCTGGCCGATCTGCAGGATGAGCTGAACCTCACCTATGTCTTCATCAGCCACGACCTGTCGGTGGTGCGCTACATCGCCGATGATGTGATGGTGATGTATTTCGGCGAGGCGGTCGAATATGGCACGCGCGACAGGCTCTTCGCCGACCCGCAGCACGACTATACCAAGAAGCTCTTCGCCGCGACCCCGCGCGCCGACGTCGACAGCATCAAGGCACGCCTGGCACGCAAGCGGGCGTAGCTTCCGGGTGCACGGGCATCCTGCCCGTTCTTCCTTTGTGGTGGAGCGCATCGTTTCCAGCAACGGGCAGGACACCCCCTTGAAACGGCCGCCGGATTATTTCGCCGGATTGAAGATGAAGTCTTCGCCGGGCAGGGAGCCATAGGTGAAGGGCTCCTGTTGGCCGTTGGTGGCCTTGACCACGTCGTCGCGCACCAGGCGGAACAGCTTGCCAATCTCGACATTCGGCCTGAGCAGGTCGTTGCTGAGCGCCGTGACGAAGGGCGAGTTGCCGCCATCGCCGTCCTGCGCCACCTGTCCTGCCTTTGCGGCATAGACCACCAGGGTGCCGCTGTCCGGTTCCACGCGGCTGAGGCCACGCGAGACGGAGCGTGTGGCGGTCTTGCGCGCCATGTTGGCGGCAAAGGGATTGTCGCGGCAGGCATCGAGAATGACGAGGCGCATCTCCTTGGCCCCTTCGATCGCTGCCATGACGCGATCGAGCGGGACGGTTTCGAAGGCCACGTCGCGGTCGGAGGCGAGCTTGGCGTCGACCGGGATGAGGTAGTTGGTATTCGAAACCTCCATGCCGTGGCCGGCATAGTAGATCACCGCCCAGTCGGCCCCATCCGCCTTGTCGGCGAAATCATGCAGCGCCGTGTTGAATTGCTGGTTGGTGACGTCGTCGACCAGCGTGACATCGGAAAAGCCGATCTTGCGCAGGGTTTCGGCGATTTTGGCCGCATCGTTCTTCGGGTTGGGCAACGCGCCGAACTTCGCGTAGTCGCCATTTCCGATGACCAGGGCCACGCGCTTGCCGAGGGCGACCGGCGCCGGTACGGAAGTTTGAGTCTGGGCGGCGGCAGGAGGCGGGAGATTCGCCAGGGGCGTGCCTGCGCCAGCCATCTGCCTGGCGGCCAGGGCCTGGTTGGCCTTTTCAAGACCCGCCATGGCAAGTGTGTCGCCTGGCGCAAGCTTCAGCATCGCCTGGTAGTCGGCGAGGGCGAGATCGGGCAGGCCGGCGGCAAGATAGGTGTCGCCACGCTCGCGCAGGATAAAGCTGGTCCGCCCGAGACTGATCGCCTGCGAATAATCGGCGATCGCGCGCGTGTAGTCCTTCTTGCCGGCGTAGGCGATCGCCCTTGCGTGGTAGCCGCTGGTATCCGTCGGATTGAGCGCGATATATTTGTCGGCATCCGCGAGCGCGCCGTCGGAATCGCCGGCATATGCGCGGGCGAGCGCACGATAACCAAGATCCACAGTCTGTTTGCCGCCGCTGGCTTCGATCTTGGCCGTTGCCATGGCCTCTGCCTTCCGGAAGTCGTCAGGCGCCTCGCTGCCTCGCCCCAGCGCGGTGAGAGCGACGCCGTGATTGATATAGTCAGCGGCAACGATGGACGATCCCCCTTTGGACAGGACGAAATCGAGATCGGCCAGGGCGTCGGCGGCGCGCGCCAGCCGCATCGCCGCCGCGCCACGATAGGCATGCAGATCGGCATTGTTGGGGTCGGCGCGCAATGCCATCGTGTAGTCGGCAAGGGCCTGCTCATTGTTGCCCTTGTAGAAAAACGCATTGGCGCGATAGCCGATGACCTTGGCGTCATCCGGCTTCAACTCGATGGCCTTGCTGTAATCGCCGATGGCCTGATCGTATTTCTGCTTGGCGTAATAGGCATTGCCGCGCTGGGTGTAATAATCGGCGTGATCCGGAGCCAGGCTGATAGCCTGGTCGAAGTCGGCAATCGCGAGATCGATCTGGCTGGTTTCGATGTAGCCCACCGCGCGGTTGAACAGGACCGTGGGACGGTTCGACGGCAGAAGTGCGTCCCCTGCCGCCAGGGCGTTCGAACAGGCCTTGACGACGTCGGCGCCGTTCTGTGCCGTTGCACAGGTATCCAGGAAGGCATTGATCTCGGCAATCGTGGGCGACGACGCGCGTCCGGGAGACGCCTGCGAACTCGTCGTCGCCGTGCCGCTCATGGCCCCGCCCTTCGGCTGGAGCGAGAGCGCCATGGCGACGGCCATGTTGATGAAGGAGGGGCGTTGCTTGGGGTTCCAACTCGCGAAGAAGCCAACGATCGACGTGCCTTTCTGGATGAAGCTGGCATAGAGCGTCTCGGTGGGCGTGCCGCCAAGAACGACGAAACGCGCCGGACCGCCGTCATCGCCATTGCTGAGCATCACGGCCGTTTTCGTCCCCTTGCCGCTTGTCTTCTTCATGAGGTCGAAGATGCTCTCGAAGGCGCTCTTGTCCCCGGTCCGGCTGACGAACTGGACGACGACATCCCGCTTGGCGGACGAATATTCCAGCCCGCTCGCGCCCTTCTTGCTCTTCGTCAGGATCTGGCCCGGATAGAGGAGCGCGATCTCATCGGTCCCGAGATTCTGCAAATTCGCGGCAGCGCGAAGAGACCCGAAGCGGCTGTGCAATTCCTGGATCAGGGCGGCGCTTATCATGCCGGTGTCCGGCTGCCCATTGCGGCGTTCGTAGCCGCGGATTGCCTCGAAGGTGGTCTGGTCGAAAGTCCCCAGGGCAGGAGGCTTGCCTGTGTCGGAAAAGAAGCCGCCCCATGCCAGATCGGCCTGGAGATCGGCGATCTGCTGTTGACTGAAATGCGTCGCCGCAGTCTGGGCCGATGGCAGGGAGGCGGATGTCTGCGCCATTGCAGGCAGCGACAAAGCAAGGACCACGCCGAAAGAGGCGACGATTATCCTCAGCCTGGGCATTTCACGGTCTCCTAAAGTTCACTGTGCAGATCGGCCGCACCCAAGTTCTAGATACCGTGCGGTATGGCTTGCCATCGAACTTCCTACCATTTGCCAAATTCGATTGGAATTGAAAGGTACAAGAATTCCGGCACCCGATGCACCAGGACAATAATTCCTCAAGGGCAGGCTCGGCGTCTTCCGGATCGACTGCTTTCAATCGCGGCTTCGATGCTGGGGTGTGATCCGGCGCAACCGAAGGTGATTATTCGGGCCTCAGGGCTTCCGCGGGTCGCAAGTCAAAACGGCCGACGCCTTGGTGGGATCGCCGCCCTGGCTGGGGGGCGTTGCACCATTGGCGCGCAGGAAGGCTGTGACGAAGAGGCCCTTGAGGGCGCTGGGACTGCCGTCGGCTGCTGGCAGGCCCGCGAGGGCTCCATCTTTGTCGATCAGGGCGCCTGCGGTGCCGGCAGCGAGCGTCACCCGGCGGGTATCGCCATTGGCGCCGGCGAGGGCGCTGACCGTGGTGGCGACCGGCGCGGCGCCCGAGAGCAGCGAGACGGCCTCGTTCTCGCCGAGCGCCGGCAGCCGCCAGGCGAGCGGCTGCGCCCCGGCCGGCAGGGCGCCGCGCACCAGGGCGATGTCGTTGTTGGGATCCCCGCCGATCACCTTGGCCTTGCCGCCGCCCTGCAGGGTGACGGTCTCACAGCCGGCGATCACGCCGGCATAGGTGAGGATGTCGCCCTCGCTTGAGACAAAGGTGCCGATGCCGGTCTTCGGTGTCGTGGGCGCGCTGGCCGCCAGCGGCACCGGCGGTCCGACCGGCTTGGGCGGTTCGGGCGGTTCGGGCGGTGGCGCCGGCTTGGGCGTAGCGGACTGACCGCCCGCATCGGCCAGCTTCAGCGACGAAGCCATGGCGATGGCGACGCGGTCGAAGCGGGGCGAGAGGGCCGGATCCCAGCCCAGCACGAAGCCACGCGATTCCGCGTCCGTCCTGATGAAGCGGATATAGAAGGTCATGCCTTCATTGGTGCCGCTGACAACGAAGAAATCCGGCCGTAGCAGGGAATAGGTCACCTTGCGCTTGGGATTTTCAGTCTTCAAACGGGCGAACAGGGCCTCGAAGCTCTCCTTGGCCGTGGGCAGGTTGAGAATGTCGACGGTGGCCTGGTTCTTGGCGGCCTTGGGCGTGCTGAAATGCGGGCCGTTGCGGCCTTCGCTGCGCTCTGTGGTCACCTTGGCCGGATAGCCGATGGTGATGCCGTGCTCGGTGAGGGTGTCGAAGCCGAAAGCCGTGGTGAACTTCGCCGCATGCTGGGCGAGCACATCGCGCTGCTGCGGCGTGAAGATGCCGGTATCCTTGACGCCGATGCGTTTCTGGAAGGCGCGGATGGCGTCATAGCTGCGCTTGCCCATCTCGCCGGAGGGCAGGGTGTTGAGGTCGCCGGTCCAGATCAGGTCCTGCTGGATGGACGCGAAGGCGTCGGCACCCATCGCCACCGCCGCGGCCTTGGCGGCATCGAAGGCGGGATCGCTGGCGGGCTTGGGATTGTCGGTATCGGGTGCGGCTGGCGCTGTCTGGGCTAAGGCGGGCAGGGATAACAGCGCGACGCCGATCAACATCGAGGCCCCGATCGTCCGACTTGCCAGCATTTCCGCCCCCTTCGCGTGGAACCGCCTCGCCCACCACTCTTGTATAGCGATGTTGTGTGGCGGCAAGCGTTCTTCAGGAAACACGGCTGTTCAGGCTGCGCAACGCGGATGGCCACCTCATGCCGGATCTATTTGCCTCGCCGCCTCGACTGCACTGCCGAGCAAGTGAACCAGGAGGTGTTTGCGCGCCGTCTCGGCGATCTCCACCCTTTGCATCGAGAGCCAGACGGGGAAATCCGTCAGCGCCTGAACGAGCTGGAGGGCGGGTTCGGGCAGACTCTCCAATGCGAACGCCTCGCGAATGAGATCGGCCACGCCGGCTTCCACCGCCCGCAGAAAGCCATCGAGTTCGGCGATATGCGGCCGATCGGCGCTCGCGCGCTCCAGGCGAAGTGCGCCGCGCCGATAGAACCGGTCCAATTCTTCGACCAGACGCTCCAGCCGTTCCTGCCGTGTTGTCAGTCCCTCGAACAGGGCAATGGCCTGCCCGGGCACGGGTGGCTTCATCTCCTCCCAGACATGGGCACCACAGGCCGAAACCAGGGCCCCAAGGTTCGGAAAATGCCTGTGAACGGTCGCAGCCCCGACCCCGGCGGATTTGGCGATATCGGCGAAGGAGGTGGCCGCCACGCCTTGTTCGTCATGCAGCAGCATGGTCGCCCGGACGATGCGCTCGCGCGTCGCGTCCTGCGCGTTTGCCCGCTGCCTCATCTGATAGCTGCGTCGCGTCATCCGGAATCTCAATTGACGAAATCCAAATTTCATGAAATATAAATTTCGTCAAATACATTTTGCGATGAGTGGACCGGCGAGAGCCCGTTGAATTCCGTGCTACCCTGTTTGTTTTGACGCCGTTCCTACCCAAAAAGCCTGTCACCTATCCAAGAGATGCTCTTGAGACCCGAGCGGGAGATAGTCCTATGCATGGTACAGCCGAGGCGAACCAGACCACCCATGGCGACGGGGAGGTCCTCTTTCTGGGTCTGCCGACCTGGATCAAGGCCGACCGCCAGCGCACCGGCGGCAGGCTGAGCCTGATCGAGCAGATCATCCCGGCCGGCTTCGAGTCGCCCTGGCATATTCATCATTCCGAGGACGAATCCTTCTATGTGATCGAGGGGGCCATGTCGGTCATTGTCGGCGACAACAGGGTCTCGCTGGGCCAGGGGGGCTACGCCTTCGGCCCGCGCGGCATCGCGCATGGCTTTCGCATCGAGGGCGATGCGCCGGCTCGCATTCTCCTGATCACGACGGGCGGCGACTTCGCTGACTTCATCGCCGAGACCAGCGTGCCGCGCAACGCGCCGCCCTCGCCCCCCGACATGGAGAAGCTGATGGCAGCGGCGGCCCGCCATCACCTCGAAATTCTCGGGCCCCTGCCGCGGTGAAGCGTCTCGCGATCTGACAGGATCGCCAGGAATCGCAAAGACGCGTCGGCACAAGGAGTGAGGGTGAAGCAGGTTTGCGCTTGAACGTGCGTTGCTCCGGACGTCCTCAGCTCTCGTCACGTCCCGGCGCCGCCAGCTTCTCGCGCAAGCGCGTCCAGCGCTTGCGACCCATGGCATCCTCGGCCGCCATGCGCAGCGCGCGGCGTTCGGCCACCACCACGACCAGGCGCTTGCCGCGCGTGATGGCGGTGTAGAGCAGGTTGCGCGCCAGCATGGGATAGTGGGCGTTGGAGATCACCACCACCACGGCCGGATATTCCGAGCCCTGCGCCTTGTGGATGGTCGTGGCATAGGCCGGCACCAGGCTGTCGAGCTGGGCGGTGGTGTAGTTCACGTCGCGTCCGTCGAAGCTCACGGTGAGCTGGCCGGCCTTGGGGTCGGTGCGGGTGATGAAGCCGATATCGCCGTTGAAGATTTCGCGGTCGTAGTCGTTGTCGATCTGCATGACCTTGTCGCGTGGGGCAAAGGTGCCGGATTCGCGCACGATGGCGCCCTCGCGGCCAGGGTTGAGCACCTCGCGCAGGGCCTGTGTCAGCGTCTGCGAGCCGAGCGGCCCCTTGTTCATCGGCGTCAGCACATGGATGTCGCGCACCGGGTCGAGGCCGAAGCGGCGCGGCAGGCGGGTGGTGACGATGTCGATGACCTTGTTGGCGCCATCGTCGGGCGAGGCCATGTCGACGACGAAGAAATCGCCCTCCTCCGGGCTCTTCGCCCCCTCCGGCACCTCGCCGTGATTGACGGCGTGGGCGGCGGCGATGATGCGGCTCGTCTCAGCCTGGCGGAACACTTCCGTCAACCGCACCACCGGGATGACATCGGAGGCGATGATGTCGGCCAGCACCTGGCCGGGGCCGACGGAGGGCAGCTGGTCGGCGTCCCCCACCAGGACGAGGGCGGCGCGCGGGGAGAGGGCGTCGAGCAGCGCCGTCATCAGCTCGATGTCGATCATGCTCGCCTCGTCGGCGATGACGAGATCGGCATCGAGCGGGTAGGCCTTTTGGCGGCGGAAAGTGCCGGAGACGGGATCGATTTCAAGCAGGCGGTGTATGGTGCGGGCGTCCTGGCCGGTGCTCTCCGACATGCGCTTGGCGGCGCGGCCGGTGGGGGCGCAGAGCGAGATCGTCACATCGCGGCGGTCGAGCGCCTTGATGATGGTATCGATGATGGTGGTCTTGCCGACACCGGGGCCGCCGGTGATAACGAGGAGCTTGGAGGCGAGCGCCGTCTCCACCGCCAGGGCCTGCGCCGGGGCGAGGCGCTTGTGGGTGCGCGCCTCCGTGGCGATCACCGCCTGGTGAAGGCCCTCCTGACGCCAGGGCGGGGTGCCGCCAGCCATCTTCTTCAGCCGCGCGGCCACCGCCTCTTCCGCCTTCCAGAGCGTAGGCAGGAAAAAGGAGGGCGCGCCATCGATGGTGTCGCCGATGATGAGCTTGTCTTCCAGCAGTTTGGTGGCGGCGGCGTTGAGGAGATATTCCTCGACTTCCAGCACGCGCGCCGCCCGCTCGAACAGGGCCTCGCGCGGCACGCCGCAATGGCCGTTGGCGGCCGCTTCGCCGAGCGCCCAGAGCAGGCCGGCGGTCAGGCGCGAGATGTCCTCGCGGTCATGGCCAAGGCTCAGGGCGAACTGGTCGGCGGTGCGGAAATCGAAGCCCTTCACCTCGCGCGACAGGCGGTAGGGATCGGCCTTGATCAGCTCGACGGCATTGGCGCCGAGCGTCTTCTGCACCGTGGCGGCGCGGGTGGGGCCGAGGCCATGCTCGGTGAGGAAGACCAACACGTCGCGAAAGCCCTGCTGTGCGCTCCAGCCCTCGCGGATCAGCTTGATGCGCTGCAGCGTCAGGCCGGGCACTTCGCCGAGGCGCTCGGGCTCGCTGTCGAGCACCTTGAGCGTATCCTTGCCGAAAGTGGCCACCAGCTTCTTGGCGGTTTCCTGGCCTATGCCGCGCACGAAGCCGGAGGCAAGGTAGCGCTCGATGCCGGAGGCCGAACCGGGCGGCGTGGTGGTGACGGTCTCGGCCTTGAACTGCAGGCCGCGCTCGGGATCGCTGCTCCAGCGCCCGCTCGCTTCCAGCTTCTCGCCCGGCGCGATGGCGGCGGTGCGCGCCAGCACCGTGGCAAGATCCCGCCGCCCCTTCACCTTGACCTTGAGGACGGCAAAGCCGTTTTCCTTGTTGTGATAGGTGACGCGGTCGACGATGCCGGAGATGGTCAGGTCATCCGGCACATCCTCGGGAGAAACCGGCGTCGAATCGCGTTTGAAGGAAGGGCTGCGCATGGCCGCACCATGGGCAGGCACGCGGTGCTTGTCGAGATGGTTTCACAATGTGGAAGCGGCCTGTCGCGATGTCGTTCGATGTCGCAATACAGGATTTGAGCGACATTGCGACAGCGGCGGTTTTCTATCGTTCGGCTCGAGCCGCCCTCTTGCGAGGCTCGAAGCTGATGCGAAGGCGCATGCCAGTGGCCTTGGCGAAGCGCTGGAGCGTGCGCGTCGAGGGCTTCGACCGGCCGCTTTCGAGACGTGCGATGGCCTCCTGGGATGTGCCCATGGCCTGAGCCACCTCTTCCTGGGTCATGTGCGCGGCGTCCCGGGCCTTGATCAACGCCGTGGCGAGCGTGAACTCTTCTTCCAGGGACTCGTACTCGGCCCGAAAAGCGGGGTCCTTGTCCCACTCCTGAAAGGCTTCCTGGACGGGAATGTTGCGGCGGCTCATTGAACCTCCCTCGCCCTTCTCAGGGCGGTTTCGATCTCGCGGCGGGGCGTCTTCTGGGTCTTCTTGGCAAAGACATGAACGATGACCATGCGCTGTCCCCTGGCCGTGACATAGGCAGCGCGGGCTATCCCATCCTTGCCCTTCATGCGCATTTCCCAGATGGGACCTTCAAGGTGCTTGATATAAGGTTCCCGCACCCGTTCGAGTCCAACCGTGCCGATCAGCTCGATGATTCGGCGAAAGCTGGCGCGGATATCGACGGGCATTGCCGAGAGCGCTGCCTGCACATCCTCATCCAGGAATTCCACCACCCAAGGCATAAATGCTTATAACATTTTTGATATAAATATCCAGTCGATATCGAGCGATACGAGCCGAGACGTTACGCGCTCCGCTCCGGAAATCTGTCCGCATCGCGCAGGGGCTTGAACAGCTGCGACCACGCCAGCGCCACCAGGATGGTGCCTACGCCGCCGAGCACCACGGCCGGCACGGTGCCGAACAGGCTCGCGGTCATACCGGATTCGAATTCGCCGAGCTGGTTTGAGGTGCCGATGAACATGGAATTGACGGCGCTGACCCGGCCGCGCATGGCGTCGGGCGTGCCGAGCTGCACCAGGGTCGAACGCACGACGACGCTGACCACGTCGGCCGATCCCATTATGATCAGCGCGGCCATCGAGAGCGGGAACCAGGTCGACAGCCCGAAGATCACCGTACCCGCGCCGAAGACCATCACGGCGCCGAACATCTTGTGGCCGACTCGGCTCTTCATCGGCCAGCGCGTCAGCACGAGCGACATCAGGAGCGCGCCGATCGCCGGCGAGGCGCGCAGGGCACCGAGGCCGAGCGAATTGGTGTGCAGGATGTCGCGAGCATAGACCGGCAGCAGGGCGGTGGCGCCACCGAGCAGCACCGCGACCATGTCGAGCGAGATGGCGCCGAGGATGATCGGCCGGCTCTTGATGAAGCCGAAGCCGGAGAACAGCGAGCGCAAGGTCGCCGGCTCCCGCTTGGCGGGCGGCACCACGATCTGCAACAGGGAGATCAGCGTGCCAGCGATGAGGTAGAACACCGCGACGAAGAGATACGCGTGCCCCGCGCCGGCGATATAGAGCACGCCCCCGAGAGCGGGGCCGATAATGGTGGCGGTCTGGATGGCTGAGGCAGAGAGGGCGAGCGCCTTGGGCAGGATGGCGGGGCTCACCACCATCGGCAGCAGGGCAGCCGTGGTTGGCGCCTCGAAGGTGCGGCAGGCGCCGATCAGGGCGGCCGCGGCGAAGATCACATGCGGGCTGATCACGCCATACCAGGAGGCGAGGGCTAGCCCCAGGGCCGTGAGGCCCTCGACGAACTGGCAGGTGCGCACGATGACGCGCCGGTCGAAGCGGTCGGCGACATGGCCGGCCAGGATAGTCAGAAGAAGCATCGGCAGGAACTGGCACAAGCCCACCAGGCCGAGATTGAAGGTGGAACTGGTGAGCGCATACATCTGCCAGCCGATGACGACCGCAACGATCTGGAAGCAACTCGTCGACAGGACGCGGGCCGACCAGAACAGCACGAAACCGGTCTGGCGGATGAGGGAGGGTTCGTCCTCGACGAGGGAAGACATGCAATGGCTTTCGGGCAAAGGGATTGCGGGTGAATAGGGGGCAAAGAAAGCAGCAATTTGTCCTGGACCGGGGGGCTGACGCAAGGCGATGCAGCCGATCACGCCAAAGAAAAAGGGCCCGGCGAATGCCAGGCCCTTGCCTCTTGCAATCCTGATCCCCCGCGGATCAGAACTTGTAGCTGACACCGAGGTTCAGGTCGGTGCCATCGAACTTGACCTTGTGGCGGGTGCCGCCCAGGGAGACGTTCTTCGAGCCGAGGTCGATGTAGCGGGCCTCGCCGCGGACGATCCAGTTCTGGTCGACGGCGTATTCGACACCAGCGCCAGCTGTCCAGCCAACGCGGGTGTCGGAATTGGAGCCGACGCCGGTGACGCTGACCTTCTCGTCACCATAGGCAACGCCGCCGGTGACGTAGGGCAGGATGTTGTCGAAGGCATAGCCGACGCGGGCGCGGGTAGAACCATCCCACTCATTCTTGAACTTGGCGTGGAAAGCCGCCCCCGTGGTGTCCGTGATGGTCTCGGACTTGTTGAAGCTCGAGTAGTCGATGTCGGTTTCGAGGCCGACGACAAAGCCGCCATCGAACTGGGCGTTGTAGCCAGCGTGCACGCCGCCGATGAAGCCCGTGCTGTTGAAGTCGGCGGCGTCGAGCTTGCCCTGTCCAATCAGGGCGCCAGCGTGGAGGCCGGCGTAGAAACCGGTCCAGTTATAGACGGGGGCGGCAACCGGAGCAGCCGGCTCGACCGTCTGGGGGGCGAGGTCGGCAGCGAAAGCCGGAACCGAAGTGAGCAGGACAGCCGCGAGAGCCAGGCGCAGTTTCATAATAAGGGTTCCCAAAGAGGAGGGTTACGATGTCGCTATATAGACAGAGATGGTGGTTCGAGTCTGTAGCTTTCTTGCAACATTACATAAGAATCGAGCGTTGATTCCACCTATTTTTGCTCCCGCCATCGATGCGAGTGAAGCAACATTCATGGTAAATATCTTATTAATTTCCAAATTACTAATTTAATACTTAGTATATTATTCTTAATAACACGTTAACAGGTAATTATGTGGCAACATTCGCCCTGGTAGCCAATAAGTAGATTTTCGATAACTGGTTTGACCGGCATACAGTAGGCAAGGGCCGAGTGCCGAAAGGCGGCCTCACATTTTGCGAAGCGGCCAGTGAAATGCCTGCTCCGGTGTCGTGTCGCCGCGAGTCGGGGGTCTCCCGCGCAGGGATACTTGGGCAGGGATACTTGGGTAGGGATACTTGGCGACCGCCGCCTGATTTTTCGAAGGCCCGTCACATCGAGGCGGCGGTAGATGCCACGGGACAATGGAGCATGAGATCTCGTCGCCCGAACAACCCATCAGCGTGAGGTCTTCCGGCAGCGCACAACGAAAAAGCCCGGCTTTCGCCGGGCTCTTCCCACGCAAATGATCCAGATACGCGGATCAGAACTTGTAGCTGACGCCGAGGTTCAGGTCGGCGCCGTCGAACTTGACCTTGTGGCGGGTGCCAGCCAGGCTGATGTTCTTCGAACCGAGGTCGATGTAGCGGGCCTCGCCACGGACGATCCAGTTCTGGTCGATGGCGTATTCGACGCCAGCGCCAGCCGTCCAGCCAACGCGGGTGTCGGTATTGGAGCCGGCGCCAGCGACGCTGACCTTCTCGTCACCGTAAGCAACACCACCGGTGATGTAGGGCAGGATGTTGTCGAAGGCATAACCGACGCGAGCGCGGGTCGAACCGTCCCACTCATTCTTGAACTTGGCGCGGGCCGTGACAGCGCCATTCGTCACCGTCTCGGACTTGTTGAAGCTCGAGTAGTCGAAGTCGGTTTCGAGGCCGACGACCCAGCCGCCGTCGAACTGGGCATTGTAGCCGGCGTGCACGCCGCCGATGAAGCCCGTGCCGTTGAACTTGGCGTGGTCAAGCTTGCCCTGTCCAATCAGAGCGCCAGCGTGGAGACCAGCATAGAAGCCGGTCCAGTTATACACAGGAACGACGGCCGGGGCGGCCGGCTCGACCGGCTGCGGTGCCAGGTCGGCAGCGAAAGCCGAGGTCGAGGTGAGCAGCAGAGCCGCGAGGGCCAAACGCATTTTCATAGAACTAAACTCCAAAACCGGAAAATCACAGTGGCTGTATATAACCCGAAAGCGTTGACAGAGTCTGTAGCGTTTCCGCCACACCAGCCCTCTGTCTGGTGACGGTCTCGCGCAGATTCCAAGGCGAAATTAAGACAGGGTTTGTGACAGTTCGTAGTTAATGGCCGATTAATATCGACTTTAATTCCCATAAAGACTTATATGAAATTCAATATTTAAAGAAAGATTGTAAATTTCCTAAATCTATACGTTAAATACGAATCGCGTCGTGCGAGTTTTGTTATTAGTTTCCCTAACAATGAACGCCTCAGCGAGGGAGTTTTATGCTTCCAGAGGGGAAAATGCTGCTCTGCAACATGAGACTCAGCCAGTAGAATCGCCCAGCAATTGTGCAAAGAACCTGCCCCAATCGTGCCACATTAGGGGGTGGAATGTGACTCTAGATTGCTTTGCTGCAATGTGGCAACTGCCCTGCGTTTAGTGCATGGCTATCCACTAAACCGCCTCGGGCGCCAGGGCCGGGCCCTTTCCATGGCCGATGTGAAGGCTCGCGCCGGCGATCAGCCGCCCCCTCAGCCATGATTTGGCGCTGGCGACGGCCCTATCGAGGGGATGGCCGAGCGCGAGGCCCGCCGCCAGGGCCGCGGATAGTGCGCAGCCGGTCCCGTGCAGATTGGTGGTCTCCACCCAGGGAGCGGCGAAGCGCGTAGTGCCTTGCGCCGTCGCCAGCATGTCGACGGCTTCGTCAAGCAAGCCATGGCCGCCCTTGAGCAGCACCGCCCGGGGGCCGAAAGCGAGAAGCGCCGAGGCCTGGCTGCGCATGGCCTTTTCGTCGACGGCCTCCTCCAGCGCCAGCAGCGCCGCCGCTTCCGGCAGGTTCGGCGTCAGGCAGGTCACGATGGGCAGGAGATGCTCGCGCAAGGCTTCGAGGGTGCCGCCGCGGCCGAGCGTACGGCCGGTGCTGGCCGAAAGCACGGGATCGAGCACGACAGGCAGGCGCGTGCCGGCCAGGGTTCCGGCGATGATGCGGACATGGTCGGGGCCGGGCACCATGCCGATCTTGACGGCCTTCACCTCGAAATCAGCGAGCACGGCCTCGATCTGCGCCGCCAGCATGGCGGGCGGCACCTCATGGATGGCCGAGATGCCGAGGGTATTCTGCGCTGTGATCGCCGTGATGGCGCTGGTGCCATGCACGCCAAAGGCGCGAAAGGCGGCGAGATCGGCCTGGATGCCGGCTCCCCCGCCCGAGTCCGAGCCGGCGATGGTGAGAACCGTCGGTGTCATGTCGCCAGATGCCGCGTCGCCGCCAGCCAGTCGCGGATACGGGCGGGCGGATCGGGATGCCTGGTGACGTCGCTCACCATGGCGACGACATCGGCGCCGGCATCGAGGCAGCCTTGTGCCCGCTCCAGCGAAATGCCGCCGATGGCGACGAGGGGGCGACTCCCGATCAGCCGCTTCCATTCGCCGATGCGCGCGAGCCCCTGCGGCGCAAAGGGCATCGCCTTGAGCGTGGTCGGATAGATCGGGCCCAGGGCGACATAGTCGGGATCGAGGCTGAGCGCCCGCCCAAGCTCGGCATGATCATGCGTGCTGATGCCGAGCCGCAACCCCGCGGCGCGTATGGCCGGCACATCCGCGCCGTCGAGATCGCCCTGGCCGAGATGCAGGAAGCTTGCACCGGCGTCGATCGCGGCTCGCCAGTAGTCGTTGACCACGAGTTCCGCGCCGGCGGCCCGGCACAGCGCCAGCGCGGCCTTGATGTCGGGCAGCACGGCCTCGTCGCTGCGCTCCTTGATGCGCAGCTGGATGAGCCTGGCGCCTTCCTTCACCAGGAGGGCGACCCAGTCGACGCTGCCGACCACCGGGTAGAAGGGGTCGAGTCTCATCATGCGAACACCGCCTGGCCGAGTACGGGGGTGGAGGGCGCCGCCATGTCGCGCGGCGTCATGGGATCGGCGAGGAAGGCGAGGCGCCCGGCCTCGATGGCGAGAGCGAAGGCGCGCGCCATGCCTGCGGGATTGCCCGCCTTCGCCACGGCCGTGTTGAGCAGGATGGCGTCATAGCCGAGTTCCATTGCCTGCGCCGCATGCGAGGGCGTGCCGATGCCGGCGTCGACCACCAGGGGGATGCCGGGGAAATGCGCACGCAAGGCCCTCAGGCCGTAGACATTGTTCAGCCCGCGGCCCGAGCCGATCGGCGCGCCCCAGGGCATCAGCACCCGGCAGCCGGCCTCGACCAGCCGGTCGGCGACCACGAGATCCTCGGTCGTATAGGGAAAGACCTCGAAACCGTCCTTGGCGAGGATGCGCGTAGCCTCGACCAGGCCGAAGATATCGGGCTGCAGCGTATCGGCTTCGCCGATGACTTCGAGCTTGATCCAGTTGGTGCCGAACACCTCCCGCGCCATCTCGGCGGTGGTGACGGCCTCCTGCACCGTATGGCAGCCGGCGGTGTTGGGCAGCACGCGGACGCCGAGGTCGCGGATCAGGTGCCAGAAGGTCTGGCCGCTGCGCTGCGAGCCCGCTTCCCGCCGCAGCGACACGGTGACGATACCGGCCCCGGAGGCGCGCACGGCCTCGGTGAGGATAGCGGGCGAGGGATATTGCGCCGTGCCGAGAAGGAGGCGGGAGGAGAGGGGGATGCCGTAGAAGGTGAGGGGATCGGTCATAAAGTGGCTCCTTTTGGGAGAGGGCGTGGGTTCCCGGGTGCGCGGACGTCTCGTCCGCATCTTGGAACCGTGGCGCTGGAAGGAGAGGAAGAGGCGGACGAGACGTCCGCGCACCCGGGAAGCTCACCCCCCCTGCATCGGCGCCAAGATCTCCACCGCGTCGCCGTCCTTGAGTGCCGTCTTCCCGCGGTCCGCGGCGCGCACGAAGCGCCCGTTTAAGGCCGTGGCCACCACGGCCTCGCCGAGTTCCAGCGTTTCGAGCAGCCGCGCCAGCGTTTCGGCGGCGGCTTCCTGCGTCTCACCATTGATGGTCAAGGTCATAGCGTACCTCCTTGCGCGGCAGGACCAGATCGGCCGCTTCCCGGGCCAGGGCAGGCGAGAGCAGGAAGCCATGGCGGAAGAGGCCGTTGAGGGAGAGCACCCGGCCCTGGCGCGTCAGGCGCGGCAGATTGTCGGGGAAGGCCGGGCGCAGATCGGCGTCGAGTTCGACGATTTCGGCCTCACCGAAGGCAGGATGCAGGGTGAAGGCGGCGTTGAGCAGTTCCATGGCCGATCGCACCGTCGGCGGCCCGCGATGCTCGCTCTCGATCATGGTGGCGCCGATCATGAAATGAGCATTGGCGCGCGGCACGATATAGAGCGGGAAGCGCGGATGCAGGAAGCGCACCGGCCGCGACAGCGTCACGCCGGGCGCCCTGACGATCACCATCTCGCCGCGCACGCCGCGCAGGCCGGGCAGGGTCTCACGGGCCGCAAAGCCGCGGCAGTCGAGCACGGTATCGGCGTCCAGCGCCTGCGGATCGGCCTCGACGCCGAAGCGAAAGACGACGCCAAGATCCTCCAACTCGCCGGCCAAAGCCTCCAGGGCGCGGCGCGGGTCGAGGTGGGCCTCGCGCGGGAAGAACAGGCCTCGCCGGAAGCGCCCGGCGAGGTCGGGTTCGAGCCCGGCAATGCCGAGAGCGTCGACCGCAACATGGGCCTGCGTGCGGCGGGCAAAGCGGTCGATCTCGCTCTCGTCGCGCGGCGGGGCCACCACCAGCGTACCGCGCTGGACCGTGTCCGGGAAATGGCGTGGCCACCAGTCGAGCGCGAACTGACCGCGCTCCATCACGGCGGGCTCGGCGCTCTCTCGCTCGCACCAGGGCGCCAGCATGCCGCCGGCGAGCCAGGAGCAGGCTCGTGCGCCGAGAATGGGCGCGCGTTCCAGCACCTCGACCTCGGCGCCGCGCATGGCGCATTCCAGCGCCGCGACGAGGCCGGCGACACCGGCCCCGACCACGGCGATGCGCTCGCGCTTACCCGGCCGGAACATAGAGCGCTCCGCCCTGTTCGAGGAATTCGCGCGACTTGGCCGCCATGCCTTCGGCTGCCGTCTTCTCCATGGCCAGCACCTCCTCGCGGAGGTCTTGCGTGATCTTCATCGAGCAGAATTTCGGCCCGCACATCGAGCAGAAATGCGCGACCTTGTGCACGTCCTTCGGCAGGGTCTCGTCATGGAAGGCGCGCGCCGTATCGGGATCCAGCGAGAGGTTGAACTGGTCCTCCCAGCGGAAATCGAAACGCGCCTGGGAGAGCGCATCGTCGCGGATGCGGGCGGCCGGATGACCCTTGGCGAGGTCGGCGGCATGGGCGGCGATGCGATAGGTGATGACGCCGGTCTTCACATCGTCGCGGTTGGGCAGGCCGAGATGCTCCTTCGGCGTGACATAGCAGAGCATCGCCGTGCCGAACCAGCCGATCATCGCCGCGCCGATGCCTGAGGTGATGTGGTCATAGCCCGGCGCAATATCGGTGGTCAGCGGCCCGAGCGTGTAGAAGGGCGCCTCGCCACAGGTTGCGAGCTGCTTGTCCATGTTCTGCTTGATCTTGTGCATGGGCACATGTCCCGGCCCCTCAATCATCACCTGGCAGCCCCTGTCCCAGGCGATCTTCGTCAATTCGCCCAGGGTTTCGAGTTCGGCGAACTGGGCGGCATCGTTGGCATCGGCGATCGAGCCCGGGCGCAGGCCGTCGCCGAGCGAGAAGGAGACGTCATAGCGGCGCATGATGTCGCAGATATCGCCGAAATGCTCATAGAGGAAGCTCTCGCGATGGCCGGCCAGGCACCAGCGCGCCATGATCGAGCCGCCGCGCGAGACGATGCCGGTCACGCGCCGGGCCGTCAGCGGCACATGGGCGAGGCGCACGCCGGCATGGATGGTGAAATAGTCGATGCCCTGCTCGGCCTGCTCGATCAGCGTGTCCTTGAACACCTCCCAGTCGAGCTTGAGCGGATCACCGTCGACCTTCTCCAGCGCCTGGTAGATCGGCACGGTGCCGATCGGCACGGGGGAGTTGCGGATGATCCAGGAGCGGATGTTGTGAATATTGCGCCCGGTGGAGAGGTCCATCACCGTGTCGGCGCCCCAGCGCGTGGCCCAGACGAGCTTCTCCACTTCCTCGGCAGCGCCTGAGGTCACGGCGGAATTGCCGATATTGGCGTTGACCTTAACCAGGAAATTGCGGCCGATCACCATCGGCTCGAGCTCGGGATGGTTGATGTTGGCGGGCAGGATGGCCCGTCCCAGCGCGATCTCGTCGCGCACGAATTCGGGCGTGACGAAATCGGGAATGGCGGCGCCGAAATCCTCGCCGTCGGCCCGCCGCCCGCCAGCGCCCTCCAGCGCCTTTTCGCGGGCGAGGTTCTCACGGAAGGCGGCATAGACCATCTCTTCCGTGATCAGGCCGGCGCGGGCGAACTCATATTGGGTGACGCGCTGGCCGTCGGCGCCGCGGCGCAGGACGCGTTCGGCCGGGCAGGGCCGCACCAGGCGTTCGGCCGAGACATGGCCATTGTCCTCGGGCTTGACGGTGCGGCCCTCGATGGCGGCAAAGCCGCGGGCGGCGATCCAGGCGTCGCGCACGGCGGGCAGGCCCTGCTGCAGGTCGATCGCCGCGCTATCCTCCGTATAGGGGCCGGAAGGATCGTACACGCGCACGGGCTCGAGCGTGGGATCGCCGAGGCGGATTTCGCGGAAGGGCACGCGCATCCCGGGATGCGAGGCGGGCGCGGCATAGACCTTGCGCGACCCTTGGATCGGCCCGGTGGTGACGCTTTGCGGCGCGGCGGTTTTGTCTTTGGGGGCTTGGTAGTTCATGGATCTCCTCCTCGAAGCGAGTGTTGGAGATCCGGGGCGACGATTGTCTGGGCGGACCCTGGTATTGCAACCTGGTCCTCGGGCCTGATGCCAGACCCACAGTTCCCGTCCCTTCGCCGGCATGACCCGGATCAGGTTCGAAGGGTTCGGCTCTAGGCCATCTCAGCCCCACTTGCGCGGGACACCCCTCGGAACGGCTGTCAGCCTAGACCCGGAATCGCCTGGCGTCCAGAGGGGGACGGGCGCGAGATTGGAGTGTCGATCACCGATCGACATCTTCCCTCCTTGCAAGCGCGACGCTTCCAAGATTGTCGATCGGTGATCGGCACTCCGATTCTCACTCCGTCTTGGAAGTGCGCCCCTTCTTGATTACTTTACCCCTTCCATCGCGTGAGTCCCTTCCATGTCCCACTCCGTCGAACGCGTCCGTCAGGCCTTGCTGGTGGACGGTCACCCCGACACCATCGCCCGGTTCGCCGAGGGTACCCATACCGTGGCCGAGGCGGCGGCGTCGGTCGGATGCAGCGAGGCCGAGATCGCCAAGTCGATCATCTTCCGGGCGGGCGATACGCCGGTTCTGGTGGTGGCTTCGGGCGTCAACCGCATCGACCGGGCCAAGGTGGGCGCGGCGCTTGGGCGCAAGATCGAGCGCGCCGATCCGGCCTGGGTCGAGCAAGTCACCGGCTTTGCCGTCGGCGGCGTGGCGCCGGTCGGGCACCTGGCGCCGGCGCTGATCCTCATCGATCAGGATCTGATGGCACTCGACCCGATCTGGGCCGCCGCTGGCTCGCCGACCCATGCCTTCCGTACTTCGGCGGCCGAGCTGGTGCGTATCACCGGTGGCGTGGTGGCCGATGTAAAGGCGTAGAAAGGCAGCTTCCAGTTGACGTAGACTGGTATGACCTGCCGTAGCGGCTGATTGCGTCCAACCTATGCCGTTGCGAAGGATTGTCATCGCCCGCGGATGAGAACGCCATCCGACCAAAAGCTCTTGACGGGCCGGGCCATTACATATCAAACTCTATCAAAATGTCGCGAAAACGCGCAAATGCCCTGAAATCGGGGCGCCCTTCTGCTGACATCGACTGGCCGACTGCGGCGGTTTGCTTTTACCGACCCCGCGCTGAAATGCTCGAGCTCGTAGTATGGTAGTGTCCCACATTTAAGTTTCTGGCGCGGAGCAACCCATTGGGGGTAGTGCGTATAACCAGGGGTAAGCCGTCGCGCTCAGAATTCAATCAAGATTCCTACATGCTGCCAGGCATATCGGCCACAGAAGCCGAGTGCCGGTAAAGCAATGCCAGAGCTAACCTTACTCTGCACCAGAACATATGGAGGAAACGCTGATGAACAAAACCAAGGTCTACGGCACCGCTTTGGGTGCTGTCATGGCTCTCGCCGCGGGCGCGCTCGCCGCTCAAGCCGATGGCATCTGCAAGAACACCGTGCGCGTGCTGGCTCAGCCGCAGGACAGTCTCGCTCTCAACGAGAAAAACAAGGATGAATTCGAGAAGCTGAGCGGCGCCAGCTTCCAGATCGACTACCTCAACGAGAACGACCGGCGCGCCAAGTCCCGCGCGGATGCCTCCACCATCGGAAAATACAATGTCTATTATATCGACGAGGCGAACGTCGCGCTCTTCGCGGCCTCGAAATGGATCTATCCGGTTCTCGACTACTATCCCAAGGACTATGATTTCTCCGATTTCGATCCCGGCCGCCAGAAAGTCGCGACCTTCGAGGGCAAGCCCTATTTCGCGCCGGTCACCGGCGGCGGCGACCTCATGGTCTACCGCAAGGACCTGCTCGACAAGGCCGGCCTGAAGCCCCCCGCGACGCTGGATGAGCTGATCGCCGACGTGAAGAAGCTGCACGATCCCGATCACGGGGTCTACGGTATTGCCCTGCGCGGCCAGCGCGGTTCGGGCGCCAATGTCTGGCGCTGGATGCCCTATTTCAAGGGCTTCGGCGGACAGTGGTTCGACGGCGACAAGCCGACTTTCGACTCCGATGCCGGCGTGAAGGCGACGCAGACCTATCTCGATCTGTTCAAATATTCCGCTCCGGGCACCAAGACAGGCAGCTGGGATGAATCGACCGGCGCCTTCCTCTCCGGCCAGGTGGCGCTGCTGATCGAATCGAGCCCGCTCGGCGCCCTCGCCCTCGATCCCAAGGTCTCCAAGGTGACCGACAAGGTCGGCTTTGCCGCCCCGCCTTCGCCGCTGACCGGTGGCGGCTATGCCCATGGCCTTGCCATCGGCGTGAAGGGCAACAAGGACGATGATGCGCGCAAATGCGCCGGTCTTTTCGTTGCCTGGGCGACCTCCAAGGAGAATGAGCAGCGCAATCTCGAGGCCGGCAATTTCGGCGGCCTCAATCGCACCAGCGTGCTGACCAGCCCGGCATTCAACCAGAAATTCAGCGCTGACCTTTCCAAGGCACTCTCCGACACCGCCAAGGTCACGGCCGTGAACTTCTGGCAGGACGCCGACTGGCCGGCCCTGGGCGACCGCTGGGGCATCGAGCTCGAAGAACTGATCGCCGGCACGAGGACGGATGTGAAGGGCAGCCTGGATGAGCTGAACGACTATGCCAAGGAACTGGTGGCGAAGAAAAAGAAGTGAGGTAGCTGGCTAAGTAGATGGGTTTTCTGACAAGGGCGGTGGCTCGTCGTAAGCATAGACACCGGTCGCAGGGCGCGACGTGAGCCTCCCCCACGAAGCTGGGGGAGGTGGGCCGACGAAGTCGGCTCGGAGGGGGTGTGGCCCGACGGGCGAAGAACCAACAGAATGAAGCTCGACTCGTATACGAGAAGAATCCGTGCTCATTCCTCTTAAGTCCTGGCCCGTTGGACCACACCCCATCCGTCATTGCTGCGCAATGCCACCTTCCCCAGCTTCGTGGGAAGGCTTTGAGTGCGCCCCTCGACACCTCGTTTCATTCCCCTACGGATGCATCCTCGCGCCCTTGGTGATCTTGTCGACCAGTTTCTTGTCCGCCCGCAGTGCAATCCCCACTACCCTGGCGTCCTCGGGCGCATGGTCGGCGAAGGCGGCCCGGTTGGCGGCGTCGTGGCCGGTTGCGAACATCGCCTCGATATAGAGGGAGGTGCGCACGCCGCGCTCCAGCGAGCGGCGGTGGATCGTCGCCATGGTCTCGGCATCGGCGGCCAGCACGATGGCGGGCTGCACCGACAGGGCATTGTAGAAATGGCCGGCGCGGTCGCGATAGGGCTCGCCGATGATCTCGGGAGCGCTGGCTACGACGCCGCTGGTGAGGAAGGCGGTGACGTTGAGCGCCTGCCAGGAGGCAAGATCGTCTCGCAATATGATCGCAAATTTAGTATCGAACATGAATGGCTACTTTCGAGGCTCCGGTGCCGTCAGGCGATAGGCCGCATCCTTTAGAGCGGCAGGCCTTCCACGGTCTTGAACGTTTGTGTGAGAGCGCCGAGAGCATCCGTACCGCGCCGGCTCTGCCTGGCATCGAGCGTATCGAGGCCCATTTCCAGGGCAAGGTCTTCGAGATGCACCGCCACGACACCTACGCCATCGGTGTCACCCTGGGCGGGGTGCAGACCTTCCAGTATCGCGGCGCCTCGCGCGTCAGCCTGCCCGGCCAGGTCATCGTGCTGCATCCCGACGAGGTGCATGATGGCGGCGCCGGCACCGAGGCTGGCCTGCATTACCGCATGATCTATCTCGAGCCATCCTTGCTGCTGCGCGGCCTCGGCGAAGGCGGAGCGGGCCTGCCCTTCGTGCGCCAGCCGGTCTTCAGTGACCCTGAACTGCGCGACGAGCTCCTGTCCCTGCTCGGACCTCTCGACCAAGGGCTGGAGGATCTCGCGGCCGACGCCCTCGTTGCCCGCATCGCGAGGGGGCTCGCCCGTCATGCCGGCCAGCCGCTCAAGCCCTTGGGGCCGCTTGCCCTGAGGCAGGTCGAGCGGGCGCGCGATTACCTGGAAGCCCATGCGCTGGAGGCCGTGCGTTCGGAGGAGCTGGAGGATGTCGCCGGGCTCGACCGCTTTACCCTCTACCGCCATTTCCGCAGGGCCTTCGCCACCAGCCCGCATCGCTTCCTGCTGATGCGCCGCCTCGGCCAGGCTCGTACGCTGATCGAGGCCGGCGAACCCCTGGCGGAAATCGCCGCCGCCACCGGCTTTGCCGACCAGAGCCACCTGACCCGCCATTTCAAGAAGGCCTTCGGCCTCACGCCAGGGCGCTGGGCCGGTTTGACTGGCGCGGGCCAAGCCTGAAAGGACGAATGATGAAAATCGGTTGGCAACCCGGCAAATGGCTGGAGAAGAAAGCCAAGCTGGGCAATCGCGGCCTTCCGGTTGGGACAATTGCCTATTATGGCCCTGACGACAGGCGCGCCAGCAAGGTCGTGGCTTCGGTCTTCCGCACCTCCCTCGATGAATTGGATGAGATGCGAAAATGGTTTTCGGACACGAGCGATGTGCGGCGTGACGGAAAAATCGCCGGCGAGATAGCGGCCTTCTTTCGCGCGGAGGAGGTTCGCTCGGTGAGCATGATCGATCGGATCATCGGCTGCCCGCACGAGGAAGGCATCGATTATCCCAAAGGGGAGGCCTGCCCACAATGCCCTTTCTGGACAGGCCGCGACCGCTGGACCGGCGAGAAGCTGAAGAGTTAGCCCTTCTGCACGATAAACCGGAGCGCGGACATCCTGTCCGCTCTTTAACCACAGGTCATGAAGGAAGGGGCGATGCGGCTGTTGACAACCGTGTCGCCTTCTCTTGTTTCGTTATCGTTTCAAGAGCGGATCGTCCGACACTCTCTTGAGTGTCGTAGGACGTTCGCGCTCCCAGTCAATGCTCGCTGTCGAGATGGGCCATCTGTGCGGCGGCATAGCGGGTGCCGGCGGCGGCGTCCTTCGGCACGGCGGCTTCGATGGCGGCAAGATCCTCCGGCGTCAGCGTCACGTCGAGGGCGCCGAGAGCCTCGGCGAGGCGGTCGCGGCGACGGGCGCCGACGAGCGGCAGGATGTCTCCGCCCTGCGCCGCCACCCAGGCGATGGCGATCTGCGCCACGCTCACCTTCTTCGCCTCCGCCACCTTGCGCAGCGCCTCGACCAGAGCGAGGTTCCGGTCGATGTTCTCGGCCTGGAAGCGCGGGCTGAAGGCGCGGAAATCGCCCTGGCCAGCTTTGTCCTTCTGCCAGTGGCCGCTGATCAGCCCGCGCGAGAGCACGCCATAGGCGGTGATGCCGATGCCAAGCTCGCGGCAGGTGGTGAGAATGCCATCCTCGATGCCGCGCGAGATCAGCGAATATTCGATCTGCAGGTCGACGATCGGATGCACCGCGGCGGCGCGGCGGAGGGTGGCGCTGCCGACCTCCGACAGGCCGATATGCCTGACATAGCCCGCCTTCACCATGTCGGCGATGGCGCCCACCGTATCCTCGATCGGCACGTTGGCATCGAGGCGGGCCGGGCGATAGATGTCGATATGGTCGACGCCGAGGCGCTGCAGCGTATAGGCGAGGAAGTTCTTCACCGCCGCCGGTCGGCCATCGAAGCCGCTCCAGCCGCCGGCGGGGTCGCGCAGGCCGCCGAACTTCACCGACAGGATCGCCTTGTCGCGGGGAATGCCCTTCAGCGCCTCGCCGATCAGCATCTCGTTGTGGCCCATGCCGTAGAAATCGCCGGTATCGAGCAGGTTGATGCCGGCATCGAGGGCGGCGTGGATGGTGGCGATGCTCTCGGCCCGCTCCGAGGGGCCGTACATGCCGGACATGCCCATGCAGCCGAGGCCGAGGGCGGAGGAAAGCGGGCCAGTCTTGCCCAGTTGACGCATCTGCATGGCGAAACTCCCAAGATATTTTTGGATTCGATGAAGGATTATGCCGCAAACCGTTCCGTGCGATAATCCGATGGAGTTTGCACAAGCTGTACGGAAATCCGCACAATGGCCGATATGGACCTTGCCGATCTCGACGCCTTCGCGGCCGTGGCCCTGGCGCGCAGCTTCCGTGGCGCGGCAATGAAGCGGGGGACCTCGGCCTCGGCCCTCAGCGAGGCCCTGCGGCGGCTGGAGACGCGGCTTGGCGTGCGCCTGCTCAACCGCACCACGCGCAGCGTCACGCCCACCGAGGCCGGTCAGCGCCTGCTCGAAAGGCTGGCCCCGGCGCTCGGCGAGGTGGCGGCGGCGCTCGATGCCGTCAATGATTTCCGCGATACGCCGACGGGCACGCTGCGCCTCAACGTGCCCACCATCGTGGCGCGGGCGGTGCTGCCGCGCATGCTCGGCGAGTTCATGCGCCGGCACCCAGGCATCACGCTGGAGATCGTCGGCCATGACAGCTTCATCGACGTGTTCGCGGCCGGCTTCGACGCCGGCATCCGCTATGACGAGAGCCTGGAGCGCGACATGATCCGTGTGCCGCTTGGGCCGCGCACCCAGCGCTTCGTCACCGCCGCCTCGCCCGCTTATCTCGCCGAGCATGGCCGCCCCGCCCATCCCGACGACCTCCTGCGCCACGCCTGCATCCGCCATCGCTTCGACAGCGGCAACACGCCCCGCTGGGAATATGAGCGGGAGGGCGAGAGCGTGACGATCACGCCCGCCGGCCCGCTGGTGGCGACGGCCATGGAAATGCAGGTGCAGGCCGCCATTGAGGGTCTCGGCATTATCCGCAGCTTCGAGGAATTCCTGGCGCCGGCGCTGGCCGGCGGCGTTCTCGAGCGCATCCTGCCGGAGTGGGAGGAGGCGTTCTCCGGCCCCTATCTCTACTATTCCAGCCGCCGCCACATGCCCGCACCGCTGCGCGCCTTCGTGGATTTCCTGAAGGGGCCGCAGGGGCGGTGGTGAGGATTGGAGGTGTGGGCTTGGCGTGAGAGGCGCACGAAACGCGGAGTGTCGATTACTGATCGACAATCTTGGAAACGATATGTTCTCTGTCAGGGGTAGATGGCGGTCGGTGACCGCCACTCCGCGTTTCGTGCGCCTTACCCGGTAAAGCCGGCGCTTGTTGGGACCTGCATCCCACCAATCCCTTTTCGCTGCGATGCTCCCGGCTTAAGCTCCCCTGAAAACACCAGGGAGAACGCCATGGCGGTTCGGCTTCAGCACGTCAACATCCGCACCAGCGATCTGCAGGGCACCATCGATTTCTATACGAAGGTCATCGGCCTGTCGCAGGGCGAGCGGCCGGATTTCGATTTTGCAGGGGCCTGGCTCTATGACGGCATGCAGCCGGCCGTGCATCTGAGGGAAGTGACGGAGGGCTCGGCGCAGGCGGGCAACACGGTCGATCACTTCGCCTTCCAGGTCGATTCACTCGATGAGGCGGTGGCCCATCTCGACCGGCTGGGGGTGCGCTATCGCGGGCCCAATTACCTGCCTGGCACGGCCGTCAGGCAATGTTTTCTGCAGGATCCGAACGGTGTGATCGTGGAACTGCAGGGACCCTGACTGGGCCGCCTGGCGAGGCCTCGGCTTTGGTGGGAATGGCCTTGCTTTCCGAGCCCCCAAAAAGAAAGGGACGGAGCCGCGGCGCCGTCCCTTCTCGATAAGCCTTGATGACCGGGGGATCAGCCGTTCACGGCGTCCTTGAGGGCCTTGGCGGGCTGGAACACGACCTTCTTCGAAGCAGCGATCTTCATCGGAGCGCCGGTCGAGGGATTGCGGCCATCGCGCTCGGGCTTGGCCTGCACCTTGAACTTGCCGAAGCCGTTGAGGGAGACTTCCTCGCCCTTCACAGCCGCTTCGGCGATGCCCTTCAGAACGTCTTCGACGGCTGCCTTAGCGGCAGTCTTGGTCAGGCCATGAGCGGCGGCAATACGGTCGGCAAGATCGATGGTGCTGACGGTCATGATGTTATCCTTTCTATGATTCGTCCGGTCGCCTTATCGCACGGAGGATAGGTATCGCCAACGCATGTACGGGGAAAAGTCGCCGAAAACGCCGTTTTTCAGGAGATAAGTTATGGCTGCACGGAAGCTGACGGCTATTTGGAACGGGTCGGGAATTGTTTAGGCCAATTCGAGGGTATAAGCGCGCAAGGTTGAAAAGGTTCCGTTTCAGGTGATTCCCGGTCTATCATGACAGAATCGGGCGCAGGAATCGGGTGGCGGCATAGGCCCGCCCGCGCTGATATGGCTATCCCGCTATAGTGAGGAGAGGCAGTGATGACTTCCATTCACTTCGCTCTTTTTGAAACCGAGATCGGCCCCTGCGCCCTGGCCTGGGGCGGGAAGGGGCTTGTCAGCGTGCAGTTGCCTTCGGCCGATGGCTACGCCCTCAGGGCGCGCATGAAGCGGCTGCTGCCCGGCGCCGTCGAGGCGGAGCCACCGCCGGAGGTGGCGAAGGCCATTGCCGGTATCCAGGCTCTGCTGGCCGGCGAGCCTGTCGATCTGAGCTGGATCGAACTCGACACCGACCATGTCCCCGACTTCAACCGCCAGGTCTATGCGATCGCCCGCGCCATCCCGCGCGGCTCGACCATGACTTATGGCGAGATCGCCAAAAAGCTCGGCGATCCCCTGCTGGCGCAGGCCGTGGGCAAGGCGATGGGCCAGAACCCGCATCCGATCGTGATGCCCTGCCACCGCGTGCTCGCGGCGGGCGGCAAGTCCGGCGGCTTTTCCGCCTATGGCGGGGTGGAGACCAAGCGCCGGCTCCTGAAGATCGAAGGCGCCCTGCCGGACGATCAGCCCTCGCTGTTCGGCTGGGCGTGAGCCACGAGCCAGCGGACCCAGCGGCGCTGTTCCTCCTTCAAGCTCCCAGCGTCTCTCTCGTCTCCCGCATGATCTCGTCCGACAGCGCCGGATCGTCCGAGATGCGTGCCAGCACCATCGCGCCGACCATGGCGGCCCAGCCGGCGATGGCGGCGCGGCGACGTTCCTCCGGGGTCTCGCCGGGCGCCGTCTGGCTGAAGATCTCGATCCGCCGTTCCAGAGCCTGCGTCATGGTATGGCGCGCTGCTCCCTCGGTACGGCCGACCTCCGTGCCGAGCGTGGAGAACAGGCAGCCATTGCCGGGCCCGTCCCGATGCCGGGCGCTGAGGTAGACGCCGGCATAGTCGGCCATCGTCCCCTCCTCGGGCTTTTCCGTGTCCGGAAACAGCACATGCGCGAAGGACCGGGCGATCAGATCCTCCTTCGAGCTGAAGTGCCCGTAGAAGGCACCGTGGGTGAGATCGGCGGCTGCCATGATCTCGGCCACCGTCACGCCCTCGAATCCGCGCTCGCGGAACAGCCGCGCCGCCGCATCCAGGATGCGCTGGCGGTTCTCGGCGAGTTGTTCCTTGCTGACCTTCATGGCTCGGCTCCTTCAATTCGCTTGACATTATACATGATGGCGATCATGAATGCATCAATCATGATGATTATCATGAATATAAGGCGCCGGTACCGAGAAGGGCCGGTCCGCCAGGAGCTTGAAAATGACCCAATCGCTTCCCACCGTGCTGATCACCGGGGCCTCGACCGGTATCGGCGCCACCTATGCCGAGCGTTTCGCCCGCCGTGGCCATGACCTCGTGCTGGTCGCTCGCGACCAGGCCCGCATGGAGGCGCTGGCCGCGCGCCTGCGCGCCGAGAGCGGCGTCGCCATCGACATCATCAAGGCCGATCTCACCGACAATGCCGACATCGCCCGCGTCGAGGCGCGCCTGCGCGACGACGAGACGATCGGTGTCCTCGTCAACAATGCCGGCGCTGCCGCCCATGGAGGCTTTGCCGACCAGGATCCTGAGGCGGTGGACTGGCTGATCCGCCTCAACGTCACGTCGCTCACGCGGCTGACCGCCGCCGTGGTGCCGCGCTTCCTTCGCCAAGGCAAAGGCGCCATCATCAACCTTGCCTCGGTGCTGGCGCTGGCGCCGGAAATCTCCTTCGGCGTCTATTCGGCTACCAAGGCCTTCGTGCTGACCCTGTCGCAGAGCCTGCAGACCGAGATCGGGCCCAAGGGCATCTATGTGCAGGCTGTGCTGCCGGCCGCCACCCGTACCGAGATCTGGGAACGCTCGGGCCGCGATATCAACACCATCCAGGGCGTGATGGAAGTGGGCGAACTGGTCGATGCGGCGCTGGTCGGCTTCGACCGCAAGGAGGGCGTCACCATCCCGCCGCTGCCGGATGCCGGCCAGTGGGAGACCTTCAACGGCGCCCGCCAGGCCATGCTGCCGAACTTCGCGCAGTCAAACGCCGCGGCGCGCTACAAGGCGGCATAGCCCTGGGAGCGCGGACTTCCAGTCCGCTCTTGAACCAGCACGTCACAGAAAAAGGCGGAGCGTCTGTCACGGGCGCCCCGCCTTTTCCTTTTATCTCCCCGTTTCAAGAGCGGACTGGAGGTCCGCGTTCCCAGCCTACCCCTCCACCCGCGCGAACCTTTGTTCGGGGATGACCGAGTACCAGCCCGGCCGCCCCGGATCGCGGTCATAGGTGTAGCCGCCGACCTCGCGATAGTGTTCGGCATATTTGGCGAGCTTCTCGCGGTCGAGCTCGACGCCGAGCCCCGGTCCCTGCGGCAAGGCGATGGCGCCGTCGACATAGCGCAGTGGCCCGCCGGCGATGATGTCGTCGGTGAGATGATGGTAGTGGGCATCCGCCGCGAAGGAGAGGTTGGGCAGCGCCGCCCCCAGATGCAGCATCGAGGCGAGCTGGATGCCGAGTTCGCCGGACGAATGCACCGCCGCGCCATATTGGAAGGCTTCGAGCACCGTGCCCGCCTTGTGGGCCTGGCGCAGGCCGCCCCAGAAGGTGGTGTCGAGCAGGATGACATCGACGGCTTCAAGGCGGATATTGGTGGCGAGCTGCTCGAAATTCACCACCACGGTGTTGGTGGCGGTGGGAATACGCACCAGGCTGCGCAGGCGCCGCATGCCTTCGAGACCCCAGGTCGGATCCTCGAAATAATCGTTGTTGAGGTGCTCGATGGCGCGGCCGACGCGCACCGCCTCCTCCACCGACCAGGCGGCGTTAGGGTCGAGGCGCAGCTTGTCGCGCGGAAAGGCGGCGGCGAGCGCCCGATAGGTCTCGATGTCGTGGTCGGGCGCGAAATAGCCGCCCTTCAGCTTGTGGGTCTTGAAGCCGTAGCGGGTCTTGAGGTCGTTGGTGTGCGCCACGATGGCATCGGGCGTCACTTCGCCGCCCTTGCCGGTCTCCTCGTTGAGGTAGCGGTAGAAGATGTAGCTGGCGAAAGGGATGGTGTCGCGGATGGCGCCGCCGAGGAGATCGCAGGCGCGGATGCCGAGCTTCTTGCCGGCAGCGTCCATGCAGGCCATCTCGATGGCGGCATGCAGTTGCATGCGGTTGTTGTAGAGCGAGGCGGTGGGATTCATGATCTTCCAGCGCAACTGCTCGAGTTGCAGGGGATCATGGCCCTTGAGATAGTGCAGCAGCGAGCGCACGGCGGCTTCGGCGGATTCCCCGCCCCCGCCCATCTCGCCAAGCCCGACGATGCCCTCGTCGGTGACCACCTCGACGATAGTGCGGATGAAGCGGCCCCAATGCGCGCCCGCCGCATGGCGCAAGGGCGCCTCAAGCGGTACGGCGACAGTGGTGGCCTTGAGGTCGACGATCTTCATCGGAATACCTTTTGAACGAAGCAATAAAGCCTGGAGCTGCTCATCCGCCGGTCTCCGGAGCGAGGCCGCCGACGAAATGTTTCTGCAAGGGCAGGAAGAGCGGCGGCGCGAGCGGGGCGATGATCGGCGTGGCGGTGATCATGGTTGGCGCATGAGCCTCGCCGTAGAGGCTCTGCACGCCGAGCAGGCAACCTGCACGGAGCGGGCCTGCGGCCAGCGGCGGGATCGGGCCGGACTTGGTGTCGTGAATGCCGAACACGACATGGCTCTTGAACAGCGGGATCGGATACATCTGCAGAGGGAAGACGGTGCCGAAGGCAGCGAAGGAGGTCGGTGCTTGCGCTTCGGCCGCTCCTGATGTCGGGCAGGCCGCTGGGGCCTGCCTGACGCATGTCGGATCGGTTCGGCCTATTGCGGCCGGGTGCCGAAATTGTCGAGCACCTGCAGGATGGTGCGCAGATGCATCGTCATTGCCGCCGCCGTCGCCTGCTCGTCGCGCGCGGCAAGGCCCGCGAGGATATCGCGGTGCTCGGCTATGATGGTGTTCGGACGGTTCGGCCAGTTCACGGTGACGAAGCGCAGCCGATTGAGATGGGTCTTGACGTCCTCGAGCTCCTCATGGGCAGCGAGGCAGTCGGCCGTCTCGAAGATGCGGCGATGGAAGACTTCGTCCAGCTCGTAGACGCGGCGCATATCCTTGCGGATCGCTGCGAATTCCTGCTCGTCCAGGATAGAGGAGAGCGCTTCCAGGTCTTCCGGGCTCGCCATGCGGCAGGCACGGCGGCAAATCTCCACCTCGACGACTTCGCGGATCAACTGGGCCGCGCGCACCTTCTCGATGCGGATTGGAGCGACCAGCGTGCCGCTCTGCGGGAAGATGTCGACGAGACCCAGGCTCGAAAGGCGGAGCAGGGCTTCGCGGACCGGCGTGCGCGAAACATTGAGGCTGGCAGCTATCTCGGCTTCGCGGATCGGCTGCTGTGGCTTGAGCGTACCCAGAACAATATCGTTTCGCAGCATCTCATAGACATTGGCTGCAGTGGACCGGGGCCTGACGCTTGTCTGTCTTGTTGTATCCAGCATGGCTCAGCTCGTTCTCGGAGAATTTCCCACTCCCGTTTGATGCACTAATATATTAGTGCATTTGTATTTTGCAAGTCCGAATTCCGAGTTTGCAAAAAAAGCAATTTGTCTGACCACCGAGGCGCTCGGCGAGAACATCATCGCCGTGTTGCGTCAGACCGTTTTTGGGGCATACTTCGCGGCGGACATGGCTTCATCTGTTTGTTGTGAAAGCCATAAAATGCAGTAAATTCAGGGGGATGCGGTCCATGACAGCCAACGGGGAGTTCGTGACGGCGACGGCGGACGGCATCAGCGTGACGCTGGACCTTGCGGTGGGGCACATCCGCTCGCTCGTCGTGGAGCGAGGCGGCCGGGAGATTGCACCGCTGCATCGCGCGCCGTGGATCGAGGAGGCGCAAGAGCCCGACACGCCGGCCCATCTCGCCCGCCTCTCGGGCGACTTCCTTTGCGCGCCCTTCGGCCTCAGCGACATCGATGGCTCGCCGGCTCATGGCTGGCCGGCCAATTCGTCCTGGAAACATCTCGAGACGCGGTCGATCGAGGGCGGCAGCGTCGCCCGCTTCGAACTCGAAAAACAGGTGATGGGCGCGCGCGTCACCAAGGAGTTCACGGTGCGGGACGGCCATCCCTTCCTCTACCAGCGCCATCTCTTCTCGGGTGGCGAGGGCGCGGTCTCTGTCGGGCTTCACATGATGGTGTCGCTACCCCAGGGCGGGCATCTGAGCTTCTCGCCCAAGCGTTTCATCGAGACGCCGGTCGATCCGCAGGAGGCCGACCCGGCCAGGGGCCGTTCGCTCCTCGCCTATCCCGCGCATTTCCAGGACCTGAAGAAGGCGCCGCGAGCCGATGGCGGCACCGCCAACCTCGTCTGCTATCCCTTCGACCGCAATTACGAGGATTGCGTGATGATGCCGGAAGTGCCCGGCCGCGCCTTCGCCTGGGGCGCGGCGCTGCGCCATCGCGAGCACGATCTCGTGCTGAGCCTCAAGCGTCCGGAGGATTTTCCCTCGACGCTGCTGTGGATGAGCAATGGCGGGCGCTATTACAGCCCCTGGAACAGCCGCCATCGCGGCGTGCTGGGGCTGGAGGAGGTGCGGAGTTACCTTCTGTCCGGCCACAAGGCCTCGATCGCGCCGAACCCTTTCAGCGATCAGGGCATTCCCACCTCGATCGGCCTGACGGCGGATGGCGAGGTCGATCTCAGGCAGGCCACCGGCATCATGCCGGTGCCGGCGAGCTGGGACCGGGTTACCGACGTGGAGGTTCGCGGCAAGACGCTGGCCGTGCTGTCCGATAATGACGAGTTCAGCGTGCCCTATGATCCCGATTTCATCCTGCATGCCTGAGCTAGAGCAATATGCGTTTGGGTGAAAACGCTATTTTGCTCTAACTCTTTGTTTCGACGCGTTTTTGCGATTCTTGACGATTCCATCAGATCGCAAAACGCTTTAGGCAAAAGAAAAGGCCGGTGCGGGCCCGGCCTTCACTGACTTCAGGAAGAGTATCTCAGCGGCGTGCGACGGCGTTGTAGACCACCAGCACGATGATCGCGCCGGCGATGGCAATGAGGATACTGCCGATATTCAGGCCATCAACACCGCCCATGCCGAGCAGCGTAGCGATATAGCCGCCGACGATCGCACCGACGACGCCGATCACGATGTCCAGCAGCAGGCCGGAGCCCGACTTGTTCACGACCTTGCTGCCGATGAAGCCAGCGATCAGACCGAGGATGATCCAGGACAGAATACCCATATTTGCTCCCTCTGTGGTGCCGGGTGACACCCACGAATCTTACCATCATTTGATCGGGGCGGCACAACTTCTTTTCGCAAGGGGATGCTGCCGTAACGCAAGGGAAGTGGCAGAAATTTTTTTGCCACGATCATCATTGTAAAGTGCTTGTCGCAGGGTGCAGGATACACAACATTGGAGACGACCGCGACGAGCGGCGCCCCTTATCTCGAGGAGACGCAAGATGGGCTTTTTCGACAACGCCGTGAACAATGCCGTGCCGGATGGCAATATCGCCAAGCCGCTGATCATCGCGGCCGGCGCTTTGCTGCTCGCCAGGATGCTGCATGGCGGCAGCAGCGCCAGCCCGGATAATACGCAGGCTTCCATTCCAGCGCCGATTCCCGATCCGGTCCCTGCGCCCGCTCCTGCTCCCTCGGCGCCGCAGGCCGGTACCGATGACGGCGGCCTGCTCGGCGGCCTCGGCGGTCTCCTGCAAAAGTTCCAGCAGGCTGGCCAGGGCGACGTACTCAACTCCTGGATCGGCGGCGGCCAGAATCAGTCGATCTCGCCCGGCACGCTCGGCCAGGTGCTCGGCTCGCAGACGGTGCAGGATATCGCCCAGAAGGCAGGCATCAACCCAAACGATCTGCTGGGCCAGCTTGCCCAGCATTTGCCGGAGATCATCAACCAGCTGACCCCGAACGGCCGCCTGCCCACGCAGGGCGAAGTCGGACGGTAAACCTGGGAGCCACCCCGGGAGCGCGGACGTCTCGTCCGCTCTTGAAACGGTACGATGTCCAAGAGGGTGCGATCGTCGATGACGGTCGTGCCCTTTCTCTTTTCGGAGGCGTTTCAAGAGCGGACGAGACGTCCGCGCTCCCAGGAAGAGGCGTCCGCGCTCCCAGCACATAAAGAAATCCTTATATCCTTATTGCCGCCGCTTGCGGCCTGTGCTAGACGCGCCGCCATATTCAAACGCGGAAAGCCCCGATGAGCAGCAAAGACTACATCGTCAAGGACATGAGCCTGGCCCCCTGGGGCCGCAAGGAAATCGAGATCGCCGAGACCGAGATGCCGGGCCTGATGGCCACGCGCGAGGAATATGGTCCGCGCCAGGTGCTCAAGGGCGCCCGTATCGCCGGCTCGCTGCACATGACGATCCAGACCGCGGTGCTGATCGAGACGCTGAAGGCTCTCGGCGCCGATGTGCGTTGGGCCTCCTGCAACATCTATTCGACCCAGGACCATGCCGCCGCCGCCATTGCCGCCGCCGGCACGCCGGTCTTCGCCGTGAAGGGCGAGAGCCTGGAAGAGTATTGGGAATATACCCACAAGATCTTCGAGTGGGCCGATGGCGGCACCCCGAACCTGATCCTCGACGATGGCGGCGACGCTACCATGTTGATGCATCTGGGCCTGCGCGCCGAGAAGGGCGACGTCGCCTTCCTCGAGACCGCCGACAATGAAGAGGCGGAAGTGCTCTTCGCGGCGATCAAGAAGCGGCTCACCACCCATCCGGGCTGGTACACCAAGAATGCTCTCGCCATCACCGGCGTGACGGAAGAAACCACCACGGGCGTGCATCGCCTCTATGAGATGGCCAAGAAGGGCACGCTGCTCTTCCCCGCCATCAACGTGAACGACTCGGTCACCAAATCGAAGTTCGACAACCTCTATGGCTGCCGCGAGTCGCTGGTCGATGGCATCCGCCGCGGCACCGACGTGATGATGGCCGGCAAGGTCGCCATGATCGCCGGCTATGGCGACGTGGGCAAGGGCTCGGCCGCCTCGCTGCGCAACGCCGGTTGCCGTGTCATGGTTTCGGAAGTCGATCCGATCTGCGCTTTGCAGGCGGCGATGGAAGGCTATGAGGTCGTGACCATGGAGCAGGCCGCCCCGCGCGCCGACATCTTCGTCACCGCCACCGGCAATGTCGATGTCATCACGCTCGACCATATGCGCGCCATGAAGGACCGCGCCATCGTCTGCAACATCGGTCACTTCGATAGCGAGATCCAGGTCGCCGGCCTGCGCAACCTGAAGTGGACCAATGTGAAGCCGCAGGTTGACGAGATCCAGTTCGCCGATGGCCACCGCATCATCCTGCTCTCGGAAGGGCGCCTGGTGAATCTTGGCAACGCCACTGGCCATCCCTCCTTCGTGATGTCGGCTTCCTTCACCAACCAGACGCTGGCGCAGATCGAGCTGTGGACCAATCCGGGCCAGTACGGCAAGCAGGTCTACACCCTGCCCAAGCATCTCGACGAGAAGGTCGCCTCCCTGCATCTGGCCAAGGTCGGCGCCAATCTCACCAAGCTCAGCGAGAAGCAGTCGGCCTATATCGGCGTCGACCAGAACGGCCCGTTCAAGCCGGAACTCTATCGCTACTGAGGTCGCTCCCGTCTCGCGTTCGCGACGCTTACGAACCCTCTCCGCCCCCACGGAGAGGGTTTTTGTTTGGGCGTGGCGATGCGAGCAACCGTGGGCTGCCCCAGCGATACGGCTGACCACCTTAAATGTTTCGATGATTTTCGGCTGCTTCCCAGGGAGAGACAAGCTCTGCCTGCCTACCACCAAAGCCTCTCCTGGCCTTTCCCAAGACTTGTCGGCCGGCGCCAAAACTTGGGGTGAATGTGATCAACTGCCCATCACGAATTCGTGTGGGCCGTTTCGGAAACATTCTCTTCACACAGTCGCTGCATTTTGCCGCAATCATGCACGTATGACGTTTGCTGCCGTGGATTGCGTGGAGGATGTCGTTGCAATGAAAGGGGGGAGGCGGTGCCTGCCCGGACCAGTGTTGACGACCTGATGGCGGGCCGATGAAGCGTCTTTTCAATTTCGTACTCATTCTTGTCTTGCTGGGGGGCCTAATCTGGTGGCAGCGCGCCACCGTGGTGCCCTGGGTGGCGAAGACCCTTCCCGGCAGCGAGGCCTATATCGCCAAGGTGCCCTTCCTCGCCGGCGCACTGCACCCTGCCGATGCACAGCAGGCCGCTTCCGATGCCGGCGGCCGTTCCCGCCGCTCCAACAGCCCCGTTCCCGTGATTCTCGCCACCGCAGGGACCAAGCAATTGCCGATCGTGATCGATGCCGTCGGCACCGCCACGCCCTATGCCTCGATCCAGATCCGTACCCGCATCGACAATACGGCGGTGACGAGCGTGCGCGTGGCCGAGGGCGCCGAGGTCAAGCAGGATGATATCCTGTTCACGCTCGATGACCGCACCATCAAGGCCCAGATCAGCCAGATCGAGGCGCAGATCGTTAAGGACCAGGCCCAGATTGCCCAAGCGCAGATCGACCTCGGCCGTGCCAACGACCTCTTGAGCCGCAATGCCGGCGCCGCCACCACCCGCGACACCGCCGCCACCGCCCTCAAGATGGCGCAGGCCCAGCTCCAGGCCGACCAGGCCTCCCTCGACTCGGCGAAGGCGACACTCGACTATACGGTGATCCGCGCGCCCGTGCCCGGCCGCATCGGCTCGATCCCGGTCAAGCCGGGCTCGACGGTACGCACCTCCGACAGCGCACCGCTCGCCACGCTCAACCAGCTCGATCCGGCCGTTGCCGCCTTCTCGATCCCGCAGGACCGGCTCAGCGAATTGCGCGAGGCTATGACACGTGGGCCCGTGCGGGTCGACGTCACCACCGGCAAGCACACGCTGACGGGCGCGGTGACCTTCATCGAGAACAATGTCGATCCTTCCACCGGTACCGTGCTGATCAAGGCCGACATCCCCAACCCGTCGGAAATCCTGTGGGCCGGCGTCTTCGTCAATGTACAGGTGATCTTCCCCGGGACGACGCCCCAGGTGGTGGTGCCCAATGCGGCCGTGCAGATCGGTCAAAAGGGTAATTATGTCTTCGTGGTGAAAGATGGTAAAACCGCCTCGCTTCGGCCTGTGGCGGTTGCGCGCGTCGCTGGAAGCGATGCCGTGCTGACCAGCGGCGTGGATGACGGCGAGCAGGTGGTCATCGACGGCACATTGCGGCTGATCGACGGCGCAACCGTTTCCATCGCCACCGCCGCCAAAAGCTGACGCCGGGGGACAGCCGAATGCTCTCAGAGATTTGCATCCGACGCCCGGTCGCCACCATCCTCCTGATGGTCGCCTTTGTCGCTGCCGGCTGGTTCGGCTACCGGCAACTACCGGTCGCGGCCGTACCGCGCGTCGACTTTCCCACCATCCAGGTCACGGCCACGCTGCCTGGCGCCAGCCCGGAGACGATGGCCTCCTCGGTGGCGTCCATTCTCGAAAAGCAGTTTTCGGCGATCTCCGACATCAGCCAGATGTCCTCGACGTCGACCCTCGGCTCCACGCAGATCGTGCTGCAGTTCGGCCTGAGCCGCAACATCGACGGCGCCGCGCTCGACGTGCAGGCGGCCATGACCACGGCCCAGCGCCACATGCCGCCGGAGATGACCACGCCGCCGAGCTTCAGGAAGGTCAATCCGGCCGACCAGCCGGTGCTGTTCCTGGCGCTGACCTCCGACCAGGTCCGCATGTCGGACATCGACCGCTTCGCCCAGTCGAACATCGTGCCGTTACTCTCGACCCTGCCGGGCATCGCGCAGGTCAACATCTTCGGCTCCCAGCAATATGCCGTGCGCGTGGAGGCCAATCTCGACCAGCTCACCGCCCGCGGCATGACGCTGGACGATCTCAGCAAGGCGATCGCCTCGGCCAATTCGAACACGCCGGTCGGCAACACCCAGACCAATGGGCGCAACATCATCCTCGATGCCACCGGGCCGATCCGCTACGCCAAGGGCTATATGCCCATCGTCATCACCTCCAAGAACGGCGCGCCGGTGCTGTTGCAGGATGTGGCGCAGGCCGTCGACAGCGTCGAGAACAACCAGACCGCCAGCTGGCGCAACGACACCCGCGGCATCGTGCTCGCCATCCAGCGCCAACCCGACGCCAATACCGTCGAGGTGGTGGATTCGATCAAGGAGGCGTTGCCGAAGATCCAGGCCACGCTGCCCGTCGGCGTGAACCTGGACGTGATGCTCGATCGCTCGACCTCGATCCGCCACGCGGTGGAGGATGTCGAGTTCACGCTGCTGCTCTCCATCCTGCTGGTGACGATCGTCATATATTTCTTCCTGCGCAGCCTCAGGGCGACGCTGATTCCCGCCATCGCCCTGCCGATCTCGCTGGTCGGCACCTTCGCGGGCATGTATGCGCTGGGCCTGTCGATCGACAATATCTCGCTGCTGGCACTGACCTTGTGCGTGGGCTTCGTGGTCGACGATGCCATCGTCATGCTGGAAAACATCGTCCGCCATGTGGAACTGGGGCAGAAGCCCTTCGCCGCGGCCCTGATCGGCTCCCGCGAGGTCGGCTTCACCATCCTGTCGATGACGATGTCGCTGATCGCCGTGTTCATCCCGGTGATCTTCATGGGCGGCATCATCGGCCGCATGTTCTCGGAATTCGGCTATGTCATCGGCCTCGCCATCCTGATCTCCTGCGTGGTTTCGCTGACGCTCACGCCGATGCTGTGCTCGCGGCTGATCCAGGAGCATGACGAGCACAACAAGGGCTGGTTCCTGCTGCGCTGGTTCGACCTGTTCTTCACCAGCCTGACCAAGGGCTACCAGGCGAGCTTGCGCTGGGCCGTGAATGCGCCGGCGCTGATGCTGACGATCACGCTGGCGACCTTCGTCGTCACCGGCATCATGTTCGTGAACATCCCCAAGGGCTTCTTCCCGCAGGAAGATGCGGGCCTTATCTCGATCTCGACGGTCGGCCCGGACGACGTCTCCTTCGATGCCATGGCGGCGCGCCAGCAGGCCGTGGTGGCCGAGCTGCGCAAGGATCCCGATGTCTTCTCGATCATCTCCAGCATCGGCGGCGGCGCTTCGAGCCAGCTCAGTTCCGGCCGCATGTTCATGCAGCTGCGCGACAAGCCGGCCCGCAAGGACAAGATCGACGTCGTGATCCGGCGCCTCGGCGAGGAGGCCGCCAAGGTGCCCGGCATCAGCACCTATTTCCAGGCGGTTCAGTCGATCAATATCGGCGCCACTTCTTCGCGCAGCCAGTATCAATACGCGCTGATGTCGCCCGACATCGATGAACTGCGCGCCAGCGCCCAAAAGGTGGAAGCGCGCATGGCGCAGATCCCGGGCATCAGCGGCGTCAACTCCGACCTGCAGATCAAGGCCCGCGATGCCGTGGTCGAGATCGACCGCAACAATGCCGCCAAGCTGGGCGTCACCGTCGACCAGATCCGCTCCATCCTTTATTCGGCCTACGGCACCAACCAGGTCTCCACCATCTATGCGCCCGAGAACACCTATGAGGTGATCCTGGAGGCGAGCGACGCCTATTCCTCGACCCAGGACATGATGCGCAAGCTCAACGTCCGCTCGACCTCGGGCGCGCTGATCCCGCTCGACAGCGTGGCGAATATCGTGGAGAAGCCGGCGGCGGTCTCGCTGTCCCATATCGGGCAGCTGCCTTCGGTGACGATCTCCTTCAACCTGCAGCCGGGCGTCGCCCTCAGCCAGGCGGTGGCCGAGATCGAGAAGGCCACGAAGGAGCTCAACGTTCCCGCCTCGATCTCCACGCAGTTCCAGGGCACGGCACAGCAGTTCCAGGATTCGCTCTCCGGCATGCCCTTCCTGCTGTTTGCGGCGGTGCTGGTGGTCTACATCCTGCTCGGCATCCTCTATGAAAGCTTCATCCACCCGCTCACCATTCTCTCTGGCATCCCGACCGCGGGCATCGGTGCGCTGCTGACGCTGCAGCTCTTCGGCCTGGAACTGTCGATCATCGCCATGATCGGCCTGATCATGCTGATCGGCATCGTCAAGAAGAACGCCATCATGATGGTGGATTTCGCGGTGGAGCGCCGCGCGGCGGGCGCCTCGGCCAAGGAGGCGATCGTCGAGGCGGCGGTGCTGCGCTTCCGCCCGATCATGATGACTTCGTTCGCCGCCATCCTCGGCGCCCTGCCGATCGCGCTGGGCCAGGGCGCGGGCGCCGAGCTGCGCCAACCGCTCGGCGTCGCGGTGGTCGGCGGCCTGATGGTCTCGCAGCTGCTGACGCTCTACATCACGCCCGTGGTGTATCTCGCCATGGACTATATCTCCGGCCTGTTCGGCGCCAGCCCGGACAGGGTGCCGGCCCGCGACCACGCCGTCCTGCCCGAACCCGAGCAGCACGATCCGCGCCCGGAAACGCTGCCGGGACAGGCCGAGCCCGATCGCGAGGTCGCCAAAAAGAAGGGCGGCCTGATGGCCGCGGCGGAGTAACGGTGCGGAGGACGAAACGGCGTCGAAGGGCGCAGCGTGAAGCCTCCCCCAGCTTCGTGGGGGAGGCTTCACGCTGTGCCCTTCGCCAAAACGCCCGCCTCTGCTATGAGCACCCCCGGGCCATTCGCCCGTTGGGGATTTCGTTCGTTCATGCGTTTGAAGGCGCTCTGCCGTATCGTCGCCGTCGGCCTGCTCGCTCTGCCGCTGATCCCGCTGCAATGGCTGGCGGTGCGCTGGAACTGGAGGCTGGCTCGCGGCCTGCCAGTGTTCTTCCATCGCTGCGTGCTCGCCATCATCGGCGTGAAGGTTGCCGTCACCGGCAGGGAGGCTCGCGAACGCCCGCTGCTCATCGTCGCCAATCACGTTTCCTGGCTCGACATCGTGGTGCTCGGCTCGCTGGCACCGCTCTCCTTCATCGCCAAGAGCGAGGTGGCAGGCTGGCCGGTGATCGGCCTGTTCGCCAGGCTCCAGCGCTCCATCTTCATCGAGCGCGACCGCCGCCACAAGACGGGCGAGGTCACGGCCGCGATTGCCGCCAGGCTCCGGGCCGGCGATGCCATGCTGCTGTTCGGCGAGGGCACCACCAGCGACGGCATCCACATCCTGCCCTTCCGCTCGGCCCTGCTGGGGGCAGCCCGCGAGGCCATGGGCGGTGGCGACACGCCGGCTTTCGTGCAGCCGCTCGCCCTGCGCTACGTCAGGCGCGGCGGCCTGCCAATCGGACGCGGCGCCATGAAGGAAGTCGCCTGGATCGGCGACGTCGACCTCGCGCCACACCTGATCGGCGTGCTTTCGGGCCCGCCGATCGACGTGGTGGTGAACTGGGGCGAGGCGCTGGCCTACGACACCGCGACAGACCGCAAGGTGCTGACGCGCAAGCTTGAGGGCGACGTGCGGGCGCTGGCGCGGAGTGTCGATCCCGCCCCTTTGGCGCGCCGAAGGGGTTAGAGATCGCCACTCCGTCTTGCGCCCCTATTTCGCGATCACGGCCGGTGCCCGGCCGCCACCGGCGCTGATGAAGGTGATGGTGTTGCCATCCTCGGTCACGTCATAGCAACTCAGATTGGGGTTCGGCGGCCAGGACGAGCAATATTGATCGCCCTTGACCTGCCAGATGCCGGGCGAGTTGCTGTTGCCCTGGCTGTAGGTGGTGCGGCCGCTCGGATCGAAATCCTGGGTCCATTCGCCGTTGTCGCTCTCGCCCTTCAGCGTGTGGCCGGAGAGCGCCTGCTTGATCTCGGCGCCGGAGAGCTTGCGCTCCTCGGCAAGCGCCGGCAGGCCGATGCCAAGGAGGGCGAGGATGAGACCGGATCGCAGCATGGGCTTCCTCTTCTTGTTCTGGAGCAAAATGCGTTCAGGTAGGAGCGAATTTCGGAATTAACTCACTGGTATCAAAAGCATTTTGCGATTCCTGGTGATTCGATCTGAAAGTAAATCGCTCTGGTGTTGCCGGATGATAGATCATTGCGCGGGAAAGGCGAGCGTACCCCCATCCTTCAGCCTGGGGTGGCGATGGCCCTCGCGAAAGCCGTCAGTGCCGCAACCACCGGTTCGGCGATTCCGGGTTCCCGAGCCATCGCCTTGGGCTCGAGCCTGGTCGCCAGCAAGGGCAGCGTGATCGAGGCTTCCTCGACGATCTCGGCCGACATCGTGCGCAGCACCAGCCTCAGCGCCGCCTGTGCCTCGCTGGCGCGCGGGGAGGCGTTGAACAGTGCGACCTTCTTGCCCGGGAATTCCGAACTGCCGACCAGCCAGTCCAGCGCATTCTTGAACGAGCCGGGGATGCCGCGCGCATATTCGGGGCAGGAGATCAGCAGCCCGTCGGCCGCCCCGATCCTGCGGCGGAGTTCGCGCACGGACTCAGGCGGCATGTCGCCGTCGAGATCCGGATTGAAATGCGGCAGGGAGCCGATGCCTTCATAGAGCGTGATGCGCAGATCGGGGGGTGCCAGCAGGGCAGCCGCCTCCAGCAGCACGGTGTTGGACGAACCGGCCCGCAGGCTGCCGGAAAGGGCAAGCAGGGTGATCATATCGGGACATCCGATGGTTGGAACTGTTCGCTGCTGGCCTTTCCGCCTCGCGGCGGCATGAGCAAATTCGTGCGGGAACAGGCTGACGATACGTGTTCCCCATCCCATCGAGGGGATCAGAATAACCACGATCAGGGGCTGGACCAGGAAAGGGAGTCGGGTAGCGGGCTCTCGTTGGCATCCTTCCTTTCGTAACGGTCTGAGGCCGGATTCTCAAACGCCGCCTGCCCACACGCTCTTGTGACCTTGCCTGCCAATCGGCGGCTGACAGGCGCACCTATGAGGCGTATTGTCGCGGGCGTAAAGGTCGCGTTCTCGTGGCTGGCTTGGTTGTGTTGGGCGCCTGCGCAGGTCGTGGCCTCTCGAAACATTCGGGAGTTGGAACATGACGATCAGAAATCCCGTCGAGTGGGGCATCGATGTTGCGCGCGGCACCGTCAATGGGGTGGGCGCCATCCGCCAGACCCTGCATCGCCCGGCGGCGCAGTTCGAGAGCACCGCGCCCGTGGTGCGTCGTATCGGCATGGGCGATCTGCGCGATGCCCTGGTGCAGGGTTTCCGGGATTTCGGCGCCTATCGAACGGACGTGATCTTCATCGGCCTGATCTATCCGCTCGCCGGCCTCGTGCTCGCCCAGCTCGCTTTCGGCAATGGCATGCTGCCGATGATCTTCCCGCTGGTCTCCGGCTTTGCCCTCATCGGCCCGGTGGCCGCCATCGGCCTTTATGAAATGAGCCGGCGCCGCGAGCAGGGGCTGGAAGTCACCTGGGCGCATTCGCTCGATGTCACCCGCTCCCCGAATTTCGGCGCCATTCTCGGGCTCAGCGCCATCCTGGCGGTGATTTTCGCGGTGTGGCTCGCCGTTGCTGCACTGGTCTATTACCTGTGCTTCGGGGCGGTCCTGCCGGTCTCGACCTCGGCCTTCATTTCGGATGTCTTCACCACCACGGCGGGCTGGACGATGATCGTCCTCGGCGTCGGCATCGGCTTCCTGTTCGCCCTCGGCGTGCTCTCCATCTCGGTGGTCTCCTTCCCGCTGCTGCTCGACCGCAAGGTTCGCGTCGGCACGGCGGTGAGGACCTCGGTGGACGTGGTGAAGACCAATCCGGTCCCGATGCTGTCATGGGGCTTCATCGTCGCGGCGTCGCTGGTGCTGGGCTCTATCCCGGCGCTGCTGGGCCTGATCGTGGCGATGCCGGTGCTGGGGCACGCGACGTGGCATCTCTATCGCAAGGCGGTCGGGTAGGGGAACGGTCGGAGATTACGCGCGACCTAAGCCTCCCCCACGAAGCTGGGGGTATCGCGCACACAGTTTGTGTGCGCTGGGACGGACGCAGTGAGGTCGGAGGGGGTGTGGTCAGGATGAAGTATGTGAAGCGAGAACTTAGTCTCGTTTCATGCGCTCTTGTCTGACCACACCCCCTCCGTCATTGCTTCGCAATGACACCTCCCCCAGCTTCGTGGGGGAGGCTTTGCGGTTGCGCCCTCTGAACCCATCTCACTTCGGCGTGGCGTCCGAGAAGTCCTGCTGGAACTGCTTCAGCTCATCCCGGGCCGCATCCGACACCGCCCAGAAATCCAGCCCCGCCTGGGTCCAGTTCAGGAGGTTGTAGCCCTCCCGTTCCTCGGCGGGTGCGGCTGCTCCAGAGGAGGGCCAGATGAAGAGGTTGATGACGTGGCCGCCGCGCCGGTAGATCAGCGTCGCCACCACCCGTCCGCTCAGATAGTCGACGCGTCCGCCCACCAGCGGGAAGCCTTTGTCCTTGAGGTCAACCACAGGCGGTGAGAAGTCGATCTTGCCGTTGAACCAGGGCTTCACCGTGTGCTGGTCCGAGGTCAACACATCGGTGAGATGGTTGGCGAGCATCGAATGCACGTGGCTGGAGACGAGCTGATCTTCAAGTGAGGGGCCGGGCTCGGGACGCACGGTCACGAACAGCAGGCAAGCCGCGAGCACGGCCGCCGAAGGCAGCAGGCTCCAGCGCGTGAAGCGGTCGAGGAAGAGGCGCCAACTCATCGCCGGCTCGCGCTGCCTCTGGGGCGCGGCGATCTCGCGCTGGAGGGCGGCGCCGATGCGGGTGCGCAGCGCCTCGGACGCCGGCCAGCGCACGCCTTCCTGGGCGATGAGGGTCTGCTGCGCCCGGATTTCATCAAGGCGCGCGGTGCAGTCGGTACAGCCGGCGAGATGTTCCTCGACCTTCAGGGCATTGGCGGCGTCCAGCTCGTCGTCAGCATAGCCGTGCAGCAGGACGTCCCAGTCGTCATGCGGTTTGTCCGGGGTGCTCATGCCGCCTCCCTAGCAGCCTGGCGGCGTTTCCAGGCTTCGGCGAAGAGGGCGCGGGCTCGCGCGAGGCGCGACATCACAGTGCCGAGGGGCGTCGTGGTCACTTCCGAGATCTCGCGATAGGAGAGGTCTTCGAGTTCGCGCAAGACCAGGATCTCGCGAAAGGTTTCGGGCAGGGCGCCGAGCACGGCGCGTACCTCGGCCGCCTGGTCGCGTTCGAGCAGGGACGATTCAGGATTGGTCTCCTCATGCGGCAGGTCGGTGCGCTCCTTCGGCTCGCCTTCTTCTGTGAGGCCGCCGTCGAGCGGTTCGGTCCGGCCGCGCTTCTGCTCCTGCCACCAGGAGTGATGGCAATTGCGTACGATGGTCAGGATCCAGGCGCGCGGAGAGCCGCCGCGATAGTCGGCGAAGCTGCGGAAGGCGCGCAGGAAAGCCTCCTGCACGATATCTTCCGCCGCGTCGGCATCCCGGCAGAGGAAGCGCGCCAGATTATGGGCGGCGTCGAGATGGGGAAGCATCATGGCCTGGAAGCGCGACAGTGCAGCGGCATCCGGGGGGGCCGCCCTGGCCCGGCCCGATGCATCAGCGCCAACCGACAGGACGGCTTGCAACCAGGAGGCAAGGCGGCCCCACAGGCGCGGCGCTGCCTGCGCCGGCCAGTTCGTCGGGCTGATGGTGGCCTGACCGATCATAGGTGCTCCCTCTCCGCGCTCAACTCTTGCACCTGCTGCGGCCGCGGATCAACTCGGGTCCGGCTTGACCGTGATCTTTCCGGTCATATGCGGATGAAGCGAGCAGAAATAGCTGAAATCGCCCGGCGTGTTGAAGGTGAAGGAGAATTTGTCGTCCGTATCCAGGGCCTTGGAGCGGAACGCCTTGTTTTCTTCCGTGACAGTATGGGGAATGTCGTCGTGATTGACCCAGGTCACCGTGGTGCCGGGTGGGACGGTGAGCTCCTGGGGAGAGAAGGTGAAGTTGTCGATGACCACCATGGCTTGAGCCACCGCCGGCTTGGCGCTGGCGGATTGGGCATCGGCGGCGCATGCTGGCGCCTGCCAGCCGGTGAGGACGGGCAGGGCAAGCAGCCCGAGATGAAGCGCAAGGACGCCGATGCGCCGGCGCAGGGGATGGGCTGGGGACGTCATGGGACAGATATCCTGTGAAGGGGGCAGCCAGATCAAAAGAAAGGCCGGAACCCGCTGGCGATGGCGGGTCGGGAGCGCCATTGAAGGGTTCCGGCCTTCTCCCGGGGCTGCCCGGAAGGGGAGTTCAGGTCAGCCGGCGAGCGGCCGGTCGATGATGGCGAGAGGCTCGCTGCCTTGCACGAAGTCGACAGTGGCGATGCCGAGCATCTTGCGCAGGTCTCCGGCGGGCACCTTCATCGGGCCGGGGGAGGGGGCGGTGCCGGGTGCCGGCTGTACGAAGGCGGTAGAGCGGGCGGTGTGAAAGGCGACGTTGCCCTCGACCTTCTGCATCACCTGGTGGATATGGCCGTTCAGCACGGTCACCGAGCCGAAGCGCTTGAGATAGCCGAGCGCCTGCGCGCCGTCGGTGGTGCCCCAACCCCACTCGGGGTAGACGGTCCAGAGCGGGATATGGGCGAAGACCACGATCGGCATCGAGGAGGACAGGCCGGCGACATCGCTCTCCAGCCATTCGAGCTGGTCGGAGCCGAGATTGCCGAGGCCCCCCGCCTTGAGATTCACGACATTGACGAGCGCGATATAGTGCACACCGTTGTGGTCGAAGCTGTACCAGCCGGCGCCGCGCGATCCCTTGCCGTAGCGGTCGAGATAGGCCTTGCCTTGGCCATCGTCGAGCAAATCATGCTCGCCGGGCACGTAGAACACGGGCATGCCGGCTTCCTTGATGAGCTGGTCGGCATTGTCGAACTCCGTATCCTTGGAGAGGTGGCTGATGTCGCCGGTATGGATCATGAAGTCCGGTTTCACCGGCAGCGCCCGGATACGGGCGATCGCCTCGCGCAGCGTGCCGAGCGCATCGGGATTGGCCGGCTTGTCGAAGCCGACATGGCTGTCGCTGATCTGCAGGAAGGTGAAGGGCTTGGTCGGCGCGTCGGCCGCCAGCGCCTTGCTCAGGCCCATGGCCTGCGGCAGGCCGCCGGCGATGGACCACAGCACACCGGTGCCAGCCCAGGTCATGCATTCGAGAAAACCACGGCGGTCGATGCCGTCTGCGTCCTTGGCGGGTGCCTCGTCAGAGATGCTCATGAGATGCTCCGAGCTCTGGTGGTGGAGCGTCCATTCGCTCCGCACAGGTCCAGACCGCGGATGGGGGGCGTTTATTCCCGGCGCGCGCGAAAAAATCTCGGAGGCTTGATTCCCAACAGGGAAAAGCAGGATGCTTCAGCCTGTTCGTGACGAGGGATCTGCCGATGACGGAAGTGCGGGTCGATACCTGGGGACCGGAAAGGCCTCAGGGTGGCGGCGGAAGCGCGGCCAATCTCGGCTGGCTCGCGATGGTTGGAGTTCTCTACGCGCTGGGAACCACGATTCCGCTCTATGGTATCGACCCACAGGCGGGCTTTGCGGCAATGACGAGCGTCGGCATGGATGCCGGGACGCGGCTCTCCATTTTCGGCCTGGGCCTGATGCCGCTGTTCATGCCGCTCGCCTTCCTGGAACTCGCAAAGCTGTTCATTCCGAGGCTGGCGCGATGGCAGGTCGCTTCCGCTCCCAACATGTTTCGGCTGAATGACTATGTCAGGTTTGCGGCGTTTGCGGCCGCCGCTCTCCAGGGCTATGGGATCGCCACGGCGATGGAGCAAATGCCAGGCGTGGTGCCGGATCCCGGCGCCGGCTTCATCGTGGCGACCATGAGTACCTATGTCGGCAGCACGGCCTTGTTGGCCTGGCTCGCAGACCGCATTTCGCTGCGCGGATTTGGCAATGGCTTCTGGCTGCTCTGGATCGTGCCCTTTGTGAACGTTCTTCCTTTTCGATCCCTCCAGCTGCTGGAACTCGCGAGAACGGGCGCAATGTCGCCGGCGGTCCTGCCAGCCTGTCTCGGCCTTCTGTTGATCAGCGGCGTGGTCATCGTGGTTGCAAACCTCGCTACGGTCGATGGGATCTTGCCGCGTGACGGGCGCGTTCCCGCTCCCTCGCTGGCATGGCGGGCACGGTTGACCACCCAGGTGCTGATCTGGCCTCCCCTTCTGGCCAATATCGTGATCGGCGTCATCGTGGCGCCGCTCTATCTCCTCTTGTCGGGTAGCGGGATGGCGCCGGGCTGGCTGCATTACGGCTCAGGGGGGCATATTTTCCTGTTCAGCGTGCTGACGCTGTTCCTGGCCTATGCCTATGCCAGAGAAGCACCGAACTGGCGGCCTGACATCGCGGAGGTCTTTGGCAGCGAAACCGAGCCGAAAGGATTGCCTGCGCCGTTTTGGCTGTTCGGCCTCATGCAGGTTGCCCTATGCACCAGCTGGGAATTGTTGGCGTCACATTCTCCAATGGACTTCTTGGCAGGCAGCAGCCTGATTACCGTCGTCACGGTGGTGATGAACTTCATCCGGCCGTGGCGGCTCCGGCTGTCATAGCGCCAGATATTCCGTCTGCACCTTCTGATCCGCCGCGAGCTCCGCCATGGTGCCGGAATAGCGGATGGCGCCGCTTTCGATGACATAGGCGCGGTCGGCGATCAGTTTCGCAAAATGCAGGTTCTGTTCCGAGAGGAGGATGGAAAGGCCCTCCCGCTTGAGAGTGATGATGGCGCGGGCCATCTCCTCGACGATCTTCGGCGCGAGGCCTTCGGAGGGCTCGTCGAGCAGCACGATGGCGGGGTTGCCCATCAAGGTGCGGGCGATGGTGAGCATCTGCTGCTCGCCCCCGCTCATCCGGCCGCCCGGCCGCCGCGGCATGGCGCCGAGATTGGGGAAGAGCTCGAAAAGGCGCGCCGGCGTCCAGGGCTTCAGCCCGGGCCGCGCCGGCTGGCGGCCAACTTCGAGGTTCTCCTCCACCGTCAGGTCGGTGAAGACGCGCCGGTCCTCCGGCACATAGCCGAGGCCGCGCCGGGCGATCTCATAGGTCGGCAGGCGGATGATATCGGCACCCTCCAGCGTGATCGTGCCGCGCCGGTCGGCCACCAGCCCCATGATCGAGCGGAAGGTGGTGGATTTGCCCGCGCCATTGCGCCCGATCAGGGCGACGACCTCGCCCTTGCCGACCTCGAGCGAGACCTGGTGCAGGATATGGGCAGGGCCGTAGAAACTGTCGAGGCCGGCAATACGCAGCATCAGCGGGCCTCCGTCTGCGGCTCGAGGCCGGCGAAGACGGTGCCGTCGCCCAGATAGACGGCCCGCACCTGCGGGTCGTTGCGCACCGTTTCGGCATCGCCTTCGGCGATCAGGCGGCCACGGTCGAGCACCAGCAGCCGGTCGGCATGCTCGAACACCACATCCATGTCGTGTTCGGTGAAGAGGATACCGATGCCGCGCTGGCGGGCGATCGCGGCGGCGAGCGCCATCATGGCGATGCGCGCGCCCGGCGCCATGCCGGCGGTCGGTTCGTCCATCAGCAGCAGGCGCGGCTCGTTGGAGAGCGCCACGGCGAGTTCCAGGCGCTTGAGGTCGCCATAGGCAAGCTCGCCGCAGGGGCGATCGGCCAGTGCCCCGATGCCGACGAGGTCGAGCAGGGCCTTGGCTTCCGCGCGCCTGAAGCCGTCGAGCCGGGTGAGGCGCCAGAGAGCAGAGCCGTGGCTGGCGAGGGCCACCTGCACATTCTCGATCACCCGCATGGACGAAAAGGTCGCGGTGATCTGGAAGGTACGGCCGACGCCGAGACGCCAGATCGCGGCCGGCTTCAGGCCCACCGTCTCGCGGCCGAACATGCGGATGGAGCCACGGTCGGGCCGGATCTGGCCGTTGATCATGTTGAAGCAGGTGCTCTTGCCGGCGCCGTTCGGCCCGATCAGCGCCACCATCTCGCCTTCAGCGACGCTGAGCGAGACATTCTTCACTGCCTCCACCCCGCCATAGGATTTGGCGAGGCCGGTGATCTCCAGGAGCGCGCTCATGGCCTGATCTCCCGGCGCGGCAGCAGGTCCCGCAGTCCGGCGAGCCCGCTGGGCAGCGCCACGACGGCGGCGATGATGACCAGGCCGATGGCGAGCCTGGAATAATCGGTCTCGCTCATCAGCCAGGTCGAGAGCGCCTTGTAGACGCCAGCGCCGAACACCGAGCCGGAGACGCTGCCCATGCCGCCGAGCAGCACCATCACGAGTCCATCGACGGAATTGGTGACGCCGAAGGCGTCGGGAAACACGCTGCCCTTGAGAAAAGCGAACAGGGCGCCGGAGATGCCGGCCAGCGTGCCGGCGAGCACGAAGGCGCCCCATTGCACCGGCGCGCGCCGAATGCCGACCGCCTCGGCGCGCAGGTCGGAATCGCGGATGGCGCGCAGCATGAAGCCGAAGGGGGCGAAGGTGGCAAAGCGCAGCAGCGCCACGCCCGCCACGGCGAGGATCAGCGCGAGTTCGTAGAAGGCCCACGGCTTGGCGGCCCATGGCGAGGGCCAGACGCCGAGGATGCCATTGTCGCCGCCGGTGACATCGACCCATTGCGAGGCGATCGACCAGCAGATCTGCGCGAAGGCAAGGCTCAGCATGGCGAGGTAGACACCGGAAAGCCTGACCGCAAAACCCGCGAAGAGGATGGCGCCGGCCAGCGCCAGGAGCGGCGCCACGACGAGCGCGGCCTCCATCGGCCAGCCCAGCAGGGTCACCAGCAAGGCGGCGCCATAGCTGCCGAGGCCGAAGAAGGCGGCATGGCCGAAGGAGACCAGGCCGCCCACCGAGATCAGGAATTGCAGGCTGGCGGCATAGAGCACGAAGATGGCGATCTCGCTGCCGACCGAAAGCATATAAGGGCCGGCCACCAGCGGCAGGAGCGCGGCGATTAGGACGAAGCCTGCTACAGCGAGGCGTCCCTGCAGGCGCATCGGCCGCCAGGGCTCGATGGAGACGCCGAGCGTGCTGCGCGGCGTGCCGGTCGGCTTGCCGAACAGGCCCCAGGGTCTCACCACCAGCACCACCGCCATCACCAGGAAGATCAGCACGATCGAGATCTTAGGGAAGGCGAGGATGCCGAAGGCGTTGAGTTCGGAGATCAGGATGGCAGCGATGAGCGCGCCGAACACGCTGCCGAGCCCGCCCGTCACCACGACGATGAAGGCCTCGACAATGATGGCGAGGTCCATCTGGTGGGTGACGGCATCGCGCGGGATCTGCAGAGCGCCGCCAAGCGCGGCTAGGGCGACGCCCAGCATGAACACGCCGGTGAACAGCCATTTCTGGTTGACGCCGAGGGCGGCGACCATGTCGCGGTCCTGCGTCGCGGCGCGCACCAGGATGCCCCAGCGCGTGCGGTTGAAGAGGAGCCAGATGAGGCCAAGCACGATCGGCGAGATGGCGATCAGGAAGAGGTCGTAGGTCGGGATGGCATGGCGGGCGATCTCCACGGCGCCCGCAAGGCCCGGCGCGCGGGGGCCGAGCAGGTCGTCGGGGCCGAAGACGAGCACCACCAGGTCCTGCACCACCAGGGTGACGCCGAAGGTCGCGAGCAGCTGGAAGAGTTCGGGGGCGCGGTAGATATGGCGCAGCAGCGTCATCTCCAGCAGGCCGCCGAGCACCGCGACGATCACGACGGCGGCCAGTATCGCTCCCCAGAAGCCGAGCGCGCCGGACCATTGGTTGGCGAAGGTGCAGGCGAGATAGGCGCCCAGCATGTAGAAGGCGCCATGGGCGAAATTCACGATGCGGGTGACGCCGAAAATGATCGACAGGCCGGAGGCGACCAGAAAGAGGGAAGCGGCACCAGCGAGCCCGCTCAGGAATTGCGCGATAATGGTTCCCACAGGGGCCTCGGGATGGGTTCAGGGCGCGGCGCGTAAGCCTCCCCCACGAAGCTGGGGGTATCGCGCACACTTCGTGTGCGCTGGGCATTGCGAAGCAATGACGGAGGGGGTGTGGTCCGACAGGCTCGGCATCAAGGGATGGGACTCAGCATTTCCTATGTGAGATCTGAGCCTTATTCAGTAGGGTGAGAACTCGTCGGGCCACACCCCCTCCGACCTCACTCCGTTCGGCCACCTCCCCCAGCTTCGTGGGGGAGGCTTCGCGCCTCGTCCTCACTCCGCCGGGCGCATGCCCTTCACCGTCGCATCATCCGGCAGATAATCCTTGCCATCGCGATAGACGAAATTCGTCATCACGCCCTTGCCGTCCTGCACCGCCGTGGTGCCGACGAAGGCGCCCATGGTGGACTGGTGGTCGAGGGCGCGGAAGGTGATCGGGCCGAAGGGCGTGTCGAGCGGCAGGCCCTCGGCGGCCTTGATCAACGCCGGCGTGTCGGTGGAGCCGGCCTTGGCGAGGATCGCCGCGGCCGCCTTCATGGTGACATAGCCGACGATCGAGCCGAGCCGCGGCGTGTCGTTGTACTTGGCCTGGTAAGCCTTGAGAAAGGCGTCATGTGCCGGCGAGTGCAGGGCGTACCAGGGATAGCCGGTGACGATCCAGCCCGTGGGTGCCTCGTCCTTGAGCGGATCGAGATATTCGGGCTCGCCCGTGAGGAAGCTCACCACCGAACGGTCCTTGAACAGGCCGCGCGTCGTCCCTTCGCGCACGAACTTCACGAGGTCGCCGCCGAAGGTGACGTTGAGGATGGCGTCCGGCTTGGTGGCCAGCAGGGCTTCCACCACCGGGCCGGCATCGATCTTGCCCTGCGTCGGCCATTGCTCGCCGACCCATTTCACGTCGGGGCGCTTGGCGCTGAGAAGCTGCTTGAAGACGGCGACGGCCGACTGGCCATACTCATAGTTCGGCGCCACGGTCGCCCAGGTCTTGGCGGGGAGCTTGGCCGCCTCCTCGGCCAGCATGGCGGCCTGCATGTAGTTGGAGGGGCGCAGGCGGAAGGTTTCGGCATTGCCCTTCGACCAGGTGATGGCATCCGTCAGCGGTTCGGCCGCCAGGAACATCACCTGTTTCTGCTTGGCGAAGTCGGAGACGGCGAGGCCGACATTGGAGAAGAAGGTGCCCATCAGCATCACCGCCCCGTCGCTGCTGGTGAGCTCGTTGGCGGCGGTGATGGCGCTGGCCGGCTTGCCGCCGTCGTCCTTGGAGATCACCTCCAGCTGCTTGCCGTTGACGCCGCCCGCCGCGTTGATCTCGTCCAGCGCCAGCTGCCAGCCCTTGCGATAGGGCTCGGTGAAGGCAGGCAGGCCGGAATAGGAATTGATCTCGCCGATCTTGATCGCATCCGCCGCGAAGGAGGGCCTGGCTGCCAGCAACGTAGCAGCGGCAAGGCCAGCAAACACAAGTCGAGACACTATCCGCATTCGGCACTCCCGCTCTCTCTGATGGCTGTGGTGATGATGGTTTCCGATTGTCGCCCGCTTGTACAGGTCTATCTCGGTGAGGATGGTTGAAATTCGTTCGTATACAAACGAGTTTCAGATGCGTTCGGCAGTCTGTCAAGCGCAATGGATAGGCGGGAATGCCCCGCTTTCAGGCAGATTCTGCTCTCCATGGGCGGCAGGACAACGGCTTCGGGCTTCCCTGATGCGGGGCCGCGACCAAGTTGGTCGAGCACCACACGCCAAACTCCCATTGTTTCTGGCCTGAGCCTGCGAGAGGATGGCTTTCCTGTAAAGACAAGGCATCACGGTGACGCAAATATCCGTTAAGTGGGCTACGAGCATGCGTGCGCAAGCCTTCGTCTTGGTGGGATTATTGCTGGCCTATATCGCAGGATCGGTCATTCCACTCATACCTTTGCCCTTCGATATTTTCGCGACTGCATCCCGCCCGGTCTCCACTTCCGTCTTTGCTCCTTTCGGCTTTGGGCTTGAGGCCTTCATTGGCCCGCTAGCCCTTCTCGAACTCGCCAAGCTAGTCTCTCCCCGCCTGGCGAACTGGCAGATCCGCTCCATACGCAATGCGTCTTGGTTGAACGATGGTGTGCTTGTTGTTGCCATGATTGTGGTTGGTCTGCAGGCTTATGGAATATTTAGGGTGGCCCACGTGATCAGAAGCGAAGATGTGGGCGTCTTCTCCCTTGTCGCCGGTATTGCGAGCTATGTGGGTGCCACTGCATTGTTGACTTGGCTGGCGTATCTCATCACGGACAATGGCCCAAGTGAGGGCTTCTGGCTGCTATGGATCCTTCCGCCTGTCGTTGCCTCTTCCAAGATTGCCGTTGCCCTATATGAACTGACGGCAAAGGGGACGATGCCGCTTTTCACGCTGTTATTGGAAGTAGGTTTTACGCTGTCTGCCTGCGTTGGACTCGTCGTTGCGAATCTCGTTCTGATTGGTGGTCCCGATCCCTCCACCAAGGCGGCTATTAACCCCGACAAAGCGTTGGCGGAGAGATTGGCGAGCATGGCCATTATCTGGCCGCCTCTGCTGACCTATGTCATTCTCAATCTGGCGCGGCCGGTGCTCGCCCATTTCGTGACCAGGACAGCCGAGCCTCCAGTGTGGTTCCGCTCTTATAGCGTGGTGTATTGTCTGCTTGTGGCTGGATTGATCATGCTGTTTTCTTGGGCCTACGCCCGTAGGCGCTTAGTCAGCTGGCACGAGATAGGGAATGTCTTCGACACCAACCCCTCACCCTATTACGTTCCGGCTCCCTTCTGGCTCCTTGGCCTGTTGCAGGCCATGATCTGTGTCGGGGAACTGATACTGAGGCATGTCATGCCGTACTGGCATTCGCTCTTTAATGGTCCCGCACTCATTGTTCTCGTCACCGTGGCTATGAGCTTTATCCGCGGCTGGGGCTTCCTCCCCCTCAAACCTCGTCCTTCGGATAGGAGATGATCGAGAGGAACCTGATCGGCAGCTGTTTCATCTCGTCCGGCCCATGCGGGGCGTCAGCGTCGAAGAACAGGCTGTCGCCGGGCGTGAGGTGGTAGAGCTTGTCGGCGTGGCGGTAGATCACCTCGCCTTCGAGCATGTAGATGAACTCCAGCCCTGAATGCTGGAACAGCGGGAAGACGTCGGATTCTTCCGTCAGCGTGATGACATAGGGTTCCACCACCACGCGGCCGGTATTGCCGCTGTTGTGGCCGAGCAGGCGGTATTGATGGCCGGCGCGTGTGCCGCGGCGCTCGATCAGGAGGCCTTCCCCTGCCTTCACGAACACCGCCTCGCGCCGCTCCTCGAAGCGGCGGAAGAAGGCCGTCACCGGCACGCCCAGGGCTCGCGACAGGGTCTGCAGCGTGGTGAGGGAGGGGGAGGTGACGCCGTTCTCGATCTTGGAGAGCATGCCGAGCGACAGGCCGGTGGCGGCAGCGAGGTCGGCGACGGTGATGCCGAGCTTGTTGCGGAAGGCGCGTACTTCGCGCCCGATCGCCACTTCCAGGATGTTGTCGCGCGCGCCCCCAAGGGCATGCGGGTCCTGGGCCGGCATCACGGCGCCGGAGGGGAAGCTGCGCGTGGGGAAAGCGTCGGAGAACAGGCTCTCGCCCTCGCCGGGATCGATCGGATCGGCATAGGGAAGGCTGACCGCGACCGGATCGCCGTGACCAACAGCCGGGGCCGGCGCGGTTCTGGGGGTTGGTGCTACCACCCGCTTTGTCATCGCGTTCCTTTCGATCCTTCCGAAACGGGACCCAATGACCTTCCCATTCATCCCGTCCTGGCACGGGGCTCTGCCCGTCAAAATCTTCTGCCGCATTGGACCGGCAGCGTAAAGATCGAAGCCCGTTATCCCCCATTATTGGCATTGGCCGCGACAGGCGGTGGCTCTCCGCAGCCTCATGACTTGAATTTTACCGGGGCATTCCTGAAGCGCAAGAAAATTTCCGTCCATTAAACAGGTGGAAAAATGGCCTGAAACAGCCAAAAATTGTCTTGAATACGAATTGTTTGGTCAGACAAGCGCTTGACTCATGCCCGGGATCGAGGGCAATGTTTCCTGGCATAAAAACAAGTTGCCTGTCAGGTAACAACTTGTGTCTCGGAATGGGGAAACGCGCATGACTCCCGGATCGGAAGATCCGCGGATCGAGGTGATGTATCGCCGCGACCGCGCTTGGGCCCTCGTGGCCATCATCGTCCTCTGGCTTACGCTGCTGTTCGTGTTCTTCGAAGTCCTGCCCGATACCGGCTCGAGCGGCGTCGCTATCGCGCTTGTCATCGCCGCCGGGCTGGTCCTGCTCTTCAACACCGCCTCGATCTTCGCGCTCGTGCGCCACTATCACGAGGACAAGGTGCATCTCTACGGGCTGGACCTGCACTACATCGACGAAATGAAAAAATCGAAGCGCTGAGGAACGGTCATGGCCAAGACCCCCTATAAACCACCCGAGCAATCCATGCTGGGCCAGGTCATCGATTCAATCGTATTGCTCGTCCTCGTGGTGGCGAGCCTGTTCCTTCCCGTCGCCATGGGCCTCGCTGGCGGCGGCAAGATCGACCTCACCTTCGCGGAGAAGAGCTGGGCCGGCATGCAGCAGACGCCGCTGATGCAGAGTGTGTGGGAAAAGCTCGGCTACACCACCGAGACGGCGGCGCCAATCATCTCCTCGCGTTTCGACTATTCCTTCTCCCTGCCGATCTTCCTGCTCACCGCCTTGGTCATCCTGATCTACTTCGGCTTCCTGATCTATTTCTCGGACAAGGAATATCGCGAAGTGATCGCCGAGCGTTTCGACGACAAGTAAGGGCCGGGCAATGAATGCTTTCGTCATCCTCGAATATCTTGCCTGGGCGATCTCGATCCTGATCGGCGCCTGGATGCTCTATGACCTGATCAAGACCAACAGTGCCTATTCTGAAGACGTGCTGATGTCCTCCCGCGAAGGCGAGATCGAGGACAGCCTGGTCATCGATCCCACGCACAGGGGGGCGCCATGACCGAGATCACCTCCGAGGCGGCCGCCGCGCCGCAGACCGTTATCCATGGCGAGAAGATCTCGCTCCTGCGCGTGCTCGGCCCCGCCCATGTCTGGGCGCTGGGCGTGGGCATCGTGCTGGTGGGCGAGTTCATGGGTTGGAACTTCGCCGTCGGCAAGGGCGGCGCGCTGGCCGCCCTGATCGCCTGCTGGGTCGCCGGGCTGCTCTATACCTGCGTCGCCATGATCGATTCCGAGGTCACCTCCACGGTGGCGGCAGCGGGCGGCCAATATGCGCAGGCCAAGCACATCGTGGGGCCCCTGATGGCCTTCAATGTCGGCCTCTTTCTCGTCATGGCCTATACGATGCTGGAGGCCGCGAACGCCATCACCGCCGGCTATCTCATCCAGACCGTGGGTGGCATGGCCGGCTTCGACAGCGTGCACGACAAGCCCTTCATCGTGCTCACCATCATGGGGCTGGCGCTGCTCAACTATCGCGGCGTCTATGCCACGCTCACCTTCAACCTGGTCATCACCGCCATCGCCTTCATCGCCATCATTCTCCTGTTCTTTGGCGTGAGGCCGTGGTCGAACGAACTGCTCAAACCTGCCGAATTTCTCAACGGCCTGCCCTATGGCTGGCTGGGCGTGATCGCGGCGCTGCATTTCGGCCTGTGGTTCTATCTTGGCATCGAGGGCACCACGCAGGCCGCCGAGGAGGTGCGCTCGCCCGCCCGCTCGCTGCCGCTCGGCACCATGCTCGGCATGATCACGCTGCTGATCGCAGCCGCCATCACCTGGTATGTCTGCGTCAGCCTGATGCCCTGGGAATATCTGGGACAAGCGGTGACGCCGCTGTTCGACGCCGCCCGCCTGACCGACTCCACCGGTCTGATGGTGCTGCTCTTCATCGGCACCATCTTCTCCACGCTCGCCTCGGCCAATGGCTGCATCAACGACGCCTCGCGCGCCTGGTTCTCCATGGGGCGCGACCGCTACATGCCGGCCTGGTTCGGCGCGGTGCATCCGCAATACCGCACGCCCTTCCGCTCGATCTTCTTCCTGGTGCCGATCGCGCTCATCTTCGCGCTTGGCGCCCCGCTCGACCAGGTGGTGACCTTCTCGATCCTGTCGGGCCTGCTCGGCTACACCTTCATGTCCTTCAACATGATGATGTTCCGCGCCAAATGGCCGCTCGGTTCGATCAAGCGCGGCTATGTCCACCCGTTGCATCCGCTGCCGGCCATCGTGCTGTTCGTGCTCTGCGCCGCCACCTATTTCGCGGTATTCCTCGGCTATGGCACCCAGCTCGTGGCGATGATGGTGTTCTACATCGTGGTTTCGATGTGGTTCGCCTTCCACCGCTACAAATTCGTGCGGCGCGGCGACCAGTTCACCATGCCCTGGCCGCGGCCGAAGGGGTACTGAGCCATGGCCTGGCTCGGCGGCCTCGTCTTCGTCGCCACCGGCCTGGCGCTGCTGGTCTGGCTCCAGCGGCGTGAGAGGACGGCGATCTGGCGCAAGCGGCGCGATATCTTCGCCGATTGCCTGCCGCTGCTCGACGCCGGCGCGATCACCCTGGGACGGGACGGCTTCCCATGTCTGACCGGCCGCATCGCCGGGCGGCAGATCCGGGCCGAGCTCCTGCCCGACACCCTGACGATCCGGCGCCTGCCGCAATTATGGCTCTCGCTCACCATCCTCACGCCCTTGCCCGCCACCTCCAGCCTCGGCGTGCTGGTGCGGCCTTCGGGCAGCGAATTCTATGCCCGCACGCCGGAACTGCCCCTGCGCCTCGACGTGCCCGCCCCCTTTCCCGCCGAGGCGATGTTGCGCGGCAGTGGACCGGGCGCGAGCGCGCTGCTGCCACGCATAAGCAAGGCTTTCGCCGCCTTCCTCAAGGATGCCCGCGTGAAGGAGATCATGCTGACGCCGCGCGGCCTGCGGGTGGTCCACCAGGTGGCAGAGGGGCAGCGCGGGGCGCATCTCCTGTTGCGACAATGCGATTTCGGCGATGCCAGGGTGGAAACCACGACCTTCCTGCGGCTCTATGATGGGCTGGAGGCGATCGCCGCGGCCGTGGAACCTTCCGCGCGGCCGGCGGCGGCGCGTCCCGGCCTGAGGGCATGACCATGCCAGCCGCCGTCCTGCCGAAGCCGGTCAATCCCTATCTCGTGCTGGCCGTGGCGACGCTGCTGCCGGGCGTCGGCCATGTGCTGCTTGGCCAGCAGGCACGCGGGCTCGGCTTTGTCTTCTTCACGCTGCTGCTCGGCTTTCTGACCCTGCATCTGACGACGCCCGACACTTCGCTGATCGGACGTTTTGCCGGCGGCCTGTTCGTCTGGGCGCTGTCGATCCCCGATGCCTATCGCATCGCGCGCACTCGCTGGGAGCTATGGCGGCGGCAGGCCGGGTGAGGCGACGGGCATACCGGAGACGCAAGCCTAGCCCAAAAACACTATTCGCCCTCATACCGCCCCAGGCAGCACGATCGCCTCGAAATGCTGCCTGGCGTGCTCGTAGAACACCGCCGGGGCGAAATGCAGGTTGCCGGCGGCGCGCAGCATCAGGCCGAAGCGGTTGGTCGGCAGGCCGGGCTCGTCGAGCGGGCGGAACACCAGTTCGCCGCGCTGGATCTCGTTCTGGGCGCCGATCGGCGTCATGATCGAGATGTGGTGGCCGATCTGGGCGAGCTCGACCAGCATGCGGATGGAATCGACCTCCACCAGCGGCAGGCGCGACAGGGACAGGCGCTGCAGGAAGGGTTCGATCACCTCGCGGAAGGAGATCTCCGGCTTGGCCACCGCCACATTGTGATCGAGGCAATCGGCCAGCGTCAGCGCTCGCCGGGCGGCCAGCGGATGGTCGGGCAGCATCACCGCGCCAATGTGCACCTCGCGCCTGACGGCCACCTCGATGCCCCGCGGCGTGCCGGCGATGAAGCCGAAACCAATGTCGACACGCTCGTCGACGATGCGGGCGATTACTTCCGCCGAAGAAGCGACGGAGACGTCGAGATGCAGGCGCGGATAGCGCTGGCTGAAATCGGCGATCAGCCGCGGCACGAAGGACAGGCCCACGCTCTCCACGGTGGCGATGCGGATCGTTCCCGTCTTCAGCCCGCGCAGCATGTCGAGCTCGGAGACCGCGGCCTCCATCGGCGCCAGCAGGCGGCGGGAGTGACGGTAGAGAATCTCGCCCGCCGGCGTCAGCTTGAGGCGACGGTTCTCGCGCTGGAACAGTTCCATGCCGAGCGCGTCCTCAAGGCCGGCGACCTGTCGTGTCACGGCCGATGAGGCCACATTCAGCCGGCGCGCCGCCTCTCGGATAGATAAATATTCAGCAACCGCATTAAAATAAACCAGAGACGGTTGGTGAAATACACGCGTCAGCAGGGCGGGCGAAAGAGCATGCTCGCGCGGGCGAGCCAATGTAGCTGCCCTCACGTCATCTCTTCTTTGCTGCCGGCCAGCAATTACGATCATGGAGAGGATTTAAACACAAATTTACATCGTCGCACAGACTTTTCCCGACGCTTTCGCTGCCCGGCAATCCTGTTGCCGGTTTGGCAGCGTCACGCTCTGCAATCGGAAATATCCCTCGATATGGATTCTGATATGATGGTGACGTTGGAGAAGCGCTCCGCCTTCCCCTGCGTTCCGCCAACGATACTTGAAATTGCTTCTTATCCGTAAAAGCTCGTCCGCAGCAGCGGCGAAGCCTTGCCTTGTGCCGTGGAGGAACTGATGTCGTTCGTCGTTATCGTGATTGCCCTGCCGATCATGGTGGCCAGCTTTGCCGTTCAGGGTGAAGCCCGCCGCCAGATCGTCCTTGCCGCCAAGCGGGCCTGAGGCGCGGCCATGGACCTCAATGCCATCATGAAGGCCGTCCGTCCGGCCGACCGCACCGCCCTCACCGCCATTGCGAGGCGCGTCCGCAAATCCGATGCCTGGCTTGCCGGCGGCACGGGACTCTTCGCCGAGCCTCAGCCCGATGTTCGCCGCGTGGTTGACCTCCTCGGCATGAACTGGGAACCGCTGGTGGCGGCGGAACAGGGCCTCACCATATCGGCAACCTGCAGCCTCGGCACGCTCGCCACCTTCAAGGCGCCAGCCGACTGGCTGGGCGCGGCGCTGATCGAGCGCTGCTGCAGGGCCTTCCCGGCCGCCTTCCGCAACTGGAGCACGGCGACGGTGGGCGGCAATCTGTGCATGGCGCTGCCCTCCGGGCCATTGATCGCGCTCGGTGCGGCGCTGGAAGGCGTGTGCACGATTTGGACCCCCGCAGGCGGCGAACGCCGGCTTGCAGTGGCGGATTTCGTGCGCGGGCCGCGCCTGTCGGCCTTGCGGGCGGGCGAAGTGCTGCGCTCGCTGCGGCTCCCGGCCGAAGCCCTCAAACGGGCTGTGGCTCTGCGGCGCATCTGCCTGACCAAAAGTGGCGGTTCGGATGCGCTCCTGATCGGCACCCTGTCGGCCGAAGGCGATCTCACCCTCACCGTGACGGCATCGACCCGCCGCCCCCTGCAGTTCGACTTCGACGGCATGCCAACCGAAGCTGTGCTCCGCCAGCGCCTGGGTGACGATATCCCGGTGGAGTTCTACTATGCCGATCGGCATGGCCGCCCCGACTGGTGCCGGCAGATGACGCAGGATCTGGCCGCCGAGATCTGCCGGGAGCTTCGCGCGACCGCCGCGCCCCGCCCCCAACGCCCCGGCCCGGCCCACGACAGCTGGAGCCATACGCAACAAGGCTCGGGCGGTGCGTTCGAAGCACTGTTGATGTGCTGAGGGGATGCACATCGCCGCGGCCTGCCTTCAAGGAGCGGGAATAAGAACGGTTCCCGCAGACACGCTAAAGCGTTTTGCGATTTGACGGCATCAGCAAGAATCGCAAAGACGCGTTGAAACAAAGAGTGAGAGCAAAGCAGCGTTTACGCTTAGACGCGCTTTGCTCTAGGCAAGAATGGGGTGTGAACGATCGTATCGCCACGCACGCCCATAATCGTTTATGAGTAGCCGGCTCAACGCCCCTCCTGATGTCTGCTCATGGCGTCCCCTTAGCGTGCGAGGCGGAGCGGGTCGAGGTTTCGGAGAAACGCGCTTCCATTGGTGAAAGGCCGCTCATGTTCGGTTGGGTCAGGCATCCGTAAAGCTCCGGACGACGGCCACGAATCCAGCGCTGGCCCGTGCATCTGTCGAGCAATGCGAGATCTATTTCGGTGCTTACGATTGCATCGGCAGCCTGCCAGGTCTCGACCAGAATCCGGCCATAGGGATCGAGGATCATCGCATTGCCGGTGCGTACTTCATCCTCGTCCTGGCCGATGCCGTTGCTGAAGACGAGGAACATCCCGTTATCGTGCGCACGTGACGGCAGCCAACGTAGAAACCACTCGCGGCCATTGGGACCTCTGATTTCGGCTTCAATGGCTGCAGGATCTTCATGACGTTGAATCCACTTCTGGACAGGGATTCGCTTCATTCCATGTGGACTGACGGAATGGCCCCCTCCTGCCTGATGGGGCGCGATCAGGAGTTCCGCGCCGAGCAAGGCGTTTGCCCGTGCGTTTTCGATCAGGTTGTTGTCCCAGCAAATCAGGATCCCTGCGCGGATACCCCAAGGCGTATCAAAGACCGTAAAGGCATTGCCGCTGGAGATAAGGCGATGCTCCCAGGCATGCAGCTTACGATGGCAATGAACCTGTCCGCCCGGCATGCACACCGCGTAGGCGTTGTAGAGCGCCCCATTTTCTGCCAGTTCCAGAAATCCGGCGCCGATCGCAATGCCGCGCTCCCGCGCCAGCCGGGCGACGTGCGAGACGGATGGGCCCGATAAGGGCTCAGCAAGAGCGCGCAGCGCCGCATCATCCAGCTTCGGGACGTGCCAGTAGCCGCAGATGCACATCTCGGGAAAGGCCACAAGTTGGCTGCCTGCCAGGACGGCTTGCTGCGTGAAGAACTCGATGCGCCCGAGATTATAGGCTTTGTCGCTTGCCCAGTGCTGAAACTGCACGGAGGAAACCTTGAAGGTCATAACGATCGCTCCTGATACCTTGGAACAAGTTGATCATGCTGAAATCGTTTCGTAAAATGACATTTTCGACGCAAATAAGTCGGAACTTGAATGGATATCAAACTGCTGCGCTCCTTCGTCCAACTGATCGATGCCGGCCATTACGGCAGGGCGTCGTCGAAGCTGTTCGTCACCCAGTCCACGCTGTCCAAGCAAATCCAGGCGTTGGAGACAATGGTCGGCGGGCCGCTGTTTGAGCGTGGACGGCATGGTGCAAAGCTGACGCCGTTGGGAAAGCTGCTGCAGCAGGAAGCGCGCGTACTCTTGCGTTTGAGCGATGACCTCGACGTCAAGATGCATCGCGCAAATGCCGGCCTGACCGGTAACCTCGACATCGGATTTGGCATTTCGACGCTCGTCACCGCGCCCCGGCTGATCGCCGGTTTCCGGATGATGACCCCCGACAGCCGGATTACGCTCAACGATCTGCCATCGAGAGAGCAGCATCAGCGATTGCTTGGCGGCCGGCTCGATGTCGGCTTTTGCCGGGCGCCTGAGGAGGTCGGCGAGTTATCCTTCATGCCGGTCCTCGAGGAGCGGTTGGCGCTGGTGCTTTCCAGCGACACGGAGATTCCTCCCCGGAGCCGGCTGTCGACCTTGAACAGTCTTGGTTTTGTCGCGCTTTCGCCGTCGCGCGGACCGGGGCTGGATGCACAGATCAGCCGATGGTGTACCTCGGCCCGCTTCAGGCCACGAATCATCCAGCATGCGGACGACGTCTTGACCATTCATGCCGTGGTTGCTGCCGGGCTGGGCGCTGCCTTCCTGCCATGGCACGGCGTTGAAGCTTTGGGTAACCGCACCCACCAACAGCCCTTGTCGGGCCCGGCCTCAAAGTGGCCCGTTGGAATTTGCTGGCGGAGTGCGGATATCAATCCTCTATTGCTGCGGTTTGTCGACTATGTTTCGACGCATCGGTGAGGAGGAGTTCTCTCAATTCTGAAAGACAGCCCTGATCGTATTCTTCTTCGGGGCTGGACCCGCCAAGGAACTATGGCTCAATTTGCACCGAGCCCTATTTCCGGAAATCACGCAGAGCGCTTTTCAGCGCGGCCGGGGCATCTGATTTTTCCAGGTCCGTTCGCCATACCGGCAATGCGACATTGAGCCGAAGCATCGTGCTCTTCTGCATGGGGCCATGAATCGGATTGATGGGGTCAACCCGCCCGTCGACGGCGGAAACGAACTTGCGAAGGTGCCGCATCTGGAACATTCGGATCCAGGTCACGGTGATGCTGTCGCATTTTCCCGTCGGGAGCGGTGCCTGATTGTCGAAGAACGTCTTGGCGAGCTGGCGGTATTCGCGAGCAATCTGGTCGGTCATCGCGGCGTCGGCGGCGAAGGCTGCACCGACGAAGTCGAAGAAATCGTGTATCTCGGTCGGCCCGTCAATCTTAAGAGGCTGGTCCTTGGGGGCAGCGAGGGTCGTCATGAGGATGTATTGCACGAGCATGACATCATCGGCTCTGTTGGCGCAATTCTCGCCGACAGCGCTGTCCAGGTTGAGAAGATAGCCGATATTCTTCGTCTTCGCGTTCAGCTTTATCCAGGATTCCGGGATATTCATTTTGTAAGCCATCTGCGGACCCTCCCTGTACGGGCTGTGGCGCCAAAGTGCATTGCTCCATGTGTTTCGTTGCGAACGTCCTATCGTTCGGAGAGACATGTATCAGAGGCTGGGCCCACAAGGTCGAATCTGGATCGGATGCTTCTATGGACGGGCGCCGCTTTCAACTGTTGAGGACATAATTTCTACTCGCCTGTTCTTTGCCCGATCCGCTGCTGTCCTGTTCGGCGCCGTCGGGCCTGTCTTGCCGAAGCCTTGCGTCCTTGTGACGGAAGGAATCAAGTATCTCCATTTGCAGAAACACTGGGCGACGGCCGCGCTCGCGGGAGGCAGGATCGAGGGTATCGCGAATACCGCCACCCTCAAAACCGGGGACGCCTGGCTATTCCATTCGCCATTTTCTCAGCGCACAGAATGACAGACTTGCCGCGGTTTGTGGTTCCCTCATTGTGGGGAAGCGGGCATGGGCCGCGATCTCATATCGACGGTCTCGATCCGGACATTTCGTACGGCGCATTTCGTGCTCGAAGTCTCCCGCCTGCAAGCGGGTGGCGGCCTGATCGAGATGGCGGGGATCGCGATCTTCCTTTCCCGCCAATATGCCTCTGCAAAAAATGTCGATCTCACTACATCGGCTCTACCGATGTAGTTGTGGTGATCGACACTTCAGCCTCCGTCTGGCTTTCCCTCTGGACGTGGGGGGCAATCCGGGCGAACGTCACGGGGGCCCACCCGGCATACTTTCCTGCCAGGAAAGTAGTTATGCCTCTGGATTATTCCTCACAGGAAAAATTTGTTCAGAACGGTTGATGGTGCCGGGCGAACTTGCTAGCCTCAGTGAAATTATTTGCACTGAGGGCGCCCATCATGTGTGGCATTGTCGGCCTGTTTCTCAAGGACAAGAGTCTGGAGCCCCAATTGGGCGCGCTCTTGTCCGGTATGCTCAACACCATGTGCGATCGCGGGCCGGATTCGGCCGGCTTCGCCATTTATGGCGCGCCTGAGGCCGGCAAGGCCAAGATCACCGTGCAGTCGGCCAATCCCACCGCCGATTTCGAGGGCCTCGCCGAGGCCGTGGGCAAGGCTGTGGGCGGCGAGGTCTCGCTCAAGCCCAAGGATACGCATGCGGTGCTGAGCGTGCCCGCCGACAAGGCCGAGGCCGCGCGCGAGGCCATCCGCGCGGCGCGTCCCTCGGTGCGCATCATGGGTTCGGGCGAGGCGATCGAGATCTACAAGGAAGTGGGCTACCCCACCGAGGTCGCCAAGCGCTTCGCCCTCGCCCAGATGACCGGCAGCCATGGCATCGGCCATACCCGCATGGCGACGGAATCGGCGGTGACCACGCTCGGCGCCCATCCGTTCTCGACCGGGGCTGACGAATGCCTCGTCCATAATGGTTCGCTCTCCAACCACAACAATCTGCGCCGCGAGCTCCGGCATGACGGCATGAGCTTCGAGACGGAGAACGATTCCGAAGTCGCGGCCGCCTATCTGACCTGGCGCATGAACCAGGGCCTCAATCTCGGTGAGGCGATGGAGAAGGGTCTCGACGATCTCGACGGCTTCTACACTTTCGTCGTCGGCACCAAGGACGGCTTTGGAGTCGTGCGCGATCCGGTCGCGTGCAAGCCCGCCGTGCTGGCCGAGACGGACCAATATGTCGCCTTCGGCTCCGAATATCGCGCGCTGGTCAACCTGCCGGGCATCGAGGATGCCAAGGTGTGGGAGCCCGAGCCCGCCACCGTGTATTTCTGGGAGCGCTGAGGCATGGATCAGCTGGCAACGAAAGCCGAACGCGTGAAGACGGATATCGAGAAGATCGACCTCGCTAAGACGCCGCTGCGCGAGCTGAACCAGGCCCTGCATGCGCTGAAGGCGGGCACCAACGCCACCGCCTGGGAAGTGAGCAATCCCAAGGGCTCGCATGCCGTGGCGGTGGGCGTCGATGCGCCCGTCCGCATCGATGTGAAGGGCAGCGTCGGCTATTACTGCGCCGGCATGAACAAGGAAGCGACCATTGTCGTGCATGGCTCGGCCGGTCCCGGTTGCGCCGAGAACATGATGTCCGGCGAGGTGCGCATCAAGGGCGATGCCAGCCAATATGCCGGCGCCACCGGCAAGGGCGGGCTGCTGGTGATCGAGGGCAACGCCTCCTCGCGCTGCGGCATTTCGATGAAGGGCATCGATATTGTCGTGCGCGGCAATATCGGACACATGTCCGCCTTCATGGCGCAGTCGGGCAACCTCGTCGTCTGTGGCGATGCCGGCGACGCCCTGGGCGATTCCATCTATGAAGCCCGGCTTTTCGTGCGTGGCAAGGTGAAGAGCCTCGGCGCCGACTGCATCGAGAAGGAGATGCGGCCGGAGCATCTGGAGATCCTCAAGGGCCTGCTGGCGAAGGCGGGTTTCGATGATGTCAAGCCGGGCGAGTTCAAGCGCTATGGCTCGGCCCGCAAGCTCTACAATTTCAACATCGACAATGCGGATGCGTACTGACCTGGGAGCGCGGACATCCTGTCCGCTCTTTCTTTTTTAAGACACCTCGTTTCCAAGAGCGGACAGGATGTCCGCGCTCCCAGGAGCAATCATGAGCTATCACAATCCGCCGACCGTCCCGCGCAAGTCCGCAACCTTCGACGACTACACCCTGTCGGAAATCCGCCGTGCAGCGACAACGGGCATCTATGACATCCGCGGCGGCGGGGCCAAGCGCAAGGTGCCCCATTTCGACGACCTGCTCTTCCTCGGCGCCTCGATCTCGCGCTATCCGCTGGAAGGCTATCGCGAGAAATGCGCCACCAATGTCGTGCTCGGCTCGCGCTTCGCCAAGAAGCCGATCGAGCTGAAGATCCCGATCACCATCGCCGGCATGAGCTTCGGCTCGCTGTCGGGGCGGGCCAAGGAGGCGCTCGGGCGCGGCGCCACCATCGCCGGCACCTCGACCACCACGGGTGACGGCGGCATGACGCCGGAGGAGCGCGGCCAGTCGCAGACCCTGGTCTACCAGTATTTGCCCTCGCGCTATGGCATGAACCCGGACGATTTGCGCAAGGCCGATGCCATCGAGGTGGTGGTCGGCCAGGGCGCCAAGCCCGGCGGCGGCGGCATGCTGCTCGGCCAGAAGATCTCCGACCGTGTCGCTCAGATGCGCACTTTGCCAAAGGGCATCGACCAGCGCTCCGCCTGCCGCCATCCCGACTGGACGGGCCCCGACGATCTCGAGATCAAGATCCTGGAACTGCGCGAGATCACCGATTGGGAAAAGCCGATCTATGTGAAGGTTGGCGGCGCGCGGCCCTATTACGACGTGGCGCTGGCCGTGAAGTCGGGCGCCGACGTCGTGGTGCTCGACGGCATGCAGGGCGGCACGGCGGCGACGCAGGAAGTCTTCATCGAACATGTCGGCCAGCCGACGCTCGCCTGCATCCGGCCGGCCGTGCAGGCGTTGCAGGATCTCGGTATGCATCGCAAGGTGCAGCTCATCGTCTCCGGCGGAATCCGCAACGGCGCCGATGTGGCCAAGGCCCTGGCGCTCGGCGCCGACGCAGTCTCGATCGGCACGGCGGCGCTGGTGGCGCTCGGCGACAACGATCCCATCCATGAGGAAGAGTACCGCGCGCTCGGCACCACGGCCGGCGCCTATGACGACTGGCATGAGGGCAAGGATCCGGCCGGCATCACCACGCAGGATCCGGAGCTGATGGAGCGCCTCGATCCGGTCAAGGCCGGGCGGCGGCTTGCCAACTACCTCAAGGTGATGACGCTGGAGGCGCAGACCATCGCGCGGGCCTGCGGCAAGAACCATGTCCACAATCTGGAGCCCGAGGACCTCTGCGCCCTCACCATCGAAGCCGCCGCCATGGCACGCGTGCCCCTGGCGGGTACGAGCTGGATCCCAGGGCAGGGGTTTTAAGGTGTGCAGTTTCAGCTCTTTTCTTGAGGAGCCAATGAATTTGTTCACCTCGCTTGAAGCGTCGCGCAGCCCCTCACCTCTATCCTCTCCCCGTAAACGGGGCGAGTGGGCGCAATCGTCGAGATTTTTTCGTCGGCGTCTCAACTCGCCCAACCGTTGCGCGAGATGAGCGTTCTGAAGACAAGGCGCGCCGTCAAAGTCCCCTCGCCCCGTTTACGGGGGGAGGATAGAGGTGAGGGGCGGCGCGACGTTTCCATATTCGAGGGGCATGTCCTGACGCCGCCCTTCGCGAACTCCGCAAAACTGCCGCCAGAGCAGCTTTGAGAAAATTATACTCATCCAAGTACCGGGAACACATCACATGACGCAGGATCTGGCTGAAATCGCCAAGGAAAAGGGCATCCGCTACTTCATGATCTCCTATACGGACCTGTTCGGCGCCCAGCGCGCCAAGCTGGTGCCGGCGGCGGCGATCGCGGATATGCAAAGGGACGGCGCTGGCTTTGCCGGTTTCGCCACGTGGCTCGACATGACGCCCGCCCATCCCGATCTCTTCGCCGTGCCCGACGCTTCCGCCGTGGTGCAACTGCCGTGGAAGAAGGATGTCGCCTGGGTCGCCGCCGATTGCGTGATGGAAGAGCAGCATGTCGAGCAGGCGCCGCGCGTCGTGCTCAAGAACGTCATGGCCAATGCGGCCAAGGAAGGCCTCTATGTGAGGACCGGTGTCGAGGCCGAGTTCTTCCTGACCGATGCCGACGGTGGCGCCATTTCGGACAGCAAGGATAACGCCGCCAAGCCCTGCTACGACCAGCAGGCCCTGATGCGCCGCTATGACGTCATCGCCGAGATCTGCGACTACATGCTGGAGCTCGGCTGGGGGCCCTATCAGAACGACCATGAGGACGCCAACGGCCAGTTCGAGATGAACTGGAACTTCGACGACTGCCTCATCACGGCCGACCGCCATTCCTTCTTCAAATTCATGGTCAAGTCGGTGGCCGAGAAGCACGGGTTGCGCGCCACCTTCATGCCCAAGCCCTTCCCGGGCCTCACAGGTTCGGGCTGCCACGCCCATATCTCGGTGTGGGACAAGGCCGGCAAGACCAACATGTTCTACGACGCCAAGGATGAGATGGGCCTGTCGGCGCAGGGTTACCACTTCCTCGGCGGCATCATGAAACATGCCGAGGCGCTGGCCGCTATCACCAACCCCACCGTCAATTCCTATAAGAGAATCAATGCCCCGCGCACTGTGTCGGGCGCGACATGGTCGCCCAACACCGTGACCTGGACGGGCAACAACCGCACCCACATGGTGCGTGTGCCCGGCAAGGGTCGCTTCGAGCTGCGCCTGCCCGACGGCGCCGCCAATCCCTATCTCCTGCAGGCTGTGATCATTGCCGCCGGCCTCGATGGCATCCATACCAAGGCCGACCCCGGCAAGCGCTACGACATCGATATGTACCAGATGGGCCATACGGTGAAGGGCGCGCCCAAGCTGCCTCTGAACCTGCTCGACGCCCTCAGGAATTTCGACAAGGACAAGGGCCTGAAGGCCGCGCTTGGCGAAGCCTTCTCCTCGTCCTATCTCAAGCTGAAGCACCAGGAGTGGAACAGCTACGCCCAGCATTTCACGCAGTGGGAGCGCGAGCATACGCTCGACGTGTAGCCTGGGGCCGCCGGCTCTCCAGCCGGCTCTTCCTACGCCGACTTTGCAAGGCGAGGCGCATGAAGCGGAGTGGCGATCACCGATCGCCATCTTTCTCTCTCGAAGATGTGGTGCTTCCAAGGTTGTCGATCCCGCCACTTTGGCAAGGCCGAAGTGGCTAAAGATCGATACTCCGAACCCGGCGCTCCCGGCTCAATGCTTGAGGATCTGGCTCAGAAAAGTCTTCGTGCGCTCGTGCTGCGGGTTGGTGAAGAAGTCGTGAGGCTTGCCTTCTTCGACGATCTGACCCGAATTCATGAAGATCACCCGGTCGGCCACGGCGCGGGCGAAACCCATTTCGTGGGTGACGCAGACCATGGTCATGCCGTCGCGGGCCAGGCTCGTCATCGTCTCCAGCACTTCCGACACCATTTCCGGATCGAGCGCCGAGGTCGGCTCGTCGAACAGCATCACGGCCGGCTGCATGCAGAGGCTCCGGGCGATGGCGACGCGTTGCTGCTGGCCGCCGGAGAGCTGCACCGGGAACTTGTTGGCCTGGTCGGGGATGCGCACGCGTTCGAGGAATTGCAGCGCCGTCTTCCTCGCTTCGGCAGACTTGACGCCCTTGATCCACATTGGCCCGACCATGCAGTTCATCAGCACCGTCATATGCGGGAACAGGTTGAAGTGCTGGAACACCATGCCGACATTGCGGCGCACGGCGGCGACGTCCTTCATCTTGTCGTGCAGGGTGACGCCGGTGACCACGATGTCGCCCTCCTGATGCGCCTCGAGGCGGTTGAAGCAGCGGATCAGGGTCGACTTGCCCGAGCCGGAGGGCCCGCAGATGACGATGCGCTCGCCCTTGCGTACGGTGAGGTTGATGTCCTTGAGCACCTGGAAAGTGCCATACCATTTGGCCACATTCGTGGCCTGGATGATGGTGTCGGCGTTCATCGCACCTTGCTCCTGGCGTAATGGCGTTCGATGCGGGCCTGGATGAGCTCGAGGCAGATCGACATGATCCAGTAGAGCATCGCGGCAGAGATCAGCATTTCCATGTGCTGGAAGGTCTTCTGGCCCAGCGTGCGGGCGAGGAACATCAGCTCCCACACGCCGATCACCGAGACGAGGGAACTGTCCTTCAGCATCGAGATGAACTGGTTGCCGGTGGGCGGGATGATCACCGGCAGCGCCTGCGGCAGGATGATCTTGCGCATGGTGAGGCCGAAGCCGAAGCCCATGGAGCGCGAGGCCTCCCACTGGCCGCGATCGATGCTCTGGATTCCGGAGCGGAAGATCTCGGTCATGTAGGCGCCGTAGCACAGCGACAACGCCAGGATGCCGGCCGGCACGGCGTCGATGACGAAGCCGAGCTGCGGCAGGCCGAGATAGATCAGGTAGACCTGCATCAGCAGCGGCAGGCCGCGGAAGAAGGAGGTGTAGAAGCTGGCGATGGCATAGGCAAAGCCGTTGGTCGAGAGCTTGGCTACGGCGCCGAGGATGGCGATCACCGAGGCGACGACGATCGAGATGGCCGAGACATAGAGCGTGGTGACCACACCCTGCGTGATCAGGAAGGGCAGCTTCTCGCGGATGAAGGGCAGGCTGAGATGGAATGTCTCGAAGAAGGCGAGGAAGAGCAGCAGCAATTCGAGCCAGACGATGCCGATCTGTACCTTCAGGGGCGCAAAGCCGATCAAGACGACGTTCAGGCAGAAGATCACCGCGACGGTGAAGGCGATGGCGAAGCGGCCGTAGAGACCACTCTGCAGGGGATCACCGATCACCGGGCGCAGCAATTCACCCATCGTCGTACCCGTCAGATTGAAGGCCAGGAAGCAGGCCAGCACGAGGGCGAACATGCCGGCGATGAACCAGGGCTTGTGGACGATGACCTCGGATTCCACGGTATCGGGATAAAGCATCTCTCGTTCCCTTGAACGGCGAAGGGCTTTGCTTGGGACGAAGGCTCTGTCATCCCCTTCCAAGGCCTTAGGCCTTGCCGGGGATGGCAGACTTTCTCTGCCAACCCATCATCAAAAAGCGGCCCGCACTCTCGGGCCGCCTCGGGTGTACCTCACTTGGTCACAGTGTAGTCGACGCCGTACCACTTCACTGAAAGCTTGCTCAGCGTGCCGTCGGTCTTCATCGCCTGCACGGCATCGGCGATCTTGGTCTTGAACTCGGGATCGCCATGCTCGATCGCCACCGCCAGCGGCTCGTAGAACACGGCTTCGCCGATCTGCTTGATCGGATAGCCGGCTTTCTTGGCGTCGTTGATGCTGGGTTGGGAGGAGATCACCGCATCCAGGCGCACGCCGTCGCCGAGGCGCAGATCATCGAAGGCGGTGGTCGAGTTGGCGTAGGATTTCACCTGGCCGGGCTTGAACTCATAGGTGAAGGGTGGGGCGCCGGCAGCGTCCAGCGTCAGGTCGCCATTGGCATAGGCCTCGAAGGTCGAGGAGGTGGTGGCGCCGACGGTCTTGCCGCCGAGGTCTGAGAGCTTGGCGGCCTTGCTGTCATTGTGCACGGCTACGGCGGCAGGGGTGTAGTAATAGACGGCGGGGAAGTCGAAGATCTCGGCGCGCTTCTTGGTGGGTGTCATCGAACCCACATGCATGTCCCAGCGGCCGGCCCAGTTGCCGGCGGTGATGATGTCCCAGCCCGGCGTGATGAACTCGACCTTCACGCCGATGCGCTTGCCGATCTCCTTGGCGACGTCGACATCGAAACCGTCGAGCTCGTTCTTGTCGTTCATGAAGGATTGCGGCGCCCAATTGGCGTCGGTGGCAACCTTGAGCGTGCCGGCCGCCACCACGCGATCGAGCACGGCGCCGGCCTGGGCCGGAACCACGGCGAGCGACAGGGCCAACGCAGCGGCGACAGCCGTCAGTTTCGAGATGTAATTCATGCGATCAATTCCCCTCTCATGGCGCAGACCGGTCGGGCGGTCTTGCGCTGGTTCAAACGCTTCTGGATGCTGCGGCGGCGCTTTTTTGCGGTCTGCCGGTGATGTAGATTAGAAGGGTGGCAGCCCTGTCCGTCTTCCGGCGATACGGAGCAGGATCGGCCTGCGGATTCCTTGAATCAGCGGAAGCACACCATCCCCTCACAGCTCGCCCTTCTGCTTCATCTCGTCCCTCACGCTGCGCGCCACGCGGAAGGCCTCGACGCCGGCTGGGATGCCGCAATAGACGGCGATCTGCATGAGGGCGGCGCGCAGTTCCGTCTCGCTCAAGCCGTTGCGGATGGCGCCGCGGAAATGGGTGCCGAATTCGTGCATGCGGTTGAGGGCGGCGAGCATGCCGAGATTGAGCAGGCTGCGCTGCTTGAGGTCGAGACCTTCGTCGGTCCAGGCGGCGCCCCAGCAATATTCGTTGAGCATATCCTGGAAGGGGCGCGAGAAATCGTCGGCATTGGTCATGGCGCGGTCGACATAGTCGTCGCCGAGAACCTGGCGGCGCATCTTCTCGCCGGCCTGCTGCAATTGCTTATCCATGGGCTTCCTCCTTCTCGGCGAGAAAATCTCGCATCAAGGCCGCCACTCTATCGGGTGCCTCGATGAGGATGGAATGGCGAAGCCCCGGCAGGATGGCGAGGCTTGAGCCAGGAATGCGCTCATGCATGTAAGTCGCCATGCGCGGACTGGAGCCGATGTCCTCCTCGCCAGTGGCGATCAGGGTGGGGCAGCGGATCTGGTCGAGGAAACCGCCGAAATCGGTCTCGGCCAACACCCGGTAGGCGGAGGCATAGCAGTCGCGATCGTTCTCGGCATCACGGGCCCGCAGCCTTGCGATCACGTCCGGATTTTCAGCCTGGAACTTCTCGGTGAGCCAGCGCGACAGCGAGGCCTCGTGATGACCAGCGGGCGTACCGATGCGCAGCGCCGCCAGGCGCCCGAGCACCTGCTCGCGCTCCTCCGGCGTGCGACCCGCCACGGTCGAGAGCAGCACGAGCCGGCGCAGGCGCCGCTGATGCGTCAGCGCCAGGCGCTGGGCGATCAGCCCGCCCAATGAGAAGCCGGCTAAGTTGAAGCTCTCAAAGCCGACATGATCGGCCAGCGCCAGGGTTTCGTTGACGAAATCATCGATCTCGTAACGCCCCCTGACGCGGCTGGAGCGGCCATGGCCGCGCAAGTCGAAGGTGAGGATGGTGAAGCGGTCGGCGAGCCGCTCCACCACGCCGCTCCAGGCCTCGAGATAGGAGCCGACGCCGTGGATACAGACGAGCGGCTCCGGGCCGCTGCCGTCGAGGCGGTAGTTGAGGGTCGCCTCGCCGACGGTGTGGTTCAGCACCGCCGTCATGCCCGCACCTTGGCGCGTGCGCGTTCCGCTTCCTTCTCGCGGGCGGCGAAGAAGGGCATCACCTCCCTGACGAACAGGTTGATCGTCTTCTTTTGCAGCTCGAAGGGCAGGTTGAAGGTGAGGCCGAGGCAATATTGGTCGACGCCGGCCGCTTCATAGACGAGCAGCTTCTCGATCACCTCGTCGGGCGTGCCGAACATCAGGTTCCGGCGCACGCTTTCCGGGTTGTAGTTGTCCTTGCCCTTCACGGCCTCATAGGGCACGGCCTCGGGAAAACCGTTGGTGACGGTGCCGATATTCTGGAACAGGTTCTCGAAGGCGCGGCCATAGTCGATGCTGTGCTGCACGGCGAGCTGCCAGTCCTCCGGCCGGTCGTAGACGCAGGTCCGGCGCTGCATCATGAAGCGCGGCCGCGATACTTCGGGATGATCGGCCACCGCCTTGTGGAACTTGTCCGAGAGCACCTGGATTTCGGCCGCGGGCGCCGAGAGCGGGGTGGAGAGGATGCTGGCGCCCTGGGCAATGGCCCAGTCGAAGGTGCCGGGATCGCGCGCGGCCACCCAGATCGGCGGATGGGGCTGCTGCAGGGGCTTGGGAACGGAGGTCGCGAGGGGAAACTTCCAGTAATGACCATCATGGGCATAGTCGCCTTGCCATAGCCTTTTGATGGCCGGCAAGAGCTCCTTGAGATAGGCAACGCCTTCCTGCTGCGGCATGCCGCCGGCCATGCGATCGAACTCGTACTGGTAGGAGCCGCGGGCGATGCCGAATTCGAGTCGCCCGTCGGTGAGGTGGTCGCAGAGCGCAGCCTCGCCGGCGAGGCGGATCGGGCTCCAATAGGGCGCAACCAGGGTCGAGGTACCCAGCCGGATGCGCTGCGTGTGCTGGGCCAGCCAGGTCAGCGTCTGGAACGGGTTCGGCGAGATCGTGCATTCGATGGTGTGGTGTTCGGCCGTCCACAAGGTCTCGAAGCCGCCCTCATCCGCCATGCGGGCGAGGTCGAGCAGGTTGTTCTTGACCCGCGCCATCGGCACGCCGGGCGAGAAACGCTCCATGGTCAGCGAAACCGCGAATTTCATGTCTTTCTTCCCCTTGGGGTTTGTCTTGGATGACCGGGGTCACTTCAGGCGGATGACGAAGGGGTCCTGCATGGCGCCGGAGTAGTCGACGATGATGTTCTTCAGCCGCGAGAACTCGCGCATCACCTCGAAGCCGCCGCGCCTTCCATAGCCGCTCTCCTTGAAGCCGCCATTGGCGGACATGAAGGACGAGGAGCGATAGGTGTTGATCCACACCGTGCCGGCGTCGATGCGGTTGGCGAAGCGCATGGCGCGGTCGATGTTCTGGGTCCAGATGCCGGAGGCGAGGCCGTAGCGCGTGTCGTTGGCGAGCGTGATCATCTCCTCCTCCGAGGAGAAGGGCATGATGCCGACAATGGGGCCGAACAGCTCGTCGCGCATGAAGGCCATGTCGTTCTGGGCTTCCACCATCACGGTGGGCTCGAAATACCAGCCGCGCGCGAGCTCATCCGCCTGCGGACGCTTGCCGCCGGCGGCGATCCTGGCGCCCTCGCGCACGCCCGACGCGACATAGGATTCGACCTTGGTAAGCTGGCTCGAGAGCGCCAGCGGGCCGATATCGGTCTCCTCCCGCATGGGGTGACCGACCTTGACGCGGCCGGTGCGGGCGATCAGTGCCTCGACGAAGCGGTCATAAACACTGGCCTCGACGAAGCAGCGCGAACCGGCGACGCAGGACTGCCCCGCCGCGGCGAACACACCGGAGACGACGCCGTTCACGGCATGCTCGATATCGACATCCGCGAAAACGACATGGGGCGACTTGCCGCCGAGCTCCATCGAGCAGGGCACGAGGTTGGCGGCGGCGTTGGCGGCGATGCGGCGGCCCGTGTCAGTGCTGCCGGTGAAGACATATTTGGCCACGCCCGGATGGCGCGTCAGCGCCTCGCCGGCGCTGCGGCCGGTGCCGGTGACGACATTGACGACGCCGGCCGGAAAGCCAGCTTCCGTGATCAGCTCGGCCAGTGCCAGGGTCGAAGCGGTGGCGTGCTCAGAAGGCTTGATCACCACCGTGTTGCCAATGGCGAGGCAGGGCGCAAGCGTGCCTGTGAGCAGCATCAGCGGCGAGTTCCAGGGCGTGATCATGCCGACGACGCCGAGCGGCTCGCGCATGTTGAAGTTCAGCATGTCGAGCTTGTTGACCGGGATGGTCTCGCCTTGCAGCTTGTCGGCCATGCCGGCAAAGTAATGATAGGAGTCCGGCATGGCGCGCATCTGCGCCCGCATCTCCTTGATCAGCTTGCCATTGTCGCGCGTCTCGATTGCCGCCAGCTCGTCGGCATGCTCCAGCACGAGGTCGGCGAGCTTGCGCACCAGGCGGCCGCGGTCGGTCTGCGTCATGCGCCGCCAAGCCGGATTGCGGAAGGCGGCGCTCGCGGCCGCCACGGCGGCGTCGACGTCGGCGGCATCTGCCTCGGCCAAATGGTACCAGCTCTCGCCGGTGGTGGGGTCGAAGCTCTCGATATAGTTGCCGTTCTTCGGCGCGACGAAGCGGCCGTCGATGAACAGCTTCTGGCGCGAGCCTTCGAGGGATTTCACGGTCGTCTTCATCATCGCGGTCCTGCTATCGGATTAATCTTGGGTGACCTGCATCCAGGCCTGCGCCGGCCCCTCCATCATGGCGACACGACCGCCATCGCCGGTGTCCATGTAGATGCCGAAGCGCTTCTCGCGCCGCTCGCGCGCATAGCGGCACAGCATGGAGCGCAGCTCATGGGTGGGGACGAGGTCATAGGGCAAATCATCGACCGGGAAGAACTGCAGGCCGGCGGGCAGGGCCGCTGCCGCGCCTTCCGCCAGCCTGGCTCGGTAGATCAGGTAGCCGGGATCGCTGTCGGCGACATCGAACACCGAATAGAGAAAGGTGTCCTCTGGCACGAGGCTGAGCTCGCCGCCCTCGAGCATGAGCTGGCTGTCGGCCTTGCGGCGCTTGGCCGTGGGTAGCACCCAGCCGCCCTTGCCGTCGGCGCGCATCAGGAGATGGTCCTCGGCCTCGACGAGATAGCCGATGATCATGCCGTGCGAGGCAAGCCAGCCGGCGGGGAGCGGGTCCTTCACGCTGGCATAGCGGCCGCGGCAAAAGCCGAGCGGGGCCGAAGGGCTGGTGCCGAAAGCCCGGACCTCGCCGATCAGGATGACGTGGTCGCCGGCATCGACGCGGTCATGCACGGAGCAGTCGAACCAGGTGAGGCTGTCGGTCAGGATGGGTGCGCCGGTGTGGACGCGGTCATGCGTGACCGTCTGGAACTTGTCCGCTGCCTTCGAGGCGAACACGCCGGAGACGCCGACCTGGCCCTCGTGCAGGAGATTGACGGCAAAGGAGGGGGCGGCGCTGAAGGCCTGGAAGCTCGAGGCCGACTTGCCGACACAGACCAGCAGCAGAGGCGGGTCGAGCGAGACGGAGGTGAAGGAATTGGCCGTCATGCCGCGCGGCGTGCCGTCCGCCTCGCGCGTGGTGATCACGGTGACGCCGGTGACGAAGGTACCGAAGGCCCGGCGCAGCGCGACGGGATCGATCGAGGCCTGCGCCCGCACCGCTTCCTCCACCATGAGCTGCCCTCCCGCTGTTCTGATAAGGGGAGGCTAGCGGGCTGGACTGGGGGCATCTTCCTCTTGTTGGCAGGAGGGGGAGGGTGAGTTGTGCTGCGATACGGAGGACGGCTCCATGGCGGAGGACGCGGCGCTCGCCTTCCTATGAGGCAGGAGAAGTCACCCATACTTTGCAGGCAAGGTGAGGGTTGGGCATAGCGAAGCAGTGACGGAAGGGATTGAACCACGCTGGCCTTGCCGGAGGCCATCGAGTTTACGTCATGCCGCTATGGCGTACTCATTTTGCAGCCTATCACATCTTAGAAACACGATTTTTAATCCGGTACCTCTCGGGAAAGGAGTTCACCACCCTCGATGAAGTTGTGGTATTATTTGCTGGCTCATCCGGCACAGATCTCGGGGTATTTGGATGCGATCGGTTCGTTGTGTCATTGCGGCGTTGTCCGCGTCGTTATCACCCACCTCGGTCTTTGCAGCAGATCTGGCACTGAAGCCGGCCGAGCCTTCGGCAGTCGTCGTCATGCCCTACGATTGGAGCGGCCTTTATGCCGGTCTCCATGCCGGGTATGGCTGGGGCAGGGAAAGTGACAATCAGAGCAGCCTCTTTCCGGTGATACCAGGCCCGCGCCCACCGCCGGCGGACAAGTTCGATCTCGGCGGCTTCGTCGGAGGCGCGCATGCCGGCTACAACTATCAGATCGGTCAGTTCATCCTCGGCGCTGAAGGCGATATCGACTATGCAAATCTGAGGGGCAGCGCGAGTACCACCTATGCCGGTGGCACCATTGCCCGGACGCTCGGCCTGAAATCGGATTGGCAAGGCTCGGCCCGGCTCCGGGCTGGATATGCCATCGACAATATTCTCCTCTACGCGACCGGCGGCGTTGCCTTCGCCAATGCCAAGCTCTCGACGGCGGGACAGGATTCCAGCAACACTCATATCGGCTGGACCGTCGGCGGGGGCGCGGAATATGCCTTCACACAGAACTGGATCGGCCGTGTGGAAGTCCGATACAGCGATTTCTCCAAGAAGACCTATCAGACCATAGACGGGCCGGTGAAGGCGGACTGGAACCAGACGACCGCGACTGCTGGTGTCAGCTACAAGTTTTGATTTGCGCTGCGCCCTGTTCGCGACGCCTCACCCCTCTTTCGTACCGATCACCCCATGCAATCGTATCGCCAGTTCCACCGCGAAGCGCTTGTCGGGCGTCTCGACGTCGATGCCGAAGAGTTCCTGGATGCGGGTGAGGCGGTAGCGCAGGGTGGTGACGTGGAGGCCTATCGTGTCGGCGCAGGCCTGGCTGCGGCAGCCTTCGCGCAGATAGACGGAGAGGGTTTCGAGATAGGGCGTGCCGTGCTCGCGGTCGTGCTCGGCGATGGCGCCGATGCTGTCCTGCACGAAGCCCCTGACATCGCCGACGTCTGAGGCGGCGACCAGCATCGGCAGCGGGCCGAAATCCTGGCTCGACAGCGCGCCGATGCGCCCGAAGGAGCGGCCGATGCGGATCAGGCGATTGCAGCGCTCCCAGGCGGCGGGATAGTCGGTGAGGGTGCTGCAACGATTGCCGGCGACCACGATCGGCTCCTCGTCGAAATAGCGGCCGAGCTCCTCGGCGATGCGGCGCATCAGGCGGGCGAGCTTCTCCTGCCGCTTGCTGGTGTCATGGGGCACCAGGCAGACGAGGCCGCCCTCGATGGCGATGACATCAGCCGCCACGCCTGCCTGTTGGGTGATGCGGGCAAGGCTGTGTTCGAGATCGATGGAGACCCCGCCCAGCGCCTTGGTGCGCTCGGGGAAATCGACGACGATCATCTGCTGCGCCGCGTTGAGATGCAGGCCGAGGCGCTGGGCCCGCTGCAGCACGTCATTGGCGTTGCGCCAGCGCTGCTCCACGATCTCGAAGAAAAGCTCGGTCTGAGTGCGTGTCTCGAAGCGAAAGCGGATGAAGCTGCGCATCATCTGCACGCTGAGCGCATAGCGGGCGCTGTCGAGCAGGAGATGGTCGAGATCGTTGAACTCATTCGCCGTCTGAAAGATGATCAGCGCACCGACGAGCTGGCGATCGACCGTCAACGGCTCGATGCGGGCCGTGGCACGAAAGCGGTGCGTGCCATCGTCGAGGAAGAGGCTGGCGCTCTCCCCGCTGCCGCGGTCGATTGAATCGTGCGCGGCCTTCATCAGGCTGCGGCTGAGTGCCGTGCAGGCGGCTTCCTGCCAGGCGGCATCGTCATAGAGATCCGGATTGGGTGAATGGCCTGGCATGACCTGGTTGGCGGTGAAGTCGACCACCACGATCGGGTTCGGCAGCAGCGCCCCCACCATGGCGGAGAGGTTGGAGACCGAACCATCTGCCAGCACCTGCTCCAGCAGCGTGGTATGCGCCTTCAGCGCCCGCTGCAGCCGCTCGGCTGCGCGCATTTCGGCCTGGAGGCGATGCTCGCGCTCCACGGCGATGGCGCCGAGATGCACGATCATACCGAGGAAGGCGAGATCCTCGGCCGAGACGGCGGTGATCTGGCGGGAGATGACGCTCAGCACCATCGGCCAGCCCTCGGCATCGACGCAATTCATCGGCATGACCAGCACGGTGCGGTAGTCGCGCTCGAAGGCCTCCTTGCGATAGCCGGGGAACTCCTCGGACTCGCGGGCGTCGCGGATATAGACGGGTTCGTTGCGCTGCAGGGCGATCAGCGAGGGGCTGGTGGCGAGTTCCCAACGGTCGGGGAGCTGGCGCTGCAACAACGTGGGATCGTGGCGCACGATGACATGGGCGTAGCCATGGCTGGCGTCGATGGCCATGATCGAGCCGAGCGCCCAATGCGCATGGTGGCAGGCGGCCTCGATGAGATGGCGCAGCACGGTGGCGAGGTCGCCGCCGCTGTTGATCTGGCTGGCGACGTCGCGCAAAGCGAGGATCTGCGATTTCTGATCCACTGGCGTTGTCGTTCCTCGTGCATCCTTCTGGAAAAGGGCGCGGGAGGCTCGGGGTGGCGGTCTCCGACCGCCATTCTCAGAACCACTGCGGTTGTGGAGAAGAAGATGGCAATCGGAGACTGCCACTCCAAACCGCGCCCCTCCTGGCCGATCCTGCGTCCTTTGCTCCCCGCAATCCTGCATCGTTTCGGTGTATAATGCCGCATCCTTATCCTCCATTCCATAGGAAGATCGAACACACCTCGACTCCCTACCCTCGGCTCTTCTCAACCAGTCTGGGACGTTGCGGCCATGGATATCGGTGTCAGGAAGATCACCACCTTCATCGAGGAGACCTTCATCGAGGGCGGCAAGCCCGCCGAGCGGCCGATCACCATGCTTGTGGTGGCCGCCATCTTGAAGAATCCCTGGGTCGGGCAGGGGTTCGTCGACAATCTGCGCCCTGAGATCCTGCGCATCGCGCCGGTGCTGGGCGAGGAGATGACGCGGCGCATCCTTGCCCATATGCCGGCCAGCAAGGTCGAGGCCTTCGGCAAGGCGGCGGCCGTGGGCGTCAATGGCGAGATCGAGCATGCCTCGGCGATGATCCACACGCTGCGCTTCGGCAACGTCTTCCGCGAGGCGGTTGGCGGCACGACCTATCTCGAATTCACCAACACGCGCGTGGCACCCGGCGCGCTGCTCTCGCTGCCGATGACGCACAAGACCGAATCCGGCCGGCGCTCGCATTTCCTCACCGCCAGCTTCCAGATCGCCGACGCGCCGGGCCCCGACGAGATCGTGGTCGCCATCGGGACTTCGGATGGCGGGCGAGCCCATGCCCGCATCGCCGATCGTTTCCAGGACCTAGCGGAGATGGAGGCCGACAAGGTCTCCTGATCACCGTTTGCAACCGGGCGCGCTATCATCCACATACTATGCCAGCACCTACAAGGCCGGCACCCTGCGCGAGAAGCTTTTCGGGGCCGGCCCCTATCTGCCGCAGAACCATCCCGCTCTTGCTTTTCGCGATATCGAGGCGGTGAAGCGTCGCGAGACCGCGGAGTGGGAGGCGGGCGTGCAACGCCTAGCGGCGGGGCGGTAGGGGGACTGGGACCGCCGGCCCTTGGAAACGAGCGCTGGCAGAGAGAGGCGCGATCGGTGTACCGGTCTTCTCAGCCACATCGACCTTCAGTCGATGTGGCGGGAACAGCATCTTGCCCCCGAGGCACAGCGCATGCCGGTCTGAAGACCGGCACACCGATTGCGGCCTGCGCTCTGGCCATCGGTCCCTGGAACACCTCACCCGTCCTGCATGCCGTCCCCAAAAAAGGCAATCCATGGTGGCTTGACAGCCCCGGCAATTCCAGTCCTAACTGGTCTGGTCGCCGGTCCAGTTGATCCAGGTGCAAGCGTCCTTTCATGTCCGCGCAGACTGCTCTTTCGGTCCTCGAACACGTGCCCGAACTGCGCCATGGCGTGGTGCGGCGGCAGGTGCGCGAGCTGGTGGCCGATAAGATCGCTTCGCTGATCGCCGCCGGCATCCTGCAGGTCAACGACACCCTGCCGAGCGAACGCCACCTCGCCATCGCCCTGCAGGTGAGCCGCGAAACGGTGCGCGGCGCCATGCAGATCCTGGCCGGGCGCGGCATCATCGGCATTTCGCATGGCGCGCGCACGCGGGTGCTCAGCGCCGATGTTGGCCCTGTAACATCAGGCCTGCACGAGCCGCGCATCATCAACCGCTACGACATCGAGGCCATCCATGCGGCGCGGCTGCTGGTGGAGCGGCCGGTGGTGGCGGATGCCGCCCGGCGTATCGATGCGGCCACGCTGACCATGCTGGAAAGCTCGCTGGAAGCCCAGCGCGAGGCTCTAGGCGATCCCGTGCGCTTCCTGATCTGCGACCGCGAGTTCCATGTCGCGATCTATCGCGCCTGCGGCAACGATCTGCTCGCTGATTTCGTCATCGACCTCTACCTCTATGCCATGCCCCATCGCCGCAAAGCCGTGTCGCAGCCGGGCGCCATCGCGCTCAGCTGCCAGGATCACGCCGCCATCCTGGCCGGTCTCAGGGCGCATGATCCGGAGGCCGTGGTGGCGGCCTTCGGCATTCATCTCGATCGCATCTACGCCACGACCCGCTCGATCCTCGAAGAGGAGAAGGCCGGCGCGGACGCATAGAGGGAGGCTCACTTCCCGCCGCAAATCCCCGCAGAGGGATGAGGTTGAACCAGGAACCGCCAAGGAGCGGATTGGGAGGATCACATGAAGAGAAGAACATTCCTGCAGCTCACTGCTGGCGCCGCGCTCGTCGGCACCGGTGCCTTCGGCATCCCGGCCGCGCGGGCTGCAGGCAAGGATATCGTCTATCTGACGCCGGGCCTCGATCTGCCGTTCTGGCGCTATCTGTCGAAGGGCGTCGAATCCGTGGCCAAGGCCAAGGGCTATGGTTTCCAGGCATTGGATTCGCGCAACAGCCCGCAGACGCAGCTCCAGAATGCGCAGGACGCCATCGCCAAGGGCGTCGCCGGCATCGTGATCTCGCCAACGGATTCGTCCACCGCGCCCAGCGTGCTCACCCTCGCCGCCCGGGCCGGCATTCCGGTGGTGATCGGCGACATCGGCACCAACAGCGGCGATTATGCCGCCTTCATCATCTCCAACAATTATGAAGGCGCCAAGGGCGTGGGCGAGGCGCTGGCCACGGCGCTCAAGGCCAAGGGCTGGGACGGCGGGTCCGTCGGCCTCGTCACCATTTCGCAGGCCCGCAAGAACGGCCAGGCCCGCACCAAGGGCTTCCGTGACGGCCTCGCGGCCGGTGGCTGGACAGGCAAGGAGGCGGGCCTGCAGCAGATGCAAGCCTATACCGCTGACGAGACCTTCAAGTTCACGCAGGACATGCTCACCGCCAATCCCGACATGCGCGGCCTGTTCGTGCAGACGGACCAGCCCGCCATCGGGGCCCTGCGCGCCATCAAGGCCGCCCGCCGCAGCGACGACATCCTGGTCGCCGCCTTCGACGGCATCCCGGAATTCGTCGACCTGCTCAAGTCGAAGCAGATCGTCGCCTCGGGCATGCAGCAGCCCTATCTCATGGGCCAGAAGTCCGGCGAGGCGCTGGTGACCGCGCTCGGCGGCGGCAAGGTCGAGAAGGAGGTTTCCGTGCCGATCCTGGTGGTGACCAGCGACAATATCGACAAGGAGCTGCCCACGGTGAAGGAGACGGTGTTCGCCAACGAGATGGGGTGAGCATGGAGTGGCGGTCCCCGACCGCCATTCTTGAACCGCCTCGTTTGATGAGAAGGGATGGCGGTCGGAGACCGCCACTCCGGTTAAGGAGTCCTCCTTGCCCGCAGCCGCCGAGCCCCTGCTGATCGCCACTGGCGTTGCCAAGACGTTCGACCGCACCCGAGCCCTCGCGGGCGCGCGCTTCGAGCTGCTTGCCGGCGAAGTGCATGGCCTGCTCGGGGCCAACGGTGCCGGCAAGTCCACTTTGTCGAAGGTGATCTCGGGCCATGTCAGGCCCGATGCTGGCGAGATCGTCTATCGCGGCCAGCCGATCCGCCTGCGCTCTACCCGCGACGCCCTCGATATCGGCATCGCCATCGTGATGCAGGAAACCAGCCTCGTGCCCGATCTCTCGGTGGCCGAGAACATTTTCCTGCCCGAGCTGGGGCGCCCCGGCCGCCTCTCTTATGCCGACCTCCACAAGCGTGGCGCCGAACTGCTCTCGGTGCTCGGGCAGGGCGACGCACTCCCCCTCGACATCGAGGTCCGCCGCCTCTCCGCCGCCCAGCGCCAGCTCGTGGAGATCGCCAAGGCGCTCGGCGTCAACGCCAAGCTGATCATCTTCGACGAGCCGACTTCCTCCCTCAGCCCCAGCGAGGTCGAGCGGCTGTTCGACATCATGACGCGCCTGCGCGACGATGGCCGTGGCCTCGTCTTCGTCTCGCACCGGCTGGAAGAGGTTTTCGCCATCACCGACCGGGTGACCGTCATGCGCGAGGGGCGCACGGTGGCCTCCTCCCTTCCCACCGCCTCGCTGAGCCAGTCCGATCTCATCCGCCACATGGTCGGGCAGGATGTCGGCGCCATCTATTCGCGCGAGGGAGCGGGCGCCCGCAGCGATGCGCCGGTCGCCTTCGAAGTGCGCAACATCGCAACGCCGCCGCTGGTCAAGGATGTCTCCTTTGCCGTACGCCGCGGCGAGATCCTCGGCCTGGGCGGCCTTGTCGGGGCCGGGCGGTCGGAGACGGTGGAGGCAATCTTCGGCCTCAGGCCTCGCAGTGCCGGCACCATCCTCATCGGCGGCAAGCCGATCGATCCGCGCAAGCCGGCGCAAGCGGTGAGGGCCGGCATCGGCTTCGTCGCCGAGGACCGGCGCTCGCAGAACATCGTGCCGGACCTCTCGGTGAAGGAGAATTTGCTGCTCGCCCATCTCGGCGCGCATCACGGCTTCGGCCTTGGCTATCGCAGCCGCGAGAAGGCGGTAGACGCCCTTTTGCGCAGCCTCGGCCTGCCGCCCGACCGCCTGCTCGACGCCAATATGCTCAACTTTTCGGGCGGCATGCAGCAGAAGATTATCATCGCGCGCTGGCTGCTGCTGGAGCCGCGCGTGCTCATCCTCGACGAGCCGACCAAGGGCGTCGATATCGGTACCCGCGCCTCCATCTATGCCATCCTGCGCGACATCGCCGCCAAGGGCGTCGCCGTGGTGGTGGTGTCGTCCGATTTCGAGGAACTCCTCGGGCTCTCCAACCGTATCGTGGTGATCAGCGACGGCCTCAGCGTCGCCGACCTGCCGGCCGATTTGCTCGACGAGGAAAAGCTGACCCTGCTCGCCGCGCCACGCACCTCGATGGCGCGTAACACCGAGATCCTGCGCGGCCTCACCCAGCAATGCGGCGGCGCCGGCTTCTGGGCCCTGATCGACAATGACAGGCTGATCTGCCTCAACCTGGTGGCGAGGGATGCGGCGGCCGACCCCGGCTTCTCGGTGGGCGAAGTGAAGCCCCTCGCGGCCACCCGTATCGCCGGCGCCCTCAATCGGCGCGATCCGAGCTTCGTGCCGGAGGGCGACGGCTCCCGCGCCACTATGCTGCTGCCGCTGGTCAGTCCGCGCGGACATGATCTCGGCTGGGTCGGCCTGACCCTGCCCGGCGATGTCGCGCCGCCCGAACCAGGGCTGGTACGCGCCCGGGTCGATGAACTCGCAGCCACGCTGTAGAAAGATAGCCCGATGACCGACAGCACCACTTCAGATCCTGCGCGCCATCGCTTCGCCTGGCTGACCCAGCGGCTCGAGTTCCGCATGATCGGCCTCGCCATTCTGCTCGCCGTCTGCCTGTCGCTGCTCTCGCCCTATTTCCTCACGCGCTCGAACATCTTCAACATCCTCGACCAGTCCGTGGTGATCGGCATCGTGGCGGTAGGCATGACCTACGTCATCCTGACGGGCGGCATCGACCTCTCGGTTGGCTCCGTCGCGGGCGTCACCGGTATCATCCTGGGCCTTGCCGTGCAGGACAACTATCCCGTACCGGTGGCGATAGCGCTGGCGGTGCTCTGCGGCGGCGGCATCGGGCTCCTCTCCGGCATCCTCATCGCCTATTTTGGCCTCGCCGCCTTCGTGGTCACTTTGGGCGTGATGGCGATCGGGCGCAGCCTCGCCTATATCCTCTCCGGCCAGACTGCGATCGCCAGCATCCCCGACAGCATGCAGTCGATCGTCTATACGGACGTGTTTGGCATTCCCACCAACGTGCTGTTCCTGGCGGCGCTTTACATCCTCGCATGGGCCTATCTGACCTACACCAAGGGCGGGCGCACCATCTATGCCATCGGCTCCAACAAGGAGGCGGCGCGGGCGGCTGGCCTCAGCGTTCTCTTCTATTCCGTGCTGCCCTATGTGATCTCCGGTGCGCTCTCGGCCGTGGCGATCACCTTCTCGATCGCGCAGATCCTCTCGGCCGACCCGCTGATGGGTAATGCCATGGAACTCGACGCCATTGCCGCGGTGGTAATCGGCGGCGCCAGCCTGTTCGGCGGGCGCGGCTCGATCATCGGCACACTGATCGGCGTGCTCATCATGGTGATGATCCGCAACGGCCTCAACCTGATGGGCGTCTCGCCCTTCTGGCAGGGCTCGGCCATCGGCACGATCATCATCGTGGCACTGCTGTTCGAGCGCCTGATCGGGCAGAGGGTGGGACGGTAGGAAATTGGGGGGCGGGTCTTCAGACCCGCCTACGAAGCCCCGGCTCCAAATGAAGAAGGCGGGTCTGAAGACCCGCCCCCCGATACTACCCAAGGCTCTTCGCCAGCACCTGCGACAGGCGCTCGGCGAAGCCGGCGGGGTCGCTCGGCACGGTGCCATCCAGGATGCGGGCCTCATCCAGCAGCAGCTTCGTCGCGCTTTCGACGAAGGCGAGGTCGCCACCCGTCTCGCGGGCGGCCGCGAGCTTGCCGACCAGGGCATGGCGCGGATTGATCTCGAGCACCGGCTTTTGCAGCGCGCCGTCGAGGCGGCCGGCACTGGCCAGGATCTGCTCCATGCGCCGGTCCATGCCTTGATCGGGCGCCACCAGGCACACCGCGCTCGAGGTCAGGCGCTCGGAGGCCCTCACATCGGAGACGTCGTCGCCCAAAGTGGTCTTGGCGAAGGCGAGGAAGGCGGCGATGGCGGAGGAAACTTCCGGCGCTGGCTCCTCGGCCTTGTCGGCGAGCGGAATCGAGGCCAGGTCCGCACTGCCCTGCGTCACCGACTTGAAGGGCTTGCCGTCGAAGCCGAGCGCCGAGGTGACCCAGAAACTGTCGACGGGATCGGCGAGCAGCAGCACCTCGATGCCGCGGGCGCGGAAGCCTTCGAGATGCGGCGAGGTCTCCAGCCGCTTGGCATCGTCACCGGCGAGGTAATAGATCGCCGTCTGGTTCTCCTTGAGACCCGCGACATAGTCCTTCAGGGAGCGCCATTCGCCGGCCGAGGTCGTGGTCTTGAAGCGGGCGAGGCCGAGCAGGGCGTCGCGGCGCTCGAAATCCTCGTAGAGGCCTTCCTTGAGCACGGCGCCGAAGTTCTCCCAGACCTTGGCATAGGCCGCAGCGTCATTGCCCGCGAGCTTATCGAGCTCCGAAAGCACGCGTCCCGTCACCGCCTTGCGGATGGCTGACAGGAGCGGGCTCTCCTGGATCATCTCGCGCGAGACGTTGAGCGGCAGGTCGGCCGAATCGATCAGGCCGCGCATGAAGCGGAGATAGCCGGGCAGGAGATCCGCCTCGTCGGTAATCAGCACGCGGCGCACATAGAGCTTCATGCGGCCCTTGCGTTGCGGGTCGAACAGGTCGAAGGGGCGCGATCCCGGCACGAAGGCCAGCATCGTATATTCCTGGCGGCCCTCGGCACGGAAGTGGATGGTGAGCGCGGGATCGTCGAACTGGCCGGCGAGGCTGCGGTAGAAATCGGTATAGTCTTCGGCCGCGATATCCGCCTTGGGGCGCGTCCACAGCGCGGCGCCGTCGGCAACCTGGCGCGGCTCGGCATCGGGCTTGTCGGCCAGCAGGATCGGCACCGGCACATGGCCGGAATGGGCCTTGATCATCTGCTCGATGGTGAAGCTCTCGGCGTAGGACTTGGCATCCTCCATGAGGTGCAGCACCACGCGTGTGCCGCGGGCGGGCGCCTCCTCCAGGGCGACGGCGGCCACCGAATAGGAGCCCTTGCCGTCGGAAGACCAGAGGCTGGCGACGTCCGAGCCAGCGCGGCGGGAAAACACCTCGACCTTGTCGGCCACCATGAAGGTCGAATAGAAGCCGACGCCGAACTGGCCGATCAACTGACTGCTCTCGGCCTGCTGGGCCGCGCTTTCCAGCCGCTCGACGAAGGCCTTGGTGCCGGAACGGGCGATGGTGCCGAGCGCCTCGATCATTTCCTCGCTGCTCATGCCGATGCCATTGTCCTCGACGGCAACGCGGCTGACATCGGGATCGAGGGTGATCCTGATGCTGGCCTTCTGCTCGTCGCCGAGAAGAGCGGGATTGGAGAGGGATTCGTAGCGGAGCTTCTCGCAGGCATCGGCCGCATTGGAGATCAGCTCGCGCAGGAAGACATCCTTGTCCGAATAGACCGAATGCACCATCAGCTGCAGCAGCTTGGCGACATCGGCCTCGAAGGTACGGCTCTGTGACCCGGTGGCATCCGGGCCAGCGCCCTGAACTTCAGCGCTCATTTTTCTTCACTCTTGATGATTGTCCAAAGGGGCGGAAACGCCGCTGCACAGATGGACAATTTGCGCGGGTGTTTCAAGGGTGCTGGGAGCGCGGACAACAGCAAAAAGGCCGACCTTTTGCAAGGATCGGCCTGAATTTACTCGTACAAATACGCCACCTCGGCGGACCCGGTCCAGCAAAAGTCGGGGGGCTGGGGGGCTGAGGTTTCCGGCTTGCGCCGAACCGGGTGCCGAGGTAACGCCAAGGAAATTCACTCCGGGCTAGGGCGGCTCCTTGGCTGGATTGCGGCGAAAGCATGACTTTTGGTGAAGATATATTGCTGCCTATGCGTGCAGAATGATCTTCCCCTCGCGCGGGTTTTCCGGCGCAGAAATTCGCTCCGGCCTTCGAATACAAAAGACGGATTTTCGGTTGTTTTCAGCGATTTTGGAGGAGAAGCGCAGGACGGCATCATGCAAGCCGGCTTTGCGGACGGGGGCCGCTCCGTCTGCCGGAGCCGGGCCGTTTCGATCACGATTTTGTAATCGGAGCGTCTTGTTTTCCGACGGAAGCACCTAAAATCGCGAAATGCTTCCGCTCCCAGAGAGGCAAGCCGGGAGAACGTTTCGACCGAACGGGTTTTGTTTTTAGGCTTCCTCGCCGAACTTGTCCGCTAGCAGGGCTTCCAGAGCGTCCATGCAGGGGCGGGCGTCCTTGCCCGAGGTCTCGACCACGATGGTGGTGCCGCGCGCCGCAGCCAGCATCATCAAGCCCATGATCGACTGGCCGCCGACGGTCTCGCCGCAGCGGGTGACCCTCACATCGGCATCGAAACCTTCGGCCGTCTGCACGAATTTCGCCGAAGCGCGGGCATGCAGGCCCTTGTTGTTGATGATGGGCAGGATGCGGACAATGCCGCCTTCAGTGGTTGGCGCCGGCGCCGAATCCGGCTCGAGACAGGGTTCTTCGTCAGTGCTGCCTGCTTGCATCTGCTGCCCATGCAACGAGGAGATTTCCGCCTGCATCTGGATCGGCGCACAACCGGCGGGTGCGCTCGAACCCCAGCATTTGGCCCAGGGGTTGGTATAGGCCACCGGGGCTACCATAGCCCCGTCGGCGAATTGGTCATGTACAGCGAGATTGAGAGAACGTCGAATCATTGGCCTGACAACACACGACTGGCGATATTGATATATTTCCGGCCAGCCTCTTGGGCGCGGGTGACTGCTTCGGCGAGGGGAACCTCGCTGCGCAGGCGCGCCAGTTTGACAAGCATAGGAAGGTTGATTCCGGCCACGACCTCGATCGAAGGGCCACTCATCACGGATATAGCCAGATTAGAAGGTGTTCCTCCGAACATATCCGTGAGCACCGCGACGCCAGAGCCGGTTTCGACCCTGCCGATCGCATCGATGATGTCGCGCCGTCTTTGCTCGACATCGTCTTCGGGGCCGATATCGATGGCCTCGACATTACGCTGCGGCCCCACGACGTGTTCGAGAGCCGACAAAAACTCGGTCGCAAGATGACCATGCGTAACGAGAACCATGCCGATCATCGGGTGATCCGCATCGAATCTTTGGGGTCGCCGTCGCTATCGCGACAACAATCCAGGCCACTTTCGCTTTCGCGCCACCCGGTGTTGAGCAAAATGAGACGACGCCTCCGCAACGCACGGTCAAGGCGCTTTGGCGGCGCCCCACAACCCGTAGCTTTCGGGGCGTGATATTATTCTCGCGTTGCACAAAAACAAGTCTCCCAGCGGCTCACATTGTCGCAGTCTCGTCACATCGCGGCCATACGCGTCAACGCTTTGTTAAGGACGATGACTGCCCGCAAGAGTGGAATTCACCCCTGAGACTGTTCCAGTTTGGGCAGAATCTGCTCTATTAATGCAACGGCGTTCGCAAAATCGCGCGGAACGGCCAGATAAGGCAATTCGATGCCTTCGAGCCGGATGCGGTGAATTTTTTTGCCGGCCTCGGCGAAAACTTCGGCATCGGGCAGGATATCCACAACAAGCGACACCGGCGCAGAGGGCTGGAAGTCGATGTTTTCGATGCCGGCATCCCGCAATCCCCGACTGCGCCGCTCGATCAGACCGGCGATCGCAGCGGGAACGGAGGCGACGAGTCGCCCCTCGATCGCCTCGATATAGACACGGTCGTCACCCACCAGCCTGGCCATGCGCCCCTGCTCCGCCGCCGTCTCGATGAAGTGCAGCGCAAGGCGGCTCTTGCCCGCGCCCGACTCGCCGCGCAGCAGGATGCCGCGCCCGTCGAGCACGAAACAGGTGGCGTGAATGGTGGGGGCGGAAGGCATAGGTCGGCAGTCTGGCTCAGTCCGCCAGGCCCGGCAAGCGGATGACGAAGCGGGCGCCGAGGATATCGGCGCTGCTCCTGCGATTCTCGGCCCAGAGCAGGCCGCCATGCGCCTCGACGATCTGCCGCGAGATGGCCAGCCCGAGCCCCGAATGCCCGTTGGCCTGCGTTTCGCCGGGGCGGTCGGAATAGAAGCGCTCGAAGATCCGCTCGAGCGCCTGTTCGGGGATGCCTGGCCCGTCGTCGTCGATGGTGACCTCGACGTCATCGCCCCTGCGGTGGAGGTTGACGCGCACTTCCGCGGTCGGCGCCGAGAAGGAGCGGGCATTGTCGACGATGTTGTTGATCACCTGCTCCAGCCGCAGGGCATCGGCCCTGATGAGAAGCGGGGCGTGGGGACGCTCCTCGGCCACGCTTAGGCGCACCTGCGCGCCCTCATTGCGCCTCACCGTATTATAGGCGTCGGTAAGGGCGATGAGGAATTGCGCCATATCCAGGGGCTCGGCCCCGGCACGCAGGGATTGGGCATCGAGGCGGGAGACGTCCGAGATATCCGAGACCAGGCGGTCGAGCCGGCGCACATCGTGCTGGATGACTTCGAGCAGCCTGTCGCGTGAGGCTTCGCTCCTGGCGCGCGGCAACGTCTCGACGGCCGAGCGGAGCGAGGTCAGCGGGTTCTTGAGTTCGTGCGCCACGTCGGCCGGCAGGCCCTCGGCCTCCTCCATCGCGAAGGGTTCGAGAGCCTGCGCAAGCGAAAGCGTGGCGCGCGTCCTCGTCAGCTTCAGCAGCATGGGCAGGCTGAGGCCGCCCATGACCCTGACATTCTCATTGTCGGCCACGGACATGGCGAGGTTGCCAGGGATCTCGCCAAGCAGATCAGCGAGGACGATCACCCCTTCGCCGGAATCGACCTGCCGGATTGCCGCGCGAAGCTCCTTTCTCCTCGCCTCGATGTCGTCGCCGGGACAGACGTCGACCGCCTCAATACCGCTCTGCCGCGCGGCAAGATGCTCGAGGGTTGCCAGGAATTCACTGGCCAGATGATGGTGAGCGACGAGAACAATACCGATCATCACTGCAAGCCAAATGTTTCAGCTCACCCGGTGTTCCCGTCATAACGCAGAAGACGAGCTTCGTGTTTCATGGCAGGAAGCCGGCAACTCTTATTATATTCTTCCACAGCGCCCGTATAAAGTGGGCCAAAACGTCCCGGGGACGTGTGGACGGCCCCAAGCAGATTCCGGAAAAGTGCCACACGGTTTTCCGACGAGAATCTGCGATAGAACAAAGAACTAAGCGGACGAGGCGTTGGTCTGCCAACGAAGGGCTGCCTAGAGCAAAATGCGTTCAGGTCGACACTGTTCCGAATTAACTCACTGGAAACAGAAGCATTTTGCGATTCCTGGTGATTCAGTCCGGAGGTAAACCGCGTCAGGGCGCCGCGGCCGGCAGCCGCACGACGAAGCGGGCGCCGAGCATCTCCTCGCCATTCCTGCGGTTCTCGACCCAGAGCGTCCCGCCATGGGCCTCGATGATTTGCTTGGAGATGGACAGGCCCAGGCCGGAATTCTGGCCAAAGCCCTGCTCCTCCGGCCGATCGGTATAGAAGCGCTCGAAGATCCGCTCCAGGGCATGCTCAGGTACGCCGGGCCCGTCATCCTCGACGGCGATCTCGATGTCGTTCTTGTTGCGGCGCAAATTGATGCGCACCTCGCCGTCCCTCGGCGAGAAGGAGCGCGCATTGTCGACGAGATTGTTGATGACCTGGCCGAGCCGGGAATCATGACCATTGGCGAAGAAGGCGGTCGCGGGCAGCCCCATAGGGATGGCCAGCCGCACCGTCACGCCGTCGTCGCGCTCCACGCTGTTGAACACATCGGTGAGAGCGGTCAGCACCTTGACGACATCGACGGGCTCGGCGCTGTTTCGCAGCAATTCGGCATCGAGGCGGGAGGCGTCCGAGATGTCGGAGATCAGGCGGTCGAGACGGCGTACATCGTGCTGGATCACCTCCAGCAGCCGGTCGCGCGAGGTCTCGCTGCGGGCGAGCGGCAGGGTTTCCACCGCCGAGCGCAGGGAGGTCAGCGGATTCTTCAATTCATGTGCGACGTCGGCCGCGAAGCTCTCGATCGCCTCGATGCGCTTGAACAAAGCGGTGGTCATGTCGCGCAACGCCCCGGACAGATGGCCGATCTCGTCGGAGCGCTCGGTGAAATCCGGAATCTCCTGCCGCGATTTCACGCCGTAGCGCACCCGCTCGGCCGCCCGCGCCAATTGCCGGATCGGGCCGGCGATGGTGCTCGCCAGCAGGATGGAAAGGATCACCATCACCACGGCGGCGACAGCGAACACGCGCAGGATGGCGACGCGCTCGGCCGTGACGATCCCGTCGATGTCGCCGGGACGGGTGGAGAGCTGCAAGACGCCGAGCACCGTCTTGAAGCGGATGATCGGCACGGCGACCGCGACGATCGATTCGTTCCGTTCATCGACGCTCACGAGATAGGAGGGCGTGCCGTCCAAGGCGGCCCGCACCTCGCTGTAACCCTTGCCGTTCTGGTTGCCGAGCTCCTTGTAAAGCGGGGCGTCGGAGCGGAAGACCAGGCGCTTGACAACATTCCAGATCTTCTCGCCCAGGCTCGGCTCTTCCTTGGGCTTGGGCAGGTCCGAGCGAATGATATCGGAATAGAGAAACAGATTATCCGAATCGATGACCGGATTGAGGTCCTTGTCATAGACGCGGGCGCGCAGCGTGGTCGGCGAGACCAGGCGCTTCATCAAGGGCGCGACCTTTTCCGGGTTGAGCGGGAAGTCCAGCAACGTCGAATCGTCGCTGTCGTCGTCAGTGGCGGCCCGCTGCTCCAGGAGCTTTTCCGGATCGATGTTGATCGAGCCCTGTTCGACTGTGGCCGAGCCGGCGACCGCGCTCGCCATGATCTCGCCCTGCGTCAGGAGCGACTTCACGCTTGCGTCGATAAGCCCTTCGCGAAGCTGGTTGAGATAGATGATGCCGACCACCAGGGCGACCAGCCCGGCGAGGTTGAGCACCACGATGCGGCGCGTCAGGCTCGAAAAAGTCTGCACCGCCACGATGCGCAGCAGCCGGCGTAGACGCCGTCGGAGCATCGACCGGGGCCTGGGAGCCTCGGCGGTTCCGGTCTCGCGCTCGGGGGTGGTGTTTCTGTCGAGCAAAGCAGCCTCAGGATCGATGGAGCATGACTATAGCATCGGATCCGCGTCCTGAACCGGAACCAATGCTACAGACGTGGCGGTCGCATCGTTTTCGGGGAAGGCTGGCGTAGCCCTTCCGGCGCGATGCTCCCTCTCTCCTCTGCGGGGAGAGAGCCCCGGAGCCTCCGGTGACAGGTCCTGTCACGCTTCCTTGAAGCGGTAGCCGACGCCATACAGCGTCTCGATCATCTCGAAATCATCATCGGCCTGCTTGAATTTCTTGCGCAGGCGCTTGATGTGACTGTCGATCGTGCGGTCGTCGACATAGACCTGGTCATCATAGGCAGCATCCATCAGGGCGTTGCGGCTCTTCACCACGCCGGGGCGCTGGGCGAGGGCATGCAGGATCAGGAATTCGGTGACGGTGAGCACCACCGCCTCGCCCTTCCAGGTGCAGGTGTGACGTTCCGGATCCATGCGCAGCAGGCCGCGCTCGAGGATCTTGGCATCCGAAGCCTTGGTGGCGGCGGCGTCCTTGGGCTGGAAGCGGCGCAGAACCGCCTTCACGCGCTCGACCAGCAGGCGCTGCGAGAAGGGTTTGCGGATGAAATCGTCGGCGCCCATCTTGAGGCCGAAGAGTTCGTCGATTTCCTCATCCTTGGAGGTCAGGAAGATCACCGGCAGCTCGGACTTCTGGCGCAGGCGGCGCAGCAGCTCCATGCCGTCCATGCGTGGCATCTTGATGTCGAAGATGGCGAGGTCCGGCGGATTGGCCTTCAGTCCATCGAGCGCCGACATGCCGTCATTATAGGTCTGGATGCGATAGCCTTCTGCTTCCAGGGCGATGGAAACCGACGTCAGGATATTACGGTCGTCATCGACCAGTGCGATCGTTGGCATTGCATTCCTCACAGTGAGCGGGGCAAACCGCTAAGCTTATTATGGTGCTGCCGAACGCAAATCACCATAGATTCTCCCGCATTCTACGCTCAAACGGGCGGAAGTGTGAAATTATCGCGGCAAATCTGTTCTTCTGATTGCTTATTGGTAATAAAGCGACAATTTCCAAAGCGTTTTGCGATTTGACAGGGATCGCCGCGAATCGCAAAAACGCGTCAAGGCAAGGAACTGGCTCAAAACGGCGTTTCTGCCCAAACGCGTTTTTGCTCCAGGAATTGCAGGTGAGGCGAGTCTTCAACCCGATGTCCAGCACCGATACCACGCGCCAGCCCGGCCAGCCGAACCCGGCCGGTCAACCCGTCGATTTCGAGCCGGTCGCGGAGGCGAAAGCGTTGCTGCGGCGCATTCGGGCGGGCGCCCTGGCCACCATCGACGCTGAGGACAGCTCGCCCTTCGCGAGCCTCGTCAATGTGGCCACGGATGTCGACGGCTCGCCCTTGCTGCTCCTCTCCAGGCTCGCAGCCCATCGCGCCAATATCGAGAAGGATGCGCGCATTTCGCTGCTCCTCAGCGAGGGCGGCAAGGGCGATCCACTGGCCCATGCCCGGCTGACAGTGATGGGCCGGGCCGAGATCGCCGAGGGCGAGGCCGTGAAGACCCGCTTTCTGGCACGCCATCCCAAATCCGCCCTCTATGCCGGCTTTCCCGATTTCAGCTTCTTCAAGGTGGCGCTGACCGGCGGCCATCTCAATGGCGGTTTTGCCCGGGCGGCGCGCCTGTCGGCCGAGGAATTGCTGACCGATTGCAGCGGCGCGGAAGCGCTGCTCGAGGCGGAAGCCGGCGCGATCGAGCATATGAACGCCGACCACGCCGATGCTGTCAGGCTCTACGCCACGAAGCTCGCGGGCACCCGGGACGGCCCCTGGCGCCTCACGGGCATCGATCCCGAGGGCATCGACATGGCTTTCGCCGACGAGACGGCGCGCGTGCTGTTTGCGGAGCGGGTGGTGGATGCAAGTGCGTTACGCAAGGCGCTCGTGGCGATGGCCGCTGAGGCGCGGGGGTAGGGGACGTTCCTGGGACCGCAGGCGTCTCGCCTGCCTCTTCCTTTCCCGCAAGCGAACTGGTTCCAAGAGCAGGCGGGACACCTGCGGTCCCAGGAATCGGCCGCGTTTCCTTCGCCCTCCCCATCCGGGCTGTAAAGCATTGAATCGCCTTACAAGCACATGCTAGGGATCGCTCTGCCGCTCATCCCAAGGCAAAACTGACAGATGTCTAAAGGTAACAAATTACCCGAAGTCGGCTTGCTGCTCTATCCTGGCGTGCGTACGGCCGCGGTCTATGGCATGGTCGACCTGTTCGAGGCGGCCAATGAGATCGCCAGCCGTCGCGTCGATTCGGCGGCGTCGGGCATCCGGGTAAGCCAATGGAAGATCGCCGAGGACGGTGAGATCGCCTGCGCCGTCGACACGCAAGGATCGGCCGAGCACGGGCCGGTCGCGATCGTCGCCCTGCCGGGCCTCGGCTCCCTGCCGTCCCGCGAGATTTCGGCCCGTTTCGCCCCCTGGCTGCGCCGCCAGCACGAAGAGGGCGCAATGCTGTGCTCGGTCTGCGCCGGCGCCTTTGTCCTCGCCGAGACGGGCCTGCTCTCGGGCCGGCCGGTGACGACGCATTGGAGCTTTGCGCAGGCGCTCGCCCAGCGCTTTCCCGACATCGAGATCGACACCGCCCAGATGATCATCGACGACGGCGATGTCATCACCGCCGGCGGCATCATGGCCTGGACCGATCTCGGCCTGACGCTGGTCGAGCGGCTGCTCGGCCCGGCCGTGATGCTGGAGACGGCACGCTTCCTGCTGGTCGACCCGCCCGGACGCGAGCAGCGTTATTACAGCAATTTCTCGCCGAACCTGCGCCATAGCGACGAGGCTGTGCTCAAGGTGCAGCATTGGCTGCAGGCCCAGGAGACAGGGGAGGGCGACCTGCGGCCAGTCTCGCTCGCAGAGATGGCGGGCCAGGCGGGCCTCGAGGAGCGCACCTTCCTGCGCCGCTTCCACAAGGCGACCGGGCTGAAGCCGACGGAATATTTCCAGCACATCCGCGTCAGCAAGGCGCGCGGCCTTCTGGAAATGACCAACCGCAATGTCGACCAGGTGGCCTGGTCGGTCGGCTATGAGGACCCGGCGGCGTTCCGCAAGGTGTTTTTCAAGGTGACGGGGCTTTCGCCACGTGACTACCGACGGCGGTTCGCGGCACGCCAGGCGGCGTGAAGGGCACGGGGGGCAGGTCCGTTAGACCGCTGCCACTGGCTCGGAATTCATATCGCTCTTGTCGGCCCGCTCCTGCGCCCAGGAGACCAGGAACACCGCAAGGCCGCCGGCAGCCAGTACCGCGCCGACCCAGCCCGTCGAGGCCCAGCCGAAGCCGGCCGCGATGGCGACGCCGCCGAGCCAGGCGCCCAGCGCGTTGGCGATGTTGAAGGCGGAATGGTTGAGGGCGGCGGCGAGCGTCTGCGCATCGCCGGCAACATCCATCAGGCGGGTCTGCACGGCCGGGCAGATGGCGAAGTTGCAGCCGATCAGGAAGATGCAGAGCGACACCATCCAGGGATTGGAGGCCGTGAGCCAATAGAGCGCCATCACCGCGATCACCCAGACCAGCATGCCGCCGATGGTGGGCATCAGCGCCTTGTCGGCAAGGCGCGAGCCGACGACATTGCCGACATTCATGCCGATGCCGAACAGCACCAGCGCCACCGGCACGAAGGCGGGCGAAAAGCCGGAAAGCTGCGTCAAGGTGGAGGCGATATAGGAATAGACGGCAAACATGCCGCCGAGGCCGATGGCGGGGATCGCCAAAGTGAGCCAGACCTGCTTGCGCTTGAGCCCGCCGAGCTCGCGCAGGGGGCTCGCGCCGGCCTGAATCTTGTCGAGCGGCAGAAAGATCCAGATCAGCAGGGCCGTCAGTGCGCCGATGGCTGCCACCGCGGTGAAGGCGAGCCGCCAGCCGAGCGCCTGTCCCAGCCAGGTCGCCACCGGCGAGCCGACCAGCGTCGCGAGGGTGATGCCGAGCATCACGCGCCCCACCGCCTGCGCCCGGCGGTTGGGTTCGGCCATGCCGGCGGCCACCAGGAAGGCGACACCGAAATAGGCGCCATGCGGCAGGCCGGCGAGGAAGCGGAAGCCGACCAGCGAGGGGTAGTTGCCGGCGAGCGCGCTGGCGGCATTACCAAGAGCGAAGACCACCATCAGCCAGAGCAGCAGCGTGCGGCGCGCCATCTTCGCGGAGATCACGGCAATGACCGGCGCCCCAACCACCACGCCGAGCGCGTAGGCGCTGATCATGTGGCCGGCCTGCGGCTCGGTGATGCCAAGGCCCTGTGCGACATTGGGCAGGATGCCCATGCTGGCGAATTCGCCGGCGCCTACGCCAAAGGCGCCCACGGCGAGGGCGAATTCGATCCAGGCGGGGTTGAAGCGGCGGGTCTGGGTCTCGACGGAAAGGTCGGAAAAGGAGGAAGTGGCCGGCTGGGTCACGAAAGGGCTTTCAAATATGAACGATACTGCAAACGAACTAAGCAACAGGCCGCGCGATGGGTCATCGCCGGTTGGAAAAGGCTTAAATTCAGCGGGTTGGGAAGCTTTTATTGCGTCGCAATATCGCTTTTGTCAGGCGATTTGTAAATCGATTCAACCTTGCATTTCAGCATGGCTGGGGCGCGAGCCATACCTGGGAGCGCGGACGTCCCGTCCGCTCTTGGAAACGCGGCGAGTGATGGAAAGAAGCGGCCAGGAAAGACGCCCATAGGCGTTGACTTTGCGAAGCGTGGCGGTGGAAACCGGAAGGGCGATCACCGATCGCCCTCTTCCTTCCTCGCAAAATGATCGTTTCCAAGATTGTCGATCAGTGATCGACACTCCAATCCTGCGCCCTTCCTCGCAAAGTCAGCACCTATGGGCACGACACCTGCGCTCCCAGGATCACACCGTCCTGTCGAACTCGGTCAGCGTCTCCTTCGCAAGCCGATACAACTGGGCCGGGCGTTTGCGTTCGGCTGTGGCGGCGGCCTTGGCTTCCACTTCTTCGAGGATATGCATCTCCATCAGCTTTCGGCGGAAGGCGCTGTCGTTGAGGGGGGTGCCCATTACCGTCTCGTAGACGCTCTTGAGCTCGGGCAGGGTGAACTGGGAGCCGAGCAGGAAGGCGGGCAGCGTGGAATAGCTCGCCTTGGAGCGCAGCCGCTGCAGGGCGGCGGCGATGATGCGGCCGTGGTCGAAGGGCAGGCGAGGGCAGCGGTCGGGATCGATGAGCTCGAAGGGCGGCGCACCCCGTGTCTCGGCCGCCCGCAGCGTCGCTTCCGGCACCAGAGCGAGATAGGCGATGGAGATCGACCAGCCGCGCGGATCGCGGGAGGGACCGCCGAAGCTGCGCAGCTGCTCGAGATAAAGGCCCGTCAGCCGCCCCTTGTCGGCCAGGATGCGCCGGGCCGAGGCTTCGATGTCGCCGTCCTCCTCGGGGCGGACATAGCCGCCGATGAGGGCGAGCTCGCCCTTGTGCGGTTCGCGATCCCGGCGCTGCAGACCAAGGCGCAGCGCGCCCTCGCTCAGGGTGACGATGACGATGTCGACGGTGGCGATCGGGCGCTGTTCGGGGCCGGAGGGGAGAGGGTGGGGCATGGGCTCAGCATAAGATACACTATGCAACTTGCAATTCCCGATGTCGCAAACGGCAGTGACGACGGCGTCGTGCGTCATCCAGCCGGCCGCGCACACGGGCAGAATGCCATTGGGGTGCAGAAGTCTTGGGGGTTACACTGGATCGCGCGTCGTGATATCCGCTTGCCCATATCAGAAGAGTCGACGGAGGAAGTCGGGGCAATTCGCGCAGTGACGCGAGCCCAGCCATGTCCACTTTCGATTCCCAATCTTTCCCAGCGTCCGTGACGGTTGTCCGGACCTGCCGGGGTTTTCTGCAGGAGTGTGTCGTGCGTTTTGCTTCCGTCACCGATCGTCTGGCTGATTTGGGCGCCGCGAAATGGGCCGTGCATCGCGAGGCTCGCCGCCGGGTCCTCTCCGGCCATGATATCATCGAGCTTGCCATCGGCGAGCCGGATACGCCTGCCCCGCAGGCCCTGATCGACGCCGCCATCGCGAGCCTCCAGGCCCGCCGCACCAAATATTCGGGCGGGCGCGGGGAGACCTCCGTGCTGGAGGCGATCGCCGCCAAATATGCCAGGCGCACCGGCCGCGCCATCACCACCGACAATGCCGCCTATATGCCGGGCACGCAGACGGCGCTCTATACCGTCATCTCCGCGCTGGCGGAGGCAGGCAACGAGGTGCTGGTGGGCGACCCGCTCTATGCCACCTATGAGGGCGTGATCCGCGCCAGCGGCGCTGATATGGTGCTGGTGCCGCTCGATCCGGCCAAGGGCTTCCATCTGCAGGCCGAGGATCTCGAAGCCCGCATCACGCCGCGCTCGCGCGTGCTGTTGCTCAACTCGCCGCACAATCCCACCGGCGCCACGCTGACGCATGACGAAATCGCCGCCATCGTCGATGTCTGCGTGCGCCATGACCTCTGGATCGTCTCCGACGAGGTCTACGAGACCATGGCCTATGGCTCGCCCTTCGTCTCCCCCTTCGACATGCCGGAGGCGGCGGAGCGCACGGTGGTGGTCTCCTCGATCTCCAAATCCCACATGCTGCCGGGCATGCGTGCCGGCTGGTGCGTCGGGCCGGTCGATTTCATCGAGCGCATGCTGCCGCTCTCTGAAATGATGCTGTTCGGTGGCCAGCCCTTCATCCAGGACATGGCCGCCTTCGCGCTCAGCGCCGAGTTCGACGAATGCGCCAAGATGGTCGAGAGCTTCCGCAGCCGCGCCGAGATCCTGCCCGAGGTCCTCGCCAACGCGCCGGGCTTGCGTTGCTCGAAGCCGGAGGGCGGCATGTTCGCCATGGTGGACGTGACAGGCACGGGCCTGGACGGAGAGAACTTCGCCTGGCGGCTGCTGAACGAGGAGAATGTCGCGGTGATGCCGGGCAGTTCCTTCGGCCAGCAGGCGGCGGGGCATATCCGCGTCAGCCTCAGCGCCGATGCCGACCAGCTGCGCGAGGCGGCAGCCCGCATGGTGCGTCTGGCGATCCGTCTAACGCAGGGCAAGGCGGCGTAATGGAGTGGCGGTCTCCGACCGCCATCTTCCCTGCCCCAAGCCCCTCCTTTCCTAGAATGGCGGTCGGAGACCGCCACTCCTCGTTTCTCTCCTGCGAGCGCATCGTTTCCAAGAGCAGGCAAGGATGCCTGCGATCCCAGGAAGGGCGCGCTCTCCACTATAAAAGTCAGTGTTTCCAAAAAGCGGACTGGAAGTCCGCGCTCCAGGGGGGTCTATGACCGATCATCCGCATCTCGGCACGCTCATCCCGCAGCTTCTGGTCGAGCGCGGCATCGATACGGTCTTCGGCATCCCCGGCGTGCATACGGTGGAGCTCTATCGCGGCCTGCCGGGTTCGGGGCTGACCCATATCACGCCACGCCATGAACAGGGCGCCGGCTTCATGGCCGACGGCTATGCCAGGGCCAGTGGCAAGCCCGCCGCCTGCTTCATCGTCACCGGGCCGGGCCTGCTCAACATCGCCACCGCCATGGGCCAGGCGCTGGCCGACTCCATCCCCATGCTGGTGATCACCACGCTGAACCCGCGCGCCACGCTCGGGCGCGGCGAGGGGCGGCTGCATGAATTGCGCGGCCAGTCGGTGGTTGGCCGCGAGGTCTCGGCTTTGGCGCTGACGGTGCTGACGGGCGAGCAGCTCATCCCCGCCCTCGACGAGGCCTTCGCCTTCCTCGCTTCCGCCCGCCCCGGCCCGGTGCTGATCGAGATCCCGATCGATCTCCTGTCTGAGCCTTTCTCCGGCCCGGTTACGTCCCTGCGCAAGCCCGCCGGCCCGCCGCCGCCCGCCGCCGGCGATGTCGAGGCCGCAGCAGCCCTGATCGCCGGGGCGAGCAACCCGCTGGTGATCGCGGGCGGGGGCTGTGTGCTCGGGGCGCAGGCCGTGCGAGGCCTGATCGACAGGCTCGGCGCCGCCACCCTGCTCACCGCCAACGCCAAGGGCATCCTGCCTCCCGGCCACCCGCTGCTGGCGGGCGGCTGCATGCTGACATCGGCGCTGCACGCCGCCATCGGCGAGGCCGACCTTATCCTGGCGCTCGGCACCGAACTCGGCGAGACCGAATTCTGGTATGGCAATGAGGGCCTCGGCTTGAACGGTCCGGTGATCCGTGTCGATATCGACGCCCGCCAGCTCCACCGCAATGTCCCTTCGGCCCTGCCGGTTGTCGGCGATGCCGGCGCCTTCGCCGCCGCCCTGGCACCCCTGGTGGAGGCAGTCCCCAACGGCCGTGCCTATGCGGAGCGACTGCGCATCGCGCGCATGGAGGGCGCCGATCCACGCTATACGCGCCATCGCCCGCTGCTCGAGGCCCTCTGGCAGGTGCTGCCGGACGCCGTGGTCGCCGCCGATTCCACCGCGGCGAGCTATGGCGGCAATTTCATGGCCGAGCCGCCGGCGCCGCGGCGCTGGATGAGCGCCGCCACTGGCTTCGGCACGCTCGGCTATGCCCTGCCGGCGGCGATCGGCGCCAAGGTGGCGCGACCCGATGTGCCGGTCGTCTGCATCATCGGTGACGGCGGGTTGCAGTTCACCTTGCCCGAACTTGCCAGCGCCGCCGATGCCGGCGCGCCGATCATCGTGCTGCTGTGGAACGACCAGCGCTATGGCGAGATCGAGGAATACATGGTCCGCAACCAGATCGCCCCGCTCGGCGTGAAGCTGCATGCCACCGACTTCGCCGCCGCCGCCAAGGCCTTCGGCGCCGCCCATGTCGCAGCCTGCTCGCTGGGCGAGGTGAAGGCCGCCATGCTGGCCGCTGCGAAGCACCCGGTTACCACGGTCATCGAAATGGATGCGTCGCATTACGCCTGATCGATGTCGCGGTTAGCACGCTTTAGCCGCTGCAAATCACGGAAGATCGCTATAGCGTTTTGCGATTTGACGGAATCGGCAAGAATCGCAAAGACGCGTTTAAACAAAGAGTTAGAGCAATGGGCGTTTGCGTGTAAACGCGCATTGCTCTAGGAATTCAGGGGAGAGCTTCGATGCAGTTCGCGTTGACCGAAGAGCAGGACATGCTGGTCGAGACGGTCCGCCGCTTTGTCGAGGAGGAACTCTATCCCCACGAGGCGCTGGTCGAGAAGACCGACGAGGTTCCTGATAATCTCGCCGCCGAGATCAAGAGGAAGGCGATCGAGCTTGGCCTCTATGCCGCCAACATGCCGGTCGAGGTCGGCGGCGGCGGGCTCGATGCTGTCGGCCTGGCGCTGCTGGAACGCGAGCTCGGTCGCGCCAATTACGCGCTGCAGATGGTTGTGGCCCGCCCCTCCAACATCCTGCAGGGCTGTACGGGTGCGCAGCGCGAGCGCTGGCTGCTGCCGGCCGTGCGCGGCGATCGCGTCGACTGCCTGGCGATGACCGAGCCTGGCGCTGGTTCCGACGTGCGCTCGATGAAGACCAAGGCCGTCCGCCGACATGACGCCAAATTGGGCGACAGCTATGTCATCAACGGCCAGAAGCATTTCATTTCCCATGCCGACAAGGCCGATTTCATCATCCTCTTCGCCGTCACCGGCACCGAGGAGACCAAGCGCGGCCCGCGCAACCAGATTTCGGGTTTCCTGGTCGACAAGGACACGCCCGGCCTCACGGTGCGGCCCGGCCCGCATGCGCTCTCGCATCGCGGCTACCACAATTGCGAGCTCTACTTCGACGATTGCGTGGTTGCGGCCGACCAGCTCCTCGGCGAGGAAGGCAAGGGTTTCGACCTGATGAGCGAATGGCTCGGCGCCACCCGCCTCACGGTGGCCGCCACTTCCGTCGGCCGCGCCCGCCGCGTGATGGAGGAGACGCTCGCCTGGGCCGGCCAGCGCAAGCAGTTCGGCCAGCCGATCTCGCAATTCCAGGGTGTGTCCTTCCCGCTCGCCGACCTCGCGGTGGAGCTGGAAGCGGCCGACCTCCTCACTCTGCGCGCCGCCTGGCTGCTCGATCAGGGCAAGGCGACGGACGCCGATTTCGCCATGGCCAAACTCGCCGCTTCCGAAATGCTCGGCAAGCTGACCGACCGCGCCATTCAGACTTTCGGCGGCATGGGCCTGATGGACACGCTTCCCATCGCCGGCTGGTGGAAGGACGCCCGCGTCGAGCGCATCTGGGACGGCACCAGCGAGATCCAGCGCCTGATCATCGCCCGCCAGATGCTGCGCCCGCGTGAGGGGCGTTGAGCTTCAGAAACCAGCCTCCCGGCCGGCTCTCACCGCGAGGATAACGATGCTCTGCTGAGCGTAACGATAGCGGACAATATAGCCCCATGCTCCGAAGCCGATCGGCCATTCACGAATTTCAACGGGGTGATCGTCGATCAACCGGCCAATTTCCGGCTGCTCGCTCAGCAGCCGCACGCCTTGTCGGATGGCTGCGACCGCTCGTTTCGCAGCGTTTGGATTCTTGGACGCAAGAAAGCGATGGAGCCGGGAGACTTCGCTCAAGGCACGAGGCGACCAGACTAGGTGTGGCATTCAGGCGGGTCCACGTCTTCGCCCGCCTCCAGCTTCGCAAGCCATGCATCGGCTTCCTCGGCCGTGACATGGAGCCCTGTGGCTTGGTACTGTTCCCAAGCCGCCAGCGTCTCCTGCCGCAGGCGCTCGCGCTGCTCCTCCCGTTCGAGATATTGCTCGATGGCTTCGCGCATCAGCCAATGAGTGCTGCGCTGGCGCGCCGAGGCGAGGCGCTGCATGCGCTCTCTGACGGCGGTGTCGAGCTTGACGCTTGTAGTGGATTGCATCGGAATCTTAGCTATTCACTGGTGTTACCTTTGAACACCATACCACGTAGCGTGCGACCGTAGCCAAGAATCTTACTTCAAGATAGAGCAATTGACGAAAAGCGCACCATCGTCAACCTTGTAACAAGAACCCCGCCTTTAGCGTTCGCGCTCTCAGCACGCTTTCCTGCCCATAGGTCCGTTTTATGTCCGTCGTCGATGGCCTCCGCCGCCTCCTGAAGCCCCGCCACATCGCCGTGGCCGGCGGGCGCCTGGCCTCTGTCATCATCCGTGAATGCGATCGCATCGGCTATGCCGGCCCGATCTGGCCGATTCATCCCGAAAAGACCGAGATTGCCGGCCACAAGGCCTACAGGACCGTGGCCGACCTGCCGGAGGCACCCGATGCCGTGTTCGTGGCGACGCCGCGCGAACCGACCGTTGAGGTTGTCGCTGCCCTCGCCGAGCGTGGCGCTGGTGCGGCGGTCTGCTATGCCTCGGGCTTCGCGGAAGAAGGCGGAGATGGCGTGGCCCTGCAGGAGCGGCTGATCGAAGTCGCCAAGGGCATGCCTATTGTCGGGCCGAACTGCTACGGCGTGCTCAATCTGCTCGATGGCTGCGTGCTCTGGCCCGACACCCATGGCGCCGAGCGCGTGGAGAGGGGCGTCGCCATCATCACCCAATCCGGCAACATCGCCCTCAACATCACCATGCAGCGGCGCGGCCTGCCGATCGCCTATGTCATCGCTGTCGGCAACAAGGCGATCGGCGACCATGGCGACTATATCGAGGCGCTGCTCGCCGACGAGCGCGTCTCTGCCATCGGCATCCATATCGAGTCCATCGACGATGTCGGCCTGTTTTCGACCGCCGCCATCAAGGCCCTGGAAAAGGGCGTGCCGCTGGTGGTGCTGAAGACGGGCCGCTCCAAGCTCGGTGCGGAGATGGCGATGAGCCACACCTCCTCCCTTGCCGGCGCCGACGCGCTCTATGACGCACTCTTCGCCCGCTATGGCATTTCCCGTGTTGTCGACGTGCCTTCCCTCGTCGAGACGCTGAAGCTCATGCACCTGTTCGGCGGCCTGCCCGGCCGGCGCATCTCCTCGATGAGCTGCTCGGGCGGCGAGGCGGGGCTGATCGCCGATCTTGCAGCCGATCGCGGTCTCGAATTCGCGCCGATCCCCGAAAAAAACGCCACGCGCATGCAGGAACTTCTCACTGAGAAGGTGCATGTCGCCAACCCGCTCGACTATCACACCTATATCTGGGGCGACGAGCCGGCCAACACGACCCTGTTCACCGAGATGCTGCGCTCGGGCTTCGATCTCAGCATGCTGGTGCTCGACCAGCCGCGCACCGATCGCGGCCTGGTGCCGGATGGCGGCTTTGCCGCGGCGCGGGCGGCGATCACCAAGGCAGTGAAGGCCTCCGGTGCCCGCGCGGCCGTGGTCTCGTCCTTGCCCGAGAACATGATGGAGGAAGACGCCAAGGCACTGCTTGCCGATGGCGTGTTGCCGATGCAGGGCATGGGCGAGGCTCTCACCGCCATCGTCCATGGTGCCGATTTCACTGCTGCCCGCACCCGCGCCAATGGGCTGGTGCCGCTGAAGACGGTCAACCGCATCGACGTCAGCAAGGCGCGCGTGCTCTCGGAATATGAGTCCAAGCATCTCCTCGGCCGTCACGGCCTGGAGCTGCCGCCGAGCCGCATCGCCGGCACGGTGGAGGCGGCCTCCACCGCCGCGGCGCTCGGCTTTCCGGTGGCGATCAAGATCCACAGCGACAAGATCGCCCACAAGTCGGATGTCGGCGGCGTCCGGCTCGGCCTGCGCTCGCGTGCCGATGTCACCGACGCCGTCGCCTCCATGTCGCATCTGGGCGACCGCTTCCTGGTCGAGCGCATGGTGGAAGGGGCGGTGGCCGAGCTGATCGTCGGCGTGGTGCGCGACCCGCAATTCGGGCCGACCCTGACGGTGGGTGCCGGCGGCGTGCTGGTTGAAATGCTGCAGGACGCGGCCGTGATGCTGCTGCCGACAACGCCGGAGGAAATCCGCGAGAAGCTGATGGGCCTGCGCATGGCGCGCCTGCTCGAAGGCTTCCGCGGCAAGCCGCGCGGCGACATCCACGGCGCCATCAAGGCCGTCCTCGCCATCGCCGATTTCGCCGAACGCCATGCCGACAAGCTGGTGGAGCTGGACGTCAATCCGCTCTTCGTGCTGCCGGAAGGGCGGGGAGCGGTGGCAGCGGATGCGCTGATCCGGATGATCGACTGACCCTGGGATCGCGGACATCACAGCGACATGCTCGCATGTCGCGATGTCCGCCTCTTCCCATCCCGCAACCGCTACGTTTCCACGATGCGGACAGGATGTCCGCGCTCCCAGTGAGGAAGCAACATGACCGAAGCCGTCAGACTGGCACGCCGCGGAGCGGTGCTCGAAATCACGCTGGACCGTCCCAAGGCCAATGCCATCAACCTGGCGACCTCGAAGGCCCTCCACGCCGCCTTCCGCACCCTGCAGGACGATCCCCATCTGCGTGTTGCCATTCTCACCGGCGCGGGCGAGCGCATTTTCTCCGCCGGCTGGGACCTCAAGGCCGCCGCCTCGGGCGAGGAGGAGCCCGACACCGATTTCGGCCCTGGCGGCTTTGCCGGCCTTACCGCCTTCTGGGACCTGACCAAGCCGGTGATCGCGGCGGTGAACGGTGTCGCCATCGCAGGCGGCTGCGAGCTGGCGCTGGCGGCCGACCTCCTGGTGGTGGCCGATCATGCCGAATTCGCCCTCTCCGAGGTGACGGTCGGCCTCGTGGCCGATGCCGGCGGCATCCAGCGCCTGCCGCGTCGCATCCCGCTCGCCATCGCCACCGAGCTGCTGCTCACCGGCCGGCGCTTCACGGCGCGGGAGGCGCACGGCTGGGGCCTCGCCAACGCGGTGGTGCCGATCAGCCGCCTGATGGCGACCGCGCGCCAGCTCGCCGACACCATCGCCGCCAACGCCCCGCTCTCCATCGCCGCCGTCAAGGCCATCCTCGCAGTCACCGAAGGCATGGGCGTGCGCGAGGCCTATGAACACGTCGCCGCCGGCAAGGTGCCTGCCCATCGGGCCATGCAGCTCTCGGAGGATTCCCGCGAGGGCGCAAAGGCCTTCGTCGAGAAGCGCGCGCCGGTGTGGAAGGGGCGGTAGGCATTAAGGAGGGGCGCTACCCGAGCCTCCCCCACGAAGCTGGGGGAGGTGTCACGACGAAGTCGTGACGGAGGGGGTGTGGTCAGAACAGAGCACGTGAACCATAGTCTTTCGACTGCTTCCTCCGCCTCATTCCGCCCACACCCCCTCCGAGCCGGCTTCGCCGGCCCACCTCCCCCAGCTTCGTGGGGGAGGCTTTCGCGTTGCACCCTTCACTCTTCCTTTTCGTTCAAATCTATAATAGAACAATAGGTGAACATTCTCCTCTAAGGATCCCCTCCCGTGCCACAACGCGCAGGCAGTGCTGATCTTCCCTTGCATGGCGGCCGGGTGCCGGCCTGGCTGGGCGAGCGCATGACGCGGCTTGGGGCGGTGATCAGCGAGGCCATCGTCCATCATTACGGCCGCGACGAATTGCTCTCGCGCCTCTCCCATCCCTTCTGGTTCCAGTCCTTCGGCGCCGTGATGGGCATGGACTGGCACTCCTCCGGGATCACCACCAGCGTGCTCGGCGCCCTCAAGCGCGGGCTGAAGCCCCTGGAGAAGGAGCTTGGCCTGCATGTCTGCGGCGGGCGCGGCAAGCATTCGCGCCGCACGCCCGAGGAACTCGTCGCCATCGGCGAGCGGATCGGCTTCGACGGGCAGGCGATGGCCCGGGTCAGCCGCCTGGTCGCCAAGGTCGACAGTGCCGCGGTGCAGGATGGGTTCGAACTCTATCTGCACGGCTTCATCATCGCCGATGACGGCAAATGGGTGGTGGTGCAGCAGGGCATGAATGGCGATGGCGGCCGGGCTCGGCGCTATCACTGGCTGTCCGAGGGGCTGAAGAGCTTCGTTGATGCGCCCCATACCGGCATCGAAGGCGAGGGCAGGGGCGAGATCGTCAACCTCACCGATAGGCGCGCCGAGCGCTCGCGGCGGGGACAGGTCGATCTCCTCGCCACGCTCGGGCCGGACAGGCTGGCGCGCGAGGCGGCCGCCATCGTCGCGCGCGCCCAGCCGGCAGCGCCTGAACCTGAGAGCCGCCAGCTCAGCCTGCCCCATCTCGTCATGCCCGCCCATCACGATGTGCGCGAGAGCGACATCCTCGTCCGCCGCCTGCAGGGAAGTCTCGCGGCGGCCGCCGATCGCGCTCCCGCCGATTTCACCGAGCTTCTGGAAGTGCCGGGCATCGGCGCCCGCACGGTGGAGGCGCTCGCCATGGTGGCCGAGATCGTGCATGGCGCGCCCTGCCGCTTTTCCGATCCCGCCCGCTTCTCCATTGCCCATGGCGGCAAGGACCGCCATCCCTTCCCGGTGCCGATCAAGGTCTATGACCAGACCATCGGGGTTCTGAAATCGGCGGTGCAGAAGGCCAGGCTCGGCCGTGAGGAAGAACTCGGCGCGCTGAAACGCCTGGACGATCAGGCACGGCTGATGGAAGGCAGGCCGGGCGGGCCGACGGTGGCGGAGGTGTTCGCGCGGGAAAGGCGTGACTCCCATCGCTATGGCGGGCGTAGCGTGTTCGGATGGGAGCGACCCAATCCTTCGCATGCAACAGGATCCAACTTGAATGGATGAGAAAATTAGATAATAATGTCCGGCTATTTATATACAACGGAGCGGATATGGCGCCGGCAGAAAAGTCATCGGATGTCATTGACAGCAAAGCCGTGAAGAGCCTGGTCGAGGCGAAGGGCATCCGTGGCGCGACGGTGCTCGGACGCCCTGGTGGTTGGGCTGTGCTTGTGCGTTATGGCGAAGCCGAGCGTGCTGTAGCGGGTCAGAAATCGCATAGAATGCGCCTGTGGAGACGGGTCGATAGTGCTATCGGTTTCGTGCGAAGCGAGCTTGGTATGGATCGTTTCGATGTCGATGCAACGCATTATCACGTGAACCCGGCCGAGCGTCGCCGACCTGACACGGTCGAACGCTTGCGCCGCCAGCGGGAAGCGGTGGCGCATGATCGCTGGTTTCGAGCTGAGGTCCAGTCAGCCATCGATGGCATTGCAGCTGGCACCAATCCGATCGCATCGGATGATGAGGTCGAAAGGCGGCTCAAGACGCTTCGCAATGCGTTGAAGTCGGCAGCTTCCTGAAGCCATGAAAGTCGTCTGGCGCGAAAGCGCTCTCGCGGATCTCGAAAATGCCATCGCCTATATTGCGCGAGGGAATGTCGCGGCGGCTGGCGAACAGTTGAGACGGATCGAGCGGCAGGCGGAGAGCTTGGCCGATCATCCTCTTCTGGGGCGGGAAGGCAGGCTGGAGGGTACGCGAGAACTGGTGGTGGCCCGGACCCCCTTTATTGTCGTCTATACGCTCACCGCGCATGTAGAACTCGTGCGCATCCTGCACGGCGCACAGGCTTGGCCGCCGGCTGGTTGAGTTTCGCTTGTCATGAGTGTTTGCTCCCTGCTTATCTCCCCGCATGGCGCATCGCCCGAATCTCCTCACCATCGCCCCCGGCTCGCCCTTCCTGGAGACGCTGGTCGACGCTTTGCTGGACGGCCGGCTGGTGCCGGGTTTTGCGCCTCGTCATGACCCCTTGGCGCTAGCCGGCGCCACGATCTACCTGCCGACCCGCCGCGCCATCCGCGCCCTTCGCGGCATCTTCCTCGACCGTCTCGGCACCGATGCCGCCCTGCTGCCGCGGCTGATGGCGCTGGGCGAGATCGATGACGACGAGGTGGCCTTCGCCGGCAGCGCCCCAGACATGCCCGAGCCCGTCGCCGCACTTTCCCGCCAGATCGTGCTGACGAGGCTGATCCTGCAATGGAGCGCGGCGCTGAAACAGGCCCTGCTGCCCATCCCCGGCGAGGAAACGGCGGAGCCTCTGCTAATCCCCTCCTCGCCTGGCGATGCGGCGGGGCTCGCGGCCGAGCTCGGGCGTTTCCTCGACGGGCTGCAGATCGACCGGGTGCCGCCGCAGGCCATCGCCCATCTCGGCGACAGCCATGCCGGCCTCTACGACCGGTATTGGGACATCACGCAGCGCTTTCTCGAGATCGCAACCGTGGCCTGGCCCGGGCATCTCAAGGAAATCGGCAAGGGCGACGCCGTATGGCTGCGCAATGCCCGCCTGGAGGCGCAGGCCCGAAGGCTCGCCGAAACCCCGCAATCCGGCCCGGTCATCGTGGCGGGCTCCACCGGTTCGATCCCCGCCACACGCGACCTCATCAAGGCCGTGGCTGTTCATCCCCAGGGCGCGGTGGTGCTGCCTGGCCTCGATCTCGACCTCGACGCCGCCGGCTGGCAGGCCATCACCCGGGGGGAGGGTGAGCCGAGCCATCCGCAGGCCGGCCTTGCCGCCTTGCTCGCGGCGATCGGCGTGGGGCGCGATGGCGTCACCCTGGTGGCCGCGCCGCCAGCGCCGCTGGCCCTGCGCGCCGCTTTGGCGTCGCAGGCTTTGCGCCCGGCCGAGACCACGGATCTGTGGGTCGCCAGCCGCGGGGACGATGCCGCCGCCAGCGAAGAGGCCTTCGCGGGCGTCGCCCTGATCGAGGCGGCGCATGAGGGCGAGGAGGCACTCGCCGCGGCGCTTGCCCTGCGCGAGACCTTGCTCACCCCTGGCCGCACCGCGGCGCTGGTGACGCCCAATCGCCAGCTCGCCCGGCGCGTCGTCACCGAGCTCGGTCGCTGGAACATCGAGGCCGACGACAGCGCCGGCCAGCCGCTGGGCGAAACACCGCCAGGCCTGTTCGCTCGCCTGGTGCTCGATGCCGCCCTGCACGATTTCGATCCCATCGCGCTGCTCTCCTTGCTCAAGCATCCCTTCGCCCGGCTCGGCCAGCCGCGTGCGGCAGTGCGGCGGGCGGCGGCGGCACTGGAGATCGGCGCCCTGCGCGGGCCACGCCCCGCCGCCGGCCTTGCCGGGCTCTCGGCCGCGCTGGCGCTGTGCCGGGCCAGTCTCGCCGATCCGCATTGCCCGGCGGCTCGCCTTGCTCTCGGCGAGGAGGACTGGGCCGGCGCCGAAGCTCTGGTCGAGGCGTTCACTGCCAGGCTTGAACCCTTCGCCGCCCTGCTGCGCCGCAAGGAAGCGCTGCCGGCCGCCACCTTCTTCGCCGCGCACCGAGAGGCCGTCGAGGCACTCGCTGCACCGGAGGAGCGCGGGGAAGTGGCGCTCCATGAGGGCGAGGCCGGAGAAGCACTGCAGGGCTTCTTCACCGATCTCGCCACGGTCGGCCCCGGCGAGCTCGCGCTGCCGCCCTTCGAATATCCCGGCCTGTTCGCGGCCCTGATGGCCGGGCGTTCGGTGCGCGGGGGCGAGCCCAAGCATCCGCGCATCTCGATTTACGGCCTGCTCGAAGCGCGGCTGCTGCCCGTCGACCGGCTCGTGCTGGCCGGTCTCGACGAAAGCGTCTGGCCGCCGGATGTGAAGTCAGATCCCTGGCTCAACCGCCCGATGCGCGCCGCCATCGGCCTGTCCTCGCTAGACAAGCGCATCGGCCTCGCCGCGCATGACTTCGAGCAGGCGCTCGGCTATGGCGACGTGGTCGTCACGCGCGCCCTCAAGCGCGGCGGCTCGCCCACCGTGCCCTCGCGCTGGCTGCAGCGGCTCGGCGCCTTCCTGGGCCCGGCCTTTGACACCATACACCAGCGCGGGGAGCGCTACTGCGCCCTGGCGCGTCTCGTCGATCACACCGAGGCGCCGCCGCCAGAGCTCAAGGCGCCGAGGCCCACGCCACCACTCGCCCTGCGTCCGACGCGCCTGTCGGTGACACAGATCGAGCATCTCGTGCGCGACCCCTACACCATCTATGCCCGCCATATCCTCGGGCTCGAGCCACTCGACGAGATCGCTATGCCGCCGGGCGCCGCCGATCGCGGCACGCTGATCCATGCGGCGCTGGAGCGCTTCGCGGAACTCTGCGCCGATGGCGTGCCGCCCGATGCGCTGGCGCGTTTCCATGCCATCGGCGACGAGCTCTTCGCCGGTCTCGCCGATTTTCCCGAGGTGCTCGCCTTCTGGCGGCCGCGCTTTGCCGCCATCGCCGCCTTCCTGGTGGAATGGGAGCGCGAGCGGCGGCCGCATCTCGCCAGTGTGCGCAGCGAGGTGCGGGGGCGGCTGACCTGGCCGACGCGGGCTGACCGCGCCTTTACCCTCGCCGCCCGGGCCGACCGCATCGAAGCCGGCCTCGATGGCAGGGTGAGCGTGCTCGACTTCAAGACCGGCCAGGCACCGACGGCAAGGCAGGTGCAATCCGGCCTCAATCCGCAGCTTGCGCTTGAAATGGCGATCCTGATGGAGGCGGGCTTCACCGGCGTGCCCGCGCCGGATGTGCTGGGCAGCCCCTCGATCGTGCATCTGGCCGGCGGCGCCAGGGGGCCGAGCGAGAAGCGCCTCGAATTCAAGGATGTCACGCCGCTCGACGTGGCACAGACGAGCCTGGCTTCCCTGAAGGCGCTGATCGACAAATTCGAGAAGGAGGAGACCCCCTACAAATCCCTGGTGCATCCGATGTTCAAGGGCCGGCGCTATGGCGACTACGACCACCTCGCCCGCGTGCGCGAATGGTCGATTAGCGCGGAGGGGGAGGAGTGAGAGGGCGAAACTTTGTCATAAGGGGCGCGACGCAAGCCTCCCCCACGAAGCTGGGGGAGGTGGCATTGCGAAGCAATGACGGAGGGGGTGTGGTCCGCTGGCTCCTCTTCATAAGCAAAGGCTCAAGCAAAAGAGTCGGAGTCTCACACTCCAACGTGGAGCCCTTCCGGCCACACCCCCTCCGACCTCACTTCGTTCGGCCACCTCCCCCAGCTTCGTGGGGGAGGCTTGCGGCGCGCTTTATCCTGCTTGCAGAGCCGCCGCGATGACCACCCCCCGCCAGCCCTCCAACGACACCATCCTGAACCAGCGGCTCGCTTCCGATCCCACGCTGTCGGCCTGGGTCTCCGCCAATGCCGGCTCGGGCAAGACCACGGTGCTGACGCGGCGCGTCATTCGCCTGTTGCTCGCCAATGTCGATCCCTCCGCCATCCTCTGCCTCACCTTCACCAAGGCCGCGGCGGCCAACATGCAGAACCGCATCTTCGCGCAGCTCGGAAAATGGGCGGTGATGGAGAGCGGCAAGCTCGCCGCGGAGATCGAGGCCATCACAGGCATCCGGCCCGAGACCGCCGGGCTGCAGCGGGCGCGGCAGCTCTTCGCCTCGGCCATCGAGACGCCGGGCGGGCTCAAGATCCTTACCATCCACGCCTTCTGCGAGCGTGTGCTGCATCTCTTCCCCTTTGAGGCCAATGTTCCCGCGCAGTTTTCTGTGCTGGACGACAGGGCCGGCCGCGAGTTGCTGGACGCCGCTCGCACCAGCCTGATCCTGGAAGCCAATGCCGAGCCGGAGGGCGCGCTCGGCCGGGCCATGGCGCGGCTGGTCGAGGAGACCGGCGAGGGCGCCTTCGACGGGCTGCTCGCCGAGATCACCTGGGAGCGCGAATCCCTCAGGCCCTTCCTCGCCGGCAAGGGCCGCGCCGACGCGCTGAGCCAGCTGCGACTGCTGCTCGATCTCAAGCCGGGCGAGAGTGTTGCCGCCATCGAGGCGGCTATAAACGAGGCGGGGATTCCCGAAAGAGAATGGCCTGCCATGGCGAGTGCCTTGCGCGAATATGACAGCAAGCGCGTGCAGGATCTGGCCGACCGCCTGGATGCGGCCGTCGCCGCCGCGCTAGGCCGGCGGGCCGAGGCCTATCGCGGCATCTTTCTTACCGGGACGGGCGAGGCTCGTTCGCCCAACGCCTTCCTGGTCAAGGATTTCAGCAAGGACTATCCCGCCTATGCCGAGCAACTTCTCGAAGAACTCGCCCGCATTGGCGGCCTCCTGGAGCGGCGCAAGGCTGCCGCCGCCTATGAGAGGACGGGAGCGCTGCTCGCAGTCGCCGCCGCCCTGCTGGGACGCTACAAAGCCGGCAAGGCAGGCCGCGCCGCGCTCGATTTCGACGATCTCGTGCAACGCACCGCCGATCTCCTGAGCCGTGCCGGGGCGGAATGGGTGCTCTACAAGCTCGACCGCGGCATTGATCACATCCTGGTCGACGAGGCGCAGGACACCAGCCCCGCGCAATGGGCCATCATCGAGAGGCTGGCGCATGAGTTCACAGCCGGCGCAGGGGCGCGGGTGGAGCGCCGCACCATTTTCGCGGTGGGCGACGAGAAGCAGTCGATCTTCTCCTTCCAGGGCGCGGCACCGGCGGAATTCGCCCGCATGCGCGCGCATTTTCGCGTCAAAGCCGGCCTAGCGGAGGAGCGCTTCGAGGCCATCGAGCTCAAGCAGTCCTTCCGCTCGACGCCCGATATCCTCCGGGCCGTCGACCATGTCTTCGCCGAGGCCGACAACCGGCGCGGCCTCTCCTCCGACGACGTCCCGACCGTACATGAGACCGTGCGCGCCCATGATCCCGGCCGCGTCGAGGTCTGGCCGGTGGAAAAGCCGCTGCCTTCGCCGGAGATCGCCGCCTGGGACGCGCCCTTCGATGAGACGCCGGTATCGAGCCCGGTGATAAGGCTCGCCCGCAAGATCGCCGCCGAAGCGAGGCGCCTGATCGACGAGGGCGATGCCGCCACCGGCGCACACTACCAGGCCGGCGACATCATGGTGCTGGTGCGCAGCCGCAACGCCTTGTTCGAGGCCATTATCCGCGCCCTGAAATTCGCGCGCGTGCCGGTGGCCGGCGCCGACCGCATCGTGCTGACCGACCATATCGCCGTGATGGACCTGATGGCGCTGGCGCGCTTCACGCTGCTGCCCGATGACGACCTCACCCTCGCGACGGTGTTGAAGGGGCCGCTGATCGGGCTCTACGACGATGATCTCATCGCCCTCGCGCCGGGGCGCAAGGGCTCGCTCTGGGCGGCCCTGGCGGCGGCAGCGGAAAGCGAGGATCGCCTCGCCTCTATCAGGCATCGCCTGATGGAATGGCTCAACGAAGCCGCCTTCAAGACGCCCTTCGCCTTCTTCGCCGACATCCTGGCTCGCGACGGCGGCCGGCGCGTGCTGCTGGCGCGTTTCGGCCAGGAGGCGGCCGATGCGCTCGACGAGTTCCTGCGCATCGCTGGCGATTACGAGCGCGCCAATACCGCCAGCTTGCAAGGCTTCCTCGCCTGGCTCGCCGAGGCCAGGGCCGAGATCAAGCGCGACATGGATGTGGCGCGCGGCGAGGTGCGCGTGATGACGGTGCATGGGGCCAAGGGGCTGGAGGCCAAGATCGTCATCCTCGCCGATACCTGCTCAGCGCCCGACGGCCGGCATGATCCCAAGCTTTTCTGGGTGCAGAGCCCCGGCCGCGCTGTTGGCAGCGAGATCCCGCTGTGGTCCCCCAACAAGGCCTCGGATCCTCCCCCCGCCGCCGAGGCGCGCGCGACAATCCGCTCGGAGAGCGAGGCGGAGCATCGCCGTCTCCTTTATGTTGCACTGACGCGGGCCGAGGACCGCCTCATCGTCGCTGGTTTCGAGGGCGCCACTGCCCGGCGCCCCGGCAACTGGTACGACATGATCGCCGGGACGCTGAGCGCCGCGGGTGCCCGGGTCGAGCCGGATGGCGAGGCCGAGCGCCTGGTCTATGAGCCGACCCCGCGTCGTCCGGTGGCGAACCAGAATGTGTCCGCGAAGGCTGCAGCGGTCTCAGCCCCAACCTGGCTGTTCGAGAAGGCGGCCGCCGAACGTCCCCCCGAGGTCACGCTCAACCCATCCGAGGCCGAGCATCCGGAGGAACTGGCGGGCCTCGCTTCGGCCGAGCCGCCAGACCCCAAGATCCTGCGCCGCGGTGCCCTCATCCACGCCCTGCTGCAATATCTGCCGGAGGTGGCGCCCTCGGCCCAAGGCGAGGCTGCCCTCGCCTTTCTCGCCCGCGCCGCGCCGGAATGGCCCGACGACCACCGGGCCTGGGCCGAGGAGGCGCTCGCCGTCCTGGCCCTCCCCGAACTCGCACCCTTGTTCGGCGCAGGCAGCCGGGCGGAAGTCTCCCTCGCCGGTCGCATCCCGCGCCCGGGCGATGCCGATTATGTCGTCTCAGGCCGCATCGACCGCCTGGCGGTCGGCACCGATGCCATCCGCATCGCCGACTTTAAGACCAATCGCCACCCGCCGAGAACGCTCGCAGAAGTGCCGACGGCCCATCTGCGCCAGATCGCGCTCTATCGGCATCTGCTCGGCAAGCTCTATTCGGAGAGGCCGGTGAAGGCGCTGCTGGTGTGGACGGCGACGGCGGGGGTGATGGAACTGCCGGAGGGGGTGATGGAGAATTTCGTGACGGGCCTGTAGCGTCCGGGGAAGTAGCCTCGAAGGAATTTTGCTAACTATTATCACATTGTGCTATCTCTACCCAGTGGAGAGGAGAATGTCATGCCAAGCAGTGTTGCGCTGGGAAAGCAGTTGGAAGGCACCGTGGAGCGCCTCGTTGCTTCGGGCCGTTACAACTCGAAAAGTGAGGTTATTCGGGAAGGAATCCGCTTGGTCGAAGAGCGCGAGAAAAGACTAGCCGCCTTGGACGCCGCCTTGGATCGTAGTCTCGCCGACATTGAAGCCGGCCGTATCCATTCGGCTGATGAGGTTTTTGCGGAATTGCGCGCCCGCTACCAAGGGATGGCTGAAAGAGCTGGCGAATGAAATTGGTCATCACGGGTGAGGTGAGGCGCGGGCTGACCTCATTCGCATCGGTGATCATATTGCCAAGGACAGTCCGCGTCGGGCTTTGTCCTTTGTCGCAGAGCTCGAAGAGCGATGCCGCGCCTTGCCACAGATGCCTTTTTTGTATCCCTTGCTCCCCAGGCGTGAGGCAAGCGGCATTCGGCGCGCTGTGCATGGTAACTATCTGATTTTATACAAGGTGCATGAGGGTGAGCTGTTTGTCATGCACATCGTGAACGGTGCCATGAACTACGAAGCGCTTTTGTTTCCAGATAATTGAGCTGCACGAAATCCACAATTCTGGCTGTGGAACCTTGGTCTCCGTCATAAGGGAGGCGGGCAAGCCCTGTGACATTTCCATCAAGTAGTGCGACTGGTGAAACGTTCCTGGGACCGCAGGCGTCTCGCCTGCTCTTGGAAACGACGCGGTTCAAGGTGCAGGCGAGACGCCTGCGGTCCCAGGAACGCTTCCGGGCCCCCACTACGAATATTCCGCGATCCCCTTGATATCGCCCACGAAATCATACTGTCCCGTATGCGTCACCGTCAGCCAGGGGCAGCCGAGGACCTTGCCGCCGTGGCGGCGGACGGTGTGGCAGAAATTGTGGTCCTCGCCATGCTCCTTCGTGGTGCTGAAGAAATTATGCATGGGGTGGTCGAGGGTGAGGTGGGAGGTGGTGGTCGGGATCGTGCCGCCGGCGAGCAGCATCATCAGGCAGGCGCGCGAGATCATCATGATGCCGGTGCCGATGGCGTCCACCTCCATCGGCTGGGGCCCGACGGTCATGGTGGGGGCGTTGTCGGGCAGGTAGAACATGCCCTTGTAGTCGCCGCCGAGCTGGGCGAGCTTGGCTGGTTCGATGTCGGGATGGGCGAGCACGGCCTGCTTGATGCGTGTCCAGTCGATCGAACGCTTGGGGCACATGGCGGCGACCACCTCGCTGTCGCGCCAGTCGAACATCCTGGCGAGTTCCTCGGGGTTGAAGCCCATATCGTCGTCGATGAACAGCATGTGGCTGCATTGCGTCTGGTAGAGGAACTGGCTGCACAAAATGTTGCGGGCGAAATCGATCGAGCTGACATTGGCCAGCAGCAGGAGCTTCACCTCGATGTCGCGGGCGGCGCAGATTGACTGGAGATCGAAGAGGCTGCGCACATAGGGCGCCATCAGGGTGGCGCGCACGGTGGGCGTGGCAATGACGATCGAGAATCCGCCCGGCATCGGGTCCCCCAGGATTTGAGCTTCGCTTTGCTCAAACATGGATGCCGGCTTTCGGCAAGAGCGGCGCGCCGAGGCGCGGAGGATTGGGGTCGTTATGCACTGGAGGGCGGTACTGAGGGGCTCGACGCCGGCAGCCTCCCTCCCTTGCGGAGAAGGTAGATCCCAGCGCCGCGCCTCTACGGGCGAAGCTCGCGCCCAAGCATACTCGATCGGCGTTGCGCCTATTTCCCCGGTCTGACGCCTACAACCGCCCTGCCTCAATGATGCGCTGCAGGAAGGCGCGGGTGCGTTCCTGGGTCGGATCGCCGAAGATCTGGGAGGGCGGGCCCTCCTCATGCACCTTGCCGCCATAGAGGAAGCAGATCTTGCTGGCGACCTCGCGCGCGAAGCCCATCTCGTGGGTGGCGAGCAGCATGGTCATGCCTTCCTCCGCGAGATCGCGCACGATGTTGAGCACCTCGGACACCAGCTCCGGGTCGAGCGCCGAGGTGATCTCGTCGAGGAGCAGCACCATCGGGCCCATCGCCAGCGCGCGGACGATGGCGACACGCTGCTGTTGCCCGCCCGAGAGCTGGTCGGGATAAGCGGTGGCCCGGTGTTCCAGGCCGATGCGCTTGAGCAGCGACAGGGCGCGAGCCTCGGCTTCCGCTGGATTCTGCCCCAGCACCTTGGTGGGGGCCAGCATGACATTCTCCACCACTCTCATATGCGGGAAGAGATTGTAGCTCTGGAACACGATGCCGACGTCGCGCCGGAGCGCGTTGACATCGACCCCTGGCCCCGTCATGCGGTCACCATGGATGCGGATTTCGCCGCCCTGGATCTGCTCCAGCCCGTTCATGCAGCGCAGCAGTGTAGACTTGCCGCAGCCCGACGGGCCGATCAGGCAGACCACCTGGTGCTCGTCGACATTCATGCTGAGGCCGTCCAGGATCTTCACCTGGCCGTAGGATTTCTTGACGTCGCGAATTTCAATCATCGCCATCGGCGTTGCCCTTTCGGTAGGCCTAAGAGTGCATGCGGCGCTGTTCACGCTCGAGCATCTTGTCGACGAAACGGGCCTGGGGGATGGTGATCACAATGAACAGCAGGGCCACCGTCGTCACGGGCGAGAGGTTGAAATTGTTGGCGCCGATGATGCGGGCTTGGTTGAACGCATCGATCGAGCCGATGACGTTGACGAGAGCGGTATCCTTCTGCAGGCCGATGAAGTCGTTCAGCAGCGGTGGGATGATGCGCCGCACGGCCTGGGGCACCACGACGTAGCGAAGCGTCTGCATATAGGACAGGCCCAGCGAGCGGGCTGCCGAGACCTGGCTGCGATGGATGCTCTCGATGCCCGCGCGGTAGACTTCGGCGACATAGGCGCCATAGGTCAGCGTCAGGGCGAGGATGGCGTAGGATTCCGGCGCCATATCCTTGAGATAGGGCAGGCCGGTAAGCGGAATGCCGAAGCCGATCAGGTAGATGTTGATGATCGCTGGCAGGCCGCGGAACATGTCGGTGTAGATGGTAGCGATCAGGCGGACGGGCCGGCCCGCCTCGCCCGGGATCAGGCGCGCGATGGCGACGATCAGGCCCCAGATCAGCACGAGGATCTCGGCGAGCACGAAGATGTAGATGTTGATCCAGAAGGCCTTCAGGATCAGCCAGAAAGAGCTGATGATCAGGGGCACCTGAAGAAAGGTCCGGCTGACGGCAAGGTCGTTGGCCATCAAGAACTGCGCGGCGGCGAGGAGGATCACTGTCACCGCACCATAGCCGAGCGCCGAATAGGCGCTGTCGCGCACGACGGCCGTCGCGGTTCGGGCCGCGATCAGATCGTTGGCGGCCAGAGCCTGCTTGGCAGCCACGGATTGGCGCCACGAGGTGACGGCGGGCTTCAGGAGCAGCAGCACGACGAGGCCGAGCAGAATGAGGAGACCGGCGACGATCAGGCCGCCCGCGCCGACCGAGCCGAGCGCGGCATACATGTCGCGCAGGGTCTTCCAGGTCACTAGGGTGACGATGACGCTGACGATCAGGGCGGTGATCGCCCAACTCGTGGCGTCCTTGGGCGGTGCGCCGGCACTCCAGCGTCGCTCGCCGCCGAGAAGGCCAAGCGTAGGCTTGCCTCCCGGCTGGTCGGTGTTCACAGACATCGCGCGTGTTCGCCTTCTGGGCATTTCCGGGAAGCAGGGTCGCCGCCGCCGGGAGGAATGCGTCAAATCAAGGAGTCGGGAAGAAGCTGCCACTCAACGGCATCGCGCCTGCCGAAAATCGGAACGCGATCCCGGCAAGGCGATACCCCGGAATGACAACACCGGACCGCTCAGGGAGCGATCCGGTGCGGCAGCGCGATCAGGGCTTGATGTAGGGGATCTTGGCCGGATCGGCGCCCCAGGCATCGGCAAGGTACTTCTTGGACAGCGCGGCGAAGGTGCCGTCCTTCTTCATGTCGTCGATCATCTTGTTGAAGACGGCTTCGTTGGCCGAGCCCTTCGGATAGAGCGCGCCATAGGATTCGCCCGTCGTGTACTGGGCGGGCACTTCGATCATGCCATGCGAGTTGGTGGCGACGCCCAGCATGATCGAGGTGTCATGCAGGCCGGCATCGATCTGGTTGGCCATCAGGGCCGTGCTCAGGGCACCGGTGTCGGTGAATACCTTCACTTCCTTTGGCTTCAGGTTCTTATCCACGAAGGCGGCGCCAGTGGTGCCCTGCATCACGCCGAGCCGCATGTCCTTGATTGTGTCAGGGCTGTAGCTCGTGCCCTTCTTGACCGCGACGCCGATGTCGGAGTCGAAATAGGGGGTGGAGAAGTCGACGACCTGCTTGCGCTTGTCGGTGATCGAGATTTCGGCGAGGGCGATGTCGAAATCCTTGGTCTGCGCGGCGACGAGTGCGTCGAAGGAGACGTTGATGATCTTCACTTTGTCGAGGCCGGCGCGGTAGGCCATGGTCTGGGCCATGCAATATTCATAGCCGTCCTTCATGGCGTCCGGCGAGTCGCCGTTCCACCAGGCCGGCGCCGGCAGCGAGGTCTGGACGGTAAGCTGGCCTTCGATGGCCGGCTTGATTGGGTCGGAACCCTTGGTGCCCGTGACTTCGCAATTGCCGATCATCTCCGCCTTGGCAGGAAGCGTTGCGCCAAGCACCAGAAGCGCCGCGGAAAAGATGAGACGCCCCGCGACCGAACGCGTTCCCGAGCGAGCCTTCATGTTCAAGTTCCCCTTTTTTTATGGTTGTCGTGATGGCGCCACGCGATCGGGATTTTGATTTTTTCCCGGCCCGATTGCCATAGCGTCACAGACACACTGCATTTGTGACTCAGGGATTTTGAAAAGACAAGCAACCAGTGGCAATTGCCGCGGTTGTGATCATCCGCTCAGGAGGGGCCAGCAGGTGTGGCAGGCCGACCCTGAGGCTTGGCTTGGCTGGAGAAACCTCATCATCAGGCGAGACGTCGAACTGGACGGCGACGAGTGCAAAATGCTTCCCGCCGGAGCCAGTACGACCGACTTCGCGGAGTTCAGCTCAACTGGCGCGGGGAATAAAGCCAGGCACACCGCTGCCTATCACGGCGTTGAACCGGACGCTCGTCGTTATGCCGTCCCTAATCTCGCGCAGGGCGTCCTCAGGCAGGCTCGAAAGCTCGAAGTTCTCCCGGATGCGCTCGGGGGCGACCGAGGTCGTGAGGAACGCTGTGCCGCGTTGCACGGCCCAGGCCAGCAAAACCTGAGCAGGCGTCTTATGAACCCGCTGCGCGATGGCTGTGATCACAGGTTCATCAAGCACTTTTGGATCCAAGCCATGTCCCAACGCTGCAAACGCCAGCAGCACGATCCCATGCTCCCGGCAAAAGTCGAGAAGCTCCCATTCCGGGAGATAGGGATGGGATTCGATCTGCACCACCGCAGGCATGATCCGCGCCTGCGCAACGATTTCTCGCAGCTTCTCCAAAGTGATATCGGACAGGCCGATCGACCTGCATCGACCCTCGTCCACGAGGCGCTCGAGCGCTCCCCACGTCTCGATCAACGTCACCCCAGGATCATAGATGACCTGACCGTGTTCGTCCCTCGGATCCTGGTCGTCGCCGGGCCGAAAGGCGAAAGGGGTATGGATGAGATAGCAATCGACATGGTCGAGCTGCAGTCGCCGGCAACTGGCCTCAAAGGCGGGTCTGACCCGCTCGGGACGATGATTGGTGTTCCATAGCTTGGTGGTAACGAAAACGTCCTCCCGCCGGACCGTCCCCGCCTTGAGCGCTTCCTGCAAGGCGTCGCCAACCGCTTCTTCATTACGGTATCGCTCGGCACAATCGAAATGCCGAAATCCCACGTCCAAAGCGGTCCGGGTTGCTTGTCTGGTCGCAAGAAGATCTGGGATGAGCGTGCCGAACCCGACTGCGGGGATCGCACCGGATCCGTGGGCAAGGGGGATCTTCGTATAGCGAAGCGTATCGGGGGATGCCATGCTTGTGCTCCTGTGTTCCGAGATCTGGTTCCGCACGGGGAAAACGTTTGATCGTCGGCTCGCGCCGTTCGCATTTCACGGTATCCGTTCGACCCATTGAGCGCGCGAAGGCCCCGGCTCGAATGCATCGCCGAAATATTGAGTCTCGCGGGCCACCTTCCCGTCGTCGAACTCCATGATGCTCACCGTGTAGGACGGTTGCCCATCATAAGTGAGGACGAATTCAGTGACCCAGAGGTCGCCAGCGCCGATGATGCGCCGCACGGTGAAGCGCTTCGTGTTCGGCTGCGCGAAGCGGGACGCCTGGATATTGCGCCGGCCGCGGATGCGTTCGCCCGACTGCGGATATTCGAGCACCGCGTCCTCTCGGTAAATCTGGTGTTCAACCTCGAAGTCGTTCGCGTCGGACGCAGCCCAATGGACATCCAGGGCCGCCCGGATCTCCCGGTCTTCCATCTCGATCTTTCCTCGCGTTCCCGGTCAGCGCCCCCCGTGGCATCATTCACCATCGTGTCCTCAGAGGATAGGCGCGTGCGACCTCATTTCACGAGCAGCCTGGTGCTTGGGAGCCGGTCAGGAGGTGGTGAACAGAGTTGGGGAGCCTCAAGTTACCCGCCCCTCGAGCCAATAACCGTGGCGAACTGGCCGGCGGGAATGGCGAGGTCGAGGCCGCGTAAGGCGCGGTTTTCCGGTGGCGTGCCGCGACCGAGGGTGATGGGAATGCCTTTGGCGTGGCTGTGATCATCCGCTCCGGGGGAGAGGCAAGGCTCAATCAGGTGGGGCTGGCAAGGGATGGAAGCCAGCAGTGATGCCTGGCTTGGCCGATGCCCGCCCATGTGATTAGCTCGCGCGCCAAGAGAGGAATTATTTGCTCAGCAGTGTACGCAGCGCGATTCCCTGTGGGCTCTCACCGTCGCGCAGAAGGAAGTCGTCGACGTCGATCTCGACTGCTTTCCCGCCGGAAGACCGGTTCGGTTCGTGCCGAACCAGGGACCGGCCGGACTCGGGATTGTGGACCAGTACCCAGCGATCCCCATTGGAGCTGGTGTAGATCGATCTCGTATTTGTATCCATTTTGAATCTCCTTCGTCGTTTCAAGGTTCGATAGGGGGCAGGATGCAGGAAAATCCTCCAGCGCAGGTTGAACGACGCCGTCGGCAGGAAAGGACCTCGCTGGCGCTTTCGCTCTCGACAAGATCGCAGCCTTCATCGGGCGGCTCGTTCGCGCTCGACCAGCGCCATCAAGGCGGACGAAGCCGGTGGCAAAGACTTGCGAGGGTTCCCACGGCGATTGCTCGCCACGGAAGTGGTCGCGCCGGCGGCCACACTCAAAGCCTGTCTGCAGGAGTGCCGCGCTGGCGCTTATTGCCCCGCGATGCCAAGCGGCAAGCGCTGGCCGGTCCTCACTACAAAGTGCCGGCAGGACAATGCATGACGTCTTTCATCTGGCTCTATGTGCAGACGGCGCTCCTGGCCGCCCTGCCAAAAGGACCTGCTCGTGAAATTTGACGGACGACCATACGCCGAATTACCTCAAACTTCCAGTATTTTTATGAATTAGAATATAAATAAAATAATATCCATTCTTCATCTTTTAATTTTCGTTAGCATAATTACTTCTGCGAGAGCATCAGAAGAATAAATTTTACACAGAGATGTCTCCGGTTTCACGGGATATTTTCTGAGATTATTTCTAGAGTTCGGAACCAAAGCGCCACTCATAGAGTTCCAGATCTTAGAGATCGTGGGGCGTCGTGCCTTGTCCGGCACAGTTCTCAAGCGTGGCAGACCAGAGGAGAGCAGGATGGCCAAGGGACAGAAACGCGGCAATCGGGAAACCCGTAAGCCGAAGACAGCCAAGCCGGCAGCGCCGGCCGCCGCAACTTCCTTGCTGACGCGAGGCATGCTGACCCCGGTGGGCAACGTTCTTCCGAAGAAGAAGGGATAAGGGGCATCGACGCCTCTCCCGTCCTCGCCGGCGAATATCCTCAGCGTTCCAGCGGAGGATCAAGACACCCAGACCAATCATCACCTCCGGTAGCCCGCTGGTGCGAACCAGGAGACCACGATGACGATCGAACAGGCCGATATGCGCGCGGTGCGCAAACCCTGGGGAAGTCTGGATCTGCTGCCCTGGAGCGACATCCGGGATGAGCGGGGGGCCATCGGAGAATTGTGGTGCCAGCGTAGCGCCGTCATCTCTGTCGAACCGGCCCTGCTCCTCAAGCTCCTGTTCACCACCGAGCCTCTGTCCATCCAGGTTCATCCCGACGACGCCTTCGCGCGGTCGATCGGTCTCGACCATGGCAAGACCGAAGCCTGGTATATTCTCTCCGCCACCCCCGATGCGAGCGTGGCTCTTGGCTTGAAGCGCAAGCTCGATCCAGCGCAGCTCAGAACGGCCATCGAGGACGGCTCCATCTCGGACCTTGTGCAATGGCGCGGCGTCCAGAAGCATGATGTCATCTTCGTTCCCGCCGGCACCATCCATGCGATCGGTCCCGGCATTGTGCTGGCAGAGATCCAGCAGCGCAGCGACGCGACATTTCGGCTGTTCGACTATGGGCGGCAGCGCAAGCTCGATGTGGACCATGCCGTGGCGGCCTCCAGTCGAGAAGCTCCGGTCAAGCAGGCCATGGCTGCGAGGCTCTCGGATGCCAGGACGCTATTGGTCGCCAGTCCCTATTTCATCCTCGAAGGCATCGATCTCGCTGCCGATTCCAATTGGGATCTCAAGGCAGAACACGAAACCTGGCTTCTTGTGCTGCACGGTCATGCAGAAGTCGGTCGGATGAAGGCGGGCATCGGCAAGGCCTTCTTCGTGGACGCCGAAAAAGTTCCCATCAAGGTTGGAGCGGAGGGGCTCAGCGGCCTTCTGGCCTATCCCGGCCCCAAGCCCGCGGCCAACCTGCTTACCCTGCTCGACCACATGCCAGTGGACGCGTCGAGCCCCGATTTCCCTCGCCCTTCGATCCTTTCTCGATCGACCTTGAACAAGATGGAAGTGCGCATATGAGTTCGTTGAACCGTTTGGCCTTTATAGGCAATTCACTACCCCGCCGCTGCGGGATCGCGACCTTCACGACCGACCTCCAGCAAGCGGTGGCGGCGTCGCGGGCCGATCTGGACACGTCGATCGTCGCCATGACCGATCATGGCCGCCATTATGCCTATCCTTCCGCCGTACAGCTTCAGATCCACGACGACAGGCTGGAGGATTATATCGAGGCGGCCGATTTCCTGAACACCGGGCATGTCGACGCCGTCTCCCTCCAGCATGAGTTCGGCATCTTCGGTGGCGAGGCAGGCAGCCATATCATGACGCTGCTCTCGCGCCTGACCATGCCCATCGTCACCACGCTTCATACGATCCTGGCCGAGCCTACTCCCGAGCAGCGCAGTGTTCTTGTCAGGGTGGTCGACGCTTCGTCGAAGGTCATCGTCATGGCCGAGAAGGGGCGCGAACTCCTGCGCACCATCTACAAGGTGGCGGATGAAAAGATCGAGATCATTCCGCACGGGATTCCCGACTTTGCCTTTGTCAAGCCGGATCGGGCCAAGGCCAAGCTCGGCTTCAAGGACAAGTCCGTCATCCTGACCTTTGGCCTGCTCTCGCCCAACAAGGGCATCGAAACCATGATCGATGCCATGCCTTCCATCCTGCAGAGCCAGCCGGACGCCATCTATGTCGTGCTCGGCGCGACGCATCCCAACCTCGTCCTCGAGCAGGGCGAAGCCTATCGCGAGAGCCTGATGGAGCGCGTTCGCAATCTCGGGATCGAGGATCGCGTCGTATTCCTCGACCAGTTCGTCGACAAGCCGACCCTGCTCTCCTTCATTTCGATGTGCGATGTCTATGTCACGCCCTATCTCAAGGAGGCGCAGATGACATCCGGCACGCTGGCCTACAGTTTCGGGCTCGGCAAGGCCGTGGTCTCCACGCCCTATTGGCACGCCCAGGAACTGCTGGCCGACGGTCGCGGCATCCTGGTTCCCTTCGGCGATACCCGCGCCATCGGGAGCGCGGTGGGGGGGCTGCTCAGCAACGATACCCAACGCCAGGCCATGCGGGAGCGGGCCTATGCCACGAGCCGGTCGATGACGTGGGAGCGCACGGCCGAGCGCTATCTCGCCGTCTTCGAGAAGGCCATACGCAACAGCCAGGTCAAGGCGGCTCATAAGGAGCGCACACAGATCGATCATCGTCTTTTCGCGCGCGACACCGCTACTTCGCCACCCATGGAACTCGGTCATTTCCTCTCGATGTGCGACGACACCGGGCTCTTCCAGCATGCGGTTCTCTGCGTGCCGGATCGGGACCATGGCTACTGCGTCGACGACAACGCCCGCGCGCTGCTCTTGGCCTGCGCGCTGAACAGCCCGGGGGAACTGCGTCTTTCCGAAATTCAGACGACGCGCCTGGCCGCTTTCATCCAGCATGCCTGGAATCCGGATACGAGGCGCTTTCGCAACTTCATGAGCTTCGATCGACGCTGGCTCGAGGATACCGGCTCGGAAGACAGCCACGGACGAACCCTCTGGGCTCTCGGCAAGGCCGCGAGCAGTGATGCCAATGCATCGCGCAGGCGCTGGGCAGCTTCCTTGTTCCGGGAGGCACTGGGGGCGGTGGAGACCTTTACCTCACCCCGCGCCTGGGCGTTCACACTGCTTGGTCTCGACGACTATTGCGCCGTGGCGGGACACGATGTCCGGGCCCTGCGCCTGCGAACGCTTCTTGCCGACCGATTGATCTCGCTGCTGTCCTCGGTCGAGACGGCGGACTGGATCTGGTTCGAGGAAGGGCTTTCCTATGACAATGCCCGTTTGTCGCAAGCCTTGATCGTGACCGGAGGCACGGTGGGAAATCCTCTCTATGTCGAAGCGGGCCTTCGCTCCCTGCGCTGGCTGACACAACTGCAGACAAGTCCGAGCGGTTTCTTCAGGCCTGTGGGTACCAGAGGCTTCGGCGAAAAGCGCAAGCCCCCCCATGCCTTCGACCAGCAGCCGGTAGAGGCGACAGCCATGATTTCCGCCTGCTTGTCCGCCTGGCGCTCGACCAATGACGTGATCTGGCAGGGCGATGCCACCCGGATCTTCGCCTGGTTCCTGGGCAGCAACGATCTCTGGGTGCCGTTGGTCGACCCCCTGACGGGAAGCTGCAGCGATGGGCTGCATCCTGATCGGGCCAACGAAAACAAGGGAGGCGAGTCCGTTCTGTCCTATCTGATCAGCCTGGCGGAAATTCGCCAGCTCGCGCGCGAAAATTGCGAGACGGTGCGGCTCAGACCGATCCGCGCCCTTCATGCCTAAGGGCGCTTTCGGTTCTCACAGTACCGATGTCGGCACCCGTCTGGAAAAGTTGGAATAGATTCGATGGATCATATCTCGCGCCCGCCCAAGCAAACGGAGGACGTGGTGTCCCAGAGCCCGGCCTTCAATCGGCAGGAGGTCTATCTCCGCCCCAATCCGGCGCGAGTCATCGTGCGCCCTTTCAGGCCTGCGACCGAGCCGCGCGATCTTAGCCCGGTCGACAAGACCAGAGCCAACCACATTGTCGACCGCGTCCTGGCGCTCGGTACCGAGGAAGCAACCCTGGAACTCACCGAAGTTCTCGGCAATTTCCAATCCCGGCACCGCAATCTCCTGACCTTGCTGGAGAGACGGGCCGAGGAAATGGAGGATGCATTCGCATCCCACACTCTTTTCACCCGTGCCCAGCGCCTGCTTGTGGGGGCCTATTTCCTGAACGAATATTCTTTCGAGGCATCGGCCCTGTTCAATCCAAGTATCGTGCTCGATCCCGATCAGTCGGGCGCGCTTGAGGGAGGACATCGCGTCATCCTCAGCTTGCGTGCTGTCGGAGAGGGGCACATTTCCTCCCTCACCTTTCGATCAGGGTTCATCGCGGCCGATGGTTCGGTCAGCATGGCGCCGGCCTCCCGCCTCGCCTCGCTTCCGAGAGTGGAAAGCAGAGAATCGGTCGAGGGTGGCGAAGCCGTCGAAGTTGGTTTCGATCCCGCCGAGGAGCTGAGCGAGCGCGTGATCTTTCCCCTTACGCTCAGCCAGTCCAATGGTATCGAGGATGCCCGCTTCGTTACGTTCGAGGATGAGGGCCGCAGGACCAATTACGCCACCTACACGGCCTATAATGGCCTGGCAATACGCTCGGAACTGATCGAGACCACGGATTTCGTGTCGTTTCGGATGATGCCACTCCGAGGATCTGCCGCCCGCAACAAGGGCATGGCCTTGTTTCCGCGCAAGATTGCCGGCCGCTATGCCATGATTGCCCGGCAGGATAACGAGAACCTCTATTTGATCTATTCCGACGACCTTTATGCGTGGGATGGCGGCACGGCCATTGTGAAACCGCGCTTCCCCTGGGAATTCGTTCAGATCGGCAATTGCGGTTCCCCCATCGAACTCGATGAGGGCTGGCTTCTGCTGACCCATGGTGTCGGCCCGATCCGAAAATATTCCATCGGCGCGGTTCTCCTGGCCAAGGAAGATCCCTCGAAGGTTCTGGCACGGTCAAGCCAGCCGCTGATCAGGCCCGAGCCTTCCGAGCGCGAGGGGTATGTCCCGAACGTCGTTTATACCTGTGGCGCGATGCGGCATGGCAGCCGGATTATTCTGCCCTATGCCGTGTCCGATACCTTCTGCCATGTCTCGACGATAGAGATCGCCGATCTGCTGTCGAGTTTGACGCCTTGAAGAGCAGCGTCTTTTCATCTGTTTGCCAAGGATCTAAATCGACCTGTCGCACCACCTGTTTGAAGGCATCCGCCGTCGTCCCACCTCTGGCACAATCCAAAAAACTTCGGGACGGGCGACAAGCAGGCGATGATTGCCATGTGCCCCGATCGCTGTCTGCTGGCGCTCGGCGAAACCCGGCGTTCCAGACTTCGCAGCCTGATGTTCACGTGGTGCGGCATTTAAGCTTGCATCCTCCTGGCTGCCGACCACCTATGTGTACGCCCAAACGATTTCCGTCGGTCTGCACTTTCGCAGATCTACTTTCTTGAGCACGAAAGGTCTCTCTCTATGCCGACCGGTACTGTCAAATGGTTCAACGCACAAAAAGGCTTCGGCTTCATTTCACCTGAGGGCGGTGGCCCGGACGCCTTCGTTCATATAAGCGCCGTCGAGCGTGCAGGCCTGTATGAGCTGCGCGAAGGCCAAAAGGTCAGCTTCGAACTCGTGGCCGATAAGCGCAGTGGCAAGATGTCTGCCGACAGGCTGAAGGCTATCGACTAACCGATCCGACCCAGCGACAAAGTGCCGGGCGCCGTCCGGCACTTTGCCTGACTCTCTTTCAAATTTGTACGAGCCAGAAACAGTGTTGCCCGCTCCGTCTCGGCATCCGAGAAGGCGGAAAACGGCCAGCACCATTCCTACCCCAGCAGCAGGCTGTCGTCGTCCAGCTGCTCGCCGCGCACCTTGCTGAACAGCTTCAGCAGGTCCGGCACATCCAAGCCCTGGCGATGCTCGGCGTCGAGATCGAAGGCGATCTGGCCTTCATGCAGCATCACGGTGCGCGTGCCATGGTCGAGGGCGTGGCGCATGGAGTGGGTGACCATCAGGGTGGTGAGCTTCTGCTCCTCCACGATCTTGCGCGTCAGCTCCAGCACGAAATCGGCGGTGCGCGGGTCGAGCGCGGCGGTGTGCTCGTCGAGCAGCAGGATCTTCATGCCTGTAAGCGTCGCCATCAACAGGCTCACGGCCTGGCGCTGGCCGCCGGAGAGCTGGCCCATGGAATCGCCGAGGCGGTTTTCGAGCCCCAGGCCCAGTACGCTGAGCTTGTCGCGGAAAAGGTCGCGCCGCGTCGCGTTCAGCGAGGGACCGAGGCCACGCGCGCGCCCGCGCGCATAGGCGAGCGCCATGTTCTCCTCGATCGAGAGGCCCTCGCAGGTGCCCGCCATCGGATCCTGGAACACGCGGGCGATCAGCCCGGCGCGCTTGGGGGCGGGCCAGAGGGTGACGTCGGTGCCCTCGATCTCGATGCGGCCGCGCTCGGCCCGGGCGTCGCCGCTGAGCACGTTGAGTAAGGTCGACTTGCCGGCGCCGTTCGAGCCGATCACCGTAACGAACTGGCCGGCGGGGATGGCGAGGTCGAGGCCACGCAAGGCGCGGTTCTCCAGCGGGGTACCGCGGCCGAAGGTGACATGAATGCCTTGGAGCGCGATCATCTCAGGCACTCCGCCGGAACATGGATTTCAGGGGATTGCGCACGCTCGGCAGCATCAGGGCCAAGCCCACTAGCACGGCGGTGACGAGATTGATGTCCGAGGACTTCAGCCCGAGGCCGCTGGAGTTCAGCGCCAGCGCGATGGCGATGCGGTAGATGATGGCGCCGACCACGCAGGACAGCAGCATGATTAGGATCGAGCGCGTGCGGAACAAGGTCTCGCCGAGGATCACGGCAGCGAGGCCGCTGACGATGGTGCCGGTGCCGCCATTGGCATCGGCAAAGCCGGCGGTCTGGGCGAAGAGCGCGCCGGCGAGGGCGATCAGGGCGTTGGAGAGCGCCATGCCGACATAGATGTGCAGGCTGGTCGACACGCCCTGCGCTCGCGCCATGCGGGCATTGGCGCCGGTGGCGCGCATGGCGAGGCCGAATTCGGAAGTAAGGAAGCGCGTCAGCGCCAGCCAGACCAGGGCGACGATGACGGCAAGCGCGAGGACCTTGAGCGTCGCCTTCAGCGGCAGGCCGGTGGCTTGGATCAGCGGCGAAGCCCAGGCGAAATAGTCGATCACACTGGGCTGGTTGAGCAGCGGCAGGTTCGGCGCGCCCATGATGCGTAGATTGATCGAATAGAGCGCGATCATGGTGAGGATGCTGGCCAGCAGATGCAGGATGTTGAAGCGCACATTGAGCCAGGCGGTGACGAGGCCGGCGAGAGCTCCTGCCAGGATGGCAGCAAGCGTTGCCAGCAGCGGGTTGACGCCGGCGATGATCAGCGCCGCCACCACGGCGCCGCCGAGGGGAAAGCTGCCGTCGACCGTGAGGTCGGGGAAGTTGAGGATGCGGAAGGAGAGGAAGACGCCGAGCGCCACCAGGGCATAGATCAGCCCGATCTCGACGGCGCCCAGGAAGGAGAAGAGAGACATGCAGTGGTCCTAGAAGAACGGTCGCGCCGGGTAGGGCGCGACCTGAGCCTTCCCCACGAAGCTGGGGAAGGTGGCCTCGCGAAGCGAGGTCGGATGGGGTGTGGCCCGACGGGCTGGACTCTGAAGGATAAGGCGGAGGCGTCGTCATTCCGGACGACTGTACCCTGACAAGCAGAAGCTTGTGAGGATACTGCCGGAATGATGGTCCTTATTCTGAAATGCCGAGCCCGCCGGGCCACACCCCCTCCGAGCCGGCTTTGCCGGCCCACCTCCCCCAGTTTCGTGGGGGAGGCGAGTCGCGCCTCTCAGTTGATCACCTTCTTCGCCTTGGCGATCAGGTCCTGCGGGATGGTCACGCCCATGGCGGCGGCGGCCTTGGTGTTGACGAAGAGGTCGGTGCCGGTGGGGTTCTGCACAGCGATGTCGCCGGGCTTCTCACCCTTCAGGATACGCACCACGGTCTTGCCCGTCAGGACACCGACATCGAAATAGTCGAAGCCGACGGAGGCGATGGTGCCGCGGTTGACGCTGTCGGTATCGCCGGAGAAGACCGGGATCTTGTTGTCGGTGCCGACGCCGATCACCGCTTCGAGCGCCGAGACGATGGTGTTGTCGGTGGGCACATAGATCACGTCGACCTTGCCGATCAGGCTCTGCGCCGCAGCCTGCACGTCGGAGGATTTGGTGGCCGGAGCCTCGACGATCTCGACGCCGTAATCGGGCGCCATCTTCTTCAGCGCCGCCAGCAGCACCGCGCTGTTGCTCTCGCCAGGATTATAGGGCACGCCGATATTCTTCACCCCGGGCACGATCTGCTTGATCAGCTTGAGGTGGTCGGCCAGCGGCGACATGTCGGATACGCCGGTGACATTGCCGCCGGGATGGGCGGGATCCTTGACGAGCTGGGCGCTGACCGGATCGGTCACGGCGGTGAAGACGACGGGAATGTCCTGCGTCGCCGCCACCACGGCCTGGGCCGAGGGCGTGGCGATCGGCACGATCACATTCGGGTTCTCGCCGACATATTTCTGGGCGATCTGGGCGGCGGTGGCCGGGTTGCCCTGTGCGGTCTCGAACTGGAAGACGAGGTTGTCGCCCTCCTTGTAGCCGGCATCCGCCAGCGCCTTCTTGACGCCGTCGCGCGCGGCGTTGAGGGCCGGATGCTCGACGATCGAGGTGACGGCCACCGTCACCTTGTCGGCCGCGAAGGCCACCGTGCTTATCAGGGCCAGGGCCACGCCAGCCGCGAGCGCCAAACGGTTGATACGCATCATTGTCTCCCCAATGCCCACAAATCTCCCGCCGGATGGCGGCGTTCTGGGCGTTTCGAGGGCCATCGATCAACCAAACGTTGAGGCAATGCAAGAGGGGGAGGTGAAAAATCCCGGGTGCGCGGGCGTCTCGCACGCATCTTCCTTATCGGCGGGCGTCGAGTGTCAAGATGCTGACGAGGACGTCCGCGCACCCGGGAAATGCCATGGGTATCGCGCTGCTTCCAGCCGGCGATCCCCGGCACGCCTTACCGCCAGCTTTTCAGCCCGAGCAGTCTCTCGCCGAGCGGGCTCAGCCTTGCGGTCTGCGCATTGTTCTTCTCCCAGTCGCGCGGATCGCCCGGGAAGGCATCGCGCTTGGGGTGTTCGAGATCGCGCCACAGATGGATGCGTTCGCCGCGCTCGGCCTCGTTGTCCTCCTCGGCCGGATGCATCGAAATGTACTGAGCCATGCGCACGCGCCCATTCGAATGGTTGGGCCGCACGCCATGCGCGAGCAGGCTGTTGAAGATCAGCATGTCGCCCGCTTCCATCTCGATATTGACGATCTCGAGGCCCGTGGTGTCGGGATGCATGGGATCGCGGTCGACGGGCTGGGTCTTCACCCATTCGTCGAAGCCGTGGAACAACTCGGGGATGCACTGGAAGCCGCCGACATCGCCGTCCTGCTTCTGCAGGCTGAGCACGCCCTGCACACCGATCGGCAGCGGGCGGATGGAGGTGTCGACATCCCAGTGGATGAAGCCGTTGGGATTGCCCCTGACATTCTTTGGTGGGTTGAGATTGGCGCGGTCAACGGTCACCCACAGATCCTCGCGGTCCCAGATGTCGACGAAGGCGTCATAGACACGCTGCTCCTGGCGGTTGTCCCAGAGATATTGGTGGTTGTAGATCTCCAGCATGCCAGTGTTGTTGAGCTCCTTCATCTTGTGCTCGCGGCGCTGCGGGGCGTACCAGGTCGAGGGATCGCGCGGATCCTTCTCGTCGAAGCGCCAGAGCAGGTCGACCAGGCGCTCGATATTGGCCGCCGGCACGGCCTGGCGCAGGATGACATAGCCCTTGGTGATCCAGTGCTGCCAATCGGCTTCGGAGAAGACGCGCAGCGGCAGCTTCTTGTCGATATCCTTCAGCTGCGTGGTGACGAGCTGGGTGATGGGATGGGAGTCCTTCTTGAGCGCCGCCTCGGCCATGTCCGTTTCCTGATCGGGTTTGAAGATGGCCGGAAACTAGCAGCGTCCTCCCGCACTATGTTGGCCTGTAACAGCAAGAACTGATACTATCGTGGCGTTGTGCTTCCCAGCCGCCGCCCTCGAGGTATGATCGCATGAGGCCTTTCCTCGAAAAGCTCACTGTCCCACCGGATGCGTCCTGGACGCTGCTCAACCGCCGGCTCGACGAAGGCATTCCCTTCGAATGGCATCACCATCCCGAATTCGAACTGACGCTGACCAGCAACAGCCGGGGCCGGCGCTTCATCGGCGACCATATCGGCGCCTATGAGGATGGCGACCTCGTGCTGCTCGGCCCCAACCTGCCGCATACCTGGTTCTCGGAGGACAAGATCGCGCTGGACGCGCCGCATGTGGCCCTGGTGATGTGGTTCCGCCTGGAATGGGCGGCGGGGCTGACGCAGACCTTCGTGGAGATGCGCAATGTCCGGGCGCTGCTGGACACGGCCGGGCGCGGCATCCGTTTTTCGGGCACGGCGACGCGACGGGCCCGGCCGTTGATCGAGGCCATGCCTGGGCTGGACAGCGCCGCGCGCCTCCTCAACCTGATGCAGGTCCTGCAGATCCTGGCGCGCGACGGGGAGGCCGAGCCGCTGGCGAGCCCTGCCTACCAGGCGGCGGCCGCGACGCCGTCCGACGGGGATCGCATCGATCGCGTGCTTGGCCATATCCACGCCCATTACCACGAGGATATCCGCATCGCCGATCTTGCCGAACTCTCCTGCCTCAGCATCTCCGGCTTCCAGCGCCTGTTCCGTCGCCACACCCGGCTTTCGGTGATGGACTATGTCACGCAGCTGCGCATCGGCCAGGCCTGTGCCCTGCTGATCGGCACGCAGAGGCCGGTCGCGCATGTCGCTGACGAGGTCGGCTATCGCAACCTCTCCAATTTCAACCGGCAATTCCTGCAGGTTCGGGGGCTGACGCCGCGCGAGTTTCGCGGGGCGTATCGGCAGGGAGCGGGGAAGCGGGCGGCGCGTGAGCGCTCGCTTGTTGGGGGTGGCGGTTCCATGCCGGTCTGAAGGCCGGCACACCAAACGCGCCTTCTCGGTGTGCCGGTCTTCAGACCGGCATTGAAACGCCGACCTCACAGGGAAAGGCGTGTCGTTTCAAGGGCCGGCTGAAAGCCAGCGGTTCCAGGAAGGAAAAAGGGCGCGAACCCTGAAGGTCGCGCCCTTTCTGCAATCGTGATGGTTCCAAGAGGCAGGCAGGATGCCTGCGCTCCCAGGGATTACCGCTTCTCGGTGCGGGCGCGCAGCGCAGCGCCGAGGATGTCGCCGAGCGAGGCGCCGGCGTCCGAGGAACCGTAGTTCGCGATCGCTTCCTTCTCCTCGGCCATTTCCAGGGCCTTGATCGAGACCTGGACCTTGCGGGCCTTGCGGTCGAACTGGATGACGCGGGCGTCGACCTTCTCGCCGGCAGCGAAACGCTCGGGGCGCTGGTCGGCGCGGTCGCGGGCCAGATCGCCACGGCGGATGAAGGCCGTGAGGTCGGTGCCCGTGATCTTGACGTCGATGCCGCCTTCCTTCACGTCGATGACTTCGCAGGTGACGACCTGGTTCTTCTTCAGCTCGCCCGCATCGACGAAGGGATCACCAGCAAGCTGCTTGATGCCCAGAGAGATGCGCTCCTTCTCGACGTCCACGTCGAGCACCACGGCCTTGACCATGTCGCCCTTGCGGAATTCGTCGATGACCTGCTCGCCCGGACGGTTCCAGTCGAGGTCGGAGAGATGGACCATGCCGTCCACGTCGCCGTCGAGGCCGATGAACAGGCCGAACTCGGTCTTGTTCTTGACTTCGCCTTCGACCACCGAACCGTTCGGATGCTTGTCGGCGAAATCTTCCCACGGATTCGACAGGGTCTGCTTGAGGCCGAGCGAGATGCGGCGCTTGACCGGATCCACCTCGAGGATCTGCACTTCCACTTCCTGCGAGGTGGAGACGATCTTGCCGGGATGGACGTTCTTCTTGGTCCACGACATTTCGGAGACGTGGATCAGGCCTTCAATGCCCGGCTCCAGTTCCACGAACGCGCCGTAATCAGTGATGTTGGTCACGCGGCCGGTGAACTTGGCCTGCAGCGGGTACTTGGCGTCGATGCCCAGCCACGGATCGGCCTGGAGCTGCTTCATGCCGAGCGAGATGCGGTGCGTCTCGTGGTTGATCTTGATGATCTTGACCTTGACCTGCTGGCCGATGGTCAGAAGCTCCGTCGGGTGGTTGACGCGGCGCCATGCGATGTCGGTGACATGCAGGAGGCCGTCAATGCCGCCCAGGTCGACGAACGCACCGTAATCGGTGATGTTCTTGACCACGCCGTCGACGACCTGACCCTCTTCGAGGTTCTGGACGATCTCGTGACGCTGCTCGGCGCGGCTCTCTTCGAGGACCGTGCGGCGGGAGACGACGATGTTGCCGCGGCGGCGATCCATCTTGAGGATCTGGAAGGGCTGCGGCACGTTCATCAGCGGGGTGACGTCGCGGATCGGACGGATGTCGACCTGGCTGCGCGGCAGGAAGGCCACGGCGCCGTCGAGATCGACGGTGAAACCGCCCTTGACCTGGTTGAAGATGACGCCATCGACCTTCTCATTGGCCTCGAACGACTTCTCCAGCTTGACCCAGCTCTCCTCGCGGCGGGCCTTGTCACGCGAGATGACGGCTTCGCCGAGGGCATTTTCGATGCGCTCGAGATACACCTCGACCACATCGCCGACCTTGAGCGCGCTGTCGCGGCCCGGGCCGTTGAATTCCTTGAGGGCAACGCGGCCTTCGGTCTTCAGACCGACGTCGATGACTGCGAGGTCCTTCTCGATGGCGACGACAGTGCCCTTGACAACCGAACCTTCGGCCATGTCAGAGGTGCCGAAGCTCTCGTCGAGCATGGCGGCAAAGTCTTCACGCATCGCACTATGGGTTTGTACGGACATATGGTTTCCTGGCGCCGGCGGCTTGTGTTGATCATCGCTTCTGCAAGGCGGCAGGATTGCTGGAGCAACCCAGGCGGCGTGTTTCGAGTGAAAAGCACGACCGGCCGGCGCATGGCCCGCTGAGCAGAAACGTCTAGAGGGTCTAGAATCCAACGGGGGTCTCAATAAAGGAGACCACTGAGCGTTAGATGGGCGGTTCCATATCAAGATGGAAGGGGCGGGGCAAGGCGGAAGTAGAGATTCCGGGCGTTTTGGACGCGAAAAGCCTTCTCCGTGAACTAAAATGAAGCAGTCTACCCTCCAGCAGCTTCGTGGGGAGGGCCTGAGCTTGTGTTTGCCCGGTCTTTTGGGCGGCTCGGTTTCTACTTCAGCGCCGCCTGCAGCAGGCTGGGCACGCCGGTCCCCATATAGTCTTCCCGAAGGGGATAGAACACGTCCATGGTCCGGCAATCCGTCAGCGCCCGGGCGGAATGCGGGGCGTTGGGCGGGATGACGGCCATCATGCCCGGCGCCATGAGATGCGTGACGCCATCGATCGTCAGCTCCATGCGGCCTTCGTACTGATGCACGACCTGCTCGTGCATATGCGAGTGCAACGGCAGCGTGGCGCCGGCATCGATCTGCCACATCGCATAGGTCATGGTATGGGAATGGGCGAAGCGGCCGTGAAAGCCGGGAATGACGGTGCGGGGCTCGAGCTTGTCCCAGTCGACGATGGAATCGGGCATGGAGCCTCCCTGGAGCGCGGACTTCCAGTCCGCTTTTCTCTCACCGTAGAGCGTATCGCCTCCAAGAGCGGACTGGAAGTCCGCGCCCCCAGTCACGCCTTCTGTCGCAAGCTCTCCAGTGCCTGCTTCACCAGGGGATCGATGCCTTCGCCGCCGGCGTCGAGATGGGCGAAGATCTGGTTGCGCATGCGGGGCTCCCAGAACTTCCTGATGTGGTCGGCGATGCCTGATACGCGCACCGGTTCGGCCTGAGAGGCGAAGAACTTGCCAATCTGGTTGGCCATGCGCACGAGCTTGTCGGGTGAACTGTCATGCGACATCAGCAAGACTCTCCGGAACGATACGGTGGGGGTGAGTGAAGATTTCGAAGCCGTCGGAACGGGCGATGCCGATCAGGGTGATGCCGGCCTCCTCGGCGGTGCGGATGGCGAGCGCCGTGGGGGCGGAGACGGCGACCACGACGGGCGCGCCGATCATGGCGGATTTCTGCACCATCTCGATGGAGATACGGCTGGTGAGGACGAGGATGCCTGGGAGGTTCCCCGGGTGCGCGGACGTCTCGTCCGCCTCTTCCCTTCCGACAAGCACTGCGGTTCCAGATGCGGACGAGACGTCCGCGCACCCGGGGAACCTCCCAGCGAGAGCCCCCGCCAGCTTGTCGAGCGCATTGTGCCGGCCGACATCCTCGCGCAGCGCCGCCAGCCCACCCGCCTTGGTCCAGAAGCCGGCGGCGTGCACGGCGCGGGTGAGGCGGCCCAGTTCCTGCGCCGGGGTGAGGGAGGCTAGCGCCGCCTCGATATCGGCGGGCGAGAAGGTGAGGTCGCTCTCGATCACCCGCGGCTTGCGCACGGCCTCGCTGAGGCTGTCGATGCCGCATAGGCCGCAGCCCGTCGGGCCGGCCAGCATGCGCCGGCGGGCGGCAAGCGCCGCGCCGCGATCGCCCTTCAGCCACATGCGCAGCTCGACCCCCTCGTCATAATCGACGCGTTCAAATTCGGTGATATCGCCGGGAGAGGCAATGATGCCCTCGGTGAGGGAGAAGCCATAGGCGAAATCCTTGAGGTCCGACGGGCTCGCCATCATCACCGCATGCGAGCCGCCGTCATAGACGAGGGAGACGGCGGTCTCCTCGGGGATGGTGCGCTCGCCCGGCGTGAGTACGCCCTCGCGCCAGGCAAGGCGCGATACGGGGCGAGCGGGGGAGAGCGTATCGTTCGTCATGGGTTCTTTGGTGTTTCGGGCCCTTGTTAGCAAATGTCGCGCTGCCCCTCACCTCTATCCCTAAGCAACTCAAGAGAGTTGCTGATACCCCGTAAACGGGGCGAGGGGGCGCAACCGGCACGATTTATTCTGTAACGCCTCATCTCGCCCAGCCGGTTGTGCGAGATTGGACCTCGTAAACCGAACCGCGTCTTCGAAGTCCCCTCGCCCCGTTTACGGGGTATCAGCAACTCTCTTGAGTTGCTTAGGGATAGAGGTGAGGGGCAGCGCAGCATCAGCCGGACAGGCCCCCCAACCCCCAAAACCTCACTCCGCCGCGATCCTCCGCGAGTTCCTCGCCATCGCCTCATACTCCTCCTGCCACTGCGAGGGGCCGTTGGAGGGCATGACCTGCACTGCCGTCACCTTGTATTCGGGGCAGTTGGTGGCCCAGTCCGAATAGTCGGTGGTGATGACGTTGGCCTGTGTCGAGGGGTGGTGGAAGGTGGTGTAGACCACGCCCGGCGCCACGCGGTCGGTGATGGTGGCGCGCAGCGAGGTCGAGCCCGAGCGGCTTTCCAGGCGCACCCAGTCATGCTCGCGGACGCCGCGCTGCTCGGCATCGTGCGGATGGATCTCGAGACGATCCTCCTCATGCCACATCGAGTTCTCGGTGCGCCGGGTCTGCGCGCCGACATTGTACTGCGACAGGATGCGGCCGGTGGTGAGCAGCAATGGGAAGCGGGCGCCGGTGCGCTCGTCCGTCGGGATATATTCGGTGACCATGAAGCGGCCCTTGCCGCGCACGAAATGGTCGATATGCATGATCGGCGTGCCCTCGGGCGCCTTGTCGTTGCAGGGCCACTGCACCGAGCCGTCCTGGTCCAGCTTCTCATAGGAGACACCGGCGAAGGAGGGGGTGAGGCGGGCGATCTCGTCCATGATCTGCGAGGGGTGGTCGTACTGCATCGGAAAGCCCATGGCTTCGGCGAGCAGGATCGTCACCTCCCAGTCGGCATAGACGGCCTTGGGGCTCATCACCTTGCGCACGCGCTGGATGCGGCGCTCGGCATTGGTGAAGGTGCCGTCCTTCTCGAGGAAGGAAGAACCCGGCAGAAAGACATGGGCGTAGTTGGCCGTCTCGTTCAGGAAGAGATCCTGCACGACCACGCATTCCATCGCCGATAGCCCCGAGGTGACATGCTTGGTATCGGGGTCGGACTGCACGATGTCCTCGCCCTGCACATAGAGGCCGCGGAAGGTGCCTTCGACGGCCGCATCCAGCATGTTGGGAATGCGCAGGCCCGGCTCCTTGTCGAGGTGCACGCCCCAGAATTCCTCGAACATGTTGCGCACGCTGTCAGTCCCGATGTGGCGATAGCCCGGCAGCTCATGCGGGAAGGAGCCCATGTCGCAGGAGCCCTGCACATTGTTCTGGCCGCGCAGCGGGTTCACGCCGACGCCGCGGCGGCCGATATTGCCGGTGGCCATGGCGAGGTTGGCGATCGCCATCACCGTGGTCGAGCCCTGGCTGTGCTCGGTGACGCCAAGGCCGTAATAGATGGCGCCATTGCCGCCGGTGGCATAGAGGCGGGCCGCGCCGCGCACCAGCTCGGCGGGCACGCCGGTGTATTTTTCCACCGCTTCAGGCGAATGGCGTTCATCGGCCACGAAGCTCGCCCAGTTCTGGAATTCGTCCCAGTCGCAGCGCTCGCGCACGTAATCCTCGGCGACCAGGCCCTCGGTGACGATGACATGAGCCAGCGCCGTGAGGATGGCGACATTGGTGCCCGGCAGCAGCGGCAGATGGTAATCGGCCTCGATATGCGGCGTGCGTACGATGTCGGTCTTGCGCGGATCGATGACGATCAGGTGGGCGCCCTCGCGCAGGCGCTTCTTCATGCGGGAGGCGAAGACAGGGTGGCCGTCCGTCGGGTTGGCACCGATGACGATGATGACGTCGCTGTCCTCGACCGAGTCGAAGTCCTGCGTGCCGGCGGAGGTACCGAAGGTCTGGCCGAGGCCATAGCCCGTGGGCGAGTGGCAGACGCGGGCGCAGGTATCGACATTGTTGTTGCCGAAGCCGGCGCGGATCAGCTTCTGGACGAGATAGGTCTCCTCATTGGTGCAGCGCGAGGAGGTGATGCCGCCGATCGAGTCCTTGCCATACTGGCCCTGGATGCGCTTGAACTCGGATGCCGCATAGCCGATCGCCTCCTCCCAGGAGACTTCCTTCCAGGGATCGGTGATCTTGGCGCGGATCATCGGCTTGAGAATGCGCTCCTTGTGGGTGGCATAGCCCCAGGCGAAGCGGCCCTTGACGCAGGAATGGCCGCGATTGGCCTTGCCGTCCTTGTAGGGCACCATGCGCACGACTTCCTCGCCGCGCATCTCGGCCTTGAAGGCGCAGCCGACGCCGCAATAGGCGCAGGTCGTCACCACCGAATGCTCGGGCTGGCCGATCTCGATCACCTTGTTCTCGGTGAGGGTGGCCGTCGGGCAGGCCTGCACGCAGGCGCCGCAGGAGACGCATTCGGAATCGAAGAAGTTCTCGTTCATGCCCGGCGAGACCTGGCTCTCGAAGCCGCGGCCGGAGATGGTCAGCGCGAAGGTGCCCTGGACCTCCTCGCAGGCGCGAACGCAGCGCGAACACACGATGCATTTCGACGCATCGAAGGTGAAATAGGGGTTGGAGGTGTCCTTCTCGAGCCCGAGATGATTGTCACCCTCGTAGCCGTAGCGCACTTCGCGCAGGCCCACGGCGCCAGCCGTGTCCTGCAGCTCGCAATCGCCATTGGCGGCGCAGGTGAGGCAGTCGAGCGGATGATCGGAGATATAGAGCTCCATCACGCCCTTGCGGATCTCCTTCAGGCGCTGGGTCTGCGTCTTGACCTTGATGCCCGGCGCCACCGGCGTGGTGCAGGAGGCGGGCGTGCCGGCGCGGCCCTCGATCTCGACCAGGCACATACGGCAGGAGCCCCAGGCGTCGATCATGTCGGTGGCGCAGAGCTTGGGGATCTGCGTGCCCATCTCCATCGCGGCGCGCATGATGGAGGTGCCCTCGGGCACCGAGATCTCCTGGCCGTCGATGGTCAGCGTGACCAGTCTTTCCGATTTGGAGAGCGGCGTGCCGTAGTCGATTTCATGAATGAGAGACATGGAACTCACCATCGGATTGAAGGGATGGGCACATTGTTGTTATGCGCCGAAAATGGGGAAATTGAACGGCAAGCTCTACCATTGCCGGGCTTCCTGACTGTTCATTCCGGAAACCGGCAGGCGGGCGAGATGCGCGAATTGTTCGATGCGGCCGGGGCACGGGCTGGTGATCGAGAAACTTGCCTGTGCCTTGGTATAGAGGACGCTGATCGCCAGATCCTGGCCGGCGTAGGTGCGCAGCCCGTCGAAATCGGCGATCATGCGCACGCCGGGCAGATCGGGAACTTCGTCCACGCTGCCAAGCTCGAAATTGTCGAAATAGGGAAACACCTCGCCCGAGGTGCACTGATAGACGCACAGGCACTGCAGGAAGACCGAGCAGCGCTGGCCGCTGTCATGCCTCTCCACGAAATCGGGTGTCATCACCTGGACTTCGGGATCATCGCCCTCGTCGAGGCCGACGGACCAGAGCACGACGCCCTGGTTCTCCGCCGCGAAGATCAACTGCCCGTCATGGAGCTTCCAGTCCTGCAGCGGCAGGAATTCCTCAAAGGAGCGGTTGATGCGCGTCTCATTGCCTGCGACCGCCACATAGTCGCGCAGTGCCGGCGGGATGGCTATGCCCAGCCGCTGCTCCGTCTCGGCCAGCAGGCTCTCCGCCACGGCATGGGCATCCGCCAGCGGCGCGCCGATCAGGGAGAACATGGTCCGGTAGAGGTCGCGGAACGCTGTCATGGCCCTACTCCGCCGCGATGCGGTGGGGCGCGCCGTGGAAATCCTCCGGGAAGTGCCGGATGGCCGAAAGCACGGGGTAGGGGGTGAAGCCGCCCAGCGCGCAGAGCGAGCCGAACTTCATCGTTTGGCAGAGATCCTCGACGACGGCGATATTGCGCGCAACATCCTTGCCGGCGATGATCTTGTCGATCGTCTCGGCGCCGCGCACCGCGCCGATGCGGCAGGGCGTGCACTTGCCGCAGCTCTCGATGCCGCAGAACTCCATGGCGAAGCGGGCCTGGCGGCGCATGTCGACGGTGTCGTCGAACACCACGATGCCGCCATGGCCGATCAGGCCGTCCCTGGCGGCGAAGGCTTCGTAGTCGAAGGGCGTGTCGAAGAGCGCGCGCGGGAAATAGGCACCGAGCGGGCCGCCCACCTGCACCGCCCGCACCGGCCGGCCGGTGGAGCATCCGCCGCCGATATCGTCGACGAGCTCGCCGAGCGTGATGCCGAAGGCGGTCTCGAACAAGCCGCCATAATTGACGTTGCCGGCGAGTTGGATCGGCATCGTGCCGCGCGAACGGCCCATGCCGTAATTGCGATAAGCCTCGGCGCCGTCGGCCAGAACGATGGGCACGGTGGCGAGCGAGAGCACGTTGTTGATCACGGTCGGCTTGTCGAACAGGCCCTTATGCGCGGGAAGCGGGGGCTTGGCGCGCACCGTGCCGCGCTTGCCTTCCAGGCTCTGCAGCAGCGAGGTTTCCTCGCCACAAACATAGGCGCCGGCGCCGACGCGCACCTCCATGTCGAAATCATGGGCCGAACCGAGAATGCCCTTGCCCAGTACATTGGCGCGGCGCGCCTTCTCGACCGCCGTGTTCATCGCCGCGATCGCATGGGGATATTCGGAGCGGATATAGACATAGCCCTTGGTGGCGCCGGTGGCGACGCCGGCGATGGCCATGCCTTCGATCAGGCAGAAGGGGTCGCCCTCCATCAGCATGCGATCGGCAAAGGTGCCGCTGTCGCCTTCGTCGGCGTTGCAGACGATGTATTTCCGCGGCCCGTGGTCTTTGGAATTGACTTTCGCGTCCGCGACCGTCTTCCACTTGATGCCAGTGGGAAAGCCTGCCCCACCGCGGCCGCGCAGGCCTGATTTGGTGACTTCCTCGACGATGGCGGCCGGACCGATCGCGATAGCCTTTTCGAGGCCCTTGAGGCCGCCATGGGCCTTGTAGTCGTCGAGGTCACGCGGATCGACGATGCCGACGCGGGCGAAGGTGAGGCGGGTCTGCTTCTTGAGGAAAGGCAATTCCTCCGGCTTGCCGACACGAAGCTTGTGGGCACCGTCGCCGGCAAAGGCGGCGATCAGGCTGCCAGCATCCTCGGGCTCGACCGGCCCATAGCCGATGCGCCCTTCCGGCGTCGCCAGCTCGACCAACGGCTCCAGCCAGGCCATGCCGCGTGAGCCGTTGCGGATGATCTCGATATCGAGCTTGCCGGCGATGGCGGCGACCTTCAGGGCTGCGGCCACCTCGTCGGCGCCACAAGCAATGGCAGCAGCATCGCGAGGAACATAGACAAGAAGGCTCATTGCGCCACTCCACCGAGATGGCCGAGAGCCTTGTCGAGCTTTTTGGCATCGAGCCGCGCCACAAGGCGGCCATCGATCATCGCGGCCGGCGAGACCGAGCACAGGCCGAGGCAGTAGATCGGCTCCAGCGTCACGCGGCCGTCCCTGGTGGTCTCGCCGAAGGCGATGCCGAGCTTTTCGGTGAGGTGATCGGCGAGCGCGTCGCAGCCGGCCGCCTGGCAGGACTCGGCGCGGCAGAGCTTGACGACATGGTCGCCCGCAGGCTCGCGGCGGAAATCATGATAGAAGGTGACGACGCCGTGCACTTCAGCGCGCGAAAGGTTCAGCGCCTCGGCGATCATCGGTTCGGCCGGCTCGGGCACATAGCCGAAGGTTTCCACGAAAGAGTGCAGGATCGGCAGGAGCGGCCCCTCGAGGGACTGGCTTGCCGCGATAAGCTCCGCGGCACGTGTGGTATTCCAATCCTCGTGGGCCGCCATGCCGCTCTCTTTCGACTAATTCCAGAAAGCAAAAAATGCGCCCATGCCGCTGCGCGATCAAGACGCAATTTCCGTCGGTCGATAGAAATCTTCTATCAAAAGGGGCGCTGTCACGCGCTATTTTCGATTAAATCAGCGATGCTGAAGAAAGGCGCAAAAAACAAAACTCCCGATGCCCGGGGCAACAGGGGTTTTCAATCAGCCCATCGAACGCGAACAGGCGTCGACAGCTCATGATTCAGGCTCGACACGGCTCAGTAGCAGACCCGCTCGCGGGCAATGCGCCAGCCATAGGGGGTACGGATACTCACGCGACGCCAGCCGCAGGCCGGTGCGTCGTAGTAATAGCCGTCATCATACCCATAATAGCCGGGGCCGTAGCCATAGCCGGAGCCATACCCATAGCCATAGCCGGGGCCGTAGCCACCATAAAGGAGCGGCGCCGCGGCAAGGCCGGTAATCAGGCCGGCTGCACCCCAGCCCCAGCCACCACCACCGCCCCAGTGACGATGGCCCCAGCCGCCGCCATGCCAGCCGCCGCCATTCCAGCCGCCGCCGCGATAGAAGAACGGGCGGGCGTCTGCAGGAGCGGAGGTCGCAACCGTCGCGGTCCCCAACGTCAGGGCTGCCAACGCAGCCAACGCAATTTTACGAAACATGGAACTGCTCCTTGAAATCGGAACCTGCCCAAACGGCTCCAAGGGGAGGGTTCCGGGCCCTTGGATTCAAATATTACTTAAAGTCAGGTAGTAAACCAGGACAGCTGAATTTTTCCCGTCCTGGCCGTTCATTTTCCGTTCATCTTTCCTGCGGGATGGCGCTCAGGCCCGTTTGAACAGGCGCAGGACGAACAGCAGGATGAGGGCGCCGATCAGGGCGTACAGGATATTGTTGATCCACATATTGCCAAGGTCGATGTGAAGATGCGGCTGGATCAGATAGCCGGCGATGAAGGCGCCGATCACGCCGACGACGAGGTCGCCGATCAGGCCGAAGCCACCACCGCTCATGATCAGGCCCGCGAGCCAGCCGGCAATGATGCCGACGATGAGAAAGACAAGAAGGGATTCTCCGCCCATGGCACTCAACTCCAATTTGCCGACGGCAGCGGGATGAGGGCTGCGGCCGGTGCTGTTTTACGCACGACTCGCGCGAGCCGGCCGTCCGGGCATTGATGCCCGGACCATCCGTCTCGTGACCTGCCATTGCTTCTGGTCAACCGCAACAGCGAAGATTGGTTGCAGGAGGGCGAAAATAAAATTGTCCAGAGAATTAAGATGACGCAAGGAAATGCGAGGGCGCTTGTTAGGCGCTTCTGCGATCCGTGCGGACATTTTCCGAACGGGCAGAACGGACGACATCCTGCGGCGACCTATCCCACGGCTCCGGCATCACAGCCATTGCAAAGCGGCGCGAATGATTGTTTTGTTTAACCACAAATAGGCGCCGCCTCAGGTGAATCGATTTATCTGATCGACCTTCCGGAGGAGCGGCCAATCACGGGTCGAGGAAATGCAAGGCGGAGAATCGGCAGGCACACGTTCCGGAATCATCACGGCCGGAACCTGGTGCGTCGACGGCAACAAGCTGGTGGAGTTCTGGCCCGGCGAGGACGGGCTCGCCGAGATCCTGCATGAGGAATATCGGGGCGGCGGCTCGGGCTGTAACCTCGCCATCGACATGAAGCGACTGGATGACGGCATGTGGGTCGAGACCATCGGCCTCATCGGCGACGACGAGGACGGCCGGCTGCTGTATGCCGAGGCCGATCGCTATGGCATCGTCCGGCGCCAGCTGCAGATGACGCGCGAGGCACGCACCATCCACACCGATGCCTATACCTCGCAGCGTTCCGGCCGGCGCACGCACATCTACAGCCCCGGCGCGGGCGCCCTGCTGACGCCGGATCATTTCGACTTTACCAATACCAAGGGCCGGATCCTGCATCTCGGCCTGCCGGGTGTGCACAAGCGCATGGACCAGCCCTGGAACGGCGATGCCAATGGCTGGCTGACCGTGCTGCGCAAGGCTCGCGAGGTCGGCCTCGTCACCAATCTGGAACTTGCCAGCGCCTCGCCCGCGCGGCTGCGGGAACTGGTGCGCCCGCTGCTGCCTTATCTCGACCTGCTGGTCGTCAATGACAGCGAGATCGGCTCGATCGGCAGCGAGGAGACGGTGCGCGATGACCGAACGGTGGTCAGCGCCTGCATCGCCGCCGCGAAAAAGGTGCTGGCGGAGGGCAACTGCCGGGTGGTGGCGGCGCATTTTCCCACCGGTGCCATTGCCGTCACGCGTGAAGGGGAGGTGATCAGCCAGCCCTCGGTGCGCGTGCCCAAGGAGGCGGTGGCGGGCGCCAACGGCGCGGGCGATGCCTTTGCCGCCGGCTTCCTTTATGGCGTCCACGAAGGCTGGGAATTGAGGCGCAGCCTCGCCCTCGCCCATGCTGCCGCGGCGGCCTCCCTGCGCTCCGTCACTACCAGCGATGCCGTCGCCCCCTGGCGCGAATGCCTGGCGCTGGCGGATCAGTGGGGCTGGCACGACAGCGTGGGATGAAGTTCAGAAAACCTCGCCGATCTTCCTGTCCACCGCGGCTTCGCGGGCACGGAAGGTGTTGGCGACGCGGCGCGAGCGGTTGAAATAGGGGATCCAGATCGCGGCTGCGACGGTGACGCGCAGCAGATCCCTGACATTGTCCGGGTCAGTGCTCGAGCCCAGTATGCTGGCCATCATGTTGTCGGCAGCGACATCACCGAGCGTCGCCACCACCATGCCGACATAAAAGAACGTCATCAGCCTGGGAACCGTCGGGGAACGGGCAAAAAGCCGGTAGAGGCAGACGCAGGCAAGGATCAGGACGGCGACCCCCAGGATGGAAGATATCGCCAGCGGCAGCCGCAGGGCCACCAGCTTGTCGTTGCCGCCCATGATGATGGCCTTGATGCCGGACCATTCGGAGACAATGCCATAGAGATTGATGAGCGTCAGAACGATCGAGCCGCAAAGATGGAGAATCGGCAGGATCAGCCAGCCGCCGATGCCGACAGGCCCGTCGGGCTTTTGATAGACGTCCAGCGCCGGTTGGCTTGAATAGGTCATAGTTGCAACCCCCATGTTATCCGTGGGAGCAGCATAGCGAGACGCGCCTGCGTCTCAGTGTCAATCGGCACGCGGAAAGCTCTCCTCCCCTACCGTATCGCCAGCCCCGTATCCGGCGCGAAGAACCGCGCCTGTGTCATGTCGACGCCGATCTCGATGCGGTCGCCGCGCTCGGGCAGGCGAGGCGGCTCGACGCGGGCGGTGATGCGGTTGGCATGGGTGATGGCGGCCTCCGAGCCGGGCGAGGATTTGCTCGTGCCCGCCACCGCCGAGGCGATCGGCAGGTCGAAGAAGAGATAGGCGTCGGCGCCGGTCATTTCGGTGAGCAGCACCTCGACGGGCAGGCCCTGGCCGGATGGCACCGGCAGACGGAAGGCCTCGGGGCGCAGTCCCAGGACGATGTCGCGCTCCTTCCAGCTCGCAAGCTTCGGGTTCGAGGCCAGCACCTCGGCGCCGATGGGCAGGCGCAGCGGGGAGCCGGTGATCGCGGCATAGGCCGCGCCATTCTCCTCGCCCAGATGCATCTGGAAGAAATTCATCGAGGGCGAGCCGATGAAACCGGCGACGAAGAGGTTCACCGGGTTCTCATAGAGTTCGCGCGGCGGGGCGCATTGCTGCAGATTGCTCTCGCCCTCGGCGCTCACGGGTCTCAGCACGGCGACACGGTCGCCCATGGTCATCGCCTCGACCTGGTCATGGGTGACATAGAGCGTGGTGACGCCGAGCTGGGCGTTGAGCAGCTTCAGCTCGGCGCGCATCTGCACGCGCAATTTGGCGTCGAGATTGGAGAGCGGCTCGTCCATCAGGAAGCATTGCGGGTCGCGCACGATGGCCCGGCCCATGGCGACGCGCTGGCGCTGGCCGCCGGAGAGCGCGCCGGGCTTGCGCTTGAGGAGATGGCTGAGGTCGAGAATGCGCGCGGCCTTCTCCACCTTCTCCCTGATCACGGTCGCGGGTACTTTGCGCTGCCCCAGTCCGAAGGCCATGTTCTCATATACGTCCATATGTGGGTAGAGCGCATAGTTCTGGAACACCATGGCGACGTCGCGGTCGCCCGGGTCGGCATCGGTGACATCGCGCCCGCCGATCAGCACGCGCCCCTGCGACAGGTCCTCCAGCCCGGCGGCGCTGCGCAGCAGAGTGGACTTGCCGCAGCCTGACGGGCCGACCAACACCAGGAACTCGCCATCCCGGACATCGAGATCGACATTGGCGAGAGCCAGCGTGCCATCCGCAAAGCGCTTGCCGACGGATTTGAAGGAGAGCGTTGCCATTCAGAGGGCTCCCGTCTTGGAAGAATGAGAACGGTAGTGCGAGACGAAGCCGGAGAGCCGTGGCGCCGAAGTCCCCGCGCCCCGTTTACGAGGAGAGGTAAGGTGAGGGGCTGCACGGGTCTTTCCGGATGGGGTCATGTCTGCCTGCATCTCCAATTTATCAGCCGTTACGCTGCCCCTCACCTCAATCCCAGTCCACTCCAAGTGGAGTGGACGACACCCGTAAGAACGGGGCGAGGGGACTTCGAAGGCGCGTTTCAACTCACGTAGTCGAGTCCCGCCCAACCGTTTTACCTCGCTAGCGTTACAGTGCTCGCGCTGGCTGCCGCCTGTTCGATCGCCGCCAGCACGCGTGTCACCTCGAGCCCGTCCACCGCGTCGGCCAGCACGGGCGCGCCGGTGGTCACCGCGTCGACGAAGCGGGCGATGGCCTCCATCACGAAGCCGCCGATGCGCCCGCCGGCGGCCGGAGTGACACCGAGCATGTCGGCCGTCTTGAGGCCCGCCCCGGCATATTTGCGAAAGGTGCCGTTCTGGGCGGTGTCGAGCTGCAGCGAGCCCTTCTCGCCGACGATCTCGGCGCGGAAGTCGAACACCAGCGGCAGGTCGCGCGGCAGCACCCAGCTGTTCTCGAGCGTCGCCACGGCGCCATTGTCGAACTCCAGCAGCGAGACATGCACGTCGGCGGTGTCGACACCCTGCGAGGCGAGATAGCCGCGGCGCACCATGGCCTGCACCTTGACGACCTCGGCATCGAGCATGAAGCGGAGCGCATCGACGGAGTGGCTGCCGAGGAACCACAGGGCCGAGGACTTGCTGGCCCAGGACAGCAGTTCGAAGGGCACGAACACCGTGTTGGAGAGCCGTGCGGAGGCATGCAGCACCCTGCCGATTTCGCCCGAGGCGATGGTCTCCTTCGCGGTATGCACGGCCGGGTTCACGCGGTTATGGAAGTCCACCATCACCTTGACGCCGCTCCTTGCCGCTGCATTGGCGATCGTCTCGGCCTCGGCCAGCGTGGTCGCCAGCGGCTTTTCGCTCATCACATGCTTGCCGGCCTCGATCGCCGCCAGCACGATGTCGGCATGGGCGAAATCGGGTGTCGCCACCGTGACCGCCTCGACATCGGGATCGGCGATGAGCGCACGGAAATCCTGGTAGACCTTCTTCGCCCCGAACTCGCGCTGCATCTGCGCGCCGCGCCCGGGATCGAGGTCGCACACGGCCGCGAGCTCGGCGCCGGGAATGGCGTTCAGCGTCTTGCAATGGAAGGAGCCCCAGAGGCCGGCACCCACGACCCCAAAACGGGCGGACTTGTGAGAAGACATCAACAGACTATCCTTTGACTGAACCGAAGGTGAGGCCGCGCACGACATAGCGGTCGAGCACGAGGAAGATGATCATCGGGGGCACCATGGCGGCGAGCGCCGCAGCGCCGATGAAGCCCCAGGTGACGCCGGCCGTGCCGAAATATTGCAGCGTGCCGACAGGCAGGGTGGCGGTCGCGCGGTTGGCCAGCACCAGCGGGAAGGCGGCATTGTTCCAGGCGAAGACGAAGGCGAACATCGAGGTGACGATGATGCCGGGCCTCACCAGCGGCAGCACGATCTTCAGGATGATGGCCGGCGTCTTGGCGCCGTCGACGCGGGCGGCCTCCTCGATCTCCACTGGTACCTCATCGATGAAGCTCTTCATCAGCCAGATCGAGAAGGGGATGGTCAGCGTCTGCAGGATCAGGATCATGGAGAAATAGCTGCCTTTGAGGCCGACCGAGCTCGCCAGGATTGAATAGGGGATGAGGAAGGCGACCGGTGGGGCCATCAGCAGGCCGAGATACCAGAGCATGATGTTCTTGCGTCCGCGGATGCGGAAGCGCGACAGCGCATAGGCCGCCGGTACCGAGAAGGGCAGGTTGAGGATGACGGCACCGATGGCGACGATCAGGCTGTTGCCGAGCTGGGGCAGGTTGTTGCCGGGGTCCCCGAAGGTGTAGTGCAGCGAATCCCAGTCCGGCTTGAAGAAAACCACCGGTGGCATGGTGAAGAAAGTCTCGGGCGGGCGGATCGCCAGCAAGGCGAACCACAGGATCGGCCCGATGAAGAAGGCCAGCAGCAGGAAGGTGAGCGCGTAGCTCGTGGCGTGGCCGGCAAGTCGTTTTCCCCTGGCCATGGTCAATCCAGATCCTTGAAGGCGAAGAACACGAAGAGCCCGATGATGGCGTTGACGATGATGACCATCATCCAGGTCATGGCGCTGGAGAGCCCGATATTGAAGTCGACCAGGCCCTGCTGATAGAGGCTGTAGCCGAGCGTACGCGAGGAGGAGCCCGGGCCGCCCTTGGTCAGCACCAGCACGAGATCGAAGGTGTTGAAGAGCTGCATGAAGCGCAGCATCACCACGATCAGCGCGGTCTTGCGGATCAGCGGCAGCTTGATGCGCATCAGCATGGCCCAGGGCGAAGTCTTGTCGAGCCGCGCCGCCTCGATGATGTCTGATGGCACCGAGAGCAGGCCGGCATAGAGCACGATGGCGAAGAAGGGCGTCCACTCCCAGATGTCGGCGAACAGGATGGCCCACAGCGCCGTACTGCCGGAGCCGAGCAGGCCCTGGGGCGGCAGGGGGATGCCGACCGAGGAGAGCAGCCAGGGGATGAGGCCGCCATTGGGGTCGTACATGTAGCGGAACAGGAAGCCGACCACGATCGGGGCGATGGTGGTGGGCATGATCAGCATCGCCCGCGCGATATTGAGGCCCGGCAGCTTCTTCACCAGCAGCAGCGCGATGGCGAGGCCCAGGCAGAACTCGATGGCCGTGCCCACCAGCGTCAGCGCCAGCGTGTTCCAGAGCGCTCCCAGGAAGAAGGAGTTGGAGAACGCCATCTGGTAATTGCCACCGCCGATATAGCCCATCGGCGTCGGGCTCATCTGCAGGTTCCAGAAATAGAAGCTGTTCTTGAGGGCGAAGAGCAGGGGAAAGGCGATGAGTGCGAGCAGCAGGATGACCGAGGGCGCGATCAGGACATAGGGCAGGAACGCGGGAATCCGCCGCCGGGGGCGGGCGGGGATGGCTGAAATGTCGGTTGCGGTCATTGGTCGATACCCCTGGGTCCGGATAGCTCGACGAAGACGACAAGGCGCGGCGCGATCCCTCCCCGGTTTCGGGGAGGGTGGACCGGCGAAGCCGGGACGGGTGGGGTAGGGTGGCGCGACATGTCCGAAATTCGTCGCGCCACTCTCCCCCTTCCGTCATTTCTTCGAAATGCCACCTTCCCCGAAGCCGGGGAAGGATCAGGTCGCGCCCTATCCTGTCTGGATGGAGAGGCGGTCTCGCTTGCTTGCAAGCGCACCAAAAACAGAACGGCCCGCGCGTGGGAGAGACGCGCGGGCCGCATCGCTCAGGCGAGGGAGGCCATAAGGGCCTTGGTCGCGTCGAGCGTGTCGTCATAGCTGGGCTGCTTGTAGGGGATCAGGAAGTTGCCGGTGAGGATGTTGGTGAAGAAGGAGTCGGTGTCCTTCAGCGCCCCCTCCGGCGTCGAATCGCCCGACAGCACCTTGTTGAGGTTGAGGCCGTAAATGCCTTCCAGCGTGGTGTAGACCGGGCAGGGTGGGCGCACGATCTTGCCGTTGCCGCGCTTGAGGTCGGCGATCTGCGCCGGCAGATAGGGATAGATCTTGATGAGGTCGGGATCGGCGTAGAGCGAGGGCCGGGCGAAGTCGGAGAACTGGTAGCCATATTTGGTGTAGAGCGCCATGGCCTTCTGGGTCTTGGCCGAGGTCGCCCATTTGATGAAGGCCCAAGCCCCATCCTTGTTGGAGGTGTTGGAGGGGATACCAAGGCTGTGGCCACCGATGGAGACGACCTGGTCCTTGCCGGGCGACTGGGGCAGGCGGGTGATGCCGATCTTGTCGGCGATCACCGAATCCTTGCCGGACATGTAGCCGTCCTTGCGGCAGAGATAGGAATAGGGCGTCCACCAGTAGAACATGCCGACATCGCCCTTGGCGAAACGCATGCCGGCATCGAACCAGTTGTAACCGATCGCCTCGGGCGGGGAGTTCTTGTAGAGCTCGGCGAAGAGCTTCAGCGCCTCGACATTCTCGGGCGTGTTGATGGTGGGCGCGAAATCCCAGGCGCTGCCCGTCGGGAACTGCTTGAACCAGCGCACGCCGGAGCTGGCGGCAAGCTGGGTGTACATATGCACGATCGGCGCGGGCTGCTGGCCGGAGAGCACGGTGCCCGCCATCTTCTTGCCGTCGAAATCCTGGCCGTTCAGCTTCTTGATGATGTCGAGATAGTCGGACCAGCTCCAGGAGCCGTCATCCGGGATCTTCACCCCGGCCTTGTCGATATAGTCCTTGCGGTAGAGCACGGCCTGGCCATAGGTCGCCACCGGCAGCGTGCCGAACTGGCCGCGCCAGGTGTTCATGGAATAGAGCACCTCGGGGACGTAATCCTGGATGTTGACGTCCTTGTCCCCCTTGATGAGATCATTGAGGGGCATGATCCACTTGCTCTCCAGATATTGTCCCAGCCACATCTGGTCCACCGAGATGACGTCGGCATCCGGCTGGTTGGAGATGAAGGAGGAGGTGAGGCGGGCCTGCAGCGCCTCCAGCGAGATGCTTTCGATCTGCAGCTCGATGCCGGTCTCTTTCTTGAAATCGTCGGCAAGGCCCTGGATGGCGTAATAGAAGGGGTCGCCGGCAAGCAGCACGCGCAGGGTCTTGGCCTGCGCGGAGGCGCGTCCGGGCGCGAGGCCGAGCGCGGCGGCGCCGGCCAGGGCAGCGCTGGTCTTCAGCACGCTGCGGCGGGAGACAAGGGAAGTCGTAACCATGCTCATTCTCCTCTGATGTGACGTCGAACTGCTGGTGGTGCGTTTTCTTGGGTGGTTTTCTTGATTGTCGTGCCGGTTGAGGTGGCGGGCGATGGCTGGCTTTCAGCTCCACCGTCAACCTGGGCGGTCTTGCGAGTCGGACCAGTCGAACAGGGCCTGGACGAAACGGCGCATCGGAACCGGATCTTTGTGTTTTGTCGTTTTCTTCGGTATGTTTGATGCTCACACAAACTTACGATACCGTCAAGGTCGGGTATCGGGCGTGGGGACAAGGCAGCGGTGGCATCGCCGAGCCGGCTCAGCAGTGCTAGGCCTCGTGAAACAAGCTGTCGATTCGCCCGGCCGGAGCCGCTGAGGCCGGTGGATCTCTCGAACTCGCAGGACAGGTCATCATGGCGTCCGAAGGAAGACCTTCCGACAGCGATAAGGGGAGCTTGGCGGCAATCAGCGAGCTGTTCGACGAGCCCGCGCGGCCGCGCGGCCGCAACCGGGGCCTGATCTCCTCCTCGGCCATCGGCCTCGCCAATCGCGGGCGCGTATTGCAGGTGCTGTTCGATCTCGGCCCGACCAGCCGCGCCGAGCTCGCCCGCCATGTCGGCGTGAACCGCGCCACCATCAGCGGCATCGTCCAGCCGCTGATCGACCAGGGTATCCTCGTGGAGAACGATCCGCTGCCCTCGAAGGAGAGCGGCGGCAAGCCGGCCCGGCCCATGTGGTTCGCCGAGGATGCCGCACCGATCTGCGCCGTCCTCCTGATGCATGACAGCGTGCAGTGCTGCCTGGTGTCGCTCGACGGCACCATCACGGCGGAGGCGCGGGCTGCCTTCCCGCCGGATGCCGCCAGCGTCGAAACCTTGGCTGAGACGATCTATGCATCGATCAGCCAGACCCTGAAGCTCGCCCACCGCCCGCCGCTCGGTATCGGCGTCGCCGCCGGCGGCATGATCGACACGGACAATGGCTCGATTGTCGCCGTGAACCTCGCGCCTTTGCTGGCCGGCTTCCCGCTCGGGGCGGAGCTGACGCGCCGCTTTGGCCTGACCACCCGCGTCGATCACCATCCGCGTGCCTTGCTGGTCGGCGACCGCTGGTTCGGCATCGGCCGGGGCAAACGGAATTTCGCCGTCATCTATACGGGCGAAGTGCTGGGTGGCGCGCTCTTCCTGGACGGACACCTCTATCGCGGCCCGGCCGGCGCCGGCGGCGAACTCGGCCATACTTTCGTGCAGGTGGATGGCGGCGTCTGCCGCTGCGGGCGCCGCGGCTGCTGGGAGACTATCGCCACCTTGGGCTGGCTGCGCCGTGAGGCCGAAATCGCCGGCCTGCCATCGGCCGAGGTATTGGATTCGCGCTGCCTTGTCGCCCTGGTGGAGGAGAGTGCTGCCGGCGCGGTTGACCTGCTCGACCGCTATGCCCGCAACGTCGCCATCGGCATCGCCAATCTGCAGCAGACCATGGCGCCGAACTTCATCGTCCTGCATGGGGACGTGGTCGGAGGCGGTCCTCGCTTGCTCGATGCGATCGCTGTGCATGTCCGCGAACTCGTGCCCTGGCGCCCTGGCGGCGATATTGAACTGGTGATGGGTGATCTCGAGGACCGCGCAGCGCTGAAGGGCGCGGCGGGGCTCGTCCTCTCCGAATTGCTGCATTTCACGTTGTGAGAAGGAGTGGCTTCCTCGTCTTCGGCACCCGATCACAAATCGGAGGAACCTCGACTTTTTGTCATTGCCGGGCTTGTCCCGGCAATCCAGCGGCCCTTGACACTGGCGGAAGTGGCAACTGGATGCCCGGGACAAGCCCGGGCATGACAAAGCCTGTGCCTCTTTCGGTTCGGTGCGGATTCTTGGGTCAGGTTCTTCACCCCATGTAGACGCCCCCCGTCACGTTCACGGCCTGGCCGGTCATGAAGCCGGCGCCGTCGGAGGCGAGGAAGGCGACCAGCGGCGCGATGTCTTCGGGGGTCTCGATGCGGCCCAGCGGGGTCTGCGCGATGTAGTCGGCCTGGACGGCTTCGGGCGTGATGCCGCGCAGCCTGGCTTCCCATTCGATCTCGCGCTCCTGCATGGAGGTGCGCACGAAGCCCGGGCAGACGCAGTTGACGCGGATGCCATGCGGCGCCATCTCGCGGGCGATGGCCTGCGTCCAGCCCACCACCGCGAATTTGCTGGCCGAGTAGTGGGCGAGCAGCGGCGCGCCGACCTTGCCGGCGAGCGAGGCCGTGTTGACGATCACGCCCTTGCGCCCCGTCTTGAGGAAATGGCGCACGGCGGCCTGGTTGGTGAGGAAGATGCCGCGGGCATTGACGTCGAAATTGAAGTCCCACTCCTCGTCGGTGAGGTCGACGACCGCGTTCATGGTGGAGACGCCGGCATTGCCGATCAGGATGTCGTAGCCATCCCAGGCCTCGGCGATGGCGGCGAAGGCCGCCTCCACCGAAGCGCGCTTGCGCACATCGACACCGATGCCGCGATGGCCCTCGCCCAGGGCCGATGCCAGATCTGCCGCACGCGCGGCGTCGAGGTCGGCGATGGCGACCTCGACGCCGAGACCCGCCAGATGCCTGCTGATCGCGGCACCGATGCCGGAAGCGCCGCCGGTGACGATGGCCCGTTTCCCAACCAGATCCCGCATCCCGATACCCCTGCATGCTCAGAATTATCGAACATATTGAAACACAATCGATCGAGTTCGCACAAGTGTCAAATGATGGGCAGTTTGCTCAATCTGCAACGAGATTGCGACCTGAATTACTACAGGCGTCGGAGTTATTGGATGTCATGCATCGAAGAATCAGATTGAGCTACCACCAGCCGGGTGACAAAGGGCTTGCCAGTTGATCGAAGATGTTACAGTGTTTGATCGAATATGTTCGTTTCCGTCATGATGCATGCGGCCTGCGGGGGCGCTACAAAGGCAGCGATATGCAGCTGGCAGCGACGAAGAGAGTGCAGATGACCCCCGTGATGACGAACGCTTCCCGTATTCCGGCCACGGCGCGGCGCGACAGGCTGATCCAGATGATCGGCAGGCGCCGCTATATCAACGTGTCCGATGCGGCGGCGGAGCTTCAGGTCTCGGAGATGACCATCCGGCGCGATCTCGACCGCCTGGCCGAGAGCGGGCTGATCAGCCGCGATCATGGCGGCGCCACGGCCCGAGCGCCCGAAACGGCCTTCGACGCCGACGAGCCGAGCTTCGAGGCACGCGGCCGGCGCGAGGCCGAGGCCAAGCAGCAGATTGCTGAGGCCGCCGCCCGGCTGGTGCATGCGGGCCAGACCATCGGCATCGACACCGGCAGCACCACGCATCGTTTCGCGCGCGAGCTCATCGACATGTCGGGCCTGCGCCTCTTCTGCAGCAATCTGCGCACGGCCGGCCTGCTCGCCGGCGGCAAGAGCCCGGTCTATGCGCTCGGCGGCCTGATCCGGCCCAGCGAGTTCTCGGTATGCGGACCGATGGCGAGTTCGCAGCTCTCCACCCTCTGGCTCGACACCGTCTTCCTCGGCGTCTCCGGCCTGACGACGCAGGGCATCTTCGACTACACGCTCGAGGATGCCGAGATCAAACGTGCCTTCATGGAGCGGGCTGGTCAGGTGGTGGTGCTGTGCGACGCCAGCAAGTTCGATCACCGCTCGCTGGTGCAAGTCGCCCCCTTCCACCAGATCCATGTGCTGGTGACCGACAAGGCCCCGCCGGAGCACCTTGCCGAACCGCTGGAGCGGGCCGGCGTGAAGATCATTCTTGCCGGTCATGAGCCGGCTACTTTTCCCGATCCGTTGAATTGACAGGAGCGTCCGATGGTTTTTGATTTCCTGGGCTCCCGGCGCAAGGCCGTGATTGCCATGGCCCATATCGGCGCCCTGCCAGGCGCCCCGCTCTTCGATGCCGAGGGCGGCATGGTCAAGCTCATCGATGATATGGCCAGGGATATCGAGAACCTGCAGGACAATGGCGTGCACGCCATCATGTTCGGCAATGAGAACGATCGGCCCTACCGCTTCGCCGCGCCGATGGAATCGGCGGTGGCGATGACAGCCATCATCTCTGCCCTCAAGCCCATGCTGAAGGTGCCCTTCGGCGTGAACTTCCTGTGGGACCCCACCGCCTCGGTAGCGATCGCGGGGGCGACCGGTGCCTCCTTCGCCCGCGAGATCTTCACCGGCCTGTTCGCCTCCGACATGGGCCTGTGGCAGCCCAATGCAGCCGATGCCCACAAGCTGCGCACCGAGATCGGGCGTAAGGACCTGAAGCTGTTCTACAACATCAATGCCGAATTCGCGGCGAGCCTCGATACCAGGCCCATTGAGCTGCGCGCCCGCAGCGCCGTGTTCTCCTCGCTTGCCGATGCCATCCTGGTCTCGGGCCCGCTCACCGGCCAGCCGGCCGCGGCGGCGGATCTGCGCAAGGTGGCGGAGACGGTGACCGAGGTGCCCGTCTTCGCGAATACCGGGGTCAACCCCGACAATGTGCGGGATGTGCTGTCGGTCGCCTCCGGGGTGATCGTGGGGACCTCGCTGAAGGTCGACGGTAACACCTGGAACCCGGTCGATCCGGCGCGGGTGAAGCGCTTCATGGACAAGGTCGCGCCGCTGGTGTGATCCTGGGAGCGCGGATTTCAGCCATATCGAATTCATTCGATGTGGCGGCGATGTCCGCTCTTCCTTCCTGCAAGCGCCGCGTTTCCAAGAGCGGACAGGATGTCCGCGCTCCCAGGATCACCAATGCCCTGTGTCCTCGGCCTCGATATCGGCACGACCTCCACCATCGGCATCCTGATCCGCCTGCCGGACCAGGTGCTCGGCCTCGCCTCGCGGCCGGTGACGCTGTGCGCGCCCCATCCCGGCTGGGCCGAGGAGGACCCAAAGCAATGGTGGGACAATGCCTGTGGCATCACGCGCGAGCTGATCACGGCAAGCGGTATCGCGCCCGGGGAAATCGCCGCCGTCGGCGTCACCGGCATGCTGCCGGCCGTGGTGCTGCTCGACGGCAGGGATGAGTTGATCCGCCCCTCGATCCAGCAGAGCGATGGGCGCTGCGGGGCTGAGGTCGCCGAACTTGCCGCCGAGATCCCGGAGGCCGGGTTCCTTGCCCGCGCCGGCAACGGCATCAACCAGCAGCTGGTGACGGCCAAGCTCCGCTGGCTGGAGAGGCATGAGCCCCAGGCCTTCCGGCGCATCGCCACCGTGTTCGGCTCTTACGATTACGTCAACTGGCAGCTCACCGGCATCAAGGCAGTGGAGCAGAACTGGGCGCTGGAAGCCGGCTTCACCGATGTCGCCACCGATGCCATCGCCGACGATCTCGTGGCGCTCGCCCATATCCCGCGTTCCGTGGTGCCATCGCGCAGCCTTTCGCATGCCATTCTGGGCAAGGTCACGCCTGAGGCTGCGGCCGCGACAGGCCTTCCCGCCGGCATCCCGGTGGTGGGCGGGGCCGCCGACCATATCGCCTCGGCCCTCTGTGCCGGCGTGCTCGCGCCCGGCGACGTGCTCCTGAAATTCGGCGGCTCGGTCGACGTGCTGATCGCCTCCGACACGGTGGCGCCGGATCCGCGCCTCTATCTCGACTATCACCTCGTGCCAGGCCTCTACATGCCCAATGGCTGCATGGCGACGGGTGGCTCCGGCCTGAACTGGTTCGTCCAGACCTTCGCAGGCGGTGAGCGCGAGGCAGCGGCAAAGGCAGGCCTCACGCTCCACCAATATCTCGACCGCCTGGCGGCGGCGATTCCCGCCGGCGCCGAGGGCGTGCAGGTGCTGCCCTATTTCCTCGGCGAGAAGACGCCGATCCACGATCCCGCCATTCGCGCTACCTTCAGCGGTCTCAGCCTGTCGAGCGGCCTGCCGCATCTGTGGCGAGCGCTCCTGGAGGCCTATGCCTATGCCGTCCGCCACCACGTCGAGGTGCTTCGGGACATGGGCCATGCCACCACCAATTTTCTCGTTTCGGATGGCGGCTCCAACAGCTCGGTGTGGATGCAGATCGTCGCCGACGTGCTGCAGGTGCCCCTGCAGCGGCTTTCGGGCCATCCCGGCTCCTGCCTCGGCGCGGCCTGGACGGCGGCTGTCGGCAGCGGGCTTGCCGAGGACTGGGCGGGCGTGTCAGGGTTCATCAGCCTTCGCGACCGCATCGAGCCGCAGGCTTCGAACCGATCTGTTTATGCGCGCGGCTATGAGAGCTTTCGCGCGCTTTATCAACAACTTCGCGGAACGACAGCATGAGCGTGAAGGCCGTAGCCTGGGATATTGACGGCACCCTGGCGGACAGTGAGCCGTTGCATGAGAAAGTCCTGTTCGAGGTGTGCCAGCACTTCGGCGCCGACATTTCCGATCTCCCGCCCGATCATTTTCGCGGCGTGCATATGGGGGACGTCTGGGCCGAACTGAAAGGCCGCTTCTCCCCGGATACGTCCGAGGAAGCCTGGCAGGAGGCCATCATCGATACCTATGTCGAAAAGCGCGCGGGCATCAGGGTGATGGACGGCGCGCTGGAGACAGTGAAGGCCCTCGCAGCGGCGGGCATCCGGCAGGGCTGCGTCTCCAACTCCAGCCGTCGTATCGTCGATGCCAATGTCGAGGCGCTCGGCATTGCCGGCTATCTCGATTTTTCGATCAGCCTGGACGACGTCGAGCGCGGCAAGCCCGATCCCGAGCCTTATGCGCAGGCCTGCCACCGTTTCGGCCTGGCGCCCGGGGAGGTGCTGGCGGTCGAGGATAGTTTTGCCGGCTTCTCATCGGCGACCGGCGCAGGCCTGGTGACGGCTTTCTATGCCCCGGCCGGCGGAGGCATCGAGGGTGCCGACCACGTCATCACGGACCTGCGCAGGGTCCGCGATCTCATCGATGAAGAGACCATCCCAGCCTGAGGGCATATTACTTTGAAACGGAATCACCAGGAATCGCAAAACGTTTATTTTTCAATGCGTTAAACTGGAAGAGCGTTTCAGCCTGAATACATCTTGCTTAGGGGCATCCCATGTACAAGATCGATCCCGCGAGAGATCGCCAGTATATCGAGGAATTCCGGCAATGCCCGATCGGCCGGCACAGCCCGGGCCTTCAGCGCGTGCTGCACATCATGCGCCAGGATCCGAGCGGCAACCAAATCATCCTGTTCTGCCGCAAGCCCTTCGCCGAATGGGTGCTGGCGACAATGCCGCCCGACCGGCGCGATCCCATCGAGTTCGAGGATGAGCCTGTTTTCACCAGCCGCGAGGAGGCGGAGTGGGAGATCTTTCGCCGCCGCTGGCGGCTGCTCACGGGCGAAAGCATCAACCTGCCGTACAAGCATGAAGACAAGTCAGAAGCTGATGTCTCATCAGCGGGACCAGAAGGGCGCGACAATCCCTCCCCGTCTTCGGGGAGGGTGGCCGAGCATGAGCGAGGTCGGGTGGGGGAGGGTGGCGCGACCTGAACGGTCTCTTATGCCGCGCCACTCTCCCCCTTCCGGCGCTCCGCGCCACCTTCCCCGCAGTCGGGGAAGGACTGCGTCCCGCCTTACCCTTTTGGGTTCCGCATCTCTTCGAATGCCGATTCCCTTCACCCCTGTCGCCGAGCCACCCCCATGCTGAAGATTACCGGCTATCCCGATCGCTACTCCGTCGCTCCCGGCGAGACCATCGCCTTCAAGATCTCGCTGGAGGAGGGAAAGAGCTTCGAGGCGCGGCTGGTGCGTGTCGTGCATGGCGACTGCAATCCAGAGGGGCCCGGGCTCAAATTCCCGCATGTGCCGACGGCGATCGACGGGCGCCATGCCGGCAAGCCGCAGCGCATCGACGCCGGCTCCTATATGAAAGCGGCGAGCGTGCCGCCGCTCGGCAAGGGCGCCTTCACCTTCTTCGCCATGCTCTGGCCGACCCTGCTGTCGCGTGGGCCTCAGACCATCGCGGCGCAATGGGACCCGGTGACGGGACGCGGCTTTCGCCTGTTCATGAAGGAGGGCGGCCAGCTCGCCGTGGCGGTCGCCGACGGCAGCGGACGCGAGGCGCTGGTCTCGCTGCATGATGCCATGCTGGGGCGCCAATGGTACGCCGTCGCTTTCGCCATCGATCCGCATGCCAAGCGGGTGATGCTGTCCCAGCGCCCCGTGCAGCCTTATGCCCACACATTCGATGCCGGCTATGAAGAGTCCGTCATCGATATCGCCCTGCCCGAGGTCGAAGCTCCCTTTTTCCTGGCCGGATGCCCTCTGAACGATGGCACGGTAGGCGATCATTTCGACGGCAAAATAGATGGGCCAATCATATCGTCGGGCTTCCATCCGTCGCATACGCACCAGGCGCTCCTGCTCCCGCCACGGCCTGCAACCCTCAAGGCCCATATCATCGCCGCCTGGGATTTCTCCAGGGAAATCAGCTCGATACGGGCTGTCGACGTCGGTCCCTCCGGTCGCCACGGCGATCTCGTGCATCTGCCGACGCGCGGCATGAAGGGCTGGAACTGGACGGGCGAGGAGCATGATTTCAACCGCAAGCCCGAGCATTACGGTGCCATTCATTTCCACCATGACGACCTCTACGAGGCGGGCTGGGAGACGTCCGTCAGCCTGACCATCCCAGAGGACCTGAAAAGCGGCCCTTATGCCCTGCATGTCACCTGCGGCGAGAGCGACGAGACGGTGACGCGCGAGAACTATCTCGCCTTCTTCGTGCGCCCGCCCCGCCAGCCCAGGCCGGGCTCGCGCCCGAAAGTGGTGATGTTGGCGCCCACCGCCTCCTACATCGCCTATGCCAATCACGGCGAGCACATCACGGCGCGGGGCGCCGAGCTCGCCATGAACCGCCTGCTCACCTTCGGCCATTCCGATGTCTATCTCTATGAGCATCCCGAACTCGGCGGCTCGCTCTATGACTGCCATACCGACGGCTCGGGCGTCGCCTATTCCAGCCGCCTGCGCCCGGTGCTGAACTTCTCGCCGCGCTACCATTCCTGGCTCGGCGGCCATGGCTCGGCGCTCTACCAGTACAATGCCGATACCCACCTCTATGATTGGCTCGATCACAAGGGCATCGACTACGACGTCATCACCGACGAGGACCTGCATGCCGACGGCTATGAACTGCTGCGCCACTACCAGGTGGTGATCACCGGCACGCATCCCGAATATCATTCCACCTGCATGTGGGACGCCATGAAGGCCTGGATCGATCGCGGCGGGCGGCTGATGTACATGGGCGGCAATGGCTGGTACTGGCGCATTGCCTGGCACCAGAGCCTGCCGGGCGTGATGGAGCTGCGCCGGGCGGAGGACGGCATCCGCACCTGGATCGCCGAGCCCGGCGAATATTACCAGTCCTTCAATGGCGAGTTCGGCGGCCTGTGGCGCCGCATCGGCCGGGCGCCCAACGTGATGTGCGGTGTCGGCTTCATCGCCCAGGGTTTCGACGTCTCCAGCCCCTACAGGCGCGCGCCCGATGCCGACAACCCGCGAGCCGCCTTCATCTTCGAGGGCGTGCCGGACGAGATTATCGGCGATTTCGGCCTGATCGGCGGCGGCGCGGCCGGCATCGAGCTCGACTGCCTGGCCACCGATCTCGGCTCCCCGCCCAACATGCTGCGCCTGGCCTCCTCGATCGACCATTCGCCGATGATGCTGCTGGTCAACGAGGAATTCGGCGTGGTGCCGCCCAATATCGGCGGCGACGTCAACCCCCGCGTCCACGCCGATCTCGCTTTCGGCGAGACGCCGTCCGGTGGTGCTCTCTTCGCCACCGCCTCGATCGCTTGGTGCGGCTCGCTCAGCCATAACAACTATGACAACAATATCTCGAAGATCACCTGGAACGTGCTGAAGCGTTTTCTGGAGGACGAGCCGTTTCCGGTGGCCTGAAGCTGGGAGCGCGGACGTCACAGCGACATGCTTGCATGTCGCGATGTCCGCTCTTGAAACGATGAGCCTGCCAAAAAGGGGCACAGCAATCGTCAGGGGCCGCTCCAAAGGCCGTCACGCCCCCTTCGGCCGGAGCAGCGTCGTTCTCTCTTACCTCTTCGCTTCAAGAGCGGACGAGACGTCCGCGCTCCCAGCGTGGAACGTCTCGCACAGGCTCAATATGCCTGGTTGCAAGGCGGCCGGGATGGTCTGAGGGAGTCCTCATGAGATCGCAAGGTCGCTATACTCGGAAAGCCGCCGGGTGCCGTCACGATGTCGTCACTCGTGCAATCCTACAGCCAGCCAGGCCCCAAGCGTTCGAGCGATCGTCAAAGTTCGGGCTTGAGCGCGAAATCTTCAAAGGCCGGAGGACCTCATGCCCAGCATTCCGCTGACAATCTACATCACGCCCTTTGCGGAGAAGGGGGTCACGGAAGCGGCGAAGTGGAGCTGTGACTCAGCCAAGGACGCCCTGGATGTGGTCAATGGGATCTGGGTGAAGGCGAATGTCGCCTTCGTGATCAAGGACTGCATCGTCGATACGCCGCTCGATATCGCAAAGGACTCACGCAACGACGACAAGCGTCTGCTGGGCGTTCTCACTTATCGGCATTCGGAGGACCAGTCGATCCATATCTATCTCGTCAACTCGATCGAAAATCTCAACGCTGGCGGGGGCTCATATCAGAGCAGCGATCCCGAGCCCGCCAGCTTCGTGCAGTGGTACTACAACACGGCTGCCAATGGACGGGCCTGGGCTCATGAGCTCGGTCATCTGATGACCCTGGATCATGTCAAGATCGACTATACCAAGGAGAGAGAGGCGGCGGCGCTGCGCGGCAATCTCATGGTCGAGGGATTGAGCACCGGCAGGGATCTGTCGGCCAGGCAGATCGCCCAGGCCAAGGGCTCGGCGCTGGTCAAGCGCTTTGCCGGCTGAGGCTCTCTCAGGCGCTGCCCACATACCCCCGCTGCAAAATGCCCCGTGCCGCTGCGATATCCCCCGCCAGCGGGCGGTCGTCGCGGTAGGGCGGGATGGCGCTGCGGATATCGCGGTAGAAGATTTCCGTACCCGGCGCGCGGGCGTGATCGCCTTCCTGGAGGTCGTAGGCCTGGGCATTGGCGAGCAGCTCGATGGCAAGGATGTGCTCGGCATTGTCGAGGATCTGCAGGGCTTTCAGCGCGGCGGGCGTGGCGTGGGTGAGGTGGTCTTCCTGCAGGCCGGAGGTGACGCCGCCGTCGAGGCTGGCGGGGCTGGCGAGGCGGCGATTGTAGCCGACCAGCGAGGTTGCCGTGTATTGGGCGATCATGAAGCCCGAGGCGACGCCGCTGTCAGCGGCGAGAAAGGCCGGCAGGCCGGAGACATGCGGGTTGACCAGCCTATCGAGGCGCCGCTCGGCCATGGCGGCGAGCTCGGCGATGGCGATGCCGGCCTGGTCCATGGCGAGCGCGATATGCGGGGCGACGGCATGGGCTTCGGAATAGACCTGTGGCGCCTCGGGCGTGCCCATCACGGCCGGATTGTCGCTGACGGAGGCGAATTCCTGGTCCACCGTGGCGCCGATCGTGGCGAGGGCGTCGCGCACGGCGCCATGCACATGCGGCACCGCCCGCAGGCTGAGCGAATCCTGGGTTTGCCGGCCGGCCGCGGCAGCGAGGATGGCGCTGCCTTCGAGCAAGGCGCGCATGCGCTGGCCGGTCTCCTGCATGCCATCGGAGACACGCAGAGCGAGCGAGATGGCTTCGAAGGCCACGGGCTGGCTGCGCAGGTTCTCAAAGCTCATCGCCGCCGCGACATCGGTCCAGCTGATCAAGCGATGCGCCCGGTCCAGCACCAGGGCCGAGAGGCCGGTGACGCAGGGCGAGCCGTTGACGAGGCTCAGCCCCTCCTTGGCCTCCAGCACCAGGGGCACGCGGCCGATGCGGGCAAGGGCCTCTGCGCCGGTAAGGCGCTGGCCTTCATGCACGGCGAAGCCCTCGCCGATCAGCACGAGGGCGATATGGGCCATGTGGCTGAGATAGCCGACCGAGCCGAGCGAGGGCACTTCGGGAATGCAGTCCTGCGCCAAGAGGGCCAGCATCTGCTCGACCAGCGCCGGGCGCACGCCGGAATGGCCATGCGCGTAATTGTTGATGGCGGCCGTGATGATCGCCCGCGTCTCGGCTTTGCCGAGCGGGGCACCGACGCCGACGGCATGGCTCATGATGATATTGCGCGAGAGCTGGCGCTGCTTCGGCCTGTCGACGATGACATTGGCAAGCCCACCGACGCCGGTGTTCACGCCATAGGCGAGGATGCCGCGTTCGACGATGGCGTCGACGATGGCACGGGCATGGGCAAGGCGCTGCCAGGCGGCCTCGGAGAGGACAAGGGGCTCGCCGGCGGCGACGGCGGCAGCTTGCTGCCAGGTGAGGGGGCGGTCGAGGGTGATGGGCATGGATAACTTACTGAAAAGAGGCGCGACGTGAGCCTCCCCCACGAAGCTGGGGGAGGTGGGCCGACGAAGTCGGCTCGGAGGGGGTGTGGCCAGAAAGGGGTGCGGGAAGCGGACGCGTCAGTCGAGCTTCCTGCGCCTCTTTCCACCCACACCCCCTCCGTCATTGCTTCGCAATGACACCTCCCCCAGCTTCGTGGGGGAGGCTTTCGCGCCCGACTTTCTAAGTCTGCACCTCAATGATGCTGCTGGTTCGAGATGAACTGCTTGAACCGTTCCGACTTCATCTCCTTGAACAATTCATCCGGCGATCCGTCCGCTTCCACCTCGCCCTTGTGCAGGAAGAGCACGCGGTTGGAGACGTTGCGGGCAAAGCCCATTTCGTGTGTGACCACCAGCATGGTGCGGCCTTCCTCGGCAAGGCCGCGCATCACGCGCAGCACTTCGCCGACGAGTTCCGGATCGAGCGCGGAGGTCGGCTCGTCGAACAGCATGACCTTGGGCTTCATCGCCAGGGCACGGGCGATGGCGGCGCGCTGCTGCTGGCCGCCCGACAGGTGCGAGGGGTAATAGTTGCGCCGCTCCGCCAGGCCCACGCGCTGCAGCAGTGCCTCGGCTTCCTCGATGCACTCGGCCTTGGGGCGCTTGAGCACATGTACGGGGCCTTCGATCAGGTTCTGCAGGATGGTCATGTGCGACCAGAGATTGAAGCTCTGGAACACCATGCCGAGTTCGGACCGGATGCGATCCACCTGCTTGCCGTTGGCGGGCGCGAGGTGGCCCGTCTTGTTGCGGCGCATTTCGAGCTTCTCGCCGGCGACGACGATCTCGCCCTCGTCCGGCGTTTCGAGCAGGTTGATGCAGCGCAGGAACGTGCTCTTGCCCGAGCCGGAGGCACCGAGGATCGAGATCACGTCGCCTTCATGCGCATCGAGCGAGATGCCCTTGAGCACCTCGTGATTGCCGAAGGACTTATGGATATTCTTGACGCTGAGGGCGATTTCGCTGGAGGCGGCCATCATGGTTCCTTTCAGCCGACGATCGTGCGGGGTGTCTGCGCACTGGGCGGCATGACGCGAAGATGGGGGGAAAGCAGGCGCTCGAACCAGCCGAGCAGCAGGATGATGAGGAAGCCAACCACGAGGTAGACGATGCCGGCCAGGCACAAGGTCAGCACTTCATGCAAGGTCTGGCGGCCGATCTTCTGGGCGATACCCGTCATTTCAACCACGCCGAGCAGGCCGGCGAGCGAGGTGGATTTAAGCATCAGCACCACTTCGGTGGAATAGGCCGGCAGGGCCTGGCGCAGGGCGCTCGGAGCAACGATCCGGCGCAGGAGCTTGAAGCCCGACATACCGATGGCGCGGCCCGCTTCGATTTCCTTGGAGGGCACAGCCAGCAGGCCGCCGCGGAAAATCTCGGCCGAATAGGCGGCGGTGCAGAAGGCCAGGCACATAACGGTGGTCCAGAACCGGTTCGCCAGGATGACCCAGAACATCGGCAGGTGGAAGAACTGGAACTGTGCCAGGCCGTAGAAGATCAGGAACATCTGGATCAGCAGCGGCGTGCCGCGGAAGAAGAAGATGTAGGTCTTGGCAAAACCGGACAGGATCGGGTTGGCGCTCATCCGCATCCACAGGATGAAAACCGCGAACACGGCGCCGATGGGCACGGAGAGGGCGAAGAGCGCCAGGGTGGTAGGGAGCACGTTGAGGATCTGCTGGAAGGTCGTGATGAGAAAATTGCTGTCCATGGCTGCACCTACATCCCCACCGGGCGGCGGAAGCTCTTGCCGACATAGCGCTCACCGGCATTGAAGAACCGGGTCGAGAAGCTGGTCAGGACGAGATAAAGGCAGGCGCCCACGATGAAGAACAGGAAGAATTGCTTGGTCGAGCCCGCCGCCTTGTTACTGGCATTCATGATCTCGACCAGGCCGGTGACTGAGATCAGAGCCGAATCCTTGACGCTGAGCTGAAAGACATTGCCAAGGCCAGGAATGGCGAAGCGCATGATCTGTGGCGCGATGATGCGGCGGAAACGCATGAAGCGTGGCATGCCGATGGCGCGTGCCGCCTCGATCTCGCCCTTGCTGATCGCCGTGTAGGCACCGCGAAAGACTTCGGTCTGATAGGCGGCCGAGATCAGGCCGACGCCCAGCGCTCCCGCGAGGAAGGAGTTGATGATGTTGCTGTCACCCAGGCCGAAAGCACCGAGCGTGTTGCCGATGATGTCGACCACCCCGCCGAAATACACCATGTAGATGATGAGCAGTTCCGGCGCGCCGCGCAGGACGACGGTATAGGCATTGCCGAGCAGCTTCACCGGCAGGTTGTCCGAGAGCTTGGCCCAGGTCACGAAGGAGCCGACGATCGCGCCGATGATCATGGCGGTCAGCGTGACCGCAACCGTCATGATTGCGCCGCCGAGCAAATAAAGGCCCCATCCGTTCTGGCCGAAGCCAAGTAGCGAAACGAGATAGGTCACCCTTTCGATCAGGGTGCTGAAGATATCCACGGTCGGGCTCTCCTCTAAAGCGTTTTGCGATTTGGCGGCATCGCCAGGAATCGCAAAGACGCGTCGAAACAAAGAGTTGGAGCAAAGAAGCGTTTCCGCCTAAACGCGTTTTGCTCTAAAGCGTTTTGCGATTTGGCGGCATCGCCAAGAATCGCAAAGACGCGTCGAAACAAGGGGTTAGAGCAAAGAAGTGTTTACGCCTAAACGCGTTTTGCTCCAGGGCAGGCCAGCGAAGTCAGGCGGCCCAGCAAGGCATGCGATCTGGAGTGCAAGATATGGGCCGATCCACCCATGGGGCATTGCATCGGTCATCGCTGTCCCCATCCAGGAGAACCGACATGAGAACCGGTGTTAGCGCCGGCATTGCCAAGAGGCCCTCCCCGAATGGGGAGGGCCTTGCGCCCGGGCCTTAGTTGGTCGCGACGGGCGTCACGTCCAGCTTGAACCACTTCATGCTGAGCTTCTTCAGGGTGCCGTCGGCAGTTGCTTCGCCGATGGCCTTGTCGAACATGTCGCGCAGGTCCGTATCGGACTTGCGGAAGGCTGGGCCGATGCCCTTGCCCCAGATCACGCCGGCGATCTGCGGGCCGACCAGCGTCATCTGGTCATTGCCCGGCTTGGAGAAGGCCGAGGTGAAATAGGTGTCGTCGTCGAATGCGACGTCGATGCGGCCGGCGGTGACATCGAGATCATGCTCGGGCGAGGTCTTGTACTCGGTGACGGTGGCGACATCACCGAAGTTCTTCTTGATGAAATCGGTGTAGACGGTGGCGGTCTGGATGCCGATGGTCTTGCCGGTCAGGGCCTTGCGCAGTGCGACGATGGCCGGGTTGTCTTGGCCGACATCAGCCGAGAGCGTCACGGTGGTGCCCGTGCCTTCCATCTTGGCGAGGTCGCTGCTCTTCAGGCCGGCAAAGCCGGCGGGGGTCTGAGCGTAGGGACGCGAGAAGCCGACCTGCTGTTCGCGCTCGGGCGTGATCGACATGGCGTCCATGATCACGTCGAACTTGCCGGCATTGAGGCCGGCGATCATGCCATCCCAATCCTGGGCGATGAACTTGCACTCGACTTTCATACGCTTGCACAGATCGTTGGCCAGATCGATTTCGAATCCGTCCATCGTGCCGTCGGGCTTGGTCAGGTTCCAGGGCTCATAGGCGCCTTCCAGACCGATGGTGACGGTCTTCCAGTCCTTGGCCTGCACGGCGGGCGCAGCCACGAAGGTGGCGAGCGCCAGCAGCGCGGTGGATATGAGGATCTTTCTCATGGTTTGGTCCCCTGTGGGTTCACGTTGTCTTTCCAGCCCGCCTCAGTGGCGGGCTAGTTTTCTGATCGCGGTCTTGAACGCCGCGTTGATGGTTTCGTCCTGGTCGTGGCGACCCTCGCGGATGCGCCACTGCCCCGCCACCATGACATCCCTCACCGCTCGGTCGCCGAGTGCGAACAGCCACCGATCGAGTATGGCGTCATTTTTGGCGGTGTCTATAAAAGCGTCATCGCCGTCCAGAACAACGAGGCTGGCCAGCTTGCCGGGCGCGATCGCACCGATCGGCTGGCCGAGCGCCTGGGCGCCGCCGGCCAGTGCCGCGTCATAGATGTCGCGGCCGACGGAGCGGTGCGGACCATCGGCGAGGCGGTTGCGCCGCTCGTCGCGCAGGCGCTGCGAATATTCGAGCGTGCGTAGTTCCTCGGCGACGCTGGTCGAGATATGGCTGTCGGTGCCGATGCCGAGGCGCCCCTGCCTGCCGCGATAGGCGACCGCCTCGAAGATGCCGTCACCGAGATTGGCTTCCGTCGCCGGGCAGAGGCCCGCCACGGCGCCGCTCGCCGCCATGCGCTCGACCTCGGTCGGGTTGGCATGGGTCGCGTGGATCAGGCACCAACGCTCGTCTACGGGCATATGGTCGAACAGCCATTGCATCGGGCGCTTGCCGCTCCACGCGATGGAATCATCCACTTCCTTCTGCTGCTCGGCGATGTGGATGTGGAGCGGGCCGCTGTTGGGCAGGCTCGCCAGCAGCGTGTTCATCTCTTCCGGCGTGGCGGCGCGCAGCGAATGGAAGGCGTATCCGAGCGTGGCGCCGGCCTGGCCGCAGGCCGGGCCGAGCTCGCCCATCAGCCTCTCGAAGCCGTCGACATCGTGGATGAAGCGGCGCTGGCCCTCATGCGGCGCGATGCCGCCGAAATTGGCGTGGGCGTAGAACACGGGCAGCAGCGTCATGCCGATGCCGCTGGCCTCAGCGGCGGCGAGGATGCGCTTCGACGTTTCGGCGCGGTCGGCATAAAGGGCGCCGGACTTGTCGTGGTGGAGGTAGTGGAACTCGGCGATCGCGCCGAAGCCGGATTTCAGGAGATCGACATAGAGCCTCGTGGCGATCGCCTGCGCATCCTCGGGCGTGATCTCGCCGACCGTGCGGTACATCTCCTCGCGCCAGGTCCAGAAACTGTCATTGCCGGCGCCGGAAACCTCGGCAAGGCCGGCCATGGCGCGCTGGAAGGCGTGGGAGTGGAGGTTGGGCAGGGTCGGTACCACCGGTCCGGCGGCGATCTCGGCCCCGTCGGAGGGCGCATTCGGCTTCACTGCGGTGATCAGGCCCGCCCCGTCGATTTCGATACGCACATTCTCCGCCCAGCCATCCGGCAGAAGGGCCCTGCTTGCATGCAGGCCATGAGCGCTCTGGAGTTGAGGACGAGAATCGGGCATATTTGGTACCGATGTGTGCGCAACTTGTATGTATAAGCTCTATACATAATTTTTCAGAAGGTGCAAGCACAGAGCGATGCTGGCGTGACTCTTTTTTGAAGGATGCTGCAAATATGAGCATGGTGCCGGAAAAGAAGCCGGATATCGCCCCCACACCGCTCTATGCCGAGGTGAAGCAGCATATCCTGACGCGTGTGCGCAGCGGCGAATGGCCACCGGAGCATCGCATTCCCTCCGAGAGCGAGCTGGTCGAGCAGCTTGGCGTCAGCCGCATGACGGTCAACCGGGCGCTGCGCGAGCTGAGCCTGGAAGGCGTGCTGGTGCGCATGCAGGGCCGGGGCTCCTTCGTGGCCGGCGGCAATAGCCGTTCGGATGTCTTCGCCGTCAGCAACATCGCCGACGAGATCCGCGGTCGCGGCCATGATTACACCGCGCAGGTGCTGCTCCTCGATACGCTCAAGGCGACGCCGGATGTGGCCGATCTCCTCGAATTGACGCTCGGCAGCCCGGTTTTTCACTCGATCATTGTGCATTGCGAGAATGACGTGCCGATCCAGCTCGAGGATCGCTTCGTCAATCCCCTGGTGGTGCCGGACTATCTGACGGCGGATTTCTCGAAACTGACGCCCAACGAGGTGCTGAGTGCCGTGGTGCCCTGGAGCGAGGCGGAGCATCGCATCGAGGCCGTGCTGCCCCAGCCCTGGGAGTGCAAGCTGCTGGCGATTTCGCGCGCCGATCCCTGTCTGTTGATCCGCCGCCGCACCTGGGCGACGGGCTGGATCGGCGCGCCGGCGCCGGAGGGCGAGGATGTCGAGCCGCCGGATCACGTGGTGACCTCGGTGCGATTGCTGCTTCCCGGCGGGCGCTACCGGATCGAGAACAGAAGGCAGTCGAACAGGGTGGGGTAGCTGGGAAGCGTTCCTGGGACCGCAGGCGTCCCGCCTGCTCTTGGAGACGGGCCGCCTGCAGGAGAGGAAGATGCAGGCGAGACGCCTGCGGTCCCAGGAACGCCTCCGATGGCTGCATTCCTCTTGACAATGGCCCAATTTCGCGTCTTACTTGTATATACAAATCATGAGAGGCTCTATACATGCTCAGCAATGCCCGTTTCCGTGATGTCGAAATCCGCGCGCCGCGTGGGACCCAGCTCAACGCCAAGAGCTGGCTGACCGAAGCGCCGCTGCGCATGCTCATGAACAATCTCGATCCCGATGTTGCCGAGAACCCCAAGGAGCTGGTGGTTTATGGCGGCATTGGCCGCGCCGCCCGCGACTGGGAGAGCTTCGACACCATCGTCCGCACGCTCAAGACGCTTGATAATGACGAGACGCTGCTGGTGCAGTCCGGCAAGCCGGTCGGCGTGTTCAAGACCCATGCCGACGCCCCGCGCGTGCTGATCGCCAACTCCAACCTGGTGCCTCATTGGGCGACCTGGGAGAAGTTCAACCAGCTCGATGCCGAGGGCCTGATGATGTATGGCCAGATGACGGCCGGCTCCTGGATCTATATCGGTTCGCAGGGCATCGTGCAGGGCACCTACGAGACCTTCGTCGAAGCCGGCCGCCAGCATTATGGCGGCGACCTCGCGGGCCGCTGGGTGCTGACCGCGGGCCTTGGCGGCATGGGCGGCGCCCAGCCGCTGGCCGCGACCCTCGCCGGCGCGGTGTCGCTGAACATCGAATGCCAGCAGCAGAGCATCGATTTCCGTCTGCGCACCCGCTATGTCGACAAGCAGGCCAAGGATCTCGATGACGCGCTCGAGCTCATCAAGCATCATTGCGATCGCAAGGAGGCCGTCTCGATCGCCCTGCTGGGCAACGCCGCCGAGATCCTGCCCGAACTGGTACGCCGCGGCGTCCGCCCCGACATGGTCACCGACCAGACCTCCGCGCATGATCCGCTGAACGGCTACCTGCCGATCGGCTGGACCTGGGCCGAGTACAAGGAGCGTGCCCGCACCGAGCCGGCTCATGTCGTCGCCGAGGCCAAGAAGTCGATGGCCGCCCATGTGCGCGCCATGCTAGCCTTTCAGCAGATGGGCGTGCCGACCTTCGATTACGGCAACAATATCCGCCAGATGGCCCAGGAAGTCGGCGTCGAGAACGCCTTCGATTTCCCCGGCTTCGTGCCCGCCTATATCCGCCCGCTGTTCTGCCGCGGCATCGGCCCGTTCCGCTGGGCCGCGCTCTCGGGCGACCCGGCCGACATCGCCAAGACCGACGCCAAGGTCAAGGAACTGATCCCCGACGACAAGCATCTCCACAACTGGCTCGACATGGCCAGCGAGCGCATCGCCTTCCAGGGCCTGCCGGCGCGCATCTGCTGGGTGGGCCTGGGCCAGCGCCACCGCCTCGGCCTCGCCTTCAACGAGATGGTGCGCAACGGCGAGCTCTCCGCCCCGATCGTCATCGGCCGCGACCATCTCGACTCAGGTTCGGTCTCCTCGCCCAACCGCGAGACCGAATCCATGCGCGACGGCTCGGACGCCGTGTCCGACTGGCCGCTGCTCAACGCCCTGCTCAACACCGCCTCGGGGGCGACCTGGGTGTCGCTGCATCATGGCGGCGGCGTCGGCATGGGCTTCTCGCAGCATTCGGGCATGGTCATCGTCTGCGACGGCACCGAGGACGCCGACCGCCGCCTCGCCCGCGTGCTGGTCAACGACCCCGGCACCGGCGTGATGCGCCACGCCGACGCCGGCTACCAGATCGCCATCGATTGCGCCAAGGAGCAGGGCCTGAACCTGCCGATGGTGGGCAAGTAAGATTCTTCCCGGGTGCGCGGACGTCTCGTCCGCTCTTGGAAGCGACAACGCATGCAATAAGGGCGCCACCGTTGAGGTTGGTGCCCTTTCTTTTGCGGCAGGTGGTCCAAGAGCGGACGAGACGTCCGCGCACCCGGGGGACTAACTCCGCCGCGCCAGCTCTCCCAAACGCCGGATTGCGCTCTCTACCTTCGGCGTCAGCTTCAGCCTCGCGCTCAGCCGCAGGCAGTGCCCAACCCCGCCATGGGCCGAGAAGATCGGCCCGGGTGCCACGGCGATGCCCTCCTACCTTGCCGCCGCCGCCGCCAGCGCGTCGAGGCCCGAGCATTCCAGCCAGAACAGGAAGCCGCCAGCCGGCTCCGACAGGCGCGTGCCTTCGGGAAAACTCGCCAGCACGAGTTCGCGCCGGCGCGGATACACGCTGACTGCCAAGGCCTTGTTGCTGTGAGGAAAGCGGCTGGGCCGTTGCAAGCTAATGCCGGAAAGGCGCAAGATTCCCCTTGATTCGAAATGAACGGCCTACCTGGCAGCCGCTTCCTTCGATGCCCCATCATCGTAAGTCATGGGGATGAGCGGCCAGGCCGAGCCTTGCTACGAGAGGGTTTCATTATGCCGCTGGATGGAGCGAGAGACGATGTCGAAGCCGATTTCGATATCCTGGAAGCCCTTGGAGCGCGCATAGACGCCCTAGCGCAGGGGCTGGTTGCCGGTGGGCAGATCATGAAAACCGTGTTCCGGTGGCTGGCCGGTCATGCGGAGGTGCCCGAGGACGAAAGCGTCAGGAGCTGCCTGATGGCAATGGCGCATGACCTTGAACTCTTCACGCCCTCGATGAGCGGGTCCACCATGATGGACCGTTATCTGCGCTCCGCCAAAGCGACGACCGATGTAGACCGCGCCGCCTTGCGGGCGCTTGCGACCGCGCAGTTTCACTTGGTCGAGATCATCGGACGGCAGGATGAGGATCTGGTCAGCGTCAAGGATGTCGCCACCGGCGCACGCCTGATCATCCTCAACAGCAAGATCGCGGCCGAAGCGGCGGGTTTCTTCACAGCCATGCGGCTCTGCCCGTTGGAGAGCGGACGTCACGTCCTCATCTCACCGCTTTTCCTGATGGATGAGGCCCTGTTGGCCAACGCAAGGGCTTTCATCAAGCCGGGCCGGCCGCTTGGCAACGGCTATCGTTGCGCCGCCGCCCTTTATCGTGAGATGGCGCGGCACGGTTTTCTGACAATGCCTCTTGAGAATGACGCTTTCGCCGCAATCGCCGAGCGCCTGTCGAATTTACGCGAGGCGGAAAGACTCGCTCTTGAGTGGATCGCCCTGGAAGATGCGGCCGATGACGTCGAACTCATCGCTGAAATCAGGCAGGCGGCGTCGCTCGCCAATTTGGTGGATGCCTGCGGCTGCTTCGGCCAGGCTGAATTCGGGGCGCCGGAGGGACTGGCCGATGCCTATGCGCGTATCGCCGCAATCTGGATGGAGACGATTGCCCGCCGTGCCCAAGCCGGCGTGGCAGGTCATTCCGAGGTTCTGGACCAGGCCGGCGCCGAGATCGCCGCTTATATCGAACATGGACAGATGCAACCGGGAGCCGGCGCCTTGTTCAAGCGGTTGCGGGCGCGGCTTGCCTTCGCGGATGCGCCGGGCGTGAAAGAGAGCGGGACGGCCGACAAGAGCGAACTTGATCGCGCCATCCAGCGCATCATCGGCTTGCGGGGCAAGACGGTCGCTCAGGGCTGCAGCGAAGAGGAGGCCATGGCCGCTGCCGCCAAGGTCGCCGAACTCCTCGCCCGCTACGATCTGTCGCTCGACGAGGTTTCGGTGCGCAGATCCGAAGCTATCGGCGTGACAATGGAGACGGGACGCAGCAGGCGGGCCTCCATCGACGATTGCGTTCCGCCGATCGCGGCCTTCTGCGACTGCCGGGTCTGGGTGCAACAGGGGCAGGATGGTTCCCGGCACTATATCTATTTCGGCCTGAAGGTCGATGTCGAAGCGGCCCGCTTTTTGCACGAATTGATCGAGGCGACCTTCGAGGCCGAGAGCGAGAGGTTCCGCCATGGTGAAATCTATCTCGGCCTGTACGGCGGCCAGCGCCGCACGGCCCTGAACTCTTTCCAGGTCGGCTTGGCAAGCGGCATCTCGGGCAAGTTGCAGGCAATCCGCGAGGCCAGGCAGGCTAAGGCTGTGAAATCCAGCGGCCGCGATCTCGTTATGCTCAAACACTCGGTGGTCGATGAGGAGATCGACAAGCTCGGCCTGAATTTTACGACCAAGACAAGCCGCAGCCGCCGCGCCGTGCATCCGCCTTCCTATCAGGTTGGAGAAGCCGCCGGCAGGCAGTTCGAGCCTCATCCGTTGATCGAGGCCTGATTCGTCGGGTGGGAGAGCTTCAATTGGGGGCAATCATGCTGTAAGCGGGGAGCGAGTCTTCCCGCCAGGAGCTTCCCTCCTTGAAGTTCGTGTTCTTTTCTCCGCATTTTCCCGTCAATGGCGCGGAATTCTGCGATCGCCTGCGGCAGGCCGGCGCCACGGTGCTGGGCATCGGCGATGCGCCTTATGAGCAGCTCTCGCCCAAGCTCAAGGGCGCGCTCAACGAATATTACCGCATCGCCGACATGGAGAACGAGGACCAGGTGCTGCGCGCCATGGGCCATTTCATCCATCGCTGGGGCCGGATCGACCGTTTCGAATCCCTCAACGAGCATTGGCTCGAGCAGGATGCCGGCATCCGCACCGATTTCAACATTCCCGGCATCCGGCGCGATTTCGTCGAAAACCTGAAGCACAAGTCGAAGATGCGCGACTTCTTCGATAGAGCGGGCATCGAGACCATCCGGCAGGAAAAATATGTCGACCGCGCCGGCGTGGAAGCCTTCGTCACCCGTGTCGGCTACTCGGTCGTGATCAAGCCGGACCAGGGCTCGGGCGCCAGCAACACGGTGAAGATCGCCTCAGCCGAGGATCTCGACGCCTTCGAAAAGGCGAAGCTGTCCGGTGTCAGCTATGTCTGCGAACAGTTCATCGATGGCATCATCCTCACCTATGACGGGCTGGTCGACCGTGACGGGCGCATCGTCTTTGCCGCCAGCCACCGCTTCGAGCAGAGCATCATGGGGGTGGTGAATGCCGACTCCCACCTCAATTACTACTGCCTGCCCTCTATCGATCCCGAGGTGGAGAAGGCCGGGCGGGCGGCCATCGCCGCCTTCGATATTCGCGAGAAATTCTTCCATATCGAATTCTTCCAGACCCGGGCCGGCCAGCGCATCGTGGCGCTGGAGATCAACATGCGCCCGCCCGGCGCCTGGATGACGGATGCCGTCAACTACGCCTATGACATGGATGTCTATCGCGAGTGGGCCGAGATGGTGGTGCACAACAAGAACGGTGGGCCGTTCAAAGGGCGCTATTTCGTCGGCTACGCCAGCCGCAAGAAGCATATCCGTTATATCAATGACCATCGGGCGGTCCTCGAGGCTCACGGCGACAGGATCGTGCATTTCGCGCCGATCGAGGATGTGTTCAGCCGGGCGATGGGCAATTTCGCCTATCAGTTCCGCTCGGAAGATTTCGATGAGGTGAAAGCGATCGTGCGCTTCATCCAGGCTACGGAGTAGGCGTTGCAGATCGAGTATCACAAAAGGTTCAGTCACCACCTCGGGCGGGAGATGGAATTCAAGACCTATGGCCATGCCGGCCGTCCGGTGCTGATCTTCCCAACCTCGAATGGCCGCTTCTACCAATATGAGGATTCCGGCGGCATCGGCGCGCTGGCCGACCGGATCGAGGCGGGTGAACTCAGGGTGTGGACGGTCGACGGCATCGATGGCGAGAGCTTCTTCTCCAAGAGCCACGACCTGCAGGGCCGCATCGGCCGGCACGAAGCCTATTTCCGCTATGTGCGCGAGGAATTGCTGCCGGAGATCCTGCATGTGGGCGGGCGCAAGCCCATCCTTTCCGGCTGTTCGATGGGCGCCTTCCACGCCAGCAATTTCCTGTGCCGCTTCCCTGACTGGGTGGCCGGCGTGGTGGCGCTGAGCGGCGTCTATTCCACGCGCCATTTCTTCGGTCCTGCGCTGGACGGGCAGATCTATTTCAACTCGCCGGTGGACTATCTGCCCGGCCTGCCCGATGGCGGGACGCTTGATCTCATCCGCTCCCGCCGCCTGTTCTTCTGCTGCGGCCAGGGCGCCTGGGAAGAGCCGATGGCCCAGGATCTGCATCGCCTGGAAGCGGTGTTGCGCGACAAGGCTGTTCCCGCCTGGGTCGATTTCTGGGGCCAGGACGTCAGCCACGACTGGCCCTGGTGGCACAGGCAAATCGCCTATTTCTTCGACAAATGGCTGGAGGCCGATCGGTCGAGGCCGATCTAACTGGGAGCGCGGACGTCCCCGTCCGCTCTTGAACCGCGACGTTTGAGAGCGGGGCGAAGCCTTGCCGAAGAGCATGCTCAGTCAGGGGCGCGATCTTCGTCCATCGATCGCCTTTGTTACGCGCCGATTCAGTTCAAGAGCGGACTGGAAGTCCGCGCTCCCAGCCTACGCGCCCTCCTCGACACATGCAGCTACCTCTTTCTCCACGCGCCCCTCGCCCAGGAAGGTGAACACCACCAGCGCCGTTACCACCGTGATGCCTGCCAGCAGCATCAGCAGGGTCGAAAAGCCATTGCCATAGGCCTGCACCAGCGCGGCCCGCGTCATGTCGGGCAGCAGCGAGGCGGCGCCTGCCACATCGCCGGTCACCAGCTTCTGTGCGCCTTCGCGAGGGTGAGCGCCCGCAAGGTCCGAGGCGGTGAGGGCCGAGAGCACCGCGCTGACGACGGCGAGCGCCACGCCCTCACCGGCCACGCGGACCGTCGAGAAGATGCCCGTCGCCATGCCGGCGCGCTCGCTGGGCACCACCGAGACGGCGAGCCCGTCCATCAGGCCCCAGGGCAGGCTGATGCCGATGCCGATAAGCACCATGGGCGGCAGCAGTGCGAGGGGGTTGCCGCCCGCCGGCACGAAGCTTAGCCAGAACAGGCCCACGGCCGAGATCAGGAGGCCCGTGCCGCAGATCACCGCGGAGGAAAACCAGCGCGTCAGCCAGCCAGCGACGAGCGGCAGCACCAGAAGCGGGGCGGAGAGGGCCATCATCAGGCGGCCGGCCCCGATCTCGCTGACGCCCTCGATGCCGACGAAACGGATCGGCAGCAGGATCAGCAGCACCACGAAGGCATAGGCGGGCGCAGCCGCCAGCAACTGGACGCCGACGAAGCGGCCATAGCGAAACAGCGAGAGATCGAGCATGGGCCGCTTCACCCGCGTCTCGATCACGCCGAACAAGGCAAGGAGGGCCGTTGAGCTCGCGAGAAGGCTGATGACCAGCGGGTCGTTCCAGCCGCTTTCCGGCGCCTGCAGCACGCCATAGGTGAAGAGCGTCAGCGCCAGCGTGAAGCTGATGGCGCCGGGCCAATCGAGCCCCACGGCTTCAGGGTCGCGCGATTCCCGTATCGTCAGCAGGCCGATGGCGAAGGCGAGGGCGGTAAGGGCGACTGTGAGCAGGAAGATGCTCGGCCAGCCGAAGGTCTCGCTCATCAGGCCCGAGGCGATCGGCCCGAAGGAAAGCCCGGTGCCGAAGCTGGCGCCGACGATGCTGAAGGCGCGGATGCGGGCGGGACCGTCGAAGTCCTGCGCCAGCGCTGCCATGCCGCCGGCAAAGGCGGCCGCTGCCGCAAGGCCTTGCGCAGCGCGCAACAGGTCGAACATCAGGATGGAACGGGCCCCGACCAGGGCGAGCGAGGTCAGGGCGAAGGCCGCGACGCCGGTGAGGAACACGCGCTTGCGGCCATAGCTGTCGGAAAGGGCGCCTGCCCCCATCAGGGTGCTGCCGAAGGTGAGCATGAAGGCGTTGGTTACCCAGTTGAGGGCCACGGGGTTGCCGCCGAGGCTTCGGGCGATGGCGGTGAGTGCCACGGCCGGGCCGGTGAAGGTCAGCGGCATGGCCACCGCGGCGAGGCAGACGGCGAGAAGGACGAGCGCCTTGCTGGCCGCGCTCCCTGCTCTGGTCGTATCGGTCATGATGAGTGCTCGGAAGAGAGGAATTGCCCCGGCGACGCCGGCCTGGCCGGAATGCTGCGCTGCAGCGCCAGGCGTTGCGAGCAATCTAGACAGGCCGCATGCTCTCGAAAATCAGGCATGGTTTCCGATGATCTCGGAAAGAAATTCCGCAATCCGAACATCCGCGCCATTGCTGCGTGCCGGCGCTCCGCTATAGAGGGTGGGGTCTCTCATCGTCACGAGGCATGGCAGATGGACAGGCACGGCACGCTGCAGGCCTTCGTGCGCACGGCAGATCTCGGCAGCTTCGCTGCGGCGGGACGCGTGCTCGGCCTCTCGGCTTCAGCCGTCGGCAAGTCGGTGGTGCGGCTCGAGCATGAACTCGGCGTCCGCCTGTTCCAGCGCTCGACCCGCAGCATCAGGCTGACCGAGGAGGGGCGGCTCTTCCATGAGCGCTGCCGCCGCATTCTCGACGATCTCGACGATGCCTGGGCTATCGTCGCCGGTGCGCGCGAGGCGCCACGCGGCAAGCTCAGGGTCTCGACGCCGATCGTCACCTATCATCTGCTCATGCCGATGCTGCCTGAATTCACGCTGCTCTATCCCGAGATCGAGCTCGACCTCGACTTCAACGACCGGCTGGTGGACCTGATCGAGGAAGGGGTTGATGTCGCCATTCGCAGCGGCGACCTGCCTGATTCACGGCTGATGTCGCGCGTCTTCTGCCGCTACGAGCATCTCCTCTGCGCGGCGCCGTCCTATTTTGCCAGGCGCGGCGTGCCGAAGCGGATTCGGGATCTCGACGGCCACTGCGCCATCCAGTTCCGCCTGCCCAACAGCGGCAAGATGCTCGACTGGCCGCTGGTGCTCGGATCCGGCGAGGCGGAGCCACGTCTGCGCACCGTATTCACCTGCAACAATATGGAGGCGCTGCGTGGCGCCACGCTGGCCGGCATCGGCATCGGCTGCATGCCCGACTTCATCGTGCGCGATCTTCTGCAAAGCGGCGCGCTGGAACTCGTACTGCCCGACCATGTGAACGGCGCCGGACTGTTCCATCTGCTCTGGCCCTCGAACCGCCAGCTCTCGCCCAAGGTTCGGGTGTTCGTGGACTTCATGCATGAGAGGCTGGTCAACCCTCAGAGCCGCTCTACGGCATAGCCCTGCTTGTGCACGGCGGATTCGAGCTGCAAACCAAGCCAAGACGACTTGGTTGATGAACGCGCCGATGGTTAAGCTGAATATAGCTTAGCTGAAGTAAGCGTATTGCGGCATGTGAGCGCGAGAAGCGTGGACGTCCCTACGACACTCAAGAAAGTGTCAGACGATCCGCCTTGAACCGTCGTGTTTAAAAAGGGAGGCCGCCTGGCGCCCCTTTTCGCAGGCCGCCGCTTCCAGGGGCGGGCGGGGCTGCGCAAGCTCCCAGCGCTCCAGCGGCAGATCCGCCAGCTCCCAGCGCTCCAGCGGCAGATCCGCCAGTTCCTGTGGGCTCATGTCCCTCAGGCTGGGATGGTCGAGCGGCTCCGGTGCCTCATCGCGGCAGGCGGTCACGCTGGACCAGCGGTTGCGCACGATCTGCAAGATCCTCGATGCCTGCATGATCCTCTCCTTTCTTTCATGAGCGGACCTTCCTCTCGCAGAGCCTCGAAAGAAATGGAGTTTTGCGCGGCCATCCTTTAGTAAAACTATATGGATAGCCTTCTGCGATATCAGTTGAGCGCCCTGCGGGCGGTCGAGGCGGCCGGGCGGCTCGGCTCCATGGCCCGGGCGGCGGAGGAACTCGGCGTGACGGTGGGCGCGGTCAGCCAGCAGGTGCTCAAGGCCGAGCAGCGCCTGGGACGGCCGATCTTCAGTCGCACGCACCGGGGGCTGGAGCCGACCATGCTGGGCCAGCAACTCCTGGCAGGACTTTCGCGCGGGTTTAGCGAGATCGCGCAGGCGCTGGCGGTCGCGGAGGCCCGCGGGGAGCACGTGCTGACGGTGACGGTTGCACCGGTTTTTGCCTCGAAATGGCTGGTGCCGCGCCTGCACCGTTTCCACGAAGCTCATCCCGACCTGCAACTGCGTATCGATGCCTCGGTGGGGCTGGTGGATTTCACCGCTTCGGATGTGGATGTCGGGGTGCGTGTCGGCGCCGGCCCCTGGCCGAATGTGCAGGCAGACTATCTGCTCGACCAGGCGCTCTTCCCGGTTTGCTCGCCGGCGCTGGCGGGTGCCATCCACGGGGTCGACGACCTTTCCCATGTCCCGGTCATTCAGGATTACGGCTCGCCACAGAACTGGGAAATCTGGCTTGCGGCCCAGGGTCGGGCCGGCCTGCCGCTCGGCACCGGACCGACCTTTTCGGATGCAGCGCTCTGCCTCGATGCGGCCATCGCCGGGCAGGGCCTGATGATCGGCTGGCAGACCCTGGCCCAGGATGCGCTGCGCGACGGCAGGCTGGTTTCGCCTTTCCCCGCGCCTGTGCCGACTGGACTTTCCTATTGGCTGGTCTCTTCGGCAAGGGGACGCCCGCCGGCAAAAGTGAGGGCCTTTGGTGCCTGGCTCAGACGGGAACTGGAGTGCGGATGAGGGGGCTCCGCCTCACTGTGCCGCCCACAGATAGGCCAGTGTCGCGGCGATCCCCAACCCCGTGCGGCCGGCATGCAGCCTGCCCCAGTGCTCGATGAGGGCGCGCGAGGTGGGGCCGGCATCCCCGGCTGCCGTCCCTTCCAGCCTCTTGTTGGTCGGCATGATGCCGAGCAGCGTGTAGGGCCAGTTGGCGAGGATCAGCGCCGCGCCGAGAAGCCAGCGCCAGTCGCCGCTCTGCCAGGCCGCGACGAGGCCGAAAATGCCCGCGATCACGGCGAGGCTGGCCTGCATGGCGAAGCCGCGAGCGTAGCTCGGCTTCCATTGCGCAAGCAGAGCCTCGTCGCCGAGCTGGAGCCGGGCGGGCTGCTCGGCCGCATTGATATAGAAGGCAGCGCCCGCGAAGGCCGCCGCAAGGGTGAGCGCAATCTGTCCCGTGATCATTTTTGTCTCCACAATTGACAATATATTGTCAATTTGGTTATTCATTGTCAATGAAGCAGGAGCAAGCGACTCAATCCGTCGAGGCGATCACTGCCCTTATCCTCGAGATCTTCCGGCTGAATGGGCGCCTGCTTGCGGCAGGTGACAGGCTGGTGGCTGACCTCGGCCTTACCAGCGCGCGCTGGCAGGTGCTGGGCGCGATCGCCCTGGCGCCGATTCCCGAGCCCGTGGCGCACCTCGCCCGTTCCATGGGGCTGAACCGCCAGGGCGTACAGCGTATCATCAACGAGCTGGCGGGGGAGGGCATCGTCGCCTTCCGCGACAATCCCAATCATCGCCGCGCCCGGTTGGTCGTGCTCACGCAGAAAGGGAGCGCGGCCTATGCGGCTGCATCCCACTTGCAGCAGCCCTGGGCGCAGGCGCTCGCCGAGTCGATCGACATGGGGGACATGCGTCAGGCAACGCTGCTGCTGGGACGATTGCGCCGCCGCCTCGAAGTCGATGACGGCGAATGATGCAGCGATGGGAACCTGAAGCCCGGGCATGCTACCGGCCGCCGGCGGTGCAGGCCTATGCGCCGGCCATGGTTTGAAAAGGCACAGGGAGTGCCGTCATCTCTTCGCGGTATTCGAAATGGCAGGCAAGAGGGTCGCGGCAGAACGTACTGCTGCGAGGGGCGGCCTTACAGCCCAAGCAATCTGTTTGTCAGGCAGACCAATTCCGTCCTGTTTTTCGCCTTCAATTTTTTCATCATATTGCGAACATGGATTTTTACGGTCGCCTCGCTCATGTTCATCTTGTGAGCGATGATCTTGTTCTGGTCTCCTCTCCGCAGGTGTTCCAGGACGGCGACCTGCCGATCCGTGAGCAGGTCGCTGCTCAGCCGCACCTCTGGTCGCGGCTGACTGGCGGGCCTTGCCGACAGAAGGCCGCTGGCCGGAATGAAGGTGCCTCCCACCGCCACCAGCTTGATCGCGCCGGTCGCGATTTCCAGATCCAGGCTGATCGGCACATAGCCCTTCGCGCCCTTGTTCAGGGCCGCAATCATCTGGCTGGGCTGGTCGACGTCGGAAATGAGGACGGGCCGTGCGCGAGCGTCAAACTGGAGAATGGCATCCAGCCCCTCATTGATGAATTCTTCGGTTTCCTTCTGGCCGTTCGCACACAGAAGCATGATCTTCGTCGGCGCTTGATTGGTATTTTGCGACCATTCCTCGATATTTGCGAAAGAACTGACTGTAAATTCCGTCATTGCCGCTGTTAAACAGCGCGCAAGGCAGGTTCTGAAGAGCATAGTCTCGGAGATTACACAAATCTCTGACTTGAGAGTTTCTGGGTATCCGGAAAGAGCCGGCGAGTAATCCAAAGTATTTTCGCGGCTAATGTTTTCCAGATGGGAATCCAAAACCTGACCGGAGCGAGAAGTATAAGAAAGCTCTGCAAAAGGGATGTTCATATTCAATCCAGACAGATCGCGAGAACCAACTGGACGGACATAGCCGGCGTACCTAATTTGGTCGTTAGCTCGGAATCCTAAGACATGGCTGAGCGTCCAGAATTGCACACGACCGCGGATTTTTTCCTACTACCAAAGGTTGAGGTCCCTAGCCCGCATCTATCGTCTGGCAGCGGAATCCGGGCCTATAAATGGCAGAATCGCCACAAGAGGGAGGGGATTCGCGCCGCCTCGGAGAGGCTGGCGGGTTGAAAGCAAAAAATAACAATATTCGAAGAACGACAATTACCGGCGTAAAATGGTTGTGCGTGTCGCTTATGAAGAGGCATCATCGCGTCCGGTCTCCGTGCGCGAGCTGATGCCTGGGAGTTGATATGACGCCAATAGATCGCTGCTTGTCAGGGAACTTGAACTGCACATATTCGAGGCAGCCCTAGGCTAAATAATGACATTTGCATTCTATGGCATTGGGTCGGGGAAATTTGATGCTAGGATGGCCACGAGGCGACAAATCTTCACAGCGCGGAAAGCGTGAATAGATCGCCTAATTGATACTGATTGCTGGCGAGGTTGTTATGAAAGTTCGTGCTGTGTATACTTCTAGCGTCGCGGATCCGTACGCACTGCTTTCCTTTAGGAAGACAGCAAGTGAAATTCGGAATTCGGATGGATCTGTCGCCTTCGGTCATTCAGAGATGATCGCACCGGAAGGATGGAGCCAAATTGCCGTCGATGTCGCCGCAAAGAAATACTTCAGAAAGACTGATGTTGCGACGTGCCTCAAGCAGGTTCCCGAAGAGGGAGTACCTTCCTGGCTCTGGCGCTCGGTTCCCGATCTCGAGGCATTGTCCCGCTTGCCGGCAGCCGATCGCTACGGATGCGAGGCCGATTTGCGCAAAGTTTTCGATCGAATTGCGGGAGCTACCACTTATTGGGGATGGAAGTACGGATACTTCCAGACGGAGAATGACGCGAGCCATTTCTTCAATGAGCTGCGCTTTATGCTTGCGACGCAAAAAATTGCGCCCAATTCACCCCAATGGTTCAACACCGGCCTGCACTGGGCCTATGGCATTGAAGGACCAAGCCAGGGGCATTTCTACGCCGAGCGGAATGGCGAGATTCGGGTATCCCGGAATGCCTATGAGCGACCCCAGACCCATTCCTGCTTCATCCAGGAAGTCGTCGACGACCTCGTGAACGAGGGCGGCGTATTGTCGCACATCGCCGATGAGGCGCGCATCGCCAAGTATGGGTCGGGCACGGGTGCCAACTTCTCCAACATTCGCGGCGCCCAGGAATCCTTGTCCGGCGGCGGCAAGGCCTGCGGGCTGATCGCCGTGTTGCGCGCCGGGGACCGGGCGGCCGGCCTCGTCACTGCGGGAGGCTCGACAAGAAAGGCCTCCAAAATGGTGATCGTCGATATGGATCACCCCGACGTCGAGGAATTCGTCGAATGGAAGGTGAGGGAGGAGCAGAAGGTCGCTTCGCTCGTGACGGGCTCCAAGCTCTGCGCGATGCACCTCAACGCGATCATGCGGGCCTGCATCCATTTCGATGGTTCCGATGCCTTCGATCCGCACGCGAACCAGGCCTTGCGCCGGGAGATGCGGGCGGCACGCAAGGCCCAGATTCCTGAAAACTACATCCGCCGGGCCATCGAGTTCGCGCGGCAGGGTTATCTGTCGATGGAATTCCCGGTCTTCGACTCCGATTGGGATTCGGAGGCCTACCTCACGGTTGCCGGCCAGAACTCGAATAATACGGTTCGCGTGCCTGACGCCTTCCTCGAGGCCGTGGAACGCGATGCCCTGTGGGATCTGAAGGCCCGCAGGGATGGCCAAACCATGAAGACCGTGCGCGCTCGGGAGCTGTGGGAGAAGATCGGCCATGCCGCCTGGGCCTCCGCCGATCCTGGCATCCACTACCAGACCACCATCGCCGACTGGCACACCAGCCCGGCGGGCGGTGAGATCCGGGCTTCGAACTCCTGCTCCGAGTTCCTCTTCCTCGACAATACGGGCGCGACCCTTGCCTCCGTGAACCTGCTGCAGTTCCGGGCCAAGAATGGCCGGTTTGACGTCGAAGCCTTCGAGCACACCTGCCGGATCGGCACGCTGGCCCTGGAGATCTCGGTGGCCATGGCGCAGTACCCGTCCCGGGCGATTGCCCGGCGCACCCATGAGTATCGTCCGCTCGGGCTCGGCTTCGCCAATATCGGCGGCCTCCTGATGACATCCGGAATCCCTTATGATTCGGATGCCGGCCGTGCCATCTGCGGCGCTCTCTCGGCTATCATGACCGGTGTCGCTTATGCCACTTCGGCCGAGATCGCCGGAGAGGTTGGTCCGTTCGGCGGCTATGAACCCAATCGCGACACCATGCTCCGGGTCATGCGCAATCACCGGCGCGCCGCCTATGGCGAGAGCCAGGGCTATGAGGGTCTGTCGACCAATCCCGTGCCCCTGGACGGGATAACCCTCGACACGCTCGGGCCGTTGGGCACCGGACTTGCTGTCCATGCGCGCCAAGCCTGGGATCGGGCGCTCGATCTCGGGGAGAAGCATGGCTACCGCAATTCGCAGGCCAGCTGCATCGCTCCCACCGGAACGATCGGTCTGGTGATGGATTGCGATACCACCGGTATCGAGCCTGATTTCTCACTGGTGAAGTTCAAGAAGCTGGCCGGCGGCGGCTACTTCAAGATCATCAACCGCGCCGTGCCGGAGGCGCTCCGCACGCTCGGCTATGGCGAAGCTGAGATCTCGGAAATCGAATCCTACGCCATCGGCTACGGCACGCTCGAAGGAGCGCCGCGCATCAATCCCGAGTCGCTCAGGGCTCACGGCTTTACGGACGAGAAGCTGGCTCTGGTCGAGAGGTCCCTCAAGGCGGCCTTCGACATCAAGTTCGTGTTCAACAAGTGGACACTGGGCGAGGATTTCCTGACCGATGAGCTGGAGGTTCCCGCAGAACGGCTTGACGATCCGAAATTCGATCTTCTGACCTTCCTGGGATACAGCCAGGACGCCATCGAGCGCGCGAACACCTATGTCTGCGGCTCGATGATGCTGGAAGGGGCGCCTCATCTGAAGGACGAGCACCTGGCCGTGTTCGACTGCGCCAATCCCTGCGGACGCCATGGCAAGCGTTACCTTTCGGTCGAGAGCCATATCCGCATGATGGCGGCTGCCCAGCCCTTCATTTCCGGTGCGATTTCCAAGACCGTCAACATGCCCAACGACGCCACGGTCGAGGATTGCAAGGCGGCCTATCAGCTGTCCTGGCGTCTCGCTCTCAAGGCCAACGCCCTCTATCGCGATGGTTCCAAGCTGTCGCAGCCGCTCAATTCGCAGCTCATCGCGGATGAAACGGACGACGAGGCGGTGGAGGAATTCGTCGAGCAGACACCGGCAACCCGGATCCGTGTCGTTGCGGAAACGGTCGCGAACCGGATGAGCCAGGCGAACTACCGCGCTCATGCGGGCGAGGCGGCAGAGAGTGGCGTCCATCACACCGCGGTCATTGCAGGCCATCGCGTCTCCCTGCGCACCAAGAACAACGAGGACGGCCAGCCATCCCAGGTGTCGATCGATGCGGTGCAGGCGGATGGCAGCCGGAACCAGATGGCGAATGATGTCGCCGTGGCGGTTTCGCTCGGGCTGCAGCACGGCGTGCCGATCGAGACCTTCGTTTCGGCCTTCACTGCTCCGGCCTGGGCCCAGCGGCACCTGCTGCCGGCCCGACAGGACGGCTCCTTGTCGTCGCCCATTGTGGATCACGTCTTCCGGCAGCTCGCCGTCGACTATCTCGGTCGGCACGATCTGCAGCAGGATGTCGCAGCTTCAAGCATGCAGACCGCCTGAGGCTCCGGCTCTCGAAGGGCGACCAGTGTTATGGGTCGCCTTGACGCTCCCGGCGACGACCGGCGAGAGGAGGCCCGGCGACGGTTCGCCTCTCGGCATGCCCTATTGAGCCTGTTGCATTGCCCGAGGCGATCCGGCGCGGCCCGTTCTGGGCCGGCCGCTCGTCACAGGGCATCCCGTAATCGCTCCGATGGGTATATTTTACCTTTAATGGGGGCAGAGTTCTCTTTAGTATTCGAGTTTCCACGGCAAGTTTTCCTGCCCTAACGTCAACTCAACGGCTCGCCAACAAGGCTCAACAAGAGTGTAGTGTGATGAATACACTTTATGCCACCCGCGGATCTGGAAACAGCCTGAAGCCCTTTCTGACGATGAAGCAACTTGACATTCCTTTTCGTCTTGTGTTCGTCGATGTCATCAACGGCGAGACGAGACGAGAGAAATATCTGGCGATCAATCCTGCAGGGACGGTTCCCTACATGGTGACGTCCGATGGCCGCCGGCTGGGCGAGTCGAATGCGATCGCCTGGTATCTCGCCGAGGAGACACGCCTTGCGCCCGGAACGTGTTATGATCGGGCGCAGGCCCTGCAATGGTTGTTCTTCGAGCAGGGCAACCTCGAACCCTTTATTTCACCGGCTCGATTCTTTATTTCAATTGTCCCTCACCGCCGTGCCGAGCGCGCGGAGGAGATCGCGCGTTGGCAGGCCCGCGCCTGTCAAGGCCTGGGAATCCTCGACGGATATTTGAGGGGTCGGGATTTTATTACCGACAGCGGATATTCCGTCGCTGATATAGGTGTATTCGGGTACACGCATGTTGCAGCGGGCGCCGAGATCGATTTGGGGCAGTATCCTGCCGTGCAACGATGGATGCAGCGGGTCACAGAAACTTCGGGATTCGTATCCCTGTCGGACATGAATGACCATGCCTCCATCCTATTGGCTGATGACGGAATTCAAGCGCATGCCTCATAGGGTTGTTTCAGAGACGAGCAGAGAGAGTTTCGAACTGCCCTTGCTTGAGTTGACGTCCGATCTCGACCACCAACTGGCTCTTCTGGATCGGTTGAGGACGCCGACCTGGATCTTCGACATCGACAGCAGCCGGATCTACTGGGCCAATACCGTGGCGCTGGAGGTATGGCGCTCGACCGACCTGAATGAACTCACGATGCGGGACATGAAGTCGGACATGTCCGCTTCGGTTTCCAGACGCCTGCGGCAATATCAGGAAGACTTCGAACGCAGCAACGCGACATTCTCGGAATTGTGGACGATCTATCCGGGTGGCAAGCCGACGACATTGCGGGTCAAGTATACGGGTATCCGGCTCCCCGATGGACGCATGGCGATGTTCTGCGAGGGGCTGGCCGTGGTCACGGAAACGCCCGAGACCCTGCGCAGCGCCGAAGCCCTGCTTCATACGCAGATGATGATCTCTCTCTATGACGACGGCGGGGCGCTGCTCTACCAGAACCCCGCCGCGCGCAGCACCTGGGAGGCCGCGGATACCTCCCTGGCCTCGCGCTTCGTCGATCCCGAGGACTTCCGGCAACTGCGCCGGACCCTGGTGCGCAAGGGAGAGGCGCGGACGGTCATCCGTGTCCGGACGACCCGAGGCATCCGCTGGCATGAGATAACGGCGAGAGAATGCCGCGACGCCGTGACGGGTTCGCCTGCATTCCTGACCAGCGAAGTCGATATTACCGACCTGAAGGATACCGAAGAAAAGGCGAAGTTCCTCGCCTATCACGACGTTCTGACCGGGCTGCCGAACCGCACCGCCGTGCTGCGCGACTATTCGGCACGCCTCGAAGCCGCGCGGGCGGCCGGGGAACAGGTGGCCATCCTCTTCGTCGACCTCGACCGTTTCAAGACCATCAACGACTCCCTAGGCCATTTCGTGGGCGACGAAGTGCTCATCGAAGTCGCCCAACGGCTCAAGACTGTCGTGGGAAGAAAGGGCCTGGTTGCCCGGCTCGGTGGCGACGAGTTCCTGATCCTGATGAACCAGAGCGGCAGTGCCAGCCGGTTTGCGGCGGTGGCATCGGGCATCGTCGAAGCGCTGGGGGAGCCGCTTCGAATCGCCGGCCGCGCCCTCGTCGTCACGCCCAGTATCGGCATCAGCTTCTTTCCCGAGAGTGGCGACGATATCGATACGCTGATGAAGAGCGCCGATCTTGCAATGTACAAGGCCAAGGAGGATGGGCGTAACTGCTTCCGCTATTTCTCGATGAACCTCCAGGAGCAGGTCCAGAAGAGGATGGAGCTGGAAACCGACATCCAGAGAGCCTTGCGCGACGGGGAATTCGAGATCTTCTACCAGCCGCGCGTCGCCGCCGAGGATCTGCGCATCGTCGGGGCGGAGGCGCTTATTCGCTGGAACCATCCGACTCGCGGGGTGATCGAGCCCTCCGAGTTCATCCCGCTATGCGAGGAGACTGGGCTAATCGAGCAGGTGGGGGATTGGGTGCTCGGTATTGCGGTCGACCAGCAGGTCCATTGGCGCAACATGGGCTTTCCGCTGGTCGTATCGATCAACCTGTCGCCTCGGCAATTCAAGAACGAGGACATCGTCTCGAAGGTCGCGAAGGCGATCGCGCGGACCGGGTGCAGGCCGAACGAACTGGAACTCGAAATCACCGAGTCCATGATCATGGAGAAGGATCACACCGTCGCGCGGGTTGTTTCCGAGCTGACCAAGCTTGGCGTGCGGCTGTCCATCGACGATTTCGGCACGGGCTATTCGAATCTCGCTTCGCTTCAAAACTTCCCGGTCGATTCGCTCAAGATCGATCGCTCGTTCATCGAGAACATGAGAAGCAACCAGGCCATCACCGAGATGATCATCTCCTTGAGCAAATTGATGGGAATGAAGATCGTCGCGGAAGGGGTCGAGACCTTCGAGCAGCTGAACTGGCTGCGTGAGAAGGGCTGCCAGGAGTTTCAAGGTTTCTACTTCAGCAAGCCCGTTCCGGCAGCGGAATTCGATACATTGCTTATACCGGCGGGCAAGCGGGACCGGGCCTGACGGAGCCCGAGCCTTGGCCGGCCCGGGCCGCGTCCTTCAGGATCATGCCGACGATCAGCTTCCCAGGCTCTTGAGCCAGCCTTCGAAGGAGCGGGTCTCGGACGGCGTCGTTGAGCCGGTCGTGCGCGTGTTGTTGGCCGGAGCGACCAGGTTTCTGGCTTCGCGGGGGCTGTAGCCGAACTCCCGGCTGAAGGCGCGGCTGAAATCGGCCGATGAACTGAAGCCCAGGGAGTCGGCGATCACCGAAATCTGCCTCCTGTCGCCGGGATCGCTGAGGGCGACGTGGCCGGCGAGAAGGCGCTGCTTCTGGATATAATGCACGACGCCGCCACTCGGCTCGAACAGCTGATAGAGATGGGTCCGGGAGATGCCGAGCTCCTTGCACAGGACATCCGGCGTCATCGTGTTCGACTTGAGATTGCTCCGAATGAACCGGCGGGCGCGCTCCATGGGCGCGATCGTCATCTGTTGCGCCGTCACCGGAGCGCGGTCCTCGGAAGAGGAAACGCAGGCAATGAGGAGATCGCGGGTCGCCTTCACCACGCCCGGCAAATCCTCCTGTGTGAATTCGTTCAGGCGGGCCTCGATGCTGGTGATGTAATTGGAGATCACGCCGGCAAGATTCTTGGAGAGCACGAAATTGTTGTTGGCGTCCAGAATGCCGACGGAATCCGCGAAGAGGTCTCGCGGCAGATAGAGAGTGACATAGTCGGAATCGAGCATGCGGCCCCTGAATGGATGGCCGAGCGAGCGGATTTCTATGCTCTCAGGCTGCGCCTCGGCGACCACGCCGCCAACTTCCGTCCACGACTTGCCGGTGCGCCGAAAAACGACGGACCAGTGATCGATCAGGCTGGAACGCAGTTTCGCCTCGGAACGCTGATAGCGATGGGCGGGCATGTGCTGCTGGACGACGAGCATGCCCCCCAGGTTCCAGGCGGTGTGACTGGCGACAAAGCCGGTGTCCGGAGAAACATTGTCGGGCAACCGCACATCGGCGATGCAGGCCGCATAGGCTTCCCACGCACTGAACTGATCCTTTGGGGGCAGATCCGCCGTCGAAAAAACCAGGGGCTTCAACGCGCGCGGAACGGGCTGGCCATTGTCCGCCTGTGGCCGCTGCTGCCGCGCCCAGCGGCGGCGTTCCCTGAACGGAGGAGTGGGTGGGTCCTTAACTGTCAACTTTCGGTCCTGCGGAAAGCATCATCATATTCACGACTTCCAATATATCACTCTCTACACAAATAGCGGAAAGTGCTAGCCGTAATCCCTATTGAGTCAGCCCGATAACTGTTGGTCAATGCCATGATTTGTGATTGTCGGCTTTCATTCAAGTAGATTTCCATCAAATAAATTCTGGGGCGACAGGCTTCTTGAAAGTTTCTCACTCGGCAAACTTACGTTGCGTTGAGCGTCGGTCTCCAAAATGCAAGCCCCAATGAGATAATCTTCCATCATATACGCATATACAGGAAATCAGTTCGTCGTCCAACCTTATCAATCGCTTGCGTTGCTATCGCTGTCTCTGCACTTGGAACCGGAACTCTCCTCTCCGCACGATGGCCTGCGGGCAGAGCAGTGCTGTCCCGCATCCGCATCTGCTTCCACCGAACTACTCCGTCAAATGGCCGCCTTGACTTCTGAGCGTCGTCTCGAAAGGTCTTGCCGTCGCATGCGCCGTGATTGGTCCCCAGCGTCGCATAGAGGTTACCGCTGGCATTCTTTCCGGAGGACCGGATCATTTCCGAAAGAGGACATATGGCTTGCCACTGACGGCGTATTTCGAATGTCAGTCTAACATCTATATTGGATATTGCCAGATGGCACACTGTTAAGTTCCGCTAACAAAGGATTAAAAACCGTCGTTCAAATCGAAATTCCATTCCTATTTGTCGGGCGAGGCCGGCGAACGCGACGTGATCTTGGCTTACCGTTATGGAAGCATCGCGGCGAAGGATAAAAACGGCCCTCTCATGTTTGGTCTGACGAAGAGAGAGGCAGGCTTGAATTTTGTACTGCAAGCCATGTCTCAGGACACGGTGCTAACGACCGAAGCAGTGATGTCGACTATCTTTCCGGGCATTCGGATCGTGTTCGCGTGGAAATATCATGGACTTCAACTCCGCAGAATCTGGCTTTGGTCTCTTGAAGAGGCAGGTGTTGAAACCCCTTGCCGCCGGAAAAGTTCCTCCTGCGGCCAATGAGGACAGCCGGGCTGCATCCAATCCGCATCTCTCGTCGAAGTTGTCTGTCAGCGTGGTTGCCGAGAATGCCTTTTTTCGTAGCTGCTTGGCACGTTGCCTGGATCGAGAGGACTCCGAGTTTGAGATCGCTGCCTATGAGCATATCGATGCATGGCGGCAGGCTGCGAATCCCGATCCGAAATCGATCGTGATTCTGTGTGCGAATGGTCAGCCCGCAACTGAGGCGATCATCCAGCAAGCGCGGCAGGTTGTTCAGCACGCCGTGTCCAGCGCCCAGGTCATTGTCATCTCGGATGTTGAGAAGCCGGCCCTGATGCTCGGAGCTCTGGAGCAGGGAATAAAGGGCTATGTTCCCATGAGCCTTGATCTCGAGGTTGTCATCGGAGCAATCAACCTGGTGAAGGTTGGCGGGACGTTCATCCCCGCAAGCACATTCCTGATGATGCGGGATGGTGGCGGGGTCTACGGTGCAACCATTGTGCGCAGGCGGACCGAAGATCTTCTTACTGAGCGGCAGTTGAACGTGCTTGAAATCCTCCGCAAGGGGGATCCGAACAAGATCATCGCACATAAGCTGAAAATGAGCGAAGCGACGGTCAAGATTCACGTCAGGAATATCATGAAGAGGGTCAATGCCAGGAATCGAACGGAGCTGGTGCGTATGACGAGTGATCTGTTTTGAAGCCCTATCGTTTCTTGCTCCGATCGAGCAGCCCTCCGCAAAAGCCATTACCAGAGATGGACTTTTGGAAACATTTCGGCGGGAAAACGCACTCCAAAGAGGACGATCGTTGGATCGGAAATGGCGTTACCTTGCACATGCATGACATGATTGATCGCCCCAACGACCACGCTGTGGTTGGCGAAGCTCTCAAGGAGGCACTCGCCAACGGCTGGCTGACTCTGTGTTACCAGCCGCAAGTGAACCTTTATGACGGAAGCCTCCACGCCGTGGAGGCTCTGTTGCGTTGGTCGCATCCGGTTTTGGGCGATGTCTCGACCGGCCGCTCCATTCATGTAGCAGAGCAGATGGGCCTTATCGAAGAGATTGGCATCTGGGGGCTGCGCGAAGCCTGCCGCCAGATGGCGGAGTGGCGCGCGGCCGGGCGAAACGTTCCGGCGGTTTCCGTCAACTTGTCACCCACGCACTTCTGCAATCGCGAGTTGCCGGCCATCATTGCGTGTCTGCTGAACGAGTATGGCATTCCCGCCCATGCTTTGACGGTGGAAATCACCGAGGGCGTCAAGCTGGACGACGATCCCATGACGTTTGCGACAATCGATGCCATCCGAGAGCTCGGGGTGGGGTTGTCGATGGATGATTTTGGCACTGGCTATTCCGACCTGAGCCGGTTGACGCAAGTGCCGTTCACCGAGTTGAAGATCGATCGCAGCTTCGTTAGCCGGCTCTGCGAGGATGGCGGAGCGCGCGCGGTGGTGATAGCGGTGAACGAGATCGGATGTGGCCTTGATATCATTGTGGTCGCTGAAGGGGTGGAGACCGAGCAGCAGCGCAGCATGCTGGAAAGGCTTGGCTGTCGTATCGGGCAGGGGCATCTGTTCGGCCGCCCGATGAAGCCGAGCGAGCTGGAAGACTGGCTCGTTTCCTCGAGGCAGGCACCGGTCATGATCTTGCCCTTTAGCGACCATGCCCTGTATCAGCCTGCCTGATTCGGAATTCCCGCCTGGGCGTCGGCTTGCAGTGAGGCGATCTGTCACGCCCCGGTGATTTTGGGAAATGGTCGCCTAAAGCGTTTTGCCGGACTCGGCAAGAATCGCAAAACGCGTCGAAACAAAGAGTGAGAGCAAGGCGGTGTTTACGCTTTAACGCGCTTTCTTTAGGCCGCATGAGCCCGCCAACTAAACCTCGGAGAGTAGTGCATCGCTTTGAGGCGGGTCACCCCCGGCATGTCCCTTTGAGACGGGTTGTCGGAGGGTAGGCTTGATGATTTTTTAAAGGAAGCTGAAAGTAAAAGGGGAAGGATCGATCGATCCCTCCCCACTGATATGCGCGCAATGCACAAATTTGTCAGCGTGACTATCAGTTGTCACAAGCGAAATCTACACCGGCCGCTAAACGAAGCAACGCTTGGCAGTTGACGCCCACAAACCCAGCCAGTCATCCAACAATGTCTTATATTAGTATGGTTTCCCGAGCTGTCTAGTCCTTTGGGGCTTGAATAAGTAGGTCTTTCTTCAAACTGCGCAAATAAGTAGTACCTCTTTGGAGGTATTAACATGGCGACTTTGTAAGTTGCCCACTAAAATGGCCGGTGGCCATGATAGCCGGCTTCCTGGCACAGCCCGTATAAGGTTGCCCGTTCCGGGCCGGCGGGACGATGGAGGCGTTGATTGGGACGCATGCGCGGCATCGGAAGACGACTTCAAGCGCGCTCTCTCAATCACATTCGAGCGGTTCGACGAGGATGCTTTCGCCATCGCAGAGAACGTCCCCATCGGCGGTAATGACGATCTGGATGTAACCGGTCGCCACCACATCAATTATGACATCGCCGGTGGTTTCGTCTACGATTACGGAGGGGCGCTGCAAGGATCGAGAGGGCGCCGCCGGCATAACCTTCCGCATGGGACGTGCTTCTCCTCAAGAGGCAACCGTTCGGGCGGCGCCGGGCAACATTTTCAAGCACTGAATTCTCAAAAAACTCGGTATCGCTGTATGCTCGTAGCTTTAATTGGTAGAGAAAAGTTATTCCCCGACCGACTTACAAGCTATTCAATGCAGTTCGGTAAGAGAAGGCAGCCTCAGGCTCTTTGCTTGGTCTCGCGGTTAAGCCAATAAGGACCCAAAAGCTTTAAGAGTTTATGGATCTTTGAGGCTGTATCCATGGCCCAGCCAAAATCTTGTCCCTCGCTCGTCTGTGCAAGGCTCCAGCTGCGGCTGCTTTCATCAGCGCCAGCCAGTTGGACTAGTACAACATAACGCTCCTTGCCGAACCTGCGTGAGCGTTCAACATGAACGGTTGCGCCGTCGACTGATTCCGAAATCCAAACCGGTTCGAAATCAACAGCCGGGAAAAGCTGGCGAACGTTGCCACGATACTCAAATGCTTGGTTATTCATGCCGAGGCCTCACTGATCGTGTTAAATTTTAATTAAGAAACGAATTTTCTTCAACTTGTAACTGTTGTGTCGTCTTCTTAAATCGAATTAATGCTTATTTTGGCTGTGAGTGTGTGCGATTAAGCACAGTGAAAAAGGAGTACAGAGTGGGGGGAGACGACCCTGCGATCCATCACAACCGATCGCTGCTTCCGTCTCCTGCATCCGCGACAGAAACGATATGGATTCTTCATCTTTAAAGCAGAGCGGGCCATCGGTCGATGTTGCCCTAGCGGCAGACTGTAGTGCAGAAATGCCGCAGGCAAGACCCTGCACTTGGGGATGCTCAATCCAGCTCTTCGAAGCGGCCGTCATGGAATTCGGCGATCGGTCGAGCCCAGAGGCTGCCGTCCTTGTCGTCGCGATAAATAGTCACGGAGGCCATGTCCTCAACAGGGGATGACGTTTGCAGGCGACCTTCGCCGAGCTCGGTGTAGGTCGATCCCCGCTTGCGATGGCGGAAGCGGCGCTGTTTCCGGGCACCTTCCGCGGTCGCCTCGCCGGAGCGCAGCGGCGGAAGCTGGATATATTTCCAGACACCCTCGTCTTCGGCATGCGTACGCTCGACATCTTCGCGCCGTGCATAGCGGGTAGCGAGGTTCGCGTCGGCGGTCCACACGAAGCCGGTGCCGCCCCAAGTCCGGTAGGCGGTCTCAGGAGCGTTCGTGGCAACCCAATAGCCGTTCAAGGTTTCGGCTTGGCCGGCCGGGGAGGCATCGAGCGTGGCGAGATATTCCAAGATCAGCCGGGCCGCCTGCTTTGTCGCCTGGCTGAACTCCAGGCTATCGGGCGAGAGGGCGCGCCCTTCGCGCATGGCCAGCGCAAGAACCGTTACCTTTATGGCTTCCTCATCCAACCCACGCTTCATCAACTGCTCCATTCATGGCGGTGCCCAGTCACAGGAACGCAAGTGTCGAGGGCAAGCTCAGTTCCCCAGAACATTGCGGCTGTGAAATGTCCATACGTCAATCGAAGTAGGCTATTTCACGAAGAAGTGCATTGGCGGCGTCGCTTAGCCGGGCTTGCGAGAATGTTGGAAGCCGGTGTCCTGCGAACTTCGCTGCAGCATCACGCGTCGGCAGGCTATCTTTGTGAGGCGCCCCACCACGGCGCCGTGGGCCGGCGAATATCCGGCCATTGGCAATGGCACTCTATTACTGGCTGTCGGGGCCGGGAAAATCGGCTCGCTCAAAGATTTGCCGGATCTCCTCCAGTTCCAGGAGCGGCGTCCCGTCCTTGGGCATGATCTGCGCGGTCTTCTGGCGCACGGAATCGGGCTCCCAGTCCGTCATGACAATTCTCACCGCTTTCCACAGGGGCAGTGTCGCTACCCGGACACCGCTGACCTTGCCATCGCGCAGAACCAGGTCCCCGTGCTCGCCGAGGGTCCAGAGCTCCACAAGTTCATCATAATCGATACTGCTCACTGGGACCTCGGATCGTTCTTCGACCGGGAGATAAACGGCTAAATTCAATTGGATACAACTTCTCCGATAGGGGATGTTGGCGCCTTGCCAAGCGTCGACGCTCACTTGTTGCCGTGAGTGTTCGCTCATGAAACGGTATTCGAGTGGCCTATTGTCATCCGCCAAACGCATAGGCGAGCCTGCGGCCCGTCGCGGATATCTAACCCCACGCAACCTCGTTACTTCTCCACACGGTGTATGAAGGCGTGGTTTCAACAAGGCGCATAGCCCAAATCAACGAGGCACGCTGACGGACATGGCCGTTCCCGTCTGTTGCGGCGGTTACGTATCAGCAGGCCGATCGTCGCGGGCAGGCACCGAGAAAGGCACAGGCCCCTCCTGTCTCATAGTACGGCCGTGACGTATGTCCCCCGCCCGGTCGTAGCCTCATTGCAGGCCCAGCAACTCGTTGCTTTTGCAAACCAGTTCGGTCCTGTTCTTGGCCTTGATCTTCCTCATCATGTTGCGGACGTGGATCTTAACCGTCGCCTCGCTCATGCTCATCTTATGGGCGATGATCTTGTTGGGATCGCCCCGGCGCAGATGCTCAAGCACCTCGAGCTGGCGCTCGGTGAATATCGACTTGTCCGCTCGGGCGATCTTGGCTTCACCGCCCGCCGGTGCCGTGCTCCGCATCGACATCAGGCTGCTCGCGGGGATGAAGGTGCCGCCGACATTGATCAGCCTGATAGCGCCCAGGGCGATCTCCAGATCGAGGCCCATGGACACATAGCCCTTGGCGCCTTTCGACAACGCCTCGATCATCGGGCCGGGCTGATCGACATCCGAGACGATGATCACGCGCGCATCGCCGGAAACCTGCATGATCGTGTCCAGGCTGTGGAGCACGGCGTCCTCCGTCGCCCGTTCGCCGGTTGCGCACAGCAGCACGATCTCGGTGGATGCGTGATCCGAACTCTCGAGCCATTCGTGGTGGTTGGCAAAGGAATGGATATCGAACTCCACCGCCATCTGCGTGAGGCAGCGCGCGAAGCAGGTTCCAAAAAACCTGTTCTCCGATATCACCGCGATAGGAGACTTGGCTGCTTCCACATCAGAAGGCAAGTAGGCATACTCGCTCGTGAAAGGAGCCTGAAAGTCTTCGGAAGGATGAGCGAAGATGGCTCCGGTCGCAGATTCTGCAGAGGGTGCCGGCACGAAAACGTTCATTTTCGATCCACGGAATTGGTAGCTGATGATGTCTATTGAGTATCGCACCTCGGCCCGATTGGTCGTTAGCAGTCAGTCCTAAGACGTAACAGGCCGTACAAAAATAGCTTAGAGGCGGCGCGCCGATACACGCAGGCATCTCTTCGGCCATCTTGGCCGGCCAGCCCGCGCCTATAAACCGTCACGGCGGGAGGAGAGAAGCGGGCTCCGGATAGCGATGAGTCGGGTGCATTTTGCAGTGGCAGCGTCCCTGGGTGCTGTATTCCCTCGCATTCGACGTGTCTTCCAACGTCTCCTGTCGTCCCACGCCATTCGCTGCATCGACGGATCTTCAGGCAGGTGGACGCGTCTTTGCGATTCTTGCCGATTCCGTCAAACCGCAAAACGCTTTAGCCATTTGAGCTACAGGCCTGGCGGGATTCGAACCCGCGAGCGGCTTACGCCGAATGGAGTACCGGCGGCATTTGCCATGGCATGTCTCAGCGGACACCGGCACGGCGACAAAAGTGACGAAACAACCCGCTCTACCAACTGAGCTACAGGTCCGCAGGAGGTGTGCTTCGAAAAAGAGTTAGAGGAAAGCAGCGTTTACGCTTAGACGCGCTTTGCTCCAGGGGCGCGCGGCGGCAATACCTAGAGCGTTTTGCCTTCAGATCGAATCACCAAGAACCGCAAAATGCATTTGGTGCCAACGAGTTAATCTGAAAATCCGCTCCCGCCTGAATGCATTTTGCTCTAGCATCGAAGCCTATCCGCTGGAATATGGTGGACGGCTTCGGTATGCCAACGTGTGGGACACTCAGAAATCCTTCGACTCCAGCGAATAATAGTTTCCGCGCCGGGGGGAATAAGCCTTTGCCGCGACTTCCTGAATTTGCGGTCGGTTTGTATCAAAGATCTGCAGAAGATCCGCTTCACTTGTACTGGGGCGCTCGGCGATACGTTCCAGCATGTCACGGCCGACAAAAAAGGATATCTCGAACGCCGAGTCATATCCCCAGAAACAAACACTTTGCTTCGATGCCTGGTAGTTTCTGCTGATATTTGGAAAGCTGATCATCGCTAGGATCCTTCGATCAAGAAACAAGGTCTCGTCCACATGTCGGCGGCGACGCCAGCAGACGTTGCACCTGGCGAACAAGAGCGCCGGTCGGATAGGGTTTCGGTAGAAAACTACCCGCAGCGACATCCGACTCGGCCTGGGCATCGATCCAGGCCGAGTGGATCAGAATCTTCATGCCGGGAAGACGACTGGCCACATAGCGCACAAGAGCCAGCCCTCCTGGTGCATGATCCAGGTCGATATCGGCAATCATGACATCGAAATCGGTGCGGCTGTTGAGCATGTTCATTGCCACACCGGCACTATCGCACTCGATGACTTCGTATCCTTCGTCGAGCAGTTCGTTCGCGCAGATCAGCAGGGATGGGAGATCGCATTCGACCAGCAGGATCAAGGCCGAGGTCAGCGAGAGCATCCCGGGGCCATCGTCATGCCTGGCAATTCCGGAGGCAGTGGCGCTGGCCGGCCTCAACAGGGGCTGCCGGGGCAGACTTGGAGCTCTTGCATCCATGGAATCCGCAACTGAGCCGGCTGAAGCCCTATGGTTGGGCAGCGCTCCCCCTTCGGCGGGCGTCAGGACGATTTCATCCGGTTTGCCGCGGCCATATCGAATTGGATCATGGCATCGAATTCGGCTGGAGCGACGCGCACGACCTGGATCCGATTCTGCGGCCTGGAAATCGCCGGCAGATGAATGAGAGCCGCGACACGCCGATAGGCGAGAAACGACAAGCCCTCGAGCAGTTCCTCGTCCATATCGACCCGATAGTCGCCCGGAGGCTGGCTCTCGTCCATGCCATCGATCTGGAAGGACCTGGCGAATGTTACCGTTGACTGCGACGTACGAATGGTCATCCCATCTCTCCCCGGTGATCGTATGATTTCCCCGCAAGCGGTCGCAAACCACGCTTCCACGGATGGCCGCATGCGCTGGCGCCCAATCGGCATCGCGCCTCGTCAAGGCGGCAGTCATGGCCTGGCCTTCGTCAATTCCCCATCCGTCGCCGCGTTCGATTGGGTGCCTAAGAGGATGTGAAGCCGTTTTCTGCTCGCCTGCATCCAGCCCCCCAACTGCCATTCCGGGATGACATGCCTGGCAACCAGACCGTTCAGGCGCAAGGCAAGGTGGTCGAGCCGCCGAAGGCCGAGTGGACCAATCGCCATTCCGATGGTCATGGTCATCTCCTGCTTTCCTCCAAATGTATCGCGGGGAACGAACTCATTCGACAATGTTCGACGGGATGGCCCACGGATAGGAATGGAACAGATGCAGGGCACCTTCGACGTCGAGGTCGGTCATGTAGACCGCCCGGGCGTTCTCCTGCTCACGCAGATCTTGCTGCGTCCGCCGGGAAAGTGGATCGGGAAGTGCCCGTGTGGCGCCACCCTCATTCTCCCATCGTGCGATCGCGCTCGCAGGTCCGTCGTCGGGCAAGGAGGAAGAGCGCGCCTGTATCATTTCACCTGGTCCATGCTGTGGAGCAGATGCTCACCAGCAACGCGCTCGTGAATCTCGATGCTGCGCTTGATACGGTATTGTGGTTCAGGCGATGCCTCGGGCAGGAGGCGGGTCACTTCGTAGCCAGTGCCATCCGCCATATCGCGATGCTCGCTCCGCAGCGAGACATGCTCGCCGAGCTTGAATTTATGCTGTTTCATGGGTGTGTCCTGACGTGTTCAATGTTGAACACTCGACAGAAAATACTATGCCGAAAATCGGCATTTTAAAATTCACGGACAGAAAAACATCCATCCAAAGCCTCAAAAATCAATGCATTCACAATGCATCAAATAATAATTCTGTAGTTCCTGCATTGTACTCCTTTTATTCTAAATAGCCATAACTATTTAGTAAAATAATTAATTGAAATTTCCGCCTTCAAATCATGAAGGATAAAGCTCATTTCTCCAAAAATCTCGAAAGATTTATCTCGATTATTTCTGTCACTCGTATCATTCGAGTGCCAAATGGTGTATAAAGGCAAGGTGGCTCGCGAGGCTTGTCCAGCCCGGAAGGGGCTTCCCAACGATGGTCCGACCACTTCGTGACCAAGGCGACCTGAGGGCGAGAAAAGGCCCAATGGCGGGAACGCCGCTCCCGATAGAGCGAGGCTCCCCAAAAAGGCGACGGGATCGCTGTCGGGCTCACAATGCGCAATACGGGCGGTACCGCGTTCCGCCAGCGACCGGGCCTGGCGATCTTGTCCTTTTCGGCAAAGAGGGCGGGGTCCAGATCAAGGGACGGGATCTCCCGACCCATGAAGGGAAGCGATGTCCCTGGGTTTCATCGGCGGAGCAAAAACCGATGCCGTAGCCGCCCAAAGCGCTGCACCACCTTTTCTTTGCATCACGACCGGAGTTCGACCATGCCCGCTAAAGACGTCAGATTTTCCGCCGATGCGCGTGACCGCATGTTGCGCGGCGTCGAAATTCTCAACAATGCCGTCAGGGTGACCCTGGGGCCTAAGGGTCGGAATGTTATCATCGACCGCTCCTTCGGTGCGCCCCGCATCACCAAGGACGGCGTTGCCGTCGCCAAGGAAATCGAGCTGGCCGACAGGTTCGAGAACATGGGCGCGCAGATGGTGCGCGAAGTCGCCTCGAAGACGAATGACCTTGCCGGTGACGGCACCACCACGGCAACCGTGCTCGCCGCCTCCATCTTCCGCGAAGGCACTAAATTCGTGGCCGCGGGCATGAATCCCATGGATCTCAAGCGCGGCGTCGACATGGCAATCCTCGCGGTGGTCAAGGATATCGAAGAGCAGGCCAAGAAAGTGCGGTCTTCCGAGGAGATCGCCCAGGTCGGCACCATCGCCGCCAACGGCGATGCCTCGATCGGCGCCATGATCGCCAAGGCGATGAAGAAAGTTGGCAACGAAGGCGTCGTCACCGTGGAAGAGGCCAAGAGCGCCGAGACCCAACTGGACGTCGTCGAAGGCATGCAGTTCGACCGTGGCTATCTTTCGCCCTATTTCATCACCAATGCCGAGAAGATGTCGGTCGAGCTGGAGGATGTCTACCTCCTGATCCATGAGAAGAAGCTGGCTGGCCTGCAGGCCCTCCTGCCGCTGCTGGAAGCGGTGGTGCAGACTGACAAGCCCCTTGTCATCATCTCCGAGGACGTCGAGGGGGAGGCGCTGGCGACCCTGGTGGTGAACAAGCTGCGTGGCGGCTTGAAGGTCGCCGCCGTCAAGGCTCCCGGCTTCGGTGACCGCCGCAAGGCCATGCTCGAGGATATCGCCACGCTGACGGCCGGACAGCTCATCTCCGACGACCTCGGCATGAAGCTGGAGAATGTCACGATCGATATGCTCGGTCGTGCCAAGCGCGTGCGGATCGACAAGGACAGCACAACCATCATCGACGGCGCAGGCAAGAAGAAGGACATCCAGGCCCGCATCCAGCAGATCAAGGGCCAGATCGAAGAGACAAGCTCCGAGTACGATACGGAGAAACTGCAAGAGCGCCTCGCCAAGCTATCGGGCGGCGTGGCCGTCATCCGTGTCGGCGGCGCCACCGAGATCGAGGTCAAGGAAAAGAAGGACCGCATCGAGGACGCATTGAACGCCACGCGCGCGGCCGTGCAGGAGGGCATCGTCCCCGGTGGCGGCGTGGCCTTGCTGCGGGCCAAGGCAGCCTTGTCGAAAATCACCTCGAGCAATCCCGATGTCCGGGCTGGCATCGCAATCGTGATGCGCGCCCTGGAAGCGCCGATACGCCAGATCGTCGACAATTCCGGTGGCGAAGGCTCGACCGTGGTGGGCAAGCTCCTGGAGGCGAACAATCCGAACATGGGCTTTGATGCGCAGACCGAGACCTATGTCGACATGGTCGAGGCCGGTATCATCGATCCCGCCAAGGTGGTGCGAGCCGCCTTGCAGGACGCAGGTTCGGTCGCGGCGCTGATGATCACCACCGAAGCAATGATCGTGACGGCAAAATCGGACGATGCCGGCGCCTCGCCAACTGCTGGAATGGGATATTGACCATGGCAAATGTCGAGCTGATAAAAGTCGAGCAACGTCGGAACGGCCATCTCTTGTTCAACGTTCGGATGCAAACAGCCGCGGGCAGGATGGAACTTCCGACTGCAATCGAGGATCAGGGATCATCGGCCTTGAACGAGGCGGCCGTCCTGCGATCCACACTCGCCTTTGCGGAAGGGCTGGCGGCGGCGGTTCGGTCCAAACTCAGGGGCGGCTAATCGGCCTGGACCGTAGGAGTGATGAGAACGGGCTCCCGATAACGATGAGTCGGGTGCAGTTGCCGCTGCAGCGCCCAGTTGGTGGCTGTATTCCCATCGGCATTCGCCGCGTTTTGTCGACTTTCGGTGTGGAGTCCCAGTCACGGCAACAAGAATGACGAAACGTTGCCGCCTTGCGGCGGCTCGTGCTCTAACCGGCTGAGCTATATGCCTTGCGGCATAGCGGGATTCGAACCCGCGACCCCGAGATTCGCAGTCTGTAGTTCCGTCGGCATTTGCCGTGACCGGTATGCTCCTCAAAAAATCCAAATGCCCGGAGGACGAGGGTTTGCGAGACGGACATGCTGGTGCATGACGTCTTTCGACGACCGCTCGCCAGCGCCAATGTAGTCCCTGCGGCATTCCTCCGGTGTGGGCCATTCGGCCGGCAGTTTGCGGCCGCCGGCCGAAATCCGTCAAAGGGCGATCTTCTCGATCTCGCCGACCCAATGCTCAGCGCCGATCTCGCCCTTGGCGAAGGCGGCGATGGTATCGAAGACGGCATCGGAGAAGCCGCCGATGTTCAGGACGTCGGTATTCTCCATCGCCTGCGTGGTGCCGTAGGGCTGGATGTCGATGCAGACGAGCCGGGCGTTGGGGTTGAAGCCCTTCAGCTTCTCCCAGACCGTCATCATCCGCGACGCCGTTCCACCCCGGCGGGTCGCGTCGACCCACGACTCGTTGTCCGAGACGAAGATCACGAGATCCACCTTGGCCTTCTCCGCCAGCAACAGATCGATCGGGGCCGAGCAGTTGGTTCCGCCGCCGCCGATCGAGGCGAGCTTGCGCGCATTGGTTATCACCGTGTCGCGCGGTTCGAGATCGACCTTGACCACGGACTGCTCGAACGGGATCACCCGTGCCGACCGGTTGGCGCGCAGCACTGCCGCCGCCACCAGGCCTGCCACGTCGATGCAGCGCACCTTCGTGGTCGCACCCTGCCGATAACCGGTGACCGGCGAGGACATCGATCCGGACACGTCCGGGCAGACGACCACGCGACCCTCGATCACAGGCACGTTGGAGACCGCGATCTCCATGGCATCATGCAACGCCTCGCGCACCACGGCTGGGATATCCGGCCCGGCCTGGGCGTAGGCAGCCATCAGCTGATACGGGAATACCCGCGCCCGCTTGATGGCCGGCGCGTCGGAAAGCCGTGCCGCGATCTTCTCGGCGAAGCCCTCCACCTCGAACACGCCGTGACGTGCGAAGGTGGCGAGGTTCATCCGCAGCATCTGCCAGCCGGCCTTGTCGGCGATCGCCGCCCAATGCTCCCGGGTGAGCGGAAGCGCGGTCAGCATCTGGAACGGCACTGCCGGCACCGGCAAGGCCGGGTCCAGCTTGAAGGCCTCGAACTCCCGGACGATCTGCGGCAGGGCCGAGACGTCGTAGGGCCGCCCGATCAACCAGGCATAAAGCGCCTCGCGGGCCTTATCCTTCGGCTTGGGATGGACCATCTTGATCACGTCGGCGAGCGAGGGATCGTTGCCCACGGACGCCCGCATGATCTCGATGTCCGAAGCGGTCTCAAGCCAGGCCTGGACGAGCTTCTTGGGCCGGGTTCCCAGGGACTTGCGGCCTACGGCGCCCGAACGCATCACCTGCACGAAGTTGCGCAGCATCTTGCCGCCGTCGACGATGCGCGGGAACGCCTTCGAAAAGTCGTTCGTCTGCAGCATCGAGAGATAAGCGAGCAGGAAGGCCGGCATATCCTTCATGTGGCCGTGCTGGCGGGCATAGATGGCCGCCTTCGCGATGAACTGGGGCTCGACCTGCTGGGCGGCCTTGAGCACCTCATCGAGCTGCTCGGTGGCCGTGGCATAGAAGGTCTGGTTCAGCGTTCCGGTGACGGCAAGCTGGGCCAGCGCCTGGCGCGGCGAAAACTTGTAGGCCGGCACACCATGCTTGTTCACCGCATTGGTCTTCGGCAGCAGCTTCCCCACAAAGGAGGCAAACAGGTTCTTATTTGCCATGGCAATCATCCTCAATTGTTCACGAGGAAGGGATTGCAGGAGGTGTGCCAGGTTTGGAGTGAGGTGGAAATTATTTTTTAAGACATTGATTTTGTTTAACTTTAAAATATTTTGAAAGAAAATTGTAAACTAGGCGATGTGAGGGCTCCTCAAATATTTTATAATTCTGTATATGAAAAGATAAGATAATATAGCGTGACCGTGCCACAAGCGCGGGCCGATTCCTGGAACCGCAGGCGTCTTGCCTGCTCTTGGAAACGGTTCACTTGTTGGAGAGAAAGAAGCAGGCAGGGATGCCTGCGATCCCGGGGTGCCATGAAAAAACGCGTCGCCATCGGATTTCTCGGCGTCAGCCTCGACGCCGGCAAGCGGGACAAGCGCTGGGAGCGCTGGCGCCCGACCGTGGCGCTGTGCCAGCAGCCGCACCTCCCTGTCGATCGTCTGGAACTGATCCACGACATCCGAGCCACCTCGCTGGCGGAGCGTATCGCCGAGGACATCGGCAAGGTCTCGCCGGGCACCGAGGTTGTCAGGCACATCATGAATCTCAGCGACGCCTGGGATTTCCAGGAGGTCTATGCCGCGCTCTATGATTTTGCCCGCGCCTATCCCTTCGATGCCGACGAGGAGGACTATCTCGTCAACATCACCACCGGTACCCATGTGGCGCAGATCTGCTGGTTCCTGCTCACCGAGGCGCATTACGTACCCGGCAAACTGATCCAGCTCTCGCCGCCCAAATTCTCGCCACCCAAGTCCTCGGGCGCACAGCCGGATGTGATCGGCTCTCACTCCATCGTCGATCTCGACCTCTCGCGCTATGACGCCATCGCCAGCCGTTTCCGGGCGGAGGCGAGGGAGGCGACCTCCTTCCTCAAATCGGGCATTCCCACCCGCAACACCGCCTTCAACGCCATGATCGACCAGATCGAGCGCGTCGCCATGCGTTCGCGCGCGCCGGTGCTGCTGACCGGGCCGACCGGCGCCGGCAAGTCGATGCTGGCCCGCCGCATTTTCGAGCTGAAGCAGGCGCGGCGTCAGCTCGCCGGCAGCTTCATCGAGGTCAACTGCGCCACCTTGCGCGGCGATCACACCATGTCGGCCTTGTTCGGCCATGTGCGCGGCGCCTTCACCGGTGCGCAATCCGAGCGCGCCGGCCTGTTGCGCGCCGCCGATGGCGGACTGCTCTTCATGGACGAGATCGGCGAACTCGGCCTCGACGAGCAGGCGATGATCCTGCGCGCCATCGAGGAGAAGCGCTTCCTGCCCGTCGGCGCCGACAAGGAGGCGCTGAGCGATTTCCAGTTGATCGCCGGCACCAATCGCGACCTTTCCGTGGACGTGCGCTCCGGCAAGTTCCGCGAAGACCTGCTCGCCCGCCTCAATCTCTGGACCTTCGATCTGCCCGGCCTTGCCGCCCGCCGCGAGGATATCGAGCCCAATCTCGACTTCGAGCTCACGCGCTATGCCGAGAAGGAGGGCGAGAACATCACCTTCAACCGCGAGGCGCGCACGCGCTACCTTGCCTTCGCGACGGCGCCCGAGGCACGCTGGACCGCCAATTTCCGCGACCTCTCCGCCAGCGTCACCCGCATGGCGACGCTGGCGCCGGGCGGGCGCATCAATGAGGAGGTGGTGGAGGAAGAGATCCGCCGCCTGCAGCGCCATTGGCGGGCAGGGGAGAGGGAGGGCGGGGACCAACTGCTGGTGGATCTCCTCGGCGAGGAGTGGCTCGCTGGCATCGACCGCTTCGACCAGGTCCAGCTTGCCGAGGTGGTGCGGATCTGCCGGGTCAGCTCGACGCTCAGCGCCGCCGGCCGTGCGCTCTTCGCCGCCTCGCGCCAGGCCAAGGCGAGCGCCAACGATGCGGATCGGTTGCGGAAATATCTGGCGCGGTTCGAGCTGGATTGGGAGGCAGTGAGGGGGTGAGGCCTGGGACGGGCGGCTTTCCAGCTTCTTTCCGGGTGCGCGGACATCACAGCGACATGCCTGCATGTCGCTGTGATGTCCGCGCACCCGGGACTGCGCTCCCAGCCTACCCCTTCACGATCATCAGATGTGTCGTATTCGCCGTCGGCACCCGTTCCGTGCAGCGGTAACCGAGCGCCGGCAGGTCGATCCCGGCGAACAGGTTCTCGCCCTTGCCGAGCAGCACCGGCGACATGGCGAGGTGCATCTCGTCGATCAGCCCGGCGCGCAGATACTGCTGGATGGTGGAGACACCGCCGCCGACGCGCACGTCCTTACCCCCGGCCGCGGCTCTCGCCTGCTCCAGGGCCACTTCGATGCCGTCGGTGACGAAGTGGAACACCGTGCCGCCCTTCATCTCGATCGGCGCGCGGGCGTGGTGGGTCAAGACGAAGGTCGGCACGTGATAGGGCGGGGTATCACCCCACCAGCCCTTCCAGTTTTCATCGGGCCAGGGGCCGCGCACCGGGCCGAACATGTTGCGGCCGAGGATCCAGGCGCCGATGTTCTCGAAGCTGCGGGCGGCAAAATCCTCGTCGACGCCGGTCTCTCCGCTGTCCTGGCCGAACATCTTCTGGAAGGTGCGGGTGGCGAAGGCCCATTCATGCAGCTTCTTGCCGTTCACCCCAAGGGGATTGTCGAGGCTCTGGTCGGGGCCGGCACCGTAGCCGTCCAACGAGAGGGAGAAGGCGCGGACAACGAGCTTGGACATGGCGGTTTCCTCTTCAATTGCCGATCGTCGTTGATTCTGACTGCTTGCAAATCGAAACTGGTTTGAAGCTAACGAAACCGATTTCAGCTTGCAAGTTGTTTCGTCACCGACCTCAGGCTAGCGCCGAGGCTATTCGAGCTTTGCTGCACTCGACCGCCGCCTCAACCAGTGTAAATGCCGCCTCGCCTGCATCCTCCATGTAGCTGGCGTCGCGATGCAGCAGCACGACCGCGAAGGAGCCGTCGAGCAGCAGCACGATCTGCCGCGCCAGCAAGGCGGCATCCCCGATGGCTTCCGCTTCGAAGACCTGCCGCAGCCAATTCTCGAACGCCTTCTTATGCGCCGCCCCGATCCGGATGGCGGGGTGGCCCGGAAGGTTGGCGAGCTCCGCCGAGGTGCGCAGGAAGCCGCAGCCCTTCCATTTGGGGTGGCGGGCCGCACGGGCGAGGTTCAGGAAGATCGCACGCATCTTCGCAGCCGTGCCGCCCTCCGCCTCCTCGAACCAGCGCCGGAACAGCATGAGATTGGGCTGGTCTCGCGCTGCGAGATAGGCGGCGATAAGGTCGTCCTTGCTGGCGAAGTGGTAGTAGAGCGTGCGCTTGGTGACGCCGGCCTTCTCCGCCACCGCATCGACGCTCACGGCACGGATGCCCAGGGCGTAGAACAGGCTGGAAGCGGCGCCGACGATGCGTTCGCGAGTCGAGATCTCGGCCATGACGGTCCCCATGTATACTGCCTAGTGAGTATAAGAGGCGCCGCTCCTTCTGTAAGCTTCCGCCCATGCATGAGCCTGCTCCAAAAGCCGCACCCGCTGAGGCAGCCGAACCGATCGCCGTCACCTGCCAGGACGGCGTGGTGCTCGGCGCGCATCTGTGGAGGGCGGGCGCAGCGACGAGGGCCGGCACCGTGATCGTCAATCCGGCGACCGGCGTGGTGGCCCGCTATTATCACTATTATGCGCGCTTCCTCTGCGAGCAGGGTTTCGACGTGCTCACCTATGACTATCGCGGCATCGGCCGGTCGCGTCCCGCCGATCTCAAGGGCTGCGGCTATCGCTGGTTCGAATGGGGCGAACTCGATATCGAGGCCGTGCTGCGCTTTGCCCGTGCCCGCGATCCCAATGGCTTCCTCGGCGTGGTCGGCCACAGTATCGGCGGTTTCCTGCCAGGCTTTGCGCCCTCGGCGCCTGCTATCGACCGAATGCTGACCATGGGCGCCCAATATGCCTATTGGCCCGATTATGCGCCCCGCCAGCGCGCCGGCCTCGTGCTGAAATGGCATGTGGCGATGCCGCTGCTGACGGCGCTCTGCGGCTATTTCCCGGGCCGCCGCCTCGGCTGGCTGGAGGACCTGCCGGCGGGCGTCGCCAATGAATGGAGCTTCCGCCGTGTGCGCATGGAGCTGAGCTATCCGGTAGCCCGGCGTGCCGAGATCCTGGTGCGCTTCGCCGCCGTGAAGGCGCCGATCCTCGCTATATCCATGTCCGATGACATGTTCGGCACGCCGCGCGCGGTGAGGCGCGCCTTGGCCTATTACACGGGCAGCCCGTCGAGCGTGGCGGAACTCTCACCACAGACCTTCGGTCTCGACGAGATCGGCCATTTCAACCTCTTCCACAGCCGCCACACTGCTGGCTTCTGGCAGGACACGCTCGAGTGGCTGCGGTATGGCCGCAATCCATGGCAGGGCCGGCGATAGGAGCTCTCAGGACCCGTGACGCTCGCAGGCCAGCTTCATCTGGTCCATCAGCTCCTGCGCCTGGGCTGGATCCTCGCGGCTCAGCAGCACGCAGGTGGTGAAGTTGCCGAGTGTCTTGCCGTGGTCGACATACATCCAGTCACGGATTCGGCTGCGCGGGAAGGTGACGAACTGGCCGTACTGGACGGTCTGCACCACTTCCGGCCGGTTGTTGATGCGGCCGCTGAACTGGTTGCCCGTACGGGTGAGCTCGTTCACCCAGAAATACTCGCGCTTGTCGCCGTCGCTGATCGGGATCTTGACCAGGAAGCTGCCGGTGCCTGGCGCCTGGGCCTCGAAGGCATCGAGGAACTGGCCGAGGGTCTGCTGCGCCTTGGCGAAGGCGGCATCCATCTCCTTGTCGCTGCGGGCAATATTGAAGACGCCGTCACGATTGGCCTTCTGCAGCACGGTTTCGGCAGGAGCCGACAGCGTGCCCAGGACGAGCAGGCTGGCGGCGATCATGGCAACGCGATACATCATGGACATCCCCGATCTTGCCGAGCCTACAGCATCAGCAGCCCCTTGACGCGCAAAAGGGCGATCGCGGCGAGCGTACAGGAGTCTCGCACACGGCCGTCGCAGATCATGGCGGCGAGTTCGGCAGGCGACACAGGACGGGAAACGAGGTCCGCTTCCTCGGCCTCCAGCGCCTTCTCGCCCTGCGTCAGGCCCTTGGCGAGGAATGACGGCACCCTGCCTTCATGACAGCGAATTCAGCGCCTGGATCGCATCATTCCTTCGCTTCGCCCTCCGGCTTGGGCAGGCTGCCCGCCGATGAGGAGGAGCCGATCACCTTGGGGCCGAGCTGCGCTTTCAGTGCCGCGAGATCGTCGTCCACCGCGTGCTTGTCGCGCAGGGCCGCGAGTTCCTTCTCGGCCGAGCTGCGCTTGTCGAGCGGATCGTTGACGATGCCCTGCTCGATCATCGAATCCATGGCATCGGCCTTGTCGCGGGTGGCGAGCATGCGGTCCTCAGCGCGCTGGTAGGTCTCGCCGACGCCGCCCAGCCGCTCGCCGATGCCGGTGAGGGATTGCTGCGCCTTCACCTGGGCCTGCGCGGCGGCATAGCTCGCCTTCATCGTCTCCTTCTGGGTGCGGAACTTCTCGATGCGCTCCTGCAGGCGCTGCTGATAGTCCGTCAGCTTGGAGATCTGCGGCAGGATGGCATTGAGCGCCTGTTCCAGCGTGGCGCGGTTGTCCATGGCGCGGCGCCGATGCACCAGCGCGGCCTTGGCGAGATCGTCGCGTTCGGCCTTGACGGCGGTGGCCGCGTCGTCCTCGGCGCCGGCGATCTCGTGGTCGGCGGTGGTGATCTGGCGCTCCAGCGACTTCTGCTGGGCGATGACGTCGGCGAGATGCGCCTTGGTCTCCTGCAGGCCGCTCAGCATCTTCTCATAGGAGAGGTCGAGCACCTCGTTGGGGTCTTCGAGGGCGTTCAGCAATTTATGCGTCTTGGCCGTGAAGAGGTCGGCGACGCGTCCCAGGATCGACATGGGTTTGGCTCCAAAAGGATCAGGTGTTGACCGACAGCACGAGCTGCGGGTCGGGAATGGTGGCGGGGTCGATCTCCGTGCCGATCGGTTTCACCGCGGTGCCGATGGCGAAGAATTCGATGACATGGCTGCCCCAGCCATGATTGCCCTCATGCAGGTCGACGCCGACGACGCCCTCGGCGCCGGCGCGATGAGCCTCATCCTGCATGCGCTCCATGGCGATTTCGCGGGCGTCATAGAGGGCCTGCGAGAAATTGGTGAGCTCGATATTGCGCATCGAATTGGCCATGGCCGAGAACATGCCGCGATGGGCGACATGGTAGACGCAGGAGCCCATCACCATTTCGAGCGGCCGGTAGCCGGCATGCAGCAGCGTCCAGAAATCCTGGCCGGAAAGGTCGGAGGTGAAGGGCTGGCCGTTCACGCCCTTGAAGCCCTGATGGCCCTGCGCATGCACCACGCCGGTGCCGATGGCGACGAATTCGAGCACATGCTCGTCCCATTCCAGGCGCTTGACCTCCAGCCTGACGCCGACGATGCCATCGGCGCCCATGTCGGCGGCCTCGGCGCGCATGCGGCTCATGGCGAGCTCACGGGCGTGATACATCGCCTGCGAGATGGTGGTCAGCTCCTCGTTCTTGGTCCAGCGGCCGTACTGCACGCCGAGATGATAGATGCAGGAGCCGACGCACAGGCCGATCGGCTCGAAGCCGGCCTTGCGCACCAGCAGGAACTCGTTGACCGAGAAGTCGGAGGTGAAGACGCCATCCGGATTGCCGGCGCTGCGCAGGCCCTTCAGGCGTTCGAGCGCATGCTGCGGAATGTTGTCGCCGTCGGACATCAGATACCTCCCTCACTGTCATTGGTGCCGAAGCCGTGGCGGCTGGCGGTCTTGCGCCGCAGGGGCGAAAGCGTGTCGCGCATGTCGACCACGGTGCGGATGTGGTGCGGCACATCGGCCTTGCGCGGCGTGTCGACCACCGTGCCGATGACGATGTGGCGGCCGAGATAGCGCATGGGCTGGTTTTCGCCGCTGCCCTCATAGCGCAGGAGCTGGCCGAAATGGACATCGGCCAGCACGCCATTGCCCTGCCGGGAGGCGTTGGCGCGCAATTCGGCATGAGCCTGGCGCCGCACCCGTTCCCAGAACTGGCTGAGATGGGGAAGCGGCGTGTTATAGCCGCTCGCGCCGCCTGTGGAATAATCGGGACGGAAAGCGCTCTGCTGCAGCCAGTCATATTTCGCCCCGACCGCGAGGCCGGTGGGCACGATGCCCATTTCGAGCAGCCGCACGAATTCGAGCGCCGGCACGGTGGCGACGATGGGTTCCTTCGCCGGCGACAGGCTGGCGAAACGCACCGCCGTGCCGACGAGGGTGAAGTCCATGCTGTCGTTTTCGCCGCGGGCGATGGTGCGCATGTGGACGTCGACCACCGCATTGGCGCCGCAAGCCACCGCCTCCTGGCGCAAGCGCTTGAGAGCGATGTTCCAGCCCTCGGCATGGCCTTCGGTCCAGCTCCAGCCATAGTGGTACCAGCAGGTGCCGGAGACGGTAGCGAGCGGCTTGATGCCATGGCTGCGCGCCAGCAGAAGTTCGGCCGGCGTCATGGTCGAGAGCCAGGGCACCGCCCCGGTCTTGGCCTTTTCGAGGCGCGCCATCACGAAATCCGGCAGCTTGCCGTGGTTGAGGGCCTGCTCCCACTTGTCGAAGCGGACGTCCGCCGGGTCGAGACCGTCAAAGGAAGCCATGGAGTACATCTCCCGCGATGGCGCTGCGGTCGGCGAGGTCGGCGACCGATTTGTTGAGTTCGCCAAGCCATTGCGGCACCGGCAGGCTGGTGGTGCTGATGGTCACGCCATGCACCACCTTGGCGCGGCTCGCCGTCAGCCCCGCCTTGGCGAAGGTCAGGGAGAAGATCGCGTCGGGATGTTCGACCTTGATCTCGGTGACATGGCTGGTGGAGGAGAAGAAACCATCGCGCTTGCGCTCCACGCTCACGCGGCCGGGCAAGGCCGTTTCGAGCCGCACCGCCAGCGCCGCCATGAAGGCGCGCATGTCACGTTCCGAGTGCCGGAGCACCGCGGCATTGAGATCGAACGCATCAAGGGAAGAATTCATGAAAGGGCTGCAGCGGGTCAAAGCCTCGACAGGGAACAGCCACTGGCGCATAAACCAGCGCAGCGTTCCCAAACGGAAAACGCAGTCTTGCCCCCCAGCGACGCGATCTTAGCACGAGGCCAAGGGCACGCAACGGCAGGGTGGCTTTTCAGCCGGGAATGTTGCGCGCGGTGTTACGAAAAGCACATGAAGCAGGCTTCAGGCGAGTTTTGCCAGGAACGCAGGGTCGAAGAGACGGCTTCCGCCGGGCGTGACGACATCAATCGCGAAGGGACGGAAATCGGCGATCTCTCTGGATAATCTTTCGGGTTCGACCAGCCCCAGGAAAACAGGCTGCCGACAGATCTCTGCGATCTGTCGGCAGCGCGGCAGATTTTCGAAGGCGACGAGCGGAAGATGGACTGCATCGGCGAATTCGGCACAGGCCGCCGCCAGTTCCAAGGCCTGCGCCTGCTCCGGCTTGATCGACTGGATGATCTTGCGGCCGCGGATGATGCGCTTGAGGCCTGGATATTCGCTTGCCGGCAGGGGGCGCATGAGTTGGACGGCCGTAGCCGCGCCTGCATCGACCTGCTGCGCGACGGCACCGGCCGTGAGGGCTCTGGTCTGGACAACCGCCGTCACCGCCGGGGGCAGTGACAGGGCGATTTCGGCTATTGCTTCATCGGGCGTCATGCCGGTCGTGGCAAAGCGGAGAGGATCGAGGCCGATCGCATCTGCTCCCGCCTCGACGGCGATGCGGGCCTCTTCCAGCGTCGTGATGCCGCTGACCTTCAGGCGGACACGCGGCATGGGAGGTCCTATTCCCGGGGGCGCGGACGTCTCGTCCGCATCTTCCTTTCCATGAGCGCATCCGCTTCCAAGATGCGGACGAGACGTCCGCGCACCCGGGAAGAACTCAATCCACCGCCTCGCCGGGATAGGCGCCCCACAGATTGCTCTCTTGGATCCAGCCGTCGAAACCATCGCCGTTGATGCGGCACCAGTTGGAGGTGCAGCTCTTGATGTTGGCTTGCACCCCAGGCTGGAGCATCGCCACCGCATTGGCCTTGCGATCGGCGCTCGCCAGGAGCGGCAAGGTGGGCTGTTTGGACCAGGGCGCGATCAAGGCGGTGCGCTTGCCCGAGAGCAGGTTCTGCAACACCCAGCCTTCGGAGCCGTCGGCATCGCGGATGCGGCGCCAGTTCTCGAATTCGGCGATCACCTCGACCGGCAGATTGGCTTTCTGGAAGATGAAGGACACCGTCTGGTCACGCGAGGGGCCCTGGCGCACATTCACCTTGTCGGGCTTCAGGCTGACAAAGCGCGGCATCGGCAGGCCGGAGACCGGGCCGAGCTGGTCCTTGATGGCCGAGGCGTCGGGCAGCGAGCCGGTGACGTCGGTGGGCGCATTGGCCTTGCCGTCGCCCTTACCGGAACCGGCGATGAAGGCGGCCACGGTGGGATCGGCCAGGGTCTCGGGGCTGACGCCATCGGTGGCATCGGCCACCGTCTGGGTCAGGCGCTTGTGATGGAGATAATAGACGCCACCCGCCAGGACGAAGGCACAGAAGGCGCCGGCAAAGCCGATCCTGGCGATCAGGCTCAAACGCGGCGTTTCTTCTTCTTCATAATAGGACATGCCGGACCTCAACGCATACTCTCGCCCGCGTCCCGCTCTGTTGCTGTGCTTCCGGCTCTGTTAGAGGAAGATCAGCGACGAATGGTGGGCTTATGCGTCCAGTTTGTCCGATTGCGGTGAACGCCGTCTTAAAGTTTCGGGGAGGTCGGCATGACAATCAGAAAAAAACCGCTCGTGGTGGTGACGCGCCGCCTGCCTGACAGCATCGAGACGCGCATGCGCGAACTCTTCGATGCCCGGCTCAATCTCACCGACGAGAAGATGTCGCAGGAGGCCCTGATCGAGGCGGTGAAGACGGCCGATGTTCTCGTGCCAACCATCAACGACCGCATCGACAAGGCGGTGATCGAAGCCGCCGGCAGCAATCTCAAGCTGATCGCCAATTTCGGCAACGGTGTCGACAATATCGACGTCGAGGCGGCGGTGGCCAAGCGTATCACCGTCACGAACACGCCGCGTGTTCTTACCGAGGACACCGCCGACATGACGATGGCGCTGATTCTCGCCGTGGCCCGCCATCTGCCGGAGGGCGCCCGCGTCATTCCCGACGGCGACAATGCCTGGCCCGGCTGGTCGCCGACCTGGATGCTCGGCCGCCGCATCACCGGCAAGCGCCTGGGCATTATCGGCATGGGCCGAATCGGCCAGGCGCTCGCCCGCCGTGCCAAGGCCTTCGGCCTGCAGGTGCATTACCACAACCGCCACCATGTCGATCCGGCCATCGAGGCCGAGCTCGAGGCGACCTATTGGGATTCGCTCGACCAGATGCTGGCGCGCATGGACATCATCTCGGTGAACTGCCCGCACACGCCGGCGACCTATCATTTGCTCTCGGCCCGCCGCCTGAAGCTCCTTAAGCGCGAGGCGCTGGTGATCAACACCGCTCGCGGCGAGGTGATCGACGAGACGACGCTCGCCAAGATGCTCGATGCCGGCGAGATCGCCGGCGCCGGGCTCGACGTCTTCGAGCACGAGCCGGCCGTCAATCCGCGCCTGGTCAAGCTCGCCAAGAGCGGCAGGGTTGTGCTCCTGCCGCATATGGGCTCGGCCACCATCGAAGGCCGCACCGACATGGGCGACAAGGTCATCGTCAACATCCGCGCCTTCATGGACGGGCATACCCCGCCAGACAAGGTGCTGCCGAGCATGTTGTGAGAGTGCTGCAGCGATGACCGGAACCATTGAAATCGCCAGTTTCGAGGCTGAAGACCAGCAGGGCGTGATCGACCTCATCCTGCCGATCCAGCGCGAGGAATTCGGCTTCGCCATCACGGCCGAGGACCAGCCGGACCTTGCCGCCATTCCTGCCTTCTACCAGAGCGGCAAAGGCGATTTCTGGGTGGCGCGCTGCGAGGACAGGGTGGTCGGCTCGATCGGCCTCAAGGATATCGGCAACGACCAGGCGGCCCTACGCAAGATGTTCGTGGCGGCGCCCTTCCGGGGGCGCGAGCACGGCGTAGCGGCAGGGCTCCTGCAGCGCCTGCTCGACGAGGCACGGGAGCGTGGTATCCGGGACGTCTTCCTCGGCACCACCGACCGCTTCCTGGCGGCCCATCGCTTCTACGAGAAGCATGGCTTCGTGGAAATCGCCAAGGCGGAGCTGCCTGAGAGCTTCCTCTTCATGGCAGTGGATACGAAGTTCTATGTCTTCAGGCTGGCGGCTGCCTTGTGACTTTTCGCCTGGGCGAGATTTGACAAGTGGGAAGGAGGCGAGCCGGTTGTGCCCCTCGCCCCGTTTTGAGATGCCTCGTCTCGCCCGACCGAAGCTTCCTTTCATTTGAAGATCAGACCAACCTCCCTCAGCGCCCCATCCAGCGCCTCGCCCAGCCGCGCCATATCCTCCCCCGCCGTCTCGTGCATCGCCTCCGCCACGATCAGTATCCGGTCCGTCTGCGGGCGGATGGCGGAGAGGCCGCTCTGGCGGTTGGTCCAGCGTCTGGCATGGGCCTGGCCGGCCTCGTCGGCGAAGATGACTTCGCCCGGCTCGGGATGCTCGATTTCGCCGGCAAAGGTCTCGTAGCTCTCCGTGCCGGCGGCATGGCGCACCTGCAGGCCGCCTCGCACCTTGTCGAGATCGAACACCGCGATCGGAATGGCGAAGGCCAGGGAAATGCCGTTGCAGAGATCGACGAGCGGATGGATGGAGGGCAGCGAACCCTCCTTGCGGAAGCGCCGCAGCAGCGCCTCGGAAGCGCAGCGATATTGGGTCGGCTTGAGGCCCATTTTCGAGAAGGCGCGGCGCCAGGCCTGGATTTCCGGCAGGTCGCTTTCGCTGCGGCCGTCGAGCCGCCTGGCGGCGAGATCGCAGAAGGGCTGGACGAGGCGCGAGACATCACCGCTGGCCCTAACGTCAGCGACATGGCGGGTGCTCGAGACGAGTTCGGGAAAGTCCTGGAGAAGAGTGGGGGCGTAGCTGAACGTCATCGGCAAGGTCTCGGCAAGGCACATCGGAATGGCACCATCCTGTCCGGTGGGGCAGATGCCGTCTTGAATGGAATTGCAGCCAGCCCGAAACAAGGGCATCAATGCTGCCATGGCAAGGATGATCCGTGACAGGCCTCCCAGGGCGGGCGACCGCTTCAGCATGCCCCGTAGCTTCGTGGCCGGCATCGAGGCGGTAGAGGCGGAGAGCAGCCATAGTTTCCCGCGCCATACCCATGACCAGTTCGGTGTCGGTTTCATTTCCCGGGGCGCCCAGAAGTCGGCAAGCGGACGCGGGCTGGTGGAGGCCGGCGCAGGGAATGTGATTACCGTCAATCCCGGCGAAGTGCATGACGGCATCCCCATTGGCGGAGGCAGCCGGCGCTGGCACATGCTCTATCTCGATCCCGCTGTCGTCGCCGCGGCGATCGGCGACATCGAGGAGGGGCGGAAGCCGGGGTTCGAATTTACCGCCCCGGTTCTCGCCGACCGGCCCCCCTTGGCGCTGTTCCGGCGCCTGTTTCGCGCCGTAACGCAAAGCGAACCGGAGGGAGCCGAGCTGAAGCGGGATGAGGCACTGCTGCTTCTCCTCGCCCGGATGCGGGGCGAAGCCCTTGCGGGAGCCATGCCGCCCGCGCCGATCGCCCGTGCCCGCGACCTGATCGACAGCGACCCCGCTGCGCCGGTCACCCTCTCCGACCTTGCCGTGGAGAGCGGCCTCAGCCAGTTCCAGGTCGTGCGCGGATTTGCCAGGGCGACAGGCATGACGCCCCATGCCTATCTCATGCAGTGCCGCATCCACCTGGCTCGCCGCCTGATCGTGGAGGGCATGGCCCTGGCCGAGGTGGCCGCCGCGAGCGGCTTTGCCGACCAGAGCCATATGACGCGGCGTTTCGTGCGTGTTTACGGCGTCTCGCCGGGTGCCTATGCAGCCGCCGTCAGATAGGATTCCGCAAGCAGGCGAAGAGGCAATCATGCATCCAGAAGACGCCATGAAATTCTATCAGGCCAGGCTTGCCCTGCATGACTTCAATGCCTTGCTGCCTGTGATCGCCGAGGACGCGGTGTTCTGGTTCTCCGACGGCGACCATAAGGGCATCGACGCGGCGAGGCGCGCCTTCGACGCGGCGTGGCAGGCGGTCGAGAACGAGGTCTACACCCTGGAGGACCTGCGCTGGCTGGCCATCGGCGACAGCGTTGCGAGCTGCATCTACAATTTCCACTGGAAGGGCATGGCGGCGGGCGAACCGGTCTGGGGCGGTGGGCGCGGCACCACGGTCCTGCGCAAGGACGCCGAGGGCTGGAAGATCGTGCACGAACATCTCAGCCCTGCAAATGCGTTCAAGACAGCAGAGGCCTGACCGGCTTTCCTGCGGGTTGCCACATTGGAACTCGCCCGTGACCTCCGACTACCTGCTCACCTCCCTCATCATCATCCTGCTGCCAGGCACCGGCGTGCTCTACACCCTCGCCCTTGGCCTCGGCCGGGGCTGGCAGGCCAGCGCCATAGCGGCTTTCGGCTGCACCCTCGGCATCCTGCCGCACATCGCCGTCAGCATCGTCGGGCTGGCTGCTCTGCTCCATGCCAGCGCCATGGCCTTCCAGGGCATCAAATATCTTGGCGTCGCCTATCTGCTTTACATGGCCTGGGGCGTATGGCGCGATGGCGGGGCACTGCAGGTCGAGGCGGAAGGCCTGCCGATCGAGCCGCTGGCGATCATTCGAAACGGCATTCTTCTCAACATCCTCAATCCGAAGCTGTCGATCTTCTTCCTGGCCTTTCTTCCGCAATTCGTGCCCGCGAGCGCACCTCATCCGACGGCGATGATGCTGGAGCTGGCTCTCGTCTTCATGGCGCTGACCTTCGTGGTCTTCCTCCTGTATGGCGCCTTCGCCGCCGCTGCCCGCCGCTCCATCCTCTCGCGCCCGCGCGTGCTCGCCTGGCTCCGGCGCAGCTTTGCCGCGGCCTTCGCGGTTCTGGGCCTGAAGCTGGCGCTGACGCAGCCGTGAGACTCTACGCTTCAGCCCGGAAGTTCCTGCCGAGATCCGGGCCGGGGCCGAAATAATGCCGGAACACATAGAACAGCGGTTTCCAGCGCGCCGTGTCGATATGGTTCGTGCCTGATACCACGATGCCTCGATGGGCGTGGATGCGCAGGACCTTGGTCTCGACGATCGCAAGGTCCGACAGATGTCCGCTGCCTTTGTCGCCCTGCGCATGGTGGATGGCGACTGCCCTTGCCTCGAATTGCAGTGGACATTCGGCTATGCGCGGTGGCCCCACGATCTCGGAGCCGACGGGGGTGAAGCCGCCCAGCGCGAACTTGTCGGCCACATGAGTGTAGCCCATCCTTGCCTTGGCTTCCGGCACGGGGTTGCGACCGGTCGCCCGCGCGATCCTCTCCACGTTCGGCTGCAGCACTTCGGAGGGAAAGTTCAGCACGCATTCGCTGTCGCGCTGCAGGTTTTGGGCGCCCTGGCCGGTCATGCCGAGCCCCAGCACCACCTTGTCGCTGAGCGCCCAGGCCGAGGACATCGGCGTGATGTTGGTGCTGCCATCGGGACTGCGCGTGGTGGCGAGGACGACTGGGGTACCGAAATAGAGCACGGACGGCTTGATCGTGACATGCTCGGGCAGGAGCATGTCTGAACGTGTATCGGGCATGGTTTCACTCCTTTCATAGCTGGCGGACGGCGCTGGCAAGGCTGGGAAGAAGCTTCGCGACGACGCCGGCAATGATGCGGGCGAGACCGAACCGCAGGGCAGGACCCCGGCGATCGAGTGTCCGTCAGCGTTCATGCCTTTCTTGTAGGCCGCCTTGGCGCAGGAATGTTACGGCTGCCGCCGAACTATGGACGCTATTCGTTCCCGATCCGATTGACAGGAACCGTCGGCCTTGCAACGACGAAGTTCGTTTCGCTCCACGACAGCGCAGAGGCAGGATCATGAAAGTCTATCTCGCCGGCCCGGAGGTCTTCCTGCCCAACGCGCGGGAGGTGCTCGACGCCAAGATCGCCCTGGCCCAGCGCTATGGCTTCACGCCGGTCTCGCCCGGCGATCTCGAGATCCCGGCCTATGAGACCAAGCGTGGCCACGGCCTTGCCATCAGCGCCGTGAATGAGAAGCTGATGCTGAGCGCGGAGATGATCATCGCCAATCTCACGCCTTTCCGCGGCATCGCCGCCGATGTCGGCACGGTCTACGAGCTTGGCTTCATGTGCGCCCGCAACTGCCCGGCCTATGGTTTTTCGAATGTCGCCAGGGATCATTTCGAGCGGCTCAAGGCCTATTACGGTGGCGCAGTCCATCCCGACGCGCAGGGGCGGCCACGCGGGCCCGACGGCCTCGCCGTCGAGGATTTCGAGATGATCGAGAACCTGATGCTCGATGGCGGCATCGAGGCGCGGGGCGGCGCCTTCGTCACCCGGGAGGTGGCGGCTGAAGCGATGTTCACCGATCTCGGAGCCTTCGAGGAATGCCTCTCGATCGCGGCCCGCCGCCTGCTCGCGAGGCACTGACCTTGGAAGTCAGAGCGTCTTGCTTTCAGATCGAATTGCCAAGAATCGCAAAATGCTTTTGGTCAGCAAGTCAATTTCGAAATCCGCCTTATCTGAACGCATTTTGCTTTAAAGCAGCCCGTTCCCCTGGGCCATGGCGCGCAGATTGGCCTCCGGGCGGGCGCCGACATGCTGGATCACTTCCGCGGCGGCCAGGGCGCCGAGCTTGAGCGAGGCGAGGTGGCCGAGATTGCGGGCGAGGCCGAACAGGAAGCCGGAGGCGAAGAGGTCGCCGGCGCCGGTGGTGTCGACCAGCCTGTCGATGGGATAGGCCGGCACGGAGACACGGGTGCCACTCTCGATCGCCAGCGCGCCTTCCTCCGAGCGCGTGACCACGGCGAGGCGGCAATCCTTCTCAACGAGCTGCAAGGCGGTCTCGAAATCGGAGGTCTGGTAGAGCGACTTGATCTCCTGCGTGTTGGCGAAGATCGTGTCCACCACGCCCGAGCGCATCAGGTGCAGGAACTCGTCGCGGAAGCGGTCGACGCAGAAAGAATCCGACAGGGTGATCGCCACGCGCCGCCCGGCTTCATGGGCAATCTTGGCGGCTTTCAGGAAGGCGTCCTTGGCGTCCTGCGGATCCCACAGATAACCCTCCATATAAGTGATGGCCGCCTCGCGCACCACCTTCTCGTCCATGTCGGCGGGGCCGAGCAGATGGCAGGCGCCGAGATAGGTGTTCATGGTGCGCTCGCCGTCGGGCGTGACCAGGATGAAGCTCTTGGCGGTGGAGGGGCCTTCCTTCAGTGGTGCGGTTTCGAAATAGGTGCCCTGCGCGCGCAGGTCGTGCGTGAAGACGCGGCCGGCCTCATCTTCCTTCACCTTGCCGAAATAGGCGGTCTTGCCGCCGAGCGAGGCAACGCCCACCGCGGTGTTGGCGGCCGAGCCTCCGGATATCTCGACGCTCTGGCCCATTGCAGCGTAAAGGTGCTCGGCACGTTCCTCGCTGGTGAGAATCATGGCGCCCTTGGCGAGGCCTTCGCGGACCAGGAAGTCGTCTTCCGTGTGGGCAAAGACATCGACGATGGCGTTGCCGATGGTGAGGACGTCGAAACGGGGCTTCGCGCCGGAATGGGGTATGGGCATGCAGTATCTCTGTTTGCGAGCGTTTTACTCCTGGACGGAATCACCAGGGATCGCAAAATGCTCGTGCTTTCAGGCAGCTAAACCGAAAGGGCGTTTCGACTTGACCGCATTTTGCTTTTGGGCGCGCGGACTATAGCGATATGTTGCGCTGCGACAAGGAAGGCGTGGCCCTTTAATGGCTTTTTTGCGCAATGCCGCGTCTGTCGGCTTCGCGACATTGTTCTCGCGCATCCTCGGTTTTGTCAGGGACACCATGGTGGCGGCCGCGCTCGGCGCCGGGCCGGCGGCTGACGCCTTCGTCGTCGCCTTCCGCCTGCCGAGCCTGATGCGCCGCCTGTTCGCGGAAGGCGCCGTCAACACCGCCTTCGTGCCGCTGCATACGGAGGCCGAGAAGCGGGGCGAGGGCCAGGCCTTTTCCGACCAGGTGTTCACGCAGGTCGCGCTGATCTTCTTCATCGTTTCGGCTCTGGCGCTGCTGGCGATGCCGCTGCTCATCCGCGTGATCGCACCGGGTTTCACCGAGAGCGGCGGGCGGGTGGACCTCGCCGTCTCGCTCTCGCGCATCACCTTCACCTACTGCCTGACCACGGCGCTGATGGTGGTGGCCTCCGCCATGCTCAATGTGAACGGCCGCTTCACGGCTTCGGCCTATGCGCCGGCACTGGTCAATGTCGTCACCATTGCCGGTCTCCTGGCCGCGCCGCTGATGGGTTGGCGGGACGAGGAGACCCTCGCCCGTATGCTGGCCTGGACGATCTTTTTCGGCGGTATTGCCCAGGGCGCCCTCGTATTCTCAGTGCTGTGGCAGTCGGGCCTGTCGCTGCGCCTGGTGCGGCCGCGCTGGAACGGCGCGGTACGCCGCTTCTTCCTGCTGGCGCTGCCCGGCGTGGTGGCGGCCGGCGTCACCCAGGTCAACGCCTTCGTCGGCCTGGTCGTGGCCTCGCCCGACCCCGGCGCGGTGACCTGGCTCTATTACGCCGACCGCGTCTATCAGCTTCCGCTCGGCATCGTGGCAGTGGCGCTCGGCAATGCCCTGCTGCCGGAACTCGCGAGAGCCAGCGCGCAAGGCAATATCGAGGCCGAGCGCACGGTGTTCAGCCGCGCCGCCGAGTTCGCCGCCTTCCTCAGCCTGCCCGCGGGTCTTGCACTGATGGTGCTCGCCGGGCCGATCGTCTCCGTCCTGTTCGAGCGCGGCGCCTTCAACGCCACAGACGGCGCTGCGACGGCTCTCGCCTTGGCCGGTTTCGCCGCCGGCCTGCCCGCCTTTGCCGGCGCCAAGGTGCTGCAGCCTTTGTTCTTCGCCCGCACGCAGATGCGCTTGCCCTTCATCGTCGCCCTGATCGGCATGGCCGCCGACGTGGCGCTCTCGGTCACCCTCTTTCCGCTCTGGCGCCAGACCGGTATCGCCGCCGCCGCCGCGGCCTCCGGCTGGATCAACCTGATCCTGCTCGCCCTTGCGGCCTGGCGGAGCGGGCTGCTGCATGTTGACGCCATGGCGTTGCGGCGATTGCCGAGGCTGGTTCTCGCGGCGGTGCTCATGACGGTCGCGCTTTGGGTCTTGAGAGACTGGGTCGAGCCCTGGATGGGCGCCGGTAAGTCGAGCTTGCTTCGCATTGGGCTCTTGGGAGCCCTCTGTGGGGCTGGGTTTGGACTTTACTGTGGGCTCGCCTGGATATTGGGAGCGACTGAAAACCCACTTCGCCAACTGCGCGGCACGTAATGGCGTAATCTGTCCGCTCTTTGTCCCGTGGCTGTCTTTCGCACTTGATCTGCAGCGCTAAAATGCTTCCATCATCCCAACCATGGAGGCATCAAATGTCCGCATCCGATACCGCGCTTCTCGTCATCGACGTCCAGGAATCCTTCCGCCAGTTGCCGGTCTGGCGTGAGGAGGACCTGCCCGCCTTCGCTCGCGAGCAGCAGGCGTTGATCGACGGCGCCAAGGCGCAGGGCATCCCGGTGGTGCAGATCTTCCATGTCGACGGCGATGCCGCTTTCTCCGAGGACTCCGGCTTTGTCCGCACGATCGCGGCGATCTCGATCGCGCCTGATGTGGTCTTCCACAAGCACCGGCACAGCGCGCTGGTCGGCAGCGGCCTCGATGTCTGGCTCACCAGCCATGGCATCCGCCGCCTGATCGTTTCCGGCATCCGTACCGAGCAATGCTGCGAGACCACCACGCGCCATGCCTCCGATGTCGGCTATGAGGTCGATTTCGTCAGTGCGGCGACGCTGACCCATGAGATCGTCGATGCAGCCGGCCGGCGCTGGAGCCCGGCGGAACTCAAGGCCCGCACCGAGGCCGTGCTCTCAGGCCGGTTCGCGCGCATCGCCACGGTGGCCGAGGCGCTTGCCGGCCGCCCCGAGCGCAAGGCCGCCTGAACATGACGGACGCGCGGCAGGTCATTCCCGTGTTCATGGTGCTGCCGCCGCGCACCTTGGTGCTCGACGTCGCCGGGCCGATGGAGGTGCTCCGGCTCGCCAACCGCGAGCAGGACCATCTTCGCTTCGACATCCGCTATGTCAGCCCGACACCGCGCGTGGCGAGTTCGATCGGCCTCGACCTCACGGGCCTCGAGCCTCTGCCGCAGACCCTGCCGACCGAGGCGCTCGTGGTTATTTCCGGCAGCACGACCGAGCCGCTGCGCGCCGGCGATAAGGATGCCGTCGCCGATGCACGCAACGAAGCGCTGATCTGCGACTGGCTGGCGCGGACAGTGACGCCCACGGTCCAACTCGTCTCGATCTGTGCCGGCGCGCTGCTGGCCGCTCGCGCCGGCCTGCTCGACGGGCATGAGTGCACCACGCATTTTTCCTATGTCGAGCTCATGCGAAGCCTCGCACCGAAGGCGCGTGTGCTGGAAAACCGCCTCTTCGTCGAGAGCGGCCAGCGGCTTTCCAGTGCCGGGGTGACGGCGGGCGTCGATCTGATGCTGCATCTGGTGGCGCGGAAGACGAGCCCGGCCTGCGCCGTCGCCATCGCTCGCCAGCTTGTGGTCTATCTCCGGCGCGGAGGCGCGGATCCGCAGCTCTCGCCCTGGCTCGAAGGGCGCAACCACATCCATCCGGCGGTGCATCGGGCCCAGGACGCCGTGGTGGCTGATCCCAGGCGAGCCTGGACGCTGGAAGACCTCGCCGATATCGCCGCCGCCAGCCCCCGTCATCTGTCTCGCTTGTTCAACGAGCACGCGTCGATGAGCATCACCGATTACGTCAACCGCGCCCGTATCACGCTGGCCGGCGACATCATGGCGGGCTCGCGCCTCGACATGGAAAGCGTTGCCGAACGCGCCGGCTTCTCCTCCGCCCGCCAGTTTCGCCGCGCCTGGCGCCGACTGCACGACACCCCGCCAAGCCGGATGCGCGAGGCTGGGAACGCGATGTGAGGCTCCCGTGCTTCACGTCGGCGTCACGACTGCAGGGCTTCAAGTATTGGACGGACATTCATATTGGCGACACGGCTTTCGCGCGTGGGAGGGGCAATTATGAGTACGTTGGTCTATGCACAGCTGACGAACGTCCGAGAAAATGCTCCCCCCGGTGAAAGTACAACCACTTCGAACCCTGGTTTGGGAACATATGTCGATGCACTCGCGGCGCTGGTGCCATCGGAAGTTCTCAGCTTGCATGCCCTCATCATAGCAACGCTGACCGATACGACGAATACCGTGGTGCCCGCGGACGTCCCGACGCTCAGGGCGGCTTTTTGGGGGCTGATTGCTCTATCCGTCATCCTTTACGCGATACCGCGCCTACTTGGAGGAAGCTGGGATCGCTATGACTGGATCCGCACGCTCATCGCACCGGCTGCGTTCTTTGCATGGACGATGCTTCAGCGGGCAACGGCCTTCGATGCCGCCTTTCCGGGCATGACCGGAGGAGCGCGCACCGTCGCAGCGCTGTTTCTGGCCGTCATCCTTGGCCTGATCACGACCAGTCTCTCCACCCTCGCCGACAGGAAGCACCCCCCTGCGACGCCGGCGCTACCGAAGGGCCCGGACCCTGGGCAGCAAGTGACCCATTGAAGCGTTTTGCGATTTGACGGCATCGGCAAGAATCGCAAAGACGCGTCGAAACAAAGAGTTGGAGCAAAGCAGCGTTGGCGCTTAAACGCGCTTTACTCTAGGGTCAAAAACCCTTCGTCAGTAGGCCACATCAGTCAGATAGAGCCCGTGCGGTGGCGCGAGCGCCGCGCAGCGGGTGCGGTCGCGAGCTTCGAGCACGGCGACAAGATCGGCCCGGCTCCAGTCGCCGGCGCCGACGCGGCGGAGCGAACCCACCATCGAGCGCACCTGATTGTGCAGGAAGGAGCGCGCTGCGGCGACGACGTGGATCTCCTCGCCCACCCGCATGACGTCGAGCCGGTCGAGCGTCTTCATCGCGCTCTGGGCCTGGCAGTCGGCCGAACGGAAGGTGGTGAAGTCATGGTGGCCGATCAGGCCCTGCGCGGCATGGTGCATCGCCTCGGCGTCGAGGGATTTGCGGATATGCCAGGCGCGATGGCGTTCCAAAGCGAGAGGTGGCCGGCGGTCGATCAGGCGGTAGAGGTAGCGCCGGCCCTTGGCGGAGAAGCGCGCGTCGAACGCATCCGGCATCTTTTCGACGCCGAGAATGGTGACGTAGTCGTCCTGCAAAGTGAGATGGGCGTTGAGGGCGTCGCGCACCCGGTCGGTGCGCCAATCCTTGGCCAGCATCACCGAGGCGACCTGGCCGGTGGCATGCACGCCGGCGTCCGTGCGCCCGGCGCCCTGGATGCGCAGCGTCTCGCCCGAAAAGGCAAGGATCGCCTCCTCGATCGCCTGCTGCACCGAGCGGCCATTGGCCTGGTGCTGCCAGCCGACATAGGGCGTGCCGTCATATTCGATCAGGATCTTGTAGCGCGGCATTCGGTGACTTCGCGAAGTGGAGGCGAGCCTCTACTCCATGCCACGCGCGATGTCACGCTGGGAGCGCGGACATCTCAGCGACATGCAAGCATGTCGCGATGTCCGCTCTTGATACGATACCGACTTAGAATGGGGAGCAGCCTTGGTTGAAGCGTGCGACTGTCTTGGGGCGGGCCTTGAATACGCGCTCCGCCACCGCTTGTGTTCGTTTCGTTTCAAGAGCGGACAAGATGTCCGCGCTCCCAGTTACAGCACCTTCCCGCTCTCGGGATCGAGCAGGTGCATATGCGCCATGCTGGCCGACAGCGTGGCGACCTCGCCCGGATTGGGCGCGGCGGCCGGGTCGATGCGGGCTGTTGCCTCGGTTCCGGCGACATTGCCGTGCAGCAGCGTTTCCATGCCCATCGGCTCCACCACCACCACCTGCATCTTCACATCCGCCGCATCGGCACGGCCGCGATGCTCGGTGAGATGCTCGGGTCTGAGGCCGAGTTCCAGCTGGCGGCCGGCATGGGCGGCGTAGCGGGCCTGGCGCTCGGCCGGGACGGGCAGGCGCGTGCCGTCGGTGAGCACGACGGCGAGGCCTGGGCCGCTGGTCTCAAGCGTGCAGGGAATGAAGTTCATGCCGGGACTGCCGATGAAGCCGGCTACGAATTTGCTGGTGGGCTCATGATAGAGCAGCTGCGGCGGGCCGACCTGCTCGATACGGCCCTTGTTCATCACCACCACCCGGTCGGCCAGGGTCATCGCCTCGACCTGGTCATGGGTGACATAGATGGTGGTGGTGCGCACCATCTGGTGCAGCTTCTTGATCTCGGCCCGCATCTTCACACGCAGCTTGGCGTCGAGATTGGAGAGCGGTTCGTCGAACAGGAAGACCTTGGGTTCGCGCACCATGGCCCGCCCCATGGCGACGCGTTGACGCTGGCCGCCGGAGAGAGCTTGCGGGCGGCGTTCCAGCAGGGCGTTGAGGTCCAGCATGTCCGCGGCTATGGCGACACGCTTCTTGACCTCCGTTTCGTCCATCTTCCTGAGGCGCAGGCCATAGGCCATGTTTTCGGCTACGGTCATGTGCGGATAGAGGGCGTAGTTCTGGAACACCATGGCGATGTCGCGCTCGCGCGGCGGCACATCGTTGACGACCCGCTCTCCGATATGGATCTCCCCGCCCGTCAACCGCTCCAGCCCAGCCACCATGCGCAGGGTGGTCGACTTGCCGCAGCCGGAGGGGCCGACCAGCACCACGAATTCGCCGTCGTCGATATCGAGGTCGATGCCGTGCACGACGTGGACGTTCTGGTAGCTTTTCTCCACCTTCTGAAGCGAGACATTGGCCATGGCGTTTCCTGATTTTGTTCTTGGATAGAGTTTCGTGCGATGCTTGGAGCGTTTTACTTTCAGATGGAATCACCAGGAATCGCAAAATGCTTTTGATGCCGGCGGGTTAAGCTCTGGATCGGCTTTCATCTGAACGCGCTTTGCTCTAGGCGGCTACGGGAACGGCGTCGAGCGCCAGCGTACCGGCGCCGATCAGCCCGGCATTGTTGCCATGTTCGGCAGTGACGATCGCCGGTGGCCGGCCGGGCTTGAGCAGCACGAAGTCACGCACATGCCTGGCGATGCGGTCGGTGAGGAAGCTGCCGGCTGCCGACAGGCCACCCCCGATGATCGCCGCCTCGAGGTTCAGCATGTTCGACATGATGCCGATGGCCTGAGCGAGCCAACGCGTCACCTCGTCGACCGCCTGCAGCGCCATGGCCTCGCCGGAACGGGCGCGGTCCACCACGATCTCGGCATTGGCAGCGGGATTGTGGGGCTGGAGCTGGCGATAGCGGTTCACCAGGGCCCGGGCGCTGGCAAGATTCTCCAGCATGCCGGGTACGGGATCGGCGATATCGGTCCTGGCCGGATCCATCGACATGCAGCCGAGCTGCGGCGGCAGGCCGTTGGGGCCGTCGATCACCTTGCGGTCGATCACCACCGAGCCGCCGATGCCGGTGCCGAGCGTGAACAGCACGAAGCGGTTGAGGCCGCGGCCCGCACCATGGCGCATCTCGCCATAGGTGGCGCAGATGGCGTCGTTGCGCACGATGGCCGGCACGCCGAAGCGCTGGCTGAAGGGGCCGAGCAGCGAGGCTTCGACAAGGGAGGGGATGGCCGGGCAGCGGCCGAGCAGCATGCCGGTGACGGGGTCGGGCGTGCCAGGCACGCCGATGCCGATGGCTGAGAAGGCGGGAAGCTGAGGCTTGAGGTCCTCGACGGCAGCGGCGATCGTCGAGACGAAATCCTGGAAGGCGATCTCCTGTGTGATCGGGACGCGCTTGCGCACCAGCACCGAGCCGCGCTCGTCGACGGCACCCAGCTTTACCGAGGATCCCCCAATATCGATGCCGATTGCAATCCGTGTCATACCGCCGCCCTCAGGCGTGAGCCGTCATCGATCTGCATGCTGGGCCTCCCGCAAGAATCCCTGGCACTTTCTTTTGACAAGCGCCTATTATTGAAACAGTGTTTGAATATCCCGGATTGGTCCGGCAGTCGAGAGGAAAAAACATGGTAGGTCGGATCGACCGTGCCGGAGCCTTGCCGGGCACCAATCTCGAGCAGACCCGAGCCCTCAATCGGCGCGCCGTTTTCGACGCCGTCCGCCGCAACGGACCGGTGACGCGGGCCGAACTGGCGCGTGAGATCGGCCTCACCGTGCAAGGCATTTCCAATATTGCCGCCGAGCTCGAGGAGGCTGGACTGATCCGGCAGGAGGGCAAGCGCGTCGGTCAGCGCGGGCAGCCGGCGGTGGAGCTCTCGGTCAATCCGGAGGGCGGTTATACCGTCGGCCTCAGCCTGGCCTATCGCCGCGCCCTCGGCGTGCTGGTCGATCTCACCGGCGAGGTGGTCGCCAGCGACACGCGTGACTTCTCGGAGCGCGATCCGATGGCGATCACCCATATTCTTCACGCCCAGACCCGCAGCCTTATTGACAAGGCCGGGGTGCCGGAGGAGCAGATCTGGGGCATCGGCTGCAGCGTGCCAGGCACCGTGGTGAACGGCGCCTTCTGGTATGACAAGGTACAGGAGGCCGATGAATGGACGCGTTTCCCGCTGGCAGGCGAACTCGAAAAACTGACCGGCCATCGCGTCATCCTCGAAAACGACGCCACCGTCGCCTCGATCGGCGAGCGCCTCTACGGCATCGGCCGCGTGGCTAACAGCTTCTTTTACCTGCACTTTAACCTCGGAATCGGCGGCGGGGTGGTAACCGACGGCCACCATTATCGCGGCGCTTTCGGCGGAGCCGGCGAGATCGGACACATGATCGTCAAGCCGGGCGGCCGGCTCTGCCCATGCGGCAGCCGGGGATGCCTCGAGCAATATGTCTCGCTCTACGCCGCGGCCGAGGCGGTGTGCGGGCCGGATCGCGCGCCCGACGAAGTGCCGGCCGAAGAACTCGCGGCTTTGTGCCGTAATGGCGATCCGCGCATCTTCGCCTGGCAGCAGCAGGCGGGGCAATATCTGCGCGTGGCCATCCGCAATATCGAGGCGATGTTCGATCCCGATACCATCGTGGTCGGCGGCGGCTTGCCGCCGGAACTTCTCGATGGCCTGATCGACGCCACCACGCCGCTGCTGCCGGCCATGACCCACCGCAGTTTGAATAGCCTGCCCCGCCTGATGCCAGCCGAGCACTCCTCCGAATTGCCGGCCAGGGGTGCTGCCGCTCTGCCGATCGCCATGGCCATGCAGCCCGATATTGCCAACGCAGCCTGGTCGCGCACCAGCGGGACAGTGCCCGAAATCACCAGCCCGGCCCTCGCCATTCTCGGCGTCGTTCCGTCACGTGGCTGAACGCCGCGCATGAACGGCCCGCAATAAAATGGTTGACAAGTCCTGCCTCCTTGACTCCTTAATACAAAGCTTTTTCATTAATAAGGGGCGGGCATTCAAGCCCGCCGACAAAGAGAGGGAGATTTTGACGGTGGGAATGATTCGCAAATCAGCCTTCGCCGTGATGGGCGCGGCGCTCACGCTGGCGCTGGCGGGTGCTGCGCAAGCGCAGACGACACTCAACGCGCTGTTCCAGGCCCAGGCCGGCTATTCGGAATCCGATGTGCGGGCCATGACGGATGCCTATCTCAAGATGCATCCGGACGTGCAGATCAAGCTCGAATTCGTGCCTTACGAGTCGCTGCACGACAAGATCACCCTCGCCGCCGGTTCGGGCCAGGGCTATGACGTGGTGCTGTTCGACGTGATCTGGCCGGCGGAATTCGCCGAGAACAAGATCCTCCTCGACGTCACCGACCGCATCGACGCCAAGGAGCGCGACGCGGTCGAGACCGGCGCCTGGACCAGCACCCAGTACAAGGGCCGCGATTTCGGCATGCCCTGGTCAGCCGACAGCAAATATCTCTTTTACAACAAGGACATGCTGGCGAAGGCCGGCATCACGGAGCTACCCAAGTCCTGGGACGACGTGATGAAGGATGCCGCCATCATCAAGCAGAAGGGCATCGCCGAATATCCGATCGTCTGGAGCTGGAGCCAGAACGAGGCGGCGATCTGCGACTACGCCCTCCTGATGCAGGCCTTTGGCGGCAAGTGGACTGACGATGCCGGCAAGCCTGCCTTCCAGACGGGTGGCGGTCTCGAAGCCCTGAAGTTCATGCAAAAGAGCGTCAAGGACGGGCTGACCAACCCCAATTCCACGCAATATCTGGAAGAGGATGTCCGCGGCGTCTTCTCGAGCGGCAAGGCGGCCTTCGCGCTCAACTGGTCCTATATGTACGACCTCGCCCAGAACAGCACCAAGGACAGCCAGATCACCGGCAAGGTCGGCGTGATGGCCCCGCCCGGCGTGCCCGGCATCTCCACCATCGCCACGGTGAACGGCGCCCAGGGCCTCGGCATTCCCGCCAATACCAAGAATGCTGACGCGGCCTGGAGCTACATCCAGTACCTGACTTCGCCTGAGGTCGAGACCAAGTATTCCGGCTCCAGCCCGCCGATCTGGAAGACCTACTTCAAGGATGCGATCGCCAAGAACCCGCCGAATGTCGACCTGATCAAGGCGCAGGACGCTTCCTTCAACGCCCTCTTCAATCGTCCGAGCGTGCCGGATTACCAGCAGTTCTCCGCGCGTCTCCAGCAGGCCCTGCAGCAGGCGCTGCTCGGCCAGGCGACTCCCGAGGATGCCCTCAAGTCCGCCGCGGCTGACCTGTCGAGCAAGTAAAATGGAATTGATCCGGGAGTTTCGCGGGCGACTGCTGCTGGTCGTCCCGCTGCTGGTGGCGCTGCTGGCCGTGATCGGCTGGCCGCTCCTCAACACGGTCTGGCTCGGCTTCACCAATGCCCCGCTCGGCGGAACCACGGGTCAATTCGTCGGCCTCGACAATTACCTACGCGCTTTCCAATCGCCCGCCTTCCTGCGGGCGCTTGGAGTGACTGCTCTCTTCACCGTGGTGACGGTGTCCTGCGAGATGCTGATCGGCCTCGGCGTCGGCCTGCTTCTCAACATGGATCTCAAGGGCCGCAGGGTCTTCCGCGCCATGCTGATCATCCCCTGGGCGCTGCCCACGGTGGTGAACGCCATGGCCTGGCGCGTGATCTACAATCCCGATTTCGGCGCCTTCAACGCCGCGCTGCAACAGCTCGGCATCATCAATTCCTATCAGTCCTGGCTCGGCAACCCGTCCACCGCGTTGTTCTTCATCGGCATCGCCGATATCTGGAAGACCTTCTCGCTGGTGGCTCTGATTACCTTAGCCGGCTTGCAATCCGTGCCGCGCGAACTGCATGAGGCCGCCGAGATCGACGGCGCCCGCGCCTGGAATCGCTTCAAGACGGTGACGCTGCCGGTCATCCTGCCCCCGCTCACCATTGCGGCGGTGCTGCGCACCATCGAAGCGGTGAAGGTGTTCGACATCATCTGGGTGATGACGCGCGGCGGCCCGGCCGACAGCACCAAGTCGCTCAGCATCCTGGTCTACCAGGAAGCCTTCTCCTTTCGCCATGCCGGCTATGGCGCGGCGCTGGCGATGCTCTCCGTCGCCCTGAGTCTCGTGCTGATCGGCATCTATTCACGCGCCGTGCGCAACCAGCCGGGGGCTCGCTAAATGGAACAGTCCCGTACCGGCCGCATTGCCGCCTATGGCGCGCTCTATCTGCTCGGGCTGGTGATCCTGGCACCGATCGCCTGGATGGTGCTGATGAGCATATCGAGCCAGCGCGACCTCACCACCGTGCCGCTGCCCTGGATCCCGACGCAGCTCGACTTCTCGCGCTATGCCCGGCTGCTCACCTTCACGCATAACAGCGATGGCGAGGTCTTCCTCTTTGCCCTGCGCAACACCTGCCTCGTGGCGCTGGGCACGACGATCCTCTCCTTCGTCCTGTCGATCCCGGCGGCCTATGTCTTCTCCCGCGCGGGCAAGCGGCTCGGCTGGGCGCTCTACCTCATCGTCGCGACCTATATGCTGCCGCCGCTGATGTTCGTGGTGCCGCTCTACCGCATCCTCTCCACCTTCAGCCTGCTGAACTCGCCCTGGGCGCTGATGATCGCCGATTGCACGGTGGTGATGCCCTTCACGACCTGGCTCCTGAAGAGCGGCATGGACAACATCCCCGCCGATCTCGAGGAGGCTGCGGCGATCGACGGGGCCAAGCTCTGGCGCATCCTGATCCAGATCGTGCTGCCGCTGGCCAAGCCCGTGATCGGCACCACGCTGCTCTTTGCCGCGCTGATCGTCTGGGACGAGTTCCTCTATGCCATGCTGTTCACCTCGGACAGCCGCGCCCAGACGCTGACCGTGGTGATCGCCAACCTCGCCTCCGGCCGCGTCTCGGATTACGGCCTGCTCTCCGCCGCGGGCGTGATCGCGGCGACGCCGCCAGTGCTGGTGGGCCTCCTCCTGCAGCGCTCCATTGTCTCGGGCCTGACGGCCGGCGGCGTGAAGGGGTGAGAGGATAGAACGCGACATCGCGAAAGCCTTCTCCGCCTGGTGGAGAAGGCCTTTGCCTTTGGTTTCAACCCAATGGATTTTTCATGAGCAAAGACATGATCGTCGAGCGGATCGGCTTCCGCGATGCCGTCGCCCGCCAGCCCGAGAGCCTGGAAATCACCCGCAAGGCGGTGGCCGAGACGCTGAAGAGCCTCGACATCGGCGGTTTCGCCGGCATGACCGTGGGCTTCGCCGGTATCGGCGCCAGCTACCAGGCGGCGCTGGCGGGCGCGGCCTTCCTCCGCGCCAACGGCGTCCGTTCCTTCGCCTATTGCTCGACCGACCTCTATGAATCGTCCGACGCGGGCGCCGATGCCTTCGTGGCGCTCTCCGCCTCGGGCCAGAGCGTCGAGATCGCCGATGTGATGACGGTGCGCGCCAGCCGGCCCCGCATCGCCATCTGCCGTGGCAGCGACAATCCGCTTGCCGAGATCACCGGCCGGGTGATTGCCACCCATTCCGGCAACGACAATGGCGCCAGCTCCACGGGCTATACCAGCATGCTGCTTGCTATCGGCTTGCTCGGCGACCGCATCCTCGGCCGTGATACAGCGGACTGGGCAGGGCTGCCCGGCATGATCACCGATATGCTCGCTTCCGTTGCCGGGCCGGCCAAATCGGCAGCGGAGCTCCTGGCGAACCGCGCTGCGATCGACCTCGTCGGCGCGGGCGCTGCCTTCGCCACGGCTGGCGAGGCCGCCATCCTGATCCGCGAAGCGGTGCGCGTGCCGGCCGTCGGCTGGGACACGCTCAATTATCTGCATGGTCCGATGGAGGCGATGGACGGGCGCACGGGCCTCATCGCCTTCGGCGAGGGGCGCGAGGTGCAGATTGCCCAGGATATCGCTGGCTTCGGCTGCCCCTCGGTGCTGATCACCAGCCGCGCGGATGTCGCCCCAGCCGACAGGCTGCTGGCGATCAAGGTGCCGGGGCTCGGCAATGAGATCGCCGACGCCATCTTGCAGATCATCGCCTCTCAGGTGATCGTGGCGGAGATGCAGGATGCTGCCGGCCTGACGGATACGCGCTTCCGCTATCCGCAGAGCGGCACGAAGCTGAAGGCCTGGTCCGCCGCGACGCTGTAGCCTGGGAGCGCGGACGTCTTACTTCCCGGGTGCACGGGCATCTTGCCCGTTCTTGGAAACGATGCGCTTCACGGGAGAGGAAGAACGGGCAAGATGCCCGTGCACCCGGAAGGCTACAGCCTCGTCCCCCTCACAACCGCCGCGCCCTTCAGGAACACCTCCGCCTCCATCGGCGTCTTGCCGGCGCGCTGCACCTGGATGAGCCGCACCGCGCCGCCGCCGCAGGCGACGGTCAACTCGTCATCCAGCACCGTTCCCGCCACGCCATAGCCCTCGGCGAGCTGCGAGCGCAGCACCTTCACCCGCTGCTGGCCCTGGCCCCAATCGGCCTCGAACCAGGCGCCGGGGAAGGGCGAGAGGCCGCAGATGAGGTGATGCACCTCCTCCGCCGGGCGCGACCAGTCGATGCGCGCCTCGGCCTTCTCGATCTTCCTTGCATAGGTCACGCCCTCAGCCACCTGCGGCGTGAAGGTGAGCGTGCCGCGCGAGAGGGCGCCGAGCGCGCGGGCCATCAGATCGGCGCCGAGGGGGGCAAGGCGGTCATGCAACTCGCAGGCCGTCATGTCCGGGCCGATCTCGACGCTGTCGGCCAGCGCCACCGGGCCGGTGTCGAGCCCTTCCTCCATGCGCATCACCATCACGCCGGTCTTGGCGTCACCCGCCATGATGGCGCGCTGGATCGGCGCGGCGCCGCGCCAGCGCGGCAGCAGCGAGGCGTGCAGATTGAGGCAGCCCTCGACGGGGGCCTCCAGCGCGGCCTTGGGCAGGATCAGGCCATAGGCCACCACCACCGCGACATCGGCGTCGAGGGCACGGAAGGTCGAAAGCGTCTCCTCGTCGCGAAAGCTTTTCGGCGTGAAGACGGGAATGCCGAAGCCCTCGGCGAGCTTGTGCACGGGGGAGGGTGCCAGCGCCATGCCGCGGCCGGCGGTGGCGGGCGGGCGCGTAAAGGCAGCGACCACCTCATGCCCCTGGCTGAGGATCTCGGTCAGCACCGGCCGGGCAAAATCCGGCGTGCCCATGAAGACGACGCGCAAGCGCTCAGCTCTCGGCTGCCGAGGGCGCGGGCGCCGGGCGCTTCTCGCGCTTGAACTGCGGCAGCTCGCCGGTCTTCTGGGCCTTGGTGAACTTGCGGATCACCATGTCGCGCTTGAGCTTGGAGATGTGGTCGATGAACAATTCGCCGTTGAGATGGTCGATCTCATGCTGCAGGCAGGTGGCGAGCAACCCATCCGCCTCGATCTCGGCCTTTTTGCCCTCGCGGTCGATATAGGCGACGCGCACGCGAGCCGGGCGCTCCACCTCGGCATAGTAGTCGGGGATGGAAAGACACCCCTCCTCATAGACATTGCCGTCGTCGGAGGACCAAACGACCTCGGGGTTGAAGAAGACCTGCGGGGCCAGCGGCTCGTCTTCCTTGGCGAGATCGATGACGACGACGCGGCGCGGCACGGCGATCTGGATCGCGGCGAGGCCGATGCCCGGCGCGTCATACATCGTTTCCAGCATGTCGTCGGCAAGCGCAAGCAGCTCCGCATCGACGCGCTCGATCGGCGCGGAGACGAGGCGCAACTTGGAATCGGGCAGGATAATGATCGGTTTGATGGTCATATCAGGCAGATAAGGCCGAGCACGGCCAGCGTCAATCTGAAAGCGGAGAGAGCCGTGACGGGCCGGCTCTCCCCTGATGGCCTAGTCGGTCACCGTCATCAGTTGCCCGCGTTTTTCGGGGCTGAAGCGGATCACGATGATGATACAGACAGCGACAACGCCCGCGAACAAGGCGAGCGCATAGCTATAGGAACTGCCGGGTGCTTCGGCGATGCCCGCCTGATAGGGGCCGCCATAGGAAGCGGCGAGGTTGCCGGCTTGATAGATGAAGCCCGGCAGCGTTGCCCGCACGGCGCCGGGCGAAAGCTCGTTCAGATGGACCGGGATGACTCCCCAAGCCCCCTGCACCGCCACCTGCATGATGAAGGCACCGACTGCGAGCATCACCGGTGTCGTACTATAGGCCCAGAGCGGCAGCGAGGGCAGGGCGATCAGGCAGGCGATGGTGATCGCATTGATCCGTCCGATTTTCTCCGAAAGGGCTCCGAAAAGCAGGCCGCCGGTGATGGCACCAAGATTGGCGACGATGGTGATCAAGCTGACCATATGGGCGTCGAAATTGTGCTGCTTTTTCAGGAAGGTCGGATAGAGATCCTGGGTGCCATGGCTGAAGAAGTTGAAGAACATCATCAACACCACGGCATAGAGGGCGATGCCCCAATGTTTCTCCAAAGTCTCGATCAAACCGGGCTTCACCTTCGCCTTGGCGTCGACGAAGGCCGGCGACTCCGGCACATGCGAACGGATGAAGAGCACCAATAGCGCCGGCACGAAGCTGAGCAGAAACATGCCGCGCCAGCCCAGGGTGTAGCCGGCAAACGTCTGCTGGTAGAGCAGTCCATAGGCGACGGCGGCCAGGAGATAACCGGCCGGATAGCCACATTGCAGGATACCGGAAACGACACCGCGCGCCGATGGCGGGATCGATTCCATCGCCAGCGAGCTGCCGAGACCCCATTCGCCACCCATGGCGACGCCGAACAAAGCGCGCAGGGCGAGGAAGACGCCGAGATTGGGTGAGAAAGCCGCAAGGGCGCCGATGACCGAATAGCTCACGATGTTGAGCATGAGAATCGGCTTGCGCCCAAACTTGTCCGCCAGCATCCCGAAGAAGAAGGCGCCAATGAAACGGGTCGCCAGAGTGAAGAACAGCGCCTTGGCGACGGCCGGAACCTCCGTCCCGAACTCGGCGGCGATATCAGTCAAAAGAAAGGTCAGCAGGAAGAAATCGAAGGCGTCGAGCGTCCAACCAAGAAAGGAAGCGAGGACTGTCTTTTTTTGTTCTGACGTCAAATTCATCAATGGACTCCCTTTTTGCAATTTATTGGCTGCGCGTAAAACAGCAGTCGAGCCCTATTGAATTGAATATGCCCTCGCGCTGCAGCGTCAACCAAAGTATCAAATGCCGGGATTCGGAGAAATGCTATTCATTTTTCATGGTTGACGATCAAATCGGGTCAATGCAATCTTTAGTTGTATATTTTAATTACAGCAATCTCAGTAATGTGCGCGGCGACACTTATCGGCGGCTGTCGCCCTGGGCACAAGAAGGTGGATTTTCCCGCAAATGCAGTGGTCCCAGGAATGGCGGTCGGAGACCGCCACAACTCTCTAAACCGCCTTCTCCTCGAACAGGCAGATGTCCCGGATCAGGCAGGTCGAGCACAGCGGCTTCACCGCCTTGCAGACATAGCGCCCGTGCAGGATCAGCCAGTGATGGGCATGGCGGGCATAGGCGGCCGGCACCACCTTTTCGAGGCCGAGTTCCACGGCCAGCGGCGTCTTGCCCGGGGCGATGCCGGTGCGATTGGCGACGCGAAAGAGATGGGTGTCGACGGCGATGGTCGGCAGGCCGAAGGCGATGTTGAGCACCACATTGGCGGTCTTGCGACCGACGCCCGGCAGCGTTTCCAGCACTTCGCGCGAGGGGGGCACCTCGCCGCCATGCTCCGCGATCAGCGCCTTGGAGAGAGCGATGACGTTCTTGGCCTTGTTGCGGTAGAGCCCGATGGTCTTGATATAGCCGATCAACTTCTCCTCGCCGAGCGCCACCATCTTCCGCGGCGTGTCGGCGATGGCGAAGAGCGGGCGCGTCGCCTTGTTGACGCCGACATCGGTGGCCTGCGCCGAGAGCACCACGGCCACCAGCAGCGTATAGACGTTTGCGTATTCCAGTTCGCCCTTGGGCTCGGGCAGGGCTTCGGAAAAGCGCCGGAAGATCTCGGTGATCGAGGCTTGCGGAAGGGCCGAACGCTGCGTGCCGGCGGAGGCCGCGGCGGCATTGGCCTTCGCCTTGGTTCGCTTCGGCGATTTCACCGCGGGGGCGGTTTCCGGCGGCATTTGAGTCTGGCGGCTGCGCATGAAACGCTTATATTGGCGAATTATGGACAGCGCCAACCCGAAAATACCCTTGGAAGAGCCCGTCTTCGACGCGGTGCTCTATCCGCATCGCTCGCTCGGGCCGCGGGGGTTTCGCAACCTGCTCATCGCAGTCGCCTGTTTTTCAACCTTGCTCAGCATCCCCTTCTATCTGATGGGTGCCTGGCCGGTGATCGGCTTTTTCGGCATCGATGTCGGGCTGCTCTATGTGATGTTCAAGCTCAATTATCGCGGGGCAAAGCTCAGGGAGCATGTGTTCCTGACCCCGGCGCGGCTGCTATTCTCCCGCATCGACCTCCAGGGCCGGCGCCGCGAGTGGAATTTCAATCCGCGCTGGGTCCGCCTCGAACGCGAGCAGCATGAGGAATTCGGCACCACGCGCCTTGCCTTGGCGCAGCAGGGCCGGGAAGTCGAGATCGCCCGCTTCCTCGGCTCGCATGAAAAGGGCGAGTTCGCGGATGCCTTTACGAAGGCGCTGCATACCGCGCGGCGGGGGTGATGGTGTGCCGGTCTTCACAGCCACATCGACTTTCAGTCGATGTGGCGGGAACGGCATGGAACCGCAGCCGGGTCGGAAAGATGCCGGTCTGAAGACCGGCACACCATTTGCGCCCTATCCTGAAAACGATCCCGGGTCTCGCTGCGCTCGTCCGGGATGACGGACCATAGGTTTCGGGTGGGAACGCCGTCGCGGCAGGCCTACATTGGGCATGGAGAACGAATGCCCGGAGAAGTCCCATGTCCCCCGCCAGCCTGTCCCTGCCCGAGTCGTCGCTCGTCTCGCCGCTCGCCAATTCGCCCGAGGACTATGACCGGATCCGCAAGGCGATCGCCTATATCTCGAAGAAATGGCAGACGCAGCCCTCGCTGGAGGATATCGCCGGCCATGTCGGCCTGTCGGTCTCGCATTTCCATCATCTGTTCCGGCGCTGGGCCGGCATCACGCCCAAGGACTTCCTGGCGGCGGTGACGCTCGACCGCGCCCGCGACCTCCTGCGCGATTCCGCCTCCATCCTCGACGCCACCTATGAGCTCGGCCTTTCCGGCCCGGGGCGGCTGCACGACCTCTTCGTCACCCATGATGCGATGACGCCGGGTTCCTTCAAGACCGGGGGCGCGGGCCTGACCATCAGCTATGGCTTCCACCCCTCGCCCTTCGGCACGTCGCTGGTGATGGTGGCGCCGCTCGGCCTTGCCGGTGTCGCCTTCGCCGATCCCGGCGAGGAGCCGGCCGCGCTCGCCGATATGCGGGCGCGCTGGCCCAATGCGGAGTTCCGCGAGGATTCCATGGTCACGGCGCCCTATGCCGGCCGCATCTTTGACCCGTCGAAATGGCAGGCCGATCGGCCCCTCAACGTGGTGATGATCGGCACGGATTTCGAAGTCCGCGTCTGGCGCACGCTTCTGCGAATCCCGATGGGCAAGATGTCGACCTATTCCGACATCGCCAGCCATATCGGCAATCCTAATGCCTCGCGGGCGGTAGGGGCGGCGGTGGGCAAGAACCCACTCTCCTTCGTGGTGCCCTGCCACCGGGTGATCGGCCGCTCGGGCGCTCTGACGGGATATCATTGGGGCTTGACGAGAAAGCAGGCGATGCTGGGCTGGGAAGGGGGCAGGGTCAGGAGCGGAACGGCGTGACCGGGGAGCGCGGACATCCTGTCCGCTCTTGAAACGATTCGGTCGCCGGATAGGACGAACCCGTTTTCGGTTACACCTGCCAAACTCGGACGAGCCGCATCTTGGGAGCTCGTCGTTTCAGGAGCGGACAGGATGTCCGCGCTCCCGGGGACGCGCTCCCAGGCTATTTCACCAGGCTCTTCCCATCGATCTGAGACACCTTCTCCACCCCGGTCAGCGTCATCGCCACCCGCATCTCCTTGGCGATGATGTCGAGCAGGTTCTCCACCGCCGCCTGGCCTCCGGCCGCCATGGCATAGGCGAAGGCGCGGCCGAGCATCACGCCCTTGGCGCCGAGCGCCAGCATGCGCACGACGTCGAGGCCGGAGCGGATGCCGCCATCGGCGAGGAGGGTGAGGTCACCGCCCACCGCATCGGCGATGGCCGGCAGAGCCCTGGCGCTGGAAAGCACGCCGTCGAGCTGGCGCCCGCCATGGTTGGAAACGACGATGCCGCTCGCTCCGAACTTCACGGCGTCGCGCGCATCCTCGGGGTCGAGGATGCCCTTGATGATGATCGGGCCCTTCCAGGCGTCGCGGATCCACTCGAGGTCGGACCAGCTGATCGAGGGGTCGAAATTCTTGGCGAGCCAGCCGATGTAATCTGCCAGCCCCGTCGGCTTGCCGAGATACTTCGAGACATTGCCCAGATCGTGCGGCTTGCCCATCAGGCCGACGTCATAGGCCCATGCCGGCTTGAAGACGGATTGGAAGATGCGCCGCTGCGGCCCGAACGGACCGGACATGCCCGAATGCGGGTCGCGATAGCGCGCGCCCGGCGTCGGCATGTCGACGGTGAAGACGAGGGTGTTGATGCCCGCCGCCTGCGCCCGCTCCAGCGCGTTGCGCATGAAGCCGCGGTCTCTCAGCACATAGAGCTGGAACCAGATCGGCCTCGGACTTGCCGGCATCACCTCCTCGATCGGGCAGACCGAGACGGTGGAGAGCGTCATGGTAATGCCCTTGGCGGCCGCCGCCTTCGCAGCCTGCACCTCGCCGCGGCGGGCGAGCATGCCCGTGAGCCCCACCGGCGCCAGGATCACCGGCATGGCGAAGCGCTGGCCGAACAGCTCGGTTTCCAGGCTCAGCTTCTCGACATTCTTGAGGACGCGCTGGCGCAGGCTGATGCCTTCGAGATCGGCGACATTGTTGCGCAGCGTGCGCTCCGCATAGGCGCCGCCATCGACATAGTCGAACAGGAAACGGGGGAGCTTGCGCCTTGCGGCAGCACGATAGTCGGAAGGGGAGGCGATGATCATGGACAAGCAACGCAGCCGAGAACGAGATCGCCTATCCGTTTAGGCGTTCTCTCACGTCGTGGCTATGTTTTTGTAGGAGGAATCCCTGGGATCGCAGGCTTCCAGCCTGCTTGTGGAAGCGTGGCGTTTGCCCGAAGAGGTGCCGACATGGAGGTCGGACCAGTAGAACGGGGCGTCCGAGGCGTTCCTGGGACCGCAGGCGTCTCGCCTGCCCCGGAAACGCTGCGGTTCAAGATGCAGGCGAGACGCCTGCGATCCCAGGAAGAACGTCCGCGCTCCCAGTTACCCCTTCAGCTCCTGCTTGCTGGCGATCGTCGTGTCCGGGTTCAGGTGGTAGACGATCGGCACGCCGGTATCGAGCTCGCGCTTGACGATCTGCTCGCCCGTCAGGCCTTCCATCGCCATGATCAAGGCGCGCAGCGAATTGCCGTGGGCGCCGATCAGCACGGTCTTGCCGGCCATGGCCTGGGGCAGGACGCGGTAGACGTAATAGGGCAGCACGCGGGCGGCGGTGTCCTTGAGGCTCTCGCCGCCGGGCGGGGGCACGTCATAGGAACGGCGCCAGACATGCACCTGCTCCTCGCCCCATTTGACGCGAGCCTCGTCCTTGTTGAGGCCGGAGAGGTCGCCATAGTCGCGCTCGTTGAGGGCCTGGTCGCGGATGGTCTCGAGGCCTGCCTGGCCGAGATCCTCGAGGATGATCGAGGTGGTGTGCTGAGCGCGCGACAACGCGGAGGTGAAGGCGATGTCGAACTTGATGCCCATGGCCTTCAGCCGAGCGGCGGCTTCATGAGCTTCGGCGATGCCCTTCTCGGTCAGGCCGGGATCCTTCCAGCCGGTGAAGAGGTTCTTGAGGTTCCAATCACTTTGGCCATGGCGGCAGAGCACGAGAGTAGCGGGCATCAGGGACCTGTTGTCGGGTTGGGGAAGGATTTGGATCGTCAGGAGGTTTTGGCGGTGATAGCCGGGTTCGCTTCAAATTGCACGGAGCTATTGCATGGCCTTCTTGCAAAAAGGCCCGTACGATCCACCCGGATGCGTCTTATGATTGCGTTTCATTGCATGGATGACAGGAGAGGGCTCGCATGACCGTTCACCCGACCGACGATCCCGTACCGGGCGATGCCTTTTCCTGCAACGCGGTGGAGATGCAGATCATCGCTCGCTCGCGCGATCTCGGCGGTTTCGCCGTGCGCCGTGCGCTACCGAGCTCGCGCCGCCGCCTCGTCGGCCCCTTCGTGTTCCTCGACCATTTCGGCCCCTCGATCTTCAAGCCGGGCGAGGCCTTCGACGTGCGCCCGCACCCCCATATCGGCCTGTCGACGGTGAGCTATCTCTTCGACGGCGCCATCGTGCACCGCGACAGCCTTGGCTATGCCGAGACCACCAGGCCCGGCGAGATCAGCCTGATGACGGCCGGGCGCGGCATCGTGCATTCCGAGCGGACCGGGCTGGAGGACCGCAAGCACGGCTTTTCCATGCTCGGCCTGCAGGCCTGGGTCGCCCTGCCGCAGTCGCTGGAAGAGGGCTCGCCCTCCTTCCAGCATTACGAGGCGCAGACGATCCCCGAGCACAGCGCCGAGGGCAAGACGGTGCGCGTGCTGATGGGCTCGGCCTATGGGCTCTCCTCGCCGGTGCGGCAGGATTGGAGCACGCTTTATGTCGACGTGGCCCTGGAGGCCGGCGCGAAGCTGCCGGTGGATGCACAAACCGAGGAGCGCGCCCTCTATATCGTCTCGGGCGAAGTCGACCTGGCGGGCGACCGCTTCGGCGTCGGCTCGCTGCTGGTGCTGCGCCCCGGCGATGCGCTGATGGTCGAGGCGATGACGACGGCCAGGCTCGTGCTGGTGGGCGGGGCTACGATGGATGGCCCGCGCCATATCTGGTGGAACTTCGTGTCCTCCTCGCAGGAGCGTATCGAGCAGGCCAAGGAAGACTGGAAGCAGGGGCGCTTCACGACGGTGCCGGGTGACCCGGAATTCATTCCGCTGCCGGAGGTTTGAGGTCTTGGGGGCGCGGTCAGAGTAAGGCGAGGGCCCTCACCATGAAGTTGGGGAGGTCACGCACACTCTGGTGTGCGTTGAGCAGGGGGTGGGTCAGAATAGGGCGCCCCCTGAGCCAAAGGTCTTCAAGTTGACAGCATCTCTTCCGGATGTGACATCCCTAGCGGGCCACACCCAATCCGACCCGACTTCGTCGGGCCACCTTCCCCAGCTTCGTGGGGAAGGCCTCAGGTCGCGCCCTGCGTCGAACGGGAAGTCACCTTGTCCGAAGAAATGCCCCCCGGCCCCCTGCGCTATGGCTGGACCACCGGCGCCTGCGCCGCCGCCGCCGCCAAGGCGGCCTATGCGGCCCTGCTCACCGGCGACTTCCCCGATCCCGTCACCATCACCCTGCCGCGCGGCGAGACGCCTGCCTTTGCGCTCGCCCGGCATGAGCTCTTTGCCGATCACGCCACCGCCACTATCGTCAAGGACGCGGGTGATGACCCCGACGTCACGCATGGCGCGCTCGTCTCCTCCACTGTGCGGCGCGGCGCGCCCGGTTCCGGCGTCACCTACAAGGCGGGGGAGGGTGTCGGCACCGTCACCAAGCCCGGCCTGCCGCTGCCGGTAGGCGAGCCCGCCATCAATCCCGGTCCGCGAGCCCAGATCGCGGCCGCCATTGCCGAGGTCGCCACCCGCCATGGCGCGCCCGGTGATGTCGAAGTCACCGTCTCCATCGCCGATGGCGAGGCGATCGCCCGCAAGACGCTGAACGGGCGGCTCGGCATCGTCGGCGGGCTTTCGGTGCTGGGAACCACCGGCATCGTCGTGCCTTTCTCCTGCTCGGCCTGGATCCATTCGATCCACCGCGGCATCGACGTCGCGCGGGCGCAGGGTCTGCAGCACATCGCCGGCGCCACCGGCTCCGCCTCGGAAGCCGCGGTGGCGAAACTCTATGGGCTGGAAGAGGCCGCGCTGATCGACATGGGCGATTTCGTCGGCGGCATGCTCAAATATGTCCGCGTCCATCCCGTGCCGCGCGTTACCATCGCCGGCGGCTTTGCCAAGATCACCAAGCTCGGCCAGGGCCTGCTCGACCTGCATTCGCGCGCCGGCCCGGTGGATTTGCGCTGGCTGGCTGAGCGGGTGGAGGAACTCGGCGGCGCGCGTGAGGTGGCCGATGCGGTGGCGCAGGCCAACACGGCCATCGAGGCGCTGGAGATCGCGGGGGCCGCCGGGCTGGATCTGCCGCCGCTTGTGGCTCGTTATGCGCGCGAGACGGCCGTCAAGGTGCTGCGCGATAGCGAGGTTGCGCTGGATATCGCGATCTTTGGCAGGGATGGAAATTTATTGGCGCGCTGAGGGGGGCGGGTCTTCAGACCCGCTGGAACCTCGACGCTGGATTAAATGGTGAGTATGAAGGCAGGCTTGGAAAGCAAAGATACCTTCGACTTTCTCTGAAGCCCTGCGGTCCAGGCGGGTCTGAAGACCCGCCCCCGCTCAGCCATTGCCCGTATTGGTGATGATGCAGTTCAGGTACTTCACATAGGAGCCCGAACCGGTGCGCTTGTCCGGCTGGTTGCGGGCATAGCATTTGTCCTGGATGTCCTCGGCCGGCGGCGTGCGCCAGATCGTGCGTAGTTGCTGGTAGGACAGCACTTCCTGCGTCTCGCAATTCTGCACCATCACCGCCTGGCCTCTGCCGAGGGCCTTGCAGAAAAGCTTGTATTGATAGGTCGGTAACCCCCCGGCCTGCGCCGCCGCCATGCTGCCGGCCCATGCGGCAAGGGTGAACAGGGTGGCGGCAAGAAAAGACGCCGGGCGCATCATGGGGGACTTCCTCGGTAAGAGCTGTTCTCGTTAAGAGCGATTGGGCGCCCTCTAGCGCCGGGACGTTAATAAATCGCTGAAGCGGCTGAGGCGCAAGCCCACGTCCTGCGATCCCGGGAACCCCGTTCCTTAACAATGCCTGCCTAATAGGCTTGCCTCCCATGCAGGCAAACCGATACGGTACGCTGTTTTCGTACCCGGGAATCCACCTTGTCGATTGTCGCTGCCCTCTATCACCGCACAACCTATGACTATGACCGGCCGGTCGTCCTGGCGCCGCAGGTCATTCGGCTTCGGCCGGCGCCGCATTCCCGCACGAGGATCGTCAGCTACGCCCTGAAGGTGGAGCCCGCCAACCACTTCATCAACTGGCAGCAGGATCCCCACGGCAACTGGCTGGCCCGCTTCGTCTTTCCCGAATCCACCACCAAATTCCAGATCGAGGTCGATCTCGTCGCCGATTTCGCCACGATCAACCCGTTCGACTTCTTCATCGAGGAGTACGCCACCAAGCTGCCCTTCGCCTATCCGGCCGAGCTCAAGCACGAGCTCGGGCCCTATCTCGAGGTCGAGGAGGGCGGCAAGGGGCTGGAGGATTTCGTCGCTTCGATCGATATGGAAGGAAAGAACGCCGTCGACTTCCTGGTCGAGCTCAACCAGCGCATCCAGAAGGAGATCGGCTACATCATCCGCATGGAGCCCGGCGTGCAGACGCCGGACGAGACGCTGACGGTGAAGACCGGCTCCTGCCGCGACAGCGCCTGGCTGCTGGTGCAGGTGCTGCGGCGCCTGGGCCTCGCCGCCCGCTTCGTCTCCGGCTATTCGATCCAGCTTACCCACGACCTCAAGGCGCTCGATGGGCCAACGGGCGTCGGCCGCGATGTCGCCGACCTCCATGCCTGGGCCGAGGTCTATCTGCCCGGCGCCGGCTGGGTCGGCCTCGATGCCACCTCCGGCATGATGACCACCGAGGGGCATATCCCGCTTGCCGCTACGCCGCATTATGCCTCGGCCGCGCCGATCGTCGGCGCGATGACGGCGATCGGCGCGGTCGAGACCAATTTCAGTTATGAGATGCCGGTGCGGCGCATCGCCGAATCGCCCCGCGTCACGCTGCCCTTCTCCGAGGATTCCTGGAAGGATCTCGATGCGCTCGGCCAGCAGGTCGAGAAGGACCTGGTCGCCCAGGATGTCCGGCTCACCCTCGGCGGCGAGCCGACCTTCGTCTCCATCGACGACTATCAGGGCGAGGAATGGAACACCGGCGCGGTTGGGCCGACCAAGCGGGGCCTTGCCGATACACTGATCCGGCGCCTGCGCTCCGCCTTCGCGCCAGGCGGCTTCCTGCATTACGGTCAGGGCAAATGGTACCCTGGCGAATCCTTGCCGCGCTGGGCCTTCGCGCTTTACTGGCGCAAGGACGGCAAGCCGATCTGGACCAATCCCGAGTTGATCGCCCGCGAGCCCAGATCGGATAATCGCCCGGCCAAAAACAATGTGCGGCGCCATTTCGATCCCAAGCCCATGCAGGTGCTTGCAGAGGGCGTGGCGCAGAAATTGGGCATCGAGCCGGATTTCGCCGTGCCGGCCTATGAGGATGCGGCCCACTGGATCCTGCAGGAAGCCCAGCTTCCCGACAATGTCGATCCGATGGATTCCAAGCTGAAGGATCCCGAGGACCGGGCCCGCATCGCACGTGTCTTCGACCGCGGCCTCGACCTGCCAGCGAGCTATGTGCTGCCGGTGCAGCGCTGGAACGCCGAGCAACGCGGCGGCTGGATCAGCGAGCATTGGCGCCTGCGCCGCGGCCGGCTCTTCCTGGTGCCGGGCGATTCACCGGCCGGTTTCCGCCTGCCGCTCGCCACGCTCCCCTATGTGCCGCCTTCAGTCTATCCGCATGTGCACGTGGTCGATCCTACCCTGCCGCGCGGTGAGCTGCCCGACCCCGGCGCCCTGGCTCGGCAGTTCCGCCGCACCAGCCAGAACAATGATGGCGTGCTGAATCAGCAGATTCAGGTGCAGCAGGAGCTTGGCACTGGCGTGGTGCGCACCGCCATGGCCTTCGAGATCCGTGACGGCGTGCTCTGCGTGTTCATGCCGCCGGTCAGCGCCATCGAGGATTACCTCGAACTGCTCGTCGCGGTGGAGGCGAGCGCCGAGGAGAGCGGCCTCACCGTGCATATCGAGGGCTATCCCCCGCCCTACGACCCGCGCATCCAGGTCATCAAGGTCACGCCCGATCCCGGCGTGATCGAGGTGAACATCCAGCCCGGCGCCTCCTGGGAGGAGACGGTGGCGATCACCTCCACCGTCTATGAGGAGGCGCGCCTCAGCCGCCTCGGCGCCGACAAGTTCATGATCGACGGGCGCCATGTCGGCACCGGCGGCGGCAACCATGTCGTGCTCGGCGGCGTCACGCCGGCCGACAGCCCCTTCCTGCGCCGTCCCGACCTGCTCAAGAGCATCGTGCTCTACTGGCAGCGCCATCCCTCGCTGTCCTACATGTTTTCGGGCCTGTTCATCGGCCCGACCAGCCAGGCCCCGCGCATCGACGAAGCCAGGCATGACAGCCTCTACGAACTCGAAATCGCCATGGACATGGTGCGCGGCCCGCAGGGCGGCAATCCGCCGCCCTGGCTGGTGGACCGTTTGTTCCGGAACCTGCTGGTCGACGTCTCCGGCAACACCCATCGTGCCGAGATCTGCATCGACAAGCTCTATTCGCCGGATTCCGCTACCGGCCGTCTTGGCCTGATCGAGTTCCGCTCCTTCGAGATGCCGCCCGACTACCGCATGTCGCTGGCGCAGCAATTGCTGCTCAGGGCGCTGATCGCCTGGTTCTGGCGCGAGCCACAGGGAGGCGAGTTCACTCGCTGGGGCACGCAGCTGCATGACCGTTTCATGCTGCCGCATTTCGTCTGGGCCGATTTCCAGGACGTGCTCGGCGATCTCGCCCGCGCCGGCTATGGCTTCGATCCCGCCTGGTACCAGGCGCAGCTCGAGTTCCGCTTCCCCTTCTATGGCAAGGTCGACTATGAGGGCGTCAGCCTGGAAGTGCGCCAGGCGCTCGAGCCTTGGCACGTGCTGGGTGAGGAAGGCGCGGCCGGCGGCACCGTGCGCTACGTCGATTCCTCCGTCGAGCGTCTGCAACTCAAGGCCGAGGGCTTCAATCCCAGCCGCCATGTCATCGCCTGCAACGGAAGGCGCCTGCCGATGGCGGGCACGGGCAGGAGCGGCGAGGCGGTGGCCGGCGTGCGCTTCAAGGCCTGGCAGCCGGCCTCGGGCCTCCATCCCACCATTCCCGTGCATGCGCCGCTCACCTTCGACGTGATCGACACCTGGTCCGGCCGCTCGCTGGGTGGCTGCGTCTACCATGTCGCCCATCCCGGCGGACGCAGTTACGAGACCTTCCCGCTGAATGCCTATGAGGCGGAAGCGCGACGCCTCGCCCGCTTCCAGCCCATCGGCCACACACCGGGCTGGCCGCCGATCCCGCGGCCCGAAGGCAATACGGAATTCCCGTTCACGCTCGATCTGCGCAGGCCGGTCCGATGATGACGCCGTTCCCGGGTGCGCGGACGTCTCGTCCGCTCTTCCTTTCTGATGAACGTGTCGTTTCCAAGAGCGGACGAGACGTCCGCGCTCCCAGGGCATGACCATGCTCGCCCCCTCGCGCAACCCCAATCTGCGTTCACTTCTCACCGGCTACCGACCCTTGCCAGGCGCGGCCGACGAGTTGATGACGCCTTCCGGCGAGATCCGCCCGCATTGGCTGCCCGTGCTCGCCGAGATCGCCAGCGAGAAGTCGGAGGCGATTTCGCAGCGCTTCGCGGTTGCGGACCGACAGATCAAGAATTCCGGCGTTTCCTATCGCGTCTATGACACGCCCGGCGGCAGCGACCGGCCATGGCCGCTTTCGCATGTGCCGCTGGTGATCCCGCACAGCGAGTGGAGCGGCATCGCCGCCGGCATCGTCCAGCGCGCGCAACTGCTCGAAACTGTCCTGTCGGATCTCTACGGTCCCGCCAACCTGGTGCGCGAGGGCGCGTTGCCGGCGGCGGTGATCGCCGGCAATCCCGATTTCCAGCGCGCCATCGCCGGCTTCTCGCCGCTCGGCGGCGAGCATCTCATCGTCTATGCCGCCGATCTCGGCCGCGGGCCCGACGGCCACTGGTGGGTGCTGAAGGACCGTGCCCAGGCTCCCTCCGGCATGGGCTATGCGCTGGAGAACCGCCTCGCGATCTCCGCGGCGCTGCCCTCGCTCTATCGCGACATGCGTGTCGAGCGCCTCGCCGGCTATTTCCAGGCCATGCGCTCCTCGCTCGCCGCCAAGGCCGGCCGCGAAGGCTCGCGCATCGGCCTGCTCACGCCGGGCCCCGCCAACGAGACCTATTTCGAGCATGCGTATCTTGCCCGCTATCTCGGCCTGCTCCTGGTCGAGGGCGCCGATCTCACCGTGCAGGAGGGCATCGTCTATGTCCGCACGATCGAGGGGCTGAAGCGCCTCGATGCGATCGTGCGGCGCCTCGATGCCGATTTCGCCGACCCGCTCGAGCTCAATGCCTCCTCGCGTCTCGGCGTGCCCGGGCTGGTGCAGGCCTTGCGCCAGCGCACCGTCGCGCTCGCCAACAGCCTCGGCGCGGGCCTCGTGGAAGCCCCGGCCATGCTCGCCTTCATGCCGGCGCTCGCCCGCCGCCTGCTCGGCCAGGACCTGCTGCTCCCCAATGTCGCCACATGGTGGTGCGGCGAGGAGAGCGTGCGTGAGGAGGTCGAGCGCAATTTCGAGCGCCTGGCCATCCTGCCGGCCTTCACCCGCCACATCGAGGGCCTGTCGCGTAACGGCGCCGGCGCCGTCGCCGACCATGACGAGGAGGGGCAGGCGCGCCTTGCCGGCATCCTCAAGGCCCATCCGCTGGAAGTGGTGGCGCAGGAGGTCGTGCGGCTCTCCACCATGCCGGTGTGGACGGGCAAGCGGCTGGAGCCGCGTCCCTTCGCCCTGCGCGTCTATGCCGTCGCCACGCCCGAGGGCTGGAAGGTGATGCATGGCGGCTTCTGCCGCGTCGCCGACACCACCGATCCCAGGGCGCTGTCGATGCAGCATGGCGGGCGCTCCGCCGATGTCTGGGTGACGTCGGAAGGGCCGGTCGACCACGTCACGCTCTTGCCGCCGCCCGGCAAGGTGGCGATCAAGCGTCGCCTCGGCCATCTGCCGAGCCGCGCCGCCGATAATCTGTTCTGGCTCGGGCGCTATCTCGAACGCGCCGAGGTGACGCTGCGCGTCGTGCGGGCCGTCAACGAGCTGGCGGCCGAGGCAGACGAGGATGTGGCGCAGGCGACCGAGCGTCTCACCGATCAGCTCATTGCCTGGGGAGCGGCCAAAAGCGAGAAGGAGGCGGCAAGGCCCAAGCTCGGCAAGGCGGCCGCGACGGCGCCGGTGGCCATCGCCGAGACCATTTTGCGCGCGGTGCTGAACGGCGACGAGAGCGGAGGTGTGCCTTCGCTCATCCGCTCGGCGGCGCGGGCCGCCTCCTCCATCCGCGAGCGGCTATCGCGCGATGCCACCCAGGCCATTGCCGATCTCAGCGCCATGGTGCAGGGCGACCGCGACCTGCAGGTCACCGACCGAGCCGACCGCTATCTGCGCACTATCGCCGCGCTCTCCGGCCTCACGCACGAGAACATGAACCGCCTGGCGGGCTGGCGCTTCCTGCGCATAGGCCAGCATCTGGAGCGGGCCGTGCAGACTTGCCGCCTCGCACGGCGCCTCGCCGATCCCGGCGCCAGCGTCGATATGCTCGATGCGCTGCTGCGGGTCTCCGACAGCCGCATCACCTATCGCGCGCGCTATTTGATGGGCACGTTGCGCCTGCCGGTGCTCGACCTTGTGCTGCTCGATGACGGCAATCCGCGTTCCGCCGCCTTCCAGATCATCCGCCTCGCGGAGCATCTCGACGAGCTGCCGCGCGTGGTGCGCGAAGGCGAGGTCGATCCGTTGACGCGGACGACGCATCTGCTCCGGGCGGAGATCGAGACGACGGAGGCTGCCGATGTCGACGAGCGCATGATCCTTTCCCTGGAAAACCGCCTCCTGGCCCTGTCCTCCGACATCACGGCGCGCTATTTCAACCAGGACGAAGCGATGGCCGAGATCGCGGAAGGATTGGGGTAGGGAGAGTCATCCCGTGCGTATCCTCACAAGCTTCGCTTGTGAGTGGCATCGCAAAGCGGTGCCGCGCAGACACGGGACCGGTCACAGTAATATCGCGTCATACGGTCCCGGATCTGCATTGCATCACTTCGTGGCGCAACGCGTCCGGGATGACACGCTCTCAGGATTGCCCCTTGCTTTACGTTATCCGGCACACCACGACCTATATCTACCGCACCGAGGTCTCGGCGGCGCGCTGCACGCTGCATCTGCAGCCGGTGACGGAAGGCAATCAGCACGTCTTCTCGGCCAATCTGATGATCACGCCGAGGCCTCTCGAACAGGTCGATGCGGTGGATTTCTTCGGCAACCGCATCTCGCATATCCGCTTCGCCGGCGCCGCGCTCAGGCACCGCTTCGAGTCGCGCGTGCGCATCGACGTGAAGGCGAGCGAGCCGCCGCACGCCCTGCTCACCCCTTCATGGCAGGAGGTGCAGCAGGAGGCGCTGCTCGTGCCCGATCTCGGCGGCAAGGCGCCGGCGCATTACCTCTTTGCCAGCCGTTTCGTGCCGCTGCTGCCGCAGGCGCGCGATTATGCCGAGATCTCCTTCGAGCCGGGCCGGCCGGTGCTCGACGGCGCCATCGACATGATGAAGCGCATCCACGCCGATTTCGTCTATGATCCCAACGCTACCGACATCTCGACGCCGCTCGACGTGGTCGCCCGCAAGCGCCACGGCGTCTGCCAGGATTTCGCGCATTGGATGGTGGCGGGGCTGCGTTCGATCGGCATTCCCGCCGCCTATGTCTCGGGCTATCTGCGCACCCATCCCCCGCCAGGCAAGGAGAGGCTGGTTGGAGCGGACGCATCACATGCCTGGGTCTCGGTCTGGTGCGGCGCCGGGCTGGGCTGGGTCGATCTCGACCCCACCAATGCGGTGTTGGCGGGCGAGGATCATGTGCGCGTCGCCATGGGGCGCGATTATGCCGACGTCGCGCCGGTCGACGGGGTTGTCGTCGCTTCGGCGGGGCATACATTGCGCGTGTCGGTCGATGTTGCACCGGTAGGGTAGGTAGCCATGACTGCGAAGATCGGTATCCTCACCATCTCGGATCGCGCCAGCGCAGGGATCTATGAGGACAAGAGCGGGCCGGCGATCTCGGCCTTCATGGCGGAGGTGCTGACCTCGCCCTGGGAGGCGGTGGCGCGCGTCATCGCTGACGAGCAGGACCTCATCGAGAAGACGCTGATCGAGCTGGCGGATGAGGAAGGCTGCTGCCTGGTCTGCACCACCGGCGGCACCGGCCCGGCCCGGCGGGACGTCACGCCGGAGGCGACGGAAGCAGTGTGCACCAAGATGATGCCGGGTTTCGGCGAACTGATGCGGCAGGAGAGCCTGAAATATGTGCCGACGGCTATCCTCTCGCGCCAGACGGCGGGCATCCGCGGCGGCGCGCTGATCGTCAACCTGCCCGGCAAGCCCGCCTCGATCCGCCAATGCCTGGTGGCGGTGTTTCCGGCCATTCCCTATTGCATCGACCTGATCGAGGGCCCGCGGCTGGAGACGGATCCGGCCGTATGCAAGGCGTTTAGGCCGGGATAACCTGGGAGCGCGGACGTCTCGTCCGCTCTTGGAAACGGCAAGGTCGGAGGAAAGGGCGCGAGCTTGGCGGTAGCGCTCCTTCTTACGAGGACTGAGGTTCAAGAGCGGACAAGATGTCCGCGCTCCCAGTCATGCCTTCCGCCACTCCATCACCAGGAAGAACGGCACGCGCTGATATTTCACATTCCGCTTCGGATCACCGCCCCGCGGCATGGGTTCCTCGAAATGCCGCAGTGCCAATCCCTGCCCGAGCAGCAGCGCCATGTAGGAGCTGAAAGGCCTGTGCCAGTTCCGGATGCGGATGCCGCTCCATTCCACCCAATCGGCCCGCTCCTCCATATAGTTGTCGATGCAGAAGCGGGAGGTCCCGTCCGGCTCCTTCGACCATCCGTCCGGTGGCCCAGCGGTGAAGAAGCTGTTCATGTTGGCGATCAGCAGCGAGCCGCCGGGCTGGAGCACGCGCACCATCTCGGCGATGGCCGCGGCCGCATCGGGAATATCGAGCAAGGTGAGATAGCTCACCACGAGGTCAAAACTGCCGTCCGGAAAGTCGAGCGTCTCGGCCCGGCCGAGGCGGTAGTCGGCCGCGCCACCCTGGCGACGGGCCTCGTCGAGCAGGGGCTGCGTCGGATCGATGCCGACGGTCTCCACGCCCTCGCTCTGCAGCATCCGGCAGAAGCGCCCTCGCCGCAGCCGACATCGAGCGCCCGGCGGAAGCGGCCGGCCCGCACGCGCTCCAGCATCGGCCCGTCGAGGATATGGACGCGCGAATAATCGCCCTCCGGCCCCTGGCTGGCGATCCAGGCCGAGGCCGATTCATCCCACCCATCCATCATGACGCTCTCCTAACGATTCGAGGGGCGCGGAAGAAAGCGGCAAAGTGAGAAAAAGGCAAGACGGGAGCGCAACGCTTGGAAAGGCAGCGCTGGCCGGTTAGGAAAGAGCGGACATCGCCGCCACATTGACATTCTGTCAATGTGGCTGAGTCCGCGCTCCCAGGTACCCATGTTCAAGCCGCACCCTGGCCCCGGTCCCGAACCCATCGGTTTCCTGCTGGTGCCGCAATTTTCGATGATGGCCTTCTCGGCCGCCGTCGAGCCGCTGCGCGTCGCCAACCGTCTTGCCGGGCGGCCGCTGTTCGACTGGCGGGCCTGGTCGATGGACGGGCAGCCGGTGAAGGCGTCCAATGGCTGGCCCATCCCGGTGGAAGGGGCGCTCTCGGCGGTGTCCGATATCCCCACCCTGATCGTCTGTTCGAGCTTCGAGCCCGAGGCCCATACCAGCAAGGCGATGCTGGCGGCGCTGCGACGCCTTGCCCGCCGCGGCACTGAGATTGGCGCGCTCGACACCGGCGCCTCCATCCTGGCCGCCGCCGGGCTTCTCAGCGGCGGGCGCGTCACCATGCATTGGGAGGCGGCGCCCGGCTTTGCCGAGGCCTATCCGGATATCGAGATCAGCGAGGCGCTGTTCGAGGTCTCGGCCAAGCATTTCACCTGCGCCGGCGGCACGGCGGCACTCGATCTGATGCTCGACATGATCGCCCGGAAACATGGCCAGTCGCTGGCGGTGGCGGTGTCCGAACAGTTCATCCACGATCGCCTGCGCGACCGGCACGACCGCCAGCGCATGAGCCTGCCCAAGCGCCTCGGCATCGGCAATGGCAAGCTGATCCGCGTGGTGGCGGCGATGGAGGCCAATCTGGAGACGCCGCTCGACGCCAGGAGCCTGGCCTCGCTCTCAGGCGTCTCGGCGCGGCAGCTCGAACGGCTGTTCCGGTCGCAATTGAAGGATTCGCCGGCGAACTACTACCTGCGCCTGCGGCTGGAGCGGGCCCGGCAGCTTTTGCGACAGACCGACATGAGCGTGATGGAGGTGGCGATGGCCTGCGGGTATTCGTCGGCTTCGTGCTTGTCGCGGTCGTACAGGGCGCATTTTGCGGTGACGCCACGGGAAGACAGGAGCGAATCCTGGGAGCGCGGCCCCTTGGAGCGCGGACATCCTGTCCGCTCTTGAACCACCGCCCTTTCAGGCGGGGAACGCGACCTCGCCTGATCGCACCGGTTCTGCCTTTTACCGCAACGTCGAGGTTCAAGAGCGGACAGGATGTCCGCGCTCCCAGGGGCCGCGCTCCCGGTTCACCGGTTCAGCAACTTCCCCACCACCTTGGCGGTGTAATCCACCATCGGCACCACGCGCGCATAGTTCAGCCGTGTCGGACCGATGACCCCGAGCACGCCCACGATCTTCTGGCTGGCATCACGGAACGGCGCCGCGATCATCGAAGAGCCCGACAGCGAGAACAGCTTGTTCTCCGAGCCGATGAAGATGCGCACGCCGTCCCCTGCCTCTGCGCGGCCGAGCAGGTCGATCAGGTCCTTCTTGGCCTCGATGTCGGCAAAGAGCAGGCGGATGCGCTCGAGGTCCTCGACGGCGTGCAGATCTTCCAGGAGATTGGCCTGGCCGCGCACGATCAGCTGCTGCGGCATGTCGGCGGGCCCGCCGCCCCAGCTCGCCAGGCCCGTGGCAATCAGCCGGGCGGTGAGATCGTCGAGCTCGGCGCGGCCGGCATCGAGCGCCGTGCCCATGTCGCGCCTGAGGTCATCCAGCGTCTTGCCGCGCGCGCGTGCATTGAGGTAGTTCGACGCCTCCACCAGCGCCGAGGTGGGCAGGCCGATTGGCACGGCGATGACACGGTTTTCGACCGCGCCGTCCTCGGAGACCAGGATCACCAGAGCCTGTGTCGGCTCCAGGCGTACGAATTCGATATGCTTCAGGCGCTGGTCGCGCTTGGCGGTGACGACGACGCCGGCCCCGCGAGACAGGCCCGAGAGCAGGGCGGAAGCGTCGGTCAGCACGCCCTCCAGCGTGCGCGAGGGGGCGCCGGCGCGAATCTGCGCATCGATCTGGGCGCGGTCCTGGGCGGCGAGATCGCCGAATTCCAGCATGGCATCGACAAAGAAGCGCAGGCCGAGTTCGGTGGGCCGGCGGCCGGCACTGGTGTGAGGCGCCTGGATCAGGCCCAGCATCTCCAGGTCCTGCATGACATTGCGCACCGAGGCCGGTGACAGCGAGTTCGGCAGCAGCCGGGAGATATTGCGTGAGCCGACAGGCTCGCCGGTGGTCAGATAGGCGTCGACGATCTGGCGGAAGATCTCGCGCGAGCGCTCATTGAGCTGGGCGAGTTCATTGGAAGCGATCGAGGGCGTCACTGCGGACAAGGTTATATCTCCTTGCCGCTAGTGTGACCCGCAAAGACTGATTATTCAATGCTCTCATCGGTCGTCGCCTCCCCATCGGCCCATGCTCGTAGGATGTGAAGGGCAGGCGCCAGGTCAGGTATGGGAACGCTTTCCGGCATCGCCTCGCCGGAGGGCAAGGGGGAAAAGCCAATGGTCTCCTTATCGAGTTCCGCGAAGGGCGATCTCGGTGTGGCCCGCGCGCTCGTCGCCTTCTGGAGCGAGGCTGGCCCGGAGCGCTGGTTCGAGAGGGACACTGCGTTCGATCGCGTCTTTCACGAGCGCTTTCTCGCCGCGCATGAGGCGGCGGCGGCCGGGGAGCTTGCGGACTGGTCAGCCTCCCCGACAGGCGCGCTCGCACTGGTCCTGCTGCTCGACCAGTTTCCCCGCAACTGCTTTCGCGGCGTGCCGCGCATGTATGCCACGGACGCCCAGGCGCGCGCCGTCGCCGCGGCAGCGATTGAGGCCGGCCATGACCGGCAGGTTGAGCAGGCGCTGCGGGTGTTCTTCTACCTGCCGTTCCAGCATGCCGAAGATCTGGCCGACCAGGATCGCTCGGTTGCCCTGCACCAGGCTTTCTATCCCAGCTACCTCCAATATGCCGAGGGCCACCGCGACATCATCCGCCGCTTCGGCCGCTTCCCGCACCGAAACGCCATCCTCGGACGCGCCACGACGCCGGAGGAGCAGCATTTCCTCGACGAGGGTGGCTTTGTCGGGTGAATCGGTGTGCGGGTCTCGGGATCGACATGGTCCCCTGCGGGCCGATCACCAGAGGATCTTCGACAATTCCCGCACGAAGATGTCCGCATATTCGGGAGCCTTGGGGACAAACTCACCCTCTCCCGTCGCGAGATTGAAGTTGAAAAAGATCTCCACGTGCCCGTCGGCGAGGAAGAGCTTCGTCAGGATCCAGTCTCCCGGTTCATCGGAGAAGCCACCCTCCGGATCGCGCTCTGCCGGTGGACCCATGAAGATGAATTCGAACGGCAGGATATCCTCGCGCGTCGCGGCCGCCACCGTGCCCTGGACGTCGAGGGCATTCCTCAAGGCGTGGAGAAGGCGACCGGGATTCGATCCCGGAACGCGCCGGAAATAACCGTTCGAAAAGGCGATGGGGGCGATGAAATCCTCCTCCACCTCCTCCGGCGCTCTCAGCCAGATGGAAAACCTCGCTTCGTCCGCGCCGGAACCGGTTCGGGCCGTGAGCCAGAAATCTTCCAGATCGACCGCGTCATGCCGCTGGATCTCGCTGATGCCGAAGGAAAAGGTCATGTCCGCACCCCGGATGCCCCCGCTTCGAGCAACAAGTATTAAAGCAAAATCCGGTTTCGTTGAATCGCAATTTTTCTCTAACCCCTTGTTTGGACGCATTTTCTGAAGCGAAAAGTCTGCCCGCCTTTCTGGAAAAATGCCGTGGCACGGTCTTCAGCCTCGGTCGATCACGTGGAAAAACGATCCCGTCACCCGGCCGCGCCGCCCGCCCAGCGCGCCGAGCGGGTTACCGTTGGCATCGACAACCTCGAACAGCGGCCGGTCGCCATTGCGGATGGTGGTGGAATAGTGGAACTCGTGTCCGCGCACCAGGCTGCCGCGTGGGCCGAGTACGCAGTCTTCCTTCAGTTCGGCCAGGCGGTAGCCGAGATTCATCTTGCGCTTGGCGAAGCTGGTTTCGAGGTCGAGGAGGCCGGTCATGCGGTGGGCCGTGCCTTCGGCGTCAATGAGCGCATGGCCGAGCACCATGTAGCCGCCGCACTCGCCATGCACCGGCCGCGTCTCCGCGAACCGGCGCAGAGCATGCTGGAATCGGGTGTTGGTGGCGAGGCGCGTGCCATGCAGCTCGGGATAGCCGCCGGGCAGCCAGGCGACATCGGCGTCATCCGACGGGCCCTCGTCGGCGAGCGGCGAGAAGGGCAGGATTTCCGCGCCCTGGCGCTGCCAGCCGGTGAGGAGGTGCGGGTAGATGAAGGAGAAGGCTGCGTCCCGGGCGAGGGCGATGCGCTGGCCGGGCGGCTTCAGGCCTGTATCGCCGGTCTGCGCCGGTGGTGTCGTCGGGCTCGCCAGCGAGACGATGGCGCCGATATCGCAATGGGTCTCGACGAAATCGGCCAGGGCCTCGAGCCGGCGGTCGAGCTCCGCGGTTTCCTCCGCCTGCACCAGGCCGAGATGGCGCTCGGGCAGAGCCAGGTCCGGCTGGCGGGGCAGAGCGCCGACCACCGGCAGCCCCGCTTCCTCGATGCCCTTGCGGGCGAGGGCTTCGTGGCGTGGACTCGCTACCTTGTTGAGCACCACGCCGGCGATACGCACATCCGGGCGGAAGCTGGCAAAGCCCTTGGCGACGGCGCCGGCCGACTGCGACTGGCCGGAGATGTCGAGCACCAGCAGCACCGGCCAGTTCTGCCGCGCGGCAATGCCCGAGGACGAGCCGTCTCCGCTTGCCCCATCCTTCGCCACCCCGTCGAACAGCCCCATCAGCGCTTCGCCGACGAAGAGCTCGGCGCCCCGGCCGGCCTCGCCGACCAGCGTGTCGATGAGATCGGGACGCATGGCCCAACTGTCGAGATTGTAGCTGATGCGGGCGGCCGCGGCGGCGTGGAAGCTGGGATCGATGTAGTCGGGGCCACACTTCATCGGCTGTACAATGATGTCCCGGCGGGCCAGCGCCCTCAGGAGGCCGAGGACGAGGGTGGTCTTGCCGGAGCCAGAGCGCGGGGCGGCGATGAGAAGGCCGGAGGGAAGAGACTGCATCCGCCGTTCCTGCCCCGCAAATGGCGGCGGAGGCAAGCGGAAACTCGTGGGGTTCTGCGCACCGCTCAATGCTTCATCAGGTCCGGCCCGGTGCAGGCGGGATCGGCCTTGGCGCCGAAACGCAGCATGGTGAAGCCGTTGGCCTCCTGGCGCAGCAGGGCGTAGCGGTGGAGATCGGGACCGGAATCACCGAGGTTGATCTCCACCTGGTAACGGCCCGCCTCGCCCTTGCAGGCACGCACTACGCCATAGGCCGGCGAGGGGTTGTCCTTCAGGAGATCGGCGCGCGCCTTGATGATCTCGGCAGCGGCGGGCGGATCGCTCCAGGCCCGGGCCAGGGGCTCCTCGATCTGCAGCCACTCGTCGACGAAGTCGCGGCCGTTGCGCGCGGCAGGCTGGATGCGCTCCACATTGTCGCCGGCGACGCGATAGCGGAAAATGCCCTGGCGCATCAGGATATCGGTGTCGAGCATGCCGACTTCGGCGCGCAGCTCGAAGCCGTCGGGCCGCGCCGTCAGGGAGAGGTCCTGGTCGAGGCGGTAGTCATGGTCGAGGTGGAAGATCGTCCGCTGCGGTGTGGCGCCCTCACCCGGCTGGATGAGATCGAAGCCGAACTTGCTCCAGGTCGAGGTGCACCAGGGCGTGCCATGGGTGAGGGCGATCCGGCCATCGGCCAGAGGCAGCACGTTGAAGGGGGCGCCGAGCGCGTCGGCAATGCTGTCATAATCCGGGCTTTGCCAGCGCAGCACCCGCTTCCACTGGCCGTTCTCGAGCCGATAGCCGAACAGCAGATTGTCGTCGCCGCAGGGAATGGCGAAGTTGAGCCGCACCAGCATCAGGCCCGGTCGGGCTGGCGTGCCAGTGACGCCGACCCGCAGCTCCTCGCCGAAACCGGGCGCGGGGCCGCTGTCGGGCGTGGGCTTTTCCGCCGGGGCCGCCGCCAGGGTGGTGGCGAGATCCTTTTCGAGCGTAGCGGCACTGGCGCTCGCGGGGGCGCAGGCCGTGCGCGCCTCAACCCCGTCGACCAACGCCTGCTTGAAGGCCTGCAGAGCCTTGCGTTCGTCGGCGCTGACATCAGTATCCATGTCCTCATGCTTGCCGCCCACCAGCTGCAGCGCCTTTGCCGCTGCCGTCACGGCCGGCAGGGGAACGGTGGCCGGGCCGCAGGCGGTGTCGGCCCAGGCCGGGGAGAGGCCAGCACAGGCGATGACGAGGGCTGCTCCCAGCCACGGAACGATACGCATTCAAACCTCCTGAAGCGGGCGCCTGCCGGCATGCCCGAAGATACGCCGGCACCATGGCACGGGACACCAACAAGGCGTGTGCGACTATTAACAGCAAGCAATCTCACCACCCCTTGAAAGCTGTCTGCACTTGCCCATATTGAGCTTGTTCCGGAGTGCCGGGACAGGGGATGCCGTCAGGGTCCTCACCACAAAGTCGCTTCCTGCGAGGGCTTTGAAATGTCACGCGTACCTACCTTGAACTCCCCCTTCCTGCTCGGCTTCGACGAGATCGAGCGTGCGCTGGACAGGGTCGCCAAAGCCGCCAACGACGGCTACCCGCCCTACAACATCGAACGCGTCGGGTCTTGCGATCGCCCGCCCGAGAGGCTGCGCATCACACTCGCCGTCGCCGGCTTTAGCCGCGAAGAGCTCGATGTCTCGGTCGAGGAAAACCAGCTCGTCATTCGAGGTCGCCAGGTCGACGACAAGTCGCGGGTCTATCTCCACCGCGGCATTGCGGCCCGCCAGTTCCAGCGCACGTTCCTTCTTGCCGACGGCATGGAGGTGATGGGCGCGGATCTGAGGAACGGGTTGCTCTCCGTCGATCTCATCCGTCCGGAACCAGAACGCGTCGCCAAGCGTATCGATATAGCGGTACGGGACTGACGGCTTTCGCGTCCCCCTATTTATCCCATTCAACGTTCAGGAGGGTCTCATGATCCGGAACGACAAGACTGCTGTGCCTACCCCTGAGATGCTGGCCGCGCTGGGCGCCGGTCACGTCGCCTATGTCAAGCCGATCATGTCGGAAGACGCCATGAAGCTCTATCCGCAACTTGGTGAAATCCGGCCCGGCCTGAGGCTCTTCACGCTCAACGCCGCCGACGGCACGCCGATCATGATCTCGGATTCGGCCGAAGGCGCGGTCGCCAATGCCTGGGAGCAGGAATTGGTGCCGGTGTCGCTGCATTGAAATGAAAAGGCCGCGCGCGATGATCGCGCCGGCGGCCTGTTACCACGAGTAGTTGCCTTGCCCGGTGCAGGGCTGGGGCGGCAGGCCCGGGAGCCTGGCCGCCCTTTTTATGCGACGGTGTCGGCCTTATCCAAGGCTGGTCGGCGAAACCGGGGTCTCGATCTGGCCCGAGGAGGCCGGTGCGGGGGCGGCTTCCTGGCGCTTGTGCCAGATATACCAGGCGATGCCCGCCACGATGACGATGGCGATGACGAGGTAGAGCCAGGTCATGCTGCCGCCGCTCGGCTGCGCCGGAGGCGGAGCGGATGGCGTGGGCTGCACGCGCGGCGGTACCGGCTGGGGATTGAGCGTCGAGGTGGCGGCGCCGGCGGCGGAGCCCAGCGTCGAGGTCGTGGTCTTGAAGGCGCCGGAAACGGCGCTCTCGAAACCCTGCAGGAAGCCGCTGTCGTTCAGCGCGGCGGCCAGGCTTGCCGGCAGCGCCGAGGCAATGGCCTTCTTCTCGCCCTCGAAGAGATTGGCGACGGCGGCGCCGTCCTGCCAGTTCTCGGGCGACTGGTTGGAGATGGCGCCGACCACGGCCGGCCCGACAAGGCCGAGCACCGAGCTCGCCGCCTGCTGCGAGGCGCCCGTGGCCTGGCCCAGCACCGAGGAGAGCTGGCCGAGACCTTCATTGCCGAGCAGCGAGCTCAGCACGCCGGCGCCGCTGGCGAGAGCGCCGGCATTGCCGCTCTTCAGCCCGGAGATCAGATTGTCGAGCATGTTCGGATCCTGGTTCGAGATCAGGTCTGAGATCGACTTGGCGCCATCGGGATTGGAAGCCTCGCTGGCGAAGGCGCCCAACACGGCCGGGATCGCCGCATTGACCAGTTTCTGCGCGAGCGCAGGATCGATGCCAACAGCGGCAGCGATGCGGTTGATGAGATCGGGCGTAATCAGTTGGGAGACGAGGCTTGGGAGATTGATGGCCATTTCTTTCCTCGCAGTCGGTTGGATCGGTACCATAGTCCTCGGCAGCGATTTTGGCAAAGATAGGACTGCAGAAGACCGGCGAGAACAGTGCAAATGTCATATTGCAGCGCAATATGACAGCCTGATCTATTTTTTGTTGCAGAGGCGCGGGATATATACCTCTAGGGAATGTGAAATTGAATCAGCCCTTCAGCCCAGGGAAACACTAGCGTGAATTATTGTGGTGCGCCAGTACACCTTTGCCATGGCGGATCATCCAATCGGCGAAGATTGCTTCGCGCCCTCTGCATGCTCTAACTGCCTGGACTTGCGGCCACCGGCCAGGTGACGCTGAAGCTGAACGGAGCGAAAAAGGCGTGAGGCAATCCAGCCGCGCCAAGCGCTTCCGCCGCCCACTGGTTGCAGGTGCGCAACGCGCTGTAGCGACCCTTGGCGAGGTAATAGGCCTGGAGCTCCGTGCCATCAGGCTGCGATTGCGGCTGGCCGGCGGCATCGAGCAGCAGGCTCGCCCTGATATGATCGATCAATGCCTGCCGGCCGGCGCGGTCGATGCGTAGCCTTAGGCAAGCGGGATTGTGCTCGGGCGGATTGACGGCCACCACGCGAAGCGCCGAGTCATGCTGGCCGGCCAGCGCGCCAAGGGCGGTGGACATTCTGACATCGCCCCAGGTCGGCGTTTCCCGGAAGAAGCGCAGGTCGCCCCAGCCGAGGGCGAGATAGGCCTGGGGCGCCAGGCCCGGCGATGCCACGGCCGGGAACAGGGAATTCCAGTCCATCAGGGGATCGCGGCTCGGCATCACGATGTCGGTATGGGCGAGCGAGGCGCACAGATAGACGGGCGGTTCGCCGTCAGCCTGCTGGACGCGACCTTTCAAGGGAAAGAGTGCGGAGGCGAGTGCCGCGAGTGCGAAGGCAAGGAGGACAAGAACAGGGACTGCAATCACCGAGACGAGGATGCGCAGGCTCCGGCGCCGCCACGAACGCCGGCCGGGCTCGATTGCCTCGGAACTGGAGGGGAGCATTGCCTCTCGACCGCATCATGTCCGGTTGGTCAGGCTCCGGTAGACCTTGACCGGCCAGCTCATCGCGTCAGGTAGGGCATGCGCCACGCTGGAAGCGAAGTCGGCGGCGGTACCGCTGTTCCATTGGGCCTGCACCACTGGCGCCAGTTCCACGCCGACCCCGACGAGGTAGACGACGATCAACAACGTAATGATGCCACGCATCGTCCTGCTTCTCCGTATAGCCGAGGTTCCATTCCGGCGGGTCTCCCCGACAACGTGCCGGTGCCAGCGATGTTCCTGCCGCCATCCTACAGGAAAGCAGCAGGTAATGGCATTGTCATCAGGTTTCGTGGCGGGCGTGTGATGGCAACCATCCCGCAACGCTGCGGCGTTCAGGCATGGGCCGGTGCCTGGGGTGGAGGGCCGGGTTCCCTTTTGCGTATAATGCTATACCTATCGGGCGCCAGACATTTCCGGGGATGCTACGCCATGCGTTTTCTGCTCATCGTGATGGTTGCCTGCGGCCTGCTTGCTGGCTGCGCCAGTCCCAAAGGCGTGCAGGTCAGTCCGGGCGGTGGTGGCGCCATGACTTTCGGATTCTAGGGCGTGTCGTCAGCGACGGGGCGCCCGTGATTGGCGTTCAGTGCCTTGTTGTGAGGCTAAGGGGCCGTTAGAAAAAGTGAATCGGAATGCGGGTATCAAGATTGCAGGAGAGGCACGGCGCTAGAAGCGCTCATTCCTAGACGATCCCTCGCTTACCCGGTCAAACCGCTCCTTAGCGACCAGATCAATCGACAACACGCCACGCGACCTCCTCCGCCCGCGATGCACGCCGTTGGTCGCAGGCACAGAAAAAGAACAGATCTTGACTTCCGCTCGGTTCCATGCTTTATTCCCTAACGGAACGAGGCGTCAGCAGCCGGCGAAGGAACAACCCGGCCCCGAACGCTTCCATCCACCCCGACAGCCTGTCCAGGCGATAGGCGCGCGGTAGCCACGCTTCTCTCGAAGCCGGCCTCCAGGGGTGACGAGCGGGACAGACGGGATCGGCACCCCATGGAAGTGCCACGCGATCCCTGGACGGAGCGTGACGGGCTTGAGCCCGGCGACGCCTTCGTCCCATCTCCCGCCGATGCGGTGAAGACGGCTCATGCCACTGTCCGGCCAGGACTGCAGCGCTGAGCCCCTTGACCGAGCCGGCTGGGTCAGGTTCGGATGGTCCGTGCCATCCGCTCCCGGCTCGCCTCCGCCTTCTGAAGGCGGAAAAAACAGGTGGCCTTGCACGCCTTGTCAGCGTGCCAGGCAGCCGGAACGGGGCGATGGCGGCCTGCACCGACAGTGCGGCCTGCATCTTCCATGATCCTGCCTTCACGGCTGCTCCGTAGCCGCCATCGCCCGGTCTCTTCATCAACCCAGCCGGAAAGGGCGTGGGAACGAGAGCGTTTGCGCGTTGTGGTGGGAAAAGCAGCGGAGGCGCAAGAAGCCGACGCCTCAAGGCCGAGTGAAACGCGCCTCCCGCCGGCGAGCTTGACGCGCTCCCCCGCAGGGTCCACACTGATGAACGGCCTTGGCCCGCTGTCTCAATCGCCAAGCGATATCTCTTAAGAGCGCACTTCCCAAAACAGAACTGGCCTCCCGCGTTCGTCGCTTGGTTGCGAGAACGTGACGTAATCCTTTTTGAAAGGCTCGGCATGAGCATCGGCACCGTCAAATGGTTCAACCCCGACAAGGGGTTCGGCTTCATTCGGCCGGAGGACGGAAGCTCAGATGTCTTTGTCCATATCCGTGCAGTCGAGCGCAGCGGCATGCGCGAACTGCTGGAAGGCCAGAAGGTCAGCTATGAGCAGGTCCTCGACAGCAAGAGCGGGAAATCCGCCGCAGAAAACTTGAAGCCAGCTTAAACGCCCCCATCGGGCTTTAGGCGCATCCAGATCACAAATGTCATCAGAGCGGAGGGGTGAGGATTGGCCTTTTCTCCCGTGAATAGCCAGGAGTTCCCCCAATGCAGGTCTTAGTTCGAGACAACAATGTTGAACAGGCACTCAAGGTGCTGAAGAAGAAGCTCACCCGGGAGGGCATCCTGCGTGAGCTGAAGCGCCGCAGGGCTTACGAGAAGCCGTCGGAGCGCAAGGTGCGAGAGAAGGCCGAAGCCATCAAGCGGGCGCGCAAGCTGGCCCGCAAGCAGGCCCAGCGCGAAGGTCTGCTGCCGCCTCCGAAGCCGAAGGTGCCCGCAGGGGGCAAATTTGGCGCCAGGGGAAGACCACAAGGGGGCACCCGATAGGGGCCCGGATCTTTCTCTGGAGTCACCTTGGAAGCTCGGGAATGTAATGCCTGCGTGCGTGATACCTACGGGTTCCCACCGGAGCCCTTCATGAGAAAGCTGGCAGTAACCGATGAAAACCCCCGATTTTACCGTAGCTGCAGCCGTCTATGTGCAGATTCGTGGTGCAAATTGGTCGGCGCGGGGCAGGGCACCCAAGAAATACTATCGGTTCGATAGCCTCGCGCTCGCTGTGCAATATGCGGTGGAGAATTCACACAGCAATCTGAGCACGGTCGTCATCGAAACCGAGGACAGCGAGTTTGCGGGCGATGGGGTCCGCACGCTCTACGAGAGTGAAGATTATCCGCTGCCGAGAAAATAGCCCGCGATCAAGCGGGCTATGGCGCGGCGATAGCGGATTCCAGCCGCGATCGATAAGGAGCAAGAATGAGTGCCCATACTTTCAAGGTCGGCGATGTCGTTTCATATTCGTCGAGCATAGGGCAACGCGACGACGGTGCTTATGAGATCACCCGCGTCTTGCCAAGCGATGGCCCAGAGCCGAGCTACCGTCTCAGGAACATCTCGGAGCCTCGTGAACGCGTCGCCCAACAGCATGAACTGCGCCCACTAAGGGGAAATGTGGTGGCGGAAAGCGAGGCCCCCCGCCGCCGCAAGGCGGAACCCCGTCCGAACCCTGAAGGGCGAGGGCGATGACCACGGATCGGGGCAAGCCCAATGACTGGGCCGCCAAATATGCTGCCGTTGATGCCGCCGCCAAGGCTATCATCGACCAGGAGGCCAGCCAGAGAGAGGCGAAGACGGCAAGATTGAAAGCCCTCCGCGAGGCCCAGGTCGCGCCCCGATCCGACGGCATGCTGAAGGCACGCGGGCGGAAAAAGGTGAGCCCGATGAAGAGGGCAGGGTCTCAACGGCAAGGCTAGGCGGACTTTCATTGGTGTATGAGACCCGCGGGTGAGCACACCGCTGGCATTTACCTGGGCAACGGTCCGATATGACACAGCTATCACGACATGATACGCTGTTGCGAGTAGAATACAGAGGTGTTGGATGACTGTTTGCGCCCCCGCAATTCGGCGTAATGCCCTGCGTGAAGTCTCCTGGGATGCTCTTGGAAATGCGAGTAGATCAGGGATGATGCCGGCATTTCAAGTGCCTGATGCCTACCGGGAAACAAACGTTGCCGCTTATCCGACCCTTGAAGAGGTGGTTGGCGTGCCGGTCAATAAAAGGGCGATTCTTCCGGTGATCGGCATGGGACACCCAGGCGTTACCACGCCCGTCCCTGTCACCACGGGCCCTCCGCAGTGACGCTCCGATTTTGAATGTGGGTTTCGTTCGCGAATGGGCTCAACACGCGAGGCGGCGCCTTATGATGGCTGTCCGGAGCGCGTGAGGTCGATTGCCCGGCGGTGTACGCGGCGGCCGATTGTGACGGAACGAACGCGTCTCTCGATGATCCAGCTGCCCTGGCGGCGGCTCTCAAAAGCAAAAGGCTCGACGGGCCATCAGCCGCGTCGAGCCTTTGGAATTTGGTGCCCAGAAGAGGACTCGAACCTCCACCTCTTGCAAGACTGGTACCTGAAACCAGCGCGTCTACCAATTCCGCCATCTGGGCGTTGGGGGGTCTTCTAGGGGCGGCATTGGCCGATGTCAACGCCCTTTCTCCGGCATTTTGATATTGGTGTGACAGCGGCCGGATTCAATTCCCCGCGCCTTGCGTTTGACACCTTGCTGGGCTTGTGTGGCGCAAAATTTGAAGGAGTGTGCCGGTGTCCGCAGCGATTCTCGACGAAGCCCTGCTCTATGATGGCTGGAACCGCCTGCTGATGGTGAAGGTCCGCACGCCGCGCGGGGCGGTGATTCACCGCAGCGTCGAAGATCATGGCGACGCCGTCGCCGTGCTGCCCTTCGATCCCGCGCGCAAGGTGGCGCTGCTGGTGCGCCAGCTCAGGGTGGCGGTCCTCAAGGGGCATGGCAGCCAGACCTCGCTGGAGGCGCCGGCCGGTATCCTCGACGAGGACGATCCGGCCGATTGTGCGCGGCGCGAGGCGATGGAAGAGGCCGGGCTGAAGCTGGAGGGGCTGGTTTCCCTCGGCGCCTTCTTCCCCATGCCGGGCATTTCCACCGAGAAGATGCACATGTTCCTCGCCGAATATTCCGCCGCCAGCCGCGTCGCGGACGGTGGGGGTCTCGCAGAGGAGAATGAGGAGATCGAGGTGGTGGAGATCGGGCTCCACGAACTCGCCGCCATGGCCGGGCGGGGCGAGTTGACGGATCTCAAGACCTATACGCTGCTGCAGGCGCTGCGGTTGAGCAGGCCGGAGCTGTTTTAGTTTCCTGGGACCGCCGGCTTTCCAGCCGGCTCTTGGAACCGCCGAGCCTGCCGGTAATGAAGATGCCGGCTGGAAAGCCGGCGCTCCCAGCCTACTTCGTCACCGAATGCGCGCCCTTGGCGATTTCGCTGACCAGCGCCAGCACGGCCGGAACCGTCGTCTCGGTGGGCCTGTTTTCCCCGTCTAGCGAGGTGCGCACGGCTTCCACCAGGGCCGAGCCCACCACCACGCCGTCGGCACCCTCGGCGATCGCTCTCGCATGCTGGGCGGTCTTCACGCCGAAGCCGACGCAGACGGGCAGGTCGGTGTGCTGCTTAATGCGTCCCACGGCGCCGGCCACCACGTTGAAGTCCGGCGTGGCCGAACCGGTGATGCCGGTGATCGAGACGTAATAGACGAAGCCGGAAGTGTTCTGCAGGACCTTGGGCAGGCGCTTGTCGTCCGTGGTGGGCGTGGCCAGGCGGATGAAGGCGATGCCGGCCTTCAGCGCCGGCAGGCAGAGCTCGTCATCCTCTTCCGGCGGCAGGTCGACCACAATCAGGCCATCGACGCCGGCAGCCTTGGCATCCACCAGGAAGCGCTCGACGCCATAGATGTAGATCGGGTTGAAATAGCCCATCAGGATGATCGGCGTCGCGTCGTTGCTCTGACGGAAGTCGCGGATCACACCGAGCGTTTTCGTCAGCGTCATGCCGGCCTTCAGCGCCCGCAGGCCCGCGGCCTGGATGGCGGGGCCGTCGGCCATCGGGTCGGTGAAGGGCATGCCGAACTCGATGATGTCGGCGCCCGCGGCGGGCAGGCCGGCCAGGATCTTCGCCGAGGTCTCGATGTCGGGATCGCCGGCGGTGACGAAGGTCACCAAAGCGGCGCGCCTTTCGGCGGCCAGGGCGGCGAAGCGGGCGGTGAGGCGGCTGGTCATGTCAGGAGAGGCCTGTAAGCGAAGGAGGCGGCAGGATGGGATGGCGGGAGTGCGACCGATTCCTGGGACCGCAGGCGTCTCGCCTGCTCTTGGAACCGTTGCGCTCGCTGGAAAGGAAGAGGCAGGCGGGACGCCTGCGGTCCCAGGAACGCTTCATCACATCCCACCCAGGATTTGCGATACCTGCGGCACGTCCTTGTCGCCGCGGCCGGAGAGGTTCACCACCATGAGATGGTCCTTCGGCTTCTTTGGCGCGATCTCCACCACCTTGGCGATGGCATGGGCCGATTCGAGCGCGGGGATGATGCCCTCGAGCTTCGAGAGGAGCTGGAAGCTGTCGAGCGCTTCCTGGTCGGTGGCGGAGAGATAGCTGACGCGGCCGACATCATGCAGCCATGAATGCTCGGGGCCGATGCCGGGATAGTCGAGGCCGGCGGAGATCGAATGGGCCTCCTCGATCTGGCCGTCGGCATCCATCAGCAGATAGGTGCGGTTGCCATGCAGCACGCCCGGGCGGCCGCCGCTGATCGAGGCGGCGTGCAGGCTGGTGAGGCCGTGGCCGGCCGCCTCCACGCCGTAGATCTCCACGGTGGGATCGTCGAGGAAGGGATGGAACAGGCCCATGGCATTGGAGCCGCCGCCGATGCAGGCGATCAGGCTGTCCGGCAGGCGGCCTTCCAGCTCCTGCAACTGCGTGCGCGTCTCGCGGCCGATGATCGACTGGAAGTCGCGCACCATGCCCGGATAGGGATGGGGACCGGCCACCGTGCCGATGCAATAGAAGGTGTCGTGCACATTGGTGACCCAGTCGCGCAGCGCCTCGTTCATGGCGTCCTTGAGCGTGCGGGCGCCCGATTGCACCGGGATCACCTCGGCGCCCAGGAGCTTCATGCGGTAGACATTGGGGGCCTGACGCTCGACATCGACGGCGCCCATATAGACCACGCATTTCAGGCCGAAGCGGGCGCACAGCGTGGCGGTGGCGACGCCGTGCTGGCCGGCGCCGGTCTCGGCGATGATGCGGGGCTTGCCCATGCGGCGGGCAAGCATGATCTGGCCGAGCACATTGTTCACCTTGTGCGAGCCGGTGTGGTTGAGCTCCTCGCGCTTCAGATAGATCTTGGCGCCGCCGAGATGCTCGGTCAGCCGTTCGGCGAAATAAAGCGGCGAGGGACGCCCGACATAATGGGTGAGGTGGCCGTTCATCTCCTTGTGGAAGGCAGGATCGGCCCTGGCCTCCTTATAGGCCTGCTCCAGCGAGAGGATCAGCGGCATCAGCGTCTCGGCGACGAAGCGCCCGCCGAACTGGCCGAAATGCCCGCGCTCATCGGGTCCGTTGCGATAGGAATTGAGCTTGGGCGTGTCGTTCATCAGTGGGACCTGTTCTCAGCGGGATGACGCCAAGGCGGAGGCATAAGCATGCCTGGCAGCCTTGACGAAAGCCCTGATCTTGTCGGGGTTCTTCACGCCGGGGCGATCTTCCACGCCCGACGAGACGTCGACACCGTCGGGGTGGCCGGTGCGGATGGCTTCGGCAACATTGGCGGGGTCGAGCCCGCCCGATAGCATGAAAGGCAAGCGACGGTCGAGATGGTCGAGCAGCGTCCAATCGAAGGTCACGCCATTGCCCCCGGGGTGAAGCGCGTCCTTCGGGGGCTTGGTTTCGAGCAGGAGCCAGTCGGCCACGTCGCGATAGGCGTCGGCCGCCGCGAGATCGGCCGCGGTGGAAACGTGGATCACCTTGTAGGCCGGGACGCCGTAGCGCGCCTTGATCGCGGCAACGCGCTCGGGGCTTTCCTTGCCGTGCAGTTGCAGGCCGTCAGGCTGCAGCGAGGCGGCGATGGCATCGAGGCGCGCGTCATCGGCATCCACGCTCAGCGCGATCTTGCGCGCACGGCCCTGCACCAGCGCGCCGAGCTCCGCCGCTTTCTCGTAGCTCAGATGCCGGGGTGATTTTTCGAAGAACACGAAGCCGACCATATCCGCACCGGCGGCAAGGGCTGCCTCCAGTGTTTCGGGGGTGGAAAGACCGCAGATCTTGATCAAGGACATGGCAGGCTGGACATAAGCGTATCCGGCGTGAGATGCCAGAGGAATAAGTTGGGGCGCGAGGGTGGGATGTTCCCAAGAGGGCCTTTCGTTTGTGTCTGTACGGTTGCCTCGTTCCTCTTGGCGGCGACACCGGCCTTCGCCGCGCTCTGCTACGCCCGCGACTACGACAACGCGCATCTCGTCAAGCATGTCGACCAGCGCGTGACGCGCATCACCGTCCGCCTGCTGGCCGACAATGGCACGGGCGTGGGCGTGGGCATGTGGTTTCGCGGCGACAAGCGGCAATGGTGGGCCGGCGGTGGCTGCAAGCAGCAGGGCAAGACCTTCTCCTGCGTGCTCGACGGCGATGGCGGCACGCTGGTGGTGACACAAAACGCCAAGGGCATCCGCCTCGATGTGCCGGAGGCCGGTGTGCAGGTGGAACATCCGGACGCGCAGGGCAGCGCGAGCTTCCAGACGGTGGATGGGCCGGAGCACCGGGTGTTCCTGCTCGCGCCGGCGCCGGAGCAGGAATGCGAGCCGCAGAATTAGCTGGGAGCGCGGACTTCCAGTCCGCTCTTGAAAAGGCATGGATGCCGGCAAAGGCTGGACGATTGAGAATGCAGCAACCCGCAACCTCCACTCTTGCGAGCGTATCGTTTCAAGAGCGGACAGGATGTCCGCGCTCCCAGGTAGCTCTCGCGATCGCCCTCCTCGCCACCCCCGCCATCGCCGCCGATCTGCCTCCCGGCTTCGTGCGCCTCGCGGACATCGCGCCCACCATCCGCCAGGAAATGCGCTATGCCGGCGCCCACAATTTCACCGGCCGTCCGGTGCCGGGCTATGACACCGGCGCCTGCTGGCTGCGGCGCGAGGTGGCGGTGGCGCTGGCCGCTGTCGAGCAGGACATGGAGAAGCGCCATTGGCGCCTCGTCGTCTATGACTGCTACCGCCCCATACGCGCGGTCGATGCTTTCGTGGCCTGGGCGCACGATCCCCGCGACCAGGTGGCCAAGGCCGAGTTCTATCCCGCCATCGACAAGAAGGATCTCTTCCGCCTCGGCTATATCGCCCGCAACTCCGGCCATTCGAGAGGCATTGCCGTCGACACGGGAGCGGAACGGCTGGACGGGAAAAGCGAGGCCAGCCCGATCGATTTCGGCGGCGGTTTCGATCTGTTCGATCCGAAATCCTGGACGGCGAGCAAGGCCGTTTCGCCCGATGCGGCGGCCAACCGCAGGGTGCTGGTGGCAGCCTTCGCGGCGCGTGGGCTGGTGAACTATGCCAGGGAATGGTGGCACTACAGCCTGCCGGGGCTGGCGAAGGCCCCGGCTTATGATGTGGTGATCAGGCCGTAATACTGGGAGCGCGGACATCCTGTCCGCATTCTGGAACCGCGGCGCTTGGGGATGGGAAGATGCGGACATCGCGACATGAAGGCATGTCGCTGTGACGTTCGCGCTCCCAGTTACTTCACCGGCCGCCGGGCGCCCTGCGTATTCAGATACACCGCATAGAGCGAAGTCGTGCCGCAGATATAGAGCCGGTTGCGTTTGGGCCCGCCGAATTCGACATTGGCCACCACTTCGGGGATCGCCACCTTGCCGAGCAGCGTGCCGTCCGGGCCGTAGCACAGCACGCCCTCGCCCGAGGAGGTCCAGATATTACCGTGGATATCGACGCGCATGCCGTCGAACATGCCCACCGGGCAGGTGGCGAACACCTTGCCGCCCTTGAGCGTGATGCCGTCCTCGCCGACATCGAAGACGCGGATATGGCGCGGGCCGTTCTTCACATGGCTGGCGCCGGTATCGACGATGTAGAGCTTCGACTCGTCCGGCGAGAAGGCGAGGCCGTTCGGCTTGACGAAATCCTTGGCCACCGCTTCGATTTTATTGCCGCGCGGAGCTATGCGGTAGACGTAGGACTCGCCGATTTCGGAGGGAGCGGCATCTCCTTCATATTGGGAATCGATGCCATAGGTCGGATCCGTGAACCAGATCGAGCCGTCCGACTTCACCACTACGTCATTGGGAGAATTGAGCTTCTTGCCTTCGAATTTCGAGGCGAGGATGGTGCGGCTGCCGTCGGGCTCGATACGGCTGACGCAGCGCCCGCGATGCTCGCAGGCGACCAGGCGGCCTTCGCGGTCGACGGTGTGGCCATTCTGGTTGCGGCTGTCGTGGTCATAGACCGAGACTGAGCCGTCGGTCTCGTCATAGCGCATCAGCCGGTTGTTGGGGATGTCGGACCAGATCAGGTATTTGCCCGCCGGGAAATAGGCCGGCCCCTCGGCCCAGCGCGTGCCGGTGTAAAGCTTGTCCACATGGACATTGCCGAAAACGAGCGCTTCGAAGCGCGTGTCGATGACCTCGAAATCCTTGCTGAGCATGGCGTTTCCCTGGGTGTTTTGGTTCGCGGCATGGAACGATAATTGCGCGGCGAGGTCAATTCATCGGACAAAAAAGATGCTGGGAGCGCGGACGTCACAGCGACATGCCTTCATGTCGCGATGTCCGCTCTTGAACCGCTCCGCTCGCCAGCTACGCACAACGTGAATAAACGAACGTGCCCCTGATGCAGGGGAAAGTCTTTTCCTGCACCCTTATCGTTTCAAGAGCGGACGAGACGTCCGCGCTCCCAGCAAAGAAAAACGGCGCGGTTTCAGCCGCGCCGTTCGATGAACCTCGGTCGATCAGGCCTTACTGGCCGGTCTTGATCTTGGTCCAGGTCCGCGTCCACAGCTTCTGCACCTTGGCGTCGGCCGGGGTGGTGGTGAAGAGCTTGGCCATGGTGGCATCGTCCGGATAGACCGACTTGTCGTTCAGCACCTTGGGATCGATCGACTTCTGCGATTCCAGATTGGAGTTGGCATAGGACAGGAAGGTCGAATTCTTCGCCGCGATGTCGGGACGCATCATGTAGTTGATGAAGGCATGCGCCTCGTCCACATGCGGGGCATCCTTGGGGATCACGAAGGAATCGAAGGAGATCAGCGCGCCTTCCTTGGGAATGGCATAGGCGAGATCCACCAGCGGCTTGTCCGGGGTCTTGTCATGGGCTTCCTGCGCGCGCGTCTTGGCCTGCAGCACGTCGCCCGACCAGCCGATGACCAGGCAGATGTCGCCATTGGCCAGCGCGTTGATATATTCGGACGAGTGGTACTTCTTCACATATTTGCCGACGCTCTGCAGCAGAGCGGCAGCCTTGGCGATGTCCTTCGGATCCTTCGAATCCGGCGGCAGGCCGAGATAGCGCATCGCCGAGGGGATGATGTCGTCAGGCGAATCGAGGAAGTAGATGCCGCAATCCTTGAATTTCGAGATGATCTCCGGCTTGAACACGATGTCCCAGGTGTTCATGGGCATGTCGCCCACGCGTTCCTTGGCCTTGGCAACGTTGTAGCCGATGCCGGTGGTGAGCCACATATAGTCGACGGCATATTTATTGCCGGGATCATAGGTGGCGAGGGCGGTGAAGACCTTGTCCCAGGCATATTTCAGGTTGGGGATCTTGCTCTTGTCGAGCGGCTGCAGCACGTCATGGGCGATTTCGCGCTTCAGGTTGAGGTTGGAGGGCACCACCACGTCATAGCCGGTATTGCCGGCATAAAGCTTGGTTTCCAGGACTTCGTTGGAGTCCATCGTATCGTACACGACCTTGATACCGGTCTCCTTGGTGAAGGAATCGAGCACGGACGGGTCGATATAATCGGACCAGTTATAGACATTGACGACCTTGTCCTGGGCCATCGCGTGGCCCGCGAACAATGCCACTGCCGTGGCCGCGAGAGCCAGTTTCTTGAAGGCTGACATCGGGAACACCTCCTCTGGATGAACACTGCGTATTCCCGGACGCAGCGTTATTGTCGAAAGGCTAGAACGCCTGTGCGCTCTGCTCAACCCTTCCGAAGCCCGTTGTTGCGTTATTTTGGCGTGATGCATTTTCAGGCGGTTTATGTGTATTTTATGCCTTACACACGCATTGGTTGTATCCAGCTTGACCTAGAGATAGGTATCATACTCCAGGCTCGAGATGCGACGCTCGAATTCGGCGCATTCCATCTCTTTCATGATGGCATAGATACGCGCGAAAGCCTCCCCGAAGCGACGCCGCGCGAAGTCGGACGCCCTGAAAAGGCGGACGGCTTCCTGCATGGAGGCGGACAGGCGTGGCGCGCCGAGATCGTAGGCGTTGCCGGTGATCGGTTCCGGCGCGGCGATTCGCTTCTCGATCCCTTCATCCAGGGCGGCGAGAATGGCGGCCAGCACGAGATAGGGATTGGCATCGGCACCGGCGATGCGGTGCTCGATGCGCGTTGCCGCCGGCTTGCCGTTGGGGATGCGCACCGCCACCGAGCGGTTGTCATAGCCCCAGGTGAGGGAAACAGGCGCATAGGAGCCCGGCATCAGGCGGCGGAAGCCGTTGAAGCTGGAGACAAACATGAGCGCCGTTTCCGGCATGTGCTCGAGGAGGCCGCCGACGGCATGGCGCAGCGTCGCTTCGCCCGATCCGGGCTTGGCGAAGACATTGGCGCCCTCGGCGTCGAGGAGGCTGGCATGGATGTGCATGCCCGAGCCCGCGCTATCGAGATAGGGCTTGGGCATGAAGCTTGCCTTCAGGCCATGCTTGCGCGCCACGCCCTGGATCAGGCGGCGCAGCAGCACGGCGTCGTCGGCGGCGGCCATGGCGTCGTCGCGGTGGTAGAGATTGATCTCGAATTGGCCTGGCGCCGCCTCGGAGATCACCGAATCCGCCGGCAGGCCCTGGATCTTCGCTGCCTCGCGCATCTCCTGGATCACCGGCGCGAACTCGTCGAGATCCGAGATCGAATACATGTTCTGGCGCGCCGGCCCGCTCTCGCGGTGGAAGACCGTCCTCGGCGTCGCGCCAGGTCTGTCGTCGCCGGTGCGGAGAAGGTAGAATTCGAGCTCGAAGGCCACCACGGGCTTGAAGCCGCGGGCGGTCAGCCGGTCGAGCTGCGCCTCAAGAATATGGCGCGGATCGAGCATCCAGGGCCGGCCGTCCGGCAGGTACATCGAGACCAGCGCCTGCATGGCGGGCTGCGGCGACCAGGGAACGGGCTTCAGCGTGCCGGGGACGGGACGGCAGAGGCCGTCCTTGTCGCCAGTCTCGATATGGATGCCGGTCTCCGCGACTTCACGGCCCCAGACATCGAGCCCGAACATCGACTGAGGCATGGCCACGCCATCCTTCAGAATCTTGTCGATGGCCGAGCCGGGCAGCCACTTGCCGCGCAGGATGCCGTTGGTATCGGGAAGAAGCACCTCGATGACGTCGATCTCGGTGGTGTGAGGCATTCGAGCCTCGGCGCCGGCGAGTTTGGACACGCCGTGCGTTTGAAATCCCATGATGCACCGGATTTTGGAGCACGCCGCTTCTAGACGCGTCCTTCATGCGCTATAATTGTGATCACAAATTTCCGTTGTGTCAAATGGAGTCCCTGTCGCCCATGTCCACGAGTAGGTCCACGAGTACGTCCGAGAGCAAATCCGCGCCTGTGCATGACAAGGTTTACGAGGCGATCCGCACCGGCCTGGTGGGCGGGCGTTTCGTGCCGGGGCGCCCCGTGACCCTGCGCGGCCTCGCCGATATGCTCGAAGTCAGCCCGATGCCGGTGCGGGCGGCGGTCACGCGGCTGGTGGCGGAGGGAGCGCTCGCCCTCACCGCAACGCGGCGGGTCAGCGTTCCCGTGATGACGCCGGCCCGCTTCGAGGAACTGGTGCGCGTGCGCATGCTCCTGGAAGGCGAGGCCGCCGAGCGCGCCCTGCCGGCCATTAATGCCGAGCGCCTCGCCTTGATCAGGGCGCATGACGCCAGGGTGGAAGCGTGCCTCGCCGAAGACAATGCCGAAGGCTACATGCAAGCCAATCACGCCTTCCACTTCGCCATCTACAGCGCGGTGCCCTCGACCGTCCTGCTGCCGCTGATCGAGACGCTGTGGCTGCAGTTCGGCCCTTTCATGCGCAATGTCTATGACGGGCTCGACATGACCGGTCTGGTCGACCAGCATGGCCGTGCCATCCAGGCCATCGAGCAGGGCAACGCCGCCGAACTGCGCGCGGCGATTGAAGCCGATATCGGCGATGGCATGCGCATCATCGGCAAGACCGCGCTGGGGTGAGACGGTGTGCCGACCTCCAGGTCGGTACGGAACCACGACGCTTATCGCGCTTGGTACCCTTAGGCCGCGCGCAACCCAGCGATGCCTCGTTTCCGTGCCGATCTGGAGATCGGCACACCGAGGCGCGATCTCCCTCCGTGCGACGCTCGCAAGACATGTCTATGAACCCGCGCCGCATCGACGCACCCCACTGTCCTCAAACTGTCGCAATCACCATGAAATATAATTATACTGCTCTGGCTTCGTTGAATGGTGAAGTGCATGCATCTAGGCAGGTTTCTCTATTTCGGTGATTTTGTACTGTGTCCGCTGGTGGCGTTCGGCCTGTTGATCGCCACGCTCATACAGCGTGATGCGACGGCGCTCGGCCTCTGGCTGGCGGCGTTTGTCTTCGGATGCATGGTCTGGACATTGGTGGAATACATCATTCATCGCTGGGTATACCATGCGGTGCCTGTTTTCGATAAATTGCATGATGCGCACCATCAGGAGCCGAGAGGCATGATCGGAGCGCCGTCCTTCCTCAGCGTTGGCTTGTTCTTCCTGGTATTCTATCTACCCTTCTACTTCGTCAGCCACGCTTTTGCTGGTGGATTTTTCTCAGGAATTCTGGGCGGTTACCTCGCCTATATGCTGGTTCACCATGCGTCGCACCACTGGGCGCCGAAGCCCGGCAGCCTGCTCTATCGCCTGCGCGTCAACCACATGGTGCATCACTACCGCGGCGATGAGGGCAATTACGGCGTGGTCACCTCGTTCTGGGACCATGTCTTCGCGACCTATGTCGAACCGCAGAGGCGCCGGGCCTGACCGGGAGCGCGGACATCCTGTCCGCTTTTGAAACGAATCGTTCCTCGACAGAGGCGATGACTGTCGTGAAGGCCACGACCGAAGGCAGCCACAACTTTCGGCGAGGGCAGAGCCATATCTTCGAACCGTAGTGTTTCAAGAGCGGACATCGCGACATGCAACCATGTCGCTGAGATGTCCGCGCTCCCGGTCACGTCATGAACGCAAACCGGTTCGGATCATCGGGCTCCTCCGCCAGTGCCTTGCAGTAATCCGTAATCACTCCAGGCGTATCACTATCGGCCCGCACTCTGCCGCGGTCGATCCAGATCGTGCGCTCGCACAGATCCATGACCTGGTCGAGGTCGTGTGAGACGAAGAGGATGGTGCCGCGCTCGCGGAAGCCGCGAATCAGCCTGCGGCAGCGCTCGCGGAAGGCATCGTCCCCCACCGCCAGCGCTTCGTCGACGATCAGCACGTCGCCATCGGCATGGGCACAGATGGCGAAGGCGAGGCGGGCGCCCATGCCGCTGGAATAGAGCTTCACCGGCTGCTCGAAGAAATCGCCGAGGCCGCAGAGTTCCTGGATGGCTGATAGTCGCTGAGTCACCTCGGCCCGTTTCAGGCCGAGAATGGCGCCGGAGAGATAGCAGTTCTCCCGGCCCGTCAGCTCGTAGTCGAAGGCGGCGCCCAGCGCGAGCACGGGGGCGATGCGCCCGTTCACCACGATGGAGCCGACGGTCGGAGCCGTGATGCCGCACAGGATCTGGAGGAGGGTCGACTTGCCCGAGCCGTTGCGCCCGACAATGCCGACGGCAGCGCCCTTGCCAATGGTAAAGCTGATGTCCCTGAGCGCCCAATATTCATCGTAATAGCGCTTGCGGCCACCGAACAGCACCTGCTTCACCTGGTCGATCGGCCGGCGGTAGAACTGGTAGGCTTTGCCGACGTCGCGGCAGTCCACCGCCAGGCCCGACGTTGCGGGCGCGGCTGAGATCGCGCTGGGGCGCCGCTGTTCAGATGATATCGACAAGGATGGTCTTCTTCCGCATGAACAGGGTCCGGCCGGCATAGAAGAGCACGAGTGCCGTCACGAGGCTCGCCGCATAGATCGGAAGATCCGGCCACTCGCCCCGCAGGATCACTGTGCGCATCATCTCGATGATGCTGGTGAGCGGGTTGAGATAGAGCACCCAGCGCCAGCCCTCCGGCACATTGCCCGCCTCGTAGAACACCGGCGTTGCGAACATCGCCACCGGGATGATCGAGATGATCAGATGATTGAGGTCGCTGGTCAACGCGCCGATGGTGGAAAGGATCCAGACGATGCCGAGCAGGCTGAGGCAGAGCGGCAGGAGGATGAAAGGCAGGGCCAGCCAGGACCAGTGGATCGACTGGTTGATGAGGAGCTGCCCCGCCAGCAGCACGCCGAGCGCGATCAGCATGTAGACGCCGCCTCGCGCCACGGCGATCCAGGCGAGGATCTGCGGCGGGAAGATCGAGCGGCGGATGATGTCCTTGTGCTCGGCGAGCAGCAGTGGGGCGCGATAGGCGATCTCGGAGAAGAAGCTGAACACCACCAGCCCCACGAAGATGGAGAAGGCGTAGTCGAAGCGTCCGCCATCGCTGTGGCTGCTGCCGACCTTGAGCGCGCCGGCGAAGACCAGCGTGTAGATCGACAGCATCACCAGCGGCGACAGGATCGCCCAGGCCCAGCCGAAAACCGAGCCGCGGAAGCGCACCTGCAATTCGCGCGTCAGGATGGCGCGGAAGAGTTCGCGCTGGCGCCAGATATCGGCGAAGGGCTGCAGCAAGGGCGGTTTCCCGGACGAGTTCGAGAGGGCGTAACGCTTAGCACGCTATAGCGTGCAACAAAGCCATTTCAATTCGCGGTGGATTTCCTCTAGTGGAGGAGCCGCTCGCGCCCTGGATCCGTTATGCCTTCCACCATCCGCCCCGTATCCTCCAAGCGCGACCTGGCCGTGTTCATCGCCTTGCCGCGGCGGATCTATGCCGACTTCCCCGACTTTGTCGCCCCGCTCGACCATGACCGGGCGCAATTGATCGACCCGAAGAAGAGTGCCTTCTGGACCCATGGCGAGGCGGCCTACTGGCTCGCCTATGACGCGGAAAACAGGCCCGTTGGCCGCATCTCGGCGCAAATCGACCATCTCGCCACCGGCCCGCAGCACGAGGGCGCCGGCTTCTTCGGCTGCCTCGATGCGATCGACGATGCCGAGGTGGTCGCGGCCCTAGTCGAGACGGCCCGCGCTTTTCTGGCGGGCAAGGGCAAGAGCCTGATGCGCGGGCCCTTCACCCTCTCCATCAATGCCGAATCCGGCCTCTTGATCGAAGGCTTCACCGCCCCGCCCATGGTGCTGATGCCCTGGCATCCGCCCTATCTGCGCGCCCATCTGGAGGCTGCCGGCTGCCGGCTGGTGAAGGTGCTGCATTCCTATGCTTTCGATCGCCGCGGCAGCGACCTTGCCGAGCGGCTCGAAAAGCTCGGCATGGAGCGCCGTCGCAGGGGCTTTTCGGTGCGCTCCATGCGCATGGACCATCTGGCCGAGGATGCCGAGTTCGGCCGTGCGCTCTTCAACGGCTCCTGGGCGGCGAATTGGGGCTTCGTGCCGGTCTCGCCGGCGGAAATGGCGGCGATGATCAAGGCCTTCAAGCCGTTGCTCAAGTCGGATTACGGCGTCTTCGTCGAGAAGGGCGACGAGCTGGTCGGCTTTGCCCTTTTCCTGCCCAATGTCTTCGAGATCACCGGCGATCTCGGCGGGGCGCCTTCGCCGTTTGGTTGGCTGAAGCTCGCCTGGCGCGGCCTGACGCGGCGCTTTACCGGCGGCCGTGCCGTGCTGTTCGGCGTCGCGCCCCGGCTGGTCGGCTCGGTCTCCGGCGCCAGCGTGTCGCTCATCCTGGTGGATGAATTGATGCGCAGGGCCGATATAACCGGTGTGCAAGATTTGGAATGCGGTTGGATTCTTGACGACAACTATGCCATGACGAGCGTTGTTGAATGGCTCGGGGCCCAGTCGACTCGACGCTTCGGCGTCTTCGAAGCATCGATTCAGCCTCTTCGCGCGGAATAAACCGCCGTGCCTGGAAAGAAGATGTCGACCGAAACACAAGAAAACCTCCTGTCCGATCCCCAGCATGTCTACGATCAGGTCGTCGACCTGATCGTATCCGAAGGCATGGTCGACCGTGAAAAGGTCACGCCGGACGCGACATTCGAAACGCTTGGCCTGAAATCCATCGATATCGTGATGATCCTCACCGCGGTGGAGGAGAAGTTCGACGTCTATATCCCGATGGACGGCTCGATTGCCGAAGCCAAGGATCTGAAGTCCTTCATCGACGGGGTGCTGGCGCGTATTGCCAGCGAAAAGTCCTGATTTGAGCAAGAGACGCGTTTTCATCACCGGCATGGGCGCGGCAACCGCGGCGGGGCTCGGTGTACCGGCGCTGTGGGAGGCCGCTCGCGAGGGCCGCAGCGCCATCGGCCCGCTCGAAGTGCCTCGTCCGCTCAAGCACAATATCCGCATCGCCGGCCAACTGCGCGGCTTCAATCCGGCCGACCATATCGACGCCGACGTGCTGCCTTTCTGCGACCGCTTCACCCAGCTTGCCATCGTGGCGGGTGACGAGGCGCTGGCGCAGGCCGGGTTCCCGCGCGGGGAGAAGCTTGGCTTGAGAGCCGCCACCATCATCGGCACAGGCATCGGCGGCGGCGATACGATCGAGGCCGGCATGCACAATGCCTATGTCACGGGCCAGCGCCTCGACCCCTGGAGCGTGCCGCGCCTGATGCCCAATGCCGCCGCCTCGCAGCTCAGCGCCCGCTATGGCGCGCGCGGTCCCTCCTTCGCGGTGGCCAGCGCCTGCGCCTCGGGCACGCAGGCTGTCGGACTCGGCGCCCATTTCATCCGCGCCGGCGTCGTCGACCGCGCCGTGGTCGGTGGCGCCGAAGCCTGCATCACGGCTTCCGGCATGAAGGGCTGGGAGGCGCTGCGCGTACTTTCGCCCGATGCCTGCCGGCCCTTCTCCAAGGACCGCAACGGCATGGTGCTGGGCGAAGGGGCAGGGATCTTTGTGCTGGAGAGCGAGGAGGCGATGCGTGCGCGCGGCGCCACGCCCTTGGCCGAGCTCTGCGGCTATGGCACGTCCAGCGATGCCGGCGATATCGTGCGCCCCGATGCCCAGGGCGCCGCCACGGCGATGCGGGAGGCGCTCGAGGATGCCGGCCTGCCGGTCGAGGCGATCGACTATATCAATGCTCATGGCACCGGCACGCTCGCCAATGACACGACCGAGGCTGCCGCACTGAAGCTCGTCTTCGGCGACAGGCTGCCGGGCCTGCCGGTGTCCTCGACCAAGCCCGTGCACGGCCACGGCCTCGGCGCCGGCGGGGCGATCGAGCTGGCCGTGACGGTGATGGCGTTGCGCGAAGGCGTAGCCCCGCCCACCATCAACTGGACAACGCCGGACCCCAAATGCGATCTTGACTGCGTGCCGGGGCAGAAACGGGCCGTGACCATGCGCCATGCCATGTCCAATTCCTTCGCCTTCGGCGGCATCAATGCCGTGCTGGTGGTGGGGCGGGTATGATGTCAGGGCTCGGTGGCTTCCTAGAGAGAAGGGCGCGACGCGAGCCTCCCCCACGAAGCTGGGGGAGGTGGGCCGACGAAGTCGGCTCGGAGGGGGTGTGGCCCGGCGGGCTCGGCTTTGAAGGAGGAGCCGTGGGTCCGATCGCGAATCCGCGCCTCATTCCGAGAGCCCGCCACACGTCGGGCCACACCCCATCCGACCCGACTTCGTCGGGCCACCTTCCCCAGCTTCGTGGGGAAGGCAAGTCGCGCCCTTCTCGGTGACGGTGAGAATGGCAGTGCCTTCTCTCATGCCTCATCTACGCATTGGCCCCGTGGAGGCCCGTGTCGAGGCAGACGCTGTCGGGCGCTATCGTGCCGCCACGGCAATTGACGAGCTCGATGCCGCGCCTGCCGACGAGGTGCCCGCCACCTTTCCCGCCGTCTGGCTCTGGCACCCCGCCGCCCGCGCTGCCTTCGACGACCTGACGGGCGACGACAGCCTTATCCCCGTGCTGATCGCCCAGCGCTTCTGCTATCGCCGCACGCTCCGCATCGGTGATGATGTACGTTTCTTCATCACCCGCCGGGCCGATCCCTCGGCGCCCGAGGATGTGCAGATCGAGGCGCATGTCGAGGATCTGAACGGCGCGGTCATCGCCGATTTCTCCGCGACCTACCGCCTGTTTGGGCCGGAGGCGGCGCTATGAAAGGCGTGATGGAGCCGCTGCGCATCGGCCCGATCGGCGAGGGGCAGGTCGCGGCCTTCGCCGAGGTCTCGGGCGATGCCAATCCCCTGCATGTGAACAAGGAGATTGCCCGCACCATCGGCCTCGATGCCGCGCCGGTGCATGGCATGCTGCTCGTTGCCTATCTGCATGAGGCGGTGCGGCGCCACCAGCCTGATGCGGTGGTGACCGGCTTGTCCACCCGCTTCATGGCGCCGGTACCGGTGGGCGAGACCATCGAGATCACCGGCCGCGTGGTGAAGCAAAGCGGGCTCAGCGAAGCGCTGATCCTGCGCCTGATGGTCAGGACCGGCGCCGGCACGCTCGCCTGCATGGCCGAGGCGATGCTCGCCCCGCCGCCGGGTGGCTGGCGATGAGTACCATCCTGATCACCGGCGCCACCAGCGGCATCGGCCGCGCCCTGGCGCTGGACTATGCCGCTTCGGGCGTGCGCCTCCTGCTCGTCGGCCGCGACGAGGCACGGCTCGACGAGATCGCCGGGCTCTGCCGCGCCAGGGGTGCCGAGGTGGTCGCGGGCCGGCTCGATGTTCGTGATCGGCAAGCCACCGCTGCCTGGATCGCGGCGCAGGATGGGCAGATTACCATCGATCTCGCCATCGCCTGCGCCGGCATCGTCTCCGGCACCAGCGCCGCGAGGCCGCTCGAAAGCGACGAGGCGATGCGCGCTGTGCTGGCTGTCGATCTCATGGGCGTGCTCAACACCATCGAGCCCGCGCTCGCTGCGATGCGCGCGCGCCGCCGGGGTCATGTCGCCATGATCGGCTCGCTGGCGGGGCTGCGCGGCTTTCCTTCCTCGCCCGCCTATTCCATGGCGAAGGCGGCGGTGCATGCCTATGCCGAGGGCATCCGCCCGGCGCTGCGGCGCGAGGGCATCGCCGTGAGCCTCATCGCCCCCGGCTTCGTGCGCACGCCACTGAACGAGGCGGTGGTGGCCCCGCGTCCGCTGGAGCTGAATGTCGATCAGGCCGCAAGGATCATCCGCCGTGGCCTCGACCGTCGCAAGCCGATGATCGCCTTTCCCCTCATCCTCTATCTCGGCCTGCGCCTGCTCACGCTGCTGCCGGCCCGTTTGGGCGACATGCTGCTTGATCGCCCGGGCGTGGATGTGCCGGAGACGCGCGAGCGGGAACGGCCATGAGCATGCTCGCCGGGCTGTTGGGGCTGTGGTGGCTGGCGACGGTGGGGCTGCTGCTGGGTTCGGCGGGGTTGGCATGTCGACCTCCACAGTCACTTCAGCCATGGCTGAAGTGGCGAGGTCGACATCTTTTTCTCCGAGGCAGAGCTTTCGAGAATGTCGGCCTCGCTACTTCGACCATGGCCGAAGTAGCTGTGGAGGTCGACACTCCAATCTCCATTCTCGTGCCGCTGAGGCAGGAGACCGAGGCCGAAAACGAGGCGAACGCTGCGCTGTCGGAACTGGATTACCCGGTCTACGAGATTCTTTTCTCCGTCAAGCGCAACCCCAACGAGCAGGGCGCCGATCCCCCTCCCCACGAAGCTGAGGAGGTCGCGCACGCACTTGTGTGCGCTAGGGTGGGGTGTGGTCAGGAAGAGGCGCACCCACGAGCCAGTACTGTGGACTCCGTGCCCTTTCCGGAGAGCATTCTGCAAGCGGACCACACCCCTTCCGACCTCGCTGCGCTCGGCCACCTTCCCCAGCTTCGTGGGGAAGGCTTTGAGGTCGCGTTCATACCTACCGCGCCGCGCCCCGGCTGGAACCCCAAGCTCGCCAATCTCGTCGAGCCGATCGCCGCCGCTGCCCACGATCTCATCCTCGTCAAGGACGCCGCCACCCTCCTGCCGCCGCGTGCCCTCCGTGCCATGGCCGCTGCCCTCGGTCCCGGCATTGGTCTCGTCAGCGCCATCCCGATCGCCCGACGGCCGTGCGGCTTCCCCGCCCAGGTCGAAGCCGCCCTGGTCAACACCTATGGCGCCCGCATGCTGTCAGCCTTCTCCGCCCTCGGTGGCGGGGCCGGCATCGGGGCGGCGATGCTGTTCCGGCGCGGCGATCTCGAACGGGCCGGGGGCCTCGCGGCCATCGGAGCGGCGATTGCCGACGACCATGCACTCGCAAAACTCCTGGCCGGGCAGGGGCTGCGCACCGTCTTGGCATCCGCCACCGTCGACCAGATGCTCGGCGCCCGCCGCCTGCCCGAGATCTGGAGCCGCCATCTGCGCTGGGCGATCTGCCGCAGATTGGAGGAGCCGCTCGTCTTCATGGCCGAACCCTTCACCGGCCTCGCCGCCGCCTGCATCGCCTCGCTCGGCGCGGCCTACAGCATCGGCATCCCCGCTGCCGTCATGCTCCTCGCCACGTTCCTGCTCTGGCTCGCGGCCGAGATCCTCCTCGCCGCGCTCAGGCGCTGGCCGCTATCCTTCGCAACGCCGCTCGCCATCCTCACGCGCGAGCTTGCGATGCCCGTACTCTGGCTCAACGCCCTGCTGGCGCGGCGCATCGTCTGGGGCGCGGCGACGATTCCCGCCTCCACGAGACGGCGGCCATGATTCCGTTCGTCGATACCATCGGCCTCCTCGCCGGCGTGTTTCTCCTCACCCTGCTCGCCCAGCATCTGCGGTTGGCGCTGAGGGCAAGGGGCTACCGGCCGCCGCCGCAAGTGGATGAAGTGCTCTTGGGCACCTGCTTTGACGCGGAGAGCGCGACCAATCCTTCCCCGACTGCGGGGAAGGTGGCGTCACGCAGTGACGACGGTAGGGGGAGGGTGGCGCAGCCTTCCTTGTTTCGGGATTCGTCGCGCCACTCTCCCCCTCCCGACCTCGCTGCGCTCGGCCACCCTCCCCGCAGTCGGGGAGGGATTGCTGCACCCTTCTCCGCCGCTGTGGCGCCTCACGACGCGCTGCCCGCCATCCTCCTGCAGATCCCGCTCTACAACGAAGCTGCCTCCGTCGAAGGCGCGCTTGCCTGCGCCCTCGCCCTCGACTGGCCGGCCGACAAACTCACCATCCAGCTCCTCGACGATTCCACCGATGAGACCAGCGCGCTCGCCGCCGCCGCCTTAGCCCGCTTGCCACCCGGCGGGCCGGAGGTGCAGCATATCCGCCGCGCCAATCGGCATGGCTTCAAGGCCGGCGCCCTGGCCGAGGGCCTGCAGTGCTCCGAGGCCCCCCTCATCGCCATCCTCGACGCCGATTTTCGCGCCCCGGCCGATTGGCTGAAGCAGGCCGCCGCGGCCCTGGCGGCGGACGAAAACGCCGCCTTCGCCCAGTTCCGCTTCGAATTCGCCAATCGCGACCTGAACTGGATGACGCGCGGCCAGCAGCTTTCCGTCGACGCCCATTTCCTCGCCGAGCAGGCCGGGCGGCAGGCAGGCGGGGAGCCTTTCCAGTTCAACGGCACTGGCGCGGTCTGGCGCCGCGCCGCGATCGAGGCGGCGGGGGGCTGGTCGCCAGACACACAGGCCGAGGACCTCGACCTCACCTTCCGCGCCTATGCGGCCGGCTGGCATGGCCTCCTGCTGCTCGACCCGCCGCTCGCCTGCGAAGCCCCGGCCGATCTTGCCAGCTGGCGCGCGCAGCAGGCGCGCTGGTCCACCGGCTTCGTGCAGGTGGCGGGCAAGGCGCTGCCGCTGGTCTGGCGCTCGGACTGGCGCCTTTCGGCCAGGCTCGGCTCCAGCTTGCTGCTCGGTCTGCAACTCGGCCTGCCCGCTTTCCTCGTCGCAGCCGCCGCCTTCATCCTCGATGTCCTCGTCCGCGGCTTCGGCCCCGTCCATGGCACAATTCTGTGTCTTGTTGCCCTTATTGTCGCCGGAGCGGCCGTGGCGATAACCCTGCCGCCGTTCCGTCGCTTGCGGCGGGGTGGTATCATCCGCTACGGGGCTGTCCTGGTGATGATTCCGGTGCTTCTTGGCTTCATGGCGCTGGCGAACTCGGCCAGCGTGGTGATCGCCCCCTTCAAGCGCCGGCATGATTTCGTGCGGACGCCGAAGACCGGCGACAGATAGGCAGTCTCGTCTTCGGGCCGACTCGCCAAGGATCGCAAAATGCTCTTGCTTCCGGTGAGTTAAGCTGCAAGAGCGTTTCAGCCTGAACGCATTTTTGCTTTTGGGGGCACAGTTTGGACGGGTTGTGGGAGAGTTTCTGGGCCATCGCCACATGGCTGGCGCTGATCCTGACAGCCACGTCCCTGCTCGCCTGGGCCGTGACCTTCGGCTCGACGGTGGCGACCTTCTACCTCGTGATCAAGCATTGGCGCCTGCGCGAGAAGGGCCTTGCCGCCGAGCAGAAGGCTCTGGCCCAGCCCCTGCCGCCCGAGGAAGACCTGCCCCATGTCGTGGTGCAGATCCCGACCTACAATGAGGGCGCCATGGTGGCCCGCGCGCTCGATGCCGCCTGCGCGCTCGACTGGCCGCGCGAAAAGCTGCACATCCAGATCCTCGATGATTCCACCGACGGCTCCACTTTGTTCGCCCGCCAGGAAGTGGGCGTACGCCAGGCCCGCGGCTGCAATGTCGAGCTGATCCACCGCACCGACCGCAGCGACTACAAGGCCGGCGCGCTCGCCAATGCCATGACGATGACGCCGCATGGCTATTTCGCCATCCTCGACGTCGACTACGTGCCAGAGCGCGATTTCCTGCTGAAGACCATGACCTGCCTGCTCGCCGACCCGAAGCTCGCCTTCATCCAGGCCCGCTTCGACTACGTCAATGGCGAGGCGAACGAACTCACCCGCACCCAGGCCGTGCTGCTCGACGCGCATCTGGCCATCGAGCAGGCCACGCGCTGCTGGGCCGGCCATCCGCTGCCGTTCAACGGCACCTGCGGCGTGTGGCGGCGCGAGGCCATCGAGGCGGCCGGCGGCTGGCGCGGCGGCACGTTGGCCGAGGATCTCGACCTTTCCTACCGCGCCTGGCGCATCGGCCGGCGCGGCTCCTTCCTGATGAGCGTGCCGGTGCCCGGCGAACTGCCCGAGACGATGAAGGCCTGGATGACGCAGCAGCAGCGCTGGACCAAGGGTTTCGGCGAGGTGATGCTGCGCCTGCTCTGGCCGATCCTGGGTGACGCCAGCCTGCCCTGGGCCGACCGCTGGAAAGCCGCCATGCATCTCGGCGTCTGGTGGTCGGGCCTGGCCTGGGGCGTCGCCCTGCCGACGGGCCTGATCGCCATCCTGCTGGGCTCGCCCCTGCGCTGGCCGCTGGCGGCGCTGCTGCTGGGCCAATTGCTGATCGGCTACGTGGCGCTGTTCGTGTTCCTGCGCGCCGGGAACCTGTCGCTGCGGCCCGGCAGGACGAGCCTGCGCCAGTTCATGCGCGACTTCTTCTTCGTCTCGCGGGACCTGTTCAAGATCGGCGCGGTGATCGGCCCGGCGCAGCGCGAGGTGATTTTCGGCAAGCGGAGCGAGTTCGTCAGGACGCCGAAGTCGGCAGTGGTGAAGGCGGGGTGAGGGAAGGGCTCAGAACTCGGGTTAACAAGGGCGCTCCAGACGTCATCCCGGGCGACCGGAGGGAGACCCGGGATCTATGAACACCTTCCTCTGAAGACAGCGTTCATGGATTCCGGCGCTTCGCTGCGCTCCGGCCGGAATGACGACCCCTTCCGCCTCGCTCCTATTAACCCGAGCTCGGAGTCCCGGGGGAGAGGGAAGAAGAGTTGTTAGGTCCCTCTAATCGCTTGGATTCATCCTTTGAATGTCCGCAACTGACCCATGGTGGGATGCCCCGAAACGGCCTGCGCAAAAATGCGACAAGCTGCGACGTAATTACGCAGGGTCAGGCAATGCAGCAGGCCTATAATCGCTGCAGCTTCAATTGACGGGACATAAGGTCAAAAAGGCTCATAGCCAGTTCCATCGAAGCATACCGGGGCTAAACCCAAACAGCCGGCCGGCGCTTTACCAGAAATCCGGAAAATTCGTTGACCCGTGTTTTGTCGATGAGACAAGAGTGTGACAGCGCACGGCCAATCTCCAACAAATCGAGCAAAATGGCGCCTCGCAGGGCAGGCCACCTCAGGTCCGTACTTGCGATGAAAACTTCACTCGCCAGTGAAGCCTCCCTGTTCTTCGGTTCGACGGAGCGGGAGCAGCAATAAGGATCGAACATCTGATGCAAAGAAGCATGCAACATGCTAATTCTCTGGTGCAGACGACGGTCGTATATTGTGACGTTGGTCTACTTCAATGACGCTAAGTTCCGAACAAGGGACCATGTTGATCATCTCGTCGCCTATTTTCTGAGAAAACATTGGACTCGCAAGGGCCGGGATCTCGAATGCGATGTATTGAGAGCCATCACGGCCAGTTTCCGGGAAAGGCCCGGACTGATCTGCAAGCAAATCGAAATTGACAGGAAAATCGCGAACTGGCTCCTTTCCCAGAGTGAGGATCGCCGGGGAGCTGCGACGTACTACCGCGCCCAACAATTCCATAGACTCGGAGGACCCAGATCATGAATGAGCCGACCCTGGCCGAACGCCTCGCCGCCGCTGCGGCGCGCGCAAACAGCGCGACAGCCAGCCAGCCCCAGCAGGTGAAAGCCGAGGAAAAGAAAACCGTCCATCAGCAGGTGGTGGAAGAGGTCGACATCTCCGAGAAGACCGCCGAGAGCCTCGATATCAAGAACAACCCTTTCTACAAGGCGCTCTCCGATACCCAGACGACACAGGACGAGAAGATCGCCGAGATCAGCCGCGCGCTTGATGCCAGCCAGCAGACGAGCGAGCAGCTGCAGCAGAATTTCCAGCTGTTTCAGCAATATTATACCTATATCCAGAGCGAGGAGATGGATGAATCGCTCGAAAACGTCAGGCGTCTGATCGCTCAGCTCCAGGACAACAGCAAGGTCGAGATCGCCAATATCCTGCGCGATCTCAAGGGCATGCTCGACGACGTCGCCCTCTCGCGCCAGCTCATCGAGGTCCTGCGCCAGTCGCGCGTCACCGGCGAAACTGTCAAGCAGATGTCGGAAGCGATGGACCGCAACGAGGCCCTCATCAAGGATCTCGACTATCTCACGAAAAAGAAGGCGGAGGCCGCCGGCGCCCTCACCGATCTGAAGGCTCTTCTGGACCAGCGCATTGCCGAGAAGAACGTGGAGCAGGCCAAGCTGTCGAACAAGATCTTCGGCCTGTTCAAGGCCGACACTTCGTTCAACGACAAGGTGCTGGCAGCCGAAAGCCTCTACAACAAGCAGGTCAGGGATGCGGCCGAGATCGATGACCGGATCGCCAGTTGCAATGCCCAGCGCCGCAAGGATCTGGAGGAAGGCCCGCTGCGTATCCTGCGCAGCATCGACGAGGTCGACGACAACCTCACCGATCGCCTGATCTCCTCCGGCAACAAGGGTATCGCCACCATCCAGGGCGCCCAGAAGGCGGTTCTGCAGCTCATGGGCCGCACCCAGTTCAGCGAGGCCGAGGTCGACAAGATCGCGCGCCGGGTGTCCGACAAGCAGATCAGCCTGACGGTGCTGAAATCTGGCCTGCAGCAGGCTTCCGCCAACACCAACGACTTCAAGGAAACGACGGAGGTCAAGTCCGCCCAGGCCGAGATGGAGCTGAGCCTGATCAAGGCACCGTCGGACGGCAGCACGCCCAGCATCATCGAGATCGCCAACAAGGAAACCGCGGCGATCAGCCTGCGCACCACGGTCGGCGAGGTCATCGACTATCAAAAGAAGCTCAACGACACCATCACCGAGATGGGGATCACCCTGTCCCGCAACGACGAGCGCCAGACCGAAACCGACAGCCAGCGCAAGATCGTGCAGGGCACCAAGAAATCCATCGCCATCCTCGGCCGCGATACGCTCAACACCGTCGCGGGCAATCTGGAGGGCGTCCTGCACAATCTGGTCGCCGACCAGACGGACGAAACCCAGGCCGCCATCACCGAATTCTCGAAGGCGGCCGAGGATATCCGCAAGGGCACGCTCCAGAGCATGATCGCGCGCCAGGGCGAGATGCACGACAAGGACATGTCGCTGCTCGACTCGACCATCTCCCGCCTCAACGAAAGCGCCGACATCATCGCCAAGGCGCTCGAAGTCAGCGTCGACGAGGGCATCGAGCGGGCCGCCAAGCAGGAGCAGCTCAAGGCCGCGACCGCCAATCTGGAGAACGCCACCACGACCATGCGCAAGGTGGTGGGCGACATGAGCAACCTGTCCGTCCAGGGCAAGGGCTGATCTCCTGTCAGGTCACGCGGCCCCTCATTCCAACCTTCTCCCCATCAGGACGGCTGTCCAATTCACACATCTCGGTATTGTCAGTGTAGGGTGCGGGTCATCCTTCCCCGACTTCGGGGAAGGTGGCCGAACGCAGTGAGGTCGGAAGGGGTAGAGTGGCGCTTCCTTGCCAGAATCGGCCATGTCGCGTCGCTCTCCCCCTTCCGTCACTGCTTCGCAGCGCCACCTTCCCCGCAACCGGGGAAGGATAGTCGCACCTCTTCCTGCCAGGGCGAGATGTGTGAATCCCGCAGCCGTCAGGACGAGGAGAGTGGTACCAGCCCCGCGCGAACTGCCGGACGACACCTTCATCGCACGATCGCCAGCGCGATCCCCGCCCTCTGCATAGAGACCCGCCATGAGCCTCCACAAATCGATCCCGACACGCGCCGTGAACGGGTTCAAATTCCTCCTGGAGATCGATTTCTACGAGTATCGCAAACGGCTGCCCTCCTTTTTCGGGCAGGATGGCGGCGCGAGCGAGGAGGCCCAGATCCCCCGGGTCGTCGGCTTTATCGAGGAACTGATCGAGACGCAGGAAATCCTGACCTCGTCGGTCACCAACAGCGTCTACATCAAGGGCAATGAGGGCGTCGGCAAATCGATGCTGATCCTCTCGCTGCTCAACAAGGTCGCCCTTGGCGAGGCCGCGCCGAGCCTGCTGTCGAAGCATTATTTCTGTTTCGACCTGCATGAATTCTTCAAGCTCTCGACCCAGGAGCAGATCCAGGAGTTCGACGCCGCGATGGACTACATGTCGCGCAAGAACAGCCTGATCGTGCTCGATCGCCTCGACGATTTCGTCGCCAATTGCGGTTCGGAACGCTCGCGCCGGCTGATGTCCTCCCTGATCAATGCCCTCGAGAACGAGCGCGTCAGCGCCATCGCCATCTCGCAGAGCCACAATCACGAGATGATCGACCAGACCAGCACCCTGTTCACCCGCTATTTCAAGGAATTGCCGATCAAGGAGCGCGATTTCGAGGAATCGAAGAACATCCTGCGCCAGATGGTGCCGCGCTTCGAGAAGAAGCACCTGGTCATCATCGGCGACGATGCGATCAACGAGATCATCCGCCTCGACCAGCGCTATGAGGGCCGGCTGAAGGGTCAGAATCCCAACCGCGTCATCGAATTCCTCGACCTGCTCGCCGCCAGCGTCAATATTTCCAAATATGGCAAGTCGCTCGAGCTGCTCCGGCAGGAAATGGCGCTGGTCAAGCTGAGTGCCGAGGAGGAGACGCTCAAGACCTCGGTCAAGCCGAGCCTTCGCAAGCTCGAGGCGGTGCGCCAGCAGATCGTCGAGATGAAGGCGATCATCAATCCCCAGCTCGAGGCCTGGAACCTCAAATTCGGCACGATCCGCAAGCTGCGCAGCGACATATTGGAGGCCGGCAGGGAGCTGACGCCCCTGCAGGAACGCTACGAGGCCTATGCCGCCTGGAAGGAACACCACAAGGAGGGCGAAGAGCCGCCCGTGCCGCTGACCCCTGACGAAACGCGCAAGCGCGACATCTACTTCAAGGCTGACCGGGAATTGCGGGCCAGGCTCGGCGACCTCGAAAGGGATCTCTATGCCGAGACTCCGCATGTCACCGTCGCCGACGTCCAGGACCGTTTCAGCAAGCTGACGGGAGTCTCGGCCAAGGCCGCTTCCACCAACGATGCCGAGCGCCTGCTCCGCGTCGAGGAAGTGCTCAGCCAGAACATCTACGGCCAGGACCACGCCAAGCGCACGATCGCCAACATCTACCGCACGCGCGAAGCCGGCACGAGCGATCCGACCCGGCCGGCCGGCGTGCTGTTCCTGACCGGAGCGCCCGGCTGCGGCAAGACGGAGCTGGTGGAAAAGCTCGCCGCCTATGACGGCACGTCGCTGATCACCTACAATATGAGCCTCTATACCGACTCATCTTCTGTCTCCCGCCTGCTCGGCGCGGCGCCGGGCCTGGTCGGCTTCGGCCAGGTCGTGACCCTTCCCGATGCGGTGAAGGAAAAGTCGCGCTCCATCGTCTTCTTCGACGAGATCGAGAAAGCCCATCCCGATCTCCAGCGCACCATTATGCAGGTGATGGACAAGGGCGTCATGCCCGACAGCATGAACATGCCGGTCTCCTTCAAGGATTGCATCCTCGTCTTCGCGTCCAACGTCCTCAAGCAATCGGATTTCGGGCCGGATGAACCGCGCAGCGACGAGGCCGTCCGCGAGCGCCTGACCCATGTCGAGAACCCCAAGACCGGCAAGCCGATGTTCCTGCCCGAATTCGTCGGCCGCATCGACGCGGTGGAGCTCTTCGACGACGTCACCCCGGAGATTGCCGACATGATCCTCGAAAAGGAGATCCGCGACATCAATCGCGGCATTTCCGGCCGCGGCTATATCGTGCAGCCGGAAAATGACGGCACCTCGAAGGCGATCGTGGCCCGCTACTTCAACCCGAGCCAGGGCGGACGAAGCATCCGGCAATTGAGCAAGAACGTCCTGCGCCCCCTCATCACCGAGAGGCTCCTGAAGAAGCAGGCCACGGAACCGGGTGGCGACGAGGAGCTGAAGCCGATGGTCCTCCAGTTCAACGGGACGACCATCACCATCGACGGCCAGAGCCTGGCAACCTGAGGCGATTTGCGATCCGGCGGAATCGCCGCGAAGTGTAAAAGCGCGTCAAAACAGTGAGTTAGAGCAAAATGCGGTTCTGCATGAGCGCATTTTACTCCGGGAGGATACGGAGATGGATGACCTCGAACGCCAGATCGCCCTGGAAGAAGCCCGCCGGCAGGCGATCCGGGACGCCAAGCCCGGCGCCTTCGATCTCTCCGCGCGGGCGAAGGAGGAAGGCGACAAGCCGGAATCGGAGCAGTCGGCCTCGGTCCGCACCTACACGCTGGCGCAGCAGGCTATCCGCTTCATCCAGAAAATCCTGAGTTATGGCTGGAAGGCGCTCGATCCTATCGTCCACCTGATCGTGCGCTTCGTCCTGTGGATCTCACCCAAATTGTATCGTGTCCTGAAGGCTTTCCTGTATTGGCTGACCTTCGAGAAGGACGAGACGCAGCATTATTTCTTCGCGCCGTGGCGTGGCATCGCCAATTGCATCAAGATCGGACTTCTCTTCATCTTCATGCCACTGATCCTGGGGGCTGTGTATTATTACAGCACCTGGGAGACCTACCACGACATCTACATCCCCAATGCCGGCGTGTTCATCAACCAGAATTTCGTCCGCCCCAACGAGCCCGGCCAGGTGGTTGCGCCGCGCGACGAGATTTTCACCGTGCTGGGCAAGCAGATCGAGGCCGATGGCGAAATCGTGCCGATCCGTTTCGATATCGATTCCAATTTCTACTTCTGGTTCTACCACGACGCCAACCGGCCGGACCTCGCCGCCGCCAAGATGGATTCGCAGTCGCCCTACGGCACGAAATGCACGCTGGAGGCAACCGGCATCTATACGAGATTGCCGCGCTATATCCGCATCTGGGCGGTCAGATGGCTCGATACGCGCGCCGAGATCGTCCATGTCGTCGAGTGCGAGGAGCAGAAGGAGCTTCCCAAGGCCTTCCTGCCGGCGGAGGGAAAGTAGGAAGGGCTTTCCTGGGAGCGCGGACGTCTCGTCCGCTCTTGAAACGATAAGATCAAAGAACAAGCGGCGTGCCTGTTGCCAACCGCATCGCCAATACCTGCTCCGCCCGAGGTTCAAGAGCGGACGGGACGTCCGCGCTCCCAGGCTCATGCACCCATCACCGTATTTGCGCGCGGGTGAGTGACAAATAGCCGAGCAACCGCGTTCTCACGCCCTCTCGGGCTGAGTCATGCGGCAGGCGCAGTCAAGGTGACGGCGGCTTTCCGCAGGAAAGCCGTGTCGTGGTCATGGGGTGCGTGGCGGGCTTGTTGGGGAAAGCCGCCGTCACCTTAGTCCGGCGGGTTGCCCCGCACCGATCCCGGCATGCCAACAACGCGCATGCCGGACCGGCCTCTTCCCGCGAGGGCTGGCCGCTCGCCGAGGCCTACGCCCCGGTTCGCCGGCCCGGCCCTTGCCGGGCGGGAAGGCATCGCCCCTGCCGCCCTTGGAGATCACGTCGCTCTCCTGGCATTCGGGGCCATGCTGGATGGCACAGGGTCCAAGTCGCCTCCGCAGCCACGCGGGAACGGCCCGGATCATCCTGCGCCTCACCCACGAAGCGTCGAGACCAGGGCCCGCGGTGACCTGCGTCCACGCGAGTGATCCGGCCCGGAGCGGCCGGCCTCTCTCCTGGTCCCGGGGACGCATCTGCGGCGCAAGGATCATGTCCCCAAGGATCATGTCGCATTGCGCCGTGAGCGGTCCGTCCGCCTCTCATCAAGCCCCGCATCCGGCTCGGCGATGGCCACAAGCTTTCGCCTGAAGGCCGGCCGCAAGCCGCCGGACGATGTCCGCCGCAGGCAATCCAATCCCGCGAGGCTCCCTTCTCGCAGGCAGTCCGGACCACAGGCAGCACGGCTGGCAAGGCCGCGGGACATCGGGGTGGGTGGAAGGGGCGAGGCCACCGGTCATGATCCGGATTTACGAGCCCCGCCGCTCTTCGCTCCAGGGACGAGTAGAGCAAAGCAAGAGCAGAATGTCAAATCATGTTTCTCTTCTGTTCAACGCACTCCAATGCCACGCCGGGCGCGGCCAGCCAAAGCCGAAGTCGGGCGGCCAGCCGGACCGTAACTCCCTCTTCTTCCGGGGAGCTTCAGCGCCTCAAAACGGCTTCGCCGGTCCGCGGGTTGGTCAGGGTGACATTCTCCAAGGCCTGGATCCGCCAGGTGCCATTCCGGCGCGTGATGACGGCCTGGATCAAGGTATCGACCTGATGCGGGCCGGCCGGATGCGCCGGTCCCGTGGAGAGACGACTCCAGAAGTGTAGGATTGCCGCTCCATCCGCGATCGCGATGACCTCGATCAGCTCATTGTCGAGGGTCGAATCCCGATAGATCGTCTCATGGATGGGACGGTGGAGGGCGACGATCTCATCAACACCGCGCACATAATGTCCGAACCGATTCACGAACGCCGCATCCTCATGGAACATGGCGCCAAAGGCCGCCATGTCATGGGCGTTCCAGGCGGTCTGAAATGCTTCCGGGGCGTCTTCGGGTTTGCTCATCGGCGTCATGCGGATCCTTGTTGTGTTCGTCTTATGCAGTCGCACTTGATGCAGAGGTCCGAAGAGCGATCCGGTCCCTGGATATATCCAGGCCGGCAGGCTGTGTGATGCCCTTTTTATCAGCTTTTGCCCACTGGCAGAGGCATGAGATCATTAGACCATACCTCCTGCTATAACCCACATTCATTCCGCAGCTTGCGCAGCATTTGAGAGCGCATCCTTAACTTCCTGAGGAAGCATTCCCAGCTTCTCGAAGAAGCTCTGATTTCTGATCTGCGCATCTCGAAACACCTTGGCATAGCTCAGAACGCGCAGCGAGGCATTGTGCCTTGGTGAATAACCATAGTATCCCATACCGTCAGGTGTGGGGTTTTGGGCTAAGCTACGCTCAAACTTTTTTTTGGCTCCCACAGTTAGATCGCAGATCACTATGCATTCAAAGGGTGTATGATCCAGAACGTCCATAATCACTTCTCCGTCCGGCCCTTTGACTGTCTTGCTACGAAGTCGTTCTACATAGTCCAAGACCTGATTTACAGGGTCACTAGACAGAGCCTCGTCACCTGGTTTTTTAAATTCGACGATTACAACCGGATCGTTAGTTCCCTCACGACGAAAGCCATAAGGGTTAAAAAATACGAGATCTGGTTCCTTCCTCTCCCCTTCAATACCTAACGCCGACATGGCTTTGTCTGAGGCAAAAAAACTATAGTAAGAGAGGAGATCGTCTATTAACCAGAGGTTATGGTTGTCATAGTCTTTGGCGGAGAGCATTCGCCCCATGGGGCATATGATTTCGTGCAAAGACTTTTCCCATTGATATGTCTTCCGCTCCTCGTCACTGTATTTTAACAAAGAGCGTGCCAATTGAATAATCTGGTGACGTTTAATGGTGTACTCAGCAAGTCGACGCTTTGCATCGTCGCTTACCTTCTGAACTAATTTGTCGATCTTGTCTTTCTGGGACGAGGTTCCTTCCTCAGAAGCAACATCGTTAGCGATCGATTTTATTTGTGCCCTCACGCGCTTCTCATGTCGGTAGAGAAGCGTAAATAGAGTTTTACCGATATCCTCATCGGACATGCTGGGTGACAGTCCGGCAACATAGCCATCAACATTTTCGACCGAAATCGCAAGCTGAGGGTGCTCCTCCAAGATATCCACCACATGACGTTTTTGCGCTGTTCGGATTTTCGCTATATGTGCACTTAAGAAATGTTCAGCTGCCTCAAGCGCAGCATCTTTGATTGAGTCAATTTCATCCGCCGTGGCCTTGAAGCCTGCACGCTCTTGATCAACCTTCTCGTCTAGAAATGGGCCTCCAACCACGCAAACGTATGCTTTGCCGTTGTCCAGGCCTCTAAGAGCAAATTTCTTTTCGATTTCAATATTTTGTACCACTCTTCCTTGGGCGGTTAAGAGGATACTGTTGGAAAATTCCTGGGATATGTTCTTGTCCGCATATACATGCGAAATCTTGATATTCCCGATTTTGGGAGCCTCGATTAGAATCTCCTGCTCAGCAACGCTCTCCACACGCTCAGAGAGGTAGTTTCCTATATCGAGCTCTCGCCTCCCAAATGTGACCGACAGTTTCGGCATACTTTTCGCTATAAAATAGGGGAAAAAATGATGGCAAAGGTGCCTCGTTAAGACAGAAGCCGTAATTCCAGCATTTTCATCTGGCTTTATATCGGAAAGAACAATACGAGTGCCCATTAATTCATCTCGGCTATCTCTTATTTCTTTCTCGGAAATCGATTCATCAATTTCTGGTATAAATCTGAAAGAAACCTCCTTATAGCCATCTAATCCGACTTCATAAGTGCTTCGTACATGGATGCCATTAAAAACCTTTGTCCACATCAGACGACCGACACCTCGGCCATTGATCTTCTGTTTTTCGCGAGTGTCGCAGGTCTCAAATGAAGTAAGATGCCGTGGATTCAGGCCTATGCCATTGTCTGATACTGCAATAAACTTTAGAGTCTTATCTGCATTTATATCGATTAGGATGTTAATCACCCCTCTTTTGGAAAATTCGACGGTACCAAATCGCTCTTCTATTGCGTGAATGGCATTGCTTACTGCCTCGTAGATGGAATACATTAGCGCGGAGCGGCCATCCGGCAGTCGCATATTGCGGATACGTCCCACAACATCGAATTTCATTTTCCGCTCCCGATATTTCTTTGCATTTGCACTACACGGCTTGCGTTACGTGGTAATTTTAAGCTGGACTGTACGCTAGAGGGGCGCTTTTAGTTTACGTTCATTAAATTCTTCACGCAACGCCTAGCTTCACGTTAATTAAGAAATGGTTAAAAACTCAAGTAATCGTTAAGGCCATCAATCATTTGGTAATACTGCCAAAAGATGTATGTATATGCCTGTAAAATGGCACATAAATACACCTTATACTTTAAAATAAAAATGATTTTTAATGTTTAAACTGATTTTAGACTAGGTGTTGCAATAGAAATAGATCTTTATTGCTTGTGGGCACTCACACACAGTTGCCCCCGTGCCCGCCACGTCCTCCTACCGGCGCCTCACCCCACGCTCATCCCATACGCGTCCCTCTCCAGCGCCCCGAACAACCTCAACACCTCCCCATCCCCAAACGGCAGCACCTGCGAGAGCACCATGCCGGCCAGCCCGTTAACCCCATCCACCCAGAAATAGCAGTTCGCCAGCCCGCCCCAGCCCCAGCTACCGGCGGGGCGGCCGTTGGGGCTGGGCTCGCGCAGGAGCACGCCGCCGAGGTTCCAGCCTGCCTTGAGGCCGGCGGAGGGTTCGAAATCGTTGGAGCGGTGCGGCATGGCCGTCACCATGCGCGTCACCGCGATGGCGGGGATCTGCTCGGTTTCCATCAGGTCGATCGTGCCGGGCCGGAGGATCTCGATGCCGTCATGGCGGCCGCGGTTGAGCAGCATGCGCAGGAAGACGAGATAGTCCTGCGCCGTGCCGTAAAGGCCGCCGCCGCCGGATTCGAATTCGCCGGGCAGGAGGGCGAAATCGCTTGGCTGGAGCGTGCCGTCGTCCTCGCGCTGGAACACGCCGGCGAGGCGGCCCTGCTGGCGCGGCAGCGGGCCGAACTGGGTGTCGGCCATGCCGAGCGGGCCGGTGACATGCTCGGTGAGGTAGGCGCCGAGCGTGAGGCCCGTCAGCGCCTCGATCAGCTTGCCGGTCCATTCGAGGCCGAGGCTGTACTGCCAGCGCGCGCCGGGATCGAACAGCAGCGGGACCTCGAGCGAGGCATTGGTCCGGGTGGCAAGCGTGGGCGCGCCGGTTTGTTGCTTGTAGCGCACGAGGTCGGCGCTCCAGGTCTCGTTGGCAAGGCCGGAGGAATGGGTGAGGAGGTGGCGTAGGGTTACCGTCCCTCGGGCGGGGCGGAGATGGGGCGCTCCATCTGCCCCGAAACCGTCCAGCACCTGCGGCGCCGCGAAGTAGGGCAGGATGGCGCCGAGCGGGTCGTCGAGGCCGACGGCGCCGCGCTCCACCAGCTGCAGGACGGCGACGGCCGTGACGGCCTTGGTCATCGAGGCAAGGGCGAGCACGCTGTCCGCCGCCATCGGCAGCGAGCGGCCATGGTCGCGCCAGCCATGGGCGCTTTCGAAGACGGTTTCGCGCGGCGTGGTCACCGTGCCGATAATGCCGGCGAGGGCGCCGCTGTCGACGGCCGCCGCCGCCGCTTCAGCGAAGGAGGAAAGGTGTGTGCGAGCATCCATATGGCGTTCCCCCGCCGCCTGGCCGCGGCTTTCCTGCCGGTTTGCCCGGCGGGAAAGGCTAGCGCGGGGCGGGAGCGGATGCCATCGCAATTGGCGGGGTCGCCCAACTTTGATGGGTGCGCGGAGCGGTGAGGGTTTCGGCTGTGCCAACCAGACCTTGGAGCCGATAAATAATAAGCGAACCGATTGAACTGTCATTCCCGGCGAGCACGTCACAAGCAATTCGGCTGAGCGAGATGAGACGGTTGAGGATAGAACACGCCGTCGAAGTCCCCTCGCCCCGTTCTTACGGGGAGAGGATAGAGGTGAGCGACTATCTGAGCTGT